>NZ_OGTP01000022.1 GCF_900258035.1 Caballeronia novacaledonica | reverse complement strand
ACGAGCAGATACGCGATCTCTTCGAATTCGGAAGTGGTCGCGACATCGAGAATGTCGTAGCCGCGATAGTGCAGGTCATTGCCGGTCTTGCCGACCGTGCAGAGCGCGGTATTGCCCGCCGTCACGCCGGACAGCGCGACGGATTTCTTCGGCTTGAATGCGCCTGCGGATGCGTTGCTGTTGTCTGCTTCGCTCATCGATTTCGTCTCCTTCAAGGGTTATTTCTTTGCGGCAAAAAGCTGGTCGAGCTTGTCTTCGTAGGCGTGATAGCCGAGATACTTGTACAGGTCGGCGCGCGTCTGCATCGTTTCGACGGCGGCCTTTTGCGTGCCGTCGCGCTTCACGGTCTCGTAGAAGTTGAGCGCGGCCGCGTTCATCGCGCGATACGCGCCGCAGCAATACAACGCGATATCGACGTTCGCATCCTTCAGTTCGTCGACGGTGAAGAACGGCGTCGAGCCGAACTCGGTCAGATTCGCGAGGATCGGCACGCGCACGGCGGCCTTGAAGCGGCGATAGTCGTCGAGCGTCTTCATCGCTTCGGGGAAGATCATGTCGGCGCCCGCTTCCACATAAGCGATGGCGCGCTCGATCGCCGCATCGATGCCTTCCGCGGCGGCGGCGTCGGTGCGCGCCATGATGACGAACGTCTCGTCAGTGCGCGCATCGACGGCGGCCTTCACGCGATCGACCATTTCGCTCGCCGGCACGACTTCCTTGCCCGGCCGATGCCCGCAGCGCTTCTGCCCGACCTGATCTTCGATATGCACGGCCGCCACGCCCGCCTTGATGAACGAGCGGATCGTGCGCGCGATGTTGAAGGCGCCGCCCCAGCCCGTGTCGATATCGACCATCAGCGGCAGCGACGAGGCGTCGGTGATGCGGCGCGCGTCGATGAGCACGTCTTCCATCGTGCTGATGCCGAGGTCGGGCATGCCGAGCGAATTGGCGGCCACGCCGCCGCCTGACAGATAGAGCGCCTTGAAGCCGACGGCCTCGGCCATCTTCGCGGCGTACGCGGTGATCGCGCCGACGACCTGCAACGGCGATTCGTCGCGGACGGCCTGGCGGAACCGCGCGCCTGCGGTCTGTGCGGACTGGATTTCGGAACTCACGATTTCTCTCCTGATGAACTCGCCCCCTTGATGCAAGTTGCTTGCCAGGCCGATTTTCGGGCGTAAGTCCTTGATTTTGCAGAATCGCGAAAATGTGACCGAACGTCAGTGCTTTCACGGATGAAATCCCGAGTTTCGAACCTGAAACGGATGCTGCATACTCGACGCGTTCCCTCGGGTCAAAAAATCATGCAAACGGAAATCGCGTCTCGCCCGCGCATATGGGCCATCGGCATCAGCCGGCTCAGAGCGTTGTTCATCGACATCGCCGGCGCCTATGCCGATCGCGCCGAACTCGACGTCGTCCCGCTCGGCTACGAGGACGCCGCCAACAGCATCGAAGGCGCGCGCGACGAGCGGCCGGATGTCGTCGTCGCCGGCGGCTCGAATGGCGCGTATCTCAAGAATCGCGTGTCGGTGCCGGTCGTCGTGATCAGCCCGACCGGTTTCGACGTGATGCACGCGCTCACGAAAGCGCGGCGCGAGGGCGCGAGCGTCGCGCTCGTCACGCATGGCGACACGCCCGCGGAAATACGCCGGTTTCTCGCCGCATACGGCATCGACGTGATCTGCGAGTCGTATCGCTCGGCGCAGGACGCGGAGAGTCTCGTGCTGGATCTGCGCGATCGCGGCGTCGATGTCGTGGTCGGGCCCGGCCTCGTCGCGGATCTGGCGGCCGAGGCGGGCATGAGCTCGGTGTTTCTGTATTCGCGCACGTCGGTCGTCGCGGCGTTCGAGACCGCGCTGGAAGTCGCGCAGGCGACGCGCCGCGAAGTCGCGCGGCGCAACCGTCTCGACAACCTGTTGCAGCATCTTCGCGATGGCGTCGTCGCGGTCGATGCGGGCGGACGCATCGAAGCGATCAATCGGCGGCTCGCGTCCGCGCTCGGCATTCCCGATGCATCGCGCGCGGTCGGCCGGGCGCTGCTCGATGTCGCGCCCGAACTCGACGGCGTATTGCCCGTCGCCGACGGCGACATATTCGGCGCGGTGCGCGGCGTGAGCTACGCGATTCACCGCGGACCGCTGGCGAGCGACGGCGCATCGGGCGGCACGATCTTCACTTTCCAGGAATCGCGCGCCGTCGAGCGCCTCGACCGCACGCTGCGATCGCGGCAGGGCGCACAGGAATTCGTCGCGCGCTATCGGCTGGAGGATGTCGTCGGGGAATCGGAGCCGATCGAGCGCGTGAGAGCGCTCGTGCGCCGCTACGCCAAATCCGACGCCACCGTCCTGATTCTCGGCGAAAGCGGCACCGGCAAGGAAATGGTCGCGCAGAGCATGCATCGGCTGAGCCGTCGCAAGGACTTTCCGTTCGTCGCGATGAACTGCGGCGCGTTTCCCGAAGCGCTGCTCGAAAGCGAACTGTTCGGCTACGAGGAGGGCGCGTTCACGGGCGCGCGCAAGGGCGGCAAGGCCGGTTTGATCGAAGCGGCGCATCGCGGAACCTTGTTTCTCGATGAAATCGGCGAGATGCCGCCCTCGCTGCAAAGCCGTCTGTTGCGTGTGCTGCAGGAAAGGGAAGTGATACGCCTCGGATCGACGGAGCCGACGCGCGTCGATATCCGCGTGATCGCCGCGACGCATCGCTCGCTCGCGGAGGGCGTCGCCGATGGATCGTTTCGGGCCGACCTGTTTTATCGCATCAACATTCTGAGCGTCGCGTTGCCGCCGTTGCGCGCGCGATCCAGCGACATCCTGCCATTGGCGGCCGAACTGCTGATGCAGGCCGCGAGGCGCGACAAGGCGCTCGCGTTGCGCGTGCCCGGCCCCGACGATGCCGTGCGCTTGCTCGCGCCGCTCGCGCAGACGCTGCGGCGTTATCCGTGGCCGGGGAATGTCCGCGAGTTGCAGAACATCGTCGAGCGCATTGCCGTGGAGATTCCGGATATGGATGCCGGCAAGGATCGGGCCGCTGCGCTGACGCTGGACGACTTGCAGGCGATCGCGCCCGAACTGTCCGAGGTCGAGAGCGAAGCCGGCGCCGATCTCTCGCTGCGCGACCTGAGCCGTTCGGTGGAAGCCGATCAGGTGCGTGCATCGCTCGCCGCGTTCGGAGGCGATCGGGACGCCGTCTGCAAGGCGCTCGGCATCAGCAAGACGACCTTGTGGCGAAGGCTCAACGCGAAGCGTTGAAGTCGCGCAATGCGGCGATGGCCGGCTCGCCGAACTGCAGCGCCGCGAGCTGCGCATACAGCGGCGAGCTTCGCAGCAGCTCGGCGTGACGGCCTTGCGCGACGATCCGCCCCTGTTCCATCACGACGATGCGGTCGGCTTGCTGCACGGTCGCCAGCCGATGCGCGATGACCAGCGTCGTGCGATTCTGCGCGGCATTGTCAAGCGCCGTTTGCACGAGCCGTTCGCTCGCCGCGTCGAGCGCGCTGGTGGCTTCGTCGAGCAGGAGGATGGGCGGATCGCGCAGAATCGCCCGCGCAATCGCGATGCGCTGACGCTGCCCGCCCGACAGCCGCACGCCGCGCTCGCCGAGAAACGTGTCGTAGCCCTGCGGAAGCTGCTCGATGAAACCGGCGGCGGCGGCCATGTCGGCGGCGCGTTGCACTTGCGCGAGCGTCGCGTCGGGCATGCCGTAACGGATGTTGTCGAAGACGCTGCCTGAAAAAATCACCGAGTCCTGCAACACGACGCCGACCGCGCGGCGCAACGTGCCGAGCGACATGTGACGTGTCGCGACGCCGTTGATCGAAATGTTGCCGGACTGCGGGTCGTAGAACCGCAGCAGCAATTGAAACAGCGTGGTCTTGCCCGCTCCCGATGGCCCGACGAGCGCAACATGCTCGCCGGGACGCACATGCAGCGAGAAGCCGGAAAGCGTCGCGATGCCCTCGCGGGAAGGGTAGGAGAAGCTCACGTCGTCGAAGCGGATGCCTTCGCCGGCGGCGGGCATCGGCACCGTGGTCGCGGCCTCCGTGACGGGCGAGCGCGCGGACAGAAGCTGCATCAGCCGTTCGGTTGCGCCGGCGGCGCGCTGCAGATCGCCCCACACTTCCGCGAGCGCGCCGACGGCGCCCGCCGTGAACACCGCGTAGAGGATGAACTGCGACAACTGGCCCGCCGTCATCTGCTTCGCGAGCACGGCCTGCGCGCCGAGCCAGAGCACGAAGACGACGGCGGCGAACACGAACACGATGACCACGGCCGTCAACCCGGCGCGGGCGCGAATGCGCGTGAGCGCGGTATCGAAGGCGGATTCCACCGCCGCGCCGAAGCGCCGCGCCTCGAATGCTTCCTGTGTGTACGACTGCACCGTCGGCATGGCGTTGAGCACTTCGCCCGCGAGCGCGCTCGCATTGGCCACCTTGTCCTGGCTCGCGCGCGAAAGCCGCCGCACCCGCCGGCCGAAGATGACGATCGGCGCGACGACCACGATCAGCACGGCGATGATGTAGCCCGACAACACGGGGCTCGTCGTGATCAGCATCGCGATGCCGCCTATCGTCAGCAAGGCATTGCGCAAGCCGAGCGACAGGCTCGTGCCCACGACCGTCTGGATCAGCGTCGTGTCGGTGGTGAGACGCGAGAGGACTTCGCCTGTCTGTGTCGTTTCGAAGAACTGCGGGCTCATTCCGACGATGTGATCGTAGACCGCGCGACGCAGATCGGCCGTCACGCGCTCGCCGAGCCACGATACCCAGTAAAAGCGCAGCGCCGTCGCGCCCGCGAGGACGAGCGAGACGACGAAAAGCGCGATGAAATAGCGGTCGATATGCGTCCGATCGCCGCTGGCGAAACCGCGGTCGATCAGATATCGGAAGGCCATCGGCAGCGCCAGCGTCGCGCCCGCCGATGTCACCAGTGCGAGAAACGCGAGCGCCCAGCGCCCGGCATACGGGCGCAGGAAGGAAGCGAGGGAGAAGAGCAGGCCGACGCGCGGCAAGGGAGCTGCTGCAGAAGACATGGAATCCTGGCGGAGTGGAGAGCCAAGCCAGATTATCGTCTCGTGGCGGCGCTTCTTCCGGGAAGCGTGTTTTGTCGGGGCGGCGCGTCACCTGCGCGACGAACGCACGCGCTCCGGCGACCTGCCCGCGCAACGCAGCAGGCGCCGTGGCGAGTTCCCTCTCGATTCGCGAGGATGCAGCGATCCGGACGCCGACATGGCGTACGCGTTGGCGGCGAATTCCTCGCGCTCGAACCACGGGGGAATCGTGCAGGGCGGGACGTCATCGGAGGCGGACGGCTTGAAGTGGTGCGCGAGGATCGCATACACGCAGATCACGACCCACAACGCGCCGAAGGCAATCAGGAAATCGTCCATGACCACTCCTTTCTGTCAGATGCAAAGCGGCGTCACACGAAAGCATCGTATGGCCGGCGATCATTACAATCAAAAAATTGTCATGGTTACACTTCGCGGGCGCGTTCAGTGCGCCGTCAACGCATCGCGCAACGTCGAGCGGAATTTCTGCACGACCGGCGACAGATACGTTTTCCTGCGATAAAAAAGCCGGATCCTGCTCTCGAACAGTGCCGTTTCGTACGGCAGCGCGGCGAGATCGCGGCCCGCATAGGTCTTGAGCATCTGCTCGGTCAGGATCGTGATGAGGTCGCTGTTGCGCAGCAGGGACGTCAGCAGCGAGATCGATGCATCCGTTTCCACGACGGTCTGCGGCGGCGTGAGGCCATGATCGTCGAAATAGCGATCGACGATCTGCCGCAATCCGTGACCCGGCAGCGGCAGCAGCCATTTCGCCGCTTGCAGCATGCGCGGATCGGTTGGCGCATGGGCCAACCGATGGCCCTGGCGCGCGACGATCCGATAACGGTCGACGCCGATCTCGTCCGACTGGAGTTCTTCGTCGACGACGCTGTCTTGCATGAAGCAAAGCGCGAGGTCGAGTTGGCCGTCTTTCAGTTCGTCGAAGAGAAGCGCCGAAACCTGCACGGAAAGCCGGAAAGAAACGGCGCTCTCGCGCGCCGTATAGCGCGCGAGCGTCGGCAGCAGCGCGGATTCGAGCAGCGCCGGCACGACGCCGATGCGAATCTTCCCCGCCGACGCGGACTTCGCCGCCGCCATTTCCGCGTAGGTTTGCGCGACCGACGCGCCCACGTCGGCGGCACGCTCGACGAGCACGCGCCCCGCCGCGGTGAGCTCGACGCCGCGCCCTTTGCGATCGACGAGCCGCGTATCGAACTCGGCTTCGAGCCGCTGCAGGATCTTCGACACGGCCGATTGCGTGAGCCCGGTTTTCTGCGCAACGCGATGCAGATTTCGCGTCTCCGCGAGCACGGAGAAGACGCGCAAGTCTTCGATTCTCATCCTTTTCCCGCCAGCCGTTTTTTAATTCCAACTCTAGCGGAAATCGTTTCGCCGTTGCGCCGGTATTCCTCGCGGGAATCAAACGGCGCCGCGTTTTCCGAGCGGCGCGCCGAACAATGAAGACATCGGGAACCGTCCGTGTACGGCATCGCGGCGCGAGTGGCGCTCTGCGGAGCCGGTTTCGGCCTGTTCCAGTCGCCGAACATCAAGGCGCTGATGACGAGCGCGCCGCACGCGCGCAGCGGCGGCGCTCGCGCTGGCATGCGGCGCGATGTTCGCGGCTGCCGGATCGCTCGAAGTGAACTACCCGCGACCGATCCACGGCAATGTCAGCCGGCGATGAAACGGGCGTTGAATTCAGCGCGCATTTCGACCGATGGACCGACATGATCGATTCGCTTACTGCGGAAAGCGATGGCCGAACATCGGCAGTCCGCTGCGCGCTGTGCTGAATGTAGCCGGGCGACCAGAAGCGCCCGGCGGCGGCGTAGTCGCGCTGCTTGAAGAGCGTGTCGAAAGCCTCGAGCACGAGGCTCTTGTTGGCGGCTTCGGTGGATGTAGTCATGACGGCTTCCCAAGACGATGGTGATCGACATTGTATTTTTTTAAGGGCGCTATAATCGATCGATGAACGATGCGGAGCCTTGACGATGGGTGTCTCGAAACAGCAGGCGGCGGAGAATCGCAAGGCGATCATCGCGGCGTCGGAGAAGTTGTTCCGTGAACACGGCATCGACGGCGTCGGGCTGAGCGCGCTGATGAAAGCCGCAGGGTTTACCCAGGGCGGCTTCTACAACCACTTCGAATCGAAGGAAGCGCTGGCCGCCGCGGTCGTCGCGAATGCGATGGACAAGGCGAATCGCGACCTGAAGGAAGCCCTCGACGCACCGGTCGGGCGCGGCGGCAATCGCCTGAAACGGCAGGTGGACTTCTACCTGTCCGGCGCGCATTGCGGCGATATCGAGCAGGGTTGCGCGGTGGCCGGACTCACCGCCGACGTGCGCCGCCTCGGGCCCGAGGCGCAATCGCACTTCGCGAGCGGCTTCGAGACGATGATCGGCACGCTGACCGCGCTCATCGCCGAACAGCGCGGCGAAGGCGCGCAACACGACGAAGCCCGCCGCAAGGCGCTCGCGTTCTATAGCGAGATGGTCGGCGCGCTCATTCTGTCGCGGGCGACCGGCGGCGCGAATCCGGCGCTCGGCGAGGAAATACTGGCGGCGAGCCGGAAAACGCTGCTCGGGAACTTCGCGCTGGACGGACGGCGCCGCAAGCGCTGACCCTGAGAAAACGTTCCTCATGGACCTGAACCTCATCGGCCTGTTCGTCGAGATTGTCGATTCACGCAGCCTGAGCGCCGCCGCGCGCAAGCTCGGCATGACGCGCGCGAACATCAGTCAGCGGCTCAAGTTGCTGGAACGCGAAACGGGCGCGCAACTGCTGCGCCGCTCGACGCGCAACCTCGAACTCACGCAGGCCGGCCACACGCTCTACGATTGCGGCCTGCGCATGCTGGAAGATCTCAAGGCGGCGCGCGCATCGATCGACGATCTCGGGCAGTCGCTGACCGGGCGTGTGCGCGTGAGCGTGCCGACGGGCTTCGGCAGAATGTTCATCGGACCGAAGCTGCTCGAATTCGCGCACGCGCATCCGGGCATCACGCTGAACGTGACGTTCAACAACAGCATCGAGGATCTGATCGCATCGGAAGTCGACGTGGCGTTGCGGATCACGCGCACGCCGCCGCTGGACTGCGTGGCGCGCAATATCTGCTCGTTCGACTGGAGCCTGTACGCGTCGGCGGATTACGTCGAAAAACACGGGCCGATCGAATCGCCCGCCGATCTCGAAAGGCTCGCGCTCGTCGCGTCGCCGCATCCGGACCGGCGCATCACGATGACGCTCACGCATCGGCAGAACGAAGCCGACGTCCACGCCATCACGATGCAGCCCGCGCTGCAGTCGTCGGACTTTCCCTTTCTCGCGGAAGCGACGTGCGCCGGTATGGGCGTCGGCCTTCTGCCGGCCTATGTGCCGCATGCGCCTTCGAGCCGCGGGCTCGTGCGCCTCCTGCCGCAATACCGTGTCGCGGGACCGCTGAACACGCTTTATATCGTGACGCTGCCCAACCGCTTTCCGTCGCCCGCGACGCAGGCGCTGATCGACTTTCTGCGCACCGAAATCACGGCGCTCGCGCAGACCTGGTCCTGAGTTCGATCGGGCCGCGCGGCCGTCGATGTCAATTCTCAGTTAACAGTTCGTCAATTGCCACTTGGATTGGCAAGGCGAAATTCGCATTCCACAATCGCCTCACAGCAAATACACGGAGACAAGGGCGATGACCCCGGAAGCGATCCATCGCGCGGGAAGCCCGATTTTCTGAAAGCCTTCGCCTGATCCGTTCGAGTTTTATCTTTCGTTATCGACTTAGGATTACTACGCATGCGAGAAGCCGTCATCGTATCCACCGCGCGCACGCCGCTCACCAAAGCGCATCGCGGCGAATTCAACGTCACGCCCGGTCCCACGCTCGCTTCGTTCGCCGTGCGCGCCGCCGTGGAACGCTCGGGCGTCGATCCGGAGATGTTCGAGGACGCGATCCTCGGCTGTGGTTATCCGGAAGGCATCACGGGCCGCAATATCGCGCGCCAGACCGTGATCCGCGCGGGTTTGCCGCTGTCGATCGCGGGCACGACCATCACGCGCTTCTGCGCGTCCGGCCTGCAGGCGATCGCGATGGCGGCGGGCCGCATCGTCGTCGATGGCGCGCCGGCGATCATCGCCGGAGGCGTCGAAAGCATCTCCGGCCTGCGCACCCGCGAGGACGGCGTGAGCGGGCTCGATCCGTGGATCGTCGAGCACAAGCCCGAGGTCTATATGGCGATGATCGACACCGGCGATATCGTCGCGCGGCGCTACGGCATCAGCCGCGAAGCGCAGGATCGCTTCTCGGCGCAGAGCCAGCGCCGCACGGAGGAAGCCCAGCTCGCCGGACGTTACGCCGACGAGATCGTGCCCGTCACGACGACGATGGCCGTCACCGACAAGGAAACCGGTGCCGTCAAATACCGCGAGGTGACCGTATCCGGCGACACCTGCAACCGCCCCGGCACGACCTGCGAAGCGCTCGCTCATCTCGCGCCCGTCAAAGGCCCGGACAAGTTCGTCACGGCGGGCAACTCGTCGCAACTGTCCGACGGCGCATCCGCCTGCGTGATGATGGAAGCCAAAACCGCCGAGCGCGCGAACCTCACCGCGCTCGGCGCATTCCGCGGTTTCGCGGTGGCGGGCTGCGAGCCGGACGAAATGGGCATCGGTCCCGTGCTCGCGGTGCCGAAGCTGCTCGCACGCCACGGTCTCACGGTCGACGACATCGGCCTGTGGGAACTCAACGAAGCCTTCGCTTCGCAGGCGCTCTACTGTCAGCAGCGGCTCGAAATTCCGTCGGAACGTCTCAACGTGAATGGCGGCGCGATTTCCATCGGCCATCCGTTCGGCACGACCGGCGCGCGCCTCGCGGGACACGTGCTCATCGAAGGCCGTCGTCGCGGCGTGAAGTACGCCGTCGTCACGATGTGCATCGCCGGCGGCATGGGCGCCGCCGGGCTCTTCGAAATCTATTGAGCGCTTTCCATCAATTCGGCAGGAACTGAAGCCATGAACGAACCGATTCTTGCGCGCCGCGACGGCGCGGTGCAGGTGCTGTCCTTCAACAATCCGGCCGCGCGCAACGCGCTCACCGGCGAGACGTACAAGGCGCTTCCGGCGGCGCTCGACGCGGCGCAGCGCGATAGCGGCGTCGGCGCGATCGTGCTGACGGGCGTAGGCGCGACGTTCTGCGCGGGCGGCGATCTGAACCGCCTCGCGCAACGGCGCGCGATGACGCCGTCCGAGCGGCGCGAAGGCATCGAAAGTCTGCACGGCATGATCCGCGCGATCCGCGATTGCGGCAAGCCGGTGATCGCGGCCGTGGAAGGCGCGGCCGCCGGCGCGGGCCTTTCGATCGCGCTCGCGTGCGACATGCTGGTCGCGGCGCGCAACGCGTCGTTTTCGGTGGCGTACGTGAAGGTCGGACTGTCGCCCGATGGCGGCGCGACCGCGTTTCTGTCCGGGGTCGTGTCGCGGCAATTGCTCACCGAACTGTGCCTGACCGGCAAGCCCGTGACGGGCGAACGCATGCAGGCGCTGGGCGCGGTGAATCGCCTCGCGGAGCCGGGCGCCGCGCTCGCGGAAGCCCTCGGTTTCGCCCGGACGCTCGCGGCCGGTCCCGAGCGCGCGATCAGCCGGATCAAGGCGCTGTGCCGTCGCGCGGGCGAGAACTCCGTCGATGCGCAACTGGACCTCGAAGCGCGCTACATGGTGGAGTCGCTCGGCGACGACGAGGCCGCCGAAGGCATCAACGCCTTCTTCGGCAAACGGCCCGCCGATTTCGCCGCGTTGCGTCTCGGCGCCGTTGCGCAGTCCGACTGAGAGGAATTCGCCATGTCGAAAATGAATGCCGCTTTACCGCTCGCCGGCGTGCGCGTGCTCGACCTGTCGCGCGTGCTCGCGGGACCCTGGTGCGCGATGGTGCTCGGCGATCTCGGCGCCGAAGTCATCAAGGTGGAGCACCCGACGCGCGGTGACGACACGCGCGACTGGGGCCTGCGCGTCGGCGCGACGGAGACGACGTATTTCAACAGCGTCAATCGCAACAAGCGTTCGGTGTGCCTCGATCTGCAAACGGCGGAAGGTCAGCAAATCGCGCGGGACCTCGCCAGGCAAAGCGATGTCGTGCTGCAGAACTTCAAGTTCGGCGGCGCGGAAAAGCTCGGTCTCGGTTACGAGCAGCTCAGGGAAGGACGCGACGATCTCATCTATCTGTCGATCGCCGGATACGATCGCCACGGACCGGAAGCGGCGCGTCCCGGCTATGACATCGTGGTTCAGGGCGAGGCGGGACTGATGGCGATGAACGGCAACGCCGACCAGCCGCCGCTCAAATTCGGCATCGCCGCCGTCGATCTGTTCACCGGCATGTATTCCGCGCAAGCCGTGCTCGCCGCGCTTTTCGAGCGCCAGAAGACCGGCGCAGGACGTCACATCGAGATGGCGCTCTTCGATTGCGGACTGATGATCACGTCGTACTGCGGGCTGGAGTCGATGAAGCTCGACAGCGACCCGCCGCGCTACGGCAACGCGCATCCGTCGATCGTGCCGTACGGCGTGTTCGACGCGCAAGACGGGCCGCTCGTGATCGCGGTCGGCACCAATCGCCAGTACGAGCGCTTTTGCCGCGAGGTGATCGAACGCCCGGATCTCGTCGATGACGAGCGCTTTCGCACGAACATCGTCCGGGCCGCGAATCGCGACGTGCTCGTACCCGAGCTCAAGCGCGCGATCGGCATGCACGCGCGGCAAGTGCTGCTCGAGCGTCTGGTCGGCGCGGGCATTCCGTGCGGCGAAGTGCTCGGACTTCACGAGGCGCTCACGTCGAAACGCGCGTCGGAAGCCGGACTCGTGACGACCTACGCGCATCCCGAAGCCGGCGACACGCACGTGCTCGCGCCGCCGTATCGCTTCGACGGAGCGCGTCTGCCCGTGCGAAGCGGGCCGCCGCAACTCGGCGAAGGTACCGATGACGTTCTCCGGTCGCTGCTCGGGCTGTCCGAAGAACGACTGTCGCGACTGAAATCCGAAGGCGTCGTCTGAGCGTTCAAGGAGAACACACCATGAATCAGCCTGTTTTTTCGAACGCCGTCACCGAGCTTTTCGGCACACGCCTGCCGATCGTCGCGGGCGGCCTGATGTGGCTCGCCGACGCGGACTATGTCGCCGCTGCGTCGCGTGCGGGCATCATCGGCTTCATCACGGCGGCGAGCTTTCCCGAGCCGCAAGCGTTGCGCGACGAAATCCGCCGATGCCGCGATCTGTGCGAAGGCGGCCCGTTCGGCGTCAACGTGTCGATGCTGCCGAAGCTCGTGCCCGGCGAAAAGACGCAGGAAGTTTTCGAGCTGATCGTCGATGAAGGCGTGCGGTTCGTCGAAACGTCCGGCCGCAATCCGCATGAATTCATGCCGTTTCTGAAAAGCGCCGGCGTGAAGGTGCTGCACAAGGTGCCGTCGGTGCGATTCGCGGTGAAGGCGGCCTCGGTCGGTGTCGATGCGGTCGCGATCGTCGGCGCGGAATGCGGCGGGCATCCGGGGCTCGACATGGTCGGATCGTTCGTGAACGCGGCATGGGCCGAGAGCCATCTGGAGATTCCTTACCTCATCGGCGGCGGCATCGGCCGTGGCTCGCAACTCGCCGCCGCGCTCGCGATGGGCGCATCGGGCGTGGTCGTCGGCACGCGTTTCGCCGTGGCCGAAGAGATCTGGGCGCACGACGACTACAAGCGCCGGCTGGTGGAAGCCGGTCCCACCGACACCGATCTGTGCATGCATTCCGTGCGCAACACGGTGCGCTCGCTGCGCAACGAAACCACGGCCGCCGTGATCGAGATCGAGGCGCGCAATCCGAACGTGACCATTCAGGATTTGCTGCCGTTCGTCGCCGGGAAGATCGGCCGCGATGCCTACGTCACCGGCGACTGGTCGAAAGGCTTGCTGTCGGCGGGGCAATCGCTCGCGTTCGTCGATCGTATCGAACCGCTCGCGGACATCGTGAATCGCTTCGAGCGCGACATGCGGCAGGCATTGGCGCGGGTGGCGATCGGGTGAGCGGCGGTAAGGCAAAAAAATAATAATTCGATATCCGAAACATTATCAGAAAGCAGGAAGGAGACATCCATGCAGCAAATCCACATCGATCAGACGAAGGCGAGTTCCGCTTACAAGCGGCTCGTCGCCTCGCGCCGGCGCTTCAGCTTCATGCTGACCGCCCTGATGATTCTCACGTACTACAGCTTCATCCTGTTCGTCGCGCTGGCGCCGCATATGCTGGCGCGTCCGCTGTATGCGGGCGCCACGACGAGCATGGGCATCGTCGCGGGCGTCGGCGTGATTCTCATCGCCGTCAGCCTGACCGGCTGGTATGTTCTGCGCGCGAACCGCATCTTCGATCCGTCGATGCGCGCGCTGATCGCCGCCGCACCGCAAGGAGACTGACCATGAAATTCGGTCGCTTTCTTCAGGGCGCAACGCTCGCTTCGATGTCCGCGCTCGCTCATGCTTCATCCATCGAAGGTCCGGTGCCGGATCATGTCGATCTGAATCCCGTCGCGATCGGCACGTTCCTGCTGTTCGTGCTGGTCACGCTCGGCATCACGCGCTGGGCCGCGCGCAGGACGCGCACCACGAAGGATTTCTATAGCGCGGGCGGCGGTATCACGGGCTTTCAGAACGGACTTGCCATCGCCGGCGATTACATGTCGGCGGCGTCGTTCCTGGGCCTTTCCGGCATGGTGTTCCTGTTCGGTTTCGATGGGCTCATCTATTCGATCGGCTTTCTCGTCGGCTGGCCGTTCGTGATGTTTCTGCTCGCCGAACCCTTGCGCAATCTCGGCAAATTCACTTTCGTCGATGTCGTTGCGTATCGCTTCGAACAGGCGCCGATCCGTTTGTTGACCGCCAGCACATCGCTCGTCGTCGTGATCTTCTATCTCGTCGTGCAGATGGTCGGCGCGGGGAAGCTGATTCAGTTGCTGTTCGGCTTGCCGTACTGGATGGCCGAAGTCGCCGTCGGCGCGCTGATGGTGGTCTACGTGTTCTTCGGCGGCATGACCGCGACCACGTGGGTACAGATCATCAAGGCCGTGCTGTTGCTGGGCGGCGCGACGTTCATGGCGATCATCGCGCTTGCGCAGTTCGGCTTCAGTCCGGAGGAGATGTTCCGGCGCGCAGTCGAGGTTCATCCGGGCGAACTGAGCATCATGGGGCCCGGCAAGCTGCTGAAGGATCCGCTCAACGCGCTGTCGCTGGGCATTGCGCTGATGTTCGGCACCGCCGGATTTCCGCACATCCTGATGCGCTTTTTCACGGTGCCGAGCGCGAAGGAAGCGCGCAAGTCCGTGTTCATCGCGACCGGGTTCATCGGATATTTTTATCTGCTGACGTTCATCATCGGCTTCTCGGCGATCACCTTGCTCGCGCAGCATCCCGAGTTCTTCAAGACCGCCGTGGACGGACACTTCAGCCTCACGCGCGATCTGCTCGGCGGCTCGAACATGGTCGCGGTCAAGCTTGCGCAGGCCGTGGGCGGCAATCTGTTCTACGGCTTCATCGCCGCCGTCACTTTCGCGACGATCCTCGCGGTTGTCGCGGGCCTCACGCTCTCGGGAGCGACCACGGTCTCGCACGATCTCTACGCCTGCTGGCTCGCGCGCGGCAAGGGCACCGAAGCGCGGGAAATGCGCATCTCACGCATCTCGACGCTGATGTTGAGCGTCGTGGCGATCGGGCTCGGCATTCTCTTCGAGCACGTGAACGTGGCGTTTCTCGTTGGCCTCGTGGCCGCCGTTGCGGCGAGCGCAAACTTTCCGGTGCTGGTCTCGTCGATATTCTGGCGCGGCATGACGACACGCGGAGCCGTTGTGGGCGGCGGTCTCGGGCTCGTCTGCGCCGTCTTGCTGACGCTGTTCTCGAAGTCCGTATGGGTCGACGTGCTGCATCAGACGCACGCGCTGGTGTCGCTCGACAATCCCGCGCTGATCTCGGTGCCGCTCGCCTTCGCCGGCATCTGGATTTTCTCGATGCTGGATCGCGGCGCGCGCGCGCAGCGGGAGCGCGAAGCCTTCGCGATGCAGGAGTTCTACGCGCAGACGGGCATGCTGGCCATCAAGGCCGTCGAGCATTGAGCGCTTGCCTGTGCCGTTCCGCCTGCCGCGCGATCCATGATCGGAACGCGAGCAGCGCGGAGTCGTGCACCTTGCTTTCGGGCACGATCAAGTAATACGAGCGATCGCCCGGCATTTCATGCGCGGCGGCTTGAACGAGCACGCCGCGCCGCAACTCGTCGTCGATGAGCAAACGCGGAATCAGCGCGATGCCCATGCCGTGAATGGCCGCTTCCGTCAGCATGGAGAAGAGTTCGAAGCGCGGGCCGGACATGTCGCCATCGACGGACATGCCGCGCGAAGCGAACCATTCGCGCCACGCATAAGGGCGCGTGCTCTGCTGGAGCAGGGTATGACGCCGCCAGTCCGCGGCCGTCAGCTTTTTTCGCGGCGCGACGAGTTGCGGGCTGCACACTGCGATCAACGTTTCCTGCATCAGCCACTCGCTCTCCGTTCCCGGCCAGGGCGCGGTGCCCGGATGAATCGCCGCGTCGAACCCGGTGTCGGCGAAGAGAAACGGCCGTGTGCGCGCAGTCAGGTTGATCGTGATGTCGGGATGCGCTTCGATGAAGTCCGGCAAGCGGGGCAGGAGCCACTTCGTCGCGAATGTCGGTACGACCGCGAGTTCGAGCGTGCCGCCCTGACCGCCCTTGGCCATCAACTCCAGCGTGTCGCGCTCGGCCTCGTCGAGCAGCGCCGTCACCTTGCGGCTGTAGGCCAGTCCCGCCTCCGTCAGCGCGACGCCGCGCCGGTCGCGTCGAAACAGCCTGAGGCCCAGGAAGTCTTCGAGTGAAGCGATCTGCCGGCATATCGCGCTTTGGGTCACGGCGAGTTCGTCGGCGGCCTTGGTAAAGCTCTGATGGCGCGCCGCCGTTTCGAACGCGGAGAGCGCAGCGGTGGAGGGGATCTTTCGGCGCATGATGACGAGGGCGTTTGTTCTATTGTGCGATCTTCGCACAGGTCAATGAAAACAAGTCGGTTGTGATGCGCGTGTGTTCGCCTTAAATTGCGGGAAAGACTTCTCGTTGTCGCACATGACTTGCGATTTCCGCACAGATCGCACGTCCAATCCGATGAAATACAAGACCACGCCATGAATCCATCCTTGCAAGAAGGCGCGCTCGCGGGCCTGCGCGTTCTCGATCTCTCCCGCGTGCTCGCCGGACCTTGGGCCGGACAGTTGCTCGCGGACCTCGGCGCGGACGTGATCAAGATCGAGCGTCCGCGAACCGGCGACGATACGCGCGCCTGGGGACCGCCCTGGCTCGCCGGCGCCGATGGCGAACCGACAGGCGAATCCGCCTACTATCTCGCCGCGAACCGGAACAAGCGCTCCGTGACGATCGACCTCGGTCAGCCGGAAGGACAGGCGCTGATTCGCCGTCTCGTCGAGAAGGCCGATGTGCTCATCGAGAACTTCAAGGTCGGCGGTCTTGCGCAATACGGGCTGGATTACGCGAGCCTTATCGAAGTGAATCCGCGCCTTGTCTATTGCTCGATCACGGGCTTCGGACAGACCGGCCCGTATGCCGCCCGCGCGGGCTACGACTTTCTGATGCAGGGCATGGGCGGGCTCATGAGCCTCACCGGCCGCGCCGATGGCAGCGCCGGCGAAGGCCCGGTGAAAGTGGGCGTGGCGCTCACGGACATCATGACCGGTCTCTACGCGACAGTCGCGATCCAGGCGGCGCTCGCGCATCGCGAACGCACGGACAAAGGTCAGCACATCGATCTCGCGTTACTGGACGTGCAGATCGCGTGCCTCGCGAATCAGGCTGCCAACTATCTGATCGGCGGCGTGGTGCCGGGGCGCATGGGCAACGCGCATCCGAGCATCGTGCCGTACGAGGATTTCCCCACTGCCGATGGTTACATGATTATCGCGGTCGGCAACGACGGCCAGTTCGCCCGATGCTGCGAAGCGCTGGGCAAACCCGAATGGGGCCGCGACGAGCGCTTCTCGCGCAATCCGCAACGCGTCGAGCACAGGGCCACATTGATCGCGTTGATGCGTGACGTCACGCCGACTCGCACGACGAGCGAATGGATCGGAATCATGGAAGCGGCGGGCGTGCCGTGCGGGCCGGTCAATACCATCGACAAGGTATTCGCGGACGAGCATGTGCGCTCGCGCGAGATGCGCATCGAGATGGCGCATCCGTTATCGCAGACGATGCCGCTCGTCGCGAATCCGATCCGGCTGTCCGAATCTCCCGTGCAGTATCGTCATGTTCCGCCGACGCTCGGCGCACATACCGACGAAGTGCTCGACGCCTGGCTCGACCTGTCCGGCGCGAAAGTGGAAACGCTGCGCAGCAACGGCGTCATCTAGATCGCGCAGTTATGCGTCGCGCGCCGTGACGAGCAGTTTCGACACGAGGCGCTGCACGACTTCGCCGGATTCGTCCATCGTTTCGGACATCACGGTCGCGATGCCTTGCGACGGCTTCGATCTCGATCGCTGCACATCTTGCACGGTGCTGACGACGCGCAGCACGTCGCCGGGACGCACCGGCCTGAGCCATCCGAGTTCCACGCTCATGCCCACGATACCGCCCGCGAGCGGCAATCCGCCCGACACGAGCAGACGCATCGTGAGCGCCGCGGTATGCCAGCCGCTCGCGGCGAGGCCGCGAAACACGGATGTTTTCGCGGCGGTTTCGTCGAGGTGAAATGGCTGCGGATCGAATTCCGATGCGAAGCGGCGAATGTCTCCTTCGCTCACGAGGAATGTCGGCGAGTCGAACTGCATGCCCGCTTTCAGATCGTCCAGATAGAGAGGTTCGGTCATCGCGTGTGCTCCGGGTGTCTATTCGATCGCGCTCGATCGGCGATCATCTTCGAGTACGTCTCGGCTGCGCGCTTCTTATTCATTGGATGCTGCGGCGGCGGTTTCGCTCTCGCCCCAAGGATCGAAGCCGCTCGTCAGCACCTTGCGCAGCGAGTTGCGCAGTGCGGTCGCACGTTTTTCGCCGTACTGGCTTTCGAACTCGTCCTGCACGGCCTGCCAGAGCGGAAACGCCTGACGATACCGCGCGATGCCCGCATCGGCGATCACGACCTTCTTCACCCGCCGATCCTCGCCGGGCACCATGCCGAGCAATCCCTCGCGTTCGAGCGGCTTGAGATTCGACGACAACGTCGTGCGATCCATCGCCATGACGGCCGCGAGTTCGCCGATTGTCAGCGGCCCATTCCTGGCGAGCTTGTAAAGGATGGAGAACTGCGTCGCGCGCAGGTTCGCGGGCGCGAGCGCCTGATCGTAAATAGCCGTCAAATAGCGCGATGCCTTGCGCGCGGCAAGGCAGTTGCAGAGTCCGTCGATGTCTTCAATCGGCTGTCGTCGTGTCGTCATGTGATCTCGCTCGCGGATGAACCCGGATCGTCGAGGTGCTTGTCAAACCGGATTCACGATCATAATATGCGCATATCAACGTATTGACAAGATAGAGGGCGCAACCGCGTTCCATATCGAACGACGGTGTCATCGAAACTTCATGCACACGGAGACTTCGCATGCCTGTATTTCACGCTCACATTCCGAAGGGCCGCTTCACGCGCGAGCAGAAGATCGCGATGGGCAACGCGCTCAATCAGTCGCTGGTGGATGCGCTGAACATTCCGAAGGGCGACCGCTTCATCGTGCTCAGCGAACATGGCGACGACGAACTCTTCATCGACCCCACGTTCATGGAGATGAAGCGAAGCGAGAACGCGATGATCGTCACGGTGATGATCGGCGCGCATCGGCCCGCGTCGGACAAGAAGGCGCTGCTGGCCGCGATCACGCGGCTCCTCGAACGCGACGTAGGCGTGTCACCCGACGATGTGTTCATCGCGCTCGTGCCGGTGCCCATCGAGAACTTCTCGTTCGGGCGCGGCGTTGCGCAACTGGCGGACGTCGCGCCGAGATGGTGAGCGAGTCACGTTTTTGATGCGGCGGCGCGGGCGTTGCCGTTCATCGCGGGAAGCTGGTCGAGCATGCTTTCCAGATGCGCGGGTCCGGCCGCGACCGCGCTCAGGAACATGCCGATCGAAAAGTGAATGATGTGATCGATCTGCACCGGAAGATCCGAGCGCGGCACGCGATCGGAAAGAATGAGCGTGGCGAGGCCGTGCTCGATGCTCCACGCCGCGTGCGTGACGAGCGTCAGCGTGCTTTCGGGCCAGCCGTTTTCGCGCGCGGCCTGCTCGACCGACGAGGCGAACAGCCTGAACGAAATAGAGCCTTCCTCGGTGAGCTCGGGATACGAATCGCGCGCGACGATGCGCGGTCCCACCATCAGGTCGAACAAACCTTTGTGGCTCTGCGCGAACTCGACATAAACGCGCAGCATGCGATACGCGGCGGTCATCGCGGTATTGTCGGCGCCGAGGATTTCGCGGCGCAAAGCGGCGAGATCGCGCCAGCCGTCGGCGGCGATCGCGGCCAGCAAGCCTTCCTTGCCCGCGAAGTGACGCGACGGCGCCGCTTCCGAAACGCCGACCGCGCGGGCGAGATAGCGCAGGCTCAACTCATGCGCGCCGACATCCTCCAGCGCACGCCGGCCTTCGGCAATCAGGGCTTCGCGCAGGTTTCCGTGGTGATAGGGCACATCGGCGGAGATTTTCGGGCTCACGATTCGGCGGCATCTCGTTCATGGACGGGAAGAAATTATAGGTGCGCGCCTTCGCTGACGGCAACGTGCGGCAAGCGTGACGAAATCGCGGGATTACCCTGATTTGCTTCCAAGTTAACACTGTTATCATCACCTCCAGATCGATCCGGTTAACGCGAGCGAAGAGTCAGATACGCAAGTCCTCGCGCCCGGCTGGCGAGACGATCATTCGGAATCCTACTGGACATCGGGATCGTTTCAATCCGTTCGCCCGACGTGAAGTCGGACTCACATGCAGGAAGACAAATGAGCACGGTCGTGTTTGAAAAGGACGGCGCGGTCGGCGTCGTCACGATGTCGAAGCCACCTCACAATCTGATTGAGGACACATTCCTCAGAGATCTGCTCGATGCTTACGGAAAGGCGGTCGAGTCGGGTTGCCGGTCGATCCTGTTGCGCAGCGGCATGCGCCATTTCTGCGCGGGCGCGGATGTCGCGGGCTTCGCCAACGGCGGCCGCCGGCGCGATCAGGCCGGTCTCGACGCGCTGCTCGACGCGCTCGAAAACGTGCCGCTTCCTTCCGTTGCCGCCGTGCATGGCGGCGCCCTCGGCGGCGGCTTCGAACTCGCGCTGACCTGCGACATGATCGTCGCGGCCGACACCGCCTTCTTCGGCATGGCCGAAGCCTCGCTCGGCCTGCTGCCGCTGTTGGGCGGCGTGCAGCGTGTGGTGCAGCGCGTCGGCCCGGCGCGCGCGAAGGAAATGGCGATGTTCGGACGCCGCCACGATCCCGCGGCGCTCGAACGCTGGGGTGTCGTCAATCTCGTCGCGGCGGAAGCGGAGCTGCCGTCCGTCTCGATGTCGTGGGCGCGGCAACTGGCTTCCGGCCCGACCGTCGCGCTGCGCGGCATCAAGACGCTGGCGAATCTGTCGGCGCGTCATGGCATCGCGGGCGCGGACGCGCAACAGACCGACGTGAACAACATGATGTGGGCGAGCGCCGACCAGAAACGCGGACTCGCCGCATTCGCGAAATCCGGCCCCGGTTCGGCCGTCTTCGAGGGGAACTGATATGGGCGCGCCTCTTGACGGACTGAAAGTCATCGACTTCACGCGTGTTCTGGCGGGCCCCTTGTGCACGAAGACGCTGCGCGACCTGGGCGCCGAAGTCACCAAGATCGAGCCGCCCGGCGGCGATTCGGGACGCGGCGGCGTACCGCACATCGGCACGATGTCGGTCTATTACGCGCAGCAGAACGCGGGCAAGCGCAATCTGAGCCTCGACCTCAACTGGCCCGAAGCCCGCGCGATCGTGACCGACCTGTGCCGCGAAGCGGATGTCATCGTCGAAAACTTCCGGCCGGGCACGCTCGCGCGCTTCGGCCTCGGCTACGAGCAGGTGCGCGAGTTCAATCCGGCCGTCGTCTATGTGTCGATGAGCGGTTACGGGCAATCGGGCCCGTGGCGCAACCGTCCGGCGTTCGCGCCGACCGTGCAGGCGGAAACCGGTCTCACCGATATCCTGCGCGAGCACTACGGCCACGCGCCCGACGCGCTCATGAACGACGCGTGCAGCCACGCCGACGTCTACACCGGCCTGCATGGCGCGATCGCCGTGCTCGCCGCGCTCGCGCAGCGGGACCGCACGGGCGAGGGCCAGCACGTCGACGTGTCGATGGCCGCGACCATGCTCGCCGTCAACGAACGCGCCGGCGCGCAACTCGCGGGCGTCGACACGAACGGCGAGCCGCCTGCGCTGAGCGCGCCGGAATCGCACATCTTCACGCTGCCCGACGGACGTCAGGTGACGATCGCGGCAAGCCCGATCTATTCGCCGATGTTCGTGCGTTTCTGCTCGATGATGCGCCGCACGGACCTCCTGGGCGATCCGCGCTTCGCGACCGCGCTGCTGCGCCGTCAGAACCTGGAAGCGCTGCTCGCCGAAGTGCGCGCGTGGATTCTCACCTTCAACGATCTCGACGAGCTTCAGGCGCAGGTCAGCGAGCAGGGACTGGCCATCGGCGTGGTGCGCAGCACGCGCGAGCTGGCCGAGTCGGAGTGGGCCGCCGACTGGGGCGCGATCGTCAATGTCGACGACCGCACGGGCGGCACGATGCGCATGCCCGGACCGCCCTGGCGCTTCAGCGGCGCGACCTTGCCGCAGCCGGGCATTCCGGCGTTTCAGGGCGAGCACAACATCGAACTGCTGATGGAGCGCAATGTCGATCCGGCGATGATCCACGCGCTCAGACAACGCAAGATCCTGCTGAGCCGCAAGAGCCTGCGCGGTGAGTTCGATGAAGTCTGACCATTCGCACGACATCGGCGCGAAAAGCTGGCTCGCATCGGCCAACGACGCCGGCACGCCGTTTCCGTTGCAGAACCTGCCGTTCGGCGTGTTCCGCCGCGCGGGGACGAACGAGGCGTTTCGCGGCGGCGTCGCGCTGGGCGATCAGGTGATCGACCTCGCCGCGCTGAGCGAAGCCGGCGTCTTCTCGGGACTCGCAGCCGATGCCGCGCGCGCCTGCGCGCAGCCCGCGCTGAACGCGTTCTTCGACATGGGCAAGCACGCGTGGCGCGCGCTTCGCCATGCGCTCTTCGCGCTGTTCGGCTCCGGCGGTCCGCAAGACGCGGCCAAACGCTGCCTCGTGCCGCAAGCGAGCGTGGAATATGGCCTGCCCGCGCGGATCGGCGACTACACGGACTTCTATACGTCGATCGATCACGCGCGCAACATCGTGAAGCTGTTGCGTCCGGACGGCGCGGTGTCGCCGAATTTTCAGTGGATGCCGGTCGCGTATCACGGGCGCGTGTCGAGCATCGGGCTTTCCGGCCAGAAGGTTCGACGGCCCTGCGGTCAACGCATGGCGGCGGGTGCGCACGTGCCGGACGTCGGGCCGTGCGAGCGGCTCGATTACGAGCTCGAACTGGGCATCTTTATCGGCGTGGGCAACCCGCAGGGCGAACGCATTCCGGTCGCGTCGGCCGAGGACCACGTGTTCGGACTGTGCCTGCTCAACGACTGGTCCGCGCGCGATATCCAGGCGTGGGAATCGACGCCGCTCGGACCGTTTCTCGCGAAGAGCTTCGCGACGACCTTGTCGCCGTGGATCGTCACGATGGATGCGCTCGCGCCGTATCGCACGTCGTGGACGCGGCCCGCCGAGGATCCGCAGCCGCTGCCTTATTTGTCGTCGGCTGTGCTTGAAGAAAGCGGCGCGCTCGATATCCGGCTCGAAGTCGCGCTCGAAACCGCGATGCATCGCCGCGACGCCCTGCCGCCAACGCGCCTCTCGCGCACCAGCTTCCGCCATCAATACTGGACGCTCGCGCAGATGGTCGCGCATCACACGGTCGCGGGCTGCAATCTTCGGAGTGGCGATCTGCTCGGAAGCGGAACGATCTCCGGCCCGTCGCGCGACGAGGCGGGCGCGCTGATCGAATTGACGCAGGCGGGCCACGCGCCGATCCATCTGCCGACCGGCGAGACGCGCGCCTTCCTCGAAGACGGCGATGCGGTCGTGATGAGCGGATGGTGCGAGCGTCCCGGTTACGCGCGCATCGGCTTCGGCGAGAACCGCGCGCAAGTGCTGCCGGCGAAATGGGACTGACCGCCTCCGGACGACGAGACGGACCTGCAAATCAGGAGACAAATCGATGAATGCGGTATTCGAAACAGACGCGCCGCTCGCCGGCAAGGATGCGGACCGGGCTTTGCGCGACGCCTATCGCGCCACGGAATGGCGCATCATGCCGATTCTGTTCGTTCTATGGCTGCTCGCGTGGGTGGATCGCGCGAACGTCGCCTTCGCCAAGCTGCAGATGCTGTCGGACCTGCGCTTCAGCGAAACCGTGTATGGCCTCGGCGCGGGTTTGTTCTTTCTCGGCTACGTGGTGTTCGGCGTGCCGAGTTCGATGATCCAGCAACGCGTCGGCGCGCGCACGACCATTTCGGCGATCGCGCTGGGCTGGGGCGTCACCAGCGTCGCGATGATGTTCGTTCACGACACGACCACGTTCTACGTGCTGCGTTTTCTGCTCGGCGCCTTCGAAGCGGGCTTCTATCCGGGCGTCATCCTGTACATGAACCAGTGGTTCCCGTCGCAGCGGCGCACGCGCAACTTCAGCATCTTCCATTCGGCGGCGATCTGTTCGACCGTGGCGGTGGGCCTGTCCGGCGGCTTCGTGCTGGAGCACATGAGCGGCCTGTTCAGCATCGCCGGCTGGCGATGGATGTTTCTGCTGCAAGCGGTGCCGACGGTGCTGATGGGATGCATCGCGCTCGCCGTGCTGACGGACGGACCGGGCAGCGCGCGCTGGCTGTCGCCGCAGCAACGCCGTCTCGTGCAGGCCGACCTCGAACGCGACCGTGGCGACGCGCCTCCGAGCACCGCGCGCGCCGGTTCGCTGCTCGCGAATCCGCTCGTGTGGACGCTGTCCGCCGCGTACTTCTGCATTCTGACGGCGAACTCGGCGCTCAGCTTTTTCATCCCGACGATTCTTCACGAAGCGGGCTTCGGTGGCTACAGCGCGATCGGCAACGCGATTGCGGCGATCTGCGTGCTCGGCGCGCTCGGCAACATCGCGCTTTCGACCTTCGCCAGCCGCTATCGCGATGTCCGGGCGCATTGCGCAATCGCGTCGCTGATCAGCGTCGCGAGTCTGCTGGTGCTCGTCTTCGTGTGGCATAGCAGCCGGTCGTTCACGTTCATCACGCTCGTCCTCGCGCTTGCCGGAACGGGTGCGGGCATCTCGCTCTTCTGGCAGATTCCCGTGCGTTATCTGCAAGGCAACGCGATGACGCTCGGCGTGCCGTTCATCAGCTCGGTGGCAAATCTCGCGGGCTTTCTGACGCCCTGGCTCACGGGCTATGTGCGCGACGTGTCCGGCAGCTATACGAGCGGATTCGTGACCGCTGCGCTGGTTCAGTCGCTTGCCGCGATCGTGCTCGTCGTCGGCGTGCCGATCGCCGCACGCAGACGAAGCACGCGCGCCGCGACGACGGAACACGAACCCGCCTGATTCATCGGCAAGGCCGTTCGTCGAAGAACGGCCTCGGCCAAAAATAATTAGACATACGAATCAAAGGAGATCGGAATGAAGAAGTTCATGCGGCTGACGGGCGCACTCGTCGCGCTGTCGCCGATAACCGCGTTCGCGCAAAGCAGCGTCACGCTCTACGGCCTCGTCGATGCGGGCATCAGCTACGCCAACAACGTCGCGCCGAAGGCGGGCGCCGTCGGCGGACGCAAGATTCAGGAGACGAGCGGCGTCGGCGTGCCGTCGCGCTGGGGCTTGCGCGGCGTCGAGGAACTGGGCGGCGGGAACACGGCGGTCTTCGTGCTGGAAAATGGCTTCAGCGTCGCGAACGGCACGATGCTGCAAGGCTCACGCCTCTTCGGACGGCAGGCGTATGCCGGGCTCGGCAACAAGGAACTGGGCACGGTCACGTTCGGGCGTCAGTACGAATCCGTCGTGGACTTCGTCGGGCCGTTCGTGTCGGCGCGGCAGTGGGGCACGCAATACGGCGCGCATGTCGGCGATATCGACAATCTCTACACGACGTTTCGCATCAACAACGCGGTGAAATATCAAAGCGCGACGCTGTGGGGCATCACGCTGGGCGGCCTGTACGCGTTCAGCAATCAGGCTGCGGGGCCGGGCGGCACGGGCTTCGCGAACAACCGGGCGTGGAGCGTCGGCGGCAACTATACGCACAATGCCTTCTCGTTCGGCGTCGGGCATTTTCATCTGAGCAACCCGTCGGCGGGCGGAACGGATGGCAACAATACATCGGGCGCGGTGGTGGGAGATTATTCGAATCCGACGGCCATCTTCTATACGCGGCCGGTGACATCGCATGAAGTGACGGCGGTGGGCGCCGCCTATGCGCTCGGCGCGTTCACGCTGGGCGGCGCCTATACCTACGCGCACCTGCGCTATGCCGATCACACGAGCTTTTCGATGTCCAACTACGAGCTCAATGGCCGATACCGTTTCACGCCGGCGCTGGTGGCGGGCATCGCGGCGATCTACAGCATCGGCGATGTGGGCGGCGCGTCGTCGATCGCCAATATCAGCGAAGGCCCGCATCCGCATTGGCTGCAGTTCAACGCCGGTCTGCTCTATTCGCTCAGCAAGCGCACGGATGTCTATGGCGCCGTCGTCTACCAGAAGGCGTTGAACGGCGCGCTGACCGCCGCGATCGTGAATGTCGGCGGCCCGAGCGGGACGAACTCGCGCTATCAGATTGCAACGACCGTCGGCGTGCGGCACAGGTTCTGACGATTTCCTCTGCAAATACGAGCGTTCGTTCGATTCGGGCACTCTTCCCGATCGTGCGATCGAAAACGCAATGGCATTGGGAAAATCGTCCGCACATCCTAAGATCAGAGACAGTGACTTTGAGGGCGCAACCTTATCCGGAACGCATCGCTCCGTACCGCGCAAAGCATGTCGAGGGTCTCAACGATGAACACGAAACTGACCGGGTCGAAGCGGCTATTTCTTGCTTTCGCGTTTTGCGTCGCCGCGTGCCACGGAGCGGCCGCATTCGCTGCGGAGATTTCCGGCGCGGGTTCCACATTCGTCTATCCGCTGTTGCTGAAATGGGCGGACACGTACCATTCGAAGACCGGTCAGCGCGTCGCTTATCAACCGACCGGATCGGGAAACGGCGTCCGGCAGATCAAGGCCGCGAAAGTGACGTTCGGCGCCTCCGACATGCCGCTCACGCCCGACGAACTGAAAGCCGCGGGCCTGGCGCAGTTTCCGGTCGTGATCGGCGGCGTGGTGCCCGTCGTCAATCTTCCGGGCGTGGGTCCGGGTCAGCTTCGCCTGACCGGGCCGCTTCTCGCCGGCATTTATCTCGGCAAGATCGTGAGCTGGGATGATCCGGCCATCGTCGCGCTCAATCCGGATGTGAGCCTGCCGAATCTCAAGATCGTCGTCGTGCATCGCAACGAGAGTTCGGGCACGACGTTCAACTGGGTGAGCTTCCTCTCGCAGAGCAGCGCTTCGTGGAAGGGCAGCGTGGGCGTGGGCACGTCGGTGAAGTGGCCGATCGGCGTCGGCGCCGCCGGCAACGATGGCGTCGCGATGTACATCAAGAATGTGGAAGGCGCGATCGGTTATGTCGAGCTGACCTACGCGCTGCAACGGAATCTCGCCTTTACGGCCGTGCGGAACAAGAGCGGGGCGATCGTGCAGCCGTCGCGTGCGACCTTCAGCGCGGCCGCCGCCGAAGCCGACTGGACTCAACAGCCCGACTTTTATCAGATCGTGACGGACGCGCCCGGCGAAAACGCATGGCCGATCACCGGCGTCGTGTTCGTTCTCGTGCCGCGAGAGGCGAAGGATCCGGCGGCGTCCAAAGCCGCGCTCGCGTTCTTCAAATGGGCGCTCAACGAAGGGCAGGCCGACGCCGACGCCGAGCACTACGTCTCCTTGCCGCCCACGCTCGTCAAGCAGATCGAGACTTACTGGGACGAGAACATCAAGTGAATTCCGCGAAAGCCGGCGTTGCGCAGTCGCAGTGCGGCGCAGCAATGCCGGACAGACACCGCTGCGCGTCGCGCGTGGCGGTTACAGCAGGGATTTGCCCTGAGCGAGAATCTTGTCGCAGACCTGCTTCGTGACTTGTTCCTTCAGGCCGCCGCCGCTCAGATCGAGCTGCTTGCCGTTGCCGCTGTCGAGGATGCCTTTGGCGCCGCTCGTGTATCCGCTGTCGCTCGACGCCGAACCGCCGAGCTTGCTCATCAGCCCGTCCTTGACGGACGATGCGCCGCCGCCGAGATAGTTGTTCTTGATGCAGTATTCGAGCACGCCCGCGACGTTGCTCGTACTGCCGGAGCTTAGCGAGTCCAGCGACATGCCGCTGCTCAATCCGCCGAGATTGCCGAGCGCGCCGCCGGCTCCACTGCTCTTGCCCTGATCGAGCAGGTTGCCGAGCTGGGCATGGGTAAGCGGAACGTAAAGCAAGGACGCGGACAAAATTGCACGGACCCAGAAATGACGTTTGCACGGGAACATGGTGCCTCCGTTTTTGTGAGCCTTAACTATAGTGCTTCTGGAGGCCGCGATCAGCCGGCGTGTCACGCCGATCTCATTTCCAGGTATCGATGACCCGGCTGTCGTCCCGCGCGCCGAGCCCCGCGTCCGCCGCCTCGCGATAGCGCGCATTGGCGACGGCGAGCAGCGGAACGTCCGCGCCGCACATCCGCGCGGCCGCGGCCACGAGATCGCTGTCTTTCACGAAGATGTCGATGGCGCTCGTCACTGTCACATCGATGCCTTGAAGCATGCGCGGCCCGCGATCGCTCAGCATCCACGAACCGGCCGCGCCTTTTTCGACGAGATCGAGCACGGCGGACGGATCGAGGCCGAGCGAGCGCGCCAGATTCAGCGCCTCCGCCGCCGCCACGATATGCACCGAGCACAGGTGCTGGTTCACGAGCTTGATCGCCTGGCCGTCGCCGAGCTTGGTGCCTGTGATGCGCACGCTGCCCATCGCGTCGAGCACGGGGCGCGCGTGGTCGATCTCGCCTTCATCGCCCGCCGCGAAGATCACGAGTTCGCCGCGCTTCGCGCGCGCGGTGCCGCCTGTCACGGGCGCGTCGATCACGCGCGCGCCCGCCGCCGAGAGCCGTTCGCCTTCCCGACGCACGGCGTCCGGGCCGACCGTCGACATGATGACCCACGTCTGGCCGGAAAGATTCGCACCGACACTATCGACGAGCGATGCCAGTTGTTGCGGCGTCGCCACCATCGCGACGGCCACGTCGGCGGCGGGCGCGGCCTCGAAGCCATCGACGGCGGCGAGGCCGCTTTCCTGCGCAAGCCCGCGCGCGCGGTTCGACAGATCCACGCCCGTCACGGCGTGGCCCACGGCTTTGATCCGCTGCGCCATCGGCAAGCCGATCGCGCCGAGGCCGATGAATGTCACGTTCATGGCAGCGCTCTCCTGCGGTTCAGCGCACGACATTGACGGGCGCGCCCGCGACGAACGCCGCGATGTTGTCGATCAATTGATCCGCGAGCGTCTGTTGCGCTTCATCCGATGCCCACGCCACATGCGGCGTCACGATCACGTTCGGCCGGCCCGCGACGCGCATCAGCGGATTGCCGGGCGCGGGCGGCTCGGTCGACAGCACATCGAAGCCCGCGCCGCTGATCCAGCCTTCGTCGAGCGCCTCGACGAGCGCCGCTTCATCGACGAGCCCGCCGCGCGCCGTGTTGATGATGAGCGGCTTCTTTTTCATCGCGCGAAACTCGGGCGTCGAGAGCATGCCGCGCGTTTGCGGCGTGAGCGGACTGTGAATGGTGATGACATCGCTCGTCGCGAGCATGTCGTCCCACGGCGTATAGAGCGGCCCGAGCCCTTCGCGTCCCTTGTGCGCGGCGAAAATCGGCCGCATGCCGAACACCTTGGCGATCTCCGCGACGCGCTGCCCCAGCACGCCTTCGCCGATGATGCCGA
Source organism: Caballeronia novacaledonica (assembly GCF_900258035.1). GTDB lineage: Bacteria > Pseudomonadota > Gammaproteobacteria > Burkholderiales > Burkholderiaceae > Caballeronia > Caballeronia novacaledonica. Next base: position 73,089 of record NZ_OGTP01000022.1, on the reverse strand, counting down.
GCGTCGCGCCGCCCAGATCGCGAATCGCGTGATTGAAGAAGCAGAACTGTCCGGCCTTCTGCCATTCGCCTTCGAGCACGTCGTCGCGATAGGCGATCAGATTGCGCCGCAGCGCGAGCATCAGCGCGAACGTATGTTCGGGCACCGTGTTCACCGCATAGCCGCGAATGTTCGAAACCACGATGCCGCGCTGCTCGCACGCACGCTTGTCGATGCAATCGGTGCCCGTCGCGGCCACGGCGATGAGCTTCAGTTCCGGCAACTGATCCAGCACTTCGGCCGTCAGCGCGACCTTGTTCGTGATCGCGATGCTCGCGCCCGCGAGATGCGTCACGACTTCATCGGGCGCGGTGCGGTCGAACTCGACGAGTTCGTGCTCGAACGCGGGCCGCTTCAGGCGGATTTGCGGCGCGAGCGTCTCGCGGTCCAGAAAAACGATCTTCTGCATGCTCTTTCCTTGCTGTTCGGGATTCAAAGATGCCGCTTCACTTCCTCGACGATATGCCGCGGCGTGATGCCGAAATGTTCGTAGAGCGCATCGGCCGGTCCCGAAGCGCCGAAGCCCTTCATGCCGACGAAGCCGCCGCGCTCGCCGACGTAGCGTTCCCAGCCGAAACGCACCGCCGCCTCCACCACCACACGCACGGTGTTCGCGCCGAGCACGTCCGATCGATACGCCGCGTCCTGTTCGTCGAACAGTTCGCAGCAAGGCATCGACACGACCGCCGTCGCGATGCCCGACGCCTGCAACTGCTCGCGCGCCGCGAGCGCCGGCGCGACTTCGGAGCCGGTCGCGACGAGCGTCACGCGCCGCGCGCCGCCTTGCGCCTCGGCGAGCACGTAGCCGCCGCGCGCCGAGCGGTTGTCGTCGTCGTGCGTCGTGCGCACGAGCGGCAATGCCTGACGCGCGAAGACCATCGTGCTCGGGCCGTTCGTGCGCTCGTAGGCGAGCACCCAGCATTCGGCGGCTTCGACCGCATCGGCGGGACGGAACACGTGCATGTTCGGCATCGCGCGCAGCGACGCGAGAATCTCGACGGGCTGATGCGTCGGCCCGTTCTTGCCGACGCCGATCGAGTCGTGGCTGAAGACGAACTTCACCGGCAGGCCCATGAGCGCGGCCATGCGCATCGCGGGGCGCTCGTAGTCGGAGAAGGCGAGATAGGTGACCGTGAGCGGAATCACGCCGCCGTGCGCGGCCATGCCGTTCGCCATCGCGCCCATGACGTGCTCGCGCACGCCGCAATGCACGTAAGCGCCGCCACGGTCTTCGGCGGTGAACGCGCGCAGGCTGCGCTTGTGGCTCGTCGGCGCTTCGAGGTCCGCGCAGCCCACCATGCGCTCGGGCAGCACGTTCGCGAGGAGATCGTTGATCTCGGCGGAAATCATGATGCCGCCCGGCGCTTCGTCGCGCGTCGCGGCATCGCGCTTGTACGCTTGCAGCGTCTGCCGCCAGCCGTCGGGCAATTCGCCTGCCTGGATGCGGTCGAATTCCGCGCGCGCTTGCGCGGACAGCGAAGCGACACGCTCACGCCACGCGCGATATTCCTCCTCGCTGCGCCGCCCCGCTTCGCGCCACGCGTGCAGCACGTCGTCGGGAATCTCGAAGGGCGCATGCGGCCAGTTCATCGCGTTGCGTGCGGCGTCGGCGTCCTTGTCGAAGAGACGTCCGCTGTGGCCGCCGCGCTGACCTTGCAGACGCGCAATGCCGCGGGCAATCGTCGTGCGGCATGCGAGCATCGAAGGGCGCGGATCGGCTTTCGCTTGCGCGAGCGCATCGGACACGGCTGCGAGATCGTGCCCGTCCACCTCGATCACATGCCATCCCGCCACGCGAAAGCGCTCGCTCACGTTCTCGCTGATGGAGAGTTCGGTGCTGCCGTCGTCGGTGATGCGGTTGTCGTCCCAGCACAGAATCAGCTTGCCGAGCTTCAGATGCCCGGCGAGCGAGATCATTTCCTGTCCGACGCCTTCCTGTAGACAGCCATCGCCGACGAACGCATACGTGTAGTGATCGACGATGCCCGCGCCGAACTTCGCGTTGAGATACGCCTCGGCCACCGCCATGCCGAACGCGTTGGCGATGCCCTGCCCGAGCGGGCCGGTCGTCACTTCGATGCCCGAAGCCGTGTCGAATTCCGGATGGCCCTCGCAATGCGAGCCCATTTCGCGGAACGTCCGGATCTGCTCGATGCCGAAGTTCGCATAGCCCGTGAGATGCAAGAGCGCGTAGAGCAGCATCGAGCCGTGGCCGTTCGAGAGCACGAAGCGGTCGCGGTCGGGCCATTGCGGATCGGCGGGATTGAACTTCATGTGCCGCGTGAACAGCGCCGTGGCGATTTCCGCCATGCCGAGCGGCACGCCCTGATGACCTTCGCCCGCCCGCACGATGGCGTCGATGGCGAGAAAGCGGATGGCGTTCGACAGCCGTTCCGTGTCGTCGAAAGACATGAGATCTCCTTGCCGCTCCGTCGAAGGAGCGGCATCAGTGAACGTTGAACGGGATTTACTTCAGGAAGCCCGTGGAAATCCACGGAATGGCGGCGACGAGAATCAGCCCGACGATCAATGCCGCGATATAGCCGATGATCGGCCGCATGCCTTCGTCCGGATGGATGCGGCTCACCGCGCAGGCCGAGTAATAGCCGACGCCGAACGGCGGCGCGAAGAGGCCGACGCCCATCGAGAGGATCACGACCATCGCGTAGTGCACGTCGTTGATGCCCATCTGGCGCGCGATCGGGAACATCAGCGGGCCGAACAGCACGATCGCGGGAATGCCTTCCAGCACGCTGCCGAGCACGATGAACACGAGGATCGACGCCGCCATGAACATCCACATGCCGCCGGGCAGCGCGCTCATGGTGCGCGCGAGCTGGCCCGAGAAGCCCGACTGCGTGAGCGCCCACGCCATGCTCGTCGCCGCGCCGATGATGAGCAGGATCGCTCCGGAGAGCGCGGCGGTATCGATCAGCATCGGCTTCAGGCGCGCCCATTCGAAGCGCCGATAGATCAGGAGGCCCGCGATCACCGCATACGCGATGCCGATGGTCGATACTTCCGTCGCCGTCGCGATGCCTTCGACCACCGCCGCGCGAATCACGAAGGGCAGCGCGAGCGCGGGCAGGGCGATGGCGAGCTTGCGCACGATCTCGCCGCGGCTCGCGCGCTTCACGCCGGAGAGATCGTCGGTGCGATAACGCCACCAGACGACCGCGCACAGCGTCACCGCAAGCACGATGCCGGGCAGCATGCCGCCCGTGAAGAGCGCCGAGATCGACACGCCCGTGACCGAGCCGAGCGTGATGAGCACGAGGCTCGGCGGGATGGTTTCGGTCTGCGCGCCGGTTGCCGCGAGCAGCGCGACGAGATCGCCGGGTTTCGCGCCGCGCGCCTTCATCTCGGGAAACAGCACGGGCGCGACCGCCGCCATGTCGGCCGCTTTCGAGCCGGAGATGCCCGACACGAGATACATCGCGCCGACGAGCACATACGAGAGGCCGCCGCGCACGTGACCGAGCAGACTCGCGAGGAACGCGATCATCGCGTTGGCCATGCCCGTCATCTCGATCAACTGGCCGAGAAACACGAAGAGCGGCACGGACAGCAGGATCAGATGCGACATGCCTTCGTCCATGCGCCCGACGACGACGACGAGCGGCGTGCTCGTGGTGAGCGCGAGATAGCCGAAGGTCGCGAGACCGAACGAGAACGCGATGGGCACGCCCGAGAGCACGCACAGCGCGACGAGGCCGACGAAGAAGATCAGCAGGTTGAGATTGCCGAGGCCTTTCAGCACCGGACTGGCCGCATAGAACGCGACGGCGATCGCGGCGACGAGCGCGAGCGCGCCGATCGTGAGCTTCCAGTTGCCCACGCGCACGAGCCGCAGACCCGCGACGAGCAGCATCAGACCCGCGCCGATCGGCAACGCGGCCGCGCGCCACGAGTTGGAGATATCGAGCGCGGGCGTCGTGATGAACGATTCGTCCTGCGCGAAGTCCACCGCCGGGCCGATCACCATCAGCAGGAAGGCGAGCGGCGCGGCGATCGCGATGACGTCGAGAAACGCGCGCACGCCCGGCGAGGCCATGCCGACCAGCGCCGTCATGCGCATGTGCTCGCCGCGCCGCAGCGCCACGACCGCGCCCAGCATCGCGAGCCACAGGAACAGCATCGACGCGAGTTCGTCGGACCAGACGAGCGGCGTATGCAGCGCGTAGCGGCTCGTCACGCCGGCGAACAGCACCACGATCTCGGCCAGCACCAGCAACGCGGCGGGAATCTCCACGAAGTGGCCGAGCCAGGTATCGAGAAACGCGGCGACCCGGTGTGGCGCCGCATGCGGAAGCGGGATCGTGTGCATGGCTTTCATACCAGTTTTCCGGTGTACTTTTCGAGCGTGCCCCAGCCCTGATCGCCGTACTTCGCTTTCCAGTCGCTATAGAAGCTCGTCTTCTTGAGCGCGCCGCGGAAGGCTTCACGATCCACATCAACAATGTTGATGCCCTTGCCCTTCAACTGGTCGCGCAGCGTGCCGTTGAGCTGGGCGATGTCCGCGCGCTGCAGCATGCCGGCGGCGTCGAACTCGCGCGTGACGATGGCGCGCATGTCGGCCGGCAGCGCCTGCCACGCGCGGCGGTTGCCCAGAATCCAGTACGCGTCCCACACGTGCGAAGTCAGGCTGATGGACTTCTGCACTTCGTAGAGCTTCGCCGTCGCGATGATCGGCAGCGGATTCTCCTGGCCTTCCACCACGCCGGTTTGCAGCGCGGAGTACAGCTCGTTGAAGTTGATCGGCGCCGGGCCCGCGTCGAGCGACTTGAAGAGCGACGTGAGCATCGGCGCCTGCGGCACGCGAATCTTGAAGCCCTTCAGATCGGCGGGCGTCTTGACGACGCGCGTGGACGAACTGATCTGGCGAAAGCCGTTGTCCCACGGCTTCGACACCGCGAGAATGCCGGACTTCTCGACTTGCGAGCGGACATAGCCGCCGAGGTCGCCGTCCATCGCTTTCCAGACGGCGGGGTAGTCGGGGAACGCGAATCCCGTGTTGACGATGCCCGCGGCGGGCGTGAGCGTGGCGAGAATCGACGAGGCGAGATTGAAGAACTCCACGCCGCCGCTGCGCACTTGCGAGAGCAGGTCGGTGTCGGAGCCGAGCTGGTTCGCGGGGAACAGCTTGATGTCGAGCTTGCCGCCGGTCGCTTCGCGGATCTTGTCGCAGGCCTGCTGCGCACGGATGTTCACCGGATGCGTCGGGTCCTGGCCCGTCGCGAGCTTGTACGAGAAGTCCGCCGCCTGCGCCCGGCGCGTCGTGAGGCTCCAGAGCGGCGCGGCCGCGGCGATGGTCGCGCCCGTCTTCAGGAACGTGCGCCTGTCGATGCCGCTTTTGATCGAGCGGGTTGTCATGTTGTGCTCCTCCAAACCTGGTTATGGCGATCGGTTTTGCCTGGGTCGAGCACGCGCTCTGGCGGCGCGTGTCTTCACTACTTGGTCAGCCGTGGATCAGCATGCCTCCATTCACGTCGATCACGGCGCCGGTGATGTAGGACGAAATCGGCGCGGCGAGAAAAAGGAACGCGCCCGCCACGTCGTCCGGCGCGCCGAGACGGTTGAGCGGAATGCCCGCGAGAATCTCGACGCGCTTGTCGTCGCTGATCTTGCCCGCGTTGATGTCGGTCTGGATGAGGCCGGGCGTCACGCAGTTCACGCGGATGCCGTCGTTGCCGAGTTCGCGCGCCATCGCCTTGGCGAGACCGAGCACGCCCGCCTTGGCCGCCGAATAGTGCGGGCCGCCGAGAATGCCGCCGCCGCGCTGCGCCGACACCGACGACATGCAGCCGATCGAGCCGCTGCCCTGACGCTTCATCTGCGGCACGACCGCCTGCGAGAGATACAGCACGCCGCGCAGATTCACGTCGAGGATGCGGTCCCAGCTTTGCGCGTCGATGTCGAGCAGCTTCACGGCCTGCGTGATGCCCGCGTTGTTGATGAGCACGTCGATGGCGCCGAAGTCCGCGACGACTTGCTCGACGGCTCTGTCGCACGCGGCGCGGTCGGTCACGTTGCACGCGTAGCCGCGATGCTCCGGTCCGATTCCGCTGGCGGCTTCGCGCGCGGCGGCTTCGTCGAGATCGAGAATGGCGACTTTCGCGCCGTGCTTCGCGAACATGCGCGCCGTCGCCATGCCGATTCCGCGCGGCGACGCCGCTCCGGAAATGACGGCGACCTTGCCTTCGAGAAGACGCGACTCTGACATGATGTGTTTCTCCTGATCTGGATATGAACGTGCGATGGAGGCTCTTTAGCCGAGCCAGCCTTTGATGGTGTTGCACATCGCTTCGGTGGAAATGCCGTAGCGATCGTGCAGCGTGGGCAAGGCGCCTGCATCGAGGAAGGCGTCGGGCAATGCGATCTGACGGAACGCCGGCGTCACGCCCGCGCCGAGCAGCGTGCGCGCGACCGCTTCGCCGAGGCCGCCGATCACCGTATGGTTTTCCGCGACGACGACCATGCGCCCGGTGCGCTTCGCCTCGCGCAGAATGGTGGCGGTATCGAGCGGCTTGATCGTCGGCACGTGCAGCACGGCGACATCGACGTTGTCCTCTTCGAGCGCTTTCGCGGCTTCGAGCGAGCGCATGGTCATGATCCCGGAGGACACGAGCAACACGTCGGCGCCGTCGCGCAGCAGCTTGGCCTTGCCGAGCTCGAAGCGATAGCCGTATTCGTCGAGCACGGCCGGCACGTTGCCGCGCAGAAGCCGCGCGTAGACCGGACCTTTGTGCGCGGCGATGGCGGGCACCATCTGTTCGATATCGAGCGCATCGCACGGATCGATCACGGTCATGTTCGGCATCGCGCGCATCAGCGCGAGGTCTTCGGCGGCCTGATGGCTCGGGCCGTAGCCGGTCGTCAAGCCCGGCAATGCGGCGACGATCTTCACATCGAGATTGTCTTCCGCGATCGTCTGGTGAATGAAGTCGTATGCGCGGCGCGTCGCGAACACGGCATACGTCGTGACGAACGGCTGCGCGCCTTCATGCGCCATGCCCGCCGCCGCGCCCATCAACAGTTGCTCGGCCATGCCCATCTGATAGTAACGCTCGGGAAATTCCTTCGCGAAGATGTGCAGGTCGGTGTACTTGCCGAGATCGGCCGTCATGCCGACGACGTTCGCGTTGCTGCGCGCCAGTTCCGCGAGCGCATGGCCGAACGGCGCGGAACGCGTGATTTGTCCTTCGCCCGCGATGGACGCGATCATCGCGGAGGTCTTCAGGCGCGGCTTCTTCGCTACGGTGCTCATGCGTTTCTCCCGGCTTCCAGTGCTTCGAGCGCGAGCTTCCACTCGTGCGGATCGACGCGGATGAAGTGATTCTTTTCGCGCTCTTCGAGGAACGGCACGCCGCAGCCCATCTTCGTATCGCACACGATGATGCGCGGCTTCGCGTCCTTCAAGTTGCGCGCGTTGTCGAAGGCCTGCTTCACGGCGTCGATATCGTTGCCGTCGATGCGCTGCACGTACCAGCCGAATGCTTCGAGCTTTTCGACGAGCGGCTCGAACGCCATGACTTGCGTCGAAGGGCCATCGGCTTGCTGATTGTTCACATCGACCATCGCGATGAGGTTGTCGAGCTTCCAGTGCGCCGCCGACATGAGACCTTCCCAGATCGCGCCTTCGTCGAGCTCGCCATCGGAGAAGAGCGTGTAGACGAACGACTTCGAGCCTTTGCGCTTGAGGCCGAGACAACGGCCCACGGCGATCGTGAGTCCTTGCCCGAGCGATCCGCCCGACATCTCCATGCCGGGCGTGTAGCTCGCCATGCCGGACATCGGCAGACGGCTGTCGTCGCTGCCGTAGGTTTCGAGTTCGTCTTGCGGCAGGATGCCCGCTTCGAAAAGCGCGGCGTACAGCGCGATTGCATAGTGGCCGTTCGAGAGAAGAAAGCGGTCGCGCTCTTCCCAGTCGGGATCGTCGGGGCGATAGTTCATTGCGCCGAAATAGGCGACGGCCAGCACATCGGCGATATCGAGCGCCTGCCCGATATAACCCTGGCCTTGCACTTCGCCCATCAGAAGCGCGTTGCGGCGGATGCGATGTGCATGTTCCGCGAGCTGCGTGATGCTCGTGTTCACGGCGAAATCTCCTTGTTTGCTTTCGTCGGCTGCGCGAGCGATCCGGGTATTCCCTCGTTCGATGCGTCAGGCCCATGTATCAAGCGTATTCGCTTGATGACTCGCGCTCAAACGAATTAAAGTGGCTTATCGTTGAACTCAATTCATGCGATCACTGCAATGCAACATCGCGTCACGCTCAAGTCCATACAGGCTTTCGAGGCTGCGGCGAGGCTTTCGTCGTTCGCGCTTGCTGCGGAAGAGCTTTTCGTGACGCCATCCGCGATCAGTCATCAGATCAAATTGCTGGAGGAGCAGTTGAGCGTGCGGCTCTTTCATCGCATGCATCGGACGGTGATCCTCACCGATAGCGGGCGGCACTATGCGGAGGAGATCGGCGCGGCGTTCGCGCGTATCGAGAAGGCCACGCGCGATATCGGGCGCGTGGCCAAGAGCGACATCCTCACGCTGCATTCGACGCCGAGCTTCGCGACGCAATGGCTGATGCCGCGGCTCGCGCGCTTTTCCGCGCTGCATCCGGATATCGATTTGCGGCTGAATGCATCGAACGATGCGGTCGATCTGACGCGCGAGGCGGTGGATATCGATTTGCGTTATGGCGCGCGCCGCTTGCAACCGGCGGGAACGATGGTGCTCGATCTGCCTACGGAAACGATCGTGCCGCTGTGCTCACCGGTGCTGCTCGAAGGCGAGCATCCGATACGCACGGTCGCGGACCTGCGGCATCACACGCTCATTCACAGTGAGGGCTGTCTGGTCGGCTGGCGCGACTTCATGAGGCTGCATCGCAAGACGCCGATCGATATTTCGCGCGGGCCGCGCTTCGATCGCTCGTTCATGGCGATCAGCGCGGCGGCGGATGGCGGGGGCGTGTGTCTGGAGAGTTTGCTGCTGGTGCAGCGTGAGCTGGAGACCGGAAGGCTCATCGCGCCGTTCGGGTTCGATGGGCTCAAGGTCAACGGCTACACGTTGAATCTGCTCAAGTCGTATGCGGATTTGCCGAAGGTGAGGAGTTTTCAGGACTGGTTGTTTGGGGAGCTGGAGGGGAGTTGAAGGTCGATTTCGCTGCTTTCGATGACGCCGCCCGCGCGGCCCGGCGCTCTTTGATTGCGCCAGTACAGGTTGGTGTGGGGTATCACGGCTTCCGGCGGCGGCGCGCCCCATTGCGTCATGTCCTCGGTCGTGTGGGCGTCGCTAACGAGGATCGTGTCGTAGCCGCGTGTTTTCACGGAATCGTCCACCGCATACTCCTACAGTCGCTAAGCTGTAAAATCGATTTACAGCTTATCGACTGTAAGCGCTTATGCGACGCTATCCGCGCGACACGATCGTATGACGCAATTCCTGATAGCTCCGCAACCCGGCCACACCGAGTTCACGACCGACGCCGCTCAAACCGAGTCCGCCCCAGCACACTTGCGGAAAGATCAGTTGCGGTGTGTTGATCCATACGAGGCCCACGCGCAGCGCATCGCGATAGCGGCGTGCCGCTTCGTCATCGCGCGTGACGACCGTCGCCACGAGACCATAGCGCGTGGCGTTGGCGAGCGCGATGGCTTCATCGTCGGTCCGGAACGATTTCACGCACGCGACCGGCCCGAACACTTCCTCCGTCCACACTACGTTTGCCGTATCCGGTTCGGCGATGACGACCGGCGCCATGAAAAAGCCTTCCGCACAGGCACTGTCGAGCGTGCCGCTGAACGCGATCTTCGCACCGTCGGCGACGCCTTGCGCGAGCAGCGCTTCGACGCGCGTGCGCTGCGCACGGGAAACGAGCGGACCCATCGCGACGTTTTCCGTTTGCGGCGACGCCACCACGAGCGCGCGCACCGCCGCTTCGAAGGCGGCCATGAACTTGCGATAGACATCGTCGTGCACGATGATGCGCGACGTGGCCGAACACATCTGCCCCGCGTTCGTGAACGCGCCGCCCACCGCGAGCGCGACCGCATGTTCGATGTCCGCGTCGGCGCGCACGATCAGCGCCGATTTCCCGCCGAGTTCGAGCGTCACGCGCTTCATGTCCTGCGCCGCCGTCTGCATGACCATGCGGCCCACGGCCGTGCTGCCCGTGAACGAAATCTTGTCGATGAGCGGATGCGCCGCGAGCCGCGCGCCCACTTCGCCGCCGCCGTTCACGAGATTCACGACGCCGTCGGGCACGCCCGCCGCCGCCATGATCTCCGCAAGCCTGTGCTCGACCGGCGAGGTGAATTCGGACGGCTTCAACACCACGGTGCAGCCCGCCGCGAGCGCGGGCGCGATCTTCCACGAGGTCGTGACCATCGGGAAATTCCACGGCACGATCAGCGCGGCCACGCCGACTGCTTCGTAATGACGCTCGCCGGTCACGGTGTGGTCGGGCAAGGCGAGCGTGTCGGCGGCGAAGAGCGAACCGTCCGCGCACAGGTCCGCGTAGTACTCGAACGTGGCGATGGCGTCGCTGACGTCGGTGTCGGCTTCGAACGGCGGTTTGCCGCTCACCTGCTGCTGCATCGCCGAGAGACGCGCGCGGTCCGCCGCGAGCAGTTCGGCGATCTTGCGCAGCACCGCGCCGCGCGAAGCAGGCGTGCGGTTTCGCCATGCATCGAGCGCGGCGCGCGCCGCACGCACGGCGGCATCGACTTGCCCGGCATCGGCGTGTTCCTGCCAGCCGATGACCTCGCCCGTCGATGCATTGTGAATCGCGTTACCCGCGTCCCGGTTCGGTGCGCCATGGCGCGTACCCGCGATCGTCGCGGCGGGCAGCAGGATCGAGTGATTGTCGCGAATGTTCATGATTGTCCCTGGATGGCGCGACGGTAGTTGACGCCCGGCATCACGCAGAGCATTTCGAACGCGAGATTCGCGCCGACGAGCGCCGTCGTGCCGGCCTGATCGTAAGGCGGCGACACCTCGACGAGATCCGCGCCCACGACGTTCAATCCCTTCATGCCGCGCACGATTTCGAGCCCTTGCTGCACCGTCAGGCCGCCCACTTCGGGCGTGCCGGTGCCGGGCGCGAACGAGGGGTCGAGTCCGTCGATATCGAAGCTCAGATAAACGGGCGCGTCGCCCACGCGCGCGCGCACTTCTTCCATCAGCGGCGCGAGCGACCTGTTCCAGCACGCTTCGGCCTGCACGACCGTGAAGCCCTGTTCGCGGCACCAGTCGAAGTCGTCGGCGTGATAACCGGTGCCGCGCAAGCCGATTTGCGTGACCTTGTCGCATTGAAGCAGGCCATCTTCCACCGCGCGGCGAAACGGCGTGCCGTGCGCGATCTTCTCGCCGAACATCGTGTCGTTGACGTCGGCGTGGGCATCGACATGCACGACGGCGACCTTGCCGTACTTCTTGTGCAATGCGCGCAGGATCGGCCACGCGATCGTGTGATCGCCGCCCAGCGTGATCGGCCGGCAGCCGTTCGCGACGATCGCGTCGTAGGCCGATTCGATCAGGCGGATCGAGTCCTTCAAATCGTAGGGATTGGTGGCGACGTCGCCGATATCGGCCACTTGCAGCGAATCGAACGGCGCGGCGCGCGTCGCCATGTTGTAGGGACGCAGCAGCACCGATTCCGAACGGATCTGGCGCGGGCCGAAGCGCGCGCCCGAGCGGTTCGACGTGCCGATATCGAGCGGCACGCCGACGAAACACGCGTCGAGACCTTCGGTGCTGTTCGCCTGAGGCAGGCGCATCATGGTTGCAATGCCGCCGAAGCGCGGCATGTCGTTGCCGCCGAGCGGCTGGTTGAGTTCGCGCTGCATGGCACGTCTCCCGTCATCGTTATGTGGACGGGGCGATGTTAGGCGACGGGACAGCCTCGCAAATCACGAAGTCGAAATGTTCACATCGAGCCGGTTCGATGTGAACGGCGCTTCACGTGACCGTCAGACGGGGGCAAGCCTGGCCCCACGCGATGAGGTCGCGCTTGGTGCGCACGCCGAGCTTCGCGAACGCGCGCTTCACATACGACTCCGCCGTGCCGATGCGCACGCCGATGATCTCCGCCGCTTCCGGCACCGTGCGGCCCGTGATGAGATGCGTGCAGATTTCGTATTCGCGCTTGGACAGGCGCACGTCGTCGGCGGCGATGCGGGCGTCGAATTGCGCGAGCGGGTGCAGGAACGAAGTCGGATGCGCGACGCGTTTCGCGGCGCTCGTCGATGCGTGCAACTCCAGCAGCGGAAACAGGAACTCGCTCACGTTGCGAAAGCGGTTCATCTCGGCGAGCGTGAACGGCGGCGCGTCGAGTGCGCGTTCGAGCGCGATGGAATCCTGCGCGTGAGGCGTGCCGCGCGCGAGCACGCATTCGTGCGCGATGAGCGCTTCGTCGAAGAGGCGCTGGCGAAATTCGCCCGGCGGTATCGCGCCGATGTCGCGCACCACGAGCAGCGTGCCGATCTTGCCGCGAATGCCCGCGAAGAGCGGATCGCTGTCGTAGAAGCGGTCGTAGTAGAGCGTCATGACTTCGGAGATCACGCCCGTGTCCATGCCCACGCCGCTGCTGCCGATCCATTCGCAGCGAAAGCCCGTGGGCTTGCTGCGATCGACACGCGAACGCTCGATATGCACGACATTGAGCGGCACGACTTCGTTGAGAAGCAGCGTGAGACGCGGCACGAAATCCGGTGTGCCGACAGCTTCGATGACTTTGCCAAGCGTCTTGAACGAGAGCGGGAACTCGGCTTGATCCTGATTGAGCGGGGGTACGTTGAGCAGCATGGCGCGCCGCGAAGAAAAGTCCCTTCGATTGTAGACCATGCGTTATAGCCCCTGCCACAAGGGGTTTTCAGCAAATCTAGGTATTTACCCGCGCTTTGCTAAACGCAGCTTGTCCCCCCCGCGGGGGGGCATACCGGGGCGTCGTGAATCGGTAACTTTGGCGCACCGATTCATTGATAACCGACGCAACAAGGGAAGCACATGAGCAAGCTGATTCAGGACATCGCGCCGCTGGGCGAAGGCATTGGGCAGTTCACGCGGCTCGACTACGGCATGGACGAAAGCGACTGGCGCGCGGCCGAAGGCCAGAGCGGCAATTACGTGATCGGCTGGTGGGAAGGCAAGGTCGGCGCCGTCGATTTCCCCGCGACGACCGCCGACGAAGCGGTCTGGCTCGTCGAAGGAAAGGTCGCGCTGATCGACCTGAACGGCGGACGCAAGGAATTCACGGCGGGGCAGGGCTATCTGCTGCCCGCGGGCTTCGCGGGGCGCTGGGAAACCATCGAAGACGCGAAGAAGTTCTACGTCGTGCTCGAACCGCGGTAATCACCGTCGCAGGCGGCGCGGTGTGCGCACCGCGTCCGAAGAGGAAGTCCATCATGAATGAAAGCGCCCAATTTTTCGAAGCGGACATCGCCGCGCCTACGCCCGTCTCGTCGAGAGCCGCGCGCCGCGTGCCGGTCAAACTGAGCGTCGAAGAAGCGCTCGCCCGCACGAAGCTCTTTCCTTACTGGCTCGACAATCCCGCCGAGCCGCCCGCCGAGCCGGCGCTCGTGGGCGACACCCGCGCGGATTTGCTGATCGTCGGCGGCGGCTTCACGGGTTTGTGGGCCGCCGTGCAGGCGAAGGAACAGATGCCCGCACTCGACGTCGTGCTGATCGAAGCGGGCCGGGTCGCGCACGGCGCGTCGGGGCGCGCGGGCGGCATCATCTCGACTTCGGTGATGCACGGCCTGCCCAACGCGGTGCGCGTGTTCCCGGACGATATCGCGGAGCTCGAAGCGTTCGGCCAGCGCAATCTCGACGGCTTCGAGGACACGCTCAAACGCTATGGCATCGACGCCGATATCGAATGGAACGGCGAGATGACGGTGGCCGTCGATCCGGAGCACATCGAGCATCTGCGCGCCGATCACGATCTGCACAAGTCGTATGGCCACGACGTCGTGTTGCTCGATGCGGCGGCCACGCGCGAACAGCTCGATTCGCCGCTGTTCGCGGGTGCGCTCTGGTCGCGCAATCGCAGCGGCATCGTGCATCCGGCCAAGCTCGCGTGGGGTCTCAAGCGCGCGGCGCTCGCACTCGGCGTGCGGCTCTACGAACACAGCCCGTTGACGAGCGTCGGCGACGAAGGCGAAACCGTCTTCGTGAAGACGCCCGAAGGCAGCGTGCGCGCGCCGCGCGTCGTGTTCGGCAGCGGCACCGCGAAAGTGGGCATTCCCGACATCAACCGGCGCGTATTGCAGGTGCGCGATCACGTGCTCGCGACCGAGCCGCTCACCGACGAGCAACTGTCGCGCATCGGCTGGAAGCAGCGCCAGGGCATCTACGACACGCGCACGCAGCTCAACTATTTCCGCCTCACGAAGAACAACAACATCATCTTCGGCGGTCTCGTGAGCTATCACTTCGACGGCGACCCCAATCCGCCGCGCGACCAGAAACGCGACACCTACCACCGTCTCGCGCAAGCGTTCTACAAGACCTTTCCGCAACTGAGCGACGTGCGTTTCTCGCATGCGTGGGGCGGTCCGATCGACTATTGCTCGCGCGGTTCGGTGTTCGCGAAGCGCTATCTCGGCGACAAGGCCGTGTTCGTCGCGGGCTATACGGGTTTCGGCGTGGCCGCGAGCCGCTTCGGCGCGTTCATGGGCCTCAACATCCTGTTCGATCGCGAAAGCCCCGAGCGCACGCTCGACATCGCCAATCAGAGCCCGACGTACATCCCGCCCGAGCCGGTGCGATGGCTGGCCGCGAAGGTGACGTTCCACGCCTTCGATGGCGCCGATGCCGAAGGCGGCTGGAAGCGCGCGTGGATAAAAGGCATCAAGGCGATGGGCTTTCCCATGTGACGGCGGCGTAACCGTATGTTCTCCAATACCTCCGATCTCGACCTGCGCCTCGTGCGCGTCTTTCTCGCGGTCGTCGACGCGCGCGGCATCACCGCCGCCGAGGCGACGCTCGGCGTGCGCCAGTCGACCATCAGCTCGCAGTTGTCGGCGCTGGAAGCGCGCATGGGCTTCCGGCTCTGCGAACGCGGGCGCGGCGGGTTCCGGCTCACGTCGCAAGGCGAGCGCTTCGTGACGTCGGCGCGGGCGCTGATCGCGGCGACATCGCAATTCGTCGCTCAGGTGCGCGATATCGACCGCAAGCTCGTCGGCACGCTGTCGATCGGCTTGATCGGGCAGGCGTCGCATGTGGAGAACACGCGGCTCGCCGAAGCCATCGGCGCATTTCGCAAGCGCGATCAGGCCGTGCGTTTCGCGATGCATGTCGCGCCGCCGCAGGAGCTCGAGGAAAGCCTCGTCAATCAGCAGCTCGATATCGCGATCGGTTACTTCTGGCATCGCGTCGCGGGGCTGTCGTACAGCAGGCTTTTCAGCGAGCGGCAAGTGATTTGCTGCGGGCGCGGGCATCCGCTTTTTCACGCCGATCCGCACGTGACGTTCGACGATCTGCGCGCGCACGACTGGATCTGGCGCAGCTATCCCGTGCCCGAAGAGCTGGCGGGCATCGGCGAGCGCCGCGTGACGGCCATCGCGGACAACATCGACGCGGCCACGGTGCTGATTCTGTCGGGCAGTCATATCGGCTATCTGCCCACGCATCACGCCGAACCTTTCGAGCAGCGCGGACTGATCCGCGTGCTGGGGCGCACCGCGTTCGGCTTCGACGTGCCGCTGCATCTCGCGATGAAGCGCGGCATGGCCGACAAGCCGATCGTCCGCGCCTTCTGTGAAGACCTTTTCGGCGTCTATGGCATGCGCTCGAACGAACGCGAGTGCCGCCTGGATCAGCCGGAACATGCAGTAGAGACGTGACCGATAACGAAAGTGCGTCAGCCGGCCGATGCCGGACGGCGCCTCAAAGGAGTGAGACGATGGCAGACAACACCAGTATTACGCAGGTCGAAACATTCGGTTTCGAGCGCATTCCCGACGCTTCGCGATACGCGCGGCCAATCGATCTGTTCCGGCTGCTGTTCGGCGGCTGCAACACGTTTTCGACGTCGGTGCTCGGCAGCTTTCCGATTCTCGTCGGGCTTTCGTTCGAGGCGAGCCTGTGGGCCATCGTGCTCGGCGTGCTCGCGGGCACCTGCATTCTCGCGCCGATGAGCCTGTTCGGGCCGCGCAACGGCACGAGCGATCCGGTGTCGTCGGGCGCGCACTTCGGCATTCACGGACGTATCGTCGGCTCGTTTCTCGCGGTGCTCACGTCGGTCGCTTTCTTCTCGCTCGCGGTGTGGAGTTCGGGCGATGCGCTCGTCGGCGGCGCGCACGACATGGTGGGCCTGCCGGTCAATCCGTGGACGCTCGGCACCGCGTACATGGTGTTCGCAGTGCTCGTGCTGATCGTGTGCATCTACGGCTTTCGCTTCATGCTGTGGGTCAACAAGATCGCCGTGTGGGCGGCGAGCCTCATGTTCGTGCTCGGCGCGTTCGCGTTCGCGAAGGCCTTCGACATGCACTACGCGGGCACGCTCCATCACGGCGGCGCGGGCTTCTGGGCCGCGTTCATCGGCGCGGCGCTGGTGGCGCTCAGCAATCCCGTTTCGTTCGCTTCGACGCTCGGCGACTGGGCGCGCTACATTCCGCGCTCGACGCCGCGGCATCGCGTGATGGGCGCCGTGTTCGCCGCGCAGATCGCGACGTTCGTGCCGTTCTTCTTCGGCCTCGCGACCGCGACGATCATCGCGACGCAGGCGCCGAGCTACATCGGCTCGAACGATTACGTGGGCGGTCTGCTCGCGGTGTCGCCGCGCTGGTTCCTCTTGCCGATGTGTCTCATCGCGATCATCGGCGGGATGTCCACGGGCACGACCGCGCTCTACGGCACGGGCCTCGACATGTCGAGCATGTTTCCGAAGTACCTCAATCGCGTGCGTGCGACGGCGCTGATCGGCACGCTCGCCATCGGCTTCATTTTCGCGGGCCGCTTTGCGTTCAACCTCGTGGAAAGCGTGGCGACGTTCTCGACGCTCATCTGCACGTTCAGTTGCCCGTGGATGGCGATCATGGTGATCGGCTTCGTGCAGCGCGGCGGCTTCTATCTCGCCGACGATCTGCAAGTGTTCAATCGCGGCGAGCGCGGCGGCCACTACTGGTTCACGCATGGCTGGAACTGGCGCGCAATGGGCGCGTGGCTGCCGGCGGCGTTCATCGGTCTCGCGTTCGTGAATCTGCCGGGACAGTTCGTCGGGCCGCTGGGCGCGCTTGCGGGCGGCTGCGATCTCAGCGTGCCGGTGTCGTTCGTCGTGGGCGGCGTGCTGTATCTGACGATGCTGTGGCGCTTTCCCGAACCCGACGCCGTGCATGGTCCGCAAGGCCGCCGCCTGATCGGCGCATCGCGCGGGCGCGATCTCGCGGGCAGTCGCGAACAGGCCGAATAACGCTGCACGTTTCGAATCGATCAATTAAAACGCTGGAGACACGCAGCATGAATTCAAAGATGGCCGTCGCGGCGACGATGCTGTTCGCGTCCGCCGCCGCGCAGGCGCAAAGCACGGTGACGTTGTTCGGCGTACTGGACGAAGGCATCAATCTGACGAGCAACGCAGGCGGACACAAGGCATGGCAAATGTCGAGCGTCGATCTGGTGACGAGCCGATGGGGCCTGAAGGGCAGCGAAGATCTCGGCGACGGGCTGCATGCGATCTTCGATCTGGAAAGCGGCTTCATGCTGGACAATGGCGCCGCCTATTACGGCGGCCGGCTGTTCGGCTATCAGTCGTATGTCGGACTGCAATCCGATACGCTCGGGACGCTCACGTTCGGACGCCAGCTCGATTCGGTGAGCGACGTGATCGGCCTCATGACGGCGAACGGTTACTGGGGCGGCTATCTGTTTTCGCATCCGCTCGACAACGACAATACCGACGCCACGTTTCACGCGAACAATTCGGTCAAGTTCACGAGCAACGACTACGGCGGCGTGTCGGCGACCGCGCTATACGGATTCAGCAATCAGGCCGGCGCGTTCGCGGGCAATCGCACGTATGGCGCGGGGCTGAAATACAGCTATGCGACATTCACGATTGGCGCTGTCTTTGAAAACCTGTCGGCTCCAGGCGCGACATCGACCGGTTCCGTGGCTTCGGACGAGGCGGGCTTCGTCGCGGCGAATCAGAAGATTTACGGTATCGGCGCGAGTTATGGAGCAGGACCGGCGACGCTGGGCCTCGTCTATACCCATGTGAACGTGCAGCAGCCGGTGTCGTCGCTTTATCTCGGCGATTTCGGCGTGAATGACGCGAGCCTGCATTTCGATAACATCGAATTCAACGCGAAGTACGACATTCAACCGGATTTATCGATTGCTGGCATGTACACGTACACGATGGCGCATCTGAAGCAGGGCGGTTCGGAGAGTTCGATGCACTGGAATCAGATCGGCGTGATGGCTCAGTATTTCTTGTCCAAGCGCACCGGCGTTTATACGCAGCTCGTCTATCAGAAGTTGAGTGGCGGCAATACGGGCACGCCACTCGATACGGCGTTCATTCCGGGCGCGGCGAGCCCATCGTCGAATTCGCATCAGATGGTGGCGCGAATCGGGATGACGCACTCTTTCTGACGTTCGGCGCGCCGCGCTCGTAGCTCGAATGTTGTTATCGCGGTTGTCCATGCCTTGTTATCGGCATGGACTTTTTTGCTTTTGAAGAGCTTTCATTGCTTATCGCGGCGCGTGCGAATTGGAACGCGGCACGGCAATTGCGGGTCAATGTTCATGCAGACGGCAATCGTCTGCGTCCATACTTCAGCCAGATTAAGGAGGGACGGAACATGAGCAAGGCAACCAGCGCACTTATCGCGGCCGTGGCCGCACTCACCCTGTCGGCGGGCGCTTATGCACAGAGCGCCGGAGGCTCGAACGGCGCGGGTTCGGCGGGCAGCACGGCAAGCCCCGCGAACCAGGTGAATGGCGCAACGGGCGGCTACGGCACGCCGGGCATGACGAATTCGGATAGCGGCATGGGCACCAAGGCGCCGAACTCGGGCCTGCCGAGCAGCACGAACAGCAACTCGACGTCGGGTACGGCGGCTCCCGCGACAAGCAATAACACGCTTGCCACTCCGAGCGTGAAGTCGCCTGCTGCCCAGTAAAAGCGGTAGAAACGACAACCAGCCGCGACACGCTGCCGGATTCGACAGCATGTCGCGTGCAACTAATTCCCGGTGACCAGTTCCTTTGTTTGCAGCGTAATCGCCGACAAACCTTTCTCCACGATTTCCCGCCAATCGCTGGAAACCACGACCTGCTTCGATTCTCTGACGTGCGTCTTCACGGTCTGAGCGCCATGAAGACCGCCGACATCGCCCGACAGTTGCAGTTCTGACTTCTGGTTTGTCGTAACCGACCAGAAGCCGGGCTGGAACCATGCCCAAAAATCGATGATTTTTGTAGCCAACCCGAAGTCAAGGCGTCGGCAATACAGCTGCTCGATTCAATACTAACGGCAGAAGCGGCGCGAACTTGAGAGTCGCATATGTCCTCTGCGCTCGCCAACTCTGTCCTGTCGCGGCAATGACACGAACCTTTCGTTTGAGACAAATTTTGATCTCTTCGATCGCGATGCTCGGTAGAATTCCGGCGAGCAAAAAAGATGAAACGGGCGTCCCGACGTTTTGAACGTCGCACTCTAAATTATTCCAACGTCGTGCCGTTAACCTGCTCGCAGGAAAAATCAATCACCGAATGGGTACGGGTGGCCCCGCCGCCGGATGGAGCGCATCCTGTCGTGCGGCCGCCGGTCGTCCCGGCCCGAGTACCACGTTTCCGAACGCGAATCACCGCATGCCCGATCTGCACTGGACCATTCCGGTTGCTCGCTGGTCTTTCTGGCCTGCCGCTGCATCCGCCGCTCCCGACCTTGGCTTCATCGAGCCATTGACGCGGCGCAGGCTCAGCACGCTGTCGCGGGCTGCGTTGAAGGTCGCGCACGACTGCGGCGCGCATCTGCCCGCCGTGCGTCTGGTATTCGCGTCGCGTCACGGCGAACTGCGCCGCACGACCGACATCCTGCACACCATCGACGCCGGCAAGACCGTGTCGCCCACCTCCTTCAGTCTTTCCGTGCTCAACACGATGACCGGCATCCTCGGCATCGTGCGCGGCGACCGCACGGCGGCCAGCGCGCTATCGGCGGGCAACGAGAGCCTCGGCTACGCGCTGCTCGAAGCATATGCGCAATATGCGACGGATCCGTCGAGTCCCGTGCTGATCGTTTTCGCCGATGAACCCGCCGACGCCACATACGGCCCGGTCGAAGCCGAAGTGGAAGGCGGCGCGCTGGCGATCCTGCTCGACGCATCCGCGCAAACCGGCCGGCTGGCATGTACGCGCGCCGCGCTCAGTGACCATGCCGATCCGTCGCGCATGCCGTTCGCATCGCAAAGCGCGGCCGTGCAGCACTGCCTCGAAGCGCGGACGTCGAGCGAATGGCAAGGCACGACATCTACGTGGCAATGGTGCTGGCATGAAGGCGCTTGACCGGCACTGGCGCCTCGCCGCGACGGCGCTGGCATTCGCGGCGTTCGGCGTCTGCGGGCTCGGCTTCTCGCTGATCCTGTTTCCGCTCGCGTCGATCTGGCCGCATCGCGATTCGAAGCAGCGCATCATCGTCGCGGTCATTCACACGTTCTTTCGCGCGCTCGTCGCCGTGCTCGTGCGCGTGGGCGTCATGAAACTCGATGTGCGCGGCGCGCGCGCGCTCAAGCGCAGCGCGGAGCGCCCGGCCATCGTCGTGGCCAATCACCCGACGTGGCTCGACGTGATGGTGCTCCTGTCGCTGACGCCGCGCGCGTGCTGCGTCGTGAAGAACGCGCACTGGAGCAATCCGTTCTTCTGGGGCGTGATGCGCGCCGCGGAATACGTGAGCAACGCGGACCCCGTCGAACTCGTCGAGGCGGGCGCGCGGCAACTCGCGCGCGGCTACACGATGATCATCTTCCCCGAGGGCACGCGCAGTCCGACACGCAACCGCCTGCACGCGTTCTCGCGCGGTTTCGCGCACATGGCGCTGCAGTCCGGCGCGCCGATCCTGCCCGCGCTGATGGACTGCGATCCGCCCGCGTTCACGAAGGACATGCGCTGGCACGACGTGCCCGAACGCGCCTTCCACATGCAAGTGAACGTGCTCGACGCCCTGAGCGCCGCCGAACTCGCCGCGAGCGACGAACCACCCGCGCTCGCCGCGCGATCGGTGACGAGCGCCATCGAGGCCCACATTACCCAGCATCTGATCGACTATGGATTCTTTAAAGCTTGAACTCAAACGGCTGCTGATCGAGGCGCTCGATCTCGAAGACATGCAGCCCGGCGATATCGACGACGACGCGCCGCTCTTCGAAACCGATGGCGTAGGGCTCGATTCGATCGACGCGCTCGAGATCGGCATCGTGCTGCGCGAACACTACCAACTGAACGTGGCGTCCAACGACGAAAACACGCGAGGGCATTTCCGTTCGATCAACACGCTCGCCGCGCTGGTGGCGAGCCAGCGCGAGCTTGCGCACGTTGCGGACGGCACCATGAAAGAAGGGGAATGACGGTGACCGACAACGAGATCCTTGAGCGCATCCGCGCCATCTTCGAAGAGAACTTCGCGATCGCGCCCGAGCGCGTGACGCCCGAAGCGCACCTGTATGAAGAGCTCGATCTGGACAGCATCGACGCTGTCGATCTCGCGATCAAGCTCCAGGAAATGACCGGCCGCCGCATCAAGCCGGAAGAGTTCAAGTCGGTGCGCACGGTCGCGGACGTGGTCGCCGCTGTCGGGTCGCTGCTCGTCGAACAGGAATGATCCAGCCGCCGAACGTCGGCGATGTGAAGGCGCGCGCCCGAAGCGGCTTCGCGCTGAACGTCGCGCTCAAGCTCGCCTATCCCGCGGTCATTCTCGGGACGTGGGTCTGGAACGCGCCGCGCTATGCCGGCTGCCTGCTGTTCGTGCTGATCTGGCTGCAACGCTGCATCGGCACGGGCGTGGTCGGCGTGTCGCTGCGCAGGCTCACGCGCGTGGACTGGATCGTGGCGTTCATGCTGAGCCTGGCGTCGGCTGCGATCGTCTGGACCGACAGCGAACGCCTGCTGCGCATCTATCCGTCGCTCGTCAATCTGGGCTTGCTGATCGCGTTCGGCGCGACGCTCGTGCGCGGCCCGTCGATGATCGAGAAGTTCGCCCGCGTCGGCACGCCCGATCTCAGCGAAGCGGCCGTGCGCCACACGCGCCGCGTCACGCAGATCTGGTGCGCGTTCTTCGTCGCGAACGGTCTGTTCTCGCTCCATACCGCGCTGCATTGGCCGCGCGAGGCATGGTCGCTCTACAACGGCGCGATCTCGTACGGATTCGTCGGCGCGCTGATCGTCGGTGAAATCGCATGGCGCTATCTCGTGATCCTGCCGCGCGCGCGGCGGGCGGAGGCGGCATGATCGCGTTGCACGATTTGCTGTGCGCGGATCGCGATCCGCTGACGCCCGTCTGCCGCGACGATCGCGCCGGCACCGCGAACGATATCCTCACGCACGCGGCGTTCCGCTCGCGCACGGCGGCGCTCGCCTGGTGGCTGCGCGAGCAGAACGCGCGACGCTATGCGTTGTGCATCGACGATCCGTTCGACTTCGCCTGCACGCTCTTCGCGCTTTTCGCATGCGGCAAGGAGCCGGTGATTCCCGCGAGCTCGGCGCCCGGCTATCTCGCCGATCTCGCCCACGCGTACGACGCCATGCTGACCGGCGACGACGTTCGCGCGCTCGCCGCCACGCAAGCGCTGCGGCCCGCCGCGCCGCTCTCGCGCATCGATCCGCACGCGCCGCTCACGCTCTACACGTCGGGCAGCAGCGGCAGCCCCAAGCCGATCCACAAGACGCTCGCGCAGTTCGACGCCGAAGTGCGTACGCTCGAGCGCGAGTGGGGCGCGCTCGTCGGCGACGCGACGATGCTCGCGAGCGTCCCGCATCGCCATATCTACGGGCTGTTGTTCCGCGTGATGTGGCCGCTCGCGGCGGGCCGCGCGTTCGATCGCGCCCTGTGCGCCGAGCCGAAGCAGATTCAGGCGCGCATCGCGAGCTGCGGCGCGACCGCGATGGTGTCGTCGCCGGCGCAACTCGCGCGCTGGCCCGCGCTCGCGGGTTTCGACGCACTGACGCCCGCGCCGCGCGTGTTCTTTTCGTCGGGCGGCCCGCTCGCGGCGGACGCGGCGCACGCCTGCGCGCGCGCGTTCGGCGCCGCGCCCGTCGAGATTTACGGCAGCACGGAAACGGGCGGCATCGCGTGGCGCAGGCAGAACGAAACGGCCGCGTGGCGCGCGCTTCATGGCGTGGACGTGCGCCGTACGGACGATGGCGCGCTCGAAGTGCGCTCGCCGCATCTGGGTCACGACGACTGGCATCGCACCGACGACGCGATCCACTTCGACGACGACGGCCGCTTCCGCCTGCAAGGCCGCCTCGACCGCGTCATCAAGCTCGACGGCAAGCGCATGTCGCTGCCCGACATGGAAGCGCGGCTCGCGCTGCATCCGTATGTGGCGCAAGCGTGCGTCGTGCCGCTTGCGGGGGCATCGCGCGAGCGCGTGGGTGCGGTCGTCGCGTTGAGCGATGCCGGCAGCGCCGCGCTGCGCGACGAAGGCCGCGTCGCGCTCGCGAAGTCGCTGCGCCGTCACCTCGCCGCGTATTTCGACGTCGTGCTGCTGCCGCGCCGCTGGCGCTTTCGCATCGCGCTGCCGTTCGACGTGCGCGGCAAGTTGCCGGTCGCGTCGGTTGCCGCGGCGTTCGGCGCGCGCGCCGAAGGCTTCGAGATGCTCTCGGAAGCGCGCGACGGCGACAGCCTGCGTTACGAGCTGCGCGTGCCGCCGACGCTTGCGCACTTCGGCGGCCATTTCCCGAATCTGCCGATTTTGCCCGGCATCGTGCAAGTCGATTGGGCGATCCGGCTCGCGTCGGAGCACGTCGCGGGCGCGCGCGATACGGCATCGGTCGATCGTCTGAAGTTCATGGCGCCCGTGCCGCCCGGCGCGGTGCTCGACCTGGAACTCGCGCACGATGCCGCGCGCCGCCGCGTGCGCTTCGCGTATCGGCTGAACGGGCGCGATTGCTCGTCGGGCGTGGTGGTTTATCGGGAGCACGCATGAGCGGCGCGAATCTGCGGACGTGCATCGTCATCCCGATCTACAACCACAAGGACGCGATCGGCGGCACGCTCGCGCGCCTGAGCGTGCACGGCCTGCCAATGTTCGTCGTCGATGACGGCAGCGACGAAGCCACGCAAGCCGTCCTCGCGCAACTCGCCGCCGAATACGGCGCGCGGATGACGCTGCTGCGCCTGCCCGTCAACGGCGGCAAGGGCGCGGCCGTGATGGCGGGTCTGCGGGCGGCGCGAAGCGCGGGCTACACGCACGCGTTGCAGATCGACGCCGACGGCCAGCACGACGCCAACGACGTGCCGCGCTTCATCGCGGCCGCGCGCGCCGAGCCGGGCGCGGTGATCCTCGGGCGCCCCGTCTACGACGAAAGCGTGCCGAAGTCGCGTCTCTACGGCCGCTACGCGACGCACGTGTGGGTGTGGATCGAAACGCTGTCGTTCACGATCCGCGACTCGATGTGCGGCTTTCGTCTGTATCCGCTCGACGCGGTCTGCGCGCTCATCGACAGCGTGCGGATCGGCACGCGCATGGACTTCGATATCGAAATTCTCGTGCGTCTGCACTGGCGGCGGCTCGCGTTTCGCACCGTGCCGACGCGCGTCACGTACTCGACGGACGGCGTCTCGCACTTCGACGTGCTGTGGGACAACGTGCGCATCAGC
Source organism: Caballeronia novacaledonica (assembly GCF_900258035.1). Taxonomy (GTDB): domain Bacteria; phylum Pseudomonadota; class Gammaproteobacteria; order Burkholderiales; family Burkholderiaceae; genus Caballeronia; species Caballeronia novacaledonica. The sequence goes on along the minus strand of NZ_OGTP01000022.1, from coordinate 48,224 downwards.
GCGAGCCACACGCGGCTCGTGTGCGGCATGCTGCTGCGTCTGCCGATGCTGCTCGCACACAAGGCGCTGCCGCGAAAAACAGCCGCCGCGCGCGCGGACGCGGGCTGGTGGCGCGTCGCGGAGCGCGGCAGCCGGCTCGGCATGGCGCTGCTCGCGCTCAGTTGCCGTCTGTTCGGCATGCGCTTCACAAGTCTGTGGCTGCATCCGATCGTCGGCTATTTCCTGTTGACGGGACGCGGTGCGCGCGTCGCGTCGCAACGCTATTTCACGCAACTCGAACACGCCGCGACGGGCGAGCGCACGCCGCAACCCGGCTGGCGTTCCGCGTACCGGCAGATGCTCGCGTTCGCGCAATCGGGGCTGGACAAGCTCGCGGCGTGGTCCGGCCGCATCGCCGAAGAAGACGTGATCTTCGACGATCCCGCCGCGTTCGAAACGCTCGTCGCGAGCGGGCGCGGCGCGCTCGTGATCGGCGCGCATCTCGGCAACCTCGAAATGATGCGCGCGCTCGCGGTGCGCAACGGCCGCGCGAAGGTGACGGCCATCGTCTACACGGAGCACGCGAAGCGCTTCAACAGCGTGCTGTCGTCGGCGCATGTCGATTTCTCCAGCCGTCTCATGCAGGTGAGCGACTTCGGCCCCGAGACGTCGATGATGATGAAGGCGCGCATCGACGCGGGCGAGCTGCTCGTGATCGTCGGCGACCGCGTGCCCGCGCACGAGTCCGGCCGCACGACGGACGCGCGCTTTCTCGGCGCGCCCGCGCCGTTCGCGCAAGGCCCGTACGTGCTCGCGCATGCGCTCGGCTGTCCCGTGTACCTCTTTTTCTGCCTGAAAGAGCAGGACGGCCGGCATCGAATGTATTTCGAGCCTTTCGCGGAGCGCATTTCGCTGCCGCGCCGCGAACGCGCGCAGCACATCGCGGCGTGGGCGCAGCGCTATGCGTCGCGCCTCGAACACTATTGCCGCAAGGCGCCCTATCAGTGGTTCAACTTTTTCGATTTCTGGGCGCGTCCCGGCAAAACGATGACGGAAGCCGCAGCACCCGGAGGAAACGATGTCCGAGCATGATCTGATCGACGAACTGCGTTCGCAGGCGGTGACTTTCGGCGGCCGGCGCCTGACGATCGAAGAAGTCGTATCGATCGCCACACGCCGCGCGCCGGTCGCGCTGAATCGCGATCCCGCCTGGCGCGCGCGCATCGAGCGCGGCGCGGACTTTCTGCGCCGTCATCTCGCGGCGGGCAAGACCGTGTACGGCGTGAACACCGGTTACGGCGATGCATGCGTCGTCGATGTGCCGATGGCACTCGTCGAAGCGCTGCCGCTGCAACTCACGCGCTATCACGGTTGCGGCATGGGCGCGCATCTCGACGATGAAGCGACGCTCGCCGTGATCGCCGCGCGTTTGAATTCGCTGGCGTACGGATTTTCCGGCGTGCGTTTCGTGCTGCTCGAACGGCTCGCGGACCTCATCAACCATCGCGTATTGCCGCGCATTCCGTCGGAAGGCTCGGTTGGCGCGAGCGGCGATCTGACGCCGCTGTCGTATGTGGCGGCGGCGCTCGTCGGCGAACGCGACGTGAAGTTCGGCGGCGCCTTGCGCGATGCCGCCGGCGTGTGGTCCGCGCTCGGCGTCGCGCCGCTCAGGCTCGCGCCGAAAGAAGGGCTCGCGCTGATGAACGGCACGGCGGTCATGACCGGCCTCGCGTGTCTCGCGTTCGCGCGCGCCGGTCACCTGACGCGTCTCGCCGCGCGTCTCACGGCGCTCTCCACGCTGGCGCTCGACGGCCGCGCCGCACACTTCGACGCGACGATCTTCGCGGTGAAACCGCACGCGGGTCAGGCCGAAGCCGCCGCATGGATTCGCGCCGATCTCGCGGGCCGCGACGACACGCCGGGCCATCGGCTGCAGGATCGCTATTCGATTCGCTGCGCGCCGCACGTGATCGGCGTCGTCGCCGACGCGCTCACGTGGATGCGCCGCGACATCGAGAACGAACTGAACAGCGCGAACGACAACCCGCTGATCGACCCGGACGCCGAGCGCGTGCTGCACGGCGGCAACTTCTACGGCGGGCATATCGCGTTCGCGATGGACGCGCTGAAGACCGCCGTCGCCAATCTCGCGGACCTGATGGATCGCCAACTCGCGCTGATCGTCGACGACAAGTTCAACAACGGCCTGCCGCGCAATCTGACCGGCGCGACGCACGCGCGCGCGCCGATCAATCACGGCTTCAAGGCCGTGCAGATTTCGGCGTCGGCGTGGACGGCCGAGGCGCTCAAGCACACGATGCCCGCCAGCGTGTTCTCGCGCTCGACGGAAGCGCACAACCAGGACAAGGTCAGCATGGGCACGATCGCCGCGCGCGACTGCCTGCGCGTGCTGGAACTGACGGAGCAGGTCGCGGCTGCGCATACGCTCGCCGCCGTGCAGGCGCTGAATCTGCGGCTGCGCCTCGCTCCGGACACGCCCGTGCCCGCGCCGTTGCGCGAATTTGCGGAAACGGTCGCGTCGGTGTCGCCGTTCGTCGATGAAGACCGCGCGCTCGAACGCGACCTGCGCGAATTGACGGCGCGCATCGCGGCGTGCGCGCTCGTCGATGCGAACGCGGAGAACGCGTGATGCCCGAAGTCATGCAGACGCGCACGCTCAAGGCGAGCGCGATCGTCGAAGTGCCGTTCCACGACGTCGATGCGATGAACGTGTGCTGGCACGGCCACTATCTCAAGTATTTCGAGGCGGGGCGCTCGGCGTTGCAACGCGCGTTCGATTACGACTATCGCGAGATGCAGGCGTCGGGCTATGTGTGGCCGGTCGTGGAGGCGCATCTGAAATACGTGCGTCCCGCGACTTACGGACAGCGCATCGAAGTGCGCACGGAACTGCTCGAATACGAGAACCGGCTGAAGATCGGTTATGAGCTCGTCGATTGCGAAACGGGCCAGCGTCTGACGAAGGGTTACACGATTCAGGTCGCCGTCGATGCGGCCACGCAGGAATTGCAGTTCCTGTCGCCGCCGGTCGTGTTCGAGAAGCTGGAGCGCGTATGGGCGCGTTGACGAAATTGCGCGCGGCGCTCGTCGCGTTGCTGCTCGCCGCGACGTCCGCGCAAGCCGCGAACGGCGACTCGACGCTCGTCTCGCAAGTGACGTCGCGCCTCGCGCAAATGAAGGGCGTGCGCGCGCAGTTCACGCAGACGCAGACACTCTCCGCGATGAAGCAGCCGCTCGTCAGCACGGGCATGCTCACGTTCCAGCGCGAGCGCGGCGTGATCTGGCGCGTGGACACGCCCTACGCGGCGACGTACGTCATCACCGACGCGGGCGTCGCGGAAGTCGATGCGAACGGCAAGCGCATCCGCACGAAAAGCGCACAGGGCGTGCGCGGCGTCGCGCAAGTTTCGAAGATGATGCGCGCGATGCTCGGCGGCGATCTGTCCGCGCTGTACTCGCAGTTCGATGTCGATGCACACGGCTCGCCCTCGGACTGGGCGCTCGACCTGAAGCCGAACCAGCCGCAGCTCGCGCAGGCCATCAAGGGTTTGCACATGACGGGCGGCGCGTTTCTGCGCAGCCTGCGCATCGATCTCGCCAGCGGCGACGTCACGCGCATCGAGTTCACGAAGAGCGAAGCCGCCGACGACCTGCCGTCCGTCGAACATAACTTGCTGGGCGCGCCATGACGCCGTGGCACTGGCAATGCACGACAACGTCGCCGTGGCGCATCCGCGCCGCGTGGTTCGCGTTCGCGCTCGTCGTCGTGCTGTATTGCGTGCATCGTTTCAGCGGGCCGTCGCCGCTGGAGACGAACCTGCTCGCGCTCTTGCCCGCGACGGAAGCGGATCCCGTCGCCGAAAAAGCCGTGGACCGGCTCGCCGGCGCGCTCGGCGACCGCACGGTGTTCCTCGTGTCGAGCCGTGACGCGGATCACGCGAAGGCCGCCGCCCGCCAGTTCGGCGCGGCGCTGAAGGAAAGCGGCGCGTTCGCGTCGGTGACGGCGGAACTGCCGCCGTTCGATATCGCGCAGATCGGCGCGCTCTACACGCCTCATCGCTTCGGCCTGCTGACGCAGGATGACCGCGACGCGCTTGGCGTTTCATCGTCCTTGCGCGACATGCTGATGCAGCGCATCTACAGCCCCGTGCGCGGTCCGCTCGCGACGCAGCTCGCCGCCGATCCGTTCGGCTGGCTCGAGCACTGGCTCGCCGACTTGCCGCTCGCGACGTCGAATCTCGAACTCGAAGACAACATGCTCGTCGCGCATCGCGGCGACGCGACGAGCGTGCTGGTCGTCACGACGCTGAACGGCTCGGCGTACGAATCGCGCGTGCAGCGCGCCGTGCTGTCGGCGGCGTCGCGGGCGGAGGCGTCGTTGCGGTCCGCCTGGCCCGACGCGGCCGTCGCGCGCGCGGGCGCCGTGTTCTACGCGGAGTCGGCGCGGCGCGCATCGGAGCGCGAGGTGCATCTGATCGGCATCGCGTCCGCTTGCGGCATCGCGCTCCTGATGCTGTGGGTGTTCCGCTCGCCGCGCTTGCTGCTGCTCGGATTTCTGTCGACGGCGCTCGGCATCGGCGGCGCACTGGCCGTCACGATGGCCGTGTTCGGCAAGCTGCATCTGCTGACGCTCGTGTTCGGCGCGAGCCTGATCGGCGAGGCCGTCGATTATTCGATTCAATACTTCGTCGTCTATCTCGGCGCGCCGCGCGAGTGGGACGCGAAGCACGGCGCCCGCTCGGTGCGGCCCGCGCTCTCGGTGGCGCTCGCCACCAGCCTGCTCGGCTATGCGATCCTCGCGTGGGCGCCGTTCCCTGCGCTCAAGCAGATCGCCTGTTTCGCGATGACGGGCATCTGCGTCGCGTTCGCGTCCGTCATGTGGCTGCTGCCCGCGCTGCTGCCGAAGGGACCGAAGGCCACGCAGCGGCGTCTGTTCGCGCGCGCGGCCGTGCTGCTCGTCCGCTGGCAGCGCGCGATCGGTGCGAAGCGTGCGTGGGCCGTCGCGGTCGCGCTCGTCGTCGTATGCGCGCCGGGCTGGCTGATGCTCAAGAGCGACGATGACATCCATCTGCTGATCCAGCGCGATCCGGCGCTCGTCGAGCAGGAAAACCGGGTGCGCGATGCGGTCGGCATCGACAACACCGCGCAGTTTTTCGTCGTGCAGGGCGCCACGCAGGAAATCGCGTTGCAGCGCGCGGAAGCGCTCGGCGCGAGGCTCGATGCGCTGCCGCAAGCGCAATCGGTGGACGGCTGGCGCGCGGTCACGCAGTTCGTGCCGTCGGCGCGGCGTCAGGCCGAAGACCGCGCGCTGCTCGCCGGGCGCGTGTTCGCCGATCCCGCCGCCTTGCGCGCGACGCTGCTGCAAGCGGGTTTTCGCGACGATATCGCCGACGCGTGGATCGCCTCGTTCGCGCAGACGGACGCGCCGCCGCTGACCGTCGAGCGCTGGCTCGCGGCGAACTGGTCGAAGCCGTTTTCGCATTTGTGGCTCGGCGCGGTCGAGGCGCACGGGGCGCGCGGATATGCGGCCATCGTGATGCCAGGCCGCGTCACGCCGCAAAACCTGCCCGCGCTGATCGAGACGGCGCGCGCGACGGAAGGCGTCGCGTTCGTCGACAAGGCCGCGAGCGTGTCGAAGCTCTTCGGCGCCTATCGCGTCGACAGCGCCATGTGGCTCGGCGGCGCGCTCGTGCTCGTGCTCGCGCTGGTGAGCGCGCGCTATCGCCTGCGCGGCGGCATCGCGACCATTTTGCCCGTGCTGCTCGCCGTCGGCGTGACGCTCGCGGCGTTCGGCTACGCGCGCGTGCCGCTCAATCTGTTCAACTGTCTCGCGCTGATGCTCGTGCTCGGCGTCGGCGCGAATTACGCGGTGTTCCTGCGCGAAGGATGCCTGCGCGACGGCGCCGATCTCGGCGCGGTGTGGACCGGCGTGCTGCTCTCGGCGGCGACGACGCTGCTGTCGTTCGGCATGCTCGGCATGAGCGCCATGCCCGCGCTGAAGAGCTTCGGCATCACGCTCACGCTCGGCATTCTCGTATCGGTGCTGCTCGCGCCGATGGGCATGCCAACTCAAGTGAGAAAACACGCATGACGTTTCCACCTGTCTATCTGAATGCGCTCGGCATGATCAACGCGCTCGGCGACGACACCGGCGCGGTCGCGGCCGCGCTCGCCGCGTCCCGATCGCCCGGCATGGCGGCGATGCCCATGAAAAACGGTGACGCGTTCGTCGGCCGCGTGCTCGCACCGCTCGACATCGCGCCGCCCGACGCGCTCGTCCGCTTCGATTGCCGCAACAACCGGCTGCTGCTCGCGGCGCTGGAACTCATCCGTCCGGAGATCGAGGCGGCGCGCGAGCGATACGGCTCCGGGCGCATCGGCGTGGTGCTCGGCACGAGCACGTCGGGCGTGAGCGCGGCGGAAGACGCCTTCGCGCATCGCACGAAGACGGGCGCGTTGCCGTCGAACTTCGATTATCGGCAAATGGAAATCGGCACCGCTGCGCCGTTCGCCGCGGCCGCGCTCGACGTGCAAGGCCCGGCGTTCACGATTTCGACCGCGTGCACGTCGAGCGCGAAGGCGTTCGCGGCCGCGCGCCGTCTGCTGCAACTGAATCTGTGCGATGCGCTGATCGTCGGCGGCGTCGATACGCTGTGCGAGCTCACCGTGCAGGGCTTCGCGTCGCTCGATTCGGTCAGCCCCGCGCGCACCAATCCCATGAGCCGCAACCGCAGCGGCATCAACGTCGGCGAAGGCGCGGCCCTGTTCCTGATGACGCGCGACGAAAGCGCCGTGCGTCTCGCCGGCGTGGGCGAATCGAGCGACGCGTATCACGTCTCGGCGCCCGATCCGCAAGGCGTCGCCGGCGAAATGGCGCTGCGCGCGGCGCTCGCGGACGCGGGCGTATCGGCTGGCGGCATCGGCTATGTGAACATGCACGCAACGGCCACGCGCAAGAACGACGAAATGGAAGCGCACCTGATGGCCCGCGTGTTTCCGGACGGCGTGCCCGCAAGCGGCACCAAGCCGTTCACGGGACATCTGCTCGGCGCGGCGGGCGCGACGGAACTGGGTTTCGCGTGGCTCACGCTCGCGCGCGACGACGCCACATTGCCGCTGCATCGCTGGGACGGCGAAGCGGATGCCGCATTGCCCGCGCTCGATCTCGTCGAGACGGAGCGCCGCCTCGCGCGCGCGGCGGGCTTGCGTTACGTGATGAGCAATTCGTTCGCATTCGGCGGCAGCAATGCCAGCCTGATTCTCGCGGGCTGACGACGATGAATTTCACCGACAAGCACGACACGGCCTTTCCCGCGATCGAATCGATCATTCCTCATCGCGGCACGATGCTGCTTCTGGACGCCGTGACATCGTGCGGCGACGAGACGCTGACGGCGCGCGCCACCGCGCGGCCCGACGCGTGGTACGCCGACGAGCACGGCGCGATGCCCGCGTGGATCGGCATCGAACTGATGGCGCAGAGCATCGCCGCGCACGTTTCGCTGATCGCGATGCGCGCGGGCGGAACCGCGCGCCCCGGCGTGCTGCTGGGCACGCGCAGTTATCAGGCGCACGTGAGCGCGTTCCCGCGCGGCGCGCGGCTCGCGATCGGCGTGCGCGAAGTGCTGCGCAGCGAAGAAGGCCACGGCGCGTACGAATGCACCATCGAACACGACGGCGTGCGTTATGCGGACGCCGTCATCAAGGTATTTCAGCCACATGATTTTCAGACGTTCATCGAAGGGAGCGTGAGCGCATGAGCCGTCGAGTTCTCGTAACGGGTGCGAGCCGTGGTATCGGCCGCGCCATTGCTTATCAACTGGCCGCCGACGGCTTCGCCGTCTCCGTGCATTGCCGCACGGGCCGCGCCGAAGCCGAAGCGGTCACCGCCGGCATCGCCGCGCAGGGCGGATCGGCGCGCGTCATCCAGTTCGACGTGCGCGAGCGCGACGCCTGCCGCGCCGCGCTCGAAGCCGACATCGCCGCGCATGGCCCGTACTACGGCGTCGTGTGCAGCGCGGGCGTGACGCGCGACGCCGCGTTTCCGGCGCTGACCGGGGAAGACTGGGACGTCGTGCTCGAAACGGGCCTCGACGCGTTCTACAACGTGATCCATCCGTTGACGATGCCGATGGTCCGCGCGAAGCAGGGCGGCCGCATCGTGACGATCGCGTCGGTGTCGGGTGTGATCGGCAATCGCGGGCAGGTGAACTACAGTGCCGCGAAGGCCGGGTTGATCGGCGCGACCAAGGCGCTCGCGGTCGAGCTCGCGTCGCGCAACATCACGGTCAACTGCGTGGCGCCGGGGTTGATCGAAACGGGCATGCTCGAAAACGTGCCCGTCGAACACGTGTTGAAGACCGTGCCGATGAACCGCGTCGGCCAGCCGGGCGAAGTGGCGGGCGTCGTCAGCTTCCTGCTGTCGGACGCGGCTTCGTATGTGACGCGTCAGGTCATCGGCGTGAACGGCGGGATGATCTGATGAAGCGCGTCGTCATTACGGGCATGGGCGGCGTCACGGCGCTGGGCGATTGCTGGCGCGACGTCGAAGCCGGACTGAAGGCGGGCCGCAACGCGGTGCGCCGCATCGACGAATGGGACTTCTTCGAAGCGCTGCACACGCGGCTCGCGTGTCCGCTGCCCGCGTTCGAACAGCCCGCCGACTGGCCGCGCAAGAAAACGCGCTCGATGGGCCTCGTGTCGATGTACGCGGTGCGCGCAAGCGAACTCGCGCTCGCCGACGCGGGCCTCGCCGGCGACACGTCGATCGGCGACGGGCGCATGGGCGTGGCGTACGGTTCGTCGTCGGGTTCGGTCGCGCCGATCCGCGCATTCGGCACGATGCTCAACACCGGGTCGATGACCCAAGTCACGTCGAATAGCTACGTGCAGATGATGCCGCACACGACCGCCGTCAACGTGAGCCTCTTCTGGGACTTGAAGGGGCGCGTGATTCCGGCGTCGTCGGCGTGTTCGTCGGGCAGTCAGGCGATCGGCTTCGCGTACGAGGCCATCGCGACGGGCAAGCAGACGATGATGCTCGCGGGCGGCGCGGAAGAACTCTCGGGACCGGCGGTCGCCGTGTTCGACACGCTCTACGCGACCAGCACGCGCAACGACGAGCCGCAGCTCACGCCGCGCCCGTTCGACGCGAAGCGCGACGGTCTCGTGGTCGGCGAAGGCGCGGCCACGCTCGTCCTCGAAGAATACGAACACGCGAAGGCGCGCGGCGCGACGATTCATGCGGAGATCGTCGGCTTCGGGTGCAATTCGGACGGCGCGCACATCACGCAGCCGACCGCGAGCACGATGGCGCGCGCCATGCAGCTCGCACTGGACGACGCACGGCTCGACGCAGAAGCGATCGCCTACGTGAACGCGCACGGCACGTCGACGGATCGCGGCGATCTCGCGGAAAGCCAGGCGACCGCGCAGACCTTCGGCGAGCGCATGCCGATCAGCTCGCTCAAGAGCTATGTCGGGCACACGCTCGGCGCGTGCGGCGCGATCGAGGCGTGGTGGACCATCGAGATGATGAAGCGCAACTGGTATGCGCCGACGCTCAATCTCACCGAGGTCGATCCTGCGTGCGCGCCGCTCGACTACATCAAAGGCGAAGCGCGCGCCATCGACGCCGAGTACGTCATGAGCAACAACTTCGCGTTCGGCGGCATCAACACGTCGCTGATTTTCCGGCGCGTTCGATGAGCGGCACGCGGGTCATGCAGCGCGTCGTCGTGACGGGCATGGGCATCGTTTCGTGTCTCGGCAATTCGCTCGACGCCGTGAGCCGCGCCTTGCGCGAAGGCCGCAGCGGCGTGACGCGGATCGACGCGTGGCGCGAACGCGGATTCCATTCGCAGGTCGCGGCGGCCGCGACGGTCGCCGACGAACCGCCGTTCAGCCGCAAGCTGGAACGCTTCATGGGCGACACGGCGCGCTTCGCGTGTCACGCGGCGAAGAAGGCGATCGACGACGCGCGGCTCGACGATGCGACGCTGCGCTCGCCGAAGACGGGCGCGGTGATCGGCTCGGGCGTGGGCGCGATGGCGGAATACGACGTGGCGATCGCCGCCGTGCGGGCGCATGGCATAGACCGCGCGCCGCCTTATACGATTCCGCGCGCGATGAGCAGCACGGCGTCGGCGAATGTGGTGCAGACATTCGGCATCGAAGGTGTCGCGTATTCGCCTTCGTCGGCGTGCACGACATCGGCGCTCGCCATCGGGCAGGCGATGCAGCTCATCCAGACCGGACGCCAGCACGTCGTGCTCGCGGGCGGCAGCGAAGCGCTGCACGACAACATGACGCTGATGTTCGATGCGATGCACGCGTTGTCGCGCGCCTTCAACGACACGCCCGCGCGTGCCTCGCGTCCCTACGACACGGCGCGCGACGGATTCGTGATCGGCTCGGGCGCGGGCGTGCTGGTGCTCGAATCGCTCGATCACGCGCTTGCACGCGGCGCGCGAATCTACGCCGAGCTGACCGGTTTCGGCGAAAGCACCGACGGCGCGGGCATGGTCACGCCGCACAGCGGCGGCATCGCGCGCGCGTTGCGCATGGCGTTGGACGAAGCGGGCGAGTCGCCCGAATACGTGAATACGCAGGCGCCATCCACGCCGCTCGGCGACGCGGAAGAACTGCGCGCGCTCCGCGATGTATTCGGTGCGCGCGTGCCGCCGTTTTCGTCGACGAAAGGCATGACGGGGCATCCGCTCGGCGCATGCGGCGCACATGAAGCGATCTACACGCTGCTGATGATGCGCGACGGCTTCATCGCGGGAACGGGGCGCATCGAGTTTCCGGATCCGCTCGTGCAGGGCATGCCGCTCGTGCAGGCGACGCGCGAGGCACGCATCGATCGCGCGATGTCGGTGTCGTTCGGCTTCGGCGGAAGTTGCGCGAGCCTGATGTTCAAGAAGTTTGACCGTTGCCCGTCGGCGCAAGTTACGGGCGTGAATCGATTAACAACGAAAGTGATGGAAGAAGAATGAAAACAAAATTCTTGTTGGGGGTCATCGCCGGCATCGTGATTTCGCAAGCCGGATGTACGACGCAGATTCGCTCGCTGCCGACGCCCGCCGACGTGCAGGCGCAAAGCAAGCAAGGCATTCCGCTGTATTTCGGCGATCAGCCGCACGCGAAAGTGAAGACGCTGATCGAAACCAAGGAAGTGCGCGTGCGTGTCGCGCGCGAAATGAGCGGACAGGAAGCGACGTGCAACATCGCGCTGAGCCGGGCGCTCGGACAGTTGCGCGACTACGCGAGCGCGCAGCACGCGAACGCGGTCGTCAACGTGACGACGCGCTTTCAGCGCACGGAGACGTCGTCGTCGAAGGAGTTCACCTGCGGTTCGAGCAATAACGGCTCGACGATCGCCGTGCGGGGCGACGTCGTTCGGCTCGACACCGAATAAACGCACGAGCACGAGGATCGGAACATGAAGCGTCAGATTATTTGCGCAGCGTTGGTCGCGGGCCTGATGTCGTCGCACGCGTTTGCGCGCGACACGGTCGAGAAGTATGCCGTCGAAGCCGCGCTGAAGAGCGAAAGCGGCAAGGTCGATCAGGACATTCCGCTCTATTTCGCGGGACAGAATCATCCGGGCGTCGCGAAGTCGTTCGGCGAATTCGCGACCAACAAGAAGACCAACGCGTTTGGCAAGAGCGATGAAGCGGCGTGCCGGCACGTGTTTCTCTCGGCGGTGCGCGAGTTGCAGGATCGCGTGCGCAAGGAAGGCGGCAACGCGGTCATCGACGTGAAGAGCAACTACCGGAACGTCGAGTTCGTCAGCGCGACGCAGTTCACGTGCGGTGCGGGTGCAATGGTGGCGGGCGTCGCGCTGAAAGGCGAAGTGGTGACGCTGAAGAAGTAAGGCGATGAAGCGCGGCGTGTTTCTGCATGCACGCCGCGCTTTGCGGTCAGCGGGTTTTGACGGCCGCGACGTTGACGAGCGTCTCGCGCCGCTTGCCGGGCTTCGGCGTGTAAAGGCCGATGCGCTCCAGCAGGCCGAAATCCTTCGCGCGGCTCCACCACAAATAGGGCAGCGAGACGTTCTGCTTTTCGAAGCTGAAGCCGCCCTTGCGGATCATGTCGAGATAGCCGTCGGCGCTCTTTTGCACCTGCATCGGATGGCGGAACAGCAGGCGGATGACCCACGACTTGATGTACGCATCCGTCGATTCGGCGAACAGCAGCACGCCGCCCGGCTTGAGCACGCGACGGAACTCGGCGAGCGCGCGTTCCTGCTCGACGAGGTGATGAAACGTCTGGTGGCAGAAGACGATATCGGCGCTTGCGTCGCCGAGTGGCAAATTGGCGCAATCGCCGTGCATCACGTCGATGCGCGTCGCGGCTGTGGCAGGATCCTGCCCGCACGCGCGCGCGGCTTGCGTGGCGAGTTCGAGCGAAGGCTGGTGAAAGTCGATGCCGACGATGCGTCGCGGCGCAAACGCTTTCGCCAGCAGTCGAAACGAAAGTCCCTGCCCGCAGCCGACATCGACGATTGTCGGGTGAGCGGGCAGTGGTGTGTCGATCAGGCCTTTGAGGTCGTTGATCGCGACACGCAATACGTGATGCTCCCACGTATGCGTGCGCAGGAACCAGACGCCGAACGCCGTTTCGGAAACGAATGGCACGCTGGATGATTCGGTGTTCTGCACAATTGAATCCGGTAAGAAAGTAGTGACTCTTTGATACGAAGGCGGCTCGATTGTAATCGCTGATGCGCCGCGCAAGCGTCGTATTTGACCGACGATTTTGCTCCGTCTTCATGAGAAATAGCAATGAATAAGGAATGTTCGATGAATGCCTCTGTCGATGTCGCCATCATTGGCGCCGGCCCTTCGGGTGCGGTCGCGGCGGCGCTCCTGCGAAAAGCGGGACGTTCGGTGCTCGTGCTCGAACAACAACACTTTCCGCGCTTTTCGATCGGTGAAAGTCTGTTGCCGCAAAGCATGGCGTATCTCGAAGAAGCGGGCATGCTGCAAGACGTCGTCGAGGCGGGCTTTCAGTACAAGAACGGCGCGCAGTTCGTCCATCACGATCGGGCGGCGGCTTTCGATTTTCGCGACAAGCATTCGGACGGCTGGGGCACGACCTTTCAAGTCGAGCGCGCGGTCTTCGACGATCTGCTGATTCGCCGCGCGGCGAAGCAGGGCGCCGAAGTGCGCTTCGGCCATTCGGTGCTGGATATGAAGACCGGCCATGCGCCCGTGCTCGAAGTCGCCGACGAGGCCGGCACGCGATACCAGGTGCATGCGCGCTTCGTGTTCGATGCAAGCGGCTTCGGACGCGTGCTGCCGCGTCTCCTGAATCTCGAAGCGCCGACGCGCCTGCCGACGCGCGCGGCCATCTTCACGCACATCCGCGACGGCATTCCGCCCGAAGCGCACGATCGCAACAAGATCACGGTCGCCGTGCATCCCGAACATCGCGACGTGTGGTACTGGATGATTCCGTTGGCGAACGGACGCTCGTCCGTCGGATGTGTCGCGGAAGCGGCGTTCCTCGACGTGCCGGAAGCGCAGCGCGAAGCGAAACTCCGTGCATTGATCCGCGGCGAGCCGACGCTGAACCGGCTGATCGGCGATGCGCCCTTTTTGATGCCGGTGCGGCATATCGGCGGATATTCGGCGAATGTGGAGCGGCTGCACGGCCCGGGTTACGCGCTGCTCGGCAACGCGGGCGAGTTTCTCGACCCCGTGTTTTCTTCGGGCGTGACGATCGCGTTGCGGTCCGCGCATCTGGCTGTCGAGACGCTGGAGCGTCAGTTGAAGGGCGAGGCCGTCGATTGGCAGGCGCACTACGACCGGCCGCTGCGCAAGGGCATCGATACGTTCCGGGCGTTCGTCGAAAACTGGTACACGGGGAAACTGCAGGACATCATCTTCGCGCGCGATCAGACGCCGGGCATCCGCCGCATGATCGCCGCGGTGCTGGCCGGGTACGCGTGGGACGAGACGAACCCGTATGTGGCCGAACCAGTGCGCCGGTTGAACACGCTGCACGAGGTCTGCATGCAGCGCGGGTGACGGGAGAAACCGCGCCCGGCTTATTCCGCGATTCGCTTGAAGCTGACGTAATAATCGTCGGTATAGAAACATTCGCCGGTCTGCCTGCGCGGTCCTCCGCACACGATCCGGCGCTGCCCGCGATCCGTCGAACCCGGCGTGCGAACCGTGTAAGCATGGTAGTAGCCGCGCGGATGCTTCGGCAGCAGGCTCGAACTGTTGCGGAACAGGACGCCGTCTTCGCCGAAAGGATAGGGGCCGCCCGCCTTGATCAGCCGCAGGGTTTCGGCTGCTTCCGCCGGCAACTGCGCCTTGGCGACGGTGCCCAGCACGCCCGATGCGGCGGGTGTTTCGCTCGCGCTTTGCGCCGGCTGAACCGGCGCCTGGCTCGCGGATGCACCCGATGCTTCGGTGGCGTTTTGCGATCCGCTCTTGTTACATGCGCCGAGAATCGCGCTCAGGGCAACGATGCCGGAGAAAACCCACGCTTTCTTCACGAAACGGCTCTCCACTCGTTGACCGGGATTCGACGACAGGGATGAATGTAAAGGTATCGCTAATAGCGGAGCGAAGCAATGTTCGGATGGGAATTGGCGCGTTTTGTATGACAAGCGGACGGGCTCGCCATACAGCATTTCGCGCCTTGATGCATTCGAATCAGATGTCGATGATCGATTTGATCCATCCCGCAAGCACCACGAGTCCGAGCGAGACGATGACGGCTTTGCGCGCCGTCGAAAGCCCGTGCTGCGGCGACTCGGTGTTGAACCTTCTCCAACGAAAGTTTCCGGCAACTGCGCCTGTCATCGCGCCCGGGAATGCCGCCAGCGACGCCACGCAGAGATAGAGCAGGACCGATGTCACACTCGACTCTAGCGTCGATGCCGCGTTCAGGTCGATCGTCACCAGTCCGCCGATGCTCATCACGATGCCCGCGATCGAACCCGCGCACAGACCGTACAGCGCATTGAACGCGCCGGGGCGCGATGCGGCGACGATCGCCGCGAGCGCAGCCACGAGCGCGATGGGCACGATCAGCGCATAGCCGCTGCTACCCGCGCGCACCGCGATGTGATGCAGCGCGGAGAACGGCGCATAGACCGCAGCTTCGATACCGCCGGGCAGGAACTTGCGATATCTCAGCAACTCGATCCAGAGACAAAACACCAGTCCGGCGCCGGCGCCCGTCGATATCGCGCGCGCCGGACGGAATTCGACGAGATGCGGCAAACGTCCGGCATGCGGTTCGGCATCGAGAAACACCCAGCCGGATACGGAGCGGTCGCGCCGCATGCGCACGAACCATCGCGCGGACCAGGGGAAGAGCCATGCCGCGAGCGCCGCCACGACCAGCGGCGGCGCGATCATCACGAGCGACGTGTAGAACGTGTTGTGAATCCCGAGCGCGACGAGCGTTGCGGACGCAAAGGTGCCCCACGCGAACATCCCCGCGACGACTGCGATCGAGATGCCGCCCGTCAGCATCAGCACCGGCAGCGGCGACCTGCTCTTCACGGTCACCTCGACCCATGCGGCGCCCGCACGTGCGATCCAGTCGGCGATGAGCCAGCATCCGGTCATCGCGAAGACGAGCGCGATGACATGAACTTCGAGCAGCGTCATCGCGGTGTCCACGCGGATGCGCGGCACCGATGCTCCGCCCCAGAGAAACTCCGCGCCGATCAGCACCTGATTCAGAAAGTATCCGAGCGCGAAGACCGCGCCGGCAGCCGCCGTGCCTTTCACCGGATCGCGACCGTTCAGGACGGCCGCGTAGGCGCCGCGCCAGATGCCGGTGCTGAGCGCGCCGATGGCAAGGATCATGACGACGAGCGGCACACCCAGCGCCGCCACGATGGACACGCGCGCGAGCGCGACCGCCGAACCCGCCGGAACGAAAGCGATCAGCAGACCCTGCGCCGTATCGATGACGACGCCCGCCGCAAAGCCGATGCCGAGTGCATCCCACTTGCCGAGGCTGAAGAGCGGGGTGGTGTCGGCGAGCACGGCGCGACGCATTGCCCCGCGCGGATGCAGGCTCAGAAAGGCGGCCGGTCCATGCGGCGAGGCGGCGCCGATACGCGCGAGCACGCGATCGACCTGCGCGGGCGAGCCGTCCCATTGGGATGCCTGCACATCCGCGTAAAACTCGCGAACGCGCAGCACCGACGCGCCCGAGAGCAGCACGAGCGCGCTCCACAACGTGGCTTTGGCGAGCAGAAACAGCGACGCATGCCAGACGCGTCCGCCGAGCAACGTGATCCCGAACAACGGAACCACGCTCACGATGACGAACGCGAGGCACGCCGAGATCGTCATGAACGTCTTGTCGATGTCGCGGTTTCTGATGTGCGCGAGTTCGTGAAGGATGATCGCGCGAAACGCGGGCCGGTCGGCGTAAAAGTAGTGCGCCACGAATGCGCCGCTCAGCGCGACGTAATAGTCGCCGCGTCGTCCGAACGTCACGGGCAGACCGTTCGCGAGCGGGTTCCATACGAAGGAGGGCGCAGCGCTCAGCCGCGCTTGCCGGCCAAGCTCGGTGAGGGCGTCGAGCAGGCCGGGAGGATCGTCCCGGCTGATCGGCGCGAGACGTTGCGACTTCAGCTTCCAGAGCGGAAAGAACCAGTAGAACAGGGCGCCGAGCGCGAGCGTGACCATGACCCCGGCGATCTTCCACGTCGTTTGCGGCCTGAGCAGCGCCATGCACGTTGCAACCTGCGGAGCGAAATCCGCGCGTATCTCCGACGCCGCGAGCACGTCCTGCGTGCGCAGGCTGGACTCGAATACGGCTGCGACGATATTCGAGGCGCACGCCGTCAGCGTGTCTCGTCCTTCGAGATGAACGCTTTCCCAGAAATGCGAGTAGAACTGGCTGCTGACACAGACGACGAGAACGATCAGCAGATCGAACCGCAACGTCATGTCAGACGGAAAGGGCAGCGGATTGAGCCGAGGCCGCAGAGCGACGTGTTCCGGCACGATGCATCACTTTTTCTGGAGGACGAACTGGGCGACGACGGCATCGGCGAGGCGCTGCGTCTGCGCGGATTCGAGGCGCAGCCGCTCGCCCGCCGCGATCACGTTTCGATGGACTTCGCCCAATTGCTCGCTGGTCAGGGCGGCATCGGCATTGGCGTCGTCCCGATGGAACATCTTCCGCACGAGCATCGAAACCTCTTCGCCGACGGCATTTTCCGTTACCTTGAGCGCGATGCTGCCCAGCACCGGCATGATTTCGGACACGATCTGGAGGACGAGCGGCGTCAAAAGGATCGAAAATGCGTCGGTTCCGAAGCCGAGCGCGGCGTCGCGGCTTTTCGATGCCTTCTTCGCCGCGGCCGGATCGGCGAACCAGGCCGCGCTGGCTGCCGGGAACAGCGGAAGCTCCTGGGGCGCGATCCGCGTGAGGACGTCGCGAGAGATGTCGCGGATCAGATCGTGTTCAGCGGCATTGCCCATGAGCCGGCCTCCGACTGTGGAATCCGTGGTATTCGGCTTGAAAGCTAGCTTTCGCCCTCGCCGATGTCAAAGGGATTCGTTCCGGATAACGGATTGAGTGGATGATTTGGCCGAATGAGAAAGGGATGGCGGGTGGACAATCGACATCGCGCAAACCGGTCATCGGCGACATGAGTTGAGGAGCACGGAGCATGGACAACACCAACGCGGTTCTGGCGGCGGCGGTCGCCTTCGTCGGCAGTCACTTTCTCTTGTCGCATCCGCTGCGCAAACCGGTGATCCGCGCAATCGGCGAGATGGGATTTCAGGGCGTCTATTCGCTGGTCGCGTTCGTGACGCTCGGCTGGATGGTCGTTGCCTACCTCAAGGCGCCCATGACGGCGCCCTTGTGGCCGGTCGGCGACGCGCTCTGGGCGATCGTGAGCGCCGTGATGCTGATCGCGTCGATCCTCCTGATGGGCTCGCTGATCCGCAATCCGGCGCTGCCCACTGGCGGACGCCCGGCCGCGTTTCCGGACGCGGCGCGGGGCGTGTTCGCGGTGACACGTCATCCGATGATGTGGTCGTTCGCACTCTGGGGGCTTTGCCACATCGCCGTGTTCCCGGTGACGAAGAACATCGTCGTTGCGGCGGCGATCGTCGTCCTTGCGCTCGTCGGCGCCGCTTTGCAGGATCGGAAGAAGGAACGCCTTCAGCCCGATCTCTGGCCGGCGTGGGAATCGAAGACGAGCTATCTGCCGTTCGCGGCGATCGTCGCGGGGCGTGCGCGGCTCGGCGGATTCGGCCTGCACGCGCTGCTGGGCGGGCTCGTCGTCTGGCTCGTCGCGACGTGGGCGCATATCCCGCTCGCCGGATGGGCGGCGGGAATCTGGCGCTGGCTGTAGGAGCGCATCGGCCGGCATGTCTACGTACGCAGCGGCCTCAGCCCCGCGCGGACTTCCGCGGCGAACAGTTCCGGCTGTTCCCACGCCGCGAAGTGGCCGCCCTTGTCGAGCCGGTTGTACCAGATCAGGTTGTGATAGGCGCGTTCCGTCCAGCTTCGCGGCGCCTGATAGTTCTCGCGCGGGAAGACGCTGACCGCGGCGGGCACCGACACGTCCGCCGCGCCGATGAAGTTGAAATGCGATTCCCAGTAGAAACGCGCCGCCGAGACGCCGGTGTTCGTCAGCCAGTAGAGCGTGATGTCGTCGAGCACGTCGTCGCGCGTCATCGCACCTGACGATTCTCCGTCGACCGTGCGCCCGAACACCGCCGAAGTCAGCGCCGCCGCCGGTTGCACGTAGCCGTCGCCGTGATCGAGCAGCCAGCTCGCGAGACCGATCGGCGAGTCCGCGATACCGTAGAGCGTCTGCGGGCGCGTGCCCATTTCGAGCGCGTAGGCGCGGCGTTTTTTTGCTGCGCTGGCGAGCTGCTCGTATGCGTGCTTCTCTTCATCGTTGAGGCTGGCGGGCGGCGGATCGCCGGCTTGCAGCGCCTTGGCGATATCGGCGGGAAGTGTCGCCGGGAAGTTGACATGAATGCCGAGCAACTCGGGCGGCGCCTGCTTGCCCATCACGTTCGCGACGACACCGCCGAGATCGCCGCCTTGCGCCGCGAACTTCTCGTAGCCGAGCCGCTTCATGAGCGTCACCCAGGCGCGCGCGGTGCGTTCGGGGCCCCAGCCGGTTTCCGTCGGCTTGCCCGAGAATCCATAGCCCGGCAAGGACGGAATGACCAGATGAAACGCATCCGACGCACTCGCACCGTGCGCCGTGGGATTGATCAGCGGATCGATGATCTTGAACTGCTCGATTACCGAACCGGGCCATCCATGCGTGACGATGAGCGGCATCGCGTTCTCATGCTTCGAACGAACATGGATGAAGTGAATGTCCAGCCCGTCGATCTCGGTCACGAAATTCGGGTAGCCGTTCAGTTTTGTCTCGACCTTGCGCCAGTCGTAATCGGTGACCCAGTGACGCGCGAGCTCCTGCATCATCGCGAGCGGCACGCCTTGCGAACCGTCGGACACGGTTTCGCGTTCGGGCCAACGCGTCGCCCTGATGCGTCGGCGCAGATCGGTAAGCTGTGCCTCGGGCACGTGCACGCGAAGCGGACGTATTGCTTCCTTGTCGCCATTCGCCGCCTTCGCGACTGAAACAATCGACGGATTCGTTTCGGCAAACGCGATCTTGCTCAGCGATACCGCCGCGACACCGGCCGCCGCCGCGCCCACGAAGCGGCGGCGTGACGGAGAAGGGGGAAGGGTCTTGTTGTCGAACATGAGAACTCCTGATGAAATTGATTTGATCCACGCAAGCGTCGGAAAGAACGATTCAGTCGATGCGCTCAGGCACGGGTGAATTCAGCGGCATGTTGTTGGACGAACTCGCGCATGCTCGTCGGCGCTTTGCCGGTGAGCTTGATGAGGTCGTCGGTGAGGCGGTCGTATCGTCCTTGCGCGTGCAGTTCGCCCATCGTCGAAAGATGCCGGACGAGATGTTCGGGCACGTTCATCTGACGAAGCTTGTCCGACCACGGTCCAACCGGCACGTCGCGATAGCGGATCGTCCGGCCGAGCACGTCGGAGAAAATCGTTGCATAGTGCGTGAGATGCGCCGACTCCGGCCCCGTCAGGTTATAGATCTTGCCGATGTGCGGCGCGGGATCGTCGAGAATCGCCGCGACCGCGCGCGCCACGTCCACCGCCGATACCGGCGACGTGCCGCCATTGCCGAGCGGCACCGCGAGTTCGTCGCGCTCGCGCACGCCTTCCGCCGCGAGCAGCCGGAAGAAGCCCTCCAGAAAGACCGTGGGCCGCACCGTGACGACCGGCAGCCCGGACCATTGCAGCGCCTGTTCGGCGAGCCAGTGCAGCTTGTGCTGCGGGCTGTCGGTGGTCTCGGTGATGCTCATCTGGGTCACGGTCATCTGCGACATGTTCACGAACGCTTCGACGCCGTGATGACGTGCGACCGCCGCGGTGTTGACCGTGGCTTCCAGATATTGCGCGGACACGGACATGCCGAAGTAGATGCGCGAAACGCCTTCGATCGCGCGATGCATCGAGGCAAGGTCGGTCAGGTCGCCCTGCACGACTTCGGCGCCGAGTCGCCGTAGCTCGGCGGCCCGATCGTCTTCACGGCGCACGAGCGCGCGCACTTCATGTCCTTTTTCGAGCAGCATTTCCGTGAGACTTCGGCCGATGCCGCCCACCGCGCCGGCAGCGCCCGTCACGAGAATCGGACGATCGTGTCCAGATGAGTTCTTCATTTCAATCACCTCTTCAAACTGTGCCTGTTCATGTGAGACGGTCGCGAGCGTTCAGGCGCCCGAGCCGCGAAGCTCTTCCGCGCCGGATTCGTTGCCCGTCACCGCATGCGCCGTGCGTTCGTGCACGTGCGCGGCAGGCGTGCGGTCGATCACGAGGCTGAGCAGTTCAGGACGGTTGTAGTGGCCGGCCGCATCCATCAACATCTTGCGACGGTCGATCAACGTGAAGTCCAGATCGACGATAACCTCGCCTTCGCCCGAGCGCAGCGGTTCTGCCATCAGCATGCCGTCGGGCGACACGATCGTGGTGAAGCAGCCGCCCGAGATCGGACCGATTCCACAGCCGGTGTCCTTCATGATCTGCGCCTGCTGATCGGCATCGAGCCACGCCGTCGCGTTCACGACGAACGCGCCCGACTCCAGCGCATGCTGACGGATATTGATCTCCATCCGTTGCGCGAATCCTTCGCCGAACGCGGAGCCCGGATACATCGCGGAATGGATCTGCTCGCCGTCCGCGATCAGCGCGTAGCGCGCCAGCGGATTGTTGTGCTCGAAGCAGGCCAACTGGCCGATGCGACCAGCGGCGCTATCGACGGCGCGCAGGCCCGATCCGTCTCCTTGCCCCCAGATCATGCGCTCGAAATGAGTGGGCGTGATCTTGCGGCGGCGCTGGATCAGCGTGCCATCGGCATCGAAGAGCAACTGCGTGTTATAGAGCGTGCCGCCGTCGCGTTCATTCACGCCGATCGACACCACCATTCCCGCCTTGCGAGCCGCTTCGCCGATTGCGTCGGTGGCGGCGGACGGCACCGTCACGGCCTGTTCGAGCAGCCGGAGATGCTCGGTGCCGGAGAGCAGTTCGATGCCCGTTTGCACCGCCGAAAAGTACGGGTAATACGGCACGACCGTTTCAGGAAACGTGGCGAACTGCACGCCCTTTTCACCGAGTTCGAGAATCTTTTGCACAACCTTTGCGACCGTCGCCTCGCGACTGTAGAGCACGGGACTGAACTGAACTGCGGCTGCTTTGACGACCTTCATTGCAAACTCCTTTGCTGGTGATGACGAGCGCGGCTCGCCAGGGCGATCTTGCATATGCAACATCGATTAAAGGGGAAATTCAGCTCAGGCGCGGCGGCAAGTCGCCCGCGATGTGCATGAGCGCGTCGAGGCCCGCTTCGCCGAGAAGCGACGTGGCTTGTCCTTGCGCGGCGCACCACGCGGGCGCGGCGGTGTCGAGCAGCGCACGGCCGGCGTCGGTGAGCGAGAGCGGGCGGCTTCGTCCGTCGGCGCCGGGCGCAGCTTCGGCAACCCAGCCCCGCGCGATCAGCGCTTGCAGGTTTCGCGTCAAGGTCGATCGATCGTGCTGATTCTTGCGGCCGAGATCCGACCGGCTCAGCGGGCCGAGCTCCGCGACGAGCACGAGCAAGGAGAACTGCGATGCCGCGATGCCGAAGGGCCGAAGCGCGTCGTCGTAAATCGCGGTCAATGCGCGCGAGATTTGTCGCGTGCGGGTGAGGACGCAGTTGAGCGCAATCTCGTGACTCACGGCGTGTTGCATATGCAATACCTCGTTGTCCTGTTTGACGCCGCTGAACGTGCGGCATGCGATGGACGTATTGAAGCGTGCGGACGTATCCCGCACGTGTCGAAAACGAGGCGTTGTGTATGCGCGCGTATCCGCAAATGCCGCAGATACGTTGCGATACAAAGTCGAGGGAATCGACTCAGGAAGAAGAATCGGCCGCCGGGTGCGGCGATGTCAAAGAGGCATCGGGCTCTTGTATTTGTCGGATGACCCGATGCCTCTGCGATGCGAAATCAGAAGCGCGTCCGGATTCCCACGGTGCCGACCACCTGATTCGCCGTGGACGAAGCGCCCCCCGACGTGTTGATGAACGCCACGTATTGCGCGCCGATCGCGTGCTGGTACATCGCCTCCGCATAGACATCCGTGCGTTTGGAGAACGAATAGACCGCCTGCACATTGACCTGATTGAACTTCGGGTCCGCGCCGAAGGTTCGGCTGTTGGCGGCGTGGCCGTCGGTGTACGTATCGGCTATGCCGAAGCTGATCGATGGAGTGAACGCATACTTCGCGTTCAGTTCATAGTTGTTGAAGCTCATCGCGCCGTTGACCGAGTTGAACGACGTCGTGCCCTGATAGACGCTGCGGGTAAAGACGAAGCCGACCAGCGCGGGCCCGAAGGCGTAGTTGACGCCCGCGCCGAGCACCCACTGCCGGTTCGCGCCGAGCACGAATCCGCCCGTGCCGTTGGCCGTCGATTCCGCGACATCGATCGCGCCGCTCGTATTCGTGCTGTTCGAGCCGTTGATCTGCAAGTAGCCCACGGCGACATTGAGAGGACCATAGCTGTAGCTGCCGCCCGCGCTGTAGGCGCGGTTCATCGCGAAGTCCGTGTTATTCGAAAACGCATACAACGCGCCGAACTTGAACCCCGCGTAATTGGCGCTCGCGTACTTGACCGCGTTGCTCATGCGAATCGAGTGATTCAGGTTATCGTTGTCGAATGGATGCGCGAAGCCGGTATCGCCGAACGTGCCGGCGGTTGCCGAAAGCGGCGCCACGAAGTCGACCAGCGAATCGTACTGGCGACCCAGCGTCAGCGATCCGTAGCTCGTGGCGGAAAGTCCCACGTACGCCTGTCGGCCGAACTCGCGGCCATTCTGTCCAAGCCGGCCGTTCTGCACGTTGAAGCCATTTTCGAGCACGAATATCGCTTTGAGGCCGCCGCCCAGATCTTCGGAGCCGCGCAGTCCCCAGCGGCTTCCGTTGATGTTGCCGCTCGTCGCCTGCCACAGCGAACCCTGCGTTCCGCCTTTGGCGACATTGTTCGTATACATGATGCCCGCATCGATGATGCCGTATAGCGTGACCGAGCTTTGTGCGTGAGCATAGCCGCTCAGGGCGAGAGCGGGTATCGCCAGTGCGATGTGCGACCTTTTCATTGACTGACCTCCGGACGGGATGACGGATGTTCAATCGCAGAGGCTAGCTTTCATCGATGTCGAATCAAATTTCGGAGATCGAATTTTGTTCGATCTGTTGCTTCAATGACGATTGCTCCGTGCTTCGAACGGCCTGTCGCAGATTCGCCATATATCGGCGATAGATTGAAGAGTTTGCCAAACCGAAGTCTGCACGAGCGTTCGTTCCGTTTGCGAGCCTCTGGGTCATATCGCTGTCAAGCGCTGGACACACAAGCGGAACATCCTTGCAAAGCCTATATTGGCCATAACATGCGCGAGCACGAGGATAGATCATGGACGACATGCCCACCTTGCGTTTACCGACCGCCGCCGAACCGGCGCGCAGCGGACTCGGCGTCGAGGCGCTTCGGCGCGACATCGTCGATAACCTGATCTGCCTTCAGGCGCGCTATCCGGAAATCGCGACTCCGCACGACTGGTACATGGCGCTGGCCTACGCTGTCCGCGACCGGATGATGACCCGCCGCGTCGCGACCACACACACATATGTCGCGCGTGATGCGAAGGTCGCCTGCTATTTCTCCGCCGAGTTTCTGATCGGGCCGCAACTCGGTAACAACCTGATTAACTTGGGCATCGAACGCAATGCTCGTGAAGCGTTGCAAACGCTAGGCCTCGATCTCGATGCACTGATTGCGATCGAGGAAGAACCGGGCCTCGGCAACGGCGGCCTCGGACGTCTGGCCGCGTGTTATCTCGACTCGCTTTCCACGCTCGAAATTCCGGCCATCGGTTATGGCATTCGTTATGAATTCGGCATCTTCGATCAGGAGATTCGCGACGGCTGGCAAGTGGAAGTCACCGACAAATGGCTGCAAAAGGGAAATCCGTGGGAAATCCTGCGCCCGGACGTTGCCTTCTATGTGAACTTCGGCGGCCGCACCGAGAGCGGCACCGATAATCAAGGGCGCTTCAGCGTGCGCTGGATTCCCGCATACACCGTCAAAGGCGTGGCCTGCGACACGCCGATTCCCGGTTTCCGCGTCAACACATGCAACAGCCTGCGGCTGTGGAAGAGCGAGGCCGTCGAGTCGTTCGATCTTCAGGACTTCAACGCCGGCGATTACTACGAAGCCGTCCACGAAAAGGTTCAATCCGAGACGCTGTCGAAGGTGCTTTATCCGAATGACGAACCGGAAGCGGGCAAGCGGCTGCGGCTCGCACAGCAATACTTCTTCGTCTCGTGTTCGTTGCAGGATATGTTGCGGCTGCTCGCGCTCAAGGGCGAGCCGATCGAGCGGTTGCCGGACATGTTCACCGCGCAGATGAACGATACCCATCCTTCGATCGCCGTCGCCGAGTTGATGCGTCTGCTGGTGGACGAACGGCAACTCGCGTGGGACGAGGCATGGGACATCACGCGGCGCACGCTCGCCTATACGAATCACACGCTGTTGCCCGAAGCGCTGGAGACTTGGGGACTGCCGCTCTTTCAAGGTCTGCTGCCGCGCCTGCTGGAAATCATCTACGAGATCAACAGCCGCTTCCTCGACGAAGTGAGGCAGCACTATCCGGGCGACGATGCACGCCTCGCGCGCATGTCGTTGATCGATGAAAGCGGTGCGAAGCGCGTACGCATGGCGCATCTGGCGACCGTCGGCAGTCACGCGGTGAACGGCGTCGCCGCGCTGCATTCGCAGTTGCTCGAAGAAACCGTGCTGCGCGATTTCGCCGAGCTGTGGCCCGGACATTTCCGCAACGTGACGAACGGCGTCACGCCGCGACGCTTCCTGATGCTCAGCAATCCCAGCCTTGCGTCGCTGCTCGACGAAACGCTCGGCGAGGGCTGGCCGACCGATCTCGGCAAACTGCGCGGGCTGGACAAGCACGCTGACGACGCCGCGTTTCAGGAGCGCTGGCGCCGTGTGAAGCAGGCGAACAAGGAAACGCTCGCCGCGCAGATCAAAACCGCGACGGGCATCGTCGTCGATCCGTCGGCGCTATTCGACATTCAGGTCAAACGGATTCACGAGTACAAGCGGCAGCATCTGAACGCGCTCTATATCGTGTCGCTCTATCAGCGCTTGCGCCGCGATCCGCAACTCGCGCTGACGCCGCGCTGTTTCGTCTTCGGCGGCAAGGCGGCCCCAGGCTATGCGATGGCGAAGCTCATCATCCGCCTCATTAACGGGATCGCCGAAGTCGTGAATGACGACCCCGTCGTGAACGGACGCTTGAAAGTCGTGTTCTTTCCCGACTTCAACGTGAAGAACGCGCATTTCATCTACCCTGCCGCCGATCTCTCCGAACAGATTTCGACGGCCGGCAAAGAGGCATCGGGCACCGGCAACATGAAGTTCATGATGAACGGAGCGCTCACCATCGGCACGCTCGACGGCGCGAACATCGAGATTCGTGAAGAAGTCGGCGACGAGAACTTCTTTCTGTTCGGCCTGAGCGCCGCCGAAGTCGAACGCGTCAAACGCGAAGGCTATCGCCCGGCGGACTTCGTGAACGCGAATCAGGAATTGCACGAAGTGCTGGAAGTGATCGCGAGCGGTCACTTCTCGCGCGGCGACCGCGAAGTGTTCTGTCCGCTGGTCGATAACCTGCGCTATTCGGATCCCTTCCTCGTGATGGCCGACTATGCCTCCTACGTCGCGCGACAGGAAGACGTCAGCACGGCCTGGCGGGATACGCGGGCCTGGACGCGCATGTCGATCCTGAACACCGCGTATTCCGGCAAGTTCTCTTCGGATCGGGCGATCCGCGAATACTGCGAGCAAATCTGGAATATCGGGCCGGTGAGAATCGCGCTCGATCAGCGAGGCTGAGGGCGTTCGCACATAGCGAGATCGCAGGCGATCCGCCGGGTATGATGCTTGTCCGTGAGTCAATCTTCATCGATATCCATGGAAAAAGCATTCAGCGAGGCGGATCGCGAAGCGGTCTATCGCGCCATTCACGAACGTCGCGACATGCGTCACTTCGTGAGCGATCCCATTGCGCCGCCGGTCATGCAGCGGCTCATCGACGCGGCGCTGCATGCGCCGAGCGTCGGCTTCATGCAGCCTTGGCGCATCCTGCGCATCACGTGTGCGCAGATTCGCGGGCGCTTGCAAGACGCCGTCGAACGCGAGCGCCTGCTCACCGCCGACGCCCTCGGCGAGCGGCGCGATTCGTTCATGCGGCTCAAGGTGGAAGGCTTGCGTGAGTGCGCCGAAGTGCTCGTCATGGCGCTGATGGACGGCCGCGAAAACTACGTATTCGGACGACGCACGCTGCCCGAAATGGACCTCGCTTCAGTGGCTTGCGCGATTCAGAACATGTGGCTCGCGGCGCGCGCGGAAGGACTCGGCATGGGCTGGGTTTCCCTGTTCGATCCGCAGGAAGTGGCGGCGCTGTTGAACATGCCTTCAGGCGCGAGGCCCGTCGCGATTCTTTGCGTCGGGCATGTGGAACGCTACTACGATGCACCGATGCTCGAAACCGAGCATTGGGCGAAGCGCCGCTCCATCGACGAATGCGTGTTCGAGAACGCGTGGCCGTCAGCGAAGGAATAGGGCGGGCGAGCCTCCTTATTTCTCCGCGCCGATGGTCGTCACCGGTTGCCATTTCATCGACTTCACCTGATAGAGCGTCGATGTCGGATTGTTCAGGTCTCCGTATTTATCGAACGAGATATGTCCGGTGATGCCGTTGTACTGCATCGTGCGCAGCGTCTGCATGAACGTGGCGGGCTTCACCGAGTTCGCCTGTTTCATGGCGGTGATGGCGAGCCACGCGCAGTCATAGGCGAACGGCGCATAGGTCAGCGTGTCCGCGCCGAAGCGTTTCTTGAACTTCTCCGCGAACGCGCGGCCTTCAGGCAATGAATCGACGGGCCGGCCGTATTCCCATGCCATCGCACCTTCGGCCGCGCTTCCGGCGGAGCTGATGAAGACGCTATCGGCGATGCCGCCGCTTCCGACGAATTGCGCGCGTATGCCGAGCTGCTTCATGCGCTTGACGATGAGACCCGCCTGGCCGTCGAGCCCGCCGAAATACAGCAGGTCCGCATTGGCCGCCTTGATGTTCGTGAGTTGCGCGTTGAACTCGACGGCCTTGTCGGTGGTGTATTCCTCGGACACGATCTGGCCGCCGGCCGCTTGCACGGCTTTCTTGAATTCTTCGACTGCGCCTTGTCCGAAGGCGGTGCGGTCGTCCATCACCGCGATCCGCTTCGCTTTCGTGACCTTCACGGCATACGTGCCGGCGTTGCCGGAGTTTTGCGTGTCGGTCGCGATGATGCGGAACACGTTGTTCAATCCCTGCCGCGTGATGGCCGGATTCGTCGCCGCCGGATCGATCAGCGGAATGCCCGCGCGCGCGAAGATCGGCGAGGAGGGAAGCGCGACGCCGGAGTTGTAATAGCCGACCACGGCGACCACGCCGTCATCCACCAGCTTTTGCGCCACCTGAACGCCGATGCGCGGATCGCCCTGATCATCGACGGAGGCGAGCTCGAACTGAACCGGCTGTCCTCCGATATTGATGTGTTGCGCGTTCGCCTCTTCCACGGCGAGACGCACGCCGTTTTCGATGTCCTTGCCATTGGCCGCGCCGAGGCCCGTGAGCGGTGCCGAAACGCCGATACGAACGGCTTGCTGAGCGCTGGCGACGAGCGGGGCCATGCAGAGCGCGGTCGCCGCGAAGAGGGAAAGGATCGCATTTTTCATGACAGGGCGCTCGTTGAGAGGAATGTCACGCGGTCGAGCCGGCGTCGCGAGGATTGCCGATCGTTCGTACACAAAGACGTGATCGGCAACGTGGGAGCCATTTTCCGCCGAAATCGGCGTTTCGTTGCTCCGGGTAAATTCCTATCCATAGCGGCGGGCCGGCGGCGAGTCCCGCAGCCGGCCCACGCAGCGAAGCAAACCTCGCTTACTGCCCGATTTCGCGGATCGTCAACGCGTTCTTGACGGACGTCACCCCGGCCGTTCCCTTTGCGGCCTCGGTGGCCTTGTCGATCTGCGACGCATCGGGGACGGTGCCCGCGAGTGTCACGGCGCCGCCGTTGGCACGAACCGATATCTTCGACACGCTCAAACCCTTAACCTTGGTCAGGCTCCTGCGCACGTCCTTGGCGAGTTGCCGATTGGCGGCTTTCGTCGATTTCGCGCTCGGTGCGGCCGATGTCGTCGCTGCCGCGTCGCTGCTCTGAGCATAAGCGCTGCCCATTCCCACGTTGATCGATACGGCGACGGCGAGCATGCCTGCTGCAACTGCAAGAGATTTTCGTGACTTCATTGTGAGTCTCCCTTTGACGAAGTTGTCCAAACGCACTGCGCGACGGTTATAAGGTGCAGTGCGCTGGGAAGTAAAGATACCCCGATCTGCGAAGTGTTGTCAGATGAGCGCGCTTATATCCGATGCGGCAATGTCGGCGGCGCTATCTTTAGCGTGTTTCACCACGCAAACGATTGCGCATTCGCCCGCTGTCTCACTCAGGCCACCTTTCTTTTGTCTGTCATATAAAGTACACACTTAAACCGTAGCGTGCGATGTTTCGTCATACGTCCACCGCGTGCCATGCAGCCAGCGTTCTCGAGGTTTCGCCGTTCTTCGCAGATTGAGCCACGCACTGCGGGAGACCTGTGCCAGGAAGTGCCGTTCGTAGACGCAGAGGACTCCAACGCTCTCGTGATGGAGATCTTTTCGGCCCGTCGCGACATGGGAAGTCTCGCGGTCATCGACGGCCTTCGTCCTATCGGCTTGATCAATCGCGATATTTTCATGTCGCAGATGAGCAAGCCTTTTCATCGCGAGCTTTACGACAAGAAGACCTGCATCGCGTTCATGGACAAGGAGCCGCTGATCGTCGATGCGGACGAGAGCATCGAAACGCTCGCATTCAGGACTGTCGAGGCCGGAGAGAAAGCGCTCGTCGATGGTTTCATCGTCACGCGCGGCGGACGCTTCACGGGCGTGGGCAGCGGTCTGGAACTCGTCAGCGCCGTAGCGGAAATGCAGGCGGAAAAGAATCGCCAGATCATGCAGAGCATCGAGTACGCCAGCGTGATCCAGCGCGCCATGCTGCGTGCTTCCGACGAGACCTTGTCGACGCATATCCGCGATGCCGCGATGGTGTGGGAACCGCGCGACGTGGTCGGCGGCGACTTCCATCACTTCGCGGCGTCCTCCAATGGCTGGTTCGGCGCGATCGCCGATTGCACCGGCCACGGCGTTCCCGGCGCGTTCATGACGCTGCTCGCTTCGGCGTCCTTGTCGAAGGCACTCGAACAGATGGGGCCGCGCGATCCGGCCGCCTTGCTGTCTGCGCTCAATCGCAACGTGAAGGGTTTGCTCGGGCAGGTGAACAGCGCGAGCGGAGGACCGCAATCGAATGACGGTCTGGATTCCGCGTTCTTCTGGTTCGATGCCGCGCAAAACGTGCTGCATTTCGCGGGCGCGAGGATTGCGCTGCATATCCTCGCGCCGGATGCGACGCAGTTCGAGACGATCGCGCCCGATCGCATGGGCGTGGGTTATGTCGACAGCCGTGCGGACTATGAATGGAAGGCGCACGCCATTTCGATATCAAAAGGCAGTCTCTTGTTCATCTGCACGGACGGACTGACCGATCAGATCGGCGGGCCGCGAAGCATTGCTTTTGGCCGGCGCCGCATTCTCGACGTGATTCGCGAACATCGGGCCGATTCGCCTTCCACGATCTGCGAAGCGCTTCGCCTCGCACTCGTCGATTGGCAACGCACCCAGCCGCGCCGCGATGACGTCACGTTCTTTTGTGCCCGTATCTA
Organism: Caballeronia novacaledonica; assembly: GCF_900258035.1. Classification (GTDB taxonomy): domain Bacteria; phylum Pseudomonadota; class Gammaproteobacteria; order Burkholderiales; family Burkholderiaceae; genus Caballeronia; species Caballeronia novacaledonica. The sequence goes on along the minus strand of NZ_OGTP01000022.1, from coordinate 17,743 downwards.
GTCAATTTTCAGAATGTCTCAACTACTCGATCAAGACAGCGCCTTTTTCGATCTGGCGCAGCGACGCAATGTTCTCTTCTATCACAAGGGCTATTTCTCGCATAACATCGTCGCGGCGATGGGCGAAGTCGTAAAGCTGCAATTGGAAGTCGCGGGCGTGAATGCTCCGACTCGCCGCAAGCTTTTCTCTTCCTTTGTCGAGCTTTCGCAGAACATCGTTCATTACTCGTCGGACGCGTTGAAGGCGGGCGGCGAGACGACAGGAGCCATACGTGAAGGCGCCGTCTGCATTTCGAAGGACGGCGAGCATCACGTGATGTTATGCGTCAATCCGATATCGACCGCGGAAGTCGAGCATTTGCGCAATAAGCTCGAGCCTTTGCGCAATATGTCTCTCGAAGAAATCAGGCAGGCTTACAAGCTATCATTGCGGTCCGATACGCCGGAGGATAGCAAGGGCGCCGGCCTTGGTTTTCTGACGATGGCGCGCGATGCGAGTGCGCCGCTCGAATTTGCTTTTCACCCGCGTGCCGACGATCCCGGAACCACGCTGTTTTGCCTCATGGCCACCATCTGAGCAGGAAGGCGCAATAACATGGATAACCTCTACATCGCCGCCACGACGACGTCGCCCGAGGTCGATTTTCGTTTCGACCAGCACGCGTTGTTGCTCAAGGGCGAGTCATACCCGGAAAACGCGGCGGCTTTTTATGCGCCCGTCATCGAGCAGATGCGCGCGTATTTGGCCGAGAACGCAGGCGCGGTCATCACCATCGACGTCGCGCTCACTTACTTCAACAGTTCGAGCACCAAGATGCTGTTCAGCATGTTCGACGCGCTCGATCAGGCGGCTCAGTCGGGCAGCCGCGTGCTGATGAACTGGTATCACGATGAAGAAGACGAGACGATCGCCGAATTCGGCGAAGAGCTGAAAGCCGATTTCGACGCGATCGAATTCACGGATCGTCCCATCGTCTATCAGGGACGTTGAGGATGCCTTCGACATCCTCGCCCGATCTGTTTCAGAAGGAGAGCGCGGCGCTCGAGAAAGCCCGCGCCGTGCATGCGGCAGCCGACGCGGATGCGGACGGATATCGTCAGTCGCTGGGCGAGCTCATCGAGCATTTCGAGCGCCTGATGCGGGAAACGCGGCGTCTGATCGGCAGAAGCGACCGTGCCGAACGCGAGATGCAGGCGCTTGCCACGCAGCTCGCGCATCGCGCGTCGCACGATGCGCTCACCGGCGTGTTGAATCGCAGCGCCGTGATCGAGCGGACCAGCAAGACGCTGCGGGCGAATAGCGCGGTGATGATCGTTCTCGACATCGACGAATTCAAACGGATCAACGACGATTTCGGTCATCCCGTAGGCGACGCGGTCATTCTGGGCGTCGTCGATTGTCTGCGGCGAATCGTGGGCGAAAGCGGTTTCATCGGGCGAGTGGGCGGCGAGGAATTCACCGTGCTGTTGCCGGGTCACGATGCGGCCAGCGCCGCGAATCTCGCGGAGCGCATGCGCGAAGCGATCAGCGATTCGCTGATCGTCCCGCCGGTGGATCGCCGCATCACGGCGAGCTTTGGCGTCAGCCACAACGAAGCCGGAGACGGCTTCGACACGGCGTACGCGCTGGCCGACGCGGCGCTGTATCGGGCGAAACGCGGCGGACGCAATCGCGTCGAATTCGCCGATCAGTAAGCGGGCTCCATCACTGCCACGGCCGGCTCTGTCGACACGCTTCGCCTCGCCTGTCACTGAAAGCGAGTAACCTGAACGTCATTTGTTAGGCGGATCATGACCGACTGAGCGCGGCCAGAAAGGGCGTGCCATCCCGCCATTTCAACAGGAGAACCGCAATGACAGAGCTAGACAGATCCCTCGACGCGGCTTCGCTCGAAGAGCGTCAACGCCGGTTTCAGGAGGACCTCATCGATGCGTATGACGAGGAACTCGAAATGGAGATCGACGATCGCATCCAGGATGGGGATGCCGGGCTGACCGAAGAGGCTCGCCTGTCGCGCAAGCGTTATTTTCGGGAACTGTTTCGTCTGCAGGGAGAACTCGTCAAGTTGCAGGACTGGGTGCAGAAGACGGGTTATCGGCTTGTGGTGGTTTTCGAAGGGCGCGATGCGGCGGGCAAGGGCGGAGTCATCAAGCGGATCACGCAGCGGCTGAATCCGCGAGTCTGCCGCGTCGCGGCGCTGCCCGCGCCGAACAATCGCGAGCGCACGCAATGGTATTTCCAGCGGTACGTGTCGCATTTGCCGGCCGGCGGCGAGATCGTGCTGTTCGACCGTAGCTGGTACAACCGGGCGGGCGTCGAGCGCGTGATGGGCTTCTGCACGGACGACGAGTACGAAGAATTCTTTCGCTCCGTGCCCGAGTTCGAACGCATGCTCGTTCGCAGCGGCATCAAGATCGTCAAATACTGGTTCTCGGTCACCGACGACGAACAGGAACTCCGCTTCCAGGCCCGCGTGCAGGATCCGTTGAAGCAGTGGAAACTGAGCCCGATGGATCTCGAAAGCCGGCGGCGCTGGGAGGACTACACCCACGTCAAAGAGGTGATGCTGGAGCGCTCGAATATTCCCGAGGCGCCGTGGTGGGTCGTCCAGGCGGTCGATAAGAAGCGCGCCAGACTGAATTGCATCACGCATCTGCTCGGCCAGGTGCCGTACGAGGAAGTCGAGCACGAGCCCGTCGTGCTGCCGGAGCGCGTTCACCATGCGGAGTACATTCGCCATCCCGTGCCCGAATCGATGATCGTGCCGGAAGTGTTCTAGCCTGTTCGCGCCGATATGGGCATGCGCATCGAGCGTGTGCCCGATGCGCAATACGTTGCGTGGATGAAATTTGAGATACGAACTGCGATAATGGGCGCGGCCCCTCACGCAAGACTACGACGATGAACGACCCCGCCCAATCCGCTGAACAGTCCCTGAACCTGTCCCCGCCCGTATTCGCGGATAACGAGATACAGTTCTCGGCCTTCGCGCTCGGCTGGGGTTTCTGCTCTTATGCATTGCCGTTTCGCCTTGTCGTCGCGCAGTTGGGCGCTTCCAATTCTTCAGAGCAGCAACTCAATCTGGCGTTCCAGCTCAATCGTCATCGGATATTGGCGGCCGTCGCGGAAGGCGGGATGCAGGATCCTGGCAGGCGCGTCGTTCTTTTGAAGATCTAGCCGGACAGCCGCGTCTTTTCCACGCAGTGCTTCATCAAATCGTCACGAAATCCGGATTTCGAGTACTTCGCTGTGGTAAGGTCGAGGCCAATGTAAATTTGTATGAATCGAGGCCTCGATGGTGGATATGGATGCTGACTGGCCGTTGCCCCGGCCGATCAATTTCTTCAAGGAAAGCCGGCGCCCCGCCGATTCACCCACTCCCGACGCGGATTCAATCGCAAGCACGTTTTCATCATTGGCGGCGCCTGTCGTCGCCGAAGCCGTGCGCCGCGCGCGCGAGTTGTCCACGAATTGCGATGCCGAAGGATTCCACCAGCTCCGCGTCGCCTTCAGAAAACTGCGGGCCTTGTACTGGGCCTACTCGCCTTATCTCGGCGAAGAGGCGACCGCGCACGCCACCGAGGAATTCAAGCGGCTGGCCGCTGTCGCCGGCGGAACGCGCGACTGGGATATCGCAGGCGATCTTTTGAAAGCCGCGCAGGCGTCGCGCGCATCGATGGGAATTCTCGTGGCCGCCGCGAAGGAAAAGCGGGCGCAGGCCGTCGCGCATAGCCAGACGATGATCAAGTGCGATGACGTCGAATCGTTCCTGAACGACGTCCTGCTGCGCGCGCAAATGCAGTTGGAGTCGAGCTGCAATGACCTTCCGATTCGCGACTTCGCGGAAGATCGCGTCCGGCGGGCGGAGCGCGCGCTGAAGAAGCGCAGCCGATATGCATCGCGCAACGAGACCGCTCACGAAGAAGATCTTCACGATGTCCGCAAGGCCGGCAAAAAGCTGCGGTATCTGCTGGAGTTTTTTCAGCCCGTGATCAAGGGCGGCCACGATCGCACGATCAAGGAACTGACGTCGGTGCAGAACAAGCTCGGCCTGTTCAACGACATCGCCGCAAGTGAAACCCTGATCCGGAGCGCTTCTTTCGACGACGTTCCGCCCGAAGTCGTGCAGGAGTCGCTGCAATGGCTGGAAAAGCAGAAATGCCGGCGCATGCGCGCTGCGGCCCGGCGCGTTCGAACCATCGCCGGTTGACCGTCCGCGCTTGTGTGCGATTGCTCACACTTTGTTTCAATTTGTTTCAAACGGCCGAGACGCCCGCCTGATAAGGCGTTGCGGCTTGCGCGAAAGCTCGCGGTCGGTCGCGCCGCCTCGCGCATGGTGAAGATTTCAAACCCCGGACCGTTAAAGGAATCAACAGTCGGGAGTTGACACCATGAAGATCGAATCCATCAGTTACACGCTCGCAAGCGCCCAGAACGACGCGCAACGCGCGACCAACAACGGTGACGCGAAGAGTGCCGTGCAGGCGGTGAGCGCCGCCGGCGCGCAGAACTCGACGGTGAATTTGTCGTCGATGGCCGCGCTCGGCAAATCGAGCGATGCCGATATCGATACGGCCAAGGTCGAGTCGATCAAGGCCGCATTGCGCGACGGCAGTTACAAGATCGACTCGGCCAGTATCGCCGACGGCATGCTGAGCACCGCGCGCGACCTGCTGCAAGGCAAAGCCCGCACCTGAGTTCGCTGAAGAACGCGGTGGCGTCCCAGCCGGCGATGCGTCCACCCCGCCATTCGCGCGTCACTTGTCCTTATGCCCCGGCAATACCGCGCCGAGCACCTGCTTCGCCGTATCGACGATCACGCTTGCCTGGCTCGGATCGCCCTTCATGAGCGTGGTCGCGAAAGCCTTTGCCTGCTGCATCGTGATGTGTGGCGGCAATGGCGGCACGTCAGGGTCGGCCTTCACTTCGATCACGACGGGCCGATCCGCCGCCAGCGCTTCATCCCATACGGCGGCCATGCGTTCGGCGTCGTCGACATAAAAGCCCTTCAGACCGATCATTTCCGCGAACTTGTGATAAGCCACCGACGGAATGTCCTGTGATGCTTTGAACTTCGGATCGCCTTCCATCACGCGTTGCTCCCACGTGACCTGATTCAGATCCTCGTTGTTGAGCACCATGCAGATCCAGCGCGGGTTCGACCATTGCTTCCAGTACTTCGCGACCGTGATGAGCTCGGCCATGTTGTTCATCTGCATTGCGCCATCGCCGACGAGCGCGATCACGGGCCGCTCCGGATACGCGAACTTCGCGGCGATCGCGTAGGGCACGGCCGCGCCCATCGATGCGAGTCCGCCCGACAGCGAGCACATCATGCCGCGCTTCACCTTCAGATCGCGCGCGTACCAGTTCGCGACCGATCCCGAATCGCTCGTGACGATCGCGTTCGCGGGTACGCGCGGCGACAGCTCCCACACCGTGCGCTGCGGATTCACGCCGGCCTTCACGGGCGTTATCGCGCGCTTCTCCAGCGTTTTCCACCAGTCCCCGATCCAGCCTTCGATATCCTTGCGCCACGCGAGGTCCGTCTTCTGTTGCAGCAAGGGCAGGAGCGCACGCAAGGTTTCGGCGCTGTCGCCGACGAGATTCGCTTCCATCGGATAGCGGATGGAGAGCATGTCGGCCTTGAGGTCGATCTGCACGCCGCGCGCCGCGCCTTCTTTCGGCAGGAACTCGGCGTAGGGAAAGCCCGAGCCGATCATCAGCAGCGTGTCGCATCCGTTCATCATCTTGTAGCTCGGTTCGGTGCCGAGCAGGCCGATGGAGCCGGTGACGAAGGGCAGATCGTCGGGCAATGCGGCCTTGCCGAGCAGCGCTTTCGCGACGCCCGCGCCGAGTTTGTCCGCGACGGCGATAACTTCGTCGGTCGCTTCCAGCGCGCCCGCGCCGACGAGAATCGCGACCTTCCTGCCTGCGTTGAGGACATCGGCGGCGCGTTGCAGGTCGTCGCCATAAGGCACGATCTTCGGCGCACGGAAGCCTACGCCGGAATGCAGCGTGCCGTGCTTGCGGCCCGGCGGTTCGTATTCGAGATCCTGCAGATCGTTCGGCAGAATGAGCGCCGTGACTTTGCGTTCCGACAGCGCGATACGCACCGCCCGATCGACGAGATGCCGAACCTGCGACGGCACGCTCGCCTGCTGCACGAAGGCGCCGGCGACGTCTTTGAACATCGCGGGAAGATCCACTTCCTGCTGATAGTGGCCGCCCAGCGCCGCACGCGCCTGCTGGCCCGCAATGGCGAGCACGGGCATGTGATCGAGGCGCGCGTCGTAGAGACCGGTGATGAGATGCGACGCACCCGACCCCGATGTCGCGATGCACACGCCGAGCTCGCCGGTGAACTTCGCATGCGCGCAGGCCATGAAGGCGGCCATCTCTTCGTGCCGTGCCTGGATGAACTCGATCTTGCCTTTCGCGCGATTCAGCGCGCCGAAGACGCCGTTGATGCCGTCGCCCGGATAGCCGTAAATGCGGCGTACGCCCCAGGCATGCAAACGATCGATCAGAAAATCGCCGACGGTGGGATTCGACATGACGCGATGCTCCTCTTGACGTCCAGGCTGCGACGGATCATCTCGACGCGCAAGACGCGTGCCGCTCAGCGGCTCGTCATTGTCCGGCCGGACCGACGTAGCGCGCCCGTGGCCGGATCAAGCTGCCTTCCATGACCTGCTCGATCGAATGCGCCATCCAGCCGACGCTGCGCGCGATGGAAAACAACGCGAACGCCGCTTCGTCGGGAAGCGGGCAATGCTCGACGAGCGCGGCAAGCGCCATGTCGATGGCGGGCGGCTTGCCTGTCAATCGCTCGACGCATTCGATCAGCTCGCGTGCGTTGCTGGGCGCTTCGAAGGCGGACAGGAGATCGGCCGCGCGCGGATCGCCCTGCGGATAAAGCTCGTGACCGAAGCCGGGCAACGGTTCGCCATCCGCGATCCTGCGCCGGACAACTGGCTCGGTTCCGGATCGTTTGGCCTCGTCCATCAGTTCACGGACGCGCACGATCGCATTGCCGTGCATGGGGCCGGAGAACGCGGCGAGCCCCGCGATCATGCTCGCCCCGAGCGACGCCCCCGTCGATGCGGCCACGCGCGCCGCGAATGACGAACTCGTGAGTTCCTGATCGGCCAGAAGCACGAGCACGCGGCGCAGCAGATCGGCATGACGCGCCACGCCCCAGCTATGCGCGATCCGCAGATGCAACGGGCCGTCATTCGAATGCAACTCGACGAAATTGCTCGCGAGGCGGCCGACCAGTTCCGCGGCCTGATCCGCCTTGTTCGCAACGCCGGCGGCCGGTGTCTGCCGATCGTGCGCCGCGTCGCAAGCGAGGGCCGCGAAAACGCGCGCACCGATGGAGCCGTCGAACTCGATCGGCGCGAACGACGCGAAGCGCGGCGTATCGGTCACGTTCCAGAGCAGCCGCGCGATGTCTTCCAGCGTCGCCGATGCAGCCAGTTGCACCGCATCCTGCCCACGATAGTAAAGCCTGCCGCGCACGACGGTGGAGATGCGCGTGTCGATGATCGGCTCGCCCCAGGCCATCGTGCTTGCGGCGATGTTCTTGCGCGCCCGTCCGAGGCTGCGCTTCTTCACGAGCGTCGCGATGTCCGATGCCCGATACAGATTCCGGTTCGGGTGTTGCGGGTCGCCCTGAACCTCGATCCGGCCGCGGCTGACGTACGCGTAGAGCGTCTGTTTGCGCACGCCGAGCGCTTCGCAGGCCTCTTCCTGAGTCATCCAGTTCTTCACGTTGATCGAATCAATCAAGATTGACGGTCATCCACGGCGTCGGTCTAATGCGGAACATAAACCACCCCGAGAGAAGTCCGGCCCGCAGGCCGAAAGGCTTTCGCACCGCGCGTTCGCGCGCACCTTCAGGGGCATGAAAGAGGAGATATCGGTGGCTACAGAGCGAACGACCCAGTATATAGTCAGCACGGCTGCCCGCACGACCCGCACCCGCTACTCGATCCTCGCGATGATCCTGCTGTTGGCGACGGTGGCTTATGCGGACCGCGCCATTCTCTCGATCGCCGGACCCGGCATATCGAAGGAATTCGGCCTGAGTCACGTGCAGCTCGGGTACGTGTTGTCGGCCTTTAGCTGGGCGTATGTCGTCGGCCAGATTCCCGGCGGCTTGCTGCTCGATCGTCTCGGCACCAAGACGATGTACGGCGCCACGCTGATTCTGTGGTCCATCGCGACGATGCTGGTCGGCTTCATCGGCAACTTCACGTCGGATCTGTCGGTCGCGCTGGGGCTTTTGTTCGCGCTGCGCTTCGCACTCGGACTGATCGAGGCGCCGAGCTTCCCCGCCAACGGCCGCGTCGCGGTCATGTGGTTTCCCAAGGAAGAGCGCGGACTGGCGACGTCCCTGTTCGCATCGGCTTCGTATTTCGCGGTCGCCATTTTTTCGCCGTTCGCGGGATGGCTCACGGTGCGCTTCGGCTGGCCCGCGCCGTTCATCGCGCTGGGTCTCATCGGGATCGCGGCGGCGGGCGTGTGGGCGGTCGTCATGTATGAGCCGCGCAAGCATCCGCGCGTGTCGAGCGGCGAGCTCGATCACATCATCGCGGGCGGCGCGATGATCGATATCGATTCGAAGCACGAGCTCACTTCGCGCCCGGTGCTCGCACCCGGCTCGATTCGCGCGCTGCTCGGCAATCGCATGTTGTGGTGCGCGTATATCGGCCAGTATTGCACCATCGCGCTGAGCTATTTCTTCATCACGTGGTTCCCCATCTACCTCGTTCAGGCGCGCGGCATGAACGTGATGCAGGCCGGCTTCGCAACGATGATTCCGGCCGTCGCGGGCTTCGTCGGCGGCATTGCGGGCGGCACGATTTCCGACTGGCTCATTCGTCGCGGATGGAGCGTGTCGTGGGCGCGCAAGACGCCGTATATCGTCGGCATGGCGGTGGGCTGCAGCATCGTGCTTTCGGCCGTTGCGCAAAGCAATGTCGTGATCGTGCTGCTGATGGCGCTGGCCTTCTTCGGCAAGGGCGCGGCGGCGGGCGCGGGAACGTGGGCCATCGTGAGCGATACGGCGCCGCGCGAGGCGGTTGGACTGGCGGGCGCGATCTTCAATTGCATCGGCAATATCGGCGGCATCGTGACGCCGATCGTCTTCGGCTACCTCGTGCAGGCGACGGGCGGCTATACCGTCGGACTGTACTTCGTCGCGGCGCATTGTCTGATTGCGGCGGTCGTCTATCTGTTCTTCATGGGCAAGATCGAGCGCGTGAAGATGAGCTGAATCGCCGACGCCGCGCCCTGCATCTTGCACAACGAGCCTGACGCGACCCGTGCGCGCCGGGCGATCATCATCGAATTCGAATCATGACCAAGCCGATCATTCTCAACGCGGCAGAACTGCCCGAATGGACTCATGCGGAACTGAGAGCGCTTTTCAACGTGCTCGATCTGCCGGGAGAGCCCGGGGCCGCGAAGGCGTTTCTGAAGGAACACGGAAGCAAGGTGCGCGGCATCGCGCTGCGCAAGACGAAGATCGATGCGGCTTTCCTCGACATGCTTCCCGCGCTCGAAATCATTTCGAGCTATAGCGCGGGGCTGGATAACGTGGATATCGGCGCGACGCGTGCGCGCGGGATTCGCATCGAGAACACGTCGCATATTCTGGCGGAAGATGTGTCGAATGCGGCTGTCGGACTGGCGCTGGCCCTCACGCGCGACTTCGTGAACGCCGATGCTTACGTTCGCTCGGGACAATGGCCCGTGCAAGGTCACTACCGGCTCGGGCGTTCCATTTCGCGCATGAGAGTCGGCATCGTCGGATTGGGTACGATCGGGTCGGCCATCGCACATCGTTTGCTGGCGTTCGGCTCGAAGCTCGCGTATTTCGGGCCTAACCGCAAGCCGGTCGATATGCCGTATTACGACGACGTGACCCGGCTCGCGCGGGACTGCGACATGCTCATCCTCACGTGTCCGCTGTCGCGCGCGACGCATCATCTCGTCGATGCGAGCGTCATCGATGCGCTTGGCCCCGATGGGTTCCTCGTGAACATCGCGCGTGGTCCGGTGGTCGATGAACAGGCGCTCGTCGCTGCGCTTGCATCGGACAGGCTCGCCGGCGCCGCGCTCGATGTGTTCGAGCACGAGCCGCATGTTCCCGACGCGCTCATGCGCGATCGCAGGCTCGTGCTCACGCCGCATATCGGATCGGGAACGGAGGAGACGCGTCGCGCGATGGCGGAGAATGTCGTCGATGCGCTTGCGGGGTATTTTGGGATCGAGCGTGTGCGTACGAAGGCGGGTATGGATGCCAAATCAGACGAGTCGCGACGCTGTACCCGGAACAGTCGATGCTCCGAGCCCGCCATGTGATGTCGCGAGCTCACTGTGCATCGACTTCGAAGTGTTGCTTTTCGTCATTTTCGTAGACGATATGACGTGCGTCAATCAGACGCGCGCGCGTGCGACATTCCGCTGGGCATTGCAGTCTGTGCGAGTCAGGATCGGGGGACAATGCAAACGCACTCAGGTCTTCAGGAGATCGAGTCAGACCTGTGCGGGGCATAATCAACAAAAAACGATCCATTCATGGCAAATCGCAATATCACGCGCGAAGTCGGGAACGAGCTATATCGCGCCGTGCTGAACGATATCGAAGGTCTGCTTCATCGACTCGGCCGCGAAAACGACGATGAACGCGTCTCGCAAGCGCTCGAACAAGTCAAGCAGTTAATCAGGCCGATTCACGATGAACTCGTCACGCGCATCGAATCGTTGCGTGAACATGCGCGCTGGGACAAGTTCACGATCGCGTTCTACGGTGAGACGAACGCCGGTAAATCGACGATCGTCGAAACGCTGCGCATCCTTCTCGGCGAAGAGACGAAGACTCATGAGCACGCGAAGTTTCACGCGCTTCAAAGCGAGCACGGGCTGAGCGAAGCCGCGCTGTCCGAACTGCAGGAGTCGATCCTGCGCGACGAGACGCAACTGGACAGCTTGCGCTCGAACGCTCTCATGAACGAGGCGCGTCGCGATGCCGAGCGGAAAACACTGGAAGGTGAGATGCAGTGCCTGCGTGAGCAGGTCGATAGGGAGAAGCGTTCCGCATCGCTGTGGCGGAAACTCTTGCGGTTCTTTCGAAAAGCGCCCGAAGAAATCGCGTTCGCGGAGGCCGCTCAGCGGCAAGCCGAACTCGCCGTGACTCATGAGGCCGAGCGCGCTGCCGGCCAGATAAATATCGAAGCCGCGCGCGCCGCTCTTCAGGAGAGCAATGATCGGCAGGCCGAATTCCTATCGAAGCTTGCCGAGCTCGAAGTTCTGGCCGACGGACATATCATCGGAACGGGCCGCTCCGACTTCACGCGCTACACGCAGGCCTATACGTTCGAAGCCAATGGCCAGCGCTTCGAGTTGCTCGACGTGCCCGGCATCGAGGGCAAGGAAGCGGAAGTCATCGACAGCATTCTTGGGGCGGTGCAGTCGGCGCACGCGGTCTTCTATGTCACCGGCAAGGCCGCGCCGCCGCAGACGCGCGACGCGGACGGACATGGCACGCTCGAAAAAATCCGCGCGCAACTCGGCGATCATACGGAAGTCTGGTCGATCTACAACAAGCGGATCGCCAACCCGATTCCGCTTGGAAAGGCCGAATTGTTGAGCGACAGCGAACGCGGCGGCCTCGTCGCGCTCGACGAAACGATGCACGAGCATCTTGGATCGAAGTATCGCGGCTGCACCGCACTGAGCTCGCAGCCGGCATTTCTCGCCTCCTCCGAATGTCTCGTGCCGGGCTCGGACCTCGTGCGCAACCGCACGAAGTTCCTCGCCAGGTTCAGCGTCGAGGACGTGCTCGCGAAATCCGGCTTCCGGCCGTTCGTCGACCGTCTGACCGGCTCCATGATCGAGGATTGCGAGGCGCGAATGCGCGCTGCGAACGTCAACAAGGTTCAATTCGCCGTGAAAGAAGCGGAGAACACGCTCATGTCGGCGCAACAAGAGACGATCGGACCGCTCGCGCAAGCATGCGGCGACGACTGGGTGCGGGTCGAGCAGCAACTCGATCTGACGGTCGGCGGGCTCGGGCGAAGCATGCAGAACCTCGGGACGGACGCCGTCTACTCATTCGAAAGCCGAGTGCGTGTCAACGTCTATGAAAGGATTGAAGCCGGAATCGGCAACGACGATTTGAAATCGTGCCTGAGGAGTCAGATTCACGCGGAGCAGGACATGCTCGAAGGCCGGCTGAAGCAACAGATCGGCGAGAACCTGGATCGCTTTCAGGACGATGTCGCCAACGTGCTGGATCGCTTCCGCGAGCGCATCAACGAGGTTCGGAACGCGTATCGCGCCTTTGGTGATGGCCGCTTCAGGCATGAATTCGAATTCGTCATGCAGTTCGACAGCGGCGTGCAATACGCATCGCTCGTTGCAGCCCTCGTGGGCGGCGCGCTGATGTTCTGGAACCCGGCGGGATGGATTTCGCTCGCTATTGGTGGACTGACCATCATCGTGAGCATCGCAAAGGCGCTCTGGGGGCTGGTCGACTCGGACTTCAAAAAAGCACAGCAGCGCAAGGCGACCGATGAGAATCTGGAGCGAGTCGTGCGGTCCATGCATGACGCGATGAAGACGAATGTCGATGAATTGTGCGCGAACGTGGACGAGCGCATGAGCGCGATCAAGGCCGAGATCAAGCAATCCGTCGATCAGGTGGCGGACGTCAATTCCGCGATGATCGAAGTGTGCGCGAACCTGAACCGGTTTTCGAAGACGATCGTCCCGTCGGGCGATGGCATTCGACACGACACGAAGGAAGAGGCAGTGGCATGAAAGACACGGTGCGAACCCACAAGGAACGGCAGGCTGAAACGCTGAACGTGCTGCGGGAACTGGAACAGTTTCTGACGGATGGCGAAGCGTTCGGCATCGACGTCGATACCGCTCTGAAAGCAAAGCTCGGCCACGCGATCCGCAGCGCTCAGGACGACACGTTGCGTATCGCGCTGATCGGTGGTTTCTCCGAAGGCAAGACCGCGATCGCGGCCGCGTGGCTCGAAAAGCTCGACAAGTCGACGATGAAGATCAGTCACGAGGAGTCGTCGAATGCCGTGACCGTCTATCAGGCCGGGCCGGAATGCCTGCTCATCGACACGCCGGGACTGTTCGGCTTCAAGGAGCAGGAGAATGAGACGACGCATGTCATCGAGAAGTACAAAGATCTGACGCGCAAGTATGTGAGCGAGGCGCATCTCGTCCTCTACGTCATGGATCCCGCCAATCCGATCAAGGCGAGTCATGCCGACGACCTGAACTGGCTGTTTCGCGAGCTGAACCTGCTGCCGCGCACGGTATTCGTTCTGAGCCGCTTCGATGCCATCGCGGACGTCGAGGATGAGCGCGACTATGGACATAATCTGACCATCAAGAAGGAGAATGTCGCGGGCCGCCTGCGCGACCTGATCGCGCTGACCGAGTTGGAAGCCGCGAGTCTTGCCGTCGTGGCGGTGGCGGCCGATCCGTTCGAGATGGGCACCGAACACTGGCTCTCGGATCTCGACCGGTTCCGCGCGCTGTCGCGCATCGCGTTGCTTCAGGACGCGACGTCGAAGAAAGTGTCGGCGGCGGGCGGCGTCGCGGCGGTCGTCGACGAAACGAAGAGAAGCATTGCTCGCGACGTGATCGGAAAGCAGTTGCCCATCGCGCTGGAGCAGGACGACAAAATCGCCCAGGAGGTCCAGCAACTCGCGACAATGAGCCGCCAGTTGAACACGCAGTTGGGCGCGGCCAGCCGGCGCATTCTGGAGTCGCAGATCGGCTTGCGCGAATTCGTCGTGCGCTTCTTCTCCGATCTGATTCTGAAGGCGAGAGGGCAGACGCTTGAGGCATTCCCGGAGTTTTTCGAGCGGCAGATCGGCGCGGGCGGCGCGGTGCTGAACGCCAATCTGCAAAACGCCTTCGACCGGCAACTGAGTTCCGCCAGACTGGAAGTCGACAAGATGGCGGTCGGCTTCGTCGCTGAAGTGAATCACTTCAACGAGACCATGTTCGCATTCGGCAAGCAGGGGCTGCAGTACGCCATCAAGAGCGGAATGATCAATAACGCCTCGGTGCTCGCGGCACGCGACGGCATTGTCGGCGTGGCGAAGGTCGTCGGACTCGATATCGGCAAGATGCTGAAATTCAAGCCTTGGGGCGCCGTCAAGCTGGCGAAAGGACTCAATGGCGCGCTGTCGCTCATCGGCCTGGGGCTGGAGGCGTGGGACTCTTATGACAAGATGAAGCGCGAAAAGGCGTTTCGCGAAATGCTCGCGGACATGATCGAGAACTTTGAACAGCAGCGCGCCGAACTGCTCGCGCTGATCAACGGTGACTCGTTCGAAGCGCAATTCTTCCCCGAGATGACGGCGCTGCGCGGCGAAGTCGAAACGGTCGAGCAGAATGTCGCCGAGAGTACCAGGCGACGCGCGCAATTCCGTGCATGGTGTGAGCGCGGCAAGGCGATCGACGTGGAGTTTCGTATGCTGAGTGCTGCCTGAAGTGGCGGAGGCCACTGCCACTTCTCAACTCACCTCGATCCCCGCAACCATCTCCTCAACCGCACGCCTCAACTTCGTCGTCCCGAACGCACGCTCGCCCACGCCTTCCTCGACATCGATTCGACCAGCATTGTGCGCATCGAACAGTTCGATGATGAGCCGCGCGTGCTGATCGCTCAGGCCGCCGCGCGCAAGCGTCGCGGCCCATTGATCGCGAGGCAGCGCGAGTGCCTTGACGGGGCGTCCGCTTGCATCCGAGATCGACTGCGCCACATCGATCGCGCTGACACGCGACGGCCCTTCGACGCTCACGATGCGCGTCCCCTCGACGTGCGACGTTTCGCTCAGCAAACGCGCCGACACGACGCCGACATCGCCCGCGGATATCGTCGGGAAGCGCTTGTCGACGGGATCGTGAAAGCTCGGCAGCACGCCGCTCGACAACGCAACCGGCAACACACGCATCCAGTTCTGCATATGTTCCGCGGAGCGCAGCAGCGTGAGTTTCGCCGATGCATCGCGCAACGCCGCTTCGAAGTGATGGAACAGCATGGTGATGCCGGTGTCCGTATCGAGTTCGGCGCCGTAGTCGGATAGCGCCAACACATGCGCATCGCGATGAGCCGCGAGCGCACGCGCCGCGATGTCGATGGTCGAGCGCATCGTGTCGGCCGGACGGGGATCGTCGCGCGGCAACGGAATCAGCATCTGAACCGCATGCGCGCCGTCGAGTGCGCGGCTGAGCGCATCGACGTCATGCAGATCGGCGACGGCGATCTCGCAACCCATCTTCGCGAGCGCATCGCCTTGTGCCGCATCGCGCACGACCGCGCGCACCGGCAGCGCCGCGCGCCGCAATGCCATTGCCGTCGCTCGTCCTGCTTTGCCTGCGGCACCGAAGATCACATGCATCGCTCGACTCCCGTCCGATTCGTATGAGTCGAGCGTAGAGCGGTATCGAATGAGCGTCGCGCATGAATGGATTGTCCTCAGCAAGAACGGATGATTGCGTGCTCGAAGCAGTTCGAAAAAGACGCATGCATAATGCGCAAAAACCCTTCTGCGAAGGTTCAAACCGTGAATGCGATCGATCCCCCCGCGCGAACGCGGCTACGCTCCAGCGAGCATCTCGACTGGTCCGGCTTCGGCGCGGAGCTGGTTCTTGTCGCGGCGGGCGCGCATCGCGTTGCGGCGATGGACGAGCATCGCGTCGGCGTGCATGTCGGCGCGCCGGTGACCGCGCATTGCCGTTGCGACGGGCAGCGCATGTCGCGCGTCCAGACTCAGGGCGATGCGGACGTGATTCCCGCGGGCCTCGACGGAGAATGGGCCGACGATGCCGATTGCACCATCCTGCGCATCGGTTTCACCGACGAATTCGCGCGACGCACGCTGTCGCAGATCGGAACGCGCGGCGCGAGCGCGCGAATCATGCCGCGCTTCCAGTGGCGCGACGCGCGCTTTCAGCATCTCGCGTGGGCGTTGCGCGCGGAACTGGAAGCCGAGCGCGCATCCGATGCGCTCTACGCGGAAAGCCTCTGCGTCGCCATGATCGTGCGTCTCGCCCATGCCGACGACGCCTTCGCCACCCGATCATCCACACCGATGCTGACGCGCCGCCTCGCCATGCGCATTACCGATTACATCGACGCTCATCTCGATGCGCGCTTGACGCTCGCCGAACTCGCTGAAGTCGCCGGACTCAGCGTGCCTCATTTCAAGGTGCTGTTTCGGGCGACGTTCGGCGCGCCGGTTCATCGCTATGTCGTGGCGCAGCGCATCGAAAGGGCGAAGCGGCTGCTCGCGCAAGGCCATATGACCGTCAGCGGCATTGCGCTGGAATGCGGCTTCGCGCACGCGAGCCACATGGCTTACTGGATGAAACGCACGCTCGGAGTCACGCCGCGCGAGATCGTTCCAGAGGACAATTCATCTCGATAGAAGAACAGTGCATTCTTTATCGAGAGGATTCCGTCGAAACGGCGAACGGCGCACCATGCAGTCATTCACCATCTCACAGGAAATCGCATCATGACCTCGATTCCAGTCGTTCGATACAAGACCGAATCCATCGATGGCGTCAACGTGTTCTACAGAGAAGCCGGCCCGACGGACGCCCCCGTCGTGCTTCTGCTTCACGGTTTCCCGACGTCGTCGCACATGTTTCGAAATCTGATCCCGATCCTCGCGCAGAAGTACCGCGTCGTCGCGCCCGATTACCCCGGCTTCGGTCAGAGCGATGCGCCCGATCGCGCTACGTTCAGCTACGGCTTTCAGCGCTACGCCGACATGATCGACGTATTGCTGGGCCGTCTGAATATCGATCGCTTCGCGATGTACGTGATGGACTACGGCGCGCCGGTGGGCTACCGGCTCGCGCTGAAGAACCCGGCGCGCGTGGCGGGCCTCATCGTTCAGAACGGCAACGCCTATACCGAAGGCCTTCGCGAGTTCTGGAATCCGATCAAGGCGTATTGGGCCGATCAATCGGTGAAGAATCGCGAAGCGCTGCACGGCCTCGTCACGCTCGACACGACGATCTTCCAATACACCGACGGCGTCTCCGATGTGTCGAGGATCAGCCCCGACAACTGGCTGCACGATCAGGCGCTGCTCGACCGTCCGGGCAATCGCGAGATTCAGATGGATCTGTTCCTCGATTACGGGACGAACGTGCCTCTTTACCCGGCGTTTCAGGCGTTCTTCCGCGAGCATCGGCCGCCGACGATCATCGTGTGGGGCAAGAACGACAAGATTTTTCCGGAAGAGGGCGCACACCCGTATCTGCGCGATCTTCCCGATGCGGAAACGCACATTTTCGACACCGGGCATTTCGCGCTGGAAGACAAGCTCGACGAAATCGCGCCGCTGTTGTCGAGCTTTCTGGATCGGTCGATCGGCGCCGAGTCCGGCAAGGCATAAAGCGCCGCGACCTCGCGTGCCGGACACGCCGGCACGCGAGCGGCGACTCAAAAGCACGGCCTCGGCGCGTTCGCCGCCATCTTCCGGTTATGGAAAGCGCTCAGTCGTGGTGATGACGCTTATGCCGCTTGCCGTGACTACCGCGGCTATAGTCGTCCGCGTACGAATTCGAACGCGAGACATTGCCGCCCAGCGCGGCACCCGCGCCGCCGCCTAGCGCCGCGCCGATCAGGCCGCCGCCGCGACCGCCCATCGCATTGCCCGCCGCCGTGCCCGCGCC
>NZ_OGTP01000010.1 GCF_900258035.1 Caballeronia novacaledonica | reverse complement strand
AAAGCTGCTTTCTTTGGTTACTTTCTTTGCAGCAGCAAAGAAAGTGACTGCCGCCCCGCACAGGGGCAACGCTAATAGACCGACGCGAAGGCAAGTTTCACTCAAACCCTCGAAGCCTCAGAAAGCCCCCGCACCGAGCGCGATAAAAGCTGCTTTCTTTGGTCACTTTCTTTGCAACAGCAAAGAAAGTGACCTCCACCACGAATACGCGATCCGGCGAAAACCCCGGCCCGCGCCGTAACATCACCCCGTATTACGCAGCCCCGCCGCAATCCCGTTGATCGTCAAATGAATCCCGCGCCGCAGGCGCACGTTCTGATCGCCCGCGCGGTGGCGCTTGAGCAGTTCCACCTGCAAGTGGTTGAGCGGATCGAGATACGGGAAGCGGTTCTTGATCGAGCGCGCGAGCAGCGGGTTGTCCGCGAGACGCTCGCCCTTGCCGGTGATCTCGGCGAGCACGTTCGACGTGCGCTCATGCTCCGCGACGATCTTGTCGAACACCGTCTTGCGCAGCTTCCTGTCGGTGACGAGTTGCGCATAGCGCGACGCAACCGCGAGATCGGTCTTCGCGAGCACCATGTCCATGTTCGACAGCAGGTTCTTGAAGAACGGCCACGTCTTGTGCATCTTGCGCAGCGTCGCGAGACGTTTCGCGCGTTCGTCGTCGGAGCCGGCGCGGTCGAGATACGCCGATACCGCGCTGCCGAAGCCGTACCAGCCCGTCAACAGCAAACGGCACTGACCCCACGAGAAGCCCCACGGAATCGCGCGAAGATCCTCGATCTTGCGCTGCTTCGGATCCTGCAGCTTGCGCGACGCCGGCCGGCTGCCGATGTTCAGCTCCGCGATCTCCGAAATCGGCGTGGACAGGAAGAAGTAGTCGGTGAAGCCGGGCGTCTCGTAGACGAGCGCGCGGTACGCGGCCATCGCGGAATCGGAGAGCGTCTGCATCGTCGCTTCGAATTGCGGCAATTGCGCGGGCGCGTTCTCGTGCGGCAGCAGCGATGCTTCGAGCGTCGCGGCGACGACCGTCTCCAGATTGCGCCGCCCGATCTCCGCGTTCGCGAACTTGCTCGCGATCACTTCGCCTTGCTCGGTCAGGCGGATTTGCCCGTCGACGGTGCCGGGCGGCTGCGACAGAATCGCCTGATAGGTCGGGCCGCCGCCGCGTCCGACCGTGCCGCCGCGCCCGTGGAACAGCCGCAGCGTCGTGCCGCGTTCCTTGAAAAGCGCAACCAGCGCCACTTCCGCGCGATACAGCTCCCAGTTCGACGTGAGGAAACCGCCGTCCTTGTTGCTGTCCGAATAGCCGAGCATCACTTCCTGCTCGTTGCCCTGATTTTCGATCAGCTTGTCGATGCCCGGCAGCGCGAAGAATTCGCCCATGATGACCGGCGCGTTGCGCAAGTCGGCGATGGTCTCGAAGAGCGGAATCACCATCAGGCCGTCGCGCGCGGGATCGTCCTTGCTGCCGACGCAGCCTTGCAGCACGCCGGTTTCCTTCTGCAGCAGCATCACTTCGAGCAGATCGCTGACGGTTTCCGTATGCGAGATGATGTAGTTGCGCACCGCGCGCGTGCCGAACTTCCGGCGCGTCTCGCGCGCGGCTTCGAGCACGCCGAGCTCGCTCTTCGCGAGATCCGAATACTCCGCGTAAGGCAGGCGCAGCGGACGCGGCTGCGCCAGTTCCTTCAGCAGCACGTCGCGCTTCTGCTCTTCGGTCAGCGACGCGTAATCCGCGGCCACACCCGCGCGCGAAAGCAGTTCGGCGACCACCGCTTCGTGGATATCCGAGCTTTGCCGCAAGTCGATGCTCGCGAGATGGAAGCCGAACACTTCGGCGGCGCGCGCGAGCGGCGACAAACGCAGGGTAGACATCGACGCGCCGTGATGCTCCGTGAGCGAGTCGATCAGCACGTGCAGGTCGCGCACGAATTCGGAGGCGTCGGCGTAGGGCGTCGCGCGAATCTGCGGCTGGCCGGCGCCCGCGCTGCGCACCGCGACGACGCCTTCGCCGAGCCGCACGCGCGCGCTCGCCGCGAGCCGCGTATACATGCCGATCAGCGCGCGCCGGTACGGCTCGTCCGTGCGATGCGGCGACTGATCCGGCGAGGCATCGGCGAGCGCCTTCAGCGCATCGCTCGAACCGGCCAGCAGATTCGACACCGACAATTCCGCGCCGAGCTTGTGCGTCTCTTCGAGATAGTGTTCGAAGATGACGATCGCCTGACGGGTGATCGCGGTTTCGAGCGTTTCGCCGGTGACGAACGGATTGCCGTCGCGGTCGCCGCCGATCCAGCTTCCCATCTGGAAGAAGGGCGGCAGGCGCACGGGCAGGCCGTGCTCGGCGAGCGCGCCTTCGATATCGGCGTAAAGCGCGGGAATCTCCGCGAGGAACGTCGCGCGATAGTAGGACAGCGCGTTGTCGATTTCATCGGTGACGGAGAGCCGCGTTTCGCGCAGCATGCGCGTCTGCCACAGCGACGTCACCCGCGCACGCAGCACGGCTTCGTTCTGCGCGCGCTCGCGGGCGGTCAGTTCCTGATCGCGTTCGGCGAGCAGGCGCGCGATGTCGTGCTGCGCGTCGAGAATGCTCTTGCGCGAGACTTCGGTCGGATGCGCGGTGAGAACCGGCACGATGAGCGCGTCGCCGAAAAACTTCTCCAGCAGCTTGCGCGTCGCGCTGATGTTCTTGTGCTCGCGCATGCGCTCGATGGCATAGGCGATCGTGCCCGGTTGCGAGACGGAGCCCGCGAGCGCGTGGATGCGGCGGCGGCGATTGTGATGGCGGTCTTCCGCGATGTTCGCCAGATGCGAGAAATAGCTGAATGCGCGCACCACCGACACCGTCTGTTCCGGCGACAGCGCGCGCAGCTTCTTCTCCAGCGTCTGCGCGGCTTCGCTGTCGTCTTCGCGACGGAACTTCACGGCCGTCTGACGAATGGCTTCGACCACGTCGAACACGGCGTCGCCTTCCTGCTCGCGCAGCACTTCACCGAGCAGGCGCCCGAGAAAGCGGATGTCTTCGAAGAGCGGGCGGTCTTTGTCGTCGCGCGTGCGGGTCGTCGATTTCGGCGCGGCCGCGCCGTTGGCGCGCGGCGCTTTCGTTTTGGTCGCAACGCGCTTGGCCGCAGCCTTGATGCCGGGTCTCGGTTTCGGCGCGATGGCCGTTTTCGACGCCTTCGCGGCCGTGGCGGCCTTCGCCGTGACGATGGACGACGACGTCGCGCGGGGCGCGTCGGAGGAGGGAGACTTGGGCAATGCGGCGTTGCGGCGCGCCGGGCGAGCCGATCCAGAAGACGTCACGTTGGGTTCCTCTCAGAAGCTGCGAAGCCAGGGGCACATCGACGCGACACGGCACAGGAAACCGCAGGCCGCGCGAACGGCCGTGCGTCAAACCGGCGACAGCATGCCGCGGCGTTTAGCGGGCTCCGGAACGTTCGTCGCGCGAGAAGCGGCATGCGCCGCCGTTCACCCGCGTATAAACGTGCCACGGACGCCCCGAAAGGCGCATCGGACAAGGCTCTCGCGCGGTGCCCGTGTGTCGGTGGACCCTGGCGTGCGTGCTACCATTGTTCGCTAATGTCTATCATCCATCCCGTCATTCGATCGAGCATCAATGAATTCCGAGACGCATTCAACGACACCGCCCGCGAGCATCACCATCGCTTCGCGGGAAAGCCGGCTTGCGATGTGGCAAGCCGAGCATGTGCGGTGTGCGCTGCACAAATTATATCCATCTTGTGACATAAAAATCCTCGGAATGACGACGCGCGGCGATCAGATTCTGGATCGCACGTTGTCGAAGGTCGGCGGCAAGGGTCTCTTCGTGAAAGAACTCGAAGCCGCGCTCGCCGATGGCCGCGCCGATCTCGCCGTGCATTCGCTCAAAGACGTGCCGATGGAACTGCCCGAAGGCTTCGCGCTCGGCGCCATTCTGGAGCGCGAAGATCCGCGCGATGCGTTCGTCTCGCCGCACTATGAATCGCTGGAGGCGTTGCCGGCGGGAAGCATCGTCGGCACGTCGAGTCTGCGCCGCGAAGCGATGATCCGCGCGCGCTTTCCCGCGCTCGAAGTGCGTCCGTTGCGCGGCAATCTCGACACGCGTCTCGGCAAGCTCGATCGCGGCGAATATGCGGCGATCATTCTCGCGGCCGCCGGTTTGAAGCGGCTCGGGCTCGAAGCGCGCATCCGGGCGCTGCTCGATCCTTCGGAGAGTTTGCCGGCGGCGGGGCAGGGCGCGCTCGGCATCGAGATTCGCGCGGATCGCGCCGATCTCGCCGCGTGGCTCGAACCCTTGCACGACGAAGCCACCGCGCTCGCGGTCGAAGCGGAACGCGCGGTGTCGCGTGCGCTCGGCGGCAGTTGCGAAGTGCCGCTCGCGGCGCATGCCGTGTGGCGCGAAGGCGCGCTGCACTTGCGCGGCGCGGTGTCGATGCCCGACGGCAAACGCGTATTGCGCGCCGAAGAAACCGTGCGTTCGCCCGATCTCGCCGGCGCGCTCGCGCTCGGCAAGCGCGTATCGGCGGATCTCGAAGCGCAAGGCGCAATGGACATCGTCAACGCGCTCACGACGATGAGCCGCGCCGATGCCCCCAACGCCGCGCCCTCGGCGCCGAAGTCCTGATGGCGAGCGAGCGCCGCGCCACCGTCGTCGTCACGCGTCCGGGCGGACAGTCGTCCGCGTTGCTCGCGCACCTCGCGAGCGCCGGCTTCGACACGCTGGAATTTCCGCTCATCGATATCGCGCCCGTCGCCGACGATGCCCCGCTGCGCGCCGCGCTCGACGAGCTTTTTCTGCCGCCGGACTTGCCGGACATGCCCGCGCGTTACGCACTCGTCGTGTTCGTGTCGCCGAATGCGATCGATCATGCTTTCGCGCGGCTCGCCGCGCCGTGGCCCGTGGATCTGCCCGTCGCGGTCGTCGGTCCGGGATCGGTCGCGGCGCTGGCGCGGCAGGGCGTGCACGCGCCCGCGCATCGCGTGATCAGTCCGCCGGCGGAAGAAGCCGATCCGCGCTTCGACTCGGAAGCGCTCTACACCGCGATCGAAGCGCATTTCGGCACGAACGGTCTCGAAGGCCGGCGCGTGCTGATCGTGCGCGGCGACGGCGGCCGCGAATGGCTCGCCGAACGGCTGGCCGAGGCGGGCGCGCGCGTCGAGAAAGCCGCCGCGTACCGCCGCGTGCTGCCCGAGCCGTCGATGCAGAAGTGGGAGCGCATCCACGAACTGCTTTCGGGCAAGGCGCACGCGTGGCTGCTGACGAGTTCCGAAGGCGTGCGCAATCTCGACGAGCTCGCGCACGAACATCTCACCGCCGGCGAAATCGTGCTGCTCAAGCGCACGCCGGTCGTCTGCCCGCACCCGCGCATCGCCGAAGCCGCGCGGGGAGCGGGTTTTGATAGGATTACGGTGTCCGGCGCGGGCGACGAACGCATCGCACACTCGCTGGAAGCGCTGTTCCCGTCAGAAACCGGCGCCGCGTCCGCGCGGGCATCGACATCACGCGATCCGGAGGCCTACGCATTTGCGAGCGCTGCGGCGAGCGCATCGAGCTCGAAGCAATCCTCATCCGCGCCGACGGACGCCCATCCGGCCACCGCGCCGGCCCACCAAACGGCTCAATCACGCATGACTGATTCGAACGATTCCAAAAAAGCTTCACCTCAGCCGAACGTGACACCGCCCTTGCCGCCGAACACGCCTTTCACGCCTTTCGAGCAGCAGAAGCGTCGCGGCGGCGCGGGCATCGTGTTGTTGTGGTTCGTCGTCGTCATTCTGGCGGTGGCGGCGGGCGCGGGCGCGTTCGTCCTGAACCGCAAGTTCGACCGCGCCGACGCGCAACTGACGCAGCGCCTCGCCCAGTCCGACGGCCAGAACGCCGATCTGCGCGCGAAAGCCGATCAGGCCGCGAGCGCGACCACCGCGCTCAACACGCAGATCATCCAGTTGCAAGGCAAGCTCAACGACGCCGAAGCGCACAGCCAGGCGTTGCAGCAGCAATATCAGGATCTCGCGAGCAATCGCGACGACTGGACCGTCGCCGAAGTCGAGCAGATTCTGTCGAGCGCGAGCCAGCAACTGCAATTGACCGGCAACGTGCAACTCGCGCTCTTCGCGCTGCAAAGCGCCGACACGCGCCTCGCCGCGACCACCGGTCCGCAGGTCGTCGCGATCCGCAAGGCGATCGCGCTGGACATGGACAAGCTGAAGGCCACGCCCACCACCGATCTCACCGGCCTCGCGATCAAGCTCGACACGGCCATCGACCAGATCGACCAGTTGCCGCTGTCGGGCGAAGCGCCGATCGCACGCGCCCGCGCGCAGACGGCCGAGCCGGGCAACAGCGCGTCGATCGCCGCGGCGACCGGCGAGCCGCGCTGGAAGGTGCTGTGGCATCAGATCACGAGCGGCATCGGCCAGCAGTTGTCGAGCCTCGTGTCGGTGCGGCGCATCGATAACGCCGACGCAATGCTCACGTCGCCCGACCAAGGCTATTTCGTGCGCGAGAACGTGAAGCTGCGTCTTCTGTCCGCGCGTCTGTCGCTGCTGTCGCGCAGCGAGCCGACGCTCAAGTCGGATCTGCGCGTCGCCGATGCCGCGCTCGCGCGCTACTTCGACGCATCGTCCAAAAAAGTGCAGGCCGTGCGCGATCTCGTGAAGCAGGTCGATCAGGCGTCGCTCGCCGTCGCCGTGCCGAACCTGAACGCCAGCCTCGCCGCCGTCCATCAGTTCAAGCGAGGCGGATGATGACGATTCGTGGACTCATCTGGCTCGCGCTGCTGTTCGCCGTCGCGGTGATCGTCGCGACGGTCGGGGGCTTCAACGGCGGGCAGATCCTGCTCGTGATCCCGCCGTATCGGGTCGACATGTCGCTCAATCTGTTCGCCGTGGCGCTCGTCGTGCTGTTCATCGTGCTCTACGCGCTCATTCGCGCGGCGCGCGGCGTGTGGAAAATGCCGTCGCGCGTCGCCGCGTATCGCGCGCGCAGCAAGCTCGCGAAGGCGAATGCGTCGCTGCGCGATGCGGTCGGGCATCTGTACGCCGGGCGCTTCTCGAAGGCCGAGAAAGCCGCCCGCGACGCGCTGTCCGTCGACGACAACAAGGGCGCGGCAGGGCTCATCGGTGCAAACGCGGCGCACCGTCTGCACGAATATGCGCGCCGCGACGAATGGCTCGCGCAGGTGTCCGGCGCGGACTGGCAGGACGCGCGTCTGATGGCGACCGCCGACATGCGCGCCGATGGCCGCGATGCCGACGGCGCGCTCGTCGCGCTCACCGAAATGCAGGCGCAGGGCGGCCGGCGCATTCACGCGCAGCAGATCGCGCTGCGCGCGCAGCAGCAGTTGAAGAACTGGGGCGAAGTGCTGAAGCTCGCGCGCATGCTGGAGAAGCGCGAGGCGCTGCATCCGGCGGTCGCGGTGCGGCTGCGTCAGGTGGCGGCGGAAAACCTGCTGCGCGACCGGCGGCACAATCCCGACGCGCTGCTCGAACTGTGGCAATCGCTTTCGGCGACCGAGCGTCAGTCGCCGCGTCTCGCCGATCTCGCCGCCGAATTGCTGATCGCGCTCGATCGTCGCGCGGAAGCGAAGAAGATCGTCGAGGATGCGCTCGCGCACAACTGGGACGCGCGGCTCTTGCGGCGCTATCCGGATTGCATCGTCGGTGGCGACGCGTTCCCGCTCATTCAGCGCGCCGAAGCGTGGCAGAAGGAACGCACCGAAGACGCCGACCTGCTCTTCACGCTCGGGCGGCTGTGTCTGCATCAGCAGTTGTGGGGCAAGGCGCAGGCGTTTCTCGAGTCGGCGCTGAAGCTCGCCGACAACGAACCCCTCAAGATCCGCACGCATCGCGCGCTTGCCCGGCTGCACGAGCAACTGGGCGACACCGAAAAGGCGGCGGAGCACTATCGCGCGAGCGCGCTGGCGATGAACGTCGTCTGATCCGCGTTCCGTCTGACGTTCGACCAAAGCCGCATGAGAGAAACTTTCATGCGGCTTTCTGTTTTTTGGTCGATGTCGAGGCGTTTGGCGTTGTCTGTACGTTAGCGCACGACGACGGCGCGGCCGACGTGGTCTAGTTTCCTTCCATCAATCAGAAGACCGGTCAGGGAGGCGAACGTGAAGCGAGGTTTGCACAAGCTCGTCGGCCTGGCGCTCGTCGTTTTCCTGTCCTGGCCGGATACGTCTCATTATTTCGCGCAGGGGGTCATCACGAGCGCACCGTGGACCGGAACCTGGGCAGCCGCGCCCGACATCACGGCCGATCCCGGTTTCAACAACCAGACGATCCGCCACGTCGTGCATACGAGCATCGGCGGCACGGCGGCGCGCCTGACGTTTTCCAATCTGTTCGGCGCGCAGCCGGTCAGGCTCGGCGACGTGCATGTCGCGCGGCGTTCGAGCGGGCCGGGGACGATCGCCGGCTCCGACAAGGCCGCGACCTTCAACGGCCAGCCCTACGTGACGATTCCCGCGGGCGGCACGGTGCAGACCGACGCCATCCCGTTTCAGGTGCCGGCGCTCGCCGATATCGTCGTGAGCTTCCACATTCCGTCGCAGACGCAAGCGGGTGCGACCGGCCATGTCGAGGGCATGCAGGACAACTGGATCGCGCCCGGCGACGTCAGCGCGGACCCGACGTTCGCGGGCGGCGTCGTGAACGCGGCGGGCGAGCAGTCGTACTATTTCCTCACCAATGTCGATGTGATGAACGCCGCCGCGACGGGCGCGGTGGTCACGTTCGGCGCGTCGATCACGGACGGGTTCGCGTCGACGCCCAACACGAACCGGCGCTGGCCGAACCGGCTCGCGGAGCGGCTGAACCGCGCGGGCATGACCGTCGGCGTGCTGAACCAGGGCATCAGCGGCAACGATTTCTTCACGAACGGCTCGGGTCAGGCCGGGCTCACGCGCTTTGCCCGCGACGTGCTCGCGCAGTCCAACGTGAAGTGGGTGATCGTTTCCGACGATGCGGTGAACAATCTCATCGGCGGCAATCCGCCGAGCGCGCAGCAACTCATCGACGCCTATCAGCAGCTTGTCCAGCAGACGATGGTCGCGAGAGTGGGCCTGATCTGCTCGACGCTCACGCCCTTCCAGGGCCTGGACGCATGGACGCCCGAGATCGAGAACACGCGTCAGACCGTGAATGCGTACCTGCGCACCCGGAACAGCGGCTGCGACGCCGTGCTCGATCAGGCCGCGGTGCTGGGCAATCCGGCGGGCGCGTACGAGTCCACCGCCTACGCGCGCGCCTACAACAGCGGCGACGATCTGCATCCGGACGATGCCGGCATGCAGGCGATCGCCAATGCCGTCGATCTGACGTGGTTCGCCGCGCTGCCGCCGATCAACGCGCCGGCGGTGTGTGGACGTATCGCGATGGGCGAGGGCCTCGGCGCGGGCGGATCGCTCGCGGCGTGCAGCGGCGGCGCGCAATTGAACTTGCAGGGCGACGGTTATCTCGTCGCGATGAACAACGGGGCGGCGATGTGGTCATCGCGCGTGAGCGGCGCGCCGGGCGTCGAAATCCGGATGCAGGAGGACGGCAATCTGGCGATGTACGACAACAACGGCGCGATGGTCTGGCAGACCCACACCTCGGGCAATCCGGGCGCTTATGCGAGCGTCCTTCCGAGCGGATATCTCGTCGTCTATTCGGCGAGCGGCGCGCCGTTGTGGTCGAGCGGGGGGTGAGAAATCAGTAAGTGGGCACCGACGGGTCGACCTGACGCGACCACGCGTCGATGCCGCCGTACAGGTTGAACGTCTGCGTGAAGCCGCGCGATTCCAGGAACATCGCGACCTGCGCGCTGCGCGCGCCGTGATGGCAGATGCAGACGATCTGCGATTCGTCGTCGAGTTCTTCGCTGCGCGCGGGGATGTCGCGCATCGGAATCGCCACGATGTTGTCCATCTTCGCCGTCTGGATTTCCCAGGGCTCGCGCACGTCGAGCAGAACGGGAGCGGGGCGCGAAGCATCCGCGAGCCACGCGGCGAGTTCGGGTGCGGTGAGGTTTTGCATGGAAATCCTGGCAAGACGCGCGTTGCCGGACACGGCCGGCAGCGCGCTTTCGGCTTAGAACTTGAACTGCGACGGATGCACCGCGTTCTTCAGCGGCGCGACGAGCGTTTCGAAAACATCCGATACGCGGAACTGCTTTTCGTCCACGCGCGTGATGATCTGCGCCTTCATGACCGGCGCCGCGCCGACGAACGCCGCGATGCGCCCGCCGATCTTCAGTTGCTCGAGAAATTCCTGCGGCATGACCGGCAGGCCGCCGGACACGCAGATCACGTCGTAAGGCGCGCCCTGACCCCAGCCGAGCGCGCCGTCGCCGGTGATCACTTCCGCGTTCGTCACGCCATTGGCGGCGAGATTCTGCTTCGCGAAATCGGCGAGTTCGGGCGAGATTTCGACCGTCGTCACGCTGCGGCCGCGATGCGCGAGCAGCGCCGCCATGTAGCCCGAGCCGCTGCCGATTTCCAGCACGGACTCGCCCTTGTGAACCGCAAGCTCTTGCAGGACGCGCGCTTCGACCTTGGGCGAAAGCATGCGCTCGCCGCCGGGCAGCGGTATTTCGAGGTCCGCGAAGGCGATGTTGCGGTACGCGGCGGGAACGAAGTTCTCGCGTTTGACGATTGACAGCAAGTTCAGCACGTCCTGGTCCAGCACTTCCCACGGACGGATCTGTTGCTCGATCATGTTGAAACGCGCTTGCTCGATGTTCATGTTCTGTGTGCGTGATGGCGACCGGAGCGGGCTGCATCGCGGCCGGATGCGGGGCTGAAAACGATGCGATTGTAGCAAATGGAAGGGTTTTCCCGCCTGTTTCGCGCACGTGCCGCCGATGCGGCTAGTGCGGCAGGCGGATATCGAACTTGAAGGTGATGAGCCGCGAGATCAGGATGAACGCCGTCGAAATGAGCACGTTGTAGATGGTATCGACATCGAGGCGCTCCAGCCCGAGATAGATCCAGCAGCCGGCGAACGCGCACACCGCGTAGGGCCGCGAGTCGCGCAGGATCAGCGGAATCTCGTTGCAGAGGACGTCGCGCAGGACGCCGCCGAATACGCCGGTGATGACGCCCATCATCGTCGCGGTGAAGGCAGGCATTTGCGCATCGAGGGCGATCGAGGTGCCCGACACGCTGAAAAGGCCGAGGCCGATCGCATCGGTGACGAGCAGCGCGCGCTGGTCGAAGAGCCGCGACGTGACGCTCAGGAAGAGGGGCGCGAAAATCGCCATCGCGAAGATGAGGAGCACGTAGTCTTGATGCTCGACCCAGTAGAACGGGCGGCGCGAAAGCAGCACGTCGCGCACCGTGCCGCCGCCGAACGCGGTGACGAGCGCGACGAGAAACGCGCCGACCGCGTCGAGCCGGCGCTTGCGCGCTTCGAGGAGCCCGGAAAAGGCGTACGCGAAAATCGCGAGCGCCTCCATGAGGGTGATGGCGAGGCTCAGTCTAGGATGCACTGTCCGGCCCCGAATTCTGATTCCTGCCGAGGCTCTTGTCCTGCGGATGGTTGTGATGACGCGGTGCGCCGCCCGGCTGCAGCAGCACGAGCACCGCGCCCGCGCCGCCGTCGTGCGGCCGCGCCTGA
Organism: Caballeronia novacaledonica; assembly: GCF_900258035.1. Classification (GTDB taxonomy): domain Bacteria; phylum Pseudomonadota; class Gammaproteobacteria; order Burkholderiales; family Burkholderiaceae; genus Caballeronia; species Caballeronia novacaledonica. The sequence goes on along the minus strand of NZ_OGTP01000010.1, from coordinate 206,674 downwards.
CAGAACGCGATCACTTCCGACTTCTGCACGAGCCACGCGCGCACCTTGCCCTTCAGCACGGGTTCCTTGCCGATAGAGCCGAGCCCTTTGCCGTGAATCACGCGCAGACACCGCAGCCCGCGCTTCACCGATTCGCGGATGAATTCCGCGAGCGCTTCACGCGCTTCTTCGCGGCGCATGCCGTGCAGATCGAGCTGCGCCTGCACGATCCACGCGCCGCGCCGCAGCTTTCTCACGACTTCCTGACTGATGCCGGGCCGGTAGAAGGACAGCGTTTCGTCGATGTCGAGCAGGCTTTCGGGATCGTATTCGTCGGAGAGCGCTTCCTGCAGCACGGCTTCCTCGTCGCGACGGCTCTGCACCGGCACGGGCGGCGGCGGCACGCGCGTGACGGTCGTGCGCGGCGGCGTCTTGAGCGGTTCGACTTCGCCGATCGCGCGACGGAACTCGTCGGCATCCGCGACGGCTTCGCGTTCGGCGCGCACCGCCGCGACGCGTTGCACTTCGCGCTTTTCGGCATCGGCTTTCAAGGCGCGCTTGAGCGACGACAGACCCGACAGCCCTTCGCGCTTCACGGCGGCGGCGACGCCGCGCGCATCGACCGGCTTGATTTCGGCGGACGTGGCGGGACGCGGCGCTTGCTTGCGCCGGACCTTCGGTTCGTTCGGGTGGGGGAGATTCTTCGGCATCGTTCGGCCAGCGGAAATCGACGGAAATCGACGGGAATCAGGCTCGACGCATGGCGCGCTCAAATCGAAAACGGGCCGGCGGCGTGAACCGTGGCCCGTTTCAGTGCGAGTCGGCGTTTCTGGACGCGCCGGAAGCGGGCGCCCCCATTCTAACGGCTCGCCGCGCCCGGCTGGACGCCCGATCAGCGATCCGCTTCGTGGCTCATCGAATGCGCGGTCGGGGTTTCGTCGATGGTTTCGAGATAACGCTGCGCGTCGAGCGCGGCCATGCAGCCCGTGCCGGCGCTCGTGATCGCCTGGCGATAGACGTGATCCTGCACGTCGCCCGCCGCGAACACGCCGGGGATGCTCGTCGCGGTGGCGTCGCCGGTGGTGCCGCCCTTCGTGATGATGTAGCCGTTCTTCATCTCGAGCTGGTTGACGAAGAGATCGGTGTTCGGCTTGTGGCCGATCGCGACGAACACGCCCTGCAGCGCGATATCCGTGGTGTTGCCGCTTTGCGTATCCTTGATGCGCAGGCCGGTGACGCCGGACTGATCGCCGGTGACTTCGTCGAGCACGTGATTCCATTTGATATCGACGATGCCTTCCTTTTCCTTCGCGAGCAGCCGGTCGATGAGGATAGGCTCGGCGCGGAACTTGTCGCGGCGATGCACGACCGTCACCTTCTTCGCGATGCCCGCGAGATAGATCGCTTCCTCCACGGCCGTGTTGCCGCCGCCGATCACCGCGACTTCACCGTTGCGATAGAAGAAGCCGTCGCAGGTCGCGCAGGCCGACACGCCCTTGCCCATGAACGCTTCTTCCGACGGCACGCCGAGATATTGCGCCGATGCGCCCGTCGCGATGATGAGCGAATCGCAGGTGTATTCGCCCGAATCGCCGATGAGGCGGAAGGGGCGCTCGTTGAGCTTCGCGGTGTGGATGTGATCGAACACGATCTCGGTGTTGAAGCGGCGCGCGTGCTCTTCGAAACGCTGCATCAGTTCCGGTCCCTGCACGCCCGACGGGTCCGCCGGCCAGTTCTCGACGTCCGTGGTGGTCATCAGCTGGCCGCCCTGCGCGAGGCCCGTGACGAGCAGCGGCGACAGGTTCGCGCGCGCGGCATAGACGGCGGCGGAGTAGCCGGCGGGGCCGGAACCGAGGATCAGCACTTTGGCGTGTTTGGGCGAAGACATGATGATGGTCCGTTATTGATGATCGATTCGGGCGCAAGCCACGATGCTCGTCGTGCAAAGCATGCGGCGCGATATCCCGTTGATCCGAATTTAGGTGCAAAAAGAGGATTATAAAGGGCGCTGCAAAAGCCTTCCCGAGTGAACCTTTCAATCGGTTTGATAGCTGCGGCGAGCAAAAACATTCACATGACGCGCGCGTGACGAGTGTTACAGGTTGCAAGAAGGCGCCCGTTTTGCGCCTTTCCCCGCAATGCAGCGTTTACAATAGGCCACCGTTCCATGCGGCCCTCGCGCAAGACGCGAGCCGCAAAAAGCGACACACAGCGACACCGAATCAATGGCCAAAGCTACTTATTCCGCGAGCCCGCAGGCGTTGCCGCACCGCATGTCGCGGCTCTTCACCGAGATTCGCTGGATCCTCCAGGTCGCGCTCGGCTTGTTCCTCGTGATGGCGCTCCTCTCGTACAGCCGCAAGGATCCGAGCTGGACGCACGCGGTGAGCGTCGATCGCATCGGGAACTGGGCGGGGCGCGTCGGCGCATATACGTCCGATATCCTGCTGCTCGTCTTCGGGCTGTCGTCCTACTGGCTCATCGTGCTGCTCGGGCGGCGCATCGTCGCGAACTACCGGCGTCTCATTCAGCACGCCACGCAGCCGCCCGTCGTCGATGAAGACGCGCCGCGCGACCGCACCTGGCTCGCCGAAGCGTTCGCGTTCGTGCTCGTGCTCCTCGCGAGCGACGGCATCGAAGCGCTGCGCATGTGGTCGCTCAAGGTGCAGTTGCCGCGTGCGCCGGGCGGCGTCGTCGGTGATGTCATCGCGCGGCATGTGTCGCATGCGCTCGGCTTCACGGGCGCGACGCTGTTTCTTTTGATCGCGCTCGCGATCGGCCTCTCGCTCTATTTCCGCTTCTCGTGGCTGTCCGTGTGCGAAAAGCTCGGCGACGGCATTCTCAACGCGATCACCGGCGCGCAACTGCGCCGCGAAGCGGGCCGCGACCGCAAGCTCGGCGAAGCGGCCGCGGTCAAGCGCGAAGGCAAGGTCGTGCGCTCGCGCGAAAAGAGCGAGGAGCACGAACCGGTCATGATCGTGCCCGCCGCGCCGGCACCCGCGCGTTCCGAACGCGCCGAGAAGGAGAAGCAGGTGCCGCTCTTCAAGGACCTGCCGGGCGATTCCACGCTGCCGCCGCTCGCGTTGCTCGATCCGCCGCCGAAGGTCCAGGAAACCATCGCCGCCGATACGCTCGAATACACTTCGCGGCTCATCGAAAAGAAGCTGAAGGATTTCGGCGTCGAGGTGAGCGTGATCGCCGCGTATCCGGGGCCGGTCGTCACGCGCTACGAAATCGAGCCGGCGACGGGCGTGAAGGGCAGCCAGATCGTCGGTCTCGCGAAGGATCTCGCGCGTTCGCTGTCGCTCGTGTCGATTCGCGTCGTCGAGACGATTCCGGGCAAGAACTACATGGCGCTCGAATTGCCGAACCAGCGCCGCCAGACGGTCAAGCTCTCCGAGATTCTCGGCTCCGAGGTCTACGCGAACGGCGCGTCGCCGCTGACCATGGGTCTCGGCAAGGACATCGGCGGCAATCCGGTCTGCGCCGATCTCGCGAAGATGCCGCACTTGCTGGTCGCCGGCACGACGGGCTCGGGCAAGTCGGTCGGCATCAACGCGATGATCCTCTCGCTGCTCTACAAGGCGAGCGCGGATCAGGTGCGCCTGATTCTCATCGACCCGAAGATGCTCGAAATGAGCGTCTACGAAGGCATTCCGCATCTGCTGTGTCCGGTCGTCACGGACATGCGGCAGGCGGGCCACGCGCTCAACTGGGCGGTCGCGGAAATGGAGCGCCGCTACAAGCTCATGAGCAAGATGGGCGTGCGCAATCTCGCGAGCTTCAACACGAAGATCGACGAAGCGAAGAAGCGCGACGAAAAGATTCCGAATCCGTTCAGCCTCACGCCCGACGATCCCGAGCCGCTCACGCGCCTGCCGAACATCGTCGTCGTGATCGACGAACTGGCGGACCTGATGATGGTCGTCGGCAAGAAGGTCGAAGAGCTGATCGCGCGGATCGCGCAGAAGGCGCGTGCGGCGGGCATCCACCTGATTCTCGCGACGCAGCGTCCTTCGGTCGACGTGATCACCGGCCTCATCAAGGCGAACGTGCCGACGCGCATGGCGTTCCAGGTGTCGTCGAAGATCGATTCGCGCACGATTCTCGACCAGCAAGGCGCGGAATCGCTGCTCGGCATGGGCGACATGCTTTATCTGCCGCCCGGCTCCGGCATGCCCGTGCGGGTGCACGGTGCGTTCGTGTCGGACGAGGAAGTGCATCGCGTGGTCGACAAGCTCAAAGAGCACGGCGAGCCGAACTATATCGAGGGCATTCTCGAAGGCGGCCTCGCCGGCGACGGCGATGAAGGCTCGGCGGGCGCGGGCGGAACCGGCTCGGGCGATGCCGAGTCCGATCCTTTGTACGATCAGGCGGTCGAGGTCGTCATCAAGAACAAGCGCGCGTCGATTTCGCTCGTGCAGCGGCATTTGCGTATCGGCTACAACCGCGCGGCGCGTCTGCTTGAACAGATGGAGAACTCGGGGCTCGTGTCGGCGATGTCGTCGAACGGCAACCGCGAAATCCTGACGCCGGCGCGCGACGCGGAGTGACGCGCGCGTCCAAATGGAGAACATAACGATGAAGCAATTTACGGGGAATCCGCTCGCCAGGGCATTCGGTGCGGCGATCTTTTCGGCGTCGACGCTCTTCGCATCGCACGCATTCGCGAGCGGCACGGAGCAACTGAAGGCGTTCGTGTCGCAAGTCCACGCGGCGCGCGGCGACTTCACGCAGCAGGAAATCAAGGCGCCCGGCAAGACCAACAACGGCGCGACGTCGAACGCGGTGCCGACGAAGGGCCAGACGTCCAGCGGCACCTTCATGTTCGCGCGGCCGGGCAAGTTCATCTGGTCGTATCAGAAGCCGTATGCGCAGATCCTGCAGGCCGACGGCGACAAGCTCTACGTCTACGACAAAGACCTGAACCAGGTCACCGTGCGCACGCTCGGCGGCGCGCTCGGTGCGAGTCCGGCGGCGATTCTCTTCGGCAGCAACGATCTGGAAAAGAACTTCAATCTGCGCGATGCGGGCGAGAAGGGCGGCATCGACTGGCTGGAACTCACGCCGAAGGCGAAGGACACGCAGTTCGAGACGGTCGGCATCGGCTTCAAGGACGGCAATCTGCAGGCGATGGAACTGCACGACGTGTTCGGCAACGTCACGCTGCTCACGTTCTCGAACATCCAGAAGAACCCGCCGATCAAGAGCGATACCTTCAAATTCACCGTGCCGAAGGGCGCGGACGTGATCAACGGCTGACCAGAAAAGGGCGCGGCGAAAGCGCCCTTTTTCATTCGATGGCCGCGTGCGCCGCGGCCATGTCCTCCAGAAACGCCTCCACGATTTCGCGTTTCGCGCCGCGCGCGCCGCTCAGGCGTTCCGCGCGCGTGACCATCTGGAACGCGACGCGATAGCGCATCGCCTGCGGATTCAGCGGCGCGAGCACGCCGTCCTTCACATACGGCGCGGCGAAGTGCTCGGGCAGATAGCCGAGATGCCGGCCCGAGAGCACGAGCATCGCGACGGCCTCCATGTTGTCCGCGAGCGCGCCGATATGGCGCGGCGTGAGTTCGCCGGCCTCGGGCAGCGGATAGCTGCGCCACGCCCAGTCGTGCTCGAACGCCTGCGCGATGCCGACGCCGCCCGCGCGCGCGAATAGCGGATGCGCGCGCCCGCAGTACGCGAGCTGATCTTCCGCGAAGATTTCGGTGTAATCGAGCGATGGCACGCGATGCCAGAAATACCCGATCGCCATCTGGATGCGCCCCGCCAGCAACATTTCCTCCAGTTCGCCCGGCGAGCGCACCAGCACCGCGAAGCGCACGGATTCGTCGCGCTGGCGGAAACGCGCGATTGCCTGACTGACGCGCGCGTTCGCGCTGACGGGCGTATTGCCGATCATCCCGAGCGTGAGCGTGCCGACGAGCTTCCTGCCGACATTGCGCGCGGTCGAATCGAACGTGTCGACGGCGGCGAGCAGCGTCCGGCACGCCTCGACGAACTGCTCGCCGCGCGAAGTCAGCGCGAAACCGCCGCGCCCGCGTTCGCAGAGCCGGTAACCGAGCCGCGTTTCGAGCGTCGCGAGCTGCGTGCTGATGGTCGATTGCCCGACGTTGAGCGTCGCCTGCGCGGACGACACGCCGCCCGCATCGGCGATGGCGAGGAACACGCGAATGAGGCGCAGATCGAGATCGGAAAGGGTGGTGAACATGGGCGCCGCCGATACATCGATAAATATCGATGTTAAGTTAATTTCGTCGCCATTTTATCTTCGCTGAAAAGCGGCTATTAATTGTCAGTTGTCAACGCGAACCCATCTGACGCCATGAATACATCCTCACTTTTCGCGCCCGCCGAGCACTTCGATTCGCACTTCGTCGAGCAGCGCGCCGAGCGCCCGCAGCCGCTGTCGGGCAACCAGATGCCGCGCTGCGGCGGCATCACGACGATGATGCGCCTGCCGCACGTGCAATCGGCCGAAGGGCTCGATGCGTGTTTCGTCGGCGTGCCGTTCGATCTCGGCACCTCGAACCGCACCGGCGCGCGCTTCGGTCCGCGTCAGGTGCGCAGCGAATCGGTGCTGCTGCGTCCGTACAACATGGCGACGCGCGCCGCGCCGTTCGATTCGCTGCGCGTCGCGGACATCGGCGATGTCGCGATCAATCCGTACAACCTGCTCGATTCGATCGACCGCATCGAGCGCGCGTATCGCGAAATCCTGAAGCACGACTGCAAGCCGCTCACGCTGGGCGGCGATCACACCATCGCGCTGCCGATCCTACGCGCGATCCACGCGAAGCACGGCAAGGTCGGGCTGATTCATGTCGATGCCCACGCCGACGTCAACGACACCATGTTCGGCGAGAAGATCGCGCACGGCACGCCGTTCCGGCGCGCGGTGGAAGAGGGCTTGCTCGATTGCTCGCGCGTCGTGCAGATCGGCTTGCGCGGCACGGGCTACGAAGCCGGCGATTTCGACTGGTGCCGCGAGCAGGGCTTTCGCGTCGTGCAGACGGAGGAGTGCTGGAACAAGTCGCTCGCGCCGCTGATGGACGAAGTGCGCGCGCAAATGGGCGACGGACCCGTCTACATCACGTTCGATATCGACGGCATCGATCCCGCGTTCGCGCCCGGCACCGGCACACCGGAAATCGCCGGACTAACCGTGCCGCAGGCGCTCGAAATCGTGCGCGGCGCGCGCGGGCTGAATATCGTCGGCGTGGATCTGGTGGAAGTTGCGCCGCCTTATGACCCGTTCGGCACCACCGCGCTTCTGGGCGCGAATCTCGCGTTCGAGCTGCTGTGCGTGCTGCCGGGCGTCGAGTATCGCGCGGCCAGGTAAGACTCGCATCGACGTGCGCTTCGGTGCCGCAGCGGTTGAGTTCCGCGAGTCGATCGATGTGAAAAGCCGCCGGAAATGGCGGCTTTTTCGCTAAGGCATCAGGCGTAGGCGCGGCGCCGTCCCGACACGAGCAGCAGATAGCACACCGCGCCGAGCGCGAGCGCGGGCAGCGTCGCGCCGAGGTTCGGCAGCCATTGATTGATCGCGTGATACGCCGCGATCCCGACGCCCCACGCGATGAACGCGCTCACATGCCAGCCGCCGGAAAAGCCGTAGCGTCCGCCGACGGACCCGAGCGCGCCAATGTCGATCCGGCGCTTGCGCACGATGAAGTGATCGGCCAGCACGACGCCAAAGAGCGGCGCGAACACCGAGCCGATCAGCAGCAGGAAGTTCTGGTACTTGCCCATCTCGACGACGAGCGCGACGAGCGTGCACAGCGCGCCGAACGCGCACGAGAGCAGCGGCACGCTCGCGCGCGCCCAGAACGTGCCCGTCGATACGGCCGCGGAGTGGATGTCGGCGAAGGCGTTGTCGGTCTCATCGATCAGAATGAGGAACAGCGCAATGCCGCCGCCGGCTTGCGCGAACGCGGTCGTGAGGAGCGCGTCGCCGCCGCCCGCCGCGAGGCCGTAGATCGCGCCGAGCGCATAGAACCACAGATTCGCGATGCCATAGCCGAACAGCGTGCCGCGAAACGCGCCGCCCGCGCTCTTGCCGAAGCGCGTGTAGTCGGCGATCAGCGGCAGCCACGACAGCGGCATCGCGACCACGAGGTCGATGCCCGCGCCGAATGCCATCTCGCCCGTGCCGGGGCGCGACAGCAGCGCGGCGAGATCGTGCTTCGACAGCAGATTCCACGTGAGCCAGCCCGCGCCGCCGAGCAGCAGCCAGATGCCCCAGGTCCGCAGGAAGCGCCGCACGAAGGAAAGCGGGCCGCTCACCGCGAGCAGCGTCGCGAGCACGCCGAAGACGAGCGTCCAGACGAGCGGCATCGAGAAATGGAAGGATTGCTTCGCGAGCGCGTCGGCGGAATCGCGCATGACGATGATCTCGAACGAGCCCCAGCCGACGAGCTGGATCGCGTTGAGCACCGCCGGCACGGACGCGCCGCGCACGCCGAGCGTCGGCCGCAGCGAGGACATCGCCGCGAGCCCCGTATCCGTGCCGACGACACCCGCCAGCGCGAGCAGCACGACGCCGATCACCGTGCCGATGACGATCGCCGTCAGCGCGTGCGGCAACGACAGTCCCGGCACGAGCAGCGCGCCCGCCTGCGCGACCAGAAGCCCGATGCCGAGCGAGAACCACAGCGCGAAGGCATCGCTCGTGCCGAACGCGCGCCGCTCGGGCGGCACGGGCGTGAGGGGCGCGTAGGTCGAAGTTTCGCCGTGCGCCGCGGCGTTCGTGGTGTGCTCTTGCCCCATCGGATTGCGTCCTCATATTGTCGAAGCTTGGATTCCGGGCGCGTGGCCCGCTTCATGCGAGCCCGCCGCTGCCGGGCTGTCATAATGACCCGACTTCGCGGTCGCGCCGCGCCTTCCTGAAGGGCGAGATTATCGCCGCGATCCACTCAACTGCGTCAATCTGCATCGCACAGCACATGTTCGAAGAAAACCGTGGCAACGTTCCGCTCGCGGAGCGCCTGCGCCCTCGCACCATCGACGACGTGATCGGCCAGAAGCATCTGCTCGGTCCGGCCAAGCCGCTGCGCGTCGCGTTCGAATCCGGCGAAGCGCATTCGATGATTCTCTGGGGCCCGCCCGGCGTCGGCAAGACCACGCTCGCGCGCCTCATGGCCGACGCGTTCCACGCGCAGTTCATCTCGCTGTCGGCGGTGCTCTCGGGCGTGAAGGACATTCGCGAGGCGGTGGAAACGGCGCAGATCCATCGCGCGAACGGGCATCAGACGCTCGTGTTCGTCGACGAAGTGCATCGCTTCAACAAGAGTCAGCAGGATGCGTTCTTGCCGCACGTGGAGTCGGGCCTGTTCGTGTTCGTCGGCGCGACGACGGAAAATCCGTCGTTCGAGGTGAACAGCGCGCTCTTGTCGCGGGCGGCGGTCTACGTGCTCAAAAGCCTCGACGCCGACGAACTCAAGGAGTTGCTCGAACGCGCGACAAAGGAACTCGGCGGACTGACGTTCACCGACGAAGCCCGCGACGCGCTGATCGGCTCCGCCGACGGCGACGGCCGCAAGCTGCTGAACAATCTGGAGATCGTCGCGCGCGCGGCGGCGCAGCAAAAGCAGACCGACGTCGACACCGCGTTGCTCGGCAGCGCGCTCGCGGAAAATCTGCGCCGCTTCGACAAAGGCGGCGACGCGTTTTACGACCAGATCAGCGCGCTGCACAAATCCGTGCGCGGAAGCAATCCGGACGCGGCGCTCTACTGGTTCTGCCGCATGCTCGACGGCGGCGCGGACCCGCGTTACATGGCCCGGCGCATCGTGCGCATGGCGTGGGAGGATATCGGGCTGGCCGATCCGCGCGCCGCGCGCATCGCGCTCGACGCGGCCGAAACCTACGAACGCCTCGGCACGCCGGAAGGCGAGCTGGCGCTCGGGCAGGCGCTCGTCTATCTGGCGGTCGCGCCGAAATCGAACGCGGGCTACAACGCGTACAACGAGGCGCGGCGTTTCGTCGGCAAGGACCAGTCGCGCGGCGTGCCGGTGCATCTGCGCAACGCGCCGACCAAGCTGATGAAGGAGCTTGGCTACGGTCACGAATATCGCTACGCGCACGACGAGCCCGACGCCTATGCGGCCGGCGAAACCTATCTGCCGGACGGCATGCGCGATCCGCACTGGTATCAGCCGACGCCGCGCGGGCTCGAAGGCAAGATCGGCGAAAAGCTCGCGCGGCTCGCGGAACTCGACGAAGCCTGGCGGCGCGAACATCGCGACGACAAGAAGCGCTGAAGTCCACGGCGTGCGTTTCGCGCGCGGGCAGGCCGCGTTTCGGCGCGCGGATCGCCGAAACGCAACCGGCGCGCAATGACCGTGCGCTAAAATCGGCATTTCCGATTACCTAACAAAGCTGCCCCCGCCATGCTCGACATCCAAACCCTCCGCAAAGACCTGGACGGCGTCGCGAAGCGTCTCGCCGATCGAGGCTTCACGCTCGACGTTGCCGCCTTCGCCGCGCTCGAAGCCGAGCGCCGCGATATCCAGACCCGTACGGAAGAACTCCAGGCGCGCCGCAACAGCCTGTCGAAGCAAATCGGCGCGATGAAGGGCCGCGGCGAGGACACGTCCGCGGTGATGGCGGAAGTGGGCGGCATCGGCGACACGATGAAGGAATCGGCGGCGAAGCTCGAAGAGATCCAGAAGCGTCTGTCGGATTTGATGCTGACCGTGCCGAACCTGCCGCACGAGAGCGTGCCGGTGGGCAACGACGAAACGCAGAACGTCGAAGTGCGGCGCTGGGGCGCGCCGCGTTCGTTCGATTTCGAGATCAGAGATCACGTCGATGTCGGTGCGCCGCTCGGGCTCGATTTCGAAACGGGCGCGAAGCTCTCGGGCGCGCGCTTCACGCTGCTGCGCGGGCCGATCGCAAGGCTGCATCGCGCGCTCGCGCAGTTCATGATCGACACGCACACGGAGCAGCACGGCTATACGGAGGCGTACACGCCGTATATCGTGAATCCGGAGATTCTCTACGGCACGGGCCAGTTGCCCAAGTTCGCCGACGACATGTTCCGCGTCGAGAAGGGCGGCGATGAAAACACGGTCACGCAGTACCTCATTTCGACGTCGGAAATCTCGCTGACGAACACGGTGCGCGACAGCATCCTCGAAGCCAGCGCGTTGCCGGTGAAGCTCACCGCGCATTCGCCGTGCTTCCGTTCGGAAGCGGGCTCGTACGGGCGCGATACGCGCGGCCTGATCCGCCAGCATCAGTTCGACAAGGTCGAGATGGTGCAGATCGTGTCGCCGGAACATTCCTATGCCGCGCTCGACGAGATGGTCGGGCAGGCGGAAACGATTCTCCAGAAGCTGGAACTGCCGTATCGCGTGATCGCGCTCTGCACGGGCGATATGGGTTTTTCCGCCGCGAAAACCTTCGATCTCGAAGTCTGGCTGCCTGCACAGAACACGTATCGCGAGATTTCGAGCTGCTCGAATACCGAGGCGTTCCAGGCGCGCCGAATGCAGGCGCGTTTCCGCAATGCGCAGGGCAAGCCGGAATTCGTGCATACGCTGAACGGATCGGGGCTGGCTGTCGGTCGCACGCTCGTTGCGGTGCTGGAGAACTTCCAGAACGCGGACGGCTCGGTGACGATTCCGGCGGTGCTGCGTCCGTACATGCGCGGCGCGGAAAGAATCGAAGTTTCGGCAGCAGTGTGACGTTTATTTTCGAAAAGGCTATTGGAAAGCGCGAAAGAGTTCGATATACTCTCGTTCTTCGTTGAGCAACGACCAGTTCACGAAGACCCGAAAGGGTAGACGGAGAGGTGGCAGAGTGGTCGAATGTACCTGACTCGAAATCAGGCGTACGGTTTTCCCGTACCGTGGGTTCGAATCCCACCCTCTCCGCCAAGACACTAAAACCCCGCAAGTCGTGAGACTTGCGGGGTTTTGCATTTTGGGCTTCGCGTACGTAGCGCGGAGCGATTTCTCAGGTCGTACACCGCGCAATATCGAATCGCAGTTCGGGCTCCGGCACGCCGCCATCGTCACTCGACGACTGCTGCACCTTCACGATCGATCCATAAGCCGACGGCGTCAACGTCACGAGCCACGCATTCGACCCGACGAGCAACTCGGTCGTCCCTTGATCGCGCCGCGTTTGCGCGGAAGGAATCATGCGCTGCAGACAACTCGATATATCCGACGCGACCCGCGCCGACGAAACGTGAATCACGGGCTTCGATGCGCGCAACTCGGGCTCGCTCGTCGAACTGCAGGCGGCAAGCGTCGCCATGCCCGACAGCATGACGGAAAGCAGGACAAATCGATGCAAATTCATAACGCTCCGGCAAGTTCGAAATCGGGCCACTAAAACACAAACGCGCTTTCGTCACAAGGGCGAACGGCGCTCGCGGCGCATCGGAAGGCACGCGCGGCAAGCCTCGAAATGCAGTGCCCGTGCGGCTTTCCAAGCGGAGGGTTTGCGCGGGAGTGCTATCATCGGCCCCATTGTCCTCACGCGCCACCCGTCTCGAACCTCGGCGAAAACGCGCGCGCGAGGCGGCACGAACCCATTCGCACTGCTTCAATGGCCATCACGCTCAAGACACCCGCCGACATCGAAAAGTTGCGCATCTCCGGCCGCATGGCCGCCGAAGTCCTCGCGATGATCGCCGAGCACGTCCGTCCGGGCGTCACCACCGACGAACTCGACGCCATCTGCAATCGCTTCATCGTCGACGAACTGAAGGCCATTCCCGCCAACGTCGGCTACATGGGCTTTCCGAAGACGGTCTGCACCTCGGTGAATCACGTCGTATGTCACGGCATTCCCGGGCCGAAAGAACTGAAGGACGGCGACATCATCAACATCGATGTCGCGATCATCAAGGACGGCTACTACGGCGACACGAGCCGCATGTATTACGCCGGCACGCCGAGCGCCGAAGCGCGCCGCCTCACCGAAACGACCTACGAAGCGATGGTCGCCGGCATGCGCGAAGTGCGCCCGGGCGCGACGCTCGGCGACATCGGCTTCGCGATCCAGGGCGTCGCGCATCGCGAGGGCTTTTCGGTGGTGCGCGAGTATTGCGGTCACGGAATCGGCCGGGTGTATCACGAAGATCCGCAAGTGCTGCACTACGGCCAGCGCGGCGCGGGGCTGCGCCTGAAGCCCGGTCTCGTCTTCACCATCGAGCCGATGATCAACGCGGGACGCGCCGCCACGCAGCAGTCGCGCGACGGCTGGACCGTGACCACGAAGGATCGCTCGCTGTCCGCGCAATGGGAGCACATGGTCGCCGTCACCGACGACGGCTTCGAAGTGCTCACACCGTGGCCGGACGGTACGGGAAGCTATGCGGCGCCGTGAGCACGCGGTCCTTCTCGTGTGCGCTGTAAAGCACTTTCCCGGATTTAGGAATTGACGGGTTCGCCCGTTCGGTTGAAGCTATGTCGATGGCCCGAGCGCCGGAGCCGCCGACAGAGCCGCACGCGCTTGAGCCTGAGAGCCAGAGAGAAATAGCCCGCATGAGTCCCTCATTGACCGTCAGCCGCATTGCCGCGCACCAAGGATCGGTTCTGCGCGAGCTTCGCACGGCATCGCTGCGCGAAGCGCCGTATGCATTCGGCGAAACGCTTGAAGATGCGCTGCTCGTCGATCCCTCGCTGTTCGACGACACCGCGGCGCTGCACGCGAAAGCGCCTCGGCTCGCGACATTTCTGCTCTACACGGAAGGTCATCCCTGCGGTCTCGTGCATGCGTACATCGAAGAGGCGCCGAGCGCGCGCGCGTTCGTGAGCGCGCTGTGGGTCGCGCCGGCCGTGCGGCATCTGCGCGGCGGCGAACTGCTCGTGAACGTCGCGTCGCAATGGCTCGTCCAGCAGGGCGTCGCCGAAGTGCATGCGTGGATCTCCGAGGAGAACCGCACCGCGGTGCGCTTCTACGAGCGCCTCGGTTTCGGTCCGACCGGCGACCGCCGCGCGATGTTGTCGCACGAAGAAGAAGCCGAGTCGCTTTTCGTGCGCCACATGCACGTCTGACGCGCGTTGGTCGGAGCTTCGCCGCCGCGTCTCGCACGCATGCGTGGCACACATTTCTCGTTTTCGATAGCGGAAAATCGGTCTCGAAAATTATGGCCGTGTGCGGCAACGCCTGTAAAATACGCAAAATTTTTGGCCGTTCCTATGTCGCTCAACAAAACGCCCTTCTTTGAACTGCGCAGCGGCTCCGTCGATACGCTTCTCTTCGTCGTCAAGACTCCCGACCTCGGCGCGCTGCGCACCGAACTTACGCGGCGCTTCGAAGCGACTCCCGAATTCTTCGCAGGCGATGTCGTCGCGATCGACGTGCGCCGTCTCGCCGATTCGAAGGCCGGCGAGGGCGAACGCGTGCCGCTCGCCGAACTCGAGAATTTGTTGAAGAGCGTGCGCATGCGTCCGATCGGTATCGTCGCGCTTCCCGCGCAGACGTGGGCGATCCAGTGGGCGAACGAAGGCGGCCTGCCGATTCTCGAAGCGCGCGACCGGCGCGGCGCGCCGAAGCCTTCGACCGACGAGGCGAAGCCGAACACCGAAGCCGCCGCCGTGATCGAGGCGGCTGTCGCGAAGGAGCCGGCGCCCATGTCGCCGCCTGCGCCCGTGACCATCGTCGACCGGCCGCTGCGCTCGGGTCAGCAGGTCTACGCGAAGGGCGATCTGATCGTGCTCGGGCTCGTGTCGTACGGGGCCGAAGTGATCGCGGAAGGCAATATCCATATCTATGCGCCGTTGCGGGGCCGTGCGCTCGCGGGCGTGCACGGCAATCTCGACGCGCGCATCTTCTGCACCTGTCTCGAGCCGGAACTCATCTCCATCGCGGGCATCTACCGGACGACCGAGAACCCGCTGCCGGCCGACGTGCTCAGCAAGCCGGTGCAGATCTGGCTGAACGAAGAAAAACTCATGATCGAACCGCTGCGGCTGACCTGACGGGTCGGATCGGCCGGCGCGCCCGATGCCCCGGCGCGCGCCCGAACGCAACGCGAGCGGACCTATTGACGAACACAAGGTACTTGTATGGCAAAAATCATTGTGGTGACTTCGGGGAAGGGCGGCGTCGGCAAGACGACCACCAGCGCGAGCTTCGCATCGGCGCTCGCATTGCGCGGCCACAAGACGGCCGTGATCGACTTCGACGTCGGTCTGCGCAATCTCGACCTCATCATGGGCTGCGAACGCCGCGTGGTGTACGACCTGATCAACGTCATTCAGGGCGAAGCGAATCTTCACCAGGCGCTCATTAAGGACAAGAAGTGCGAGAACCTCTATATCCTGCCGGCTTCGCAGACGCGCGATAAAGACGCGCTCACGCTCGAAGGCGTCGAGAAGGTGATCAACGAGTTGATCAAGATGGATTTCGAGTACATCGTCTGCGATTCGCCGGCGGGCATCGAATCCGGCGCGCTGATGGCGATGCACTTCGCCGATGAAGCGCTCATCGTGACGAATCCGGAAGTGTCTTCGGTGCGCGACTCGGACCGCATTCTCGGCATTCTGTCGTCGAAGACCAAGCGCGCGGTCGAAGGCAAGGATCCGGTCAAGGAACATCTGCTCATCACGCGTTACAACCCGAAGCGCGTGAGCGAGGGCGAGATGCTGTCGCTTTCCGATATCCAGGAAATCCTGCGCATCGAACTGATCGGCGTGATTCCGGAATCGGAAGCGGTGCTGCATGCATCGAACCAGGGCTTGCCGGCCGTGCATCTGGATGGCACGGACGTCGCTGAATCGTACAAGGACGTAGTGTCGCGCTTTCTCGGGGAAGAGACGGCGCTGCGCTTCACCGACTATCACAAGCCTGGTCTGCTGCAACGCATCTTCGGCACCAAGTAAGGGGACGCAATGTCGATTCTTTCGTTTTTGCTGGGCGAGAAAAAGAAGTCCGCTTCGGTCGCGAAGGAACGCTTGCAGTTGATCATTGCGCACGAGCGCGCGGGTGGCAAAGCCGCCGCCGATTATCTGCCGGCGTTGCAACGGGAACTCGTTGCCGTGATTTCGAAGTACGTGAAAATTTCCGATGACGACATTCGAGTGAGCCTCGAACGTCAGGACGACCTCGAAGTGCTGGAAGTGAAGATCGAGATTCCGCAGGCGTAACGTTTAGCGCATGCGCGCGCGGCATCGCGTCGGCCCGGCCGCGCGAGCGCTCCGGAAAAATACAAAGCCAGGATCGGATGATCCTGGCTTTTGTTTTTGCGCGCTATCGTTTGCGTGTCGGCGTGGCTCGACATCACGCGGATCACGAAGCGGTGAATACGAGGTCTGAAAAAAAGAACAGGCGCGAGGCTTTCGCCTGGCGCCCAAGAAACGCTCCCGCCATAAGCAGGAGCGGAGAGGAGAAGAGAGCTGCAGTTCAGCCCGCAAAGCGCGGCCGCGCGTACAGCATTACCTGCTAGGAGCGAACACGCGCGCGAAAGTTCAATCGATTTGAAATTATTTTGCCGGTCCGGCTTGTAAAGCCGGCGCAGCCTGTCAGGCGGTAAGCACTTCGAAAGCAAGCACCGCCAGCAACGCCCCCAGATTTGCGATGACCGCTTCGAAAAGCACGCCTCGCCATGTCGCGGGACGGAATTTCACTGCAAGCAGCAGCGCGCTCAACAGGGCGATGGCGATCATCGCGACGAGATGGGCGCTTTGCAGATGAATGCGCATGACGGCCTCCTCTTCGAAATCGCGGCATTCGTTCCGCGCATCATTTTTGTCGAACTTGTTTCGAGTATAGGCAGCGGCCTATTTACTGGAAAGCGGACAAAAAAGTCATTTTGCCGCCAGCTTGCCGACTGCCATCGAGTGTTAATTTAAATACTCGTCGATTCAGGGAATTTTCTTTTCGGGCTCAGTACAAACCCCGTATGTGCGCGAAGCCATTCCCGGCGGCGTGCGAAACCGCAAGTTCGTGGAGCATTCGCCAGATGACTTCCCCGGCAACACGTTCTCTCGAAGTCGATTTCTTTCGCGGAATCGTGCTGCTCATTATCGCGGTGGACCACATAACGGGAAGCGTGCTTTCGCGCTTTACGCTGCATCAATATGCTTTTTGCGATTCAGCAGAAGTATTCGTGTTTCTTGGCGGTTATGCGTCGGCGGCGGCTTATACGGCGCTTGCGACTCGCCGTAGCGATTCAGTCGCACGCCGACGCTTTTTCAAACGCAGTTGGGAGATTTATCGCGCGTACCTGCTCACGGCGTTCCTGATGCTGATCGGCGGCGCGCTCCTGATGGCGCTCAAGGTCGACACGCCGATGGTCCAGTACACCGAATGGCCGAACTTTCTGGCGAGACCGTTCGGCCTGACCTTCGATATCGCGTTGCTGCGTCAGCAGCCGTATCTTTCCGCGGTGCTGCCGATGTACTCGGTGTTCGCGCTCGCCGTGCCGGTGATCGTTCCGCTCGCGCAGAAAAAGCCCGTCATCGCGATGTTCGGCAGCCTGCTCGTGTGGCTCGCGGCCATGCCGCTGTTGCGCTTTCTGCCCGGCACCTACGGCGAAGCGTGGTCGTTCAACCCGTTCGCGTGGCAACTGATGTTCATGACCGGCATTCTTTCGCGCGTCCAGCCGATCAGCGACGACTTTCACGCGAGCAAGACCGCGCGCTGGCTGACCGCGGGCGCGATCGCCA
Organism: Caballeronia novacaledonica; assembly: GCF_900258035.1. Lineage (GTDB taxonomy): Bacteria > Pseudomonadota > Gammaproteobacteria > Burkholderiales > Burkholderiaceae > Caballeronia > Caballeronia novacaledonica. Next base: position 189,062 of record NZ_OGTP01000010.1, on the reverse strand, counting down.
TTGCGCTGACCTTCGCGTTCTTCAAGCTCTTCCTCGAAACCCAGGCGCCGCCGGGATACATGAAGCAGAACCTCGCGACGCTGCGCATCGTGAGTTTCGCGGCGATCGCGTGGATCGTCGCGCGCGGTGTCTATGCGGGATGGGTCGGCAGGCTGGCGCGCAAGCTGCCCGGCATCGTGACGATCGGCCAGCAAGGGCTCGTGTGCTTCATCGCGGGAACGTGCGTGTCGCTCGTGCTGGATTCGACATTGCGCGCGATGGGCGTGCTCGGGCTCGGCCGCTATCCGTCGCACTGGATTCTGGGATTGATCGCCGACGGTATCGCCATCGCCAGTCTGTTGCTGCTCGCGCGCTTCTGGGCGGATCGCAAGGCGGCGAAGGCGGCGCGCACGAAGGCCGTCGAGCGGCCGGCGCCGCGCCTTCCGGTCATCGAGGGCAGGCCGGTGCCTGCCCACGTCACGAACCCGCGCGAGCGCTAGGCGCGCAGTTTTCCGCGCTCATTCCAGTGCGATGTTGCGCGTCTCGCGCATGCACAGCACGGCGATCAGGCTCACCGCCGCCGCCGCCGACACATAGCCGCCCACCCACGTCAGCCCGCCGCGATTGGCGAGCAGTTGCGCGATGTAAGGCGCGACCGACGCACCCAGAATCCCGCCGAGGTTGTACGCGACGCCCGCGCCCGTGTAGCGCACGTTGGTCGGGAAGAGCTCGGGCAGCAGGGCGCCCATCGGCGCGAAGGTCACGCCCATCAGGAACAGCTCGATCGTGAGGAAGAGCGCGACTTGGATGGTGTCGCCGCTGCCGAGAAGCGGAGCCATCGCGAAGCCGGACAGAATCGCGAGCAGGCAGCCGACGATCAGCACGGGCCTGCGTCCGAAGCGGTCGCTCGCGATCGCGGAAATCGGCGTGGCGATCGCCATGAAGAGCACGGCGAAGCACAGCAGTCCGAGAAACGTTTCGCGCGCGAAATGCAGCTTGGCGACGCCGTAGGACAGCGAGAACACCGTCGAGATGTAGAAGAGCGTGTAGCAGACGACCATCGCGAACGCGCCGAGCAGTGTCGGCACGAGATGGCTGGACAGCAGTGTCGCGACCGGCACCTTCACGCGCTCCTTGCGTTCCACGGCCGCGCGAAACGCCGGCGTCTCCGCGATTTTCAGGCGCACGTAGAGGCCGAGCGCGACCAGCACGGCGCTGACGATGAACGGCACGCGCCAGCCCCAGCTTCGGAACTGTTCGTCGGAGAGCGACAGCGCGAGACCGAAGAAGAGGCCGTTCGACGCGAGAAAGCCGATCGAAGGCCCGAGCTGCGGAAACATCCCGAAAAGACCGCGCTTGCCTTTCGGCGCGTATTCGGTCGCGAGCAGCGCGGCGCCGCCCCATTCGCCGCCGAGCCCGATGCCTTGCCCGAAGCGCAGCACGCACAGGAGGATCGGCGCGAGGCTGCCGATCGAATCGTAGCCGGGCACGAAGCCGATGAGCGTCGTCGAGACGCCCATCACGAGCAACGAGGCGACGAGCGTGGATTTGCGGCCGATGCGGTCGCCGAAGTGACCGAAGATGAACGAGCCGATGGGCCGCGCAAAGAACGCGATGCCGAACGTGACGAAGGCGGAGAGCGCTTGCGCGGCGGGCGAGTCGTGCGGAAAAAACACCGGTCCGATGACGAGCGCGGCGGCGGTTGCGTAGACATAAAAGTCGTAAAACTCGATCGCGGTGCCGATGAAGCTCGCGAAAATGACGCGAGAAGCGCTTTGGGATCCGTCGCCGGGATTGGCGGCGGAAAGCGAGGGTGAGGACATGATGTCTCCGTTGTTGCGTTGTCGTGTTGCCGGACGATGCCGTCGCTTGACGTGCGTAAGTTTTATGTAGGAATTGCGATGCGATGGCGGGAAAGCCAGCTTTGACGGCGCGAGTAGCGCGTGATGTCGCGGCGCAGCCGGGCTGCGCTCAGGCGCTTCGCGCGACGCGCGGGGTGGGCGCGAGACGAAGGCCGCGCCGGAAGCGGGTCCGGCAGGGGTGCAAAAAATTATAACGAGCGTGCTGGGCGGGCGCCAATCAATCGATGGTCGTCGCCTGCGGCGAGTGTGAGGTTTGCAACTGGAACTGGCCGTTGTCGTTGAACATCCATCCTTCGAACAGTTCGAGTTGACCTTTGCCGTTCAGGAGACGCGCGGGCGGCGCGGGCAGCGGCGATGCGCGTCGCAGCGAGGCGAGCGCGGTGGCTTCGGCGTCGTCGTCGCCGTTTGTGCGATACACCGACGAATCGACGAGCCGTCCGCCGCGATCGACCGTGAAGGACACGAGCACGAACGAGCGCAGCATGGCTTGCGGCGTGCCTTTCAGCACGAGCGAGGGATTGCGCTCGAAGATGCGCTGGGCGATGCGTGCCTTGTATTCGTCGAGCGTCGGCGCAGACACGGCCGGCGCGGCGGCGCGCGCGGCCACGACGCTGGGCGGCGGGGTGATGGTGCAGGCGCTCATCGCGAATACACCGACAAGCGCAAGGGTGATGCAGGAACGTGACGCGGACATCGCAGGCAATGGCGAAACTGGCGTTACCTTAATAGTAGGCGCTCCACGGTTCGGCGGCGGAACGAATGCGTGCGCTGGCGCGCGTTCGGGCGCGGGATTTGCTGATTATGTTTTCATTCGAAAGCATTTCAGGAGGGCGCCATGAACAGCGAAACGAATCGTCCGGAAGACGGCCAGACCACGGAACACAGCGACAACGAGAAAAGCAAGCTGCCGGAGCGCGACGATGAGAACCGCAAGCAGGGTCCGAACGACAGGCCCGGCAAGCAGTCGGGCGAGGGCGAGGCGCCGGTTGGCTGAACGGTGCTAATGTAGACAGGGGATGTCCCCGGTTTTCGGGAGAATGCCATGTCACGCAAGAACCATCCGGCGCCGGCGGGTGCGCCCGCACGGGAAACGCAACCGGTTGCCGCGCCGCATGCGAAAAGCGAATCCAGGCGCGCCGCGCCAAAGCCGGATGCGGACAAGGCGGAGCCGGTTCCGCACGTTCGTCCGCCCGTCCGGTCCGACGACAATTGATCGAAAGGCGGCGCTTGCCGCTTTTCAGTCGGTGTACGGCTTGACCAGTTCCGCGCAGCGTATCGGCGCGGCGGATCGAACCGTGCCTGTTTCAGCCGCGCGCGTCTCCACGCAACGATAGAGGCTGTTGGTTTTCTGAAGCACGTACGTGTCTTCCGGAAGACCGGTGCTGCGTGCGGCTACGCTCGTCACCGCGACGATTCCATAACCGTTCTGTATCAGGTCGAAGAGCGTTGCTTCGGTCGCGCGCCATTGCGCGTTGGCTTGAGGCTGGGCTTGTGCCGGCAGGCTTACGGCGGCGAGGCAGCCGAAGAGGATGGGCATGATGCGGCCTGGCTTCATGGCGGTTCTCCGCGTTGTTATGGATGAGGCGGTTAGATGGTGTTCGGGGCATTGTGTTCACTTCGATTTTTTTGGCGAAGGGGACGATGGCCAAGGGCTCCCGGACACGGAGAACCGCCCGAAGCCGATGTGCTTTTCTGTGTAACGGTATTAAGCAGATTAGGATTCCATGATATTCATGTCGCTCCGCGAGTGAACGGAGGTGACATGTCGTTTCCCGAATGGGGATATTCCTACTACGTGCCATTGATCGGCGGATGGCATCGCGCGCTCATGCCCGCTCATGAAGTGCGGAAGGTCGACCGGGCATGGCGGCTTCCCTCGCGTGAGTGATTCGTCGTCTGTCAGTCGCGAACTTCGAGCGGAAGCCGTGCGGCGCCGCATCAGATCGGGCAACATCATGCCGCCTGCGCGCGGGCTTGGAAAAATCAGGTCGCAGCCTGGGATTCAAGCGCTTCAACGAGCGCGAACGCGGCCTGCTCGGCCGGTATCGACCAGATAGCGCGCTTCTTGTCGATCTCGCCCGATCGCGCCGCCGTCAGAATTGCGTGCCGATGCCCTCGACCTCTTTGGTACACGCCCCTATAAAAATCACGACTGAACCGGATTACGGGCGATGAAGTCGGAGAACTAGCGAGGCGACTTTCGGGCTGAAAGCATTATCTGGCGAGCGTTTCGGGATTGTTTCAGACGGAAGGGGACAAGCGGGGATAGGCGTTCTGGCGGAGGCGGTGAGATTCGAACTCACGGAAGGATCACTCCTTCGCCGGTTTTCAAGACCGGTGCCTTAAACCGCTCGGCCACACCTCCAGCAAGGCGCGTATTGTAGCGCAACTCATCGCGGTTCAGAAACGTTCAACCTTCGAGCGATTTCGTCGCCTTGAGCGCGGGAAAAAGCCGCATCCACAACATCGCGACGACAATCGTCCCGATCCCGCCGATCAGCACCGCCGGCACCGCACCGAACAGTCCCGCCGTCATCCCCGATTCGAACTCGCCGAGCTGGTTCGACGTCCCGATGAACAGCGAATTGATCGCGCCGACGCGCCCGCGCATTTCATCGGGCGTCTGCAACTGCACGAGCGACATGCGCACGACGACGCTGATCACATCCGACGCCCCCAGCGCCGCAAGCGCGACGAGCGACACATAGATATTGCGCGACAGCCCGAACACGATGGTCGCGATGCCAAACGCGATCACGCCGCCGAACAGCGCATTGCCCGCGCGCTGCCGCAACGGAAAATGCGCGAGCCAGATCGATCCGGCGAGCGCGCCGACCGCAGGCGCCGCGCGCAGAATTCCGAGTCCCCACGGCCCGGTGTGCAGGATGTCGTGCGCGTACACCGGCAGAAGCGCGGTCGCGCCGCCGAGCAGCACCGCGAAGAGATCGAGCGACAGCGCGCCGAGAATCACCGGCTTGCTGCGAATGAAGCCGATGCCGGAAAAGAGCGCCTCCAGCGACAGCGGCGCACGCATGCGCACCGCTTCGTCGATCTTGATCGCGGCCACCGCGCACGCAGCGACGAAGAACGCCACGGTCACCGCGCCGTACACAGTCAGCGCGCCGAGCCCGTAGAGTACGCCGCCCATCGCCGGCCCGAGGATTTGCGCGGTCTGGTTCGCGGACGTCGACCATGCGCTCGCATGCTGCAACTGATTGCGCGCGACGAGATTCGGCAGGAGCGCGGCCATCGAAGGCGATTCGAACGCGCGCGCCGCGCCGGTGATCGCGGCGATCGCGTAGATCGGCGCCACGTCGTGCCAGCCGTGCCATGCGCCGAGACACAGCACGAACGCGGCCACGCCCTCGATCGACTGGCACACGTACGCGATCGTGCGCCTGTCGTAACGATCCGCGACGTGCCCGACCACGAGCGTCAGCACGAACATCGGCAGAAACTGCGCCAGGCCGACGAGACCGAGCGCATACGCGCTATGCGTGATCGAATAGACCTGCCATCCGATCGCGACCGACATCATCTGAAACGCCACCGACGACATCACCCGCGCGGTCCAGAAAAGCGCGAACGGGCGATGCCGCATCACCGGGTCCGGCGCCATCGTCGGTGCGCTCAATTGTGCGGATCCTTCAAGAACAGCTCCTGCAGATCGTTGAGAAAGCGCTGGCCGAGTTCGGTCGGCGCAATGCGCTCGACATCGCGCGTGATGAGCCCGCGCTTCTCCGCGTCGACGAGCGCGGGTTCGATTGCCGACAGCGACAAACCCGTGCGCTCGACGAACGCATGCACCGGAAAGCCTTCGACGAGACGCAGCGTGTTCAGCATGAATTCGAACGGCAGATCGCGCGGGCCGACCTCGCGTTCTTCCTGGATTGCGGTTTCGGCGGGCGAGAGCGCGTGATCCATGTACGTCGCCGGATGCTTGAAGCGCGCCTGACGCAGAATCTTCGACGGAAACGACAGCTTCGTATGCGCGCCCGCGCCGATGCCGAGATAGTCACCGAAACGCCAGTAGTTCAGATTGTGGCGGCTCTGCCGATGCGGCTTCGCATACGCCGACACTTCGTATCGCGCGTAACCGGCGTCACGCGTGCGTTCGTGAATCCAGTCCTGCATGTCGGCGGAGGCGTCGTCGTCGGGCAGGGCGGGCGGGTACTTGGCGAAAAGCGTGTTCGGCTCCATCGTCAGGTGATACAGCGACAGATGCGGCGGCGCGAAGGAAATGGCCGTGTCGATGTCGTGCCTGCATTCGTCGAGCGATTGCTGCGGCAGCGCGAACATCAGATCGAGATTGAAGTTGTCGAAATGCTTCGCGGCGATTTCGACGGCTTTCTTCGCCTGCGTCGCGTCGTGGATGCGGCCGAGCGCCTTCAGATGCGCCTCGTTGAAGCTCTGAATTCCGATCGACAGACGGTTCACGCCGCTCGCGCGGAACGACGCGAATTTCGCGGCTTCGAACGTGCCGGGATTGGCTTCGAGCGTGATCTCGGCGTCGGCGTCGATGGGCAGCAACGCGCGCGCATCGGAGAGCAGCCGGTCCAGACCTTTGGCCGACAGCAGCGATGGCGTGCCGCCGCCGATGAAGATCGTATGCACCTGCCGTCCCCACACGAGCGGCAACGCGCTTTCGAGATCGGCGCGCAAGGCGTCGAGATAGCGTTCCTCGGGGAACGTGTCGTCCTTCCACTCATGCGAGTTGAAGTCGCAATACGGGCACTTGCGCACGCACCACGGAAAATGCACATACAGCGAGAGCGGCGGCAACGACGTCAGCCGGATGCTTCCCGGCGACGTGAAAGCCTTCACCACGTTGATCGTCTTCGGTCCGGCGCTCACGCAAGTTCCTTCAGTCGTTGCAGCAGTTCGCGCAGCGCGAGCGCGCGATGGCTCAGCGCGTTCTTGCGCGCCGGATCGAGCTCGGCGGCGCTCGCGTTGAGCGCCGGCAGGAAAAAGTGCGGATCGTAGCCGAAGCCGTTCGCGCCGCGCGGGACGTCGATCACTTCGCCATGCCAGCGGCCTTCCGCGACGAGCGGCTCGGGATCGTCAGCGTGACGCACGAGCACGAGCACGCAGAAGTAGTACGCGCGGCGATCCGCTTGACCGGCGAGATCGGCGACGAGCCGGGCGTTGTTCGCCGCATCGCTCTTCGCGCCGCCGTTCATCGACGCATAGCGCGCCGAATACACGCCCGGCGCGCCGTTCAGTGCGCGCACGCACAGGCCGGAATCGTCGGCGAGCGCGGGCAGTCCGGTGAGCGTCGCCGCATGCCGCGCCTTCGCCAGCGCGTTCTCGACGAACGTCACGTGCGGCTCCGGCGCTTCGGGCACGCCGAGCTCGCCTTGCGCGATCAGTTCGATGCCCGCCGCGTCCAGCAGCGATGCGAATTCGCGCAGCTTGCCCGCGTTGTTCGACGCGAGCACCACGCGGCCCAGACCCTGTGCGTCAGACACCATGAATCCCCAGTGCTTCCTTCTGCTTCAGGATCAGCGCCTTGATGCCGCTGTCGGCGAGCGCGATCAGCTCGTTCATCTCGTCGCGCGTGAAGGGCGCGCCTTCCGCCGTGCCCTGAACTTCGACGAACCCGCCCGCGCCCGTCATCACGACGTTCATGTCGGTGTCGCACTGCGAGTCTTCGTCGTAGTCGAGATCGAGCACGGGCGCGCCTTCGAAAATGCCGACCGAGATCGCCGCGACGAAGTCCTTGACCGGCGTCTTCGCGATCTTGCCGGCCGCGAGCAGCTTGCCGATCGCGTCGTGCGCGGCGACGAACGCGCCCGTGATGCTCGCCGTGCGCGTGCCGCCGTCGGCCTGGATCACGTCGCAATCGATATGCAGCGTGCGCGCGCCGAGCACGTTCAGGTCGAACACCGAGCGCAGCGCGCGGCCGATCAGCCGCTGGATTTCCTGCGTGCGGCCCGTCTGCTTGCCGCGCGCGGCTTCGCGGTCGCTGCGCGTGTGCGTCGCGCGCGGCAGCATGCCGTATTCGGCGGTGAGCCAGCCTTGCTCGCGTCCGCGCAGAAACTCGGGCACGCGCTCGGCGACGCTCGCCGTGCAGATCACCTTGGTATCGCCGAATTCGACAAGCACCGAGCCTTCCGCGTGCTTCGTGTAATTGCGCGTGATGCGCACGTCGCGCAACTGGTTCGCGCGGCGGCCGCTCGGGCGCGGAGGAGAAGGCTTCAGCAGGGGAGAGTCGGTCATGGAGTGTGTTCGAGAGAATTGAGCGGGAAAACCCGGCGGAACCCGACGATTTTATCGTCAATCACAATGCGGCGTCGCTCGCGCACGCGCCGTCCGGGCGGGCTTCGCGACAAAAATGGGATAATGCGGATTCCTCGCCCGGCGGCCAAACGCGTGCCCATCCCAAAGCACTTCAAAGAGCGCCGGGCGTTTCGGTGAATCGGCCTTCGCAATGAAGGCGCATATCGCGAGACGTACCATGATCTACAGCATGACAGGCTATGCCAGCGCGACGCGCGAAGTCGTCGCGGATGGCGCGGGTCCCAATGGCGCGGGCGGTTCGGGCGTCGGTGTATCGGTGGAATTGCGCACGGTGAATTCGCGCTTTCTCGATCTGAATTTCCGCATGCCCGAAGACGTGCGCGCGACCGAGCCGCAATTGCGCGAAATGCTCATGACGAAGCTCTCGCGCGGCAAGGTCGATATCCGCATCAACCTGAATCGCGTCGAGCAGACGGCGAACGCGGGCGCGCTCAATCGCGAGGCGCTCACGCAGCTCGCCACGCTCGAACGCGCCGTGCTCGACGTCTTCCCCGATTCCGAACGCATGCGCACCGGCGAAATCCTGCGCTGGCCCGGCGTGCTCGCGGAAAGCGCGGTGTCGCAGGAAACGCTGCGCGAAGCGGTGCTCGCGTGCGGCAAGCAGGCGATCGCCGATCTCATCGAAGTGCGCGCGCGTGAAGGCGCGGCGCTCGGCCGCGTGCTCATCGAGAACGTGACGGAAATGGAAGCCATCGTCGCGCGCATCACGCCGCTCGTGCCGGAACTCATCGCGAAGCATCAGCAGAAGATCGTCGAGCGTCTGCAGGACGCGCTCGGCATCGCGACCACCGAAGGCGGCGCGGCCATCACGACGAGCGTGCCGCGCGAAGAAATCGCCGAGCGCATCCGTCAGGAAGTGACGATGTACGGCATCCGCATCGACATCGCGGAAGAATTGCAGCGTCTCACCGCGCATCTGAACGAAACGCGCCACGTGCTGCAAAAGGGCGGCAAGGTCGGCAAGCGGCTCGACTTCATGATGCAGGAGCTGAACCGCGAAGCGAACACGCTCGGCTCGAAGGCGGCCGCGAAGGAACTCGCGGACGCATCGATGACGCTCAAGCTGCTCATCGAGCAGATGCGCGAGCAAGTACAGAATCTGGAGTAACGCAACATCATGCCGAATACCACACACCGCTCGCATAGCCATTACACGGGCATCTATCCCGGCAATCTGTTCATGGTCGTCGCGCCGTCGGGCGCGGGCAAGTCCACGCTCGTGAACGCGCTGCTCGCCGAGGATGCGGACATCCTGTTGTCGGTTTCGTACACGACGCGCGAAGCGCGTTCGAAGGAAACCAACGGCGTGCAGTATCACTTCGTGTCCGTCGACGAGTTCATGGAGCGGCGCGACAAGGGCGAGTTTCTGGAGTCCGCCGAGGTGCACGGCAACTACTATGCGACGTCGAAGCTGTGGATCGCCGAGCAGATGAAGCAGGGCCACGACGTGCTGCTCGAAATCGACTGGCAGGGCGCGCAGCAGGTGAAGAAGCAGTTTCGCAACGCGGTGGAAATTTTCATTCTGCCGCCGTCGCTCGACGCGCTCGAAGATCGCCTCAAGAAACGCGGCCAGGATTCCGAAAAAGTGATCGTGCGACGCCTGCTCGCGGCCGGCAGCGAGATGGCGCATGCGTCCGAAGCGGAGTATGTCGTCATCAACGAGAACTTCGATCGCGCGCTCACCGAACTGCGCTGTCTCGTCGCCGCGACGCGCCTGCGCTTCACGTCGCAATACGCGCGCAATACGCAGCTTTTCGTGGACCTCGGCATCCACTCCACGCCGCAGGCATGACGCACTGCAGTGGCCGGGTCGATCGGTCACATAAGGTAGAATAAAACCCATATTCCGAAGGAAACAAACATGGCCCGCATCACCGTCGAAGACTGCCTGAAACAAATCCCGAATCGCTTCGAGCTCGCGCTCGCGGCAACGTATCGCGCGCGCCAGCTCGCGCAGGGCCACACGCCGAAAATCGAAAGCCGCGACAAGCCGACCGTCGTCGCGCTGCGCGAGATCGCCGCGGGCCAGGTTGGTATCGAAATGTTGAAGAAGGTGCCCGTCTAAGGGCTGCCGTTCCGCACGGTTTCATTTTTTGCAACCGACGACCCAGCGCGTCACGTCACCACGGAGGGGAAGATGAGTCAGACACCGTTGCCCATCTCCGCCGCCGTGGACCACGAGCTCGAAATCGATCAGGATTCCGTGCTCGACGCCGACAAGCCGCATGCGGCGCGCAAGTACATCGACGCGGTCCTCGAACAGTCCTTCCGCCATCTGTTCGGCCCGACCGCCACGCCGGAGCAGCCGCGCAAGCACGACGTCGTTTCCATCGCGAAACTGACGAATGCGCTCGCGGGCTACATCACCCCGGAAGAGATCAAGGAAGTCAAGGCGGCGTTCCACTTCAGCGACGAAGCGCATCTCGGGCAGTATCGCCAGAGCGGCGAGCCGTACATCACGCATCCGGTCGCGGTCGCGGAAATCTGCGCGGGCTGGAAGCTCGATGCGCAGTCGATCATGGCCGCGCTGCTGCATGACGTGATCGAAGATCAGGGCGTGACCAAGACCGAGATCGCGGAGCGTTTCGGCGCGAAGGTCGCGGAACTGGTCGACGGTTTGTCCAAACTGGACAAGATGGAATTCCGCAATCGCGAGGAAGCGCAGGCGGAAAACTTCCGCAAGATGCTGCTCGCGATGGCGCGCGACGTGCGCGTCATTCTCGTCAAGCTCGCCGACCGGCTGCACAACATGCGCACGCTCGGCGCGGTGCCGCCGGAGAAGCGCCGGCGCGTGGCGCGCGAAACGCTGGATATCTACGCGCCGATCGCGCACCGGCTCGGCCTGAACAACACGTATCGCGAACTGCAGGATCTGTCTTTCGCGAACTTCAATCCGAACCGCTACGCTACGCTCGAAAAAGCGGTGAAGGCCGCGCGCGGCAATCGGCGCGAAGTGGTCGGCAAGATTCTCGAAGCGGTGCAGCGCACCATCGCCGATGCCAAGATCAACGCGGAAGTCACCGGCCGCGAGAAAACGATCTTCAGCATCTACAAGAAGATGCGCGACAAGCAGTTGTCGTTTTCGCAGGTGCTCGACGTCTACGGTTTTCGCGTGGTGGTCGAGAGCGCGCTGGAATGCTATACGTGCATCGGCGCGCTGCACGCGCTCTACAAGCCCGTGCCGGGAAAGTTCAAGGACTACATCGCCATTCCGAAGGTGAACGGCTATCAGTCCCTGCATACCACGCTCGTCGGTCCGTTCGGCGCGCCGATCGAGTTTCAGATCCGCACGCGCAAGATGCACGAGATCGCCGAGGCGGGCGTCGCGGCGCACTGGCTCTACAAGAACGGCGGCGCGGACCTGAACGACGTGCAGAAGCGCGCGCATCAATGGCTCAAGTCGCTGCTCGACATTCAAAGCGAAGCGGGCGATTCGAGCGAATTTCTCGAACACGTCAAGATCGACCTGTTCCCGGACGCGGTCTACGTCTTCACGCCGAAGTCGAAGATCATGCCGCTGCCGCGCGGCGCGACCGCGCTCGACTTCGCGTATTCGATTCACAGCGACCTCGGCAACCAGTGCGTCGCGGTGAAGATCAACAACGAGCTCCTGCCGCTGCGCACGGAGCTGAAAAGCGGCGATATCGTCGAAGTGATCACCGCGCCGTATTCGAAACCGAATCCCGCGTGGCTCGGCTTTGTGCGCACCGGCAAGGCGCGCTCGGCGATCCGTCATTACCTGAAGACGATGCGCCTGAACGAGTCCGTCCAGTTGGGCGAGCGGCTCGTCGATCAGAGTCTCAAGGGCTATGGCCTCGCGCTGTCGGACGTCACGCCGGAAGTGTGGGAAAAGCTCGTGCAGTGGACCGGCAACAAGACGCGGCAGGAAATTTTCGCGGACATCGGTCTCGGCCGGCGCGTGGCGGCGGTGATGGCCAAGCGCATCGAAGTGTTGATGAACGGCATCGCCGACGACGACGAGCATCCGCATCGCGAGCATCACAACACCAATACCGCGCCGCCGGTCGTCATCACGGGCACGGAAGGCATGTCGGTGCAATTGTCGCCGTGCTGCCGCCCGATTCCCGGCGACGACATCATGGGCTACATCGGCATCGGGCTCGGCATGGCGATCCACACGACCGAATGCCGCGTCGCGCAGCGTATTCATCGGCGCGATCCGGGCCGCTGGATCGATGTCGCGTGGGCGCCGCAGCCGGGACGTCTGTTCGATGTCGCCGTCAAGGTGCTCGTGAAGAACACGAAGGGCGTCTTCGCGCGCGTCGCGGCGGATATCACGTCGGCCGACGCGAACATCGTGCATATCGCGATGGACGAAGACGTGTCGCAGGAAGCGAAGCTCTTGCGCTTCGTGATCCAGGTGAGCGACCGCGTGCACCTGGCGAACGTCATGCGCCGTGTGCGCACCAATCCGGACGTGATGCGCATCGCGCGCGAGCGTCCGAGCGACGAACCGCATCACCGCAATCAGGACGGCGGCATGCGCATCGACCGCGAGCGCGCCGACTACTGACGCGGCGCGGGAATGCGGCGTGCATGCCTGTTATCGATGACGAACAGGAGAACGCGCCGCATGAACACTTCCGATCTCGAAGGCGCCACGCTCGACTACTGGGTCGCGCGCGGACTGCACGAATTCATCCGAGAGATTCATTTCACCGATAGCGGAGAGACGCTCTCCATCCGCGGCAACGATCGCGGCAAGCCTTGGGACGGGCGCTTCCTGCCGTCGACTTCCTGGGAGGCGGCGGCCGTCGTGCTGGAGCGCGCGTGCAAGCTCGAGATGCACGATCACGGGCGCGGCGAGGTGATCTGCACCGTGAGCTTCGGCAAGGACGGCAAGCCGGTGGAAGGACGCGGCGCGTCGTTGCGGATCGCCTTGCTGCGCGCCTTCGTGCGCCACACGTTCGGCGATGACGTCGACGATGATTTCTTGCACCGCTCGCAGACCTTGCTCGGGACGCGGGCGGAGGCGATCGGGGAGTCGAGTGCGGTGGTGTCGGTGGAGGATGTGCCGAGGCCGGAATTGAACATCGGCGATATCGGCTCGGTGCCGCGCCAATAGCCGGCGCTCTTTGACGAGAGCAAACAAAAAGGGCCTTCCGTATGGAAGGCCCTTCGAAAGATGGCGCGGCTGGCAGGATTCGAACCCACGACCCCTTGGTTCGTAGCCAAGTACTCTATCCAACTGAGCTACAGCCGCACGCAAAACGGTACAACACTATGTTACTTCAACGCGCTCATGGTTAAGCGCTCGATGACCTCGTCAGAGCGAGAACACCAGAATAAGTGGCGCGGCTGGCAGGATTCGAACCCACGACCCCTTGGTTCGTAGCCAAGTACTCTATCCAACTGAGCTACAGCCGCACGCAGAAGCGGAATTATAGCCAAGCCTGTTCCGAAAAGGAAGGGGTTTGAGCCAAACTATCGAATTTTCTGTCAGCATCCGCTCGACGAAAGGGGCTTTCGGCGTGGTAAGTTGATGTCTGGAAAGCAAGTACCTCACGGAATTCGACCTCATTCGGCATCGAGCAGCATCATGAACAAGGCATTTGTCAAAGAGTCGGAAGACACCGACGACGACCTCGAACCCGGCCATCCGGACGTCCCGGCGGGCACGAAGAACTACATCACGCCGGCGGGCCACAAGCGGCTGCGTGACGAGCTTCTGCAGCTTCTGGACACGGACCGTCCCGAGGTGGTCAAACTCGTCTCCTGGGCCGCGTCGAACGGGGATCGCTCGGAGAACGGCGACTATATCTACGGCAAGCGGCGGCTGCGCGAGATCGACCGCCGCATCCGCTTTCTGACGAAGCGCCTGGATCTCGCGGAAGTGGTGGACAGCAGCAGGCAGGAGAACGTCGATCAGGTGTTCTTCGGCGCGACGGTGGACTACGCGGGCGACGACGGCGACACGAAGACGGTGACGATCGTCGGCGTCGATGAGGTGAATCTGGAGCTCGGCTACGTGAGCTGGATCTCGCCGGTCGCGCGGGCGCTGCTGAAGGCGAAGACCGGCGACACGGTCGCGCTGCATACGCCGGCGGGCGTGCAGCAGATCGACATTCTGGACGTGCGATATCCGGATTGATCGAAGGCCGCCGTGCAGACGAAAAAAAGCCGCTCCGAAGAGCGGCTTTTCTACAGCGAGACTGCCTGTGAAGCTTAGAAGCGGTGACGCATGCCAACCGTCGCGGACACTTGATTGCCGTTCGACGACATGCCAACACCGTTGATCACCGCACCGATCGGCAGGCCGTCCTGGTCGGTCATGTGCTGGTATTCGCCTTGCAGGTACACGTCGGTACGCTTCGACAGCGCGTACGCCGTTTGCAGGCTGAACTGGTGGAACTTCGGCTTTTCGCCGTCGATACGGCTGTCGGTGTAGGTGTAAGCACCCGCGAGCGACAGAGCCGGCGTCAGGTTGTAACGGCCGTTGACTTCGTAGTTGGTGAAGCGAACGTGACCGTCGGTCAGGTTGATCGAGCCGGCGCCTTGCGAGCCGACGTTGGTGATCGACGAAGCGTTGTCCAGCATCGTCTGCGTGAACACGAAGCCGACCGTTGCCGGGCCGAACGCGTAGTTCAGGCCACCGCCGAAGATGCGCTGACGGCCGGCGACGAACGGCGTGTTGTCCGTCGTGATCGCGCCGTTGACGTTGTTGGTCGGCGAGCCGACGTTGTTCAGCTGCATGTACGCGGCCGCAACGTTCAACGGGCCGTAGTTGTACGACGCGCCGACGCTGTAAGCGCGGTTATCCGCAAAGCCGCCTGCTTCGTTCGAGAAGCCGTACATCGCGCCCAGCTTGAAGCCGGCGTAGTTCGCGCTCGTGTACTTGACCGAGTTGTTGACGCGGAACGTGTTGTCGAGGTTGTCGTTGTCGAACGGGTGGGCGAACTGCGTGCCGCCGTATTGCGTGCCCGTCAGAGCCAGAGGCCCGAGGAAGTCGACCACGGAGTCATATTGACGGCCGAGGGTCACGGCGCCGAACTGGTTGCTCGACAGACCGACGAATGCCTGACGGCCGAACTCGCGACCACCCTGGCCATTCGTGCCGTTCATGATGTTGAAGCCGTTCTCCAACGTGAAGATCGCCTTCAGGCCGCCGCCGAGGTCTTCCGAACCACGCAGGCCCCAACGGCTGCCGTTGACCGAACCGCTCGTCGCCTTCCAGTTGCTGTGGCCTTGCTGGTTGTTCGTGTAGGTGATGCCCGCATCGATCAGGCCGTACAGCGTGACGCTGCTTTGCGCATGGGCGGCGGTAGCAAAAACGCCCGACAGGGCGGCGACCATGAGAGTCTTTTTCATCTTTGTAACTCCGAGAGCAGATTGGGCCGGGGACCCAGGCTTTGAGGAAACCTCGCTCCGGCGCGCTGCGAGAGGCGCGGGCGGAGGAGCAATGCATCGACGACACATTTGTTTCCGGACCAGACGAAGTGTAAAGACGGTGTTACAGCGGAAGGCCTTCCAAATTCCACAATAAACCATTGTTGATGCGGCAATGATCGAAATTGCGCATATTTTTCTTTATATACAATGATTTACCGGCGAATAAAGTCGTAAGGGCGGAAGTGTCAACCAATCGACGTTGCGCATGTACGACATGAATCGCGAGGAAAATGACGGGAAATTTCCGAAAATCGATTGTTGAGAGATTTGAAACAGAAGTTTGCGGCTTTTGAAGGTAATTAATGCGGGCCGCATCGGTATACTGTGATCTCTGCTTTCCGAAGCAGACTTTTTCGTTGACGGAAAAAGATCTCCAAACTTTGTCAGCGCGACTTCCCGGTCGCGCTTTTTTTTGCGCCGCCGCGCTAGCGCTCTTGAGGCGCTTCGCCCGTGACGAGGTCGCCGTCGAGCGGCGTCGCCCAGTCCTCCATCACGTAGTGCCTTGCGTCCATGGGCGATGAGAGCAGGTTCTGCCAGTGATCGCCATGCCACGCCGGATCGAAATCGAGCGATGAAGCACGCTCTGCCGCCGGCGTAATCGATGGCGCTGCGAGCGATATCAACCATTGCGCGAATCGACTGATCTGGATCATCGTTGCCGCCCTCCATTACATTTAAGTCGTGACTTAGTTTCCATGTTGCTTAATGTCGGAGAATCGGGCAAGGCGAGTAAACGCTTACGCTTTGAATAATCTTGTTGCGGTTTGATGGGATGTTTTGTTTTTATGTCGATATATTGTCATGATATATCGGGAATATTATTTGGCATAAGTTATTTGCGGTTAATTAAATTTTTTCGCAGCGGAGTTTCAACAGGCAGGATCTTATTTTGCGGCGTGCGTGGCCCTGGATTTGGCGCACACGCGCCGCCGCGCGCCGCGCCCGGCTGCCACGGTGCAAGCGCTGCGGCGATCGTTCGCTGTACACCGTCGCAATGGCCGACGTTCACTTCTCAAAACGCGATAATCTTAAAAAATAATTCTAGTTAATCGGGGAATGCTATTACGGGTTATCCGCTATTGCGCTGGAAAAAATCGGCGAGCGCCTAATAGAAAGAACGAGAAAAACTCGGCATGACCGCGTCGCACCGATCGCCGCAAATCATTTAAAGCGCCGGCAAAGCCGGCATCCGCACGCTGCGTTAGAATGGGCAATCCCGCCACGTTCCACTTCGGCGCTCGCCGCGCCGCCTCCGCCGTTCACGATGCTTCCCGATCCAGCCGCAAGCCTTGCCTTCCCATCCGAGCCCATCGTATTCGTCGATCTCGAAACGACCGGCGCCACGTTCGGCGTGGACCGTATCACCGAGATCGGCATCGTGGAAGTCGGGCCGTCGGGCGTGTCGCAGTGGTCATCGCTCGTGAACCCGCAAAAGCCGATTCCCGCGTTCGTCCAGCAACTGACCGGCATCACCGACGCGATGGTGCGCGATGCCCCGACGTTCGAACAACTTGCGTCCGGCCTGCTCGAGCGCCTGAACGGCCGGCTTTTCGTCGCGCATAACGCGCACTTCGACCACGGTTTCCTCAAGGGCGAATTCCGGCGCATGGGTCTTCGCTTCGCGCCGGACGTGCTCTGCACGGTGCAACTCTCCCGCGCCGTCTATCCGGCGGAAAGCCGTCACGGTCTCGATGCGCTCGTCGTACGCCACGCGCTCGTGCCTTCGGCGCGGCACCGCGCGCTGGCCGACGCCGATCTGCTCTGGCAATTCTGGCAACACCTGCATCGCGCGAACACGGCCGATGTCATGCGCACGCACCTCGAACGCGTGACGCGCCGGTTCCAGCTCGCGGCGCATATCGACGAGGACACGATCGAGCAGATCGTCGCGGGCTGCGGCGTCTATCTGTTCTATGGCGACGACGACACGCCGCTCTACGCAGGCCGAAGCGTGCGGCTGCGGCAGCGCGTGCGCTCGCATCTCGTCGGCCCGCGGCGGTCGGCGAAGGATCTGCGTCTGGCCGCGCTCGTGCGTCGCCTCGAATGGCGGGCGACGGGCGGCGAGATCGGCGCGCTGCTGGCCGAGGCGCAGTGGATCGCAAACGCGCGACCGGCGCACAATCGCGCGCCGAAATCGCGTTCGGGCGACGCTCGCGGCGCGCCGTGGCCTTACGCGGGCGCCATCGCGATCGAAGAGCGCGACGAGGCATCGGGGCAGCGCGCATGGCATGTCATCGACAACTGGTGCTATCTCGGCACCGCCGGCGCGCTCGATCAGGCTGGCGCGCTGCACGCCGGCGCCGCTTCACCCGCGTTCGAGCTGTCGACCTATCGCATCCTGAGCGAGCGCCTCGCGCGCGGGCTCGTCGTGACGCCGCTTGCCTGCGGAACACTCGCGCCGACCGCCTGACGCGCGATCAGCCGACCGCGCCTACGCCACCCGAAGCACACACATGCGAGAGCGCGCGCATGAGCGGCGCGTTCATCGACGAGTCGTAGCGCGTCAGATGCTTCCATCGCGCGACGCTTTCGGCGAGCCGCACCGGACAATCCTCCGCGTGACGAATCGGCTCGACGTGCGCGAGCGCCGACACGAGCGATTGCGTGAGCCGGTCGAGTTTCGGCCGCGTGTCCCTGGCGAGATCGGGCGGCGATGCCTCCGGCGCGGCCTTCACCGCGCGCCAGTTGGCGAAGAGCGCATTCTGCACATCCTTGCTGGCGTCGATCTGATCGCGGAAGAACTGCCGCGCAAATTCCGGGTCGACCTGCGCAGCCGACGCCTTTCCTTCGACGTGCTTGAGCAACGCCTCTTCGCGCGGCGCGTCGGTGATCGGCTCGTGATGGGCCCACTTCCAGCGCGCGACCGGTTCCGCGAGCGCGAGCCGTTGCGACACGAGCGCGATGAGATTGGTGAACGGCGTGTCGTCGCCGTCCGCATGCGCGAGTTCAGGGGCGGCGAGCGCGAGCGCGCAGGCGAGAGCGGCGGAGGCGAGAAGCGAGGAGTTCGATCGGCGGCGCATCGGTATCCGGGCAAAAGCGCCAGAATAGCGCACCGCCTGACGGAAGAAGCTTCGAAGAAGCGAGCCGTGACGCACGACCCGCCCGGATGCGGTCATGAACGAGAGGCGCGACGCGTCCTGGCCTGAGCCATGACCGGACCAGACGGTCCGAGTGCGCCGCGCGCGGCGGGCGTCGTTCTCACGACGACGGCGTGATCCAGTATGTCCGCCTATTTGGACTGCGCCGAGTTGCGCTGTTCGTCGAAGAACGCGCGCACATGCTCGGGCAGTTCGGTCGCGAGAAACTCGACGCCAGCCGGTTCCGGATCCGGACAGTGCACCGTGTCGGGCGTCGGGATTTTGGTCGGTTTCGCGTCCATGATTTCTCTCCTCGATAACTTCAACAATTGCGCCAACGTGACCAATGCGGTTTTTGCACTGCCGCATGCGGCCGAAATACCAAATACGATTCTCTCTATAAATGCATTATCGGATCGCAACCGCTTCGGCTTGAGCCGTGCGGCGCAACTCGCTCATCAACGCATGATCGTTCGTCTTCGAATCGATCGAACATCGGTAATTGCTTGCCAGTCCGTTATTCGGGCGCTGCAAAAAGTACAGTGAAAAGAGCCACGCCCAGCTTGGCTTTGCGCAAAGCGCGGCCACTCCGTACTTAAACTGTAGCTTTTCCTCTATGGATATAACGATACCGGGAAACCAGCGTTGACGCTTGATGGTGCGCAGCGGAAAATGGTTCGTTGTTGTACGAAAGCGCACATATAAGGCGAATCAGCTGCGCGGAGCGGCGGCGCGTGAAATCGGTGAACCTGATTTTGGTTCACATCGCAATCTCGTGTACGAACTCAACGTGCGTTGCAAAAGCGCGAATCACGACGTCGGGCTGTGGGGCCGCAAATCGCGAATTCGAGTGGCAAAAGCAAAAAGCCCAGCGGGTTAGCGCTGGGCTTTTTGCTTGAAACTTGATGGTGCCGGAAAGAGAGGTCGAACCTGTGCGCTGCCAGTGCAGAACCCCAACGATATCAATTGGTTAGGGTAGAGGCAAATAGGTTGCTGTGACTGCCTTGTGGTCTTCTTGTGGTACACCTAGACCTCCCTTGGGTGGGAAAATAGGGGCGGCCCCTCCCGGCCCTTGGACCATTCAAAACACCCACCCCCTCTTCGGCAAAACCTCTCCCCTGTGGTCTGGAATTCGATTCCATCATTGAAATATTCCAGCGGAGTTCTCTCACTGATGAGGTCTAACAACAACGGTGCGGTCGAGTCTTTAGCGGTGTTTTGAAAGTCATTCAGGAATGACCGTAGGGGGTACCTTGCGAACGACTCTTGGAAACTGAGCAGCGCACTCGCGCCGCCACTCGCCTCACTCCTAGCCTGTCTGTCCGGACTGTCCCCGCGCCGCCACGCGCTACCTGAATTCCCCTGAGATTCTCCGAGGCATTGGCAATTCGTGGTGATCACGAGAAGCATTAGCTACCCCGCCACGCACACTCCATCCGTCAGAGGGTCTTCAAGATTTCCTGCTTTTTCGCCTCGTATTCCTTCTGGGTGATCAATCCTTGTTTGTACAGGTTGTTCAATTCGACCAGCTTCTGAGCGGAAGGCGTGGTGGCGATGACGGGCTGTGAAGCAGGACAGGTGGCTGCGCAGACCTTCAGGGATTCGTTGCAGTGCGCTTGGGCTACCAAGGGGAAGAGCTTGAACCCTGTTGTGCAGCTTGAATATTCCGATGAGCAGCGCTGGGAGCAAGCCGAATCGACCTTGCTTAGATCGAGGTCGGGAGCCGATACGCAACCCGTCAGAACCGTTATTGCCGCTGCAATTGTGATGCGCTTCATATCTTCCCTGCGTTTCTCGTTATGGGGTGTCATCGCGCGTTTACGGAAGAACCGACAAAAACTTTAGTTATGCAGCGAGAGCGATTCTCCCCACGTTCATGTGGGTCACAACTCCTCACATATGCACCATGCCTGCAATGGCTCTCCAGCTTGGATCAAAAGATATGTTGACGGGTAATGAGCCAGGGATCATAATCCATCCATACCTTCTGAACCACCTTAGCCCCTAAGGACCCTCATGGCACGCATCGCTTACTTCCGTGTCTCGACCCGAGACCAATCCGTCGAGTCCCAGCGCCATACCCTCGGCGGCAACTTCGACCGGGAGTTCTCGGATAACGGTGTTAGCGGGACCGTGAAGGCCATGGAGCGCCCCGGATTCAAGGAATGTGCTGCCTATCTTCGTGACGGCGATACCCTGAGCGTCTACGCAGTGGACCGCCTTGGACGTGATTCCATCGATGTGCAGACCACCGTAAGGGACCTGAGGGCCAAGGGCGTGATCGTGGACGTCCATGGCTTGGGTCCGATTGCTGGTGACGCAGGCGAGCTTGTGCTGACCCTGTTGGCTCAGTTAGCTCAGATGGAGAAAAACCGGATCATTGCCCGGACTGAGGCAGGTAGGCAGGTTGCCAAGGCCAGCATTGCAGCCACAGGGAAGACCCATAGGGGCAAAGTAAGCCTTGGTCGCCCGGTTGAGCATGATTCGAAGGAGATCGCACTGTGGCGCAAGGAGACCGGAGCCAGCATTGCTCAGACTGCGGAGAAGTTCGCAGTGTCTACGGCGACTGTGAAACGTGCCTGCAAAGCATGAGACGCGAGGAATTTCACTATGTGAGATGTTCTCTTTAGAGCGCTCTTGAGAAGACAGAAGTAACTCTCCGCGATTCTTTGTGACCCGAGTTTCGACACTTATAGAGAGAGACCGACCGAGGTCTCCCCACGACGCTTTCCGACGGATTCTCTTTAAGCGCGACATTGTAGAGTGAAATTCTCAAAATACACTTAACTGTAGAATATTATAGTTTTATCGTGGCACTATTTTAGAGCCTTACTGGATAAGGGTTGCCACAACTTTGACCGCATAGAAGGAAGTGGTCGACTGGAGAGAAGAAATGTTTTCCTTTCCTCCGCTCTTTGGAAACGAGACTACGTACTTATAGAGACGCTCCTTCGGTTTCTCTGTGGAATCAATCACTTTGCATTTCTTCGGCGCTATAGACGGCCTCGGTTTTCCTTTGCGAATCAATGACAACGCACAAAAGCGTCCGGTAGACACGGCCCCTCGGTTTTCCTTTGCGAATCAAAGACATCGCATTTGTACCCCCTATAGACGGACTCGGTTTTCCCCTGTGAATTCAGCCTGCTTAAAAAATAGGCAAAAGTGATTAGAGGAGCCGCTGTAGGTCCCTGAGGCTACCGACCCCTTGGCCTATCCTTGCCAGCCCGTTCTAGCGCCCCTGCAGTTACCGAGCGGTGTCTTCCCTTATCCATAACTCTCCTTAGTTCTCCTACGGGAGATCCGCGTGGTGCGCATGCAACGCGGCACCTGAGGACGTATTCCCTTTATTTTTCTCCCGAGCATTAGAAATGACCACACCCAAAGAGAACTCGAAGTATCCGAAGGACCGCGCGAAAGCCGGTGCGAAGGCTAAGACGAAAGAACATGCGATCCATCTAGGATTTAAGACCTTCGTCTGGAAATGCTCGCACCACGGTGAAACAACGTTCAGCACAGCAGGAAAGGGACAGTGTCGACGATGCATAAATGACAGCAAGAGAGCGCAGAGACTGAGGACCACCACCACCGTATGAGCACCATGAACCCTGACCAAATCCTGATCCTGTTTATCGCCCTTGTGGCCCTCTCAGGGGTCCTCGTGGTTGCCCTTGGATGGGCTGTGTCGAAGATCGTTGATGCGATTACTCGATTGCTTGAGACCGTGCTTAGAGAAGAGGACCCGCAACAATGACCACTAAGACCATACCGAAAGCGAAACGCCAAAGGGGACCCGATAAGGTACCGCGCCGCCTGAGGACCGATAACCCCGGGAAGAACCTTCCTCATGTTAATGACGCTAGGCGGATTGCCAAGGCAGCCGGAAAGCATATCGGGAGACCCTTCGGAAGCCGTACAGGGTGGACCGCAGAGGAGACCGCACTGTGTAAAGAAGTGGCAAGGGTCGAGGCGGAAGCGTACGTGGCACTGATGACGTTCAATCCCAGACTAGGAAGGTTTGTTCTTCCGGACCGTGACGAGGCTGCAGAGGCCATGAAAGCGGCTGTGTCGGAGGAACTACTGGCGAGTCTCGACCTGATGGTGAAGCGTAGGACGTTGAGGCTTGCACGCAAGAAAATGCCACGAAACTGAATATGTTTGATTAGATATGCTGTTACTGTGGTGACGGACGCTCCTTTGTAACGAGTCGGACAGACTTCAAAAACCTTATATTGCGTTGACGATTGATACTTTGATAGATATGACCAGAGAACCTAGAGAAACCCTGAGGAAACCCCTCAGTAAAGCTGCAGCGGCCCGTAACGCCCGAGGAGTGACCTTCAATTACTTCTGTGCTAAATGCGAGACCTCGCGCCGCCATTACGCAAGCAACCTCGGATGCGTGACCTGTCGCAAAGAGCGATACCGCGCGACTCCGCAGACTCGGGAGAAAGCCGTTCGGTATCAGCGAGAGTGGCACCAAACGAACCCGGGGGCAGCTAGAGAGACAACGGCGGCAATGCATTGGAGGAAAGCCACCGGAGCGAAACGCATGTTGCCCCTGTACGAACGCGAGCGGGCAGTGCTGCAGGCTGTCTATGCCGGTCTGGTCGGGATTGAGAACTTCAGGCAGGAAGTGGACCACTTGGTCCCAAAGAGGGCCACGGTGAACGGTCAGCATGTTGCTACTGGTCTTCATACGCTCGCTAACCTCGGACCCCTTCCGTCAACCTTGAATAAGCGGAAGCGAGCTAGCTTTGATCCCGAGGAGAACAGGTACCAAAGGCCCGCCAATAGACACGCGGGGGGAGCCTTCGATCCCATGCCTACTGAGAAGGAAGCGAAAGTGATCCGAAGACTACGGTCGAAGTACGGGATTAGCTTGGAGGAGTCTATGGAGACGCTGAAGGCGAGCTTGGAGACCCTTGCGGTGGCCTATGAGAAATACCTGAAGGTAGTCCATGGGGTGACCTTGGAGTGACTTTGGAGCCTCTGGGACGACCTGATATGGAAATTTTCGGGTGAGTTTCACCCTATCAAATGCACTGAAATAGAACCATTGAAATCGCTGGAACCCTTTGTAGGCTTGGGTTTCCCGGGGATGACCGAGGATCTAAAACTAACCTCGGATATCACTATGGTAAGCCGGGAAATACTACATTTGCAGTTTCATGAGGAAGCAGAATGACGACTAATAAATCGCTGGAAGACACGCCCAGTAAGGCTTTCAAGGCTTTTGATGCATCGCTGGAGGACCTGAAATTTTTCCACCAACCCCCGAAATTTTCGGGCGTCTGCCTTCAGGAGGTGCCGCTATCGAAGGTACTGGTCTGCCCGAGGGTGTTTCAGGTTCGGGATACCCAGACCAAGGCCAAGGACGGGGTGACGGATCGGAACCACGTGAAGGTGCTGACTGAGCGACTCCAGAAGGAAGGGAAGCTGGACCCGATTCTGGTGTTGCCGATCAGCTATAACCGATTCGTGGTGATCGATGGGACGCACCGGAGAGCCGCCTATCAGCGAGCAGGGAAGCAGACCGTCTTAGTTGCTGTGTATGGCGGGACGCCCTCGGAGGCGCTTATGGGGGCAGGCATGGAGAACTACAAAGCCCGACTTGCGATGGACAAGAAGCAGAAGACGCGGCTTCTCTACGGTCACATTCGGAACAGACCGATGGATGACCACGGGAAGCAGTGGACGAACCTTCAATGCGCCCTTGCTGCGGATAGGTCCCTAAGCCTCGCAAACCAGATGAGCGCATATGTGCGCCGATGTAAAGATGAAGGGAAGCCAGTTCCTGATGTGTGGTCGGGAGGTAGTTGGACCGAGGAGAAGGAACAGACTGGCGAGGTAAGTGCCAGGGTGAAGATCAAGGCGGAGAAGCTCGAGGAACTGTTTGGAGCCTTGGATACCCAGACGAAGCGGGAGGAGTTTGCGAAGGCACTGGAGCACGCCTATGGAGACGAAGCAGGTAAGGTCAGCACGGTATTGGCAAATGTGACCGGCAACTATGAGGCGATTCAGGAAGACTTCGATGCACGAGTTGCGGAGATCGGAGAGAAGATAGCGAACGAAGCGAGGACCGAGGCAACTGAAGTCATCCTAGAGGAAGTGGAGGAGCGCATAGCCACAGAACGGGAAGACGCTCAGATTGAACTCGTTACTGATGCCGTAACAGGTCACCTCGCCCTGCATCGAATGAAGGATATGTGGGCAATGGTCGGTGCAGGGGGTTAATGGCCCCCATGGACCGTCTGCGCTGCCCTCAGAAGCCATTCGAGAAACACAGGGAGCGGGTATGTCGTCCCGTACTTGCTGCCCACGGTTCCGCTCGAGTGACCGAGGATCGCATCTTGGATACTGTCGGGACATTGGGCGGCGCGTAGCTGGTCTTTCATGCCGTGGCGCAAGCTGTGGAGCGTTAGGCCGGTGCCTTGCAAACCTTCGCGGGTCCGTAGCCACTTGTTCAGAGCAGCGGAGGCGGAATTATTGTTGGTCTTCTCTGCAGTGGCCCATTGCGGGAATAGCGTTGTGGAGGCGGAACGCCGACCGGCGTCAGCGGAGCCTTCAGAGGACCGTAGAGCGGCTTTGGCGTACTGGAGGGCCGTAGGGGTTAACGGGACCTTGCGAGCCGTTGCAGCATTCTTCAGGGACCTGTGCGCGTGCTCCTGTATCACAATGTGCGGAGTAGGGCCGGTCAGGTGAACGTCTGACCGAAGGAGACCCAAGATCTCAGACAACCTAGCGCCCGTTTCGGCCAGTAGTCCGATGACGCAGCGACCTTGGTCTAAACCCTTTGTCCTTTCCCAGTCGTCTATGGCCTTTTGCAATGAGCGATAGTTGTCGACGGTGAAGGGAAGCCTCTTCTCTGCATCCTTGCCGGAGCCGGGGACCTCTACTCTCGAGAACACATTCTGCGGGATTGATAGCTCGTTTTCTCGAATGCAAAAAGCGAAAGCTGCACCCAAGGTATTGATGAGACGACCGACCGATGTGGTCGAGATCCCCTGACCATCGGACCTATGGCCACCTTCGCGGAGCCATGTGACGAAGCCATTCACGTCTGAGCGGCGCACCTTCGCTAGTGATCTATCGCCCTTGAGGAAAGCCAATAGATACCCAAAGGCTAGTTGAGCAGATTTCGCGGTCTTTGGCCTTGCCTGAGTGTATTGAGCTTGACAGTCTGAGACCGTAACGACGGAGCGGCCCTGTACGAGCCTGAGAGCCTCGAGAGATGCGGCGGGAAGGTGTCGGGCGAGTTCGCTATCGGTGGCGCTGTCCTGTTCCTGTAGCGCAGGAGCTTGGCTGTCGAGAGTGTCGTAAAAAGACAGGAGCGCTTCCTCGGGATGAGGGCCGGTGTCGGGACTTAGACCATGAGCGGCGAGGAGCGCCTGAGCCTGAGCTTTTAGACCGGAGCGGGAAGGGGTGCGGAGTTCGGCCCATTGCCGGTCTTGTTCGGAGACAAGCCGAGAGACCATCTTAGCGGCTTGGCGTAGGTCACGAGTGCCGAGGCTGCACTGGATCCACTTGGAGCCGATCAGAGTTTGTAGGTCTTCAGGAACGCGCCGCCGGAACCATAGCGGCCCTGTGCTGGACCTTTCGCGGACGTAACGAACCCGCATGGCGACAACCTTGGAGAGCGCGTGCAGCATGGCCGAGGACCTCAGAAGTGGCACACTTTTGGCACACTTGGAGGACCTCTTTCAGCCGGAGAGCCTTTGTCTATAAGGCTTTGACGGATTTATTGTGGTGCCGGAAAGAGGAATCGAACCCCCGACCTTCGCATTACGAATGCCATCCAGCCACAACGCGGCGCAATCATACACGAAAAGTCACGTCGAAGCGCCCTTTGGCACCAACGGTCACGCTGCGTATCACGCACTACCCATTGCAGCTATAGCCAGCTTGGAGAGATCTGTCGCGCGTTCTTGTCGGCGTTCTGAAGCTCGCCATCAGCCTTGACAGAAAGATGTTAAATGAATACTATAAGTAGCAAATTTTTATGAGCGCAACTCGATGTCTCTCAAAACGCCGAAGGGTAGCGGGTCCAATCTGGATGAAGCTACCCTGCTAACAGATCTTTTTGACACTGACGACAGAACGCTGGACACTCACCTGGCTGAAAAAGCGACTAATCGCTGCAAAATTGTCGTGGGCGACGCGCGCCGAATCCTGCACGAGATGCCCAACGGGTACTTTGATTGCGCCGTAACATCGCCGCCTTACTGGGGGTTGAGGGATTACGGCATCGACGGGCAGATCGGGGCAGAGACTACGGTAGAGGAGTACATTGCGGACCTAGTTCGCCTGTTCCGGGAGGTTCGGCGCACTCTCTCCGATGAAGGCACTCTATGGTTGAACATCGGGGATAGCTACACGTCCGGCGGGCGGACTTGGCGGGATGCTGACAGCAAGAACAAGGGGCGGGCAATGGATTATCGAGCCCCGACGCCCGCCGGCCTGAAGCCGAAGGACTTGATCGGTGTACCTTGGCGATTGGCCTTCGCACTTCAGGCTGACGGCTGGTATCTGCGTACAGACATCATCTGGAACAAGCCGAACTGTCAACCTGAGAGCGTGAAGGATCGCCCTACCCGCTCCCACGAGTACGTATTCTTGTTTTCCAAGTCAGAGAAGTATTACTACGACTGGCAAGCGATCATGGAGCCTGCGGCGGACAAGAAACAGAAGTCGAAGAACCGGCGTACGGTCTGGAACATCAATACCGAGCCTTACCCCGGCAGTCATTTTGCAGTTTATCCGCGCGCGCTTGTCCGCCTCTGCGTAGCGGCAGGGTCGCGCGAGAACGGCCAGGTCCTTGACCCGTTTTTCGGGTCAGGGACGACTGGCGTTGTTTGCAATGAGTTGGGAAGGAAGTGCGTAGGTATTGAACTGAACGCGGAATATGCAGAACTCGCGCGCGAGCGGTTGTTACGCGGGCACTGAGCCAAAAACCCAGGTCGCATGCACCTTGCAGAGGTTTTTTCGCAAGTGTTTGATCTGGAGCTTGCGCTCTGTGCCCCCATCGAAATACAGCGCGTACTTAAGCTGACCATTTGCATCTTTGACATAGCCATAGCCCGGCTGCGGATCCTGTGTGCTATCGGTACACACCTTTAGTTCGCAGTTCGCCGCCTCAAGGAGCAGCGCTTTGGGGATTTCGACAAGTTCGTAGCGGATCATGGCACCGGCATCTTTCAGGCGTCGCAGCGTGAAGATGCGTTCATAGCTCTGCATGTGCTCAAGGAACAAAGCCAGAAGCTGAGGTAACTTCCATTCGCCCCGACCAAGCTCCATCCACTTGCTGACGTGAATTGAGTCGTCCTTGATACTGGCTGCGGCTTCTGTCTTGAGGCTGACCGGAATTCCAAGAATGGTGAGGTCATGACCTCGGTTCGTCCGGCTTTTCACGAGCTGGGCCGTAATGCCAGACTCGTTTAGAGCGGACTCAAACGAAAACTCGAAGCGATCTTTGCTCAGAGCCTGCCGGCTCCCCGCATGGTGGCTCAACAGACGATCACCGAAAGAGGCCAGTACAGCATCCGATATCACATCAGAATCAGGGGCGCGGTGAAATTGGCAATTAGCCCCAAACGCATGAATTGCGGATTTGATCCACGCCTGTTGCGTAGGCGTAAGGCGAAGCAGCGTCTCAACTATTTCGCGAATTTCGTTTTCTGAAAGGCTCACTCAAATTTCCCATCTGTTTGTTATTTGATGGGGCTTTCACGATCGGTAAGCAACTCCGCAACTGTTACACCCAAAGTTGAGGCCAAAACCTCAAGCGTGCTGAGTGTTACGTTTCTTTCGTGACGCTCAACTGAGCCGATATATGTTCGGTGCAAGCCACAACGCTCCGCTAGCTCTTCTTGGGAAAAACTCTTTTCCTTACGGAACGTCTTGATGTTCTCGGCTAATACGGCGCGGAGAGAGTCGCTCGGTTGTCTGACCATGCTCAAGCCCTAACTTACCAGGCTAAGATTGTCCATAAATGACGACTATAAGGCGACAGACTATAAGTAGCAGCATTGTCGTCGTTCACAGGGCGTCGCTCTCTAGCCGGCTATTGCTTCACGCCTTGCCAGTCGGCGGGCGTGAGCCGTACAACAACGTCAGGCTTCGCAGCCGGTTTGCCGTCAAGCCGCACCACATGAGCGGTATAACTGCGTGGGTTCGATGGCATACGCGAGCGGGCTAACACCGCGTCGATTTCGGCGTCGATCGCGGACGGGGTATAGCTCG
Source organism: Caballeronia novacaledonica (assembly GCF_900258035.1). Lineage (GTDB taxonomy): Bacteria > Pseudomonadota > Gammaproteobacteria > Burkholderiales > Burkholderiaceae > Caballeronia > Caballeronia novacaledonica. The sequence continues at coordinate 160,195 of NZ_OGTP01000010.1, read as the reverse complement.
CGGCTTCGCTGAAACTCTCGATTCGGGCGTTGCCGTTCGCCGGGATCGGAACAATGCTCAGTTCCAAAACCTCGAATTCCGTGAAAAGCATGCCCCGGCCGTCGTCGCGCGGCCGCCACGTGAGCGGCCGGAAGCCGATCGACACGTGCGCCAGCAACTTCGAGCGAACCAGCGCCCATATCTCGTCGAGCCGTTGCCGCAGGTTTTCGGGCGTGTCGAGTTTGGCGATTCGAGCTACGAATTCGATGCCGCGCGCGGTGCGCTTCATGCTCGTCACGTTGCCGATCACTTGCGCATAGTCGTGCCCATGCAATAACGGAATCGGCGTGGACCACTTGCCGCCGGCCGGATCGAGCACGTCATTCATTCTGTCGATATCGCCGGTCGATGCGACGCCCGATATCTGCCGTGTGCTCTCGTCGGCGCTCTTGATTTCGAGCCGCATATTCTGATTGCGCGGATGCTCGCGCAGATAACCGTCGTGCGGGCCTTGGACTTTCGTGTTCATGGCGTCGTCTCCTCTCATTGCTCAAAGTACGTTGCGGCCCGGTCGCCGTTGCTCTTGCCGTTGCGCTTCGGCTTCGCGGATTCCGCGCCGTAGTCCCACGGGCGCATGCTCGCCGCGCTCGCGCGCTTCGCCGCCACGAAAACATCTTCGGCGCGCGCTCTCGATGACAGGTGAATGCGCAGTTTCGTGGCGGCTCCGCTCAGTCGAACCCATGCGCGATCACGCAGGATCGCCGCCGGATGCGGATAGCGCCGGCCGGTTTTCGCATCGGTCAACACAAGCCCTTCTTCGAACAGCGTGCGCTCTAAGTCGTCGGCTTCGAGTGACGCCAGCACGAAGGTTTTCAAGTCCGCTTCGTCGCTCTGCCGAAAATGATTCGGCGGGAAGCTTTCCACGACGCGCCGGAATAACGCTTTCTGACGACGGTTCCAATTACGCGGTGCGACAGGCTCCGGCGCACTGGCGAATGGACTGGCTTCACGGGCCTTTGCGGTCATGGACGGCTCCCGTCTGGTTAGGGGAAAAAGCCACTTCTGAAGAAATAGATGATCTCGCGCGGTGTCCAAGTGAAGCATTTTTTTTTTACAAGTCACCCCCCACGGTGTCACCCCGCGATGCGTTCGCGCGAGTCGCGAGTTCGGTCACAGCAGCGGGAAAGCCGGCGCGTTTGAGTGCGTCCCGCAATGCCTCGGCGGGCACGTGATCGACGGCCGCATGCGCGAGTGCGATCGCGTCGTCGCTCTCGTGCCGGCCGCTCGCACACAGCGCGCGCAGTCGGTCGCCTTGCCGGAACCCGAACGCAGCAGCGCAAGCGAGCAGATGCGCAAAGACGGCTTCGGCGGTCGTGCGCGCGTGATCGGGGATGCGATCGTTGTACATGCCTTGGCCCGATGCGAGTAGCAGATTCCAGATCGGAACCAGCGGGTTAGCGTCGTCGCGCTCGGCGTCGATCGTCGATGCGGTGCCGGTCATGGCGGTGTCTCCGGTGTCATGTTGATGATGATGTGCGAGTGCGCGCCAGATCCACACGAGCAGATCCACGGGCGTGAGCACGAAGAACAACACGAGCGCGAGCGGCAGCACGAGCAGACGCGGCAGCACGAGCGCGTGAGTGCCGCGCCTCGTGCGCCACGTCAGCAGCCAGGATCGGCGCATGATGTTTTGAACCTCGATATCAGGCAACGAGCCGGATAGGCGCGGCGTTCACGGCGTCGTCGAACCGGGCGTGATGCTGTGCGCCGTCGCCTTCGAGCCAGAAGAAAGCGCCGCCGTGATGCGTCACGAGCAGGTCGCTCACGCGTTCGCCGTCGTCGAGTTGCGCGCGGATCAGATCGGCCAGCCGCACGGCCAGCGCCGACGCCACGAGCGCGGCCGGGTTGTCGAGCAGCGCGAGAACGGCATGCTCGATGCGACTGCCGACCGCTTGCCGGGTTTGCTCGCGTTGATACTCGCGGGCGTCGCGATAGCAGGTGCAAGCGGGCGAATAGTCGGTGCACATGGTTATCTCCTTCACGTCGGATAGGGCAGGGCAAGCGCGCGAGTTCGATGTCCGCCGTCGAGTTCCGCTAACACGCGCCAGCGGGCATGCACGTCATCGAAGTCGATCAGCACATAGCAGACGGCCAGTCCTCGATCGGCTTCGGGCAGATCGAGCACGGCATTGGTGATCGTGCGCACCGCGGCGTCCGCGGTGTCGTCGAGTGTCAGCTTGCGGCCACGGCGCACGGCGGCCAGCACGGCGCGTTCGAGCAGGCGCGTGCGGTGCCAGCGTTCGCGCAGTGCGTGAGCGTTCGCCGCCTCGCACATGACGGTGCTGGCGCTCGATCGGGCCGGGGCGTCGTCGGGGGGCATGGCGTCAGGGACTTTAAGGTGCGGGCGTGGCGGTCCACGGGATGCCGACCAGCGACGCCACGGAATCGGGGCGGCCGGTTTCCCAATCGAGCACGCGCACGAATTTGTAGCCAAGGTAATTGCCTTGGTACAGGTTCAGAATTTCGGTTTCGCCGTTCTTCAGCAGCGCGTTTCTGCTCACGTCGATGCTCACGCCACCATCAAAAAGCACGGTGCCGCTCGCGTCGATCAACGAGACTTGATTGTCCGGCACGCCGTTCGCAGAGCACAGCGGAAGGCCAGCGAAAAACCCGCCGGTCATGTTCACGTCGGCGTCGCCTAGCGAGTCGCCAGCCAGCGCAAGGCGCACGGCGGTCGCTGACGACACAGCCCAGACAGCGCGACTCAGGTCGCCGCGATACTGGCTCAGCAGTGTGTTCAGATCGGCGCGCAGACTGGCGGCGTCAGCGCCAGTCGATTCGACGATGATGCCGCTCGATGTGATTGAAGCCGGGGCGGTGCCGGTGCCGTCGTTGCTCACGTCGAGCAGCGCGCTCGATTCGGCATAGTTGATTTCGGATGCGGCGTCGTTGGATATCTGTCGCGTGAATTCCGGGCCTAGCTCCTTTGACGCTTCGACGCTTGTGACGACGATGCCGGCAATGCTCTTGTCGCCGGTAAGGCGCACCGTCGTGAAATTCCAGTTGGTCACGGCGATCGGTTGCGTTTCGACGCGCCATGCGGCCGCCGGGCGATCCATGCTCACGAGCACATCGACGCCGGGCTTCGAGCGCCTAAACGGACTCACGGCGTCGATTGCAGCGAGTATCGAGCGGCTTGGCGCGGTCGCGATCAAGTCGCCAAATTGCGATGCGGAAGGCGACAGCCAGCCGCCGGTGTCGATCGCGCCTTTGAGCAGCGCCGCAACAGCCGGATAGGCTTTAACCACGTCCGTGTGATAGGCGTCCGTGACACTGTTGGCGCGCATGATGGCGTGCAGGGCGCGCCCTAAGTCGGTAACGGTAACGGCCATGCTCTCGTCTCCCGATGATGTGATCGGCTCACGATGTGCGGGCCGTTGTCATCAAAGAATGGACGATCGTCGAGCGGATTACTTCACGTCTTTTCCCATGTTTCTCGCGATGCGTCCGTCGATCATTTCGTTCGCGATTTCGAGCAGAGAAAACCAGCGCCGGCCGCTTGCGTCGCGGTGCACGGTGAGCGTCAGCTTTCCCAATTGCTCGCGTTTTCGCAGCGTGCCGTGTCCAATGTCGAGCAAGTCTTCCGTCACCCGTTCGCGGATGCACAGGTCGCCGCGCACGAAGCCGTGTAGCTCGTCGCGCACTTGGTAGGACAGGCTCACCACGAGCGCGTGAAGCGCCCATGCGCGCGGGATCATCGGGCCGGCGTCGTCGCGTTTCATGGGTTCGAGCGCTCCGTCAGTGCAAGGTCGCCGGCGGGTCGTCGGCGGGATCGACAGCCAGGTCGTCGAGCCGATCGCGGATCAGGCGCACAAGCGCGCCGAATGCCTTTAGCTCGGCGTCGCCGTCTTCCGATGCGCGATAGGCGCGGCCCGTGCCATTGGTGAGCAGTAGCCAAGCGCCGACCATTGCGCAGCGCACGGGATCGGCGCAGGTGTCATTGAGAAGCCGTTCAATATCGGCGCGCACGTCGGCGCACGGCTTCGGATGCTTGTCGAGATGCGCAAGTGCGGCCATGAGTTCGCCAGATAGCATGGCGGCCGCCTTCCACGTCGGGGATTCGCGGGTCATGATCAATAATCCTCTTCGTTGAGACTTTGGGCGGAAAGCAACAGCGCGGACGGATTGCCGGATAGAAGTTCTTCAATGTCGCGCTTCTTCATCGGCGGTAGCAGTTGCTCGGGCGTCGGCATGCTCGCGAGCGTGGCCTTGGCTTGCTCGCTCGTCAGAGAACCTGCGATGAGTTCCGTATGCTTGGCGGCCAGCGCGCGCTCTAGCTGCGCGCGGGCATTTTTCACGCGGGCGTCGATCTTTGCGTTACCGGCCTTGCGCACTTCGGCGCGACGATCTTTCAAACCATATCGGCCACGGTTGATGAACGCGCAAACGAAGCCCGGCGCGTTTTCCAGCGGGATACCTGACGCCTTTGCAATGGCCTTTAGCCTATCGTCGGCTTCACGGCCTACTTGATTGGCGTGCGCGACGAGTTCGGCCCATCGCTCGTCGTCCTCGTCGAATATCTGCGACAAGTTTTCTTCCATGCGAGCGCGCAGGGTCGCGGCGTATTCGTCGATAGCGGTCTTTGCCACGCGCCCATTCAGGCGCACCACTTCGCGCAGCGCGTCGCGTTCCTTCGCGCTCATGCTCGCTTCGTTCGTCATGTCAACCTCTCCCAGGCATTGGTTCGATGAACCGCCCGAACAGACGGTCTATCCCGCAAACGCATACTGGATGTCCTTCCGGTCATTCGGTGAACCGTGTGGACCGGTGGACCGTACTTTCTATGTCTCCCTGTCCTTTTGTTGCTTCCCTTAACTCCCTTTCAATCTCTTACGTGTGTCTACATACACGGTCCACTAGGGTCCACTTATTGGATAGAGGTATATAAACAAAGGGGTTGAGCGGTGAACTGTGGTGAACCGTACCCCTCAAAAAGTGGATCCTAGTGGACCGTCTAGGTTCCATTGCTCGCCCGCTCATAATCGCTGCCGTCCTTATCCGACGTCGGTTTGCCGTCCGTTCCAGAACGTATCCAGACATTGCGCTTATTCGTGGATTTCTTGCAAAACCCGGCCTTCGTAAGTGCATCCGCGATGTGCTTTAAGTCCTCGCTTGAGCGTGAATCAGCTGATCTACCCCGCGCAGCCTCGAAAATCTCGGCCGTGGTGAGCGTGTTTTTCAGCGGATTAGCGTCGATGTAACGTTGTGTGCGCTCGATCCACGGGCTTGTGACGGTCCTTTTTTGGGCCTCTTTCACTTGGGATTTGATGACGGAACGGTCCTCTAGCCAGTGTTTTTCACTAGCTACAAAAGCGGCAACGGCTTCGGCCCACAGTTGGTCACGATCGCGCCGGATAGCGGCGATGTTGATGCGCCGCACGGCAACCGGCCAGAAGCGTCGCGCGCCGGATGAATCGCGCAGATATTCGCCGGTTGCATCGGGGTTGGTGGTGCCGATGAAAACGCAGGATCTCGGTACCGTCTCGGCCATGCGCTTGAAAACGTGTCTCACCTTGTCCTCGGATGCGCTCAAAAACCGCTTGATCGCCGTCACTTCGGCGCGGCTCATGCCGGCCAGTTCGCTCACTTCCCACAGCCAACAGCCCTGCATTTGTTCGGCCGCGCCGCGAGCGTCGGCAAAGTTCAACATGGCGTCGTTGAAGTACTCGGCGCCGGCCAGTTCGCGAATCAACGTCGATTTGAAAATACCTTGCTCGCCTTCGAGCACAAGCATGGTGTCGAGCTTCACGCCAGGTTGAACCGCACGAGCGACAGCGCCGACTAGCGTCTTGCGGCCGGCGGCCGAATTGAATTTGTTTCTCGCGGCGCCGCAGTAGACAGCCAGCCAAGTGTCGAGTCGGCGCACGCCGTCCCATTGCAGACTCAGCAGATAGTCGCGCAGCGGGTTGAACCGATGACGCCATGCGTGCATGTTGACGGCCACATACAGCGCGTCGATGCTGGCTATCAGCCGGTGCCGTGTCTCGGCATAGACCTGAAGTTCCGCAAGGTCAGTGTCGACTAATGTGTCGCCATCGTGCTCCCACGGCAATGACGCAACCACGGCGACGCGGCGACGAAACATATTGAAACGCAGCGCCGGCGCGAGCGCAGGATCGGCGGCCAGCAGGTCGGCCAGATCGGCGGCGCTCGCCTTCCTGAGTTTTGCCTTACCGGCGTTCTCGGCTGGCGGCTCGTGCGCCGGCGGCTCGATCTCGTCAGACGGCCGGATGACGTCAGACGGTTCCATGCGCCGGCCATTGGCGGACGCTATCCTGTGGCGCGAGTTGAACCGCGCGACGGCTTCGGCCTCAGGCGTCGGCGTCGTCGCCTTCCTGCCGCGCCGGCGGGTCGTCGGATCGGTGCTCACAGTTTGCCCCGCTCGGCGGTCTGCGTCATCCAAAGGCGCGTGCGTTCGGCGATATTTTCCGTGACCCATTCGCGATGCACATCGTTGGTTTGGGCCACAGCGACGGACAGTGCGTGGCTCACGCGGTTTCAGAGTTAGACTGGGCGCGCTTTACCGAGCGGCAGCCTTCCGAGGGCGACTTAGCAACAAGCGCGACGGGTTCAGCCGATGCACACAGTCGCTGCGCTTCTTGCCGACCAATGCCCAAAATCACATCGCGCAGCTTGTCGGGATCAGTGGTGAGCAGTCGATTGCCGAGCACGATCACCGCGCCCGAGCCAATCAGCGCTGCTTTGTTCTTTTGCCAGAACCACTTGAAACCTTCGTCCGTCTTGAACAGGTGGCTGTTCAGCTTGCGCCAAGTATCCGGCTCTTTGCCCGTTAGGGGCAGGGCTTGATTCGACATAGACAGTTCTCCGCGTTTGATTCGCCACGGCTTCCCGACCGCGCACCCTCAGATTCGCGAAAAAAAAAATGGCACATCAACGAGTGCCATTAAATTTATTGCGAAGGTACATCGAGTTTATTTTTTGGGCGGTCGTCCTCGCGGTTGCGAGGGCAACAATTTGCGGATCGTGTCGGCTTCTCGCCCGAACCGTTCGGACAACATCATTGCGCGTTTCATTTTGCCTATGCCGGGATGTGTCCGACGAAGTTCGACATTGGCGCGCAAGATTGCTGCATGTTCGAGCGGAGAAATATGACCGCGTGCGAGCGGGGCGAGTCGTTGCGCCTTCTGCGTCAGATATAGCGCTTCATGTGCAGTCGTTCGGGTTAGCGTGGCCGCAAGGATATCGTCGGCGCGATCATCCTTTTTTATCGCCTGCACGATCACGCGCATTTCGTTGAGTGGAACCACGCGGGGTTTTTCCAGCGGCAAAAGGAACTCGGTTGCGCCGAGCAAATCCTGTCCGAATTCGCTGCCGTCTGGATATGTATCAATAAACTTTTGGTCGCGCAATTCCCGAAGCACCAGACGCACTTCGTTTTCTAAAGTGTCGCTCCGTGGCTTCGGGCGGCGGGTCATCGAATGTCGCCCAGTACGCGATTTACAAGTTCGGCCTTATGCGTGAGGGTCAAATGGCTGTAACGCTTTGCCATTTCAGTGCTTTGATGACCGAGCACATCCGCTATTTGAATTAGGGACGCACCGGACTGCGCGAGCAGACTTGCGCAACAATGTCTCAAATCGTGAAAGCGAAAATTTTCAATCCGTGCGGTGCGGAGGGCAGCAGTCCATGACGTGCCGATATTGAACGGTTGGCCGGGCCGGTAGCGCGACGGGAAGAGCAGCGCGTCGGGCGATGGCGGCCGTCCGAAACGACGGATTTCGTCGATAACGTTGGCGGGTAGCGGCAGCACGCGCTCACGGTCGTTTTTGGTCGCGAATAAGTGGGCGGTGCTGCGTTCCAGATCAAGTTGCCTGTAGCGTAAGGTGAGTAGCTCAGATTTGCGCGCCCCGGTTGTCAGCGCCAGCAGGATCAGCAAATAAAGGCGATCCCACGAACTGATGCGGCATACTCGAAGCAGTCGATCTCGTTCTGCATTAGTTAAGAAGCGGGTGCGGGCATTCTTTACCTTGTGCGATTCGACTTCGCGGCACGGGTTGGTGTAACCACGCGGCATCAGGCGACGGCGAACGGCCCATGTGAGCACGGCGGAGAGGACGGCTTTCTTCCGGTTCACTGTGGCGGGTGCCGGTAGACCAAACTGTTTTAGGTGCGGGGAGCCATCGGGATGCGTGCCCATGTACTTGCGCACCGGGGTTTGCGCGAGCACTTCAAGTGCGTCGGCAATATCATCCGAACAGATTTCAGCGGCAAGGGTGTCGGCACCGAGTAGCGGAAGCCACACGGCGAGCGTTGCTGCGCGTCCAATATCACGACCATCGTAGGCGGCCATGTACGCATCGCAGACTTCGCGAAAGGTGAGTGTTTTGCGGTTCGGTGCGACCGGGAAGGATCGCACCACGGACGGCTCCGTCTTGCTGTTTTCGGACATTTCAGACTCCACAGAAAGCAACTCATTAGGTTGTTTGCGTGGTGGCTGAAAAGCCGTGACGAATCAGTTACTTGGTGCCGGAAAGAGGAATCGAACCCCCGACCTTCGCATTACGAATGCGCTGCTCTACCGTCTGAGCTATTCCGGCATCAGAGAAACAAGATTATAGCGACCGCATTCTCGTTTTGGCAATACCCTGAATCAATTTTTCTTTTCGAGATGGTAACGGGTCACGCGGTCGACTTCGCTCTTCGATCCGAGGAACACGGCTACGCGTTGATGCAGGCTGGTCGGAACGATGTCGAGGATGCGTTGCTCGCCGTTGGTCGCCGCGCCGCCGGCCTGCTCGACGATGAACGCCATCGGGTTTGCTTCATACATCAGCCGCAGCTTGCCGGGCTTCGACGGATCGCGCTTGTCGGCGGGATACATGAAAATGCCGCCGCGATTCAGGATGCGGTGCACGTCCGCGACCATCGACGCGATCCAGCGCATGTTGAAGTCTTCCTTGCGCGCGCCGTCCTTGCCGTCGTTCAGTTCATCGACGTAGCGCTGCACCGGCTCGTACCAGTGACGCGTGTTCGATGCGTTGATCGCGTATTCGCGCGTTTCGGCCGGAATCGTCATGTCGCGCTGCGTGAGCACCCACGAACCGAGCTCGCGATCGAGCGTGAAGCAGTTCACGCCGTTGCCGGTCGTCAGCACGAGCACCGTCTGCGGGCCGTACACCGCATAGCCCGCCGCGACCTGCTCCGATCCCGGCTGCATGAACGCCTGCTCGCTCGGCTCGACGCCGTCCGGGCAGCGCAGCACCGAAAAGATCGTGCCGATCGACACGTTGACGTCGATATTCGACGAGCCGTCGAGCGGATCGAACGTCAGCAGGTAATTGCCCTTCGGATAGCGGTTCGGAATCGGGAAGATCTTTTCCATCTCTTCCGATGCCATCGCGGCCAGATTGCCGCCCCATTCGTTGGCTTCGAGCAGGATTTCGTTCGAGAGCACGTCGAGCTTCTTCTGCACTTCGCCCTGAACGTTCTCGCTGCCGGCCGAGCCGAGCGCCTCGCCGAGCGCGCCCTTGCTCACGTGATAGCTGATCTGCTTGCACGCGCGCGCAATGACTTCGATCAGGAGACGCAGATCGGCCGGCAGGTTCTGGTGTTCGCGCTGCTGTTCGATGAGGTATTTCGACAGCGTGGTGCGGCTGGAGATGGAGGACATGCTAGGGCTCCGTGAGCGTTAGACGAATAGTCACGATTCTAACCGCTCGACCCGGCCGCCCCGTGTGACAGCGCCGCGCGAAAAATTCGCGCGGCGGACGCAAGGACAATCCGATGCTTAAGCCGCGAGCGCTTTCTCGACCACCTCACGCACGTCACGCGATTTGGCCTTCGACGCGACTTCGCTCAGCGCCGCGTGCATCTTCTCGCGCAAACGCGGCGTGAAACGCCGCCAGAGTTCGAGTCCGCGCGCGAGACGCGCCGCGACTTGCGGATTGAGCGCGTCGAGCGCGATCACCTGTTCGGCCCAGAATGCGTAGCCGGAACCGTCGGCGGCGTGGAACTGCGCCGGGTTGCCGCTGCAGAAGCTAAAGATCAGCGAGCGCGCGCGATTCGGATTCTTGATGTTGAACGCCTGATGCTGCATCAACTTGCGCACGATCTCGATCACCTTGCGATCCGGGCCGCCGCGCTGCGTCGCCTGAAGCGCGAACCACTTGTCGACGACGAGCGCCTCGTTCTCGAATCGGCGATAGAAGTCCGCGAGCGCCGCATCCGCGACGGCCGCGTCCGCGCCCTTCGTCGCGCTCGCGAGCAGCAGGGCGGAGAGCGCCGCCGAGCGATCCGTCATGTTGTTGGCCGCATCGTATTGCGCCTGCGCGAGCTTGACGGCTTCGCGCGGATCGTCGAGCTGGCTCAGATAAGCGAGCGAGAGATTCTTCAGGCCGCGTTTGCCGGCATCGTCCGGCAGCGGACGATATTCGCCCGGCGTGCGGTTCGCTTCGTACGTCGCGAGCCACTTGTCGCGCAATTGCGACGCGAGCCGGCGGCTCATGAAGACGCGCGCCGCGTGCACGGCGGCCGGATCGGACACGGTCATCTGCTCGGCGAGATAGCTTTCGGATGGCAGCATCAGCGCGAGTTCGCGGAAGGCGGGCGTGAGCGTGGTGTCGTCGAGCACGCGGGCGAACGCCGCGATGACCTGATCGTCGATGGCAAGCGCTTCGCCCTTGGCCGCGCGTTCGGCGAGCGCGAGCAGTTCGCGCGTGGCGAGACGCTGGCCGGCTTCCCAGCGGTTGAACGGATCGCTGTCGTGCGCGAGCAGGAACGCGAGTTCATCGTTCGTATAGTCGTATTCGACGATCACCGGCGCTGAAAAATTGCGCAGCAGCGAAGGCAGCGGCGTATCGTTCACGTCGACGAACGTGAAGGACTGCTCGCGCTCCGTGAATTCGAGCACGCGCGTCGTTCCGTTCGGCTCCTTCTCGCCTTCGAGACGCAGCGGCAGATCCGCGCCGTTCTGCCCGATCAGGCCGACCGAGAACGGAATCAGCAACGGACCTTTCTGGGTTTCGCGCGCCGCTTCGGACCCGTCGCCGTAACCCTGCGTGAGCGTCAGCGTATAGCGTCCTTTCGCGGCGTCATGATGCGCGCGGACCGACACGCGCGGCGTGCCCGCCTGGCTGTACCAGCGCTCGAACTGCGCGAGATCGCGATGGTTCGCGTCGGCGAGCGCGTGGCGGAAGTCGTCGCAGGTCACGGCCTGGCCGTCGAACCGCTGGAAGTAGAGATCCATGCCGCGCCGGAAGCCGTCGCGCCCGAAGAGCGTCTGATACATCCGCACGACTTCCGAGCCTTTTTCGTAGACGGTCATCGTGTAGAAATTGTTGATCTCGACGTAGCTTTCCGGGCGCACCGGATGCGCCATCGGGCCGGCGTCCTCGGCGAACTGCATCTGACGCAGCACGCGCACGTCCTCGATGCGCTTGGTCGCTCGCGCCGCGGCGCTCGCGGCGCCTTCGGCGTCGCTTGCGGCCATGTCGGCGGAGAATTCCTGATCGCGGAACACCGTCAGGCCTTCCTTCAGGCTGAGCTGGAACCAGTCGCGGCAGGTCACGCGGTTGCCCGTCCAGTTATGGAAATACTCGTGGCCGACCACGGCCTCGATATTCGAGAAGTCCATGTCGGTCGCGGTTTCGGGATTCGCGAGCACATACTTCGTATTGAAGATGTTGAGGCCCTTGTTCTCCATCGCGCCCATGTTGAAGTCGCTCACCGCGACGATCATGAAGCGGTCCAGATCCAGTTCCAGCCCGAAGCGCTTCTCGTCCCAGCGGATCGAATTGATGAGCGAGTCCATCGCGTGACGGGTCTTGTCGAGATCGTGCGGCTCGACCCAGACCTGCAACAGTTTCTCCTTGCCCGATCCGGATTCGATGCGTTCCTCGATGCACACGAGCTTGCCCGCGACGAGCGCGAACAGATAGCTCGGCTTCTTGAACGGGTCTTCCCATTTGGCGAAATGGCGGCCTTCGGGCAGATCGCCTTCCTCGATCAGATTCCCGTTCGACAGCAGCACCGGATACGCGGTCTTGTCGGCGCGCAGGGTGACGACGTAGGTGGCCATCACGTCGGGGCGATCGAGGAAGTAGGTGATGCGGCGAAAGCCTTCCGCTTCGCACTGCGTGAAGAAGTTGCCGCTGGAGACATAAAGTCCGGAGAGCGTCGTGTTCTCGGCCGGATTGCAGATGTTCTCGATGCTAAGCTCGAAAGCATCCGCTGGAATATTGCCGATGGACAGTCCGTTTTCATGGACACGGACATCCGCGTGCGCGACGCCGTCGATCGCCGCGCGCACGAATTCGAGCTGCTCGCCCATCAATTCGAGGCGCGGCGCATCGCCCGGCGCGTCGGGGTTTCGGCGCAGCTTCATCGTGTTCTTCACGACCGTGCGCGCCGGCACGAGATCGAACTCGAGCGCGACGGAGTCGATCAGAAAGGCCGGCGGCGTGTAGTCCTGGCGGCGAATCACAGCGGATGCGGTCGTGTTAGACATGGCAAGATCTTCATGTTTGGATTGAACGGCGCCCGCGTCTCGTGTGCGCGGGGCGAGCGCACCAACGCGTGCGCGCCTGGTCGAATCATTGTACAAGCCGTCCGGAGATCGTGAATCGGGCGGCGCAGCGCGTCGTGGAACCCACAAAACAGGACGCCGCCGTGCGGGACGCGGCGGTGCTGTCTATAACTGAGAAGGGTGCGAAACGAAGTGAGGATGACCATGAATTTCCCGATCAAGGCGCTCGCCAGATGGACCGCGCTGATATTCGCGGCGATGTGGCTCGCGGGTTGCACGACCTACGTCCAGACGCAGGTCACCGCGTTCTCCGACTGGAGCGGCAGCGACGCCACGCGCACGTATGCATTCGCGCGCAAGGGCGAGCAGCAGAACAGCATCGAGCAGACGACTTATGAGACGCTCGTTGCGAACGAGCTGTCGAAATACAACTTCCGGCAGGTTCCCGAGGGAAGCGCGAACTATCAGGTCGCGCTCGCGTATTCGGTTCGCGGCGACATGATGACCGTGCGCCAGCCGATCTACTCCGATCCGTGGCCGATGTACGGCGGCTGGGGCGGTCCGTTCTGGGGCGGTCCGTGGAGCCCGTGGGGTCCGTACGGGGCGTGGGGCGTGACCGGTTACGTCGATCAGAGCTATCCCGTCTACATCCACGCGCTGCAAATCCGCATGAACGACCGACAGACCGGCCGCGAAACGTACAAGGTGACGGCCGTCAATTCGACCGGCGACCCTTCGCTCTATCAGTCGATGCCTTATCTCGTGCGCAGCGCGCTCGCGGGCTTCCCGCTCGGCAACGGCACGGTGCGCACGGTGACGCTGCCGGTCGACAAGAACGGCGGCATCTCCAACGAAACGGCGGCGGCCGGTTCGAACGTGGCGCCCGCGCCTAAAACAGTGGATTGAAGGTCGGAAAATATTGCTGCGGCGCGCCGCGTCCGATTCCGGGCACAGCGCGGATGCGAGTCTCGAGAACGCCCGCTGGCCTTTGACTAAACAGGGAATTATCGCCGCGACGCCAGGCCGCAATATATGCAGCTTCGGCGAATTAGCGATATATTTCCGGGATGACAAAATCGTGTCCGCCCCGTCCTAAGACCGTTCCCGAGCCCACCACATGGGACGCGCGGCTCGCACGCCGCCTCGTCACGCCGCTCGTCGGCACGCCGGTAACGCCTAATCATCTGACTACGCTGCGCCTCGCCATCGGTCTGGCCGGCGCGTATTATTTGTCGCTCGGCCAGTTCTGGATGTGCACGGTCGGCGCGCTTCTGATCGCGCTGTCGAACCTCGTCGATCACACCGACGGCGAGCTCGCGCGCATCAGCGGGCAGTCGAGCAAGATCGGCCACTTCTACGACCTCGCGTGCGACGCGCTCGTGACCGTGCTGCTTTTTCTCGGCATCGGGTTTTACGTCGCCGTGCATCACCCGTCGATGATCCTGCCTGCGCAATGGCTCGGCGGCATCGCGGGCGTGGCGGTCGCGCTGATCTTCTTCCTGCGCATGCGGATCGAGTCGATGGTCGGCAAGTCCGGCACCAAACAGGCGTCGATGGCCGGATTCGAGACGGAAGACGTGCTGTATCTGCTGCCGGTCGTGACCATCCTGAACGGCATGACGCCGTTTCTGATCGCGGCGGCGATCGGCGCGCCGCTCTTCGCCATTTACGTGGCGGTGGACTATCAACGCGTGACCGCGCAGTTGAAGCGCCGCGCGCAGGCCACCCATGCAAAAGACGACAAAGATTTCCAGGCGGTGAGATGAGCGATACGGCAACTCCGGATAACACGCTGATGCAATCCGCGCATGTCGAGGCGGTGAGCCGCCCGTCGAAGCGCGACATCGATTCGACCCTGAACGCGCGGCTCGCCGCGCTGCACACGCCGAAGCTGCGCGACGAGTACAACGAGCAAAGCTCGTTTCTCTACATCGAAGACTTCCTGCCGCGCGACTACACGGAACGTCTGATCGCCGCCGTGCATGACGTGATGCCGTCCGTGAACCGCAACTATCTGCCGGGTCACAAGGCGGGCGGCAGCGTGAGCCGTCATACGCTCGACAAGCTCGCGCCGTTCATCGCGGACTTGTATCGGTCGGAAGCGCTCATCAAGTGGCTGGAAACCATCACCGGCGACAAGCTGCAACTCTCGCCGCAAGACGATCCGCACGCCTACGCGCTGTATTTCTATACGCGTCCCGGCGACCATATCGGCTGGCATTACGACACCTCGTACTACGACGGCCGCCGCTACACGCTGCTGCTCGGCGTGATCGACGATTCGTCCTGCAAGCTCGACTACGAACTGCACACCAAGACGCCCGGCATTCCGGATCAGCCCGGCTCGGTGCAATATCCGCCCGGCGCGTTCGTGCTTTTCGATGGCGACAAGCTGCGCCATCGCGTGACGCCGCTCGGCGAGAACGAGATGCGCGTGTCGCTCACGTTCGAGTACGTGACGAACCCCAACATGCGTCCGTTCCAGCGCTTCATCTCGAACATGAAAGACTCGATCGCGTATTTTGGGTTCAGGCAGGTCTTTCGCCGCAAGGGCGGCAAGAACGGACAGGCATGAGCCGCGCGGGCACATTCCTGCTGTCGGTCGGCGTGGTGCTGTTCGTCGCGCTGCTCGGCTGGCAAGGCTTCGGTTCGGTCGCATCGACGCTGGCCGCGGCGGGCTGGGGGCTGGTCGCGGTGGCGGCCTTTCACTTCGTGCCGCTCGTCATCGATGCCGGCGCGATCAGCGTGCTCTTCCCCGAGCGGCAGCGCGACGTTTCCGTCATCGACGCGTTGCTCGCGCGCTGGGCCGGCGAATCGGTGAACAGCCTGATGCCCGCGGGCCAGATCGGCGGGCCGATGCTGATGGTCCGCTATCTCGCGCAGCGCGGCATGCGCGCGCGCGACGCGGCCGCCGTCATCACCGTCAGCACGACGATGCAGACCGTCGCGCAACTGATCTTCGCGCTGATCGGCGTCGTGCTGCTCACAGGCTATGCGGCAGGCGGTTCGTCTTCGACCGTGACGATCGCGGTGCTCTCGGTGATCGGCGTGATCGGTCTCATGATCTTCGGCTTCTATCTCGCGCAGCGGCGCGGTCTCTTCGGCCGCGCGATGCGCTTCGCGTCGGGCATCGCCGCGAAATTCTCGGCCAAGCGCGACTGGTCGTCGCTCGTCACGCGCGCCGAAGCCGTCGATGCCGCCGTGCACGAAATGTATCGCGAGCGCGGCAAGGTGGCGTCGAGCTTCGGCTTGAGTCTCGTCGGCTGGATCGTCGGCACCGGCGAAGTATGGCTCGCGCTGCATCTGCTCGGCCATCCGGTCGGCTGGGCCGAAGCGCTGCTGCTGGAAAGTCTCGGCCAGGCGATTCGCGGCGCGGCCTTCGCCATTCCCGGCTCGCTCGGCGTGCAGGAAGGCGGCTATCTGTTGCTCGCGCGTCTGGTCGGCTTGCCGCCCGAGGCCGCGCTCGCGCTGTCGCTCGCCAAGCGCGCGCGCGAACTGCTGCTCGGCGTGCCGGGCATCGTTTATCTGCATTTCGTTGAAAAAGGCTGGCAGCGCCGCCGTCTCGCGCGCGTGCCGGATATCGACTGACCCACCGACGAAGGGAACATACAAGCATGCGCGCAATTATTCTTGCGGCCGGGATGGGCTTGCGCCTCGTTCAGCCCGAAGGCCAGCAAAAGCCGAAATGTCTGCTGCGGTTCGGCGATGCCTCGCTGCTGGAGCGTCATCTGCACTTTTTGAAGGCCGCGAATGTCGATGAAGTCGTCTTCGTGACCGGCTTCAAGACCGAGCAGATCGAAGCGGAGCTCGCGGCCATCGACTGGAAGCCGAAGACCGAGATCGTCGTCAACGACGAATACACGCTCGGCAGCGTGCTGTCCGTGCACACGGCGCGCGACGCGATGACGCGCGGCGGCGATGTCCTGCTGATGGACGCCGACGTCCTCTACGACGAACGCATCTTCGCGCCGCTCGTCGCGGGCGGGTCGGTGAATCGCCTGCTGATCGATCGCGATTTCGAAGCCGGCGACGAGCCGGTGAAGCTGTGCGTCGAGAATGGCGTGCCGGTCGAGCTGCGCAAGCAGGTTGCGGCGGGCCTGAAGTACGACACGATCGGCGAATCGGTGGGTTTCTTCCGCTTCGATCACGCCACCGCGACGCGTCTCGCGGAAATTTGCGCCGCTTACGTCGATTCGGGCCGTGCGAAGATGCCGCACGAAGAAGCGGTGCGTGACCTGTTGCTCGAAAAGTCCCACGTGTTCGATATCGCCGACGTGACCGGCGCACCGTGGATCGAAATCGATTTTCAGAACGACGTGAAGCGCGCCGCCGACGAAGTGCTGCCGCAGTTGAATGCGCTGCGTCAGTTTGCAGGAGCATCCCAACAATGAACGCACCCGGAACCATTCCCGTCGGCTACTCGCGCACCCTGCGCCTGCGCGAGATGCTGCAAAGCAATCGCCTCGAATTCCTGATGGAAGCGCACAA
This sequence comes from Caballeronia novacaledonica, assembly GCF_900258035.1. Taxonomy (GTDB): domain Bacteria; phylum Pseudomonadota; class Gammaproteobacteria; order Burkholderiales; family Burkholderiaceae; genus Caballeronia; species Caballeronia novacaledonica. The sequence goes on along the minus strand of NZ_OGTP01000010.1, from coordinate 143,184 downwards.
CGGCATCTCGGCGCGCATCGCGCGGGAAGCGGGCTTCAAGGCCATCTGGGGCTCGGGCCTGTCGATCTCCGCGCAGTTCGGCGTGCGCGACAACAACGAAGCGAGCTGGACGCAGGTCGTCGACAACCTCGAATTCATGGCCGACGCGAGCGATCTGCCGATCCTGCTCGACGGCGACACCGGCTACGGCAACTTCAACAACGTGCGCCGCCTCGTGAAAAAGCTGGAGCAGCGCGGCATCGCGGGCGTGTGCATCGAGGACAAGCAGTTTCCGAAGACCAACAGCTTCATCAACGGCGAAGCGCAGCCGCTCGCCGACATCGACGAGTTCTGCGGCAAGATCAAGGCGGGCAAGGATTCGCAGAGCGATCCGAACTTTTCGATCGTCGCGCGCGTGGAAGCGCTGATCGCGGGCTGGGGCATGGAAGAAGCGTTGAAGCGCGCCGAGGCGTATCGCCAGGCGGGCGCGGATGCCATCCTGATCCACAGCAAGCTGTCGAAGCCCGACGAGATCCTGACGTTCGCACGCGAATGGGCCGGGCGCGGTCCGCTCGTCATCGTGCCGACGAAGTACTACAGCACGCCGACCGACGCGTTCCGTCAGGCCGGCATCAGTTGCGTGATCTGGGCGAATCACCTGATTCGCGGCGCCGTTTCCGCGATGCAGGCCATCGCGAAGGAAATCCACGACAGCGAGACGCTCGTGAACGTGGAAGACCGCATCGCTTCGGTGAACGAGATCTTCCGTCTGCAAGATGCGGACGAGTACTCGGCCGCCGAAAACATCTACCTGAGCGCGGCCAACGAGAAGCAGAGCGCGATCGTGCTCGCCGCGAGCCGTGGCGCGGGTCTCGAAGCGCTGACCGAAGCGCGTCCGAAAGTGATGCTGCCGGTGGCGGGCAAGCCGCTTTTGCGTCACCTCGTGGAGGCGTTCAAGAAGGAACGCATCAACGACATCACCGTGGTCGGCGGTTATCGCGCCGATGCGATCGACAAGGGCGGCATCCGTCTCGTCGTCAACGAGCGGCATGACAGCACGGGCGAGCTTGCGTCGCTCGCGTGCGCGGTCGGGCACATGAACGGCGACACCGTGATCTCCTACGGCGACCTGCTGTTTCGCAGCTACATCCTGCGCGATCTGACCGAATCGGACAGCGATTTCTGCGTGGTCGTCGATTCGTCGCAGGCGCCGGAAGCGGGCGCCGCCGCGACCGATTTCGCGTACTGCTCGACCGCCGACGACCGCGCGCTGTTCGGCCAGAAAGTGTGGCTCGACAGCGTGGTCGGCGCGGGCCAGGCGTTGACGGACGGACGCGCGCCGCAAGGCCGCTGGATGGGTCTCATCAAGGTGCGCGCCGGTGCGCGCGACCGCTTGCTGGCCACGCTCGCCACGCTGCAACAGCGCGCCGGTTTCGACACGCTCGACATGGCCGCGCTGCTCAACGCGCTGATCGCGGCGGACCAGAAAATCGAAGTGCAGTACGTGCACGGCCACTGGCGCGGCGTGAACGACCTCGACGATTTCCGTCGCGCGGGCGATTTCGCGCACGGTCAGACGCCGATCGGCTCGGAAGGCACGGAGAACGCGCGTGATTGAGGCCGCACAGTTCGTCGAGGCCGCGCGCGCGCGTGGTTTCGACTGGTATGCGGGCGTGCCGTGCTCGTTTCTCACGCCGTTCATCAATTACGTGCTGCAGGACGAATCGCTGCACTACGTGTCGGCGGCGAACGAAGGCGACGCGGTCGCGCTGATCGCCGGCGTGGAACTCGGCGCGAATCGTCGGCGCAGAGGCATCGCGATGATGCAGAACTCCGGCCTCGGCAATGCGGTGAGTCCGCTGACGTCGCTGACCTGGACGTTCCGTCTGCCGCAATTGCTGATCGTCACGTGGCGCGGCCAGCCGGGCGTTCACGACGAACCGCAACACGCGCTGATGGGCCCGATCACGCCGCAGATGCTCGAAACGATGGAAATTCCTTGGGAATTGTTCCCGACGGAACCCGAGCAGATCGGCCCGGCGCTCGATCGCGCGACGGCGTATATGGACAGCACCGGCCGTCCGTACGCGCTCGTCATGCAAAAGGGCAGCGTCGCGCCTTTCGAGTTGAAGAAAGCGGGTTTGTCGGGCGTGCGCGCCAACGTGCATCCCGTGACCGTCGAGCGCTTCGAAGGCGAGCGCGTGACGCGCCACGACGCGCTGAGAAAAGTCATCGCCAACACGCCGGAGGATTCGACGGTCGTGCTTGCATCGACCGGTTTCTGCGGCCGCGAACTCTACGCGATCGACGACCGCGCGAACCAGCTCTATCTCGTCGGCTCGATGGGCTGCGTCACGCCGATGGCGCTCGGCCTCGCGCGCTCGCGTCCCGATCTGCGCGTCGTCGCGCTCGACGGCGACGGCGCGGCGCTCATGCGCATGGGCGCGTTCGCGACGCTCGGCGCGTACGGACCGTCGAACCTGATTCACCTGCTGCTCGACAATGGCGCGCACGAATCGACGGGCGGCCAGGCGACAGTCTCGCGCGAAGTCGATTTCGCATCGATCGCGGCGGCGTGCGGCTATGCGCTCGCGCTCGACGGCGACGATCTCGGCGTGATCGATCGTCTTTTCGGCGCGAACGACGTGAACGGCGCACGCTTCGCGCGCCTGTCGATCAAGACCGGCACGCCGGGCGACCTGCCGCGCCCGAAGATCACGCCCGAGGACGTGCGCGCGCGTTTGCAACACCACATTGGAGGCCGTTGATGCTGCTGCTGAATCCGGGTCCTGTCACGCTGACCGAACGCGTGCGCAAGAGCCTGCTGCAAACCGACTTGTGCCATCGCGAGCCGGAGTTTTTCGATTTGCAGGATGAGGCGCGCAAGCGTCTCGTCGCTGCTTACGAGCTCGATCCGGCGAAGTGGAGCGCCGTGCTGATGACGGGCTCGGGCACCGCAGCGGTCGAAAGCATGATCGCCGGTCTCGTGCCCGAAGGCGGGCGCCTGCTCGTCGTGGAAAACGGCGTGTATGGCGATCGCATCGCGCAGATCGCGAAGCAATACGGCATCGAGTACGAAGTCGCCAAATACGAGTGGATGCGGGCGCCGGACATCGACGCGATCGTCAAGCTGCTCGACGGCGGACGGTTCACGAACGTCGCGATCATCCATCACGAAACGACCACGGGCCGCCTGAACGCGATCGATGCGCTGTCGCGCGCGTGCGGCGAGCGCGGCATCGGCCTGCTGCTCGACGCGGTGAGCAGCTTCGGCGCCGAAGCGATCGAATTCGACGGCGGCGGCATCGCCGCCATCGCCGCGACCGCGAACAAGTGCCTGCACGGCGTGCCGGGCGCGGCGTTCGTGATCGCGCGCCGCGATGCGCTGGCGAACGCGGCGAGCCGCAATTACTACCTCGGCATCGGGCGTCTCGCGAAGTTGCAGGACGAGCGCAACACGCCGTTCACGCCGTCCGTGCATGCGTACTACGCGCTCGTCGAAGCGCTGCGCGAGTTCGAGGAAGAGGGCGGCTGGCGCGCGCGTCATCGGCGCTACGCGAAGCTCGCGGAACAGGTGCGCGCGGGCCTGGCTGCGCTCGGCATGCATAGCGCATTGCCGCCGGAGGAATCGTCGGTGGTGTTGCGGGCGTATCGGTTGCCGGCGGCCGTCACCTATGAAACGCTGCACGACGCGCTCAAGGCGAAGGGTTTCGTGATTTATGCGGGGCAGGGCGGCTTGTCGAAGGAGCTGTTCCGCATTTCGACGATGGGCGCGCTCGACGCGAACGACATGGATCGGCTGATTTCGTCGTTCGTGGAATTGCTGCGCTGAGTCGATAGCCGCTCACTGCTTGCAGAAAATCGCCGTGACGAAAGGCGCGACGTGGTGCACATCCGCGTCGCTGCCCGTGGCGCGCACCTGCTGCTCGACCTCCTTGTCGCCGCCCCACACGACCGCGCCGTAAGCCGAATCGGCGATCGGCTCGCCTTTGCCGAGCCTGAAGATCGGGTCATCCTTCTGGTACGCGACGACCACGTACACCTTGAAGCCGTAAGCCGTCAGCGTCGCGCCTTTCACGGGCTTGAACGCGTTGACGGAGTTCGGCTCCACGCGCATCGGCCTGGTTTCCAGCAGCCCGTCCTGCTGCAACGGCGCGACGAAATCATGCGCGGTCGATTTGCAGTCGAGCTGCGCTTCGATCGGCTTCGCATGCGCGAGCGCCCCGAGCGACGCGAGCGTCGCAGCCAGGGCGATCCGGTGGATTCGGGCGGCGTGCTTCATGTTGACGCGATGTTAAGGACAGCTTGCACTTTAACGAGATTGCAACGAACCTGCACAAAACGTCGATCGAATCGTCGTGAAATGCGTGGCACGGCCAACAAAAAAGCGGCCCGCAGGCCGCTTGTCGGATGAATCGTCGAAGGCGCGTCAGGCCGCCAGTTCCAGCTTCGCCGTGTTGCGCTTGTCGCGCGAATGCACGCGCTTGCCGGCCGCGTAGGTTTCGAACACCGCGCGATCGTCGCCGAGCAGCGCGAACGCGAACAGCAGTTCTTCGAGCGTCTCCGTGCGCGACGTGCGGCGCGCGAGCAGCGGCGTCGCGTTCGGATCGAGCACGACGAAGTCCGCTTCGCTGCCGGCTGCGAGCGTGCCGATCTTGTCGTCGAGTTCGAGCACTTGCGCGGCGCCCGTCGTCGCGAGCCAGAACATGCGCGTCGCCGTCAGATGATGCCCGGTCAGGCGCGCGATCTTGTGCGCGGCGCCCATGGTCTGCAGCATCGAGAACGACGTGCCGCCGCCGACGTCCGTCGCCATCGCGACCGGCATGTTCGATTCGCCCGCCTTCTCGAAGTCGAACAGGCCGCTGCCGAGGAACAGATTCGACGTCGGGCAGTGCGACGCCACCGCGCCGGTTTCCGCCATGCGCCGGCGGTCGGTGTCGTCGAGATGGATGCAGTGGCCGTACACCGCGCGGCGGCGCAGCAGGCCGTAGTGATCGTAAATGTCGAGATAGCTGCGATGCCCCGGAAACAGGCTCTCGACCCACTTGATTTCGTCCGTGTTCTCCGCGACGTGCGTCTGGATGAACACGTCCTGATGCTTCTGCGCGAGCGTGCCGCACGCTTCGAGCTGCGCTTCCGTCGATGTCGGCGCGAAACGCGGTGTCAGCGCGTAATGCTGACGGCCGCGGCCGTGCCAGCGCGCGATGAGTTCCGCGCTGTCGTCGTAGCCGGATTGCGCCGTGTCGCGCAGAAACTCGGGGCAGTTGCGATCCATCAGCACCTTGCCCGCGACCATGCGCGTGCCGCGCGCCTCGCTTTCGGTGAAGAACGCGTCGGCGGATTGCTTGTGCACCGTGCAGTACACGAATGCCGTCGTCGTGCCGCACGCCAGCAGTTCGTCGATGAAAAAGCTCGCCGTTTCACGCGCGAGCGCGGGATTCTCGAAGCCGCGCTCCGTCGGGAACGTGTACGTGTTCAGCCACGGCAGCAGGCCCGGCGCGGGCGACGCGATCATGTCCGTCTGCGGGTAGTGAATGTGCGAGTCGATGAAACCCGGCACGATCAGCTTGTCGCGCATGGTGTGGACGGTCGCGTCGTCCGCGAGCCTGTCGCGCAGCGACGCATACGCGCCCGCCGCGACCACTTTGCCGTCCTCGACGATCAGAAGGCCATCGGCCTCGTAGACCGCGCCGTCAGCGGCATGCGCGGGATCTTCCCGGAAGGTCAGCAACTGGGCGCGGTAGGCGGTCTGAGTCATGATGCAACGTCTCCGATTTCTAAAAAGTTTGACTACAACTGCGAAAGCAGTACGAGTGAAAAGGCCGCGATGATCCACATCGCCGGCTTGATTTCCTTCGCGCGACCCGTCGCCGACTTCAGCACGACGAACGCGAGAAAGCCGTACGCGACGCCGTCGGTGATCGAGTAGGTCAGCGGGATCAGGATCATCGCGAGAAACGCGGGAATGGCTTCGTCGAAGCGATGCCATTCGATCTGCGTGATCGCTTCCATCATGAACACGCCGACGAGCACGAGCGCGGGCGCGGTCGCGATCGCCGGAACGAGCGAGAGCAGCGGCGAAAGAAACAGGAAGGGCAGGAAGCACAGGCCCGCGACGACGGCGACGAGGCCCGTGCGCCCGCCCGCCGAAATGCCCGCCGCCGATTCGATATACGCGTTCGCCGGGCTCGTGCCGAGCGGCGCGGAAATGAGCGCGGAGAACGAATCGACCATCATCGACTGGCGGATGTTGCGCGGATTGCCGTCCTTATCGAAGAGCTTGCCGGCTTCGGAGATCGCCATGAACGTGGAGAGCGCGTCGAAGAACGACGTGAACAGCATCACGAAGATGAACGGCCAGTAGATGACCTTCAGCGCGCCCATGAAATCGAGCTGCATGACCGCCGAGAAGTCCGGCGCGGAGAACAGGCCGTTCCAGTTGACGAGCGTCTTCGTGGCGATCGCGGCGGGCCAGTACGCGGTGCCGTCGCCCCAGAAGCGGCCGATCGGAATCGCGATGATCGTCGTGAACACGATGCCGAGCATCAGCGCGCCGGTGACCTTGCGCGCGACGAGAATGGTCGTGACGGCAAGCCCGATCAAAAACGTGATGACGACGGGATTCAGCGACGCCGAATGCACGATCGTCACCGGATCGCCGACGACGAACTTCGCGTTCACGAGCCCGATCAGGCTGATGAACAGGCCGATGCCGCACGACACCGCATGCCGCAGATTCGCGGGAATCGCATCGACGACGAGCTTGCGCGCGTTGAACACGGCGAGCACGGCGAAGATCACGCCGGACCAGAACACGCAGCCGAGCGCGGTCTGCCACGGCATCTTGCCGCCGTGAACCATGACGAACGCGAAGAGCGCGTTCATGCCCATGCCGGGCGCGACGAGCACCGGATTGCGCGCGTAGAGGCCCATCGCGCAACTGCCGAGAAAGCTGACGATGACGGTCGCCGTCAGCGCGGCCGGAAACGGCACGCCCGCCTGCGAGAGAATGCCCGGATTGACGACGATGATGTACATCGCCGTGAGGAAGGTCGTGATGCCCGCGACGATTTCCGTCTTGGTGCGCGAGCCCGCCGCGCGAATGCCGAAAAAGCGTTCGATTGCGGTCGCGTCTTGTCGTGAAGTTGTTGCTGTGGTTTCCATGCTTTTTACTGCTTCCAGTGCTGATCCAGACGCGTGACCATTGCGTCGCGTTCTTCTTCGGTGACGAACGAGGCTTCCAGGCTGTTCTTCAGGAGCGTATAAACCTCGTGATCCGTGAGCTTCAGCGCATCGACGATCGCGAAGTAATTCGCGTTGACGTAGCCGCCGAAGTACGCGGGATCGTCGGAGTTGATCATCACCGCGACGCCCTGATCGAGCAGGTCTTTCAGCGTGTGCTTCGTCATGTCGTCGAACACGCAGAGCTTGATGTTCGACAGCGGGCACACGGTCAGCGCGATGCGCGCATCCGCGAGACGCGCGACGAGCGCCGCGTCCTCGATGCTGCGCACGCCGTGATCGACGCGATCCACCTTCAGCAGATCCAGCGCCTCATACACGTACGACGGCGGTCCTTCCTCGCCCGCGTGCGCGACGAGCTTCAGCCCGCGCTCGCGCGCCTTCGCGAACACGCGCTCGAACTTCGACGGCGGATGACCGCGCTCCGACGAATCCAGCCCGACACCGATCAGCCGATGCGCGTACTGGTCGAACAGCGGCAACGCGCTTTCATACGTGGCAAGCGCGTCTTCCTCGGACAGATGGCGCAGGAAGCAGAGAATCAGCTTGCTCGACAGACCGCGCTTCTCGCCTTCTGCCAACGCGGCATCGATGCCCGCGACCACCGTTTCGATCGATACGCCGCGTTCCGTATGCGTCTGCGGATCGAAGAAGATTTCCGCATGCGCGACGTGGTCCGCGAGCGCGCGCTCGACGTAGGCCATCGTCATGTCGTAGAAATCCTGCTCGGTGAGCAGCACGCTCGCGCCGGCGTAGTAGATGTCGAGGAACGATTGCAGGTCGGCGAATGCGTAGGCGGCGCGCAGCGCGTCGATCGAGTCGTACGCGAGCTTCACGCCGTTGCGTTTGGCGAGCTCGAAGATGAGCTCCGGTTCGAGCGACCCTTCGATATGGATATGCAGCTCGGCTTTTGGCGCGCGCGCAATCTTGTCGGCGAGTGTGGGGTTCATGTGGGCTGTGTTGTGTTGGGGCTGCGGTTGCGCCTGTGGGTCAGGCGGTCTGTTGCGACGACGCGTGGCTCGATGCGTTGGCTTCGACCGCCTGCAGCAGTTGGGCTGCCGCTGCAACGGCGATCACTTCGGGCGCCTTGTCGACGATGCCGTCGATGCCGATCGGACACACCATTCTCGCGATGCGCGCCGGATCGATGCCGCGCGCCGCGAGCCGATGCTCGAACTGCTTCTTCTTCGTGAACGAGCCGATCATGCCGAAAAACGCAAAGTCGCCGCGTCTCAGGATGCATTCCGCCAGCGCGAGATCCACCGTGTGGTTGTGCGTCATCACGATGTAGTACGCGTTGGGCGGCGCGCGGTCGACGGCTTCGTCGGGCGCGTCGTTCGGTTCGATCGTCACGTTCTCCGGCACGAACTGCGGCGCGGGAAACGCAGCGTCGCGCTCGTCGACCCAGGTGACGTGACAGGGCAGCGTCGCGAGCACGCGCACGAGCGCCGCGCCGACGTGGCCCGCGCCGAACAGCACGACCTGGAAGTCGCGCGGCGCGATGGTTTCGGTGAGCAGCGCGCCGCTCTCGTCGAAACCGGCGCCGTCCCACAGGAGGCAGTCGGCGTCGGTCGCGCCCGGTTCGGGATCGGAGAGCATGACGGCGTCGGGCATCGGCGCGAACGAGACGCTGCGCACGGTCGACAAACCCTGCGCGGTGCGTTTCGACAGCGTCGTGACCCAGTTCAGGTCCGACACGTCGAGCCGCTCGAACGCCAGCACGACCGCACCGCCGCAGCACTGGCCGAGGCTCGGGCCCAGAGCGAAACGCTCCAGCCGCCGCATGCGCGGGCTGCGCATGCCGTCCTTCAGCACTTGCCGCGCGGTCTCGATGGCCTTCCATTCCAGATGGCCGCCGCCGATCGTGTAACGCGCGTCCTCGCGCGTGACGATCATCTTCGTGCCCGGCTCGCGCGGCGCGGAGCCTTCGACACGCGCGACCGTCACGAGCACGGCGGCGTCGCCGTGCGCGAGCAGGTGTTGCAGGTCGTTCAGCCAAACTTGCATCGAGTGAGCTCCAAAAATGTCGTTTTGCGTCGTCGCAGGCGCTAGTTTACCGGGGCGGCTACGCCGGCCTCGACCGTCAGCGCGTCAAGAATTGCCTCAGGCGTCGCCGGTGCGCGCAATTTCGGTGCATCGGCGGAATCCGGCGCCGCCGATGCGATCGCCGCGCGAATCGCGAGCAGCACCGAAAACGCCAGCAACAGCGGCGGCTCGCCGACCGCTTTCGAGCGGAAAACGGTCGGCTCGGCGTTGTCGTTCCGGAAAAGGGCGACGTTGAAGATCGCGGGCGCATCGCTGACGGCCGGAATCTTGTAGGTCGACGGCGCGTGCGTCATCAGGCGGCCGTCGCGGTTCCACCACAGTTCCTCGGTCGTGAGCCAGCCCATGCCCTGGATGAAACCGCCTTCCACCTGGCCGATGTCGATCGCCGGATTGATTGAGCGTCCCGCGTCGTGCAGCAGATCGGCGCGCAGCAGTTTCCACTCGCCGGTGAGCGTATCGACGACGACTTCCGACACCGCCGCGCCGTAGGCGAAGTAATAGAACGGATGGCCTTGCAGCGTCTTGGCGTCCCAGTGGACTTTCGGCGTCGAATAAAAACCGTCCGACCACAACTGCACGCGCGCGAGATACGCGGCCGCGACGAGCTGATCGAACGGCATCTGCCCGCCGTTCACCTCCACGACGCCGCCGTGAAAGCGCGCATCGGCCGGATTGCCGCCGAGCTGCTTCACGACGAGTTCGGCGAGACGCCCGCGGATCGTAAGCGCGGCGGCTTCGGCGGCCTTGCCGTTCAGATCGCTGCCCGTCGAGGCCGCCGTCGCCGATGTATTCGCGACCTTCGATGTATCCGTCGCCGTGACGCGCACGCGCTGCAAGCCGATGCCGAGCACGCTCGCGACGACCTGCGCGACTTTCGTGTTGAGCCCCTGGCCCATTTCCGTGCCGCCGTGATTGACGAGCACGGAGCCGTCCTTGTAGACGTGCACGAGCGCGCCCGCCTGGTTCAGGAACGGCACGTTGAACGAAATGCCGAACTTGACCGGCGTGAACGCGATGCCGCGCCTGAGCACGCCGTTCTTCGCGTTGAACGCGGCGATGCCGGCGCGGCGCTGCTGATACTCGCTCGACGCGACGAGTTCGTCGGTCAGCGCCGCGATCACGTTGTCTTCGACCGTCTGACCGTAAGGCGTCACGTTGCGCTCGGCGATGCCGTAGTAGTTCGCGCGCCGCACGTCGAGCGGATCGCGTTTCAGCCGATGCGCGATCTCGTCGAGCATCACTTCCATCACGAGCGCGCCTTGCGGGCCGCCGAAGCCGCGAAACGCGGTGTTCGACTGCGTGTTGGTCTTGCAGCACAGCGCACGGATATCGACGTCGCTCAGGTAGTACGCGTTGTCGAAATGACAGACGGCGCGCGTGGCGACCGCGCCCGACAAATCCGCCGAATAGCCTGCCCGCAACGCGATCTCGACGCGCGCGCCGGCGATGCGCCCGTCGTCGTCGAAGCCGCATTCGTATTCGTAGACGGCGTCGTGGCGCTTGCCGGTGATCATGAAGTCGTCGTCGCGATCGGCGCGCAGCTTCACGGGGCGCTTGAGCAGATGCGCCGCGAGCGACGCCACGCACGCGAACAGCGCCGATTGAGATTCCTTGCCGCCGAAGCCGCCGCCCATGCGCCGGCATTCGCACAGCACGGCATGCGTCGGCCAGCCGAGCATGTGCGCGACCACCTGCTGCATTTCGCTCGGATGCTGCGTCGAGCTATGAACGAGCATGCCGTCCTGCTCCTTCGGCACCGCGTACGCGACCTGTCCTTCGAGATAGAACTGTTCCTGCCCGCCGACCTCGAATTCGCCCGCCAGCCGATGTTTCGCCGATGCGATGCGCCCCGCCGGATCGCCGCGCCGCAAGTGCAGCGGCGGCAGCACGAACTGGTTGCGCGCCTTCGCCTCGCGCGGCGTGAGCACCGCTTCGAGCGGCTCGTAGCGCACGACATCCTCGCTTTTCGCGAGCGCGGCGGCGCGGCGCGCCAGATCGTGACTTTCCGCGATGACGGCGAAGACCGGCTGGCCGAGGTACTCGACTTTATCGGCGGCGAGGATCGGATCGTCGTGCAGCACGGGGCCGCAATTGTTCTCGCCGGGAATGTCCGCGGCCGTCAGCACCGCGACGACGCCGGGCGCGGCGCGCACCGCATCCAGATCGAGCGACACGATGCGCGCATGCGCATGCCGCGACAGACCGAGCGCCGCGTGCAGCGTGCCGCGCAACTCGGGAATGTCGTCGGTGTAGATCGCTTCGCCGCTCACGTGCAGCGCCGCCGATTCGTGCGGCAGCGCGGCGCCGGCGGCGTCGAGCGCGAGCGGTTCGTTCAGTCGGTTCATGGCGCTTCCTCCGCATGTGCGCCGTACGCGAACGCGTTCACTTCGGCGAGCGCGAGCGGGGCGTCCGGGCGCGTTTCCAGATAGAAGCGCCACAGCACGTTGCGCGCCACTTTCGCGCGATAGGCGCTCGATGCGCGCATGTCGGTGAGCGGCTGGAAATCGGCGTCGAGCGCGGTCATCGCGTGGCGCGCCGCCGCTTCGTTCCATGCGTTGCCGACGAGCGCGGCCTCGGCTCGCGCGGCGCGTTTGGGCGTCGCCGCCATGCCGCCGAACGCGATGCGCGCATCCGTGACGCGATGGTTCGCGTCCAGTTCGATCGCGAACGCCGCGCACACCGCCGAAATGTCCTGGTCGTAACGCTTCGACACTTTGTATGTCCGAAAGCGCAGTGCGGCGGCCGGGCGCGGCACGCGAATCGCCGTGAGGAATTCGCCGGCATCGAGCGCGGTTTTCTGATAGCCGAGATAGAACGCGTCGAGGCGCATCGTGCGGGTTTTATCGGCTTTCTGCAGCACGAGTTCCGCATTCAGCGCGATGAGCGCCGGCATGGAATCGCCGATCGGCGAGCCGTTCGCGACATTGCCGCCGAGCGTGCCCGCGTTGCGGATCGGCCGCGACGCGAAGCGCGTCCACAGTTCGGCAAGCTCGGGATAATCGGCCGCGAGCGCGGCGTACGCGTCTTCGAGCGAGGCCGCCGCGCCGATCGTCAACGTCTGCGCGTCGCGCTCGATCGTCTTCAGTTCGTCGACATTGCCGATGTACAGCAGGTCGCCAAGCTCGCGGAACTGCTTCGTGACCCACAGGCCGACATCCGTGCTGCCCGCGAGCAGGCGCGCGTTCGGATGCGCGGCGCGCAAGCGGGCGAATTCGGCGCGCGTGACGGGCGCGTGGAACGCCGGCGCGCCGGGCGGCTGGTATTCGAAGGTTTGCGTGCGCTTCAGGGCCGCGAGTGTTTGCGCGATCGCATCGGTGTCGAAGGGCGCGCGCGGATACTCGAACATGCGCTGCGCGGCATCGACGATCGGCCGGTAACCCGTGCAGCGGCACAGATTGCCTGAGAGCGCGGCGGCGATTTCATCGCGCGAAGGCGGGCCTGCATCGCGCGGATGGTGGTGATACAGCGCCCACAGCGACATCGCGAAGCCCGGCGTGCAGAAACCGCATTGCGAGCCGTGACAATCGACGAGCGCCTGCTGCACCGGATGCAGCGCGCCATCCGCGCCGCGCAGATCTTCGACGGTGAAAAGGGCGCGGGAATCGAGCGTCGGCAGAAACTGGATGCACGCGTTGACCGCTTTCAGCGCGAGCGCGCCGGAAGCGTCGAGTTCGCCGATCACGACGGTGCATGCGCCGCAATCGCCTTCCGCGCAGCCTTCCTTCGTGCCGGTGCATAGCGCGTCCTCGCGCAGATGCTGAAGCACCGTGCGCGTGGCGGGCGCGTCGCCGATTTCGCGTACGGCGCCGCGTTGGAGGAAGCGGATGGTTTGCGTTGTCATGACTCAGGAAGACATTGCGGACCGGGCGCGCGTTACGCGGTTTCCGTTCGCTTCATGGGTTGCTGCGAGAAAACTCTCAGGCTGCCTTTGAGCAAATCGGACTGCGCGCACGTAGATCGCCATCCAGACACGACCTTAACATCCCAATATCTCAAAAATATGGGCGCGCACGTATCAAGATTATGCGGATGCGCTGATGCGGGAAAGGGGAGACGCGCGCAAGGCGGTGAAGCGAGGAAAAGCGGGCGGCGCAGAGCGGCCGCCCGGAATAATTTACCTGACGGTCGCGCGCAGCTTGCGCTTGAGGCGGATGCTGGCCGCGACCAGCACGAAAATCAACGCAAACGCGATCAGCGACCATTGCGGCAGCGACAGCCCGAGAATCGGCGGATACGGCGTTTCGCACAGACCCGCGACCTTGAACACTTGCGGCAGCCAGCTTGCGGGCGGCAGGCCGTCGACGATTGGCTGAAGCGCGTCATAACCGCAACTGAAGCCGGGATGCGACTGCACATAAACGTGGCGCAGCGCGGTGGCGACGCCGCCGAGCGCCGAAATCGCGACGAGCGTTTCCAGCAGCGCAATGCCGCGCCAGCTACGGAACGCCGCGCCGAGGAACGCGAAGATCGCGATCAGCACGAAGAAATAGCGCTGGATGATGCACAGCGGGCAGGGATCTTCGCCATGGAAGAATTGCAGGTACAGCGCGCCGCCGACGAGCCCGAGACTGACGAAGCCGAGCAGCACGAGCAGGCGGCGCTCGCGGCGCATCACCCGGTCGTCCTGATGCATCGTGAAGTGATTCAAAGAGTTGTTCATTGTTCCGCAACGATTCGAGAAGGAACCACCTGAGTTTCATGGGTATCGCGGTGAATTCTAGCGCGAACGCCCGATGTGCAAAATCAGCCGCGACATTCGACCGTTTTTCAGGCGCTCAGCGCGTCGTTTCCAGCACCGCTTCGACCGCGCGTCCGATCGACAGCAACGTGTCGTCGGCGTTCGGCGCGCCCGCGAGCATCAGGCCGACGGGCGCCTCGCCGCGCGGATGGCAGGGCAGCGACAGCGCGCTCGCATCGAGGAAATTGAAGGCGGTCGGGTTGCGTAGGATCAGCGCATTGGTGCGCGTGAAGGCGTCGTCGTCGGTTTCGAGATCGGCGATGCGCGGAGGCACGACCGGCACCGTCGGGCAGACGATCGCGTCGAAACGTTGCCAGAGCGTCGTGCGGGCCGCTTCGATCATCGCGGCGCGCGCCTCGCACAAGTCGATGTAATCCGCCGCGCTCGCCGCTTCCGCGCGCTTCAGACGCGCGAGCACGCGCGGGTCGTACGCGTCGCCGCGCTCGGCCATCAGCTTTCGATGCCACGCGTACGCCTCGATCGCGACGAGCGGATAACGATTGATTTCAGGCAGACGATCCAGCGGCGCGAAACGCACGTCTTCGACCAGCGCGCCCGCCGCCGCCAGATGATTGACCGCCGCGGCGACCGCGTTCGCGACGGGCGCTTCGACGCCGTCGGTCACGTAGTGCGTGAGCACGCCGAGGCGCACGCCGTCGAGCGGACGCGTCGCGGGCACGCCGGGATCGCGTCCGGCGAGAATGCGATCGACGAGCGCGCAGCACGCGACCGACATGCCGATCGGCCCGAACGAATCGAGCGTCTTGGAGAGCGGCACGCCGCCTTGCCTCGGAATGCGGCTCGCGGTCGGTTTGAAGCCGGTGAGGCCGCACAGCGCGGCGGGAATGCGCAGGGAACCGCCGGTATCGGTGCCGAGCGCGACGGCGGCCATGCCGTCGGCGACCGACGCCGCCGCGCCCGACGACGAGCCGCCCGCGATGCGCGCGTCGCCCGGCACATCCGCATGCCACGGCGAACGCGGCGTGCCGTAGTGCGGATTCAGTCCGAGGCCGGAAAACGCGAACTCGCTCATGTTGGTGCGCCCGACGATCACCGCGCCCGCGCGGCGCAAGCGCGCGACGGCGACGGCGTCGGCCTTCGCGGGCGCCGCATCGTGGAGCGCTTTCGAGCCGGCGCGCGTCACTTCGCCTTCGATATCGAAGAGATCCTTGATCGACACCGGAATGCCCGCGAGCGGCGAGAGCACGGTGCCGGCGCGGCGCAGCGCATCGTGGGCGTCGGCGGCAGCGCGGGCGTGTTCGGCATCGACATGGAGAAACACGGTGGAGCCCTGGCCCGCCGGATCGGCGATGCGTTCGAGCGCCGCCTCGACGAGCGCGCGGCTCGTCGTGCGGCCGCTTTTCAGATCGGCGGCGAGTTGGGCAAGCGGGGCGAACTGCGGCGAAGTGGTCGGCATGGCGTCGGGCAGTGGCGTGGCCGGCAGCGAGAAGTCCGGGCATGCCCGGCGCTTCGCATCGGCAGGGAAAATGGATGGGCGCCGTGTCGCAGAATTGGGGCGTCCAAGGTGGCTGTCATTCTAAGCCACCGAGGCCGTTCGAACACCGCTCAGATCGTGCGCGAGAAGCGCCGCAGGCTCGACTGTCCCAGATAGCGGTCGAATACCGACGCGACGTTGCGCACCAGCATGCGTCCGGCGGGCAGCACGCGGATCGCGTCGCGCGAGAGGTCGATGAGGCCGTCGCCGGCCATCGGCGCGAGGCGCGCGAGTTCGTTCGCGAAAACGGCCGGGAATTCGATGCCGTGCGTCGCCGAAACATCAGCGAAACGCAGCTCGCCACCGCACATGAGACGCATGATGACGTCGCGGCGGAGAGCGTCGTCGGCGGAAAGACGCACGCCGCGCGTGATGGCGAGATCGCCCGCGTCGATCGCGGCGGCGTAGTGCTCGAGCTCGCGCGCGTTTTGCGCGTAGACATCGCCGATCTTGCCGATCGACGACGCCCCGATGCCGATCAGATCGCAATCCGCGCGCGTGCTGTAGCCCTGAAAGTTGCGCTGAAGCGTGCCGGCTTCGAAGGCGCGCGCGAGTTCGTCGCCGGGCAGCGCGAAATGATCCATGCCGATGTACACATAGCCCGCCTCGCCCATGCGCTCGATCACGCGTTCGAGAATCGCGAGGCGCACGGCGGGCGAGGGCAGCGCGCTTTCGTCGATCTGCCGCTGCATCTTGAAGAGCGACGGCATGTGCGCATAGCCGAACACCGACACGCGATCGGGTTTCAGATCGATGATCGCGTCGAGCGTGCGCGAGAAGCGCTCGACGCTCTGATGCGGCAGCCCGTAGATCAGATCGACGCTCACGGACTCGAAGCCGTTCGCACGCGCGGCGTCGAGCACGGTTTCGGTCATGGCGCGCGGCTGGATGCGATTGACGGCGCGCTGCACGCGCTCGTCGAAGTCCTGCACGCCTAGGCTCAGGCGATTGAAGCCGAGTTCGCGCAGCAATGCGATCGTCGCCGCCGAGGCCTCGCGCGGATCGACTTCGATCGAATATTCGGCGCGTTCATCGGAAACGAGATTGAAATGCTCGCGGGTCGCGGACATCAGTTCGGCCATTTCGCCGTGCGAGAGGAAAGTCGGCGTGCCGCCGCCCCAGTGAAGCTGCGTGACCGGACGCGAGGTGTCGAAAAGCGCGGCCTGCAAGGCGAGTTCGCGCTTCATCCGGTCGAGATACGGGCGTGCGTGCGCGCGATTTTTCGTCGCGATCTTGTTGCAGCCGCAGTAGAAGCAGACGGTGTCGCAGAACGGAATGTGGAAGTACAGCGAGAGATCGGCGTTCGCGTTCGCCTTGCTCGCGGCTT
Source organism: Caballeronia novacaledonica (assembly GCF_900258035.1). Classification (GTDB taxonomy): domain Bacteria; phylum Pseudomonadota; class Gammaproteobacteria; order Burkholderiales; family Burkholderiaceae; genus Caballeronia; species Caballeronia novacaledonica. The sequence continues at coordinate 126,357 of NZ_OGTP01000010.1, read as the reverse complement.
CGCGATAGTGCGCGGGATCGAACGAATCAGTGAACTGGACGGCGGTCGGATAGGACGTGTATCGCGGGCCGTGCGCGTCGTAGCGCGCGAGCAGATCGGGACGAAAGAAGGGCGCTGCGGCAGTCATGACGGACCTCGGGGAATCGTCCGAGTGTAATTGCGCGGCGAACGCGATATTTGCGTGATAAGGTCGCAGCCCGACAGCATCGATTTGACGAAGCGCAAAGATGAGGCGTGGGACAATATCGATTCTTTTTGCGCGGTTCAGTGTCGCCATGTCGATCGATTCTTCGTCTCATGCTTGCCGGGAAGGGTGCGGTGCGTGTTGTATCGCGCCTTCTATTTCGAGTCCGATTCCGGGCATGCCGGACGGCAAGCGCGCGGGCGAGCGTTGCGTTCAACTGGGCGATGACCTGCGTTGCAGGATTTTCGGCGATCCGCGCAGGCCGGCGTGTTGTTCCGGTTTGCAGCCGTCCGGGGAAATGTGCGGCGAGACGCGCGAATATGCGTTGACGTGGATCGAACGACTGGAAGCGCAGACGCGGCCCGCGCAACTGCCGTTATGATCGGCAGTCCAAGTGCCGGACCGCGCCACACGGCGCAGATTTGAAAAAAGTTCTGGAGGATCACGCATGACGGAACCCGTCGCGCCGCTGCGGCGCCGGTTCGTGCTGGCGGGACTGTTGTCCCTGTCCGCACTCGCATTCACTTCGACGGCGCAATCCGCGTCGAACTCGATATTCCCCTTCATTCCGGACCACTACACATTTTCGACGCAGCAGGTTCAGGACGCAGTCGCGCGCAAGTTTCCGCTGCAACGCACGGCTTCGCAAATATTCGACGTCGTCCTGAGCAATCCGGTCGTCGGCATGGCGCCGGATCGCAACCGCGTGACGGTGCGCGTCGATGCGCGCCTGTCCACGCCGTTCATGCCCAATCCCGTGACCGGCGTGTTCACGCTCTCGACGCAACTCGGCTACGACGCGGCGAGCCGTTCCGTCATTCTCGTCTCGCCATCCGTCGACGGTGCGCAGTTCAGTGGCGACGCCGCGCAGTACAACCAGCAGATTGCGTCGGTCGGCGCGCAACTCGCGGCGCAACTGCTCGACCGCTACCCGATTCACACCTTCAAGCCCGAGGAACTCCAGTTCGCGGGCGTGTCTTACGAACCCGGTACAATCACAGTCCTTACAAACGGCATACGTGTGCAGATCGTTGAGAAGTAAGTCGAAATCTCTGCGCAATGTGCTCCACAAGCTACGGCGATAACGGCGAACAAAGGCTGACGCATGGACTGGATATTGATGTTGAAGGCGCTCGTTCTGGGCGTCGTGGAGGGCTTGACGGAATTTCTGCCGGTTTCGAGCACGGGGCACTTGATCGTGGCGGGCAGTTTGCTGAATTTCACCGACGCGCAATCGAAAACCTTCGACGTCGTCATCCAGTTCGGCGCCATTCTCGCGATCTGCTGGGAATATCGCGCGAAGATCGGTTCCGTGGTCGCGGGCCTGCCCGTTCGCGCCGACGCGCGGCGTTTCACGCTGAACGTGATCATCGCGACCATTCCGGCCATCGTTCTGGGGCTGCTTTTCGAGAAGGGCATCAAGTCGGTGCTGTTCTCGCCGGTGCCGGTGTCGGTGGCGCTGATCGTCGGCGGCATCGTGATTCTGTGGGCGGAGTCGCGCCAGCGCGAACGCGCCGTCACGCCGCACGTGCATTCCGTCGATGATCTTTCCTACTCCGATGCCTTCAAGGTCGGTCTCGCGCAATGCTTCGCGCTGATTCCCGGCACTTCGCGTTCCGGCGCGACGATCATCGGCGGGATGCTGTTCGGACTCGAACGGCGCGTCGCCACGGAGTTTTCGTTTTTCCTCGCGATTCCGATCATCTTCGGCGCGACGCTCTACGAAATGGCGAAGTACTGGCGCACGCTGACCGCCGACGACTTCGGGCTCTTCGCGATCGGACTGGTCGCGGCGTTCGTCAGCGCCTTCGTCTGCGTGCGCTGGCTTTTGCGCTACGTCGCATCGCACGATTTCACGGCGTTTGCGTGGTATCGCATCGGCTTCGGCTTGCTGATCCTGATCGTCGGATACAGCGGCGGGCTGAGCTGGGCGGACTGATCGCGCTTTTGCCGCGCACGATGCAAAACGCCACGGCTTGCCGTGGCGTTGTCGTATCTGCGCGGCGTTTCAGCGGCGTTCAGCGGCGGCGGAACATCAGGTCCCACACGCCGTGTCCGAGCCGCAGGCCGCGTCGCTCGAACTTCGTGACCGGACGGAAATCGGGGCGCGGCGCATAGCCGTCCGCGGTGTTTTCCAGCGCCGGTTCGGCGGACAGCACTTCGAGCATCTGTTCCGCATAGTTCTGCCAGTCGGTCGCGAGGTGCATATAGCCGCCCGGCTTCATGCGCGACACGAGCAGCGCGACGAACTTCGGCTGGATCAGGCGGCGCTTGTGATGACGCGCCTTGTGCCACGGATCGGGAAAGTAGATGTGCACGCCGTCGAGACTGCCGGGCGCGATCATGTGTTCGAGCACTTCCACGGCGTCGTGCTGAAGAATGCGGATGTTGCCGAGCCCTTGTTCGCCGATCAGCTTCAAAAGCGCGCCGACGCCCGGCTCGTGCACTTCCACGCCGATGAAATCATCGCCGGGACGCGCGGCCGCGATCTCCGCCGTGGTCGCGCCCATGCCGAAGCCGATCTCCAGCACGCGCGGCGCCTGCCGGCCGAAGAGCGCGTTCCAGTCGCCGGGCTGCGGCGCGTAGGGCACGACGTAGCGCGGACCGAGATCGTCGATCGCGCGCTGCTGGCCCGGCGACACACGGCCCGCGCGCGTGACGAAACTGCGGATACGGCGATGGCGCGGCGTGGCATCTTCGTTGACGTCGGGCTGGTCGCGGCCGTCGTCCTGGGGATCGTGGTTCATGAGGCGATGCTGAAAACAGATGCGGGAAACTAAAAAGCCGCCCAGACGTGACTTGGGGCGGCTTTCGCTGGAATGCTGGAGCGGGCGATGGGAATCGAACCCACGTCAGTAGCTTGGGAAGCTACGGTAATAGCCATTATACGACGCCCGCATGAGCCGGCTATTGTAAGCGCAACGCGTCACGAGGCGCAATTGCGCACGGCGTTCAGATCCCGAACAGCGTCATGGATACGGCGACGCGCGTCACGACCATCAACAGCACCTGCACGATCACGAACAGCAGGATCGGCGAGAGGTCGATGCCGCCGAGCCGCGGCAGAATGCGCCGCAGCGGATCAAGGAACGGCGCGGTGATCTGATAGAGCAGCGGCATTGCCGGCGATTGCGGATTGAGCCATGACAGCAGCGCCATCAGGATCGTCACCCAGATGATGAGGTTCAGCGCCCACTTGACGACGGTCAACAGCGCGACGAGCAGAAGGATGGGCACCATGAGCGTCGGATCGACGCCGGCGAGCACGACCATCAGCGTGACATACACAGCCGACGCGATGAACGCCGCGACGATGCTCGCCCAGTCGATCTTGCCGCCAGGCAGGATCTTGCGCAGCGGCAGGACGAGCCAGTTGGTCGCCTGCATGACGGCGTTCGAAACCGGGTTGTAGGGCGGCATGCGCACGACCTGTATCCATGCGCGCAGCAGCAGCGCCGCGCCGAACAGGGTGAACAGGGTGTTGAGCAGAAAACGGGCGATATCGCCGAACATCTCGGGTCCTCTAGGATGCGTGCGCAGTGTCGCGACGTGCGCCGGGTCTTATTGACGAAAAGGTGGAGAAGGCGGACGCGCTAGCGGGCGAAGATGCGCCCGATGGTGGTCCGGGAGGGGCGGCCGCCTGCGCGGCGCGGATCGTGAATGCTGACCTTGATCATTGTTCGTTCTCTGGACTTGAGTATCGTGCCGAAGCCAACGCGGCGCGAGGCGCATCGTGCGCGATCCGCGCGATTGCACCCGTGACCTTCGATGAAGCTTCGCGATTCACTGCATGCGGCGTCTCGAATTCCCCGCCCAGCAGGCGCCTCGATGGTTGCCTGATGGGTGCCGGACGTCACCATAACATGGCTTTGAGGCTGCTTGGGGGCGTTGTCGCACGTGCCGCGAGCGATTCTCCGGACAAACGCATGAAAGGCAAGTGAAAGTCATGACGAGGGCGCTTTGATGACGAACGCGTGCATCTGAAAACCCTAGTGTTGCCAATTTGAGACGATCTCGAAAAGGCGTATTTCACGCAAAACTGGCAGGATATAAATACGGAAAGCGAAAGAGGAAATTGTCGCGCGGCATCCGATTGTTTCTTGTCGGCAGCTATTTTCCGGCCGAAGGGCATGTTTTCTGCTGTATGTGGTTAAACACACATCGACATATATATCTTGGTTTCTTTGCGAACATCGAGGAACGAACAAGCGCGTTAATACTAAACAGAACACGGATTCAGCGGGAGACGGCACGCGGCCCACGGCCGGTCGCGCTCCCTTCGGGTTTCATTCGCTACGTTCGGAGGTCGCCATGAGTATTTTCTCTTATCGAAAGCATCTGCGATTCTTGAGCCAGGCCCAGCGGCGTCGCTGGTGGGACCAGAAAAAGCGCCTGACGCCTCGGGTGGTGATCGGCGCGGCCTATGTTCCGCCGAACGTGACGCGTGAATTCGCTTATGTGAAAGTGGGTTGAAACGCTTTTAAGAATCTCGCGCAATACATTAAGAGCCCCGCCGGATGCATTGTCCGGCGGGGTTTTTTCGTTCATTTGTAAATATACGTTACCTGGTTTTTGGAACGCTAAACCCATTGCGACGTGCGCGGATCGCAGAGGTCCGTCGATCGGTCGATCCGGGCACGCTCACAGGCGACGACCGGCTTTCAATTCCGCGCCGGCGTTAAGGAACTTGCAATTTGCAACAAATGGCCCCTGCGACCGACCGTGTTTTTCGATAAATTAAGTTCATACCGTCGCTCGTGAGCCGTGGGGAACGGCCAACACGCGAAGCGGCGAGGAGAACGAAAGTGAAAAAGCTCGGTGGTTTGTTGGTTGCCGGTGCGCTTGGCGTCGGCTTTGTCGGTGCCGCGCAGGCGCACGTTTCTGTCGGCGTGGGTATCGGCGTGCCGGCGTATCCGGTCTATGCCGCGCCGCCCGCGCCCGTTTATGTGGCTCCGCCGCAGCCTGTGTACGTGGCTCCGCCGCCGCCCGTCGTGTACGGGCCGCCTGCCGTGGTCGTAGGCGGTTACGGCGGTTACGGCGGTTACCGTGGATACGGCTACTACGGCCGTCCGTATTACCGGCATCACGGGTACTACCGTCACGGTCCGGGCTGGCGCTACTGATCGACCGGATCGAGTGGCATGGAAAGAAGGCGATGCAGGTTTGCATCGCCTTCTTCGTTTGGAGGACGCCTTTTGAATTCCGCCGGCGGAACTGGGAGAATGATGAACCTCGTCATCTCGCACGCTCATGCCAATGTCCTCTCTTCCCGCCCCGACTTTCGATGACGTCGCCGATGCCGCCCGGCGCATCGAAGGCATTGCCCATCGCACGCCCGTCCTGACTTCCCGCACCGCCGACGCCATCGCGGGCGCGTCGCTCTTTTTCAAGTGCGAAAACTTCCAGCGCATGGGCGCGTTCAAGTTCCGCGGCGCGTACAACGCGCTCTCTCATTTCGACGACCGTCAACGCGCCGCCGGCGTGATCACGTACTCGTCGGGCAATCATGCGCAGGCCATCGCGCTGTCGGCGAAGCTCGCCGGCATCCGCGCGACGATCGTGATGCCCGAGGACGCGCCCGCCGCGAAGATGGAAGCGACGCGCGGCTATGGCGGCGAAGTGATCACCTATGACCGCTACACGCAGAATCGCGAGGAAATCGGCCGGAAGCTCGCCGAGGAACGCGGCATGACGCTGATTCCGCCGTACGATCATCCGCATGTGATCGCCGGGCAGGGCACGTCGGCGAAGGAACTGATCGAGGAAACCGGTCCGCTCGATTACCTGTTCGTGTGTCTCGGCGGCGGCGGACTCATCGGCGGCTGCGCGCTCGCGGCGGCCGCGCTGTCGCCGGACTGCAAGGTGATCGGCGTCGAGCCGGAAGCGGGCAACGACGCGCAGCAATCGCTCGCGCGCGGCGAGATCGTGCGTATCGAGGTGCCGCGCACGATCGCCGATGGCGCGGCGTCCACGCACGTCGGCGAATACAACTTTCCGATCATCCAGCGTCACGTGGACCAGATCGTCACCGTCAGCGACGCGCAGTTGATCGAGACGCTGCGCTTCTTCGCGCAGCGCATGAAGATGGTCGTCGAGCCGACCGGCTGTCTCGCGGCGGCGGCCGTGCTGCAGAAAGTGGTGCCGGTCGAAGGCAAGCGCGTCGGCGTGATCGTGTCGGGCGGCAACGTCGATCTCGCGAAGCTGGCTCAGTTCGTCGCGTGATCTCGCATCGTCATGATGTCGCGTTGACGATCAGATCGCGGTAGCCGTTCACGATCACGCTGTACGCGAAGTAGGCGAACAGCACGGCGGACATGACGTGGCACGCGCGCAGGAGCTGGGTGCCGGCGCGCTTTCTGCCGTGGCTCGCGAGCGTGCAGATGAAGATCGTCCAGCCGAGCCCGCCGCAGAAGAAGCCGATCAGAAACACCGACGCGGAAACGGGACTCGACGCGCCCGATTTCGCGATGAGCGCGCCGCCGACCGCCGCGAACCACAGAATCGCGCTCGGCGACGATACCGCGAGCAGGCATCCGCGCAGGAAGCTTTTCAAGTGGCCGGGGCGCGGCGCGCCGAGATCCGCTTCGCCTTCGACGGGCGGCGCGGACGCGGGATTGAGCGCTTCACGTGCCATCTTCCACGTCAGAAAGAGCAGCACGATCGCGCCGCCGATCCACACGACCCAGCGCACCGCGGAAAACTGCAGCAGCGCCGACATGCCCGCGAGCGCGAGCATCGCATAGACCAGATCGCCGAAACACGTCCCGAGGCCGAGGACGAGCCCCGGTTTGAAGCCGTGCGACAGCGCGAGCGAAATGATCGCGACGTTGGCGATCCCGATATCCAGACACAGCGACAGCGACAGAAAAAAACCGTCCGACAGCAACGACCACGAGTGCATGTTGTTATTGATGGTTGTGAAGTGTGAAGCGCACGTCGAGACGGCCGGTCGGCACGTTCATCGTGTTGCGTGTCGGCGGATTGCGGAATGTGGCGAGCGCGTCGCGCTGCGCCTGCGTGCCGATGCCGAGCGTATCGAGCACATGGACGACGACCGCGTTGAGCACCGACGTGTTGCCGTCCTCGACCTTCACCGCGATGCCGATCGCGCCTCGTTCGCCGCGCACGCCGATCGCATAGCTCGCATCCGCGCCCGTCTTGCCGACGAGCGCGCCGCCGAACGCCTGCATCAGCAGCGTGCAGAAGCGTCCTTCGCCCGCGACGAGTTCCGGATACGACGTCATCGCGCGATAAATGCGCGCGAGCGGCGAGCCTTCAGGCGCGGCGGCGATCTTCATATAGAGCCGCGCGAGACGGTCGAGCGGGAAGGCGGGCGTCGGCAGATTGCAACCGTCGATGGCCCATTGCACATCGTCGTCGGCGAGATCGACTGCGCGCGCGACCGTGCGCTTCACGTGCGCCTGGAGCGGATGAGCGGGCAAGTGGTAATCGGCGAGCGGCGCGTTCATCGCCCGCGCGCCCGCAAGCATGCCGGCGTGCTTGCCGGAGCAGTTGCTGCACGCGGCGGTCGGCGTGAAGTCGCGCCTGATCCAGTCCTTGTACACCGCGTCCGAGATCGGCGCATGGCCGCCGCAGCGCAGATCGCTTTCGCTCGCGTTCGACTTGCCGAGCATCGCGAGCGCGCGCTCGATATGACGCGGCTCGCTGCTATGCGATCCGCACATCAGCGCGAGGTCTTCGTCGGTGAAGCCAAAGCGTTCGAGCGCGCCCGTTTCGATGACCGCGAGCGCCTGCGCGGGCTTCGCCGCCGAGCGCGGCAGCGTCAGGCGATACGGATCGCCAAACGAATGCACGAGGCGTCCGTTTGCATCGACGACGGCGACGTGCGCCGCGTGCGTGTTCTCGATGACATCGCCTCGATAAAGCGTGGCCGCGATCATGGTTTATCCAGTCCGATTTCAGTCCACAAAGCATCGACGCGACGCTTGACCGCTTCGTCCATCACGATCGGGCGGCCCCATTCGCGATTCGTCTCGCCGGGCCATTTGTTGGTCGCATCGAGTCCCATCTTCGAGCCGAGGCCCGCGACCGGCGACGCGAAGTCGAGATAGTCGATCGGCGTGTTGTCGACCATCACGGTGTCGCGCGCCGGATCGACCCGCGTCGTGATCGCCCAGATGACTTCCTTCCAGTCGCGCACGTTCACGTCTTCATCCACCACGACGATGAACTTCGTATACATGAACTGCCGCAGGAAGCTCCACACGCCGAACATCACGCGCTTCGCGTGGCCCGGATAGCTCTTCTTCATCTGCACGATCGCCATGCGATAGCTGCAGCCTTCGGGCGGGAGATAGAAGTCGGTGATTTCGGTGAACTGTTTCTGCAGCAGCGGCACGAACACTTCGTTCAGCGCGACGCCGAGCACCGCGGGCTCGTCGGGCGGCTTGCCGGTGTAGGTGGAATGGAAGAGGGCGTCGCGGCGCATCGTGATCTTCTCGACCGTGAAGACCGGAAACCACTCCTGCTCGTTGTAATAGCCGGTGTGATCGCCGTACGGCCCTTCGAGCGCGTGCTCGTATTTCGCGGCGGCGGACGCCGACGGACGCGGCGGCGCGCCTTCGGGCGCGGGCGGCGGCGTGCCGTCCTGCGGATAAATGAAGCCTTCGAGCACGATCTCGGCGCGCGCGGGCACCTGAAGCGTATCGACGCCCGGCGTCAGGCATTTCGCCAGTTCGGTGCGCGAACCGCGCAACAGGCCCGCGAACTGATATTCGGACAACGAATCGGGGACGGGCGTGACGGCACCGAGGATCGTCGCGGGATCGGCGCCGAGCACGACCGCGACCGGATACGGCTTGCCGGGATTCGCGAGTGCGAACTCGCGGAAGTCGAGCGCGCCGCCGCGATGCGCGAGCCAGCGCATGATGAGCTTGTTGCGCCCGATGAGCTGCTGCCGATAGATGCCGAGATTCTGGCGCGGCTTGTTCGGCCCGCGCGTGACGGTGAGGCCCCAGGTGACGAGCGGTCCGGCGTCGCCGGGCCAGCAGGTCTGGATCGGCAGCCGGTTGAGATCGACGTCATTGCCTTCCCACACCACTTCCTGGCAAGGCGGCGCGCTGACCGACTTCGGCGCCATGTCCCACACGGCCTTCGCGAGCGAGAGCAGCTTGCCCGCGTCCTTCAGGCCCTTCGGCGGCTCGGGTTCTTTCAGCGCGGAAAGCAGCCTGCCGACATCGCGCAGTGAACTGAGCGCGGCGACATCGCTGCCGAGGCTGACGTCGCCGCCGCTCGGCGCTTCCGTTTCGATACCCATGCCGAGCGCGACGCGCCGCGTCGTGCCGAACAGGTTGGCGAGCACGGGCATCGTGTGGCCGGTGGGCGCTTCGAACAGCAGCGCCGGCCCGCCCGCGCGCAACACGCGATCCGAGACTTCGGTGATTTCGAGAATGGGGGAAACGGGCTGCCGAATGCGGCGCAGTTCGCCGAGCGCCTCGAGGCGAGCGGTGAAATCGCGCAGATCTTTGTATTTCATCGATGGTCGAATTTGGACTCGAAGGCGCCGGAACACGAGGCTCGACGGGCGGGACGGCTGCGCGCTAGGCGATTGTCGATTTTACCTGCGACGGCGTCCGTGCGTTGGGCGACATTGAGCGAAATCCGCTTGGAATCGCCCGCGAGACGTGGTTTTTGAGCGCTGAACGCTGTTCAATATAACTGTAAGTAATTGAAACACAAGTCTTTAGCATTGACGGATAATTAAACCCTGATAGAATCGCTTGGCATCTCTTGCAGGTTTTGAAACTTTTTACCTTCGCCTCAGGTCTGTTTTGACGCAACATGCGTCGCCTGCGCCGCTCCTGCCCGGCGATTCATGGTGTTTGGTTGTCATCGCCGGCGTTTCTCGCGCCGGTTTTTCGCGTGGAAAGCCACGTGCGCATTGAGGGCACGAAGTTCGTGCCGCGCAACCCGGCGGTTTTTTCGCCGGATCGGCTTTCCAGACGGCGCATGCCGTATCCCCGATGCCGCTGATGCTTGCCGAGAGCGAGCGGTGTCTGATTTGCGCTCCGAATACGCGATTTATTCGTATTCATCTGCGCAAATCATGCAACATTGGGAGTATCGATGAACACTTCGGTTTGGTGGGGTTCCGACACCCGCGCCGCGCAGATCGTGCGCATCGCGCTACGTCGCGGACGCCGTTTGAGTCACCATGTCTTCGCGATGGTCGGTTGTGCCGCCGTCGTCAGCGCGCTCGCACTGTGGTTGCTGCCTTCGTGGCGCACGAACTTTGCCGCAAAGATCATGCCTTTCGTGTCGGCCGCCGTGCAGGCGGGACCGGCGCGCCTGCTCGCGGGCCAGCCGCTGCCGCCGTTCTCGGCGGTCCATCCCGCGCCCGGCGAAGCCTCGCTGCCCGTGAATGTCGCCGCGAACACGGCGCCGTCGGACAATCCCAAGGCGGCCGCAGCGGGACCGTCGCTCGGCGCCGCCGCCAGCGACGACGCGAGCACGCGTCAGCTTACCGGCGGCATCAGTCTCGCCGTGTCGCCCAACGGACTCGATCCGCGCACGATGCCGTCCGTCGCCATGCTGGCGAGCATGATTCCCGCCCAGCGCGTCGTCGCCGATGCGCGCGACGACCGCGTGCTCGTCTCGACGCGCGAGCAGAAGCTCGTCTCGAACTTCATCGCGCGGCGTTATCGCGTGGCGGAAGAGCCGGTCGCCGATCTCGTGCGCGCCGCGTTCGACACCGGCCGCGAAGTCGGTCTCGATCCGCTTCTCTTGCTTTCCGTCATGGCGATCGAATCGGGCTTCAATCCGTACGCCGAAAGCGGCGTCGGCGCGCAGGGCCTGATGCAGGTCATGTCGAAGGTTCATTCCGACAAGTTCGAATACTTCGGCGGCTCGCACGCGGCGCTCGATCCGCTCGCGAACATCAAGGTCGGCGCGCTCGTGCTGAAGGATTGCATCGCGCGCGGCGGTTCGGTGGCGGGCGGTCTGCGCTACTACGTCGGCTCGACCACGCAGGACGACGGCGGTTACGGCGCGAAGGTGCTGGCCGAGCGTACGCGTCTGCGCGATGTCGCGCGCGGCCGCAACGTGCCGATCAACGCGCCGCAGGCGCCGGTTCAGGCCGCGCCGAAGCAGGTGCTGGCTTCGACGGCGGCAGACAAGCGCGTTCATGTGACCATCGATTCCAAGAAGTCGGTTTCGCAGGACGAGGGCGACGGAGAAGCGAAGCACGTCGCATCGGCGGAAATGGGCGCTTGAAGATTCGTCGGACACAAAGAAAAAGGGCACCTTCGCGGTGCCCTTTTTTCGTTCCTGCGATGCGGTTTTATCGGCGGAATAGCGTGCCCAGCCGCTCGACCGCTTCCTCCAGCTTCGAGTAAGCCGTCGCGTACGAGAGACGGATGTAACGCTGCGGCGCATGAAATCCGAAATCCACGCCCGGCACGAGCACGACGCCCGCGTCGTGGAGCATCGAGTGCGTGAGCGCGTCGCTGTTGCCGGCGGCGGGGTGATGAACCGTCGTCGTATCGGCGTAGACGTAGAACGCGCCGTCGGGCACCACCGGCACGCCGAAGCCGAGCGAGCGCAGCGCCGGCACGATGTAATCGCGCCGCCGCTTGAATTCGAGGCGGCGCGCTTCGTAGATCGCGAGCGTCTGCGGCTCGAAGCACGCGAGCGCCGCGTGCTGCGCGAGCGCCGACGCGCAGATGAACAGATTCTGCGACAGCTTTTCGACCGCGCTCACCATCGCGTGCGGCACGACGAGCCAGCCGAGCCGCCATCCGGTCATGTTGAAATACTTGGAAAAGCTGTTCACCGTGACGACATCGTCGCCGAAGGAGAGGGCGGACACGGGCTTCGCGTCGTAGCTCAAACCCTGATAGATCTCGTCGACGATCGTGAAGCCGCCGCGCGCACGCACCGTCTCGACGATGCGCCGGAGTTCGTCCGGCTCGATCGACGTACCGGTCGGATTCGACGGCGACGCGAGCAGCACGCCGCGCGTGGCCGGTCCCCAGTTTTCATCGACGTGCCCGGCCGTCAACTGGAAGCGCTCGGCCGGACCGCTCGCGATGAGCACCGGCTTGCCGTCCGCCGCCGACACGAAGTGACGGTTGCACGGATAGCACGGATCGGGCATGAGCACTTCGTCGCCGTGATCGACGAGCGCCATGCACGCGAGCAAGAGCGCCGCCGACGCGCCCGCCGTCACGACGATGCGCTCCGGATCGATAACCAGGCCGAACGTGTCGCGATAATGCCGCGCGATCGCCTCGCGCAGTGCGTGGATGCCGAGCGCGTTGGTGTATTGCGTGACGCCGCGCTTCAAGGCGTCGGCGGCGGCGTGAATAACGGGCTCGGGCGCGGTGAAGTCCGGCTCGCCGATGCTCATGTGGATGACGTCGCGGCCCGCGCGTTCGAGCGCCTGCGCCTCTTTCATCAGTTCCATCACGTAGAACGGCTCGATCGCATCGACACGCGACGCCAGCCGCACGAGCGGTTCCGCGCCCTCGTTCATTTACGCTCCGCGTCCGCGCGCCTGCGCTTCGGTGGGACGCATCGCCACGGCGAGCTTGTCGAGCACGCCGTTCACGTACTTGTAGCCGTCCGATCCGCCGAAGGTCTTGGTCAGTTCGACCGCCTCGTTGATGACGACGCGATACGGCACGTCGATGTGATGCTTGAACTCGAACGCGGCCACCAGCAGCACCGCGCGCTCGACCGGTGACAACTGCTCGATCGGGCGGTCGAGACACGGCTGCAACTGCTCGGACAGCGCGTCGGATTCCTTGATGACGCCGTGCAGGATCGCATCGAGATGCGCCTGATCGGCCTTGTCGAAGCCTTGCGCGTTGCGCAGTTGCGCGTCGATTTCGCCGGCGGGCGCACCCGACAGCAACCACTGATAAAGCCCTTGCGTCGCGAGTTCGCGCGAACGGCGTCGAGCGCTCTTCATGCGCGGTCCTCGTCTTCTTCGTCGTCTTCGTCTTCGTCATCGCCGTCGAGCTGTTCGAGCGCGACGGACAGATTCGCCATTTCGACCGCCACGCGCGCGGCGTCGCGGCCCTTTTCGGTCATGCGGGCGACGGCCTGCTCGTCGTTTTCGGTCGTGAGCACGGCGTTCGCGACCGGAATGCCGAAATCGAGCGCGATGCGCGAAATGCCCGCGCCGCTCTCGTTCGACACGAGTTCGAAGTGGTACGTCTCGCCGCGCACGACGGCGCCGAGCGCGATCAGCGCGTCGAACTGGCCGGATTCCGCGAGCTTTTGCAGCGCAAGCGGAATTTCGAGCGCGCCCGGCACGGTGACGAGCAGCACGTCCTGGCCGATCACGCCGAGGCGTTCCAGTTCCTCGATGCACGCATCGGCGAGGCCGTTGCACACCGGTTCGTTGAAACGCGACTGCACGATGCCGATGCGCAGTCCGTCGCCGTCGAGGTTCGGCTGGTATTGTCCGATTTCCATGAATGAGGTCCGTTGGTTTTAGCTATTTGGTTGAAAGAGGTGTCAGGCCGAGCGCAATTGCGCGATGGCCGGATCGGCGGGCGCGGCGGTGGCGGGGCAGCCGGGCATCGGCACGAAGCCCGTCACTTCGAGCCCGTAGCCCGACATGCTGCCGAGCTTGCGCGGCGTCGCGAGCACTTCCATCTTGCCGACGCCGATATCGCGCAGAATCTGCGCGCCGATGCCGTAAGTCTTGAAGTCGATCGGGCGGCGCTTCAGTTCGGCCGCCTTGTCCTTCTGGTCGAAGGCGCGGAACACGTCGACGAGATGCTCCTTCGTGTCGCCGCAATTGAGCATGACGATCGCGCCGAGATCGCGCGCGGCGATTTCCTTCATCGCGGCGTCGATGGTCCACGAGTGCGTCGAGGAATCGATTTCGAGGAGATCGAGCACCGAGAGCGGTTCGTGCACGCGCACCGGCGTCGCGCGGTCGGGATGCGGCGTGCCGCGTACGAGCGCGATGTGCGGCGAATGCGTCGGTTCGTCGCGATACAGCACCGCGCGGAACGGGCCGTGCGCGGTCTGCATCGTGCGCTCGCAGACTTTCTCGATGATCGACTCGGTGCGGCTGCGGTAATGGATCAGATCGGCGATCGTGCCGATCTTGATGCCGTGCTGCTCCGCGAATTCGATGAGATCCGGCAGACGCGCCATTTCGCCGTCGTCCTTGATGATCTCGCAGATGACCGCCGCCGGCGTGAGGCCCGCGAGCGCGGTCAGGTCGCAGCCGGCTTCGGTGTGGCCCGCGCGCACGAGCACGCCGCCCGGCTGCGCCATGATCGGAAACACGTGGCCCGGCTGGACGATGTGCTCGGCGCGCGCGTCGTGCGCGACCGCCGTGGCGATCGTTTTCGCGCGGTCCGACGCGGAAATGCCGGTCGTCACGCCTTCGGCGGCTTCGATGCTGACCGTGAACGCCGTGCCGTACTGCGTGCCGTTGCGGTGCGTCATGAGCGGCAGGTTCAGTTGCCGGCAGCGCTCCTGCGTGAGCGTGAGACAGATGAGGCCGCGGCCGTGCTTCGCCATGAAGTTGATGGCTTCGGGCGTGACGAATTCGGCGGCGATGACGAGATCGCCTTCATTTTCGCGGTCTTCTTCGTCGACGAGGATCACCATCCGGCCGGCTTTCAGTTCAGCGATGATCTCAGGAGTGGAGGCGAGCGACATAATGACGTCCCGTACGGGGTCCGGTTTGGGGAAAGCGCGTATTTTACGCCACGGCCGATGGACCGTTGCTGAAATCGGCGGGCAGCCGGGCGGTGCGTCCACGCCCGGCGGACGAACCGCGCCGGGCATGAAACGCCCGCGTCACTGCGCGCTCATCATCCGTTCGACATAGCGCGCGATCAGATCGATTTCCAGATTCACCTTCGCGCCTTTGGAGAGCGCCTTGAGCGTCGTGACTTCGACGGTATGCGGAATCAGGTTGATGGAGAATTCGCAGCCGTCGGCGCGATCGCTCACGGAATTCACGGTCAGACTCACTCCGTTCACCGTCACCGAACCCTTGTAAGCCAGATATTTGCCGATGTCCTTCGGCGCGACGACGCGCAATTCGTGCGATTCGCCGACGGGTTCGAACTTCGCCACGACGCCCAGTCCGTCGACGTGGCCGGACACGAGATGCCCGCCGAGCCGGTCGTGCGCGCGCAACGCCTTCTCCAGATTCACTTCG
This sequence comes from Caballeronia novacaledonica, assembly GCF_900258035.1. Lineage (GTDB taxonomy): Bacteria > Pseudomonadota > Gammaproteobacteria > Burkholderiales > Burkholderiaceae > Caballeronia > Caballeronia novacaledonica. The sequence goes on along the minus strand of NZ_OGTP01000010.1, from coordinate 111,019 downwards.
ACGCCCTTGTCGCCGAGCCCGACCGTCTTGTTGAGACTCTCGCGCGACACGTCGACATCGAACGCATCGGCGGACTTTTGAATCACCGTCATGCACGCGCCCTGAATCGCGATGCTGTCGCCGAGTTCGACATCGGCGAGATCGAGACCGCCCGCCGCGACCGTCAGACGAACGCCCGCTTCCGGCTCCGAACCGAGCGGCGTGACTTTCTCGATGCGGCCCACCGCCGCGACAATTCCTGTAAACATCGGCTTCGTTCCTCGAATCGTGTGTAATCAGCTCGCGACGTTGGCTTCCGCGAAGCGCGCGAGAATGCGCAGATCGTCGCCGAGCCGGTCGATGCGATGAAATTTCAGATGCGGCCGCGCGTCGAGCGTGGCGGGCGGCGCGAAGTCGAACATGCCGGGCGCGCTGCCGAGCAGGCTCGGCGCGAGATAGATCAGCAGTTCGTCGACGCAGCCTTCACGCAGCAGCGAGCCGTTCAGTTTGTGACCCGCTTCCACGTGCAGCTCGTTGATGCCGCGATCGGCGAGCGCGGTGAGCATCGCGGGCAGATCGACCTTGCCGTGCTCGTTCGACAGTTCGATCAGGTCCGCGCCTTTCTCGCGCAGCGCGTCGATGCGCGCCGGATCGGCGTCGGCGGCATGGAAGATCCACGGCGGCGCGCCGTCGAGAATGCGCGCTTCTTTCGGCACGTCGAGACGGCTGTCGATCAGGATGCGTTGCGGCTGGCGCGGCGTGTCCACCGCGCGCACGGTCAGTTGCGGATCGTCCTCGCGCACCGTGCCGATGCCCGTCAGGATCGCGCAGGCGCGGGCGCGCCACGCGTGGCCGTCGGCGCGTGCGTCCTCGCCGGTGATCCACTGGCTTTCGCCCGTCGGCAGGCCGGTGCGGCCGTCGAGCGTGGCCGCGACTTTCATGCGCACCCACGGACGGCGGCGCGTCATGCGCGACACGAAACCGATGTTCATCTCGTACGCCTCGTTCGCGAGCAGCCCGCAGCGCACGTCGATGCCCGCATCGCGCAGCATCGTGAGGCCGCGTCCGGACACCGACGGATTCGGGTCTTCCATCGCGGCGATCACCTTTTCGACGCGCGCATCGATGAGCGCGTGCGCGCACGGCGGCGTGCGCCCGAAATGGCTGCACGGTTCGAGCGATACATACGCCGTCGCGCCGCGCGGATCCTTGCCGCGCGAGCGGGCGTCCTTGAGCGCCTGCACTTCGGCGTGATCCTGGCCGGCGGGCTGCGTGTAGCCCATGCCGATCACTTCGCCGTTCTTGACGAGCACGCAGCCGACGCGCGGATTCGGCGTGGTCGTATACATGCCCTTGGAGGCGAGCGCGAGCGCGCGCTCCATGTGCGTGAAGTCGGTTTGCGAGAACATCGGCGCGGCCCGCGAGCGTCAGGCGGCGAGCGACGCGAACGCGCCGCGCGCGGCGTCGATCGTCGCGTCGATCACGGCGTCGTCGTGCGCGCTCGACACGAAGCCCGCTTCGAACGCCGACGGCGCGAAGTACACGCCCGCGTCGAGCATCGCGTGGAAGAACGCGTTGAAGCGCTTCGTGTCGCCGTGCTGGATCTGCGCGAAGCTGCCCGGCACCGAATCCATGAAATACAGGCCGAACATGCCGCCGATCGAATCGGCGGAGAAGGGCACTTTGGCATCGCGTGCGGCATGCGAAAGACCGTCGACGAGCTTGCGCGTCTGCTTCGCGAGATCGTCGTAGAAGCCGCGGCGCTGGATCAGTTGCAGCGTCTTGAGGCCCGCGGCCACGGCGACCGGATTGCCCGACAGCGTGCCCGCCTGATACACGCCGCCGAGCGGCGCGAGATGGGCCATGATGTCGCGGCGTCCGCCGAACGCCGCCGCCGGCATGCCGCCGCCGATGACCTTGCCGAGACACGTGAGGTCCGGCTCGATGCCGTAAACCTCCTGCGCGCCGCCGAGCGCGACGCGAAAACCGCACATCACTTCGTCGAAGATCAGCACGGAGCCGTACTCGCTGCAGCGCTCGCGCAGCGCGTTGAGGAATTCGGGCGTCGCGCGCACGAGATTCATGTTGCCCGCGACCGGCTCGACGATCACCGACGCGATTTCCGGGCCGAACGCCTTGAACGCTTCGTCGAGCTGCTCGACGTTGTTGTATTCGAGCACGGTCGTGTGCTTCGCGATATCGGCGGGCACGCCTGCGGACGTCGGATTGCCGAATGTCAGCAAGCCCGAACCGGCCTTGACGAGCAAGCTGTCCGCGTGGCCGTGATAGCAGCCTTCGAACTTGATGATGCGGCTGCGGTTCGTGAAGCCGCGCGCGAGGCGCAGCGCGCTCATCGTCGCTTCGGTGCCGGAGGACACCATGCGCACCTGTTCGATCGACGGCACGAGCTTGCAGATTTCCTCGGCGATTTCGATTTCGGCTTCGGTCGGCGCACCGAAGGAAAAGCCGTTCGCGAGCACGCGCTGCACGGCGTCGAGCACTTCGGGATGGACGTGGCCGAGGATCATCGGGCCCCACGAGCCGATGTAGTCGATATAGCGCTTGCCGTCCGCGTCCCAGAAATACGCGCCTTGCGCGCGCTCGATGAAGCGCGGCGTGCCGCCGACCGAGCGGAACGCGCGCACCGGCGAATTCACGCCGCCGGGAATGGTTCGCTGGGCGCGTTCGAAGAGAACTTGATTCTTGGACATGGATGAAGGCCTGCGCTGAAAGTGGATGCGGGAGTCGCGAAGGGCGGCGTTTCGTCTGGGGCGAGAAACGTGGCCGAGAGGCGGAGAAACGATCCTGAAATTGTACCGGAGTCGTTGCGAACGGGCGGTGTCGCGCCTATGACGGCGATGGGCGCCGCCCGGTTCGCTGAGTCCGGAGCTTTTCCGGCGCGCCCTCGGCTGTCGGTTAATGAGCCTGGCGCGTCGCGGCGCTCAGGGCCGGATCACGTGAAAGCGTCGCGTACAATAATTGCTCCCGACGCGGCAAAGGCCGCGTGCCTCGACACTTCCCCTCCTGCGAACTCCATGCCCGACACCACCCGGCGCCGGCCCGATGGCCGGCTGATCCTGTTGCTCGGCGCGCTCGCCGCGTGCGGCCCGCTGTCGATCGACATGTATCTGCCGAGCCTGCCTTCGCTCGCCGCGTCGTTCGGCACGAGCCCGGCGGCCGCGCAAAGCACGCTCACGAGCTTCATGTTCGGCTTCTCGTTCGGCATGCTGCTCTATGGCCCGATGTCCGACGCTTACGGCCGCCGGCCCGTGCTGCTCGGCGGCATCGCGTTGTACGCGCTCGCGAGCATCGGCTGCGCGGCGGCGTTTTCCATCGATGCGCTCGTCCTCGTGCGCTTTCTGCAGGCGCTCGGCGCGGGCGCGGCATCGGTGCTCGCGCGCGCCATCGCCCGCGATGCCCACGAACCGACCGACGCCGCCCGCGTGCTGTCGATGCTGTCCATCGTCACGTCGATCGGGCCGTTGCTCGCGCCGCTGATCGGCGGGCAATTGCTGCTGCTCGGCGGCTGGCGCGTGGTCTTCGTCGCGCTCACGCTCTTCGGTCTGACGTGCGCGGTGACCGCCTTCCTGCGCGTGCCCGAGACCTGGCCGAAGGAGAAGCGCGCAAGCGCGGCGGTCGGCAAGTCGTTCGCCGCGTACGGACATTTGCTGACCGATCCCGTCACCTGGGGCCACATGATGTGCGGCGGCATGGCGTTCGCGTCGATGTTCGCGTACATCACCGCGACGCCGTTCGTCTATATCGATTACTTCCACGTGAAGCCGCAATACTACGGGCTGCTGTTCGGGCTGAACATCGTCGGGATCATCGCGGGGAATCTGCTCAACACGAAGTTCGTCGGCCGCGTCGGCGCGATGAAAATGATCTCGGCCGCGTCGTTCGTGAGCGTCGTGGCGGCGCTCGCGGTCGCGCTCATGTCGCTGACGGGCTGGGGCGGCTTGTGGTCGATCGTGGCGACGCTGTTTTTCGTCGTCGGCGTGGTCGGCTTGCTGTCGGCCAACTGCACGACCGAGCTGATGCACCGCTACCCGCACAACGCGGGCGCGGCCGCCGCCGTGTTCGGCGCGATGCAGCTCGCGCTCGGCGCGCTCGCGAGTCTCGCGGTCGGGCTCTTTCACGATGTCTCGCCGCACGGCATGGGCATCGTGATCGGCGTATGCGGCGTGCTGACCTTCGCCGGGCGCACGCTGGTGCTGCGCTCGCATGCGGTGCCCGTGAAGGTTTGAGCTTCGCAAGGAACGTGCGTCGCTTTACGTGTCCGAAGCGGATCGGCGCGCGCAGCACACCTTGTCAGACGAGCGGCCCGATCGTCGATGCGAGGAACGTGAACGCGGCCGCTTCCGCCTGCGCGACCGCTTCCGGCTCGACGCCCGCGCCGTGTCCGCCTTCGCCGGTTTCCTGATACCAGACGTTCGCGTGGCCTAGCGCCTGCATTTTCGCGGCCATCTTGCGCGCGTGGCCGGGATGCACGCGATCGTCGCTCGCCGATGACGTGAAGAGCGCCGGCGGATACGCGGCATCCGCCGTCACGTTCTGATACGGCGAGTACGCTGTCAGATGGCGCAGGTCGGCGGCGTCGTCGGGATCGCCGTATTCGTCGATCCACGATGCGCCTTGCAGCAGCAAGTGAAAGCGCGCCATGTCGAGCAGCGGCACTTCCGACAGCACCGCGCCGAACAGCTCGGGCCGCTGAACCATGCAGACGCCCGTGAGCAGCCCGCCGTTGCTGCCGCCGCGGATCGCCAGTTGTTTCGAAGTGGTGACGCCCGTATCGACGAGCGCCTCGGCCACCGCGATGAAATCGTCGAAGGAAATCTGGCGATTCTCCCGCAGCGCCGCCTGATGCCACGCCGGACCGAACTCCCCGCCACCGCGAATGTTCGCGACCGCGTACAGGCCGCCGCGCTCCAGCCACGCGATGCCGGTCGTCGCGTCGTAGCCGGGATCGAGCGCGACTTCGAAGCCGCCATAACCGTAGAGCAGGCAAGGGCGCGCGTCCGTGCGCGTCTCGACGTCGCGTCCGATCAGCCAGTAGGGAATGCGCTCGCCGTCCGGCGCGATCGCGTGGCGGCGCGTGGCACAGAGGCCCGTTGCATCGAACTGTGCGGGAAGGCGTGCGAGCAGTTGCCACGGCGCGTCATCGGCGAGATCGGCGTGATACAGCGACGGCGGCGTCAAAAAGTGCTCGACGTGGATGAGCACGGTGTCGTCGCGCTCGCTGTCGATCGAATCGACCCATGACTGGCTCGCTTCCGGCAACGCGAAATCGCGCGTCTGCCACTCGCCTTCGAGACTCGCGGGCGGGCGCAGCAAGGTGACGCGCGGCGTGCCGTCGTCCATCTGCGAGACGATGAGGAACTGTTTCGTGAAGTCGATGCCCGCGAGCACGAGACGATCGGCCGGCGTGAAGAGCGCGATGAAATGGCGCGAGCCTTCGAGAAACGCGTCGCGCCGGATGACGGCCAGCGTGCCGGGCGCGTAACGACGGCCGCCCGCGTTCCAGAACTTGCGCGGCGTCACGAAGAGCCAGCCGTTCCAGTGCTCGATTTCCGCGTGCGCCGGCAGTTCGTATTGGCGCCATTCGTTCGATGTCTCGTCGAGCCAGTAATTGAGCGTGTCGTAAAACGACACCGCGCGCGAAGCCAGATGCAGCTTTTCGAGCGGATCGTAGTCCACGCCCGCCGATACGTCGCGCCGGTTGCCGTCGAACACGACGGGCGCATCGGCGAGCGGCGTGCCGCGCTTCCATCGACGTGACTGACGCGGAAATCCCGAAGTGGTCAGCGCGGGGCGCGGGTTCGTCTTGCTGTCGTCCCAGCCGACATAGACCGTGTCGCGATCGATCCACGAAATATCGTGCTTGCCGACATCGGGCAGCACGAAGCCGTCCGCGACGAAGCGCTTCGACGCGATATCGAACTCGCGCACCATGCACGCGTCCGAGCCGCCCGGCGAGAGGCTCACGAGCGCGCGATCGTAGTCGGGGTAGAGCATGTCGAAGTCGGCGAGCGCCCAGCGGGTGCCGCCGGCTTCCTGCGTGTTGATATCGAGTGCGTCGACGTCGAGGATCGTTTCCCAGACCGGCGCGCCCGCGAGCCACGCGCTCCACGGCGTGCGGCGCACGATGCCGAGCGGATGCGCGTCGTCCTGCCAGGTGTTGTAGGCCCAGTCGCCATATCGCGAACACGACACGATGCGATCCTGCGACGTGTACGCTTTTTCGAGCCGCGCGGCGAGCGCGCGCGCTTCGGGCGTGTTGCCGAAGGCAGCCTCGGTGCGGCGGTTCTGGCGATCGACCCAGGCTTGCACGCGGGCGTCGTCGAGCGCTTCGAGGCCGATGAAGGGATCGGGACCGTCCGACGTGGTCCAGGCGAGTTCGGGATTTGAGGTGAGGAGAGTCATGCGGCGCAGGCGGATCGAAATGCAAAACGCCGATTGTGCCTTGTTACGGCCGCACCATGAAAAACGCCACGGCTGAACCGTGGCGCTCGAAGTCGATCGACAAGAAGAATCAAGCCAGCCGCTCTTCCGTCTGCGGATCGAACAACACGGCCTTCGACACATCGAACAGCAGCGTCATGTTCGACGTCGGCTGCGGATTCGACGCCGGGTGCACGCGCGACACGATGCGCTTGCCGTTCACCTGCGCGAACACGAGCGTGTCCGGGCCGGTCGGCTCGATCACATCGACGCGCACATCGACCGGTTGCAGGCTCGTGTCCGACACGTCGTGCGCGCTGCGCGAATCGGTGATGCGCTCCGGCCGCAGGCCGAGAATCACGTCCTGACCGACCTTGCTGCGCAGACGGCCCGCGTCGAACGGCAGATTCAACACCTTCTGCGCGATGCCGGTATCGAGCTGCAAGCCGACGCCCGAGCCCGATTCGACGAGCTTGCCGGTGATGAAGTTCATCGGCGGCGCGCCGATGAAGCCCGCGACGAACAGGTTCGAAGGCGAATCGTAGATTTCCTGCGGCGCGCCGAACTGCTGCACGATGCCGTCTTTCATCACCGCGATGCGGTCGCCGAGCGTCATCGCCTCGATCTGGTCGTGCGTCACGTAGACGATCGTCGTGCCGAGGCGCTGATGCAGCAGCTTGATCTCGGAGCGCATCTCGATACGCAGCTTCGCGTCGAGGTTCGAAAGCGGCTCGTCGAACAGGAACATCACCGGATCGCGCGCGAGCGCACGGCCCATCGCGACGCGCTGACGCTGACCGCCCGACAACTGCCCCGGCTTGCGATCGAGAAGATGACCGATCTGCAGCGTCTCCGACACGCGATCGACGATCTTCTTCTGCTCGTCCTTCGGCACCTTGCGGATGTTCAGGCCGAACGAGATGTTGTCGCGCACGCTCATCGAAGGGTAGAGCGCGTACGACTGGAACACCATCGCGATGTCGCGATCCTTCGGCGAGAGGTTGTTGACCGTCTTGCCGTCGATCATGATGTCGCCGCGCGTCACGGTTTCGAGACCCGCGATCATGTTCAGCAAGGTCGATTTGCCGCAGCCCGAGCCGCCGACGAGGATCAGAAACTGACCGTCCTCGATGTCGATGTTGACGCCCTTGAGAACCGGCACCCCGTTCGGGTAGGTCTTGTACACGTCACGGATGGAAAGGCTTGCCATGTGAATCCTCTATATCTCTATCGAACGATGTCGATTAACCCTTCACCGCGCCGGCCGTCAGCCCGCGCACGAAATAACGTCCGGCGATCATGTAGACGAGAATCGTCGGCAATGCGGCGATGATCGCGCCCGCCATGTCGACGTTGTATTCCTTCACGCCCGTCGACGTGTTCACCAGGTTGTTCAGCGCAACCGTGATCGGCATGGAATCCACGCCCGAAAACACGATGCCGAACAGGAAGTCGTTCCAGATCTGCGTGAATTGCCAGATCAGGCACACCATGAAAATCGGCAGCGACACCGGCAGCAGGATCTTCGTGAAGATCGTGAAGAAGCCCGCGCCGTCGATGCGCGCCGCCTTCACGAGCTCGGCCGGAATGCTCACGTAGAAGTTGCGGAAGAACATCGTCGTGAACGCGATGCCGTAGATCACATGGACCAGCACGAGGCCGGTGGTCGTGTTCGAGAGGCCGAGAAAACCTTGCAGGCGCGCCATCGGCAGAAGAATCGCCTGGAAGGGGATGAAGCAGCCGACGAGCAGCATCGTGAAGAGGCCGTCCGCGCCGCGAAAGCGCCAGTGCGTGAGCACATAGCCATTGAACGCGCCGACGAATGACGAGATCAGCACGGCCGGAATCACCATGCGCACGGAGTTCATGAAGAACGGCTCCATGCCGTCGCAACGCACGCCGGTACACGCGCCCGACCACGCCTTGACCCACGGCTCGATGGTGAAGTGCGTAGGCGGCGTGAGCAGGTTGCCCGTGCGAAGCTGGTCGAGATCCTTGAACGATGTCGACAGCATCACGTAGATCGGGAACAGGAAGTAAAGCGCGAAAAGGATGAGCACCGCGTAGATGACGGCGCGGCTCAGGGTCATCTTAGGCTGCATTGCGAGTGCTCCTCGATTCGAGATACATGAGCGGCACGAGCACCGCGACGACCGTGGCGAGCATCATCATCGACGATGCGGCGCCCACGCCGAGCTGCCCGCGGTTGAACGAGAACGTGTACATGAAGATCGCCGGCAGCGACGACGACGTGCCCGGTCCGCCCGCCGTCAACGCGACGACGAGGTCGAAGGTCTTGATCGTGATGTGGCAGAGAATCAGCAGCACGGAGAAGAACACCGGCCGCATGCTCGGAATCACGATCTTGCGGTAGATGGTCGGCAACGTCGCGCCATCCACTTGCGCGGCCTTGAAGATTTCGCTGTCGACGCCGCGCAGGCCGGCGAGGAACAGGGCCATCACGAAGCCTGTCGATTGCCAGACAGCCGCGATCACGACGCAAAAGATCGCCTTGTCGGGGTCGCCCAGCCAGTTGAACGAGAAGCTCGTCCAGCCCCAGTCGTGGAACACTTTTTCGAGACCGAGGCCGGGGTTGAGAATCCACTGCCAGGCGGTGCCGGTCACGATGAACGAGAGCGCCATCGGGTAGAGGAAGACTGCGCGCAATGCGCCTTCGTTGCGGATCTTCTGGTCGAGAAGGATCGCAAGGAAAAGGCCGAGGATCACGCAAATTCCGATGAACGGAATGCCGAACCAGCCGAGGTTGGCGGCGGAAGTCCACCAGACGTCGTTGGCGAAGAGCTGTCGATAACGGTCGAAGCCCGCGAAATCGTAGCGCGGCATGAGCCGCGATTCGGAGAGTGACAGATACCCGGTAATGGCGATGAAGCCGTATACGAAAACGAGCGCGATCACGACGCTGGGAGCGAGCACCAGCTTCGGAATCAGGCGATCGGCGAGCGCCGCCGTCGGTGACGCGCGACGGGGCGGGTTTTGCGGCTTCTTGTCCGCGGTGATGGAGGCAGTCACGACTCGACTCCTGGAAGATGCGCCGGCGCTTGGGTGCGTTGAGGTGCGTTTAGGTGCACTGACGGGCGCTTCTGTGGCGAATGCCTGCTGGCGCTGAAAGATGCGACGTTACAGATGCAGTCCTGCTTCGTCTTGCCCCGCCCGGCGCATGCATGGGCACACGCGCCGGGCGGACACTGCCTTACTTCGTCTTGGCGGCGTTCGCGAGTGCGGCAACCGCGCTCTTGGAATCCTGCGACGAATTCATGAACTTCGTCACGACGTCGGTCATGGCGCCCGCGACTGCGTCGCCCTGAGCCATGCCGTGCGCGAGCGACGGAACATAGCCGCCCGATTTGATCGCCGTCTGTTCGTCAGAGTACGACTTCTTCGCGCAGTCGTCGAACTTGTCCATCGGCACGCCGAGACGCACCGGGATCGAGCCCTTGTTCAGGCTGAACTGCTCCTGGAACTCCGGCGTCATGATGGTCTTCGCGAGTGCGAGCTGACCCGGCGTCGCTGCCTTCTGGCCCTTCTGCTGGAAGAACACGAACGAGTCGACGTTGAACGTGTAGGCCTTTTCCGTGCCCGGCACCGGCGCGCAGATGTAGTCCGAGCCCGCCTTCTTGTTCGCGCCGGCGAATTCGCCCTTCGCCCAGTCGCCCATGAACTGCATGCCGGCCTTGCCGTTGATGACCATGGCCGTCGCGAGGTTCCAGTCACGGCCCGTGCGGCCGCTGTCGAAGTAGCCCTGGATCTTGCGGACCGTGTCGAACACCTGAACCATCTTGTCCGAGGTCAGCGTCTTCTGGTCGAGATCGACGATGGCCTTCTTGTAGAAGTCCGCGCCCTGCGACAGAACGACGTCTTCCCACAGCGTCAGGTCCTGCCACGGCTGGCCGCCCATTGCGATCGGCATGATGCCCGCGGCCTTCATCTTGTCGGCGACCTGGAAGAACTCGTTCCAGTTCGTCGGCACCTTGCCGCCGGCCTTGTCGAGCGCGGCCTTGTTGATGTACAGCCAGTTCACGCGGTGCACGGAGAAGGGCGCCGCGACGTAGTGGCCGTCAGCGTGGATGATCTTGTCGATTTCCGGCGGCAGGTTCTTCTTCCAGTCACCCGCGACGGAGTCGATCGGCACGAGCACGCCTTGCTCGGCCCATTCCTGGATCAGCGGACCCTTGATCTGCGCCGCCGACGGCGCATTGCCCGAGATGACCTGCGTCTTCAGCGCAGTCATGGCCGCAGCGCCCGCGCCGCCCGCGACAGCGAAGTCCTTCCACTGATAGCCCTGCTTGGTCATGTCGTCCTTGAGCACGCCGACCGCTTTCGATTCGCCGCCCGACGTCCACCAGTGCAGCACGGAAACGGCCTCGGCAGCCTGAACCGCCGACGCCGTCGCGCCGCACAGAAGACCTGCGGCGCACAGCGCGCCCATGAGCTTACGGACTTTCATTGTTTATCTCCTCCAGACACCTGAACAAAAACGATTGGCTCCCGATGCCGCCAGAAGCATGGGTAAGAAGCGGTTGTCAAAAAAACGGTAAAACTGGATGGCCGGAAATCGGCGGTGTCGGCGGGGAAGCGGCAGCGCGGGTCACCACGAACGCAGCGTGCCGGGCCGGCAGACCGATGTACGGCCGCACGGCTCTCAAGAGATGAGTGGGTTGAATCGCAACGGCTGTCTCCTCTTTTGATTTTTGCCGGGCCGTTCAAATTTGCCCCGAAAGGCGTGCTCGACGGCGAGGCGCGAGGCTCGGGCGCACGGAAAGCGGCGAGCCGCAGGCTCCGTTAACATGCGCACAACACGTCTTGCCGGAAAAAAACCGCCGCCATACCAAGCTGATCGACACGGCTAATTTTCGGACGATGACATTTCCTCTTGATTTGAATTGTAGTTAAACTACAATTCAGTGTCAAAAAAAATTTTATCGGACTACGGCGTCACGCGTAGTCTCATTGGGCGGCGCGCCCCGATTCGACTCACATCCAGTTCTGGAACCCTCGTTCAGACTCATGCAAAGCGACTCGAACTTCATCTTCGTACTCTTCGGCGGCACCGGCGATCTCTCCATGCGCAAGATTCTTCCCGCGCTCTTCGAGGCGCATCGCGCGGGCATGCTCAATCCGGCCGGAAGAATCGTTTCGGTCGCGCGCGAAGCAATGGAGCCGGGCGAATACCGCGCGTGGGTCGAGGGTCACGTGAAGCCGCACGTGTCGAAGAACGATGTCGATGAAACCGCGTGGCGCAGCTTTCTCGACCGCTTCCAGTACGTCGCGCTCGACCTCGGCCGCGCGGAAGATTTCGTCGTGCTGCGCGACGCGCTCGCGCAATTCGACGGCACGCGCGTCTTCTATCTGGCGACGAGCCCGAAGCTCTTCGTGCCGATCTGCCGCGCGCTCGCCGGTGTCGAGCTGAACCAGAACGCGCGCATCGTGCTCGAAAAGCCGCTCGGCTACGACCTGAAATCGTCGAACGCAATCAACGACGCCGTCGGCGAAATCTTCCAGGAAGAGCAGATCTACCGGATCGATCACTATCTCGGCAAGGAACCGGTGCAGAATCTGCTCGCGCTGCGCTTCGGCAACGCGCTGTTCGAGCCGCTGTGGCGCCGCGAGTGGGTCGAAAGCATCCAGATCACGATCGCGGAAGAACTGGGCGTGGAAGCGCGCGGCGACTTCTACGACAATACGGGCGCGCTGCGCGACATGGTGCAGAACCATTTGCTGCAACTGCTTTCCATCGTGACGATGGAGCCGCCGCATTCGATGGACTCCGACTCCGTGCGCGACGAGAAACTGCGCGTGCTGCGGGCGCTGAAGCCCGTCGACGAGCGCGACATCAGCCGCGTCGCGGTGCGCGGGCAATATCATGCGGGTGTCGTCCGCGGCGCGGCGGTGCCGGCGTACGCGACCGAGCCGGGCGTGCGTCCCGACAGCACGACCGAGACCTTCGTCGCGTTGAAGGTCGAAATCGAGAACTGGCGCTGGGCGGGCGTGCCGTTTTTCCTGCGCACGGGCAAGCGGCTCGCGGACCGCGTCGCGGAGATCGTCGTGAACTTCCGCGCGGTGCCGCATTCGGCGCTCGGCGCGAACGCGTTGCGCGCGGGCGCGAACCGTCTCGTGATCCGGTTGCAGCCGAACGAGACCATCCGTCTGTATTGCCTCGCGAAGCAGCCCGGCGAGGGCATGAATCTCGCGAGCGTGCATCTGGATCTCGCGTTCGATCAGTTCTTCAAGGAAGCACAGATGGAGGCGTATCAGCGCCTGTTGCTGGACGTGATTCACGGCCGCCTCGCGCTCTTCGTGCGGCGCGACGAGCAGGAAGCGGCATGGCGCTGGGTCGAGCCGATCCTGAACGCGTGGGCGGCGGCCACGAACAAGCCGAAGCCTTACGCGGCGGGCACGTGGGGGCCGGCGGCGTCGAGCGCGATGCTCGCGCAGGCCGGCACGTGCTGGCTCGAAGAAGAAAACTGATGGCGTGACGCCGACGCGGCCCGAAAGAGGCGCGCGGCGCGCATGAGGACTACAGGAGACCGCTTTGCTCGTCGTCGCGACGGTGCGGGAAGCGGATCGATAAACCAGAACAAGCAGGAGGAGCAATGATCGAGCTTCGCACTTTCGACGATCCGCGCGCCCACTCGGACGCGCTGGCGAAAGCCGTGAGCGACGCGCTCAAGGCGTCCCTCGCGTCGAGGGGCGCGGTATCGGCCGACGCCGCGGGACAAACCGCTCACGCCACGCTCGCGGTATCGGGCGGCACGAGCCCGAAGCCGTTCTTGCAAACGCTCTCGCGCGAGCCGCTCGACTGGGCGCATATCGACGTGACGCTCGTCGACGACCGCTGGGTGCCCGAAAGCGATTCCGCGAGCAACGCGCAACTCGTGCGCGACACGCTTTTGCAGAACGCGGGCGCGTCGGCGTACTTTCTGCCGCTCGTCGATACCGGCAAGCCGCTGGAAACGCACATCGCCGAACTGAACGCCGATGCTCGCCGCCGTCTGCCGGATGTCGCCGTGCTCGGCATGGGCGAGGACGGTCACACGGCCTCGATCTTCGCCGACGCGCCCGAGTGGGACTTCGCGATCTCGACGCCGGAGCGCTTCATCTCCGTGCATCCGGGCGCGGCGCCGCACGCGCGCGTAAGTCTGTCGATGTCGGCGCTGAAGCAGATCGGACAGTTGTATCTCTTCATCGCCGGGCAGAAGAAACTCGACGTACTGAACGCGGCGCTCGCCGCGCCGCAAAAGAACGCCATCTCGACGCTGGCCCACGCTGAAGGAGTGAAGCTCGATGTCTACTGGTGTGCATAAAGCAGCGGCTCAGCACGCCGACGGACCGCGGCTTCTCGCCGACATCGGCGGCACGAACGCGCGCTTCGCGCTGGAGACCGCGCCTGGCGAGATCGGACAGATCCGCGTGTATCCGGGGGCGGATTACCCCGGCATCGCGGAGGTCATGCAGCAGTATCTGAAGGACACGAAAGTCGGGCGCGTCAATCATGCGGCGATCGCGATCGCCAATCCGGTCGACGGCGATCACGTGAAGATGACCAATCACGACTGGAGCTTTTCGATCGAGGCGACGCGCCGCGCGCTCGGCTTCGACACGCTGCTCGTCGTGAACGACTTCACCGCGCTCGCGATGGCGCTGCCCGGCCTCACCGACGCGCAGCGCGAGCAGGTCGGCGGCGGCTCGCGCCGGCAGAACAGCGTGATCGGCCTGCTCGGACCGGGCACGGGGCTGGGCGTATCGGGCCTCATTCCCGCCGATGACCGCTGGATCGCGCTCGGCAGCGAAGGCGGCCACGCCACGTTCTCGCCGTTCGACGAGCGCGAAGACCTCGTGACACGCTACGCGCGCCGCAAGTTTCCGCACGTGTCGTTCGAGCGCGTGTGCGCGGGGCAGGGGCTGGAGCTGATCTACCGGGCGCTCGCCGAGCGCGACAGCGTGACGGTCGCCGACGACTTCACCGCCGCCGATGTCACGCATCGCGCGCTGCAAGGCGAAGCGCTCGCGCTCGAGACGGTGAACTGCTTCTGCGCGATCCTCGGCACCTTCGCGGGCAACATCGCGGTGACGCTGGGCGCGCTGGGCGGCATCTATATCGGCGGCGGTATCGTGCTGAGATTGGGCGAGCTGTTCCACAAGTCGCCGTTTCGCGAGCGTTTCGAGGCGAAAGGGCGCTTTCAGCAATATCTGTCGGGCATTCCCACGTACATCATCACGGCGGAATATCCGGCGTTCCTCGGCGTCTCCGCGATTCTTTCCGAGCAGTTGTCGAACCGCGCGAACAGCGGTTCGTCGGCGGTGTTCGAGCGCATTCGCCAGATGCGCGACGCGTTGACGCCCGCCGAGCGGCGCGTCGCCGATCTCGCGCTGAATCATCCGCGCTCGATCATCAACGATCCGATCATCGACATCGCGCGCAAGGCCGACGTGAGCCAGCCGACGGTGATCCGTTTTTGCCGCTCGCTCGGCTGTCAGGGGCTTTCGGACTTCAAGCTGAAGCTCGCGACGGGCCTGACCGGCACGATTCCGGTGAGCCACAGCCAGGTGCATCTCGGCGACACCGCCACCGATTTCGGCGCGAAGGTGCTGGACAACACCGTCTCCGCGATCCTGCAGTTGCGCGAGCATCTGAACTTCGAGAACGTCGAGCGCGCGATCGATATTTTGAACGGCGCGCGGCGCATCGAGTTCTACGGGCTCGGGAATTCGAACATCGTCGCGCAGGACGCGCACTACAAGTTCTTCCGCTTCGGCATCCCGACGATCGCCTACGGCGACCTGTACATGCAGGCGGCGTCGGCGGCGCTGCTCGGCAAGGGCGATGTGATCGTGGCCGTGTCGAAGTCGGGCAGGGCGCCCGAGCTTTTGCGCGTGCTCGAAGTGGCGATGCAACAGGGCGCGACGGTCATCGCGATCACATCGAGCAACACGCCGCTCGCCAAGCGCGCGACCGTGGCGCTGGAGACGGATCACATCGAGATTCGCGAGTCGCAGCTTTCGATGATTTCGCGCATCCTGCACCTCGTGATCATCGACATTCTCGCGGTCGGCGTGGCGATTCGCCGGGCCGCGCCGAAGCCCGGCGCGAAGATCAGCGAGACGGTCGCGAAGGCGCGTCAATCGAGCGACGACGATGCCGCCGCGGTGCTCGACTGGTTGAGTCACGGCGCGTCGGGGATGGCGCGGGACTAGCCGCTTTCCTGCGCCGATGCGAAGGCCGCCGATGTGGACATCGGCGGCCAAACAACTCACAGGTTCACCGGCTGAGCACCGTCACGGCGGAAAAGCGCGTCAGATGCGAGACGTCGTGACTGTCTCCCAGATAACGAACGTCGCGCAGGTTCTCCGGGCGAACGGAATCGGCGGCCATGCCGCGCGCCACCAGACGCTGCAGGACGTCATGCCGCAACCAGAAAAGCGTGCCGTCGAAAACCGCGGGCAGATAGTTCGTCTCGAACTCGGCGAGGGAATAGATGCCGCTGTCACGGCTCCATATGCCATGCGTTTCGATGACTTCCGGGCGTTCCTCGTTCAGATAGCCCGCAAGCGCTGCATATCCGCGGCGCGCCAGCGATGGGTTCGTCAGCAGCCCTGAATCCAGAATCTCCAGATGCTCGCAGCACAGCCCGGCGCCACCCACGTCCGGCGTCATGAACTTGAGCGTCGGTTGCCCGAGATACGCGCGCAGATGATCCACCGACGTACCCGTCATCGCGAAGTTCTGCGGCGTCACGCCCCGCCAGTCACCGGGCGATTCGTGCCACGCGCGGTTTCGGGCCGCGTCTGCGGCGGCATTCAGTGAAGCCGGCAGTACGCCGCGCATCGCCGCACCGAGGATTATGGTGTCGATGTTCTGTCGCAGGACGGCCATGTTGAACAGGAAAGTTCCAGCGAGGCACAGCAAGAGCCCGCGCAATACACGCGGCCGGCGCATAGTCGCGAACCGTTCCGCGAGAGCAAGGACGAACACCGGCAGCACCGCCACGAACATCCGTCCCGTATAGCCCCAGTTTCTTCCCGATATCAGCGCGAATACGCCAAAGGCTAGTATCAGCAGAACGGGCATCGGGTCCGGACGGCGTTCCTGGGCGTCTTTGCGGCTCAGGTACATGCCAATCAGCAGCGCGGCATTGACGAAGAGAAAATCCTTGAGCCCGCGCAGCTTTTCCAAAATGCCGTCCCAGCCTTTCTTGCTGTAGGGCGGCTGAAGCTTGGCCAGGATGGTATTGGGCAACAGCGCCCCGAAGAACCAATATCTCCAGATCGTCAGCAGCAGAAAACACAGCGCGAGCCAGACGCACATCCGTAAGGCACGCGGCCGATCCTGCCGGCAAAACAGGACCATCCAGCCAAGCGCGAAACCCAGATAGAACACCGCCTCGAAGCGAACCAGCAACAGGAGCGGCAACAGTGCATAGGCGAGCGTCGATTGCGCGCGCCAGAAGAGCACGAACGCGAACAGCAGCAACGCGAAGAGCGTCATTTCCATGCCGTTGACGATCTCGGCCTGGCAAGCTGGCAGCAGGCCCAGCAAGCACACGACGATGAGGCGGTGCGTGGAGTTAGGCAGGGAAGGTTGAAGCGCGCGCCACACGAGCACCAGCGTAGCGCTGAGTGCGATGAACGAGAGCAACTGCGCCGCCCTGATCGCCTCCAGAAAGCCGGGGTGCAGCAGCCACTGGCCGATCGCGAGCATTGCCGTCATGAGCAGGCTCGACGTACCTTCGGCCGACGCCGAAACCGGCGTCAGCGCAAATATCCCGTGCCGGCCCAGCGTTTGCGCGTAGGCGACCGTGATGGCGCCGTCGTCCCAGCCGTAGGGGCCGACCAGCGCTATCGCCGCCAACGAGAGCGCCGCATACGCGACGACGAACAGGAACCCGGTGGCTCCCTCTCTCGCCTCGATCCTGTGTGTAAGCTCGGGCATGGTCGGTCGGCGCAAGTGACATGTCGGATGATACATCGGCCTAACAACGAGCGGCCTCGGCGCGTAAATCCGGGCGGCGGCAAAAAAAAACCGGTGCGATCCACGTTGGGAATCGCACCGGCCGGCATCGCTCAGATTCGTCGATCAGAACGAGTGCTGGATGCCCGCGTAAACGCCACTCTGCCTCCAGCCTCGATGCGGATTGTCCGTCGCGGCCGAAGTGCCGAAATCGTTGGCGTTCAGGCCGTAGTTGGCGGTCTTGCTGTTACTCACGCTTGCGACTTGCAGATCGAGCAGGGTGCGCTTGGACAGGTTGTACGATCCGCCGACGGTGTAGAGGGTCGCGTTGCCCGAGCCGTTGTTGCCGTTGACGTGATAGACCGCGCCGATCAGCGCCGCAGCCGGCGTCATCTGCCACGTTACGCCGCCCCATTCGTGATCGAGCGTGGTCGGCTGGCCGGGCAACTGACCCGTCATGCCGGACGTGCGAATGGCCTGATAGCCGCCTTGCAGCTTGAACTGGCCGAGGAACACGTTGAGCATCGCGGTGTACTCGCGCGAATACGCGTAGACGCCGTTGCTCGAGGCGTAGTCGCCGCCGAGCGTTCCGTCCGCCTTATTGCGGATCTCGTCATAGATGCCACGCACCTGGAAAAGCGGCGCCGTGTACGTGACCTGCGCTCCGGCCGAGCGGCCTTGCCCGGTGGTGCCGTTGCCGTTCCAGTTGGTGGCGTTGGAGAGCGCATACTGGCCGTAGAAATCGAAGCCCGCGACCTTCGGCGACTGATACGAAACGTTGTTGCTCGACTGCTGCCAGTTGCGGCCACGCACGAGCGATGCCGACGACCAGTTCGACTGGCCGAACGGATCGAAGTCCCACACGCCGTTCGAGATGAAGAGCTCACGGCCGAGCAAAATCGTACCAAACCGATTGTTCGCGATACCAACCGTCGCCCAGCGATTGAACAGGTTGCCCTGCTGTTGACCGTTCATCGTGTTGAAGCCGTTTTCGAGCTGGAACACGGCGCGATTGCCGCCGCCCAGATCCTCGCCGCCCTTCAGGCCCCACAGGCTCGTGCCCCAGTCGCCGCTCTCCGCCCTGAAGCGATGCGCACTGCCGGTGGCCGCGCCGTTCGCACCGACGCCGGTCGGCACGTTTCTCATGTACTCGAGTCCCGCGTCGAGGCGGCCATACAGTGTCACGCTGCTTTGCGCATGCGCCGCCGCGCTGAATGCCAACAATGCCGCCGACGCGAGCAAAAGCTTCTTCATCATCCCCTCCAAATCCCTGTCAAAAAGTGAACCAATGATTGCCGTCCGGTTCGATGCGGGCGCATCGGACCGAATACGGCTGGCGAAGAAAGACGCGCGCGAACCGCGCTGCGAAGCGTCGTTCCTCGGTTTTCGGGGGAGGATTTTGAAGTAGAACTACGTTTTGTGAGGGACGGTTTTGTAGTTTTGGTTGTCGATTTGATAACTGTCATGAGTCAGCGAAAAAGCCGCCGAATCGACATTAGTCATGCTAAGGAT
Source organism: Caballeronia novacaledonica (assembly GCF_900258035.1). Taxonomy (GTDB): domain Bacteria; phylum Pseudomonadota; class Gammaproteobacteria; order Burkholderiales; family Burkholderiaceae; genus Caballeronia; species Caballeronia novacaledonica. The sequence goes on along the minus strand of NZ_OGTP01000010.1, from coordinate 92,121 downwards.
CGCGCGTTCAAATAAAAAACGGTGCGATACCCTTTCGGGCACCGCACCGATACGCGCCTCTCGCAGCAGCGTGAAAACCTTCTTGAAAGACTCCTCGGTCAGACTCGCCGATTAGAACGAGTGCTGGATACCTGCGTACACGCCCGTCTGGCTGTGGCCGGGGAACGGGTTGTCGGTCGAAGCAGCCGAGCCGTAGTTGTTGGCGTTCAGGCCGTAGTTCGCGGTCTTGCTGTTCTGCACCGTCGCGACCTGCAGATCGAGCAGGGTGCGCTTGGACAGGTTGTACGAACCGCCGACCGTGTAGATGGTCGCGTTGCCCGCGCCGTTGTTGCCGTTCACGTGGTAGACCGCGGCGATCAGCGCTGCCGCCGGCGTCGCTTGCCACGTCACGCCGCCCCACTCGTGGTCGAGCGTGGTCGGCTGGCCGGGCAACTGGCCCGTCATGCCCGAGCTGCGGATTGCCTGGTAAGCGCCCTGAACCTTGAACTGGCCGAGGAACACGTTGAACATCGCCGTGTACTCGCGCGAGTAGGCGTAGGCGCCGTTGCCGCCCGTGCCGCCGTCGATCGGGTTGTAGACGCCGCCCAGCGTGCCGTTTGCCGGGTTGCGGATTTCGTCGTACATACCGCGGATCTGGAAGAGCGGCGTCGTGTAGGTGACGTACGCGCCTGCTTCGCGGCCTTGCGGGGTCGTGCCGTTACCGTTCCAGTTCGTCGCGTTGGAGAGCGAGTACTGACCGTAGAAGTCGAGGCCCGCGAACTTCGGCGACTGGTACGAAATGTTGTTGCTCGATTGCGGCCAGTTGCGGCCACGCACCAGCGATGCCGACGACCAGTTCGACTGGCCGAACGGATCGAAGTCCCACACGCCGTTGGCGATGAAGAGCTCACGACCCAGCAACAGGGTACCGAACTGGTTGTTCGCGATACCGACCGTCGCCCAGCGATTGAAGAGACCGCCGCCGCCCGGGCCTTGACCCGTCATGGTGTTGAAGCTGCCTTCCAACTGGAACACGGCGCGGTAGCCGCCGCCCAGATCTTCGACGCCCTTCATACCCCACAAGCTCGTGCCCCAGTCGCCGCTTTCCGCCTTGAAGCGGTGCGAAGTGCCGGTGGCAGGCGCGCCGGCAGGACCGGTCGGCACACCGTTCATATATTCGAGCCCCGCGTCCAGGCGGCCATACAGCGTCACGCTGCTCTGAGCGTGCGCGACCGCGCTGAACGTCAGCAGTGCTGCCGACGCGAGCAAAGCTTTCTTCATCATCTCCTCCAACCCTGTCAAGAAATAGAACCCAAGTGCTGCCGTGTGGTTCGATGCGAGCGCACCCAACCGAAAATTGTTTTCAGAGGAAGGACACGCGCGGGCTGTGGTGCAAGTGACGATTCGCGCGTCGTGGGCGCGAATCTGACGCCGACCCGTCGATCGGTGCCGTTCCTCAGTTTCTTTTGGACTTTTGAAGTAAAACTACTTTTTCGGTACTTCGTTTTGGTACTTTGGTTACCAATTTAACAAAATACGTTATGACCGCCAAAGAAATTCGACGTTTGCCGACTATCTGTGTCAAAAACGCAATGCCCATGTGGTAGACACACTACCCACAGGATGGGAAATAGCCCGCAAAGCCTTATGCCATCAGGGCTTCAGCGTCATGTAAGTTTCCGAGTCAGGTTTGTCGCCTATTGACGCGCACGCGTCGCAGCGCTAGGTCGCGGAAGGGCGCGAAAGACGTCGATGCGTCGGCGTCCGGACGCAAAAAAAGCGCCTCTGGGGCGCTTTTTCTGGAGAGGATGGTGGTCGGCCTCAGGCCGCGTTCGCGCGCTTACTTGAGGCTGCCCGACAGGAACTGCTTGAGGCGTTCGCTCTTTGTGTTGCCGAACACCGCATCGGGATGACCTTCCTCCTCGATGCGCCCTTGATGCAGGAACACGACATGATTCGATACGTTGCGCGCGAACGCCATCTCGTGCGTCACGACGATCATCGTGCGGCCTTCCTCGGCGAGCGTCTGCATGACCTTGAGCACTTCGCCGACGAGTTCCGGGTCGAGCGCGGAAGTCGGTTCGTCGAAGAGCATGACGTCGGGATGCATCGCGAGCGCGCGCGCGATGGCCACGCGCTGCTGCTGCCCGCCCGATAGATGCGACGGATACTGCTTCTCCACGCGCGGCGCGAGCCCGACCTTCTCCAGGTACGTGCGCGCGCGTTCCTCGGCTTCCTTCTTCGACAGCCCGAGCACGTTCACGGGCGCCTCGATCACGTTCTCCAGCACGTTCATGTGCGACCAGAGATTGAAGTGCTGGAAGACCATCGACAGTTTCGAGCGCACTTCCCGCAGTTGCTTCTGGTCCGCCGCCTTCAGCGCGCCGGTCTTGTCCTTCATCGTGCGGACTTCGGCGCCGTCGACGAAGATGCGCCCTTGATTCGGCTGCTCCAGAAAGTTGATACAGCGCAGCATCGTGCTCTTGCCCGAGCCCGACGAGCCGATGATGCTGATCACGTCGCCGGCCTTCGCCTTGAGCGAAACGCCCTTCAGGACTTCGTTGCTGCCGTACTGCTTGTGAATATCGTCGACGAAAAGCTTGTGCATCTGGGAATTCATGAAGGGTCCTTGCTTGACTCGATGTCTTACTTGCCTTGCGGCCGCAAATAAGCGAGCCAGCGATGTTCTGCGCGGCGGAACAGCCACACGAGCGCGAACGAAATGCAGAGATAGAGCAGGGCGGCGATGCCGAATGCCTCGAACGACTGATACGTCGCCGAATTGACGTCGCGCGCGATCTTGAGGATGTCCGGCACGGTCGCCGTGAACGCGACGGTCGTCGCGTGCAGCATCAGAATGACTTCGTTGCTGTAGTACGGCAGCGCGCGCCGCAGCGCGGACGGCAGAATCACCCGCCGATACAGCGTGAAGCCCGACATGCCGTAGGCGCGCGCGGCTTCGATCTCGCCGTAGGGCGTCGCCTTGATCGCGCCCGCGAAGATCTCCGTGGTGTACGCGCAGGTGTTCAGCGTGAACGCGAGCAGCGTGCAGTTCATGCCGCTGCGGAAAAACTCGGCGAGCGGCAGGGAGTCGCGCACGACCTGCAGGCTGTACAGGCCCGTGTAGCAGAGCAGCAACTGCACATAGAGCGGCGTGCCGCGAAAGATGTAGGTATAGAGCCACACCGAGCGCGACAGCAGCTTGTTCTTCGACACCCGCGCGACCGCGAGCGGCACCGAAAGGCAGAAGCCGAGGCCGATGGAGATGACGAGCAGCCACATCGTGATCGCGAGACCGGTGATGCGGTAGCCGTCGGTGAAGAGGTAGTTCTTCCAGTATTCCTGGATGATTTCGATCATGATCCCTGCCGCTCTTGAATGGGCCGTTTAGAGGTCGGCCTTGCGCACGCCGATGGAATAGCGCCGCTCCAGCCAGATCAGCACGAGGTTCGAGATCGTGGTGATCGCGAGGTAGACCGCGCCCGCGAGTAGCGTGAAGAAGAAGAAACGCAGCGTGCCCTTGCCGGCGTCCTGCGAAGCCTTGACGACATCCGCGAGACCGATGATCGACACGAGCGCCGTCGCCTTGACCATGACCTGCCAGTTGTTGCCGATGCCCGGCAGCGCGAAACGCATCATCTGCGGAAACATGATGCGCGAGAAGGTCTGCCACGGCGTCATGCCGTAGGCCGCGCCCGCTTCGAGCTGGCCGCGCGGCACGGAGAGAAACGCGCCGCGGAAGGTTTCGGTGAAATACGCGCCGTAGATGAAGCCGAGCACCAGGATGCCGGCGAGGAATGGATCGATGTCGATCTGATCCCAGCCCATCGCGTCCGTGAACAGATTCAGCCAGATCTGGATGCTGTAGAACAGCAGGAGCATCAGCACGAGATCGGGCACGCCGCGGATGAGCGTCGTGTAGACGGTGCCGAAACCCGACGCCAGGCGGTTTTTCGACAGCTTCGCCGCCGCGCCGATCAAACCGATCACAAAGGCGAACACGAGCGACAGCACCGCCAGCTTGACGGTCTGCCAGGTGCCCGCGAGGATCAGCGGACCGTAGCCTTGCAACATGGTGATTCCTTGGTAAGGTGCCTAACGTGCATGCAGTGCGACGAGCGATGCGCGCTCTTCGCGCGTCTCGGCCGTTCTTCTCCGGCGCGCTGCTGCCATACGGCCAGCGGTCGGTATTCTATGTGGTCAAAATTGCGGGCTGCCTGCCGTTTGCGGCGGCTCGGCGCCTCGTGGGGGTGGTCCGTCCGTCGCCGCCCCGAAAAGCGCGGTATTTTACCCGAAGCCGGCGAGCGCGCGGATGAGAAGCCGGAAGCATCCGATTACATGCATGCGTGGAACGATGTAGTGCCTTCGCACGCGTTGTTCCGAAGCGGCGCCGCCCTTACATTCTCTCCATCGCAAATCAACGCCTTGGGCGGGAGCAAACATCATGTTCGAGATTCGCCGCAGCAACGAACGGGGTCACGCCAACCACGGCTGGCTCGACTCGCATCACAGCTTCTCCTTTGCCGATTACTACGATCCGGAGCACATGCACTTCGGCGCGCTGCGCGTGATCAACGAAGACCGCGTCGCGGGCGGACAGGGCTTCGGCGCGCATGGTCATCGCGACATGGAAATCATCAGTTACGTGCTCGACGGCGCGCTCGCGCACCGCGACAGCATGGGCAACGGCTCGACGATCCGTCCCGGCGACGTGCAGCGCATGAGCGCCGGCACCGGCGTGCGTCACAGCGAATTCAACGGTTCGCCGACGGACACCGCGCATTTCCTGCAAATCTGGATCATTCCGGATGCGCCGGGCGGCGCGCCGGGCTATGAGGAAAAGCGCTTCGCCGACGATGAAAAGCGCGGCCGGCTGCGCGTGATCGCATCGCCCGAAGCTGCGGACGGTTCGGTCAGGATCGGCGCGGACGCACGGATTTTCGCGGGCCTCTTCAATGGCGACGAGCGCGCGGACTTCGACGTGCCGGCGGGCCGCCGCGTCTACGTGCATGTGGCGCGCGGCGCGGTGACGGTGAACGGCGAAGCGCTTCGCGCCGGCGATGCCGCGAAGCTCGAGGATGTGTCGAAAGTCACGCTCGAAAAGGGCGACAACGCCGAAGTCCTGTTGTTCGACCTCGCGTAAGCCCTGATTCGTCGAAGGAAAAAAGCCGCGGAGCGTCATGCTCCGCGGCTTTTGTATTACAGCAACCGCCGCTTACGGCTTGGCGGTCGCCGAAGCGCCCGCCGCCGCGCCCGGAGCGCCGTCCGGGCCGCCGCGGTGCTTGCTCCAGCGCTCGTGCATCTTGTGCTCGTGCTCCTGCATCTTCGCGAAGTGCTTCTTGAGCGCCGTGCTGACGGTCGTCTTCTGCTGATCGTTCAGCCCGTTGTAGAAGTTCAGCCACGCCGTCGCGGTCTGCTCGCGCAGTTGCGCGTTCTGCGCTTCGATCTTCTGGTGCGCCGCGTGCATCGCGTTCAGGTCGAGGATCGGCTGGCTTTCCATCGACTTGAACTGGTCGTGCATCTGCTTGTGGCTTTCGCGCATTGCCTGATGATTCTGCTTCATCGTCGTGAGCGCGGTCTGCCACAGCTTTTCCTGATCCGCGTTCAGCTTCAACTGGCCGTGCAGTTCGTCCAGTTGCTTCTGCATGCGCATTTCCATGCGGTGGCCGCCGTGGCCGCCCATCATGGCCGGGCCGCCGGGGGGCGGCGCCGGCGGCGCGTCGGTCGTGGCCGCGTAGGCGGTGCCGAACGTCAGCGCGATTGCGGCAGCGGCGGCGGAAAGGATGCGATATTGCTTGGCCATCTTGATACTCCCTTGATTGTTTTCGATGCCGAAGCCACGAGGCCTTGATCGACGTATCGGATGGTGTGTCGAGGTCTTGTGCTTGTCGGTGAGACACAGCGTAGGGGTTCGCGGCGGCCCGCGTGTTACGGCATGGTTCGAGCTTGTTACGCCGGTTTACGCCCCGCTTTCGTCGTAACACCCCGTAACCCTTATGGCAGGGCTGTCATCAATCGAGGTCAGGCTCACGCGCTAAACTCCATCTCATGACTACGCAAATACTTGTCGTCGACGACGACGCCGAACTGCGCGACCTTCTGCGCGACTATCTGGTCCGGCAGGGCATCGAGGTGTCGGTGCTGCATGACGCCGGTGGACTCGAACGCCGCATCGAGCGCGAGCGGCCCGATCTCATCGTGCTCGATCTGATGATGCCGGGCGTCGACGGGCTGACCGCGCTCAAACAGTTGCGCGCGTCCGGCGACGACATCCCCGTCATCATGCTGACCGCGCGCGCGGACGACGTGGACCGGATCGTCGGCCTGGAACTGGGCGCGGACGATTACCTCGGCAAGCCGTTCAATCCGCGCGAGCTGCTGGCGCGCGTGCAGGCCGTGCTGCGCCGCCGCCGCACGATTCCGTCGGCGGCGCCCGAGCAGCGCGAGCCGTATTCGTTCGGCCGCTTCCGGCTGGATTTCCAGTCGCGCACGCTGCAGCAGGACGAGAAGCCGCTCACGCTCTCCGGCAGCGAATTCGCGCTGCTCAAGATCTTCGTGAACAACCCGATGCGCACGCTCACGCGCGAGCGCCTGCTCGAACTGCTGCACGGCCCGGAATACGACGGCACCGACCGCGGCATCGACGTTCAGGTCTGGCGCCTGCGCCGCATCCTGGAGACCGATCCCTCGGCGCCGCGCTTCATCCAGACGGTGCGGGGGCGCGGTTACGTGTTCGTGCCGGACGGCGAGCAAAATGCGCCGGGCAATTGACACGCTGTTCGGCCGGCTGGTCGTCATCGTCATCGGCATGCTGGTGCTGTCGCATGTCGCGTGGTTCGCGATCATCCGCTTCGAGCGGGACAACGTGCAGACGCGCTTCGCCGTGGAGGAGGCCGTGTTCCTCGTCGAGGCGGTCCGCCAGCACATCGCCAATACGCCCGATCAGCCCTTGCCGCCGCGCGTGCGCGTGGTGGCGCTCGCGAGTCCGGACGTGCCCCGGCAGCCCGACGAGGACATGCCGCCGCCGCTGCAGCGCTTCGTCGAAGATCTGAAAGACCGCCTGCCCGACGGCACCGACGTGCGCCTGAACGAGCCTGGCGGCCCGCCGAGCGTGTGGGTGCACGGCGCAAAGGATTCGGGATGGATCGTCGTGCCGGTGCAGCCGCTGCGCCCGCCGCGCTCGCGCGACCGCATGCTCGTGTGGCTTGCGCTGATTTTCTCGACAGCCGTGCTCGCCGCGCTGTTCGGCGCGTGGCAACTGCAATATCCGTTGCGTTCGCTCGCGCAGGCGGTCGGGCGCTTCGGGCGCGGCCAGCCGACGCCGCCGGTGCCCGAGCGCGGCCCGCGCGAACTACGGCAGTTGACGCATGGTTTCAATCAGATGGTCCGCGAGGTTTCGCAGACGGAGAGCGACCGCGCGGTGATGCTCGCGGGCGTCGCGCACGACCTGAAGACGCCGCTCGCGCGCCTGCGTCTGCGCGCCGAAATGATGGACGACGAGAAGATGCGCGACGGCGTCGTGCGCGACGTCGATTCCATGGCGCATATCGTCGATCAATTCCTCGTGTTCGCGCACGACCGGCCGGACGGCAGCGAGCCGGTTCCCGTCGACGAGCAGTGCGAGCGGATCGCGCGGGCGTATCGCGCGGTGTCGCCGGGCGCGCAGCCTATCCGCCTGAAGCTGGAGGCCGGCCCGTCCTTCGCGCTGCCCGCGGCCACGCTCGACCGCATGCTGTCCAATTTGCTCGACAACGCGCATGCGTACGGCGCGCCGCCGGTCGTCATCGAGACGCGGCGGGAAGCCAAGGGCTGGGTGTTGTCGGTGTCCGATCACGGCAAGGGCATTGCGCCGGACGATCTCATCAAGGCGAGCCGGCCGTTCGTGCGGCTCGATCCGGCGCGCGGCGGCAGCGGCCATAGCGGGCTCGGACTCGCCATCGTCGAGCGGCTTGCGCGGCGCGTGGGCGGTGAGTGCGAGATCGGCAATCGTGCCGAGGGCGGATTGCAGGTCGCGATGACCTTTCCGTTCGATATCGCCACGCAGCCGGTGGAAGAGCGCCGCTCCGGCCCGCAGCACGAGGAGCGCGTGCTGTAACGGCGCGGCGTCAGTCGAACAGGGTTTCGAGCGCCGACGCCGCTTCGCTGTCCACCGTGTTGTACGTCACCGTCGACGCCTCGAAGATGTAATGCGTCGTGTACTTGCCGAGGCGCGTGAGGATCTCGTCCTGAATCACTTCGGGCGCGAGGTCGATCTTCAGGAACCACGCCGTCGACGAAAGCCGCGTCTGAAACGAGCCGTACTCGGCGAGCAGATGGTCGAACGTTTCTGCGTCCTGATCCCGGCACACGATGACCAGATTTCCCTTCATGCAATCCTCCCGATTCACGCCAGCGGCATTCGATTTCGAATATCGATGATACCTGCGGGATGCGTGCGCGTCGCGACATGCGCATGACCGTGCGGTGACTCGCCGATCATTTGCCCGCGAGCGTGTCTTCCGGGTGCCGCGTGGACGAGCCGGGATCGGCGGGGCGCACTTCGCTGCGGTCGCGCCCGCGCGATTTCGCCTCGTAGAGCGCGAGGTCGGCGCGCGAGAGAATCCACTCGAGCGCGTCGTCCTGCGCCAGTTCCGTGATGCCGATGGACACCGACAGCGCCGCGTCGTCCGGCAGATGCGCGCAGTGCTCGTGATGAAAGCGCTTGCGCAGACGCTCCAGCACGGCTTGCGCGTCGGCGAGCGAGGTTTGCGGCAGCAGAATGCCGAATTCCTCGCCGCCGAGCCGGCCGATCGCATCGCTCGGACGAAGCTGCGCGCGGCACACTTCGACGAAATGTTCGAGCGCGCGGTCGCCCGACGCGTGCCCGAAGCGATCGTTGATCTGCTTGAAGTGGTCGAGATCGGCGATCGCGACCGAAAGCGGCGTGCCGACCGAGCGCGCCAGCTCGACTTCATGACGCAGCGTGTCCAGGAAATAACGCCGCGAGAGCGCGCCGGTGAGGGCGTCATGGCGCGCTTCGGCCGAAAGCAGCGTATTGGCCGATTGCAACTGCTCGGCGAGATCGCGCGTCGCGCGGTGCAGCCGCCGCTCGCGCGAATACGACGTGGCGATCACGATCGCGAGCGTCACGACGCCGAGCATCGTCAGAAACACGAGGAAGCGGTCGCGGCTGTGATTGCGGCTGATCTCCGGCCAGCTCGTGAGCGGATGGACGATGTGCGCCGAGAGGCCCGAGTTGAGCCCCGTGCGTTCGTCGTAGAGCGAGGGCACGTTGCTGCCGTTCGCCGCGTAGAAGGTCTGCGCCAGCGCGGGCGCGAGCCAGTGCTCGGACGCGCGCATCTGCTCGCCGATATGCGACAGGCGCAACTCCGGAAACGACTCGCGCCGATAATGCTCGATTCGCTCGCGCTCGGTCATGCGCGCGATGGGCGCATTGGGCATCGCTTCGTATTCGAGCCGGCCGTCGTGCGCCATCACGACGACGCCGTTCTCGTCGGTCACGAACGTGCCGGCGCGCGAGACCCAGTGACGCAGCCGGTCGATGCTCACTTTCGCGATCACCGCGCCGACCAGAAAGCCGTCCTCGTAAGCCGGCGCCGCGATGAAGATGCCCGGCTCGCCGGACAGACGCCCCACGCCGTACATCTCGACGAAGCCGCCGAGCAGCGCGCGCGCCACGTAGCCGCGCCCGCTCATGTCGTAGCCGATGAAGCTGTCGTCGTCGGTGGCGTTGCTCGACGCAATGCAAAAACCCCGGTCGTTGACGAGCCAGATGGAGTCGAGACCGGAAAAGCCCTGCGCGTCATGGAGGAAGTGATTGACCTTTTCCAGAGCCGGGCGCGCGGTCCAGTCCTTGCGCCGTTCGAGTTCCGTATCGGCCGGGTTCGAGGCATAATTCCGCGACTCCGCGAGCGCCCGCTGCGTGAGGTCCATCTGCGCGAGCGTCGCGGGAATGGCGCGCGACATCGCCAGATCGCTCGCGATGATCTGCGCCATGTTGTCGACGATCGACGCCGCCATCTGGCGCTCGGTGCGCACCGTCGACGTCATCTCCTGTTGTACCATTCGGTCCGACAGCAAGCCGGCGGCAATCCAGCACGCGAATGCCAGCGCCGCTACGCCGAGCGTCGCGATCACGCGGTGCAGGATGAGCTTGTTCATCGATCTCGGGCGCAAGGGCGGTTCACGCCGTTCGCAGGCTGAACGCGCCGTGCCGCCCGGGCGGTCTGGTCTGCGCGAACCGGACAGGGCGGGTGCGTGGATTGCAGCGCATCATCATGTCTGCCGCTTTGCAGCCTGCGCTCGCAATGGCGTGGCAAGCGTGGCCTGGGCGGTTTCGCGGCTCGGATCGGGCGTCTCGCATCGCATCGGCGCTCAAATTATTGTTCGTTAAGCCAAGATTGGACGACGTTTTCGGCCGCCTATCAAGTGCCATCTGACAGCGTGCGACGTGCATCCAACACAACGGATGCGTGCCGCGTGAAAGCGCCGTTCGCGGGCCGTCTGGCGAAGGCGTGCCGCAGCCAGACTGAAAGGAAACGAAAGCACGCGGGAGACGCATTCGACGCGGATTGCCCCTTCATTTTGCCCGTGCCGTGCCGAAGAGCAACAGAAACTTCGCAGGAATGGCGCGCCGGACCGCATGAAGGTTGTGCCGGTCACACGGGTTGGTGTAGTGTCGCTCGGTTCAGCGCGGGGATCGCTGACGCGGCGACTGCCTGGCGCCGTTATTCGTGCTGATCGTGTCGTCGTTTTGACGGCCGCGTGCGTTGAGCATGAGGCTGTTCCGGGCAAAGGCTTCTTGCCCGCCGGACGGCCCGTTCGCCGTCTCAAGCAACACCCGCGCTCGCGCGGTCGGAACACAGCCTTACGGGGAGGGCCTTGCATGGAATTTGGTTTCAATCTGAATCGCACGGCGAATGCGTCGGCCTGGCGAATCCTGCCCAATCGCTGGGATTTCGTCGCATTCCCGATGATCATCTGCATCATCGCGCTCGCCGCCGTCGGCTTTCACGAGACCCTGGCGCCGATCTCCACGCTGCAGACCCAGGCGATCTCGCTCGACCCCGCGAATCTCCCCGAGTACGCGTTGCGCACGACCTTGCGCATGCTGCTGGCGATGGTCGCGTCGCTCATCTTCACGCTGATCTACGGCACGCTCGCGGCGAAGAGCCGGCGTGCGTCGATCGTGCTCGTGCCGATTCTCGACATCCTTCAGTCGGTGCCGGTGCTGGGCTACATCTCGTTTACGGTGACGTTCTTCCTCGCGATGTTCCCGGGGCGCGTGATCGGCGCCGAATGCGCGGCGATCTTCGCGATCTTCACGAGCCAGGCGTGGAACATGACGTTCAGCTTCTACCAGTCGCTGCGCACGGTGCCGCGCGACCTGGACGAAGTCTCGCGCGGCTTTCACCTCACCAACTGGCAGCGCTTCTGGAAGCTCGAAGTGCCGTTCTCGATGCCCGGCCTCATCTGGAACATGATGATGTCGATGTCGGGCGGCTGGTTCTTCGTCGTCGCGTCCGAGGCGATCACGGTCGGCAACCGTACGATCGTGCTGCCGGGCGTCGGCGCGTATCTGGCCACGGCCATCAGCGAGCGCAATCTGAGCGCGATCGGCTGGGTGATCCTCGCGATGACCATCGTCATCCTGGCCTACGACCAGTTGATGTTCCGGCCGCTCGTCGCGTGGGCCGACAAGTTCCGCATGGAGAACACGAGTTCGGGCGACGAGCCGTCGTCGTGGCTGCTCGACCTGATCCGCCGCACGCGCCTGATTCACCGTCTGCTCGTGCCGGCGGGATGGATTCTCGCGAAGGCGGCGCGTGTGCCGATCAAGCTGCCGTCGCTGCAGGGCGCGCTGGAAAACGTGGGTCTGCCGCTGCGCGCGAAAGTGCCGTCCACGCGCGTGGGCGATATCGTGTGGGGCACGGTCGTCGTGCTGATCACGGTGTTCGTCGTGTGGAAGGTCGGGTCGTTCGTCGCGACCGGCGTCACCTGGGGCGAAGTCGGCCACGTGTTCGTGCTCGGCTTCATCACGCTTTTGCGCGTGGTGGTGCTGATCGCGCTCGCGTCGGTGGTGTGGGTGCCCATCGGCGTGCTGATCGGGCTGCGTCCGGCGCTTGCCGAAAAGATCCAGCCGCTCGCGCAGTTCCTCGCGGCGTTCCCGGCGAACCTGCTGTTTCCGGTGTTCGTCGTGGTGATCGTGCGCTTCCATCTGAACCCGGATATCTGGCTGTCGCCGCTCATCGTGCTCGGCACGCAGTGGTATATCCTCTTCAACGTGGTCGCGGGCGCGTCCTCTTATCCGAACGATTATCGCGAGGCGGCGAGCAACTTCCAGATCCGCGGCTGGCAGTGGTGGAAGAACTGCATGCTGCCGGGCATCTTTCCTTATTACATCACCGGCGCGATCACCGCTTCGGGCGGCGCGTGGAACGCGAGTATCGTCGCGGAAGCGGTGTCGTGGGGGAAGACGGAGGTCGTCGCGCACGGGCTCGGCGCCTATATCGCCCAGACGACCGCCGCGGGCGACTACCCGAAAATCATTCTCGGCATCGCCGTGATGTCGCTGTTCGTCACGCTGTTCAACCGACTGTTGTGGCGCCCGCTATACGCCTACGCCGAAGCTAGACTCCGGCTGGATTGAGGACGAGTTCCGATGCAGAACCTGAAAAATACGCAGACGTCGGCGGCGCAAGGTATTCAGCGCCCGCAAGGCACGCCGCCGCGACTGGGCGCGGAGATCCTGCGCGTGGCGAACGTGAGCCGCGGCTTCAACAAGACGCAGGGCGAACTGCTCGTGCTCGACGATGCCAACCTCTCGCTGCGCGAAGGGGAGATCGTCGGATTGCTCGGGCGTTCGGGCTCGGGCAAATCGACGCTCCTGCGCATCATCGCCGGGCTGATCGAGCCGACGGCCGGCGAAGTGACCTATTTGAACGAGCCGTTGAGCGGCCCCGCGAAGGGCGTCGCGATGGTGTTCCAGACGTTCGCGCTGTTTCCGTGGCTGACCGTGCTCCAGAACGTGGAAGCCGGTCTGGAAGCGCAGGGCGTGGGCGCGCGCGAGCGCCGCGAACGCGCGCTGGCCGCGATCGACCTGATCGGTCTCGATGGTTTCGAGAACGCGTATCCGCGCGAACTGTCGGGCGGCATGCGCCAGCGCGTGGGTTTCGCGCGGGCGCTCGTCGTCGATCCGACGCTGCTGCTCATGGACGAGCCGTTCTCCGCGCTCGACGTGCTGACCGCCGAAAACCTGCGTACCGATCTGCTCGATCTGTGGACGCAAGGGCGCATGCCGATCAAGTCGGTGCTGATCGTCACGCACAACATCGAGGAAGCCGTGTTCATGTGCGACCGCATTCTGGTGCTGTCGTCGAATCCGGGGCGCGTGATGGCCGAGATCAAGGTGCCGTTCAAGCATCCGCGCAATCGTCTGGACCCGGCGTTCCGGCGTCTCGTCGACGACATTTACGCGAAGATGACCGCGCGCCAGATGGACGAAGCGAAAAAGAAGGGGCTCGAGCTGGGAAGCTGGCTGCCGTCGGTGTCGACCAACCTGATGGCGGGTCTCATCGAAACGCTCGCGGCCGAGCCGTACCACGGCCGCGCGGACATGCCCGAAATCGCGCGCACGCTGCACCTCGAAGTCGACGATCTCTTTCCGATCGCGGAAGTGCTGCAGCATCTGGGTTTTGCCGACGTGCGCGAGGGCGACATCTTCCTCACGCCGCAAGCGCGCGTGTTCGCGGAGTTCGGCACGCAGGAGCGCAAGATGATGTTCGCGGAGCATCTGCTGCGGCACGTGCCGCTGGCCGCGCGGATCAAGAAGGTGCTGAACGAGCGGCCGGGACATCGCGCGCCGCGCGTGCGCTTCGAGCAGGAACTGGAGGACTTTCTCTCCGACAAGGCCGCGCAGGAGACGCTCGATGCCGTCATCGACTGGGGACGTTACGGGGAAATCTTCTCGTATAACGACCAGACCGAGATGCTGAGCCTGGAGGATGTGGAAGCCTAAGCTTCGTCGTTTCCGGTCGGTTCGAAAGCGCGGTTGCCGTTGACGGGACCGCGCTTTTTTATTGGCGTTGGCCGTTTGGCTGAAAGGCGATGCGCGGTGTCCGAATGGAACGCCGCGCTTCTCGTTTCCGAACTGCGGCGAGCTTACTGCAAGTTCCCCCACCGCTCGACCGCAGGCTCCGCCGACGCCCATTTCCATCCGGTCGGCTGCTGGCAAGCCGTCGCGATGAACCACTCGGCGGGCGCTTTCGCATCGTCGCCATCGACGACGGAGAACGCGAATTCCTTGCACGTCGCAAGCGCGCTGCTGAACTCGCGCAACACGCGCACGTCGCCGTGGCCGTTCTCGACCGGCAACGTGTGCTTGACCTTCCACGGCCGCGTTTCGCCGACCTGCGAGATGCCCGCCGTCACCGCGATCATGACCTGCTGATCCTGATGCAGCGACTTGGTGACGCGCTTGACCGCTTCGTCGGTGGCGGCCTGCACCGCGATGCCCACGCCGAGCCCGATGGCCGGATTGGTCGTGAACGCGCCCGTCGCGATGCCGGCCGTTGCGCCGGCCGCCGCGCCGATCGACGCGCAGCCGCTCATCGACACGCACGCGGCCGCGCCCGCCGCGATCAGGCCCAGACGCAGCGTCAGAGTTACGTCGAGAGACAGCGTCATTGCAGCGAGCCCCAGCGCGGTGTGGCGGGCTCGGCCGAGGCCCACTTCCACTTGTCGCCGTCGCGGCACACCGAGGCCACGTAGAACGCACTGTCGGCGGCGCGGTCTTTCGTGGCGTCGCGATCGACGGAGAAGACGATTTCCTTGCAATCGAGCACGCCGCTGCTGATCGTGCGGCTCACCGTCACGCGGCCTTTCTCGTCTTCCTCGATCGGCACCGAATGCACCGCCTTCCACGGCGCGACCGCGCCGACCGCGAGCGGCCCGGCGACCGATGCGATCTGATCCTGCGTGTTGGTATGGACGACGCGCTGCGAGTACTGCACGCCTGCGCGCGCCGCGGCAACCGCGCCCAGACCGATGCCGGTCGCGACCGCGGCGTTGCTGGTGACGCTGTTCGCCACCGCCGCACCCGCGATACCGGCGCCCGCCGTCGCGCCTTCGCTATAGAGCGAGTTGCATCCACTGAGGCTCACGCAAGCGATGACGCCTGAGATGATTGCGGCGAGCGCGGCGGCGCGCGGGCTGCGCCGATGGACCCTGATCTGCATGTTGCTTTCCTTCGTCTACCGTTTCCCGACGCTTGCCATCGGGGTTCGAGGGCTCGAATCTTCTTGAAGTGTCGGCTTCAAGTCGCCGCCCGGCAACGCACGGACGGCACGATGCGCGGGCTTCGCGCATTTTGAAGCATGCTTCTAATTACCGCCTTGAGAAAATTGCAAGAAATTGCAAGTGCTGTGGATTCGTTTCGCTGCGCGCATCGGTGCGGACGAAAAGAAGCGAGCGCGGCCATGCGCGCTCGCTTCGGAATTCATGCCGGTGAAAGCCGGCGGACGCCTTCAGCTTTCGCTGCCGGACGCTGCTTCGCCGCCTTCGGTGTCTTCGTTTTCGTAGGCGCCCAGGCGGTTGTACAAGGTCTTGAGGCTCACGCCGAGCGCCTTCGCCGCACGCCGCTTGTCGCCGCCGCAATGCTTGAGCGTGCCGAGGATGATCTGCTTTTGCGCATCGGCGAGGGGCGTGCCGACCCAGACGTTCATCGCGTCGCCCTGCGTGACGGGCTTCTTCACGCGCGACGCAAGATGCGGATGCGCAATCTCCACCGTCTTCTCAGCGAGGATGAACGCGCGATAGACCGTGTTCTTCAGCTCGCGCACGTTGCCCGGCCACGAATAGGTGCGCAGCACGTCGAGCGCGCGTTTGCTGAAGACCTTGTTCGTGCCTTCCTGCGCGTTCATCTCGGAGAGGAAATGCTGCGCAAGCAGTTCGCGGTCCGAATCGCGCTCGCGCAGAGGCGGCGCGCGCAGCGGAAATACCGCGAGGCGATACATCAGGTCCTCGCGCAAGCCGTTTTCCTTCACGGCCGCGACGGGATCGCGATTGGTCGCCGCGATCACACGCACGTCCGAGCTGATGAGATCGTTGCCGCCGACGCGAAAGAACGTGCCGGTCTCCAGCGCGCGCAGCAGCTTCACTTGCCGCACGGGCGACATCTCCGTGACTTCGTCGAGAAAGAGCGTGCCGCCGTTCGCGTGCTCGAAATAGCCGATACGTCCCTGCACCGCGCCCGTGAAGCTGCCTTTCTCGTGACCGAAGAGCTCGGCTTCAATGAGATTGTCGGGAATCGCGCCGCAGTTCACCGCGATGAACGGCGCGTCCTTGCGCGCGCTGTGGTCGTGAATCGTCCGGGCGACGAGCTCCTTGCCGGTGCCCGACTCGCCGATGATGAGCGCCGTCGCATCCGTGGCGGCGACGCGCTCGATTTGCGCGTACAACTCCAGCATCACGGGTGACGAGCCGTAGAGCAGTCCGTAGGACTTCAGGCCCGGCACTTCTCCCGTGTTGCGCTTTCTCTGCGCGGGTGTATCGCCGACCGCGGTGGGCGGCGGATCCAGATCGGTTGACGCCATGTGTCCTGATCGTTCCAGTTCTGCGTGTGTCGTGGGCGGGCGGCGGCGTGCGCGGGCGCGTCCGGTTGCAGCCGGCGTGGCGCAGTTCGGCGCGCACGAGCGGCGCAACCGTGGATGACCGCGCGCATCGGCATATGACGCGCCCGTGCGCGTTGCCCGTCGTGCTCACGCCAGCCGTGAGCCGCTCTTCCTCGTGGTGCGTCGGTCCAGGATCGTCTGCATCGGATGCGTTCGCATCGTCGATTCGATTGCAGGCAACCTGTCTCATAAACGCTATTTAACCATTCGCAACGACGTTGCGGCAATGCGCCGTCCAACGCGCAGCATATTTTGTCTAAGCCGCACGGCGCTTCCGGAAAGGTTCTCCTTTACGCACCGAGAATTTACAAGGCCACAGCGTAATTGTTACCCGATCATCGGCGGTTTAGGGTCGCAGGCAAGCGTCGCGCTCCGGTTTGCAATGTCTGGCACGAAAGCTGCATACGGCTGGTCATCGTGATTCTTATTCGAAAGTTCGCCGACGAGCATCGTTTCCGAGGCGCGCACACGAGGATGGGCGAGAGAGGCAAAAGCATCATGGAAGACTTCTTTATTTTCGACGGGGGCGCACACGAGCGCGCCGCTCCTTCGCGGTCCGCCCGCGCGCGACACGGCAATCGCCAGGAACTCGCGGCCGGCGAGCCGATCGACATCTATCACTGGGCCGCCGTCGCGCTCGTCACCGCATTGATGTGCGCGGTGCTAGGCTATGCGGCGGGCACGCCGGCGCTTGCGCGTGCCGCGAACGTGACGAGCCTCGTGTTCGCCGCGATGGGCGGCGCGCTGATGGCAAGCGGCGTCGTGCGCAGCCTGCGTGCGCGGATCGAGGCAGGCGGACGCCTTTCCGTGACCCGCCTTCCGGTCGCCGAAACGCGCTGATTCCGCATCGGAGTCGGCGTCGGCGCTGTCAGACAAACCCAATTAGGCGAGGACTACATTTCATGAGTCAAACGACTGTCCAGCTTGCGTTGGGCAAGCAAAAGATCATCGAAGACATCAAGGTGCTGCTGAACGATTCGGAGGAGTTGCTGCGATTGTCGGCGACGCTTCCGGGCGAGGGCGTCGATGCGCTGCGTTCGCGTTTGCGCGATCACGTGGATTCGGCGCGTAACGCGCTCGAAGATGCGCAGGCGAATGCGCAAAGCCGTTATCGCGCGAGCGTCGATTGCACCGCGAAATATGTGAAGGACAATCCGTGGCAGTCGCTCGGCATTGCCGCGGGCGTCGGCTTTCTGGTGGGACTTCTGGTTTCCCGCTGATTCGCCCGTATTCGACGCGAATGCGTAATGACGGCAGCGGATTAACTTTACGATGGGAGAGAGCACAAATGGCACGGCCTTCGATCGGAATTTTCGGCGCGCTGTTCGCAGTCGGCAGCGTTCTCGCATGGAAGTGGGTGCAATCGCAGGATCTCGCCGGACGGCGCGCGGCGCGCGACCTGAACCGCTGGGAAGACGAGGGCGGCAAGGTGCTGACGCCATCGACCGGCGCGAGCGCGCAAGCGGTGAACGGCCATGGCGTCGTCGGCGGAACGGCCGATGCCTGGCATTTTCCGCGGAGCTGAAGCGCGCCGGCTTCATCGATAGTTCTTCAATGGTGCGATCAATAAAACGCACGCTGGTTCGGCGTGCGTTTTTTACCGTAATAAACGCTTATAATCAGTGAAACTCCGGCCATAAGTTGTCTAAATGGAAAAACTTACGCTGGATTGAACCAGGCGTGCGGATCATCGGAAATTATTCTATTTTTCGCGCATTTCGCGTGTCGCCGATTTATCTTTAATCGGCCTTGATCGCGAATCGCACCGGCCCGCGCGGCGCCCTTGCCGCACGGAGAAGACCGCGCCACCACATGGCGTGTGACCTGAAAACGCTTTGGAAGAATTCGAGACGCAATGCCACACGTATTGATTGTCGATGACGATCCCAGTACCCGCGAGGCGCTAGCCGCGATCATCGGCGAAGACGGATTGACGACGGCCACCGCCAGCGATTTGCGCGAGGCGCGCATTCAGCTCGTGCGGCAGACGCCGGACGTCGTGTTCACCGATCTCAAGCTGCCCGACGGCACGGGCGTCGATCTTTTCGAGGATCTCGATCCGCGCTCGGGCGTCGAGGTCATCGTGATCACCGGCCACGCAACGGTGGAATCGGCGGTCAGCGCGCTCAAGATGGGCGCCACCGACTATCTCGTCAAACCGATCAACATGCAGCGCGTGAAGGCCATCCTTTCGCGCCTGCCGCGCGCCGGCGACCTGAAGGCGGAAATCGGCACCTTGCGCGGCGAATTGCGGCGCATGGGCCGCTTCGGGCTGATGCTCGGCAACTCGCCCGCGATGCAAACCGTGTACGACCAGATCGGCCGTGTTGCGCCGACGGCCGCCTCGGTGCTGCTGATCGGCGAGTCGGGCACCGGCAAGGAAGTCGCCGCGCAGACGCTGCACGAACTCAGCCTGCGCCGCAAGCATTCGTTCATCGCGGTGAATTGCGGGGCGATCTCGCCGAACCTGATCGAATCGGAAATGTTCGGCCACGAGCGCGGCTCGTTCACGGGCGCGGACCGGCAGCACAAGGGTTATTTCGAGCGCGCGAACGGCGGCACGCTGTTCCTCGACGAAATCACCGAAATGCCCATCGAGCTTCAGGTGAAGCTGCTGCGCGTGCTGGAGACGGGCATGTTCATGCGCGTCGGCACGACCAAGGAAATCGAGACGGACGTGCGCCTCATCGCCGCGACCAATCGCGATCCCGAGCAGGCCGTGCTCGAAGGCAAGCTGCGTCTCGATCTGTATCACCGGCTGAACGTGTTCCCGATCAACCTGCCGCCGTTGCGCGAGCGCGGCAAGGACGTCGAACTGCTCGGTCAGGCGTTCCTCGACGAACTGAACGCCCGATACAACACGAAGAAGGAATTCCCGCCCGCCGTGCGCGAGATGCTGGCCTCGTACAACTGGGCGGGCAACGTGCGGGAGCTGAAGAACTACGTGCAGCGCGCGTACATCATGTCGGCGTCGGATTCGGACAGCACGGCGACCGTGCCGCTGCAGATTTCGTTGTCGAAGCCATCGGCGGGCACGGCGGTGACGATTCCGTTCGGCACGTCGCTCGCGCAGGCCGACCGTCAGCTCATTCTCGCCACGCTGGATCAGTGTGGCGGCGTAAAGACGCGCGCCGCCGAAATCCTCGGCATCAGCCTGAAAACGCTCTATAACCGGCTCGTGGAATATGGCGAGGACGCGAACAAGGCCACCGTCGGCGAGGGCGGCGATCTGAACGAGTCTGATAGCGAACACACTTGATCTTCGCTTATCTTTAGACAAAACAGCGCCTGCGGCTTTTAAAGAGCGCAGGCGTTTTTCATTGGCAGGCGCGTCTTCTACGCCGATAATGTGACAGGAGATGCGCAACGGACGCTTCCGAGGGGCATGGCCCTTGCTGCCGGTCAGGTGACATCCGCGCGTGGCGCACAGGCGCCGTCGGATGGCGAAATTACGATCACAAGACCGCAAGGAGTCCGCCATGTCTTTCAGCACGCCCAGTCGCGTATCCGATGGTGCCCGTATCGAAGCACAGACGCCGCAGCCGCCGGACCCGCCGGTGACGCCGCCCGATCAGCCGCCGCCCACGCCGATGCCGCCCGACACGAATCCGGACCCGACGCGTGAGCCGCCCGAACCGCCGTCGCAACCTATCGGCGATCCGCCGCCGGGACCGGGCGAAACGCCGCACGTTTACTAGCAGCGAAAAGGGAAGGCGGGATTGCAGACGTCGGACAATGCCCAGAATTCGTGCAAGGTTTGAATAAGTTTCCATCCGGTACGTAGACATTACAACGGATGGCGCAATAATGACCGGCGACACGTTCTGTCGCCGGTCGCTTTTTCTGAAGCCGCGCTTTATCGAGCGCAACGGTCCGACGCCGCCGACGTCACTATCGCGACGGCCTTCTTCTCTGGAGGCATCATGAGGCATCCCGCACTTCGACGCTCCGCGCGTCATTCTTCCAAGCGCGAAGCGCGCGCCGAAGCGGCCAAGGCAGCCGGCGCACAAGGCGCTTCCGCGCCGCCCGCCGACCACGATCCCGCCGCTCAGAACCGCCCCGCGCCTGGCGCGCCGCCCGATGGCGAGCATAACCAGGGCGGCGTGCGCCGCGAGGGCATCGACTATCAGCGCGATCTGGGCTCCGAGCAGGACGCGTGATTCCGGCCGGCGGAAGCACCCGGTACAAGAATAAAAATTTCTACGCGGCGTGCGTTCGCCGCGTATTTTTGTTCGTCCGTAACATCTCCATACAAACTTTTATTTACTAAAGGCTATAAAAAGGCACAGCTTTTGCATACCCTTGATCGCCAATTCGAGCATGCAACGACAACTGATGAGGTGACGCTGTAATGAGCAGATTGATCGTGGTATCGAATCGCGTCGCGCCGATCCAAGAGGGCAAGCCCAGCGCGGGCGGCCTCGCGATCGGCGTTCTCGATGCGCTCAAGGAGACCGGGGGTGTGTGGTTCGGCTGGAGCGGCGAGATCGTCGGCGAGGCGGGCGCGCCTGTCCTGGAGAAGGGCGGCAAGGTGACGTACGCGACGGTCGGACTCACGCGCCGCGATTACGACCAGTACTATCGAGGTTTCTCGAACGCCACGCTGTGGCCGACGTTTCACTACCGCAATGACCTGTCGCGCTTCGATCGCGAGGAATTTGCGGGATACATGCGCGTCAACGCGAGCCTCGCCGCGAAGCTGAAGGCGATGCTTCAGCCCGACGACATCATCTGGGTGCATGACTATCACATGCTCCCGTTCGCGCAGGAATTGAGAAAGCTCGGCGTCGCGAATCCGATCGGCTTCTTTCTGCATATCCCGTTCCCCGTGCCGGAGATGATGCGCACCGTGCCGCCGCACGAGGAACTGATCGCGGCGATGTGTCAGTACGACGTCGTCGGTTTTCAGACGGACAGCGACAAGCAGTCGTTCATCGATTACGTGGAGCGCACGAGCCGCGGCCACTTCAACGAAGACGACGGCATGCTGCAAGCCTTCGGCCGCATGCTGAAAGTGGGCGCGTACCCCATCGGCATCTATCCGGACGCCATCGCACAGGCCGCCGAGCAGTTCGCGAACCGCAAGCAGGTGAAGAGCCTGCGCGACAGCATGCGCGGACGCAAGCTCATCATGAGCGTCGATCGCCTCGACTATTCGAAGGGACTTGTCGAGCGCTTTCAGGCGTTCGAGCGGCTCCTGCTGAACGCGCCGGGCTGGCATGGCCGCGTGTCGCTCGTGCAGATCGCGCCGCCGACGCGCTCGGACGTGCAGACGTATCAGCGCATCCGCCAGAATCTGGAAGGCGAGGCGGGCCGCATCAACGGACGATTCGCTCAGCTCGACTGGACGCCGATCCAGTATCTCAACCGCAAATACGAGCGCAATCTGCTGATGGCGCTGTTCCGGCTCTCGCAGGTCGGCTACGTGACGCCGCTGCGCGACGGCATGAATCTGGTCGCGAAGGAATACGTGGCCTCGCAGGATCCGGCCGATCCGGGCGCGCTCGTGCTGTCGCAGTTCGCGGGCGCGGCGGATCAGTTGCCGGGCGCGCTCGTCGTCAATCCGTTCGATTTGTCGCAGATGTCCGAAGCGCTGGAGCGCGCGTTGTCGATGCCGCTCGCCGAGCGTCAGGCGCGTCACGCCGACATGATGGCGCCGCTGCGCGAGAACAATCTTTCGGTGTGGCGCGACTCGTTCCTGTCGGATTTGCGCAGCGTCGCGACGGCCACTTCCGTCACCGAAAAGACGGTCAAGACGGTGAAGCAGGGCGCGAGCGAAGCGAAACGTCCGGCGGCGAAGGCCTGAGTTCGCGCCGAAAGTTGTCTTGCATCACGACCCCGCGCTTCGAAAGAAGCGCGGGGTTTTTTCATGCGTCGTGCGCGGAACGGGATTTGCGGATTCATCGTGGACACGATCCAAGGAGGTCATGATGAGCGGAAGCACATTGAACCCGCCCGAAGACGATGGCGCGGAATACGGCAAGGGACACGGCACCGGAGCGCTCGGCCCGAGCGATTCGTCCGACAGCGGTTCGGACGTGCAGGGCGAAAAGCGCTATCCGGGCGACATCGAAGATGAACTCGACGCCCACGCGCTCGGCCAGTCCAAGGCCGAGTTGAACAGCGACACGGACCGCTTCGGCACGGGTGAAACCGCATCGGCGGACGGCGACAACAATCTGGAAGCCGACGCCGATATCCTGCCCGACGAAATCGAGGACGAAACGCGCGGCCTCACCGACGAGGACGCCGACCCGGCCGCCGATCGGCCCTGACCGGCACGCGAAGCAGGAGTCACAAGCGGCGCGCTCTCACCGGAGCGCGCCGTTTTACACACGATTCGCATCGCGGGGATAACATCGTCGGTTGACACTTCAAGCCGCGCTCACACGCTCCGCCGATGGATCAGGACGTCTCCGCCACTCAATCCACGCCTGTCGCTTCGGGGCGCACGTCGCGCGTCGGCTGGCTTTCGTGGGTCGTCGATCCGATCACGCAATGGTCGCAGGACCACTGCCTGATGTTCTCGGCGGCGATCGCGTTCTTCGCCGCGTTCTCGATCGCGCCGACGCTCGTCATCGTGATCGCGGTCGCGAGCGTCTTCTTCGGCGCCGATGCCGTGCAAGGGCGGCTCTTCGACGAGATCAGCGGCGTCGTGGGCGTGGACGCGGCGCGCACGCTGGAGGCGATCGTCGCGAACGCGTGGCACGCGGACATCGCGCGCAGCACGGCGATTATTTCGGTCGCGGGCGTGCTGATCGGCGCGTCGGCGACGTTCTCGTCGCTGCACAGCGCGCTCAATGTCATCTGGCCGACGCCCGCCGTGAGCACGCGCGAGAGCATCGTCACGCTGCTGCGCGTGCGGCTGATGTCGTTCGGGCTGGTGGTCGGTTCCGGCTTGCTCGTCGCGGTGCTGCTCGTGCTCGACGCGCTCGTCGAGATACTCGGCCATTGGGTGCTCGGCGACGGCAGTCCGTTCATCGTGCTGTCGGGCCTCACGCGGCGCGCGATATCGCTCGGCGTGCTGATGACCGCGTTCACCGTGCTGCTCAAATTCCTGCCGACGACGCGCATGCGCTGGGGCGATGCGGCGCTCGGCGCGACCGCCGCCGCGCTGCTGTTCGAAGGCGGCAAGCGGCTCTTCGCGTTCTATCTCGCGCACGCGGGCACGGCGAACATGTTCGGCGCGGCGGGATCGCTCGCGATCATCCTCATGTGGCTCTATTACTCGGCGGCGGTGTTTCTGCTCGGCGCGGAGCTATCGGCGACGGCGGCACGAAAGCGCACGCATCGGGCGTCGGGGTGGCGGTAAGCGCGGACGAAAAAAGGCCGCCCGCATGGACGGCCTGTCACTCGCGCTCCTGTCGCTCGGGCGCCTCGCTTGACCGGGTCGTCGCCGAGCGCGTGAGAGCGTCGAAAACGTCACGCCTGACGGCGCAATTCCGCGGGCGGCACCTTCATCAAATGCCGATACTTCGCCACCGTGCGCCGCGCGACGATCACGCCCTGATCCGCGAGCATCTTCGCGAGACTCACGTCGGATAGCGGATCGCGCGTGTTCTCCTTCGAGATCATTTCCTTGAGCAGCGCGCGCACCGCTGCCGCCGAACACGTGCCCCCGCTTTCCGTGCTCAGTTCGCGCGGGAAGAAGTGCTTGAACTCGAAGATGCCGCGCGGCGTGGCCATGTACTTGTTGCCCGTCGCACGCGAGATGGTCGATTCGTGCAGGCCGAGTTCATCGGCGACATCGCGCAGCACGAGCGGCTTCAGCGCGATCTCGCCGTAGTCGAAGAACGCCTTCTGATGCGACACGATGCATTCGGCGACGCGCTGAATCGTCGTGAAGCGCTGCTGCGCGTTGCGAATGAGCCAGCGCGCTTCCTGCAATTGCTGCGCGAGCGGTGAGCGGCTCGCGCCGGCCGACTGCGCGAAAAGCTCCGCGTACATGCGATGGATGCGCGCACGCGGCAGCACCGCCGGATTGATCGTCACGACCCATTGCTTTTTCGCCTGACGCACGATGACGTCCGGCACCACGTAGTTGTCCTCGCTCTGACCATAGTTCTCGCCCGGCTTCGGATCGAGACGGCGCACGAGCGCGCACGCGACGCGCAGTTCATCCGCGCTGCAGCCGATTTTTTTCTGCAATTCGGCCTGCTCGCGGCGAGCCAGGCGCTCCAGATGATGCGCGACGATCTCGAGCGCGACGGCGCGGCCCGGCGTATCCGCGTCGAGCGCTTCGAGTTGCAGCGTCAGGCATTCGGACAGATTGCGCGCGCCGACGCCCGGCTTGTCGAGCGACTGCACGAGCTTCAGCGCGATAGTGAGTTCGTCCTCGTGCAGCGCGGGTTCGATCTCGACGACATCCGCGAGCTCGCTCAACTCCTGACGCAGATAGCCGTCGTCGTCGAGCGCTTCGATGATGAGTTGCGCGATCGCGCGATCCCGCTGGTTCAGTTGATAGAGCCGCAACGCGTCGTGCAGCGTTTCGTGCAGCGACGGCTCGATGCGCACCCAGTCGGCGGGATCGGAGCCCTCGCCGTCGCCGCTGTTACGTGACGTGCCGCGGCCGAAGGGATCGGATGAAAATTCGCCGATGGAGTCGTCGCGCGAGCCGGCATCGGCGCTCGATTCGTTCTCCATGCCGGTTTCGGGCGCGAGCGGGGTGTCGGCGGTGCTGCTGGCCGTGGTCGACAGAGCCGATTCGCCCATCGAGCTGCCGTTGTCGGCGCCGAGTGCGTTGTCTTCGGTTTGCGACTCGTCGTATTCGAGGAAGGGATTCGTATCGAGCGCGTTTCGCAGTTCTTGCTGGAACTCCAGTGACGAGAGTTGCAGAAGGCGCACGGACTGCTGCAGACGCGGCGTGAGCGCGAGCGTTTGTTTCGCGCGGAGTTCGAGTGTAGGCGGCATTGCTTGCTAATCCTCGATGTTCTTGACGTAATGGGCTGGTTTGCGAGTCAATTAAGCAATGACCGTGCCATCGTCCGATAAGCTTATGCCGCGACTACGTTTTTTGCAGTCCGCTCCTTGGTTTTGAAGCGTTCGCGCGTGTTGTTTTACGCAGTTTTTACACGCGCTCAGACAAAAGCGACGCGCATTTCGAACGCCGCTTTGCGCACCGCCGCGAACGATTTCGCGATCGTCGAAGATTTGTTCGAAGTCGCACGAATGCCGCGCCGCACGGTGCTTTCGGCGCGTCCCGGCGGCGGATGGATCGCGCGCAAGTCTGGTCCGGCACGCAAGTTGCGGATCGAAGCTCACGATCCGCGTGCTACGGCGCGGACGTGATCGAAGAGCCGCCTCGCATATGAAAGGCGAACGGGGCGCCAGACCAAAATCGAAAAAATGGGAGTATTGCCATGAAGACGACTCAAATCCTGAAAGCAGCCGGCGGTATCGCGTGTGTCGTGTTCGCGCTCAACGTCGGCGCGCAAACCAATGCAGCCTCGTCGACGAGCGGTGCCGACACGTCGATGGGCCAGAAGGTCGACGACAGCGCCATCACCACCAAGGTCAAGGCCGAGCTGCTCGGCGCGAAGAACGTCAAGTCCACGCACATCCACGTGAAGACGCGCGCGGGCGTGGTGTCGCTGACGGGCACGGTGCCGTCGGCGGAAGACAAGACCGCCGCCGAAGAGACCGTCTCGAACGTCTCGGGTGTTGCATCCGTGAAGAACCATCTTAAAATTGCCGCCAAGTAATGGCATAGTGCGTATGCCCGGCTTCGCCACGGCGGGCCGCGGTTGAGTGCCAGCAGCACCGGAACCCGCGCGGGGTTCGACGATTCGCCATATGGGGCGATGAATCGGGCGAAGCGCGGGTTCTCGCATGGAGGCATGGGCTTCGCGTCGCATCGCCCGATGCTTCAGTCGCACATTCACGCATGACGCTTCACGCAGTGCGCATCACCTCGCAGCACTTCGAAACTTAAAAACGAGTACGGCCGTCCAGGACGTCACTCACACAGGCGGCTCTCGAACGCGCAGTAGCCCGGCGTTCAGAGGCCCCGGCAAAGGAGCTCTTCATGAAGACGAAAAAGATGGCATTGATCGGCGCGCTCGCGCTGGCATTCTCGACGACGGCATTCGCGCAGGCAGCCTCCGATGCGGCCGCCACGGAACCGATGGCGAAGAAGCAGAAGGGCACCAATCTGCATCAGCAGAACAAGGCGCACAAGCTGAAGGGCGCGTCGGCAGCGGCGGCGGCTTCGGCGCTCGGCACCAACGACAAGGGCCAGCCGCAGTAACGCGCGTCACGCTTTCGCTGGACGAACAAACGGCCGCATCGCGCGGCCGTTTGTTTTGCGCGGTTACGTCATCGCCTTAGGACTTCGCGGCGGCGAATTGATCGCGCAGATCGCGGATGCGGTCGTGATTTTCCAGCACGCCCTGATACTGCCGCTCGACGACCGCACGGATATCGGCGGGCAGATCCTTATCGAGCGCCTCGCGATAGTTCTTCTTCGCGGCATCCTCGCCACGCTCGCATTCGGCGAGAATCGCGTGGTCGCTGTGGCCGCTCACGGCCGACTTCACATCGACCCAGCCGCGATGCAGCGCACCGGCCATCGAGCCGCCGGTTTCGGGCTTGCCGCCCAGCCGCGCGACCACGTCCTGCAACTCGCGCGCGCCTTCCGCGCACTTTTGCGCGCGGTTCTGAAACAGCAGCTTGAGGCTCGGATCGCGCGTATCCTCGGCGGCCTTGAGAAAACCCTTTTCCCCGTCCTTCGAGGTTTCGACGAGATCGTTGAGTACCGATACGACGTTCGTGCTCATGTAACACCTCCTTTTAGTTTCGAGATTGCCACTGCGCAGCCTCCCTGCGGGATGCGGCTCGCCGATTCATTGCGCACGCGGCGTGCCCGCGTCGCGCGCGGCGGGGCATGTGACTTGCTGTCGATGCTGCATTACAGCGCGCATCCGATTCGAGACGCGCCTGTCACGGCAACAGGAGAACGCAGTGAAATTGTTCAATCGGCTCGCGCATCGCGAGTTTTTGATAGTCGTGGCGATCGCGGCTTCCGCGCTGACTTTGCCCATCCGTCAGCACGTCACCGAGAGGCAGTCCGCGCAGGCATCCCATGCGGAGTTCGGGCGCCTCTGTGAAGCGCCTGCCGCGAGCGCAGGCAAGGCGCGCGTGCTGCCTGCCGGATGCCGGCTTCGCGCGACCATGCCGGCAAATCGGATGCGCACGCCCTGGGTCTGACACGTCCGGAAAGACGAACGCCCGCACGAAGCGGGCGTTTTCATCGGCACACGGGAGCAATCAGGCGCGCGTATGCGCGAATTCGCCCAGCGGATGCGGCGGCTGCAGCGGATCGAAATCGCTCCAGCGGCCTTGTTTCCAACGTCCGGACGCCCGCTCGATATCCATGCCGCCCGCCTCGCGCAGCGCGGATGCGGCCTGATCCTGCGATTCCGGCGATACGTGCACGGCGACGAGCACGCCCGCATGACGCGCGGGTTCCTCGGCGTGCAAGGCGTCCTGCGGCTTCTTCGTATGCGACATCGCCCCGGCGAGCGATCCCACGTACGCGCCGACACCCGCCGCGATCACCGAGACGAGCAGCGGCGCATGGAACACCGCGAATATCGCCGCGCCCACCACCGCGCCGACGACCGCGCCGATCGTCACGCCCTTGCCGGCGCCTTTGGGCGCGGCGCGCGCGCCCGCGTCGGTGCCGACATCGCCGCCGACCGGATAGCGCGCGTGCTGGCCGCTCGGATTGACGAAGAAGAGCGTCACGTCTTCTTCCACGAAGCCGCGTGCGAAGAGCTTCTGGGCTGCTGTTTCGGCCGCGGGAAAGGTCTGAAATCGGCCCGCAATGATCAATGACATGTTCCCTCCTTGTTGGCTTGGGTGATGTGAGCCGCGTCGCGTTCTATAGATTCAGTCCGGCTCCATGCCGGCGACGCGGAACAATCCGCTTCTCAGCACGGCGGGCTGGCCGCCGTTGTCGTCGAGCACTTCGGCGCATACCGCGCGAATGCGCGCCGTGCCGCGCGTGTAGGCGTCGAGCAGATCGTCCTCGCGCGGCGATTTCGCGCCGAAATGATCCTCGAGCGCTTCGGCGGTGATCGAACACACGACCGGCTCGCCGTCGATGAGCGCGGCGAAGTGAATGGCGAGATCGTCGCCGTCGAAAACGGGGGCTTCGTCTGCAAACGTGATGTGCATGGTCGAGTCCTCATAAGCGGGACGGCAAGCGGATCGGGGCGCGGCTGCGCTTGCGGCGACGGTCGCAATGTTCATGACGCCGCCTTCGTCTTTGCGAGTTGCTGCGCCATCTCGTCGTGATGGCTGATAACCGGCAACGCCTTGGCCGCCGCCGCTTTCAGGGCGGTGTCGTTGCCGCTTTCGCTCTCTTTTTCGAAGAGCGCAACGGCCTTCCGATGCCCGTCCACCGCTACCTTTTCAATATAGGCCTTGTCGAACTCCGCGCCCTGGAGATTTTGCAGGCTGCCGATCACCGACGTATCCGCCGCCGGCGGCGCGGTGATGCCGTGGCGTTTCGCGAGCACGTCCAGATTGCGCGCGAGTTTCGTGTGATCGACGATCATTCGCTGTGCGAATTCCCGCACCTGCCGGTCGCTTGCGTGCGTCAGCGCGAGTTTGCTCGCCGCGATTTCGGTCGCGCCCGCCTCGCCGGCGTCCTGAAGGAACTGCTGATCGCCCGGCGAGAGCCTCGCGCTTGGCGTGGCGCTCGCCGCGCCTTCGGTTTGCGCTTGCACAACCGGCGCAAAGGCGGCGGCGAACGAAAGGGTGAGGGAGATGAGCAATCTCGGCATAGGCCTGGCTCCGGTGCGAATCATCACGCGGCGCGCGCCTTGCCGAGCGCTTCGATCAGCGCCTGGTTGAAGGCGGGCAGATCGTCGGGCTTGCGGCTCGTGATGAGATTGCCGTCGATCTGCACCTCCTGATCGACCCACGTGCCGCCCGCGTTGCGAACGTCGTCCTGCAGGCTCGGCCAGCTCGTCATCGTGCGGCCCGCGACGATGCCCGCCGATATCGGCAGCCAGCCGCCGTGGCAGATCACCGCGATCGGCTTCTTCGCCTGATCGGCTTCCTTCACGAAGCTTTGCGCCTTCGCGTCGAGACGGATCGCGTCGCCGTTCACGACGCCGCCGGGCAACACGAGCGCGTCGTAATCGGCGGCGTTGGCGGCGTCGAAAGTCACATCGACATTCACCTTGTCGCCCTTGTCCACGTGCCTGAAACCCTGAATCTGACCGGGCTTCTGCGATACGACATCCACTTGCGCGCCCGCTTCCTTCAGCGCGCGTTGCGGCTCGACGAGCTCGGCCTGCTCGAAGCCGTCGACGGCGAGAATCGCGACCTTGCAACCGTTGAGGGAAATCGCCATGAACCCACTCCTTTGTTGCTGTTTTCGAACGATCCCGCATGCGCGGAACACTTGTCCGAGACTTCAGCAAAGGCTATGCCCAGAGCGCGGGTCAGGCGGGCTCGACGCTGCGCTTGCCCGTGAGTCGCAGCGCGCTGACGACGGCGGCGGCCGCCGCGAACACCGCCGCGACCGCGATGGCGATCACGGCGCCTTGCTTCGGCGCGACGCCGAAGATCAGCGCGACGAGCGCGGCGCCCAGCGTTTGCCCCGTGAGGCGCGCGGTGCCGAGCATGCCGCTCGCGCCGCCGCTGCGATGACGCGGCGCGGACGCGAGCATCTGACGATTGTTGGGCGACTGAAAAAGCCCGAAGCCGAGCCCGCACACCGCCATCCGCCACGCGATGTCGAGCGCGCCGGGATGCGCGCCGACGCTCGCGAGCAGCACGAGCCCGACGGACAGGATCGCAAGCCCGATGCCGCCGAGCAGTCCCGCGGAATAGCGATCCGCGAGCACGCCCGCGAGCGGCGCGACGAACACGATGACGAGCGGCCAAGGCGTCATCAGAAAGCCGGTTTCGACCTGGCTCATGCCGAAACTGTTTTGCAGCAGGAACGGCAGCGAAACGAACGCGAGCATCTGCGCGCAGAACGAACACACCGAAGCGCCGACCGACAGCGCGAACACCGGAATGCGCAACAGATCGACGGGCAGAAGCGGCGCGCTTTGCGTCAGTTGCCGCTTCACGAAGAAATAGCCGATGACCGCCGTCGCGATGATTTCACCGACGAGATACGGACGATGCTCGCCATGTCCGAAGCCATCGACCGCGACGATCGCGAGACCGAAGAACAGCGCGTTCATGATTGCGCTGATGTAGTCGTAAGGCTGCCGATGTCCCGGCGTGCGCGGCATCGACTTCCAGCCGATCGCGAACGCCACGACGCCGATCGGCACGTTGATCGCGAAGAGCCACGGCCAGTTCGCGACCGAGAGCACGCCCGAGGCGATCGTCGGACCGATCACCGACGAAATGGCCACGACCGTCGCGTTGATGGACACGCCGCGCCCGAGCTGATCCTGCGGATAGATGATGCGCACGAGCGCCGTGTTCACGCTCATGATGCCCGCCGCGCCGAAGCCCTGCACGACGCGCGCGAGGGTAAGCGTGACGAGCGAGCCGGACAGCGCGCACGCGAACGACGACACCGTGAAGAGCGCGAGTCCCGCCATGTACACGCGCCGGTAGCTGATGCGATCGCCGAGCGAGGCGAGCGGCAGGAGCGAGATGGTGATGGTGAGCTGATACGCGTTGACGACCCAGACGGAAGCGGAGGGCGAGGCGTTCAGATTGCGCGCGATGGTCGGCAGCGCGACATTGGCGATGGCGCCGTCGAGCACCGCGAGCGTGATGCCCAGCGCGACGACGGCAATGGCCCAGTATCGCTGGGGCAGCGGCAGACCTTGTTCGGAATCCATCGATGGGCGGGCAGTGGCGAGCGGCGCATTGTATGACGCGCCGTTTTCAAACAGCTTGTGGGAGGCGCGGCCGGACGGTCCGCGCCTCGTCCGCGCTTACTTCAATTCGTAGAGTCCGGTGTAGGTCGCGGAATCGATTTCGTTGAGATGGGTCATGAAGCGCGCCACCGCGTTGGTCACGTTGCCGTCGAGCGGCAGGCTCTCGGCGGAAAGCGCGTGAATGCGGAAGAGATAGCGATGCGGCTTGTCGCCGCGCGGCGGCGCCGCGCCGCCGAAGCCGACCGTGCCGTAGTCGTTGCGCATTTGCAGCGCGCCTTGCGGCAGCAGACTGCCGTCGGCCTTGCCGGCGTTGCGCGGCAGCGAGCGCACGTCGGCCGGAATGTTGACGACGATCCAGTGCCAGAAGCCGCTGCCGGTGGGCGCGTCGGGATCGTAGACGGTGAGCGCGAGACTGCGGGTATCGGCGGGCGGATCTTCCCATTGCAGCGCCGGGGAAATGTTCTCGCCCGCGCCGCCGAAGGCTTGCTGGTCGAATTCCTGTGCGCGCGTCATGAAGCCGTTCGCCGGAAATTCGTCGGACCAGATGCGGAAATCAGCCATGAGAGTCGTGCCTCCTTCTTATAGCGATGTAAATGGCTGCGCTTGCAGCAAACGTGCCCGAGGTGGGATGCGGGACGCGCCCGCAACGAGGGCATGGCCAATCGAGTGTAGCATCCGCCCCCGTTATGCGGCATGAGCGCAAACGGGCGATCCGGCTGAGCAAAATGACGCACGCTACAATAATGAGATGAATTCGGGCATCGACCACGGACCCATTTTGAGCCGGCGCGAGCCGAAAGGATGACCATGCCAAACGACCCGCGCCGCGCTGCCGGTCAATTCACGCCGGCAAGCCTGCCGGAGGACGATGCCGACATGTTCGACCTCGCGCCGGTCTCGCTCTGGCTCGAAGACTTCAGCGCCGTGCGCGAGCAGTTCGAGCGCTGGCGCGCGGCGGGCGTCACCGATCTGCGGGCGTTTCTCACGGAGAATCCCGAACGCATCGCGGAATGCTCGTCGCGCATCCGGGTCGTGAAGGTCAATCGGCGCACGCTCTCTCTGTTCCACGCGAAGGACGCCGATCATCTCGTGCAGAACCTCGATCGCGTGTTTCGCGACGACATGCTCGTCACGCACATCGACGAACTGGAGCAGCTTTGGTCCGGCAAGTCGCGCTTCGTGAGTCAGACGGTCAACTACACGCTCGACGGCAAGCGCCTCGACGTGCTGCTCAAGGCGGTCGTGCTGCCGGGCCACGAGGACACATGGACGCGCGTGCTCGTCACGATCGAGGACATCACCGAACTCGAAGCGATGCGCCGCACGGCCGCCGCGAGCGAGCTCTATGCGCGCGGGCTGTTCGCGCATTCGCCGGTGTCGCTGTGGGTGGAAGACTTCAGTTCCGTGAAGGCGCTGCTGGACGATGTGCGCGAGCGCGGCATCGTCGACTTTCGCACGTTCACGAATGTTCATCCGGAGTTCGTCGAGCGCTGCATGCAGGAGATTCACGTGCTCGACGTGAACCAGCACACGCTGCGGATGTTCGCCGCGCCCGACAAGGCGACGCTGCTCGCGCGCCTGCCCGATGTCTTTCGCGACGACATGCAGCAGCACTTCCAGGAACAGTTGATCGATCTGTGGGACGGCAAGCTCTTCCATCAGCGCGAAGTGCTCAATTATTCGCTCGATGGCAACGAGGTGCATGTGCATCTGCAATTCTCGGTGTTCCCGGGGCACGAGGCGCGCTGGGATCTCGTGCTCGTCGCGCTCACCGACATCACCGCGCGCAAGAAAGCCGAGGCGTATCTGGAATTCCTCGGCAAGCACGACGTGCTCACGAAGCTCAAGAATCGCTCGTTCTATATCGACGAAATCAATCGCCTCGAACGCAAGGGCCCGTTCCCGGTGACGGCGATCGCGGTCGATGTGAATGGCCTGAAGGCCGTCAACGATCAACTCGGGCACGCCGCCGGCGACGCGCTGTTGCGCCGCGCGGGCGAAGTGCTCGGCAAGGCGGTGGAGCGGCCGTTCCACGCGGCGCGTATCGGCGGCGACGAGTTCATGGTGCTCTTGCCCGGCACCGACGAACGCGGCGGCGAAGCGGTGATCGACAGCATTCGCCAGTTGCTCGAAGTGAACAACCAGTTCTACTCGGGCAATCCGCTTTCGTTCGCGATGGGCGCGGCGACCGCGCACGACGGCGAGCGGCTCGAACCGATGCTGCAACGCGCCGACGCCGCGATGTACGCGGAAAAGCGCGCGCACTACGACGGCAAGAGCGCCTGATTACTGCTGCGTGACTTCGTCGATGCCGCGATTGAGCGCCGGGCACGCTTCGCCGATTTCCTTCCGATACTCCGCCGGATTGCTCGTCTTCAGCTTCTCGAAGCGATCGACGGTCGGTTGCGCCTGCGCGAGACCGAGCTTCCATTCGCCGTCGAAATCGGGCGCGTCGGGATAGCTCGTGCGCACGACCTCCCTGAAGCGCGCGACCTTCGCGGCATCGATATGACAGACATCCGCCGCGCCGCGCGCGATGTTGGCGCTCGTCATCACGCTTTCGGCGGCCATCAGTTGCCGCGACGACGGATGGCCGGGCGGCAGCGCGGTCTGCGCCGTCGCGCAGAGACACCATACGCCCAGAATGGAGGGAACGAGGGAGAGCGAACGCTTCGTGCGCATGTGATTTTCGATTTGTCGGCGGGGTGGAAAAATTATAGGTGAAGCCCTCTGAATCGAACGCCTGGTATGGCGAGGATGCGCCGAAAGCGCGTGCTAGAATCGATTTTCAACGCCGTTCTCAGACAGAAAAATGAAGAAAGGAAGCAAGGCCGCTACTGCTGCGCCCTCGTCGACCACGGAGCAAGGGCGGCGCAAGTACGACCCTGAGGAGACCAAGCGGAACATTCTCGACATCGCCACGCAGGAGTTCTCGGCGATGGGCCTCGCAGGCGCGCGCGTCGACGCCATCGCGGAGCGCACCAACACCACGAAGCGCATGCTGTACTACTACTTCGGCAGCAAGGAAGGCTTGTACGAAGCGGTATTGGAGCAGGTCTACAGCGATATCCGCGCGCTCGAACAGGAATTGCAGCTCGCGGAAATGGAGCCGGAGGAAGCGCTGCGCGAATTCATCGGGTTCACGTTCGACTATCACGACAAGCATCGCGATTTCGTGCGTCTCGTGACGATCGAAAACATTCACGGCGCGAAGTACATCGAACTATCGAAAACCTTCAAGACGCGCAATTCGACGGTCGTGAAAACCATCGAAGATCTCATCGCGCGCGGTGTCGAGGCGGGCAAGTTTCGCGACGACGTCGATCCGATCGACCTGCATCTGATGATCAGCTCGTTCTGCTTTCACCGTGTCGCGAACCGGCATACGTGGGGCGCGGCCTTCGGGCGCGATCCGTCGGGCGCGCGCTCGCGGGCGCGTCATCGCGAGATGATCGTCGATGCAGTGTCGCGCTACATGCGGCGCGACAGCTAAACGTTTCTTCGCGCACGGCGCAAAACGGCGACGCTCTCGCGAAGTTTCAACGTTCCAGCAAAGTCTGGAAATGCGCGAACATGCGTTCCGCATCCGGCTCGCGGCCGGTGAAGATGCGCAGCGCATCGACCGCCTGACACACCGCCATGCCGCCGCCGCTCACCGTGCGGCAGCCGAGCGCCTTCGCCGCTTTCAGCAGTTCGGTTTCGAGCGGGAAATAGACGATCTCCGCGACCCACAATTCCTTGTGCAGATACTCCGCCGGCAGCGGCAGGCCGGGCAGCTTCGCCATGCCGGTCGGCGTCGCGTGGATGAGGCCGCTCGCGCTGGCCAGCGTTTTGCGCAGATCGCCACCGCTTTTCACGACGCGATCCGGAAAGCGCGCCGCGAGTTCGGCGGCGAGCGACGCGGCGCGCGTGGCGTCGGAATCGAAGAGCGTGAGTTCGCGCGCGCCGATCGAGAGCGCCGCATGCGCGACGGCCGCGCCCGCGCCGCCCGCGCCGAGCTGCACCACGCGTTCGAGCGGCGCGCCGGGCAGACCGCGCTGGAACGCGCGCGCGAAGCCCGAGCCGTCCGTGTTGTAACCGATACGCTTGCCGTCCTTCAGCACCACCGTGTTCACGGCGCCGAGCGCGCGGGCGTCGGGGTCGAGATCGTCGAGCAACGGGATCACGCTTTGCTTGCACGGATACGTGATGTTCAGGCCGTCGTAGCCCATGCGTTCGGCGGCGTCGAGCAGATCGGGCAGGGCGGACGGCTCCAGCGACAACGCCTGAAGATCGATGCGCCGATACACATAGTTGAGCCCCAGATTGCCGCCTTCCTTTTCGTGCATGGCGGGCGTGAGCGAGCCGGCGATGCCGGAACCGATCAGGCCGATGAGATACGAAGTCTTGTGAGTCATGCGAGCGCTCCGGCATGGATGAGCACTGCATGCTGCAGTGCGGAATTGACTAGACCGCAGTGTGAACGCACGCGCGCGCCTTGTCGGTTCGTGTTTTCACTAATTTGTACGGTCTAGTTAGTTTGTTATTATCTCGCAGAATGACATGGATTGCGCGCGTCCGTCATGCGGACGTCCTACACTGGAAGGCACCGCTCGATCCATCCCGCATTCAGTGAATCGCAACGAGGAGGCAGCGATGCTGCGTTCAATCCGGACTTCCATCGCGACGGTATCCATCAGCGGCACGCTTCCCGAGAAGCTGCGCGCCATCAAGGCGGCCGGCTTCGACGGCGTCGAGATCTTCGAGAACGATCTGCTGTATTTCGACGGCACGCCCGCCGACGTGCGCCGCATGTGCGCGGACCTCGGCCTCGAAATCTATCTGTTCCAGCCGTTCCGCGATTTCGACGGCGTGAGTCCCGAGCGGCTCGCGAAGAATGTCGAGCGCGCGAAGCGCAAGTTCCAACTCATGCACGAGCTCGGCACGGACCGCATACTGGTGTGCAGCAACGTGTCGCCCGACACGATCCGTGACGACGCGCTGCTCGTCGATCAGCTCGGCGTGCTCGCCAAGATCGCCGCGGAGGCGGGCGTGATCGTCGCGTACGAGGCGCTCGCGTGGGGCCGCTACGTGAATTCGTACAAGCACGCGTGGAAGCTCGTCGACGCGGTGAATCATCCGAATCTCGGTCTCGCGCTCGATACGTTCCACACGCTGTCGATCCGCGATTCGGTGGAAGAGATCGCGTCGATTCCGGGCGATCGCATCGCGTTCGTGCAGATCGCCGACGCGCCCGTGCTCGCCATGGACGTGCTCGAATGGAGCCGTCACTATCGCTGCTTTCCGGGGCAGGGCGCGTTCGATGTCGCGGGTTTCACCGCGCGCGTGCTCGAAGCGGGCTACAAGGGCCCGCTGTCGCTCGAAATTTTCAACGATGGCTTTCGCGCCGCGCCGACCGCGATCACGGCGGCGGATGGCCACCGGTCGCTGCGTTTCCTCGAAGAGCAGACGCGCGAACTGATGGGCGACGATGCGCCGCCCGAGCTTTTCAATCCGCCCGCGCCGCCGGAGCACATCGGCTTTCAGTTCCTCGAATTCGCCGTCGACGACACCACGCGCGAGCAGCTCGCGCAATGGCTCGGCCGGCTCGGTTTCAGGCTCGCGGGCAAGCATCGCTCGAAGGATGTCGCGTTGTACCGGCATGGCGCGGGGTCGATCGTGCTCAACGCCGAAGCCGATTCGTTCGCGAGCGCGTTTTTCCAGAAGCACGGTTTGTCGCTGTGCGCGTCGGCGTTTCATGTCGATGACGCGAAGCAGGCGTTCGAGCGCGCCGCCGCGTATGGCTCGGCGCCGTTCTCCGGGCAAGTCGGTCCGAACGAGCGCGTGGTGCCGGGCGTGCAGTCGCCGGACGGCAGTCTCGACTATTTCGTCGACGAAGCGCCCGGCGGCCCGACGCTGTGGGAGTCCGACTTCAACCTGACCGATATCGACGGACCGTACGAAGTAGGGCCGCTCTCGCGCATCGATCACGTGTGCCTGTCGCTGCCCGCCGACGCGCTCGACACGTGGGTGCT
Organism: Caballeronia novacaledonica; assembly: GCF_900258035.1. Lineage (GTDB taxonomy): Bacteria > Pseudomonadota > Gammaproteobacteria > Burkholderiales > Burkholderiaceae > Caballeronia > Caballeronia novacaledonica. The sequence goes on along the minus strand of NZ_OGTP01000010.1, from coordinate 54,597 downwards.
CTTCTTCCGCAGCGCGTTCGGCTTCGAGACCGAGCCCGCCGTGCTCGTGCCCGATCCGTACGGCCTCGTGCGCAGCCGCGCGGTGCGAAGCCGCGACGGCTCGGTGCGCATCGCGCTGAACGCGTCGGTCGACCGGTACACGGCGGTGTCGGAGTCGCTATCGACGTATCGCGGCTCGGGCCTGAATCACGTCGCGTTCAGCACGCCGGATATCTTCGACGCGATTCCGCGCCTCGAAGCCGATGGCGTCAAATTTCTGCGTATTCCGGGCAACTACTACGACGACCTCGTCGCGCGCTTCGGCCTGCCCGACGAGCAAATCGACGCGATGCGCGAGCACAACATCCTCTACGACCGCGACGAGCGCGGCGGCGAGTTCTTTCACGCCTACACGGAGCAGCTCGACCAGCGCTTCTTCCTCGAAGTGATCGAGCGGCGCGGCGGCTACGACGGCTACGGCGCGGCCAACGCGGCGGTGCGGCTCGCGGCGCACGCGCAACAGCAGCAGCGCGCGCGTCAGACGGCGTGAAGACGTTCAGGCGCTCTGCGCTCTTGCGGCGGCGGCCGCCTGCTCGCGTTCGCGTCTGAGTTCTTCATCGCGGGCACGCCCGGCCGCCTCGAACGCGTCGATATGCAGATACAGCCGATGCACGGTCTGAATCTGCGTGTGAGAGAGATGTGACTGACGCATGATGGATGCAAGCCGCTCGCGCCAGTACGAAGGCGGCAGCAACGGTCCGCCGAGATCGCACGCCAATGAGCGACGCAGCACCAGTTCGAGGTGCGTCAGGTCCTGATCTGCCAGCAACGCCGAGAACGCGCCCTGCGGCTTGATGTCGGGTAATGGGTCCATTACTCCGATGGCGGCGCGATTGAGCGGAACTTGATAGGTGCAAACCCTAGGTTTCGACGATTTTTACGATACGCGGCGCACGACAGCGTTTGCTATACTCTGCGCTCGCCTGGCTGTGCTGTCGGCCACGCGCGGTCCGCTCCCCGTAGTTCAATGGATAGAACGAGTGCCTCCTAAGCGCTAGATGCAGGTTCGATTCCTGCCGGGGGGACCAGAATCCCACATGCCGCGTTCGCGGCGTTCTTCTTTCTGCCTCCGTCGCCGTTGTACCGCGAACCCTTTCCCGCCGATAATGCGACCACTCCGGTCACGCCATCACGGCTCGCGCGCTCATGACGGAAATCCAGTCCGCGGTGCTCGTCTTCATTCTTCTGCTCTCCAGCACGGGCCTGGGCGCGATCGTGCGGCCGCTCCTGCCCGAAGAGCACAAGGCGCAGGAGACGGTGCAACTGGTCCAGTTGCTCGTCGGCATGCTGGTCACGTTCGCGGCGCTCGTGCTCGGTCTTCTGACCGCATCGGCGAAAACGATCTTCGACACCACGAACAGCGACATGCGCAGCTACGCGACCTCGATCATCGAACTCGATCGCGCCATGCGCGATTACGGCGCCGATCTCGATCACGCGCGCGAACTCCTGCGCTCGTACACGGCGGCGGCGGTCGCGAGCACGTGGCCCAACGAGCCGCGCCCGCCCGGCAAATATCCGGACGTCGAGCCGTCGACGAACAACGAAAGCCTCGCGAGCAACACGCTCGGCGCGATCTTGAGTAAGGCGCAGCGCGATGTGCGGATGCTCCGTCCGTACGACGACTATCATCGCCAGCTTGCCGCCGAAGCCGCCGCGCGCTTCGAGCAAGTCATCGCGCTGCGCTGGAAGCTGGTGGAGGAGGCGCACGGATCGATTTCGTATCCGTTCGACCGGATTCTGGTCGGCTGGCTGCTCATCATCTTTCTGTGCTTCGGGCTGATCGCGCCGCGCAACGCGCTTTCGCTCGTGACGATCATGCTCGGCGCGCTGTCGATCGCCTCGGCGGTGCTCGTGATCCTCGATCTCGATACGCCGTTCACCGGCCCGATCATGATCGGCAGCCAGCCGATGCGCGACGCGCTCGCGTACCAGAGCCGCTGATGCTCTACGACGATCCGCGCCTCGTCGCGCTATACGACGTCCTCAATCCGTTCGCGTCCGATACCGCGTTTTATCTCGCGCTGGCCGAATCGGCGGGACATGTCGTCGATCTGGGCTGCGGCACGGGCCTCTTCGCCTGCGAACTCGCGAAGCGCGGGCATCGTGTGACGGGCATCGATCCGTCGGCGGAAATGCTGCGTATCGCGCGAGCGCGTCGCGAATGCGGGAACGTGACGTGGATCGAAGGCGACGCGGCCGCGCTGCCGTTCGTCGGCGCGGCGGATCTGCTCGTGATGACAGGCCACGTCGCGCAAGTGTTTCTCGACGATGCCGCGTTCCTCGCGACGCTCAAAGCCGCACGCCGCGCAATCCGGCCGGGCGGCGCGATCGCGTTCGAAAGCCGTCATCCGGCGGCGCGGGCGTGGGAAAACTGGACGCGCGAGCGCTCGTCGAGACGCATTGACGCGCCCGACGGATGCACGGTGGAAGTGTGGCAGGAGCGGCACGCGCAACCCGATCCGCTAACATCAGGCCGCGCCGCATTCACGACGCATTACCGCTTCCTGTCGACGCCGGAGGAGACATCGAGCGCCGCGAGCGAGTTGCGCTTTCGCACGCTCGACGAACTCGCGCGCCTGCTGGCCGATGCGGGATTCGCGCGCATCGACTGGTATGGAGACTGGAATCGCGCGCCGGTGGATGAAACGAGCCGCGAGTTGATCGCGGTGGCGCGGTGAAATGCAACGATGCTGCCGCCTGAGAAGCGGCAGCCCGCTTCAGAACTCGACGACGACGAAATCGGCCTTGCCCACGTCGCACAGCGGGCAGCGCCAGTCGGCGGGGATATCGTCGAAACGGGTGCCGGCGGGAACGCCTTCGTCCGGCAGACCTTCTGCCTCGTTGTAGATCCAGCCGCAAATCAGGCAGACCCAGCTCTTGAATTCGATGACTTCGCTCACGACAGACTCTTGATTCGAAAGAAATAAACGGACCGCGTGCGCTCGAAGACGACGCGCGGCGCGGCGACCCGGCATCTTACAGGAATCGGCGCGATCGTCCCGGTGAACCGGAAAACGCGTCGCGCCGCCCGCAATGGTCCCGATTACGCCGATCCGAAAGCCCGGTGTATGCTTTTTGGGTCTCCGGCGCCGCTCTCGCGCCAGCGACCGGTTTCACAACTTGGAGAAAGCGATGAACAAAAAGGTCTTGGGTGCGATGCTGACGGGCGCGATCCTACTCACGCAATACGCCGGCGCGGCGCATGCGCAGGCGCGCGTCTATTTCATCGAACCGAAGGATGGCGCGACCGTCACGAGCCCCGTGCACGTGAGGTTCGGCGTAGACGGCATGTCGGTCGCGCCGGCGGGCACGATGACCGACGGCACCGGCCATCACCATCTGCTGATCGACGGCAAGCCGCTGCCCAAAGGCGACGTGATTCCGGCGAACGACACGTCGCTGCACTTCGGCAAGGGCCAGACCGAAGCCGATGTGAAGCTGCCGCCCGGCGATCACACGCTGACGATGCAGTTCGGCGACGGCGCGCACCGTTCCTACGGGCCGGAAATGAGCCAGACGATCAAGGTGCACGTGAAGTAACGCCCTTTTCGGCGCGAGACGAAGGAAAGCCGCTGCGGAGCGAATCCGGGCGGCTTTTTCGTATTTCGGGGCCGCATGCCTCATCCTTTCGGCCTAAGCCGCGTGCGCCGTGCGTCGGCGTGCGCGGCGCCCGGTACAATGGCCGCTTCCATCGGCTGTCGTGTTCGTCGCCGGTTCTTCGCCATTCATCCGGTTTTCCCCATGTCGCTTTATTCCATTTCGGACGCGCAGCTCGCGTTCGGCCACGTCGCATTGCTCGACCACGCCGACTTCTCGCTCGAAGCGGGCGAGCGTGTCGGGCTGATCGGCCGCAACGGCGCGGGCAAGTCGTCGCTCCTCAAGATCGTCGCGGGGCTCGCCGCGCCCGATGACGGCCTCGTCACGCGTCAGAGCGAGCTTACGACCGTCTACGTGCCGCAGGAGCCCGAGTTCGATCTCGACGCCTCCGTGTTCGACGTCGTCGCCTCGGGTCTCACCGACGCGCGCGCATTGCTCGACGAGTACGACGCCGTCGCGCACGCGCTCGCCGACACGCCCGAAGGCGCGCAACACGACACGCTGCTCGCGCGCATGAACGCGCTGCAATCGGCGCTCGACATGCGCGATGCGTGGAACTGGCGCACACGCGTCGCGACGACGCTCGCGCAGATCGGCCTCGACGGCGACGCGCGCGCGGGCGACCTGTCCGGCGGCATGAAAAAGCGCGTGGCGCTGGCGCGCGCGCTCGTCGTTCAGCCCGACGTGCTTTTGCTCGACGAGCCGACCAACCATCTCGACTTCGACGGCATTCGCTGGCTGGAAGAATTGCTCGTCACGTTGCGCACGGGCCTGCTTTTCATCACGCACGATCGCGCGTTTCTCGATCGCGTGGCAACGCGCATCGTCGAGCTGGATCGCGGGCGCCTGCTGTCGTATCCGGGCAACTTCAGCGCCTATCAGACGCGCAAGGCGCAGCAACTCGAAGTCGAAAAAATCGAGCAGGAGAAGTTCGACAAACTGCTCGCGCAAGAAGAAGTGTGGATTCGCAAAGGCGTCGAGGCGCGGCGCACGCGCAGCGTCGGACGTATCGCGCGGCTCGTCGAAATGCGCAACGAGCGCGCCGAGCGCCGCAACGTGCAAGGCAATGTCAGGCTCGATGTCGGGCAGGGCGAGAAGTCCGGCAAGATCGTCGCCGAACTGACCGACGTGACGAAGCGCTACGGCGCGCGCACGATCGTCGACCGCTTCACGGCCACCGTGATGCGCGGCGACAAGATCGGTCTCGTCGGTCCGAACGGCGCGGGCAAGACCACCTTGCTGAAACTCATGCTCGGCGAACTGCAGCCCGACGAAGGCCGCGTGCGCATCGGCACCAACATTCAGGTCGCGTATTTCGATCAGATGCGCGCGCAACTCGATCTCGACAAATCGCTCGCCGACACCATCAGCCCCGGCAGCGAATGGGTCGAAGTGAACGGCGTGAAGAAGCACGTGATGAGCTATCTCGGCGACTTCCTGTTCGCGCCGGAACGCGCGCGTTCGCCGGTGCGGTCGCTGTCGGGCGGCGAGCGCAATCGCCTGCTGCTCGCGCGGCTGTTCGCACGGCCCGCGAACGTGCTCGTGCTCGACGAGCCGACCAACGACCTCGACATTCCCACGCTCGAACTGCTCGAAGAACTGCTCGCGGATTACGACGGCACCGTGTTGCTCGTGAGCCACGACCGCGCGTTTCTCGACAACGTCGTGACGTCGGTGTTCGCCGCGGAGGGCGGTGGGTTGTGGCGCGAGTATGTCGGCGGCTTCTCCGACTGGCAGATTCAGCGCGAACGTTCGGAGCGTATCGCGGAAGAAGCGGCGCGTCAGACCGCGAAAGAAGCGCCGAAGGACGACGCGCCGAAGGAAAGCGCGGCGGGCCGCAACGCGCAGCGCACGGTGAAGCTTTCGTTCAAGGAACAGCGCGAACTGGAAGCGCTGCCGGGACGTATCGCCGAACTGGAGAACGAGCAGAAGACGATCGGCGCGCAGCTCGAAGACGGCTCGATCTTCGCGAAGGACGCGAAGGAAGGCGCGCGTCTGTCGGAGCGTCACGCGGCGATCGAAGAGGAATTGCTCGTCGCGCTCGAGCGCTGGGAAGAGCTGGAAGCGAAGCGCAAGTAAGGGCGCGCGCGGGCCGTGCGTGTGTCGAACGCGTGAACGCGAGCGCAGCGCGTTTTATCGTTCCGAGGTGGGCGCGGCGGGCGAAAACCGCTATTCTCCTAGCGCGGCTCGGATCGGCGGGCGGTTTTCCGCCTCGCGCACAGGCATCCGGCCAGGCACAACATCAGGCATTTGCCGGCAGATCGGGCGTCACGTTGTGGCATTTCCCGCGCGTACGCTCGAGAGCCGGATCAACGTTCAACTATGTCCACGAAAAAATCCAGCGCAATGGCGGCAGGCGCCGAACGAGGCAAACGCCTCGTCATGAACGCCAAGGCAGCCGGCTACAGCGAAGCATCGATCAAGGTGCTCAAGGGCCTGGAGCCGGTCAAGCAGCGGCCCGGCATGTACACGCGGACCGAGAATCCGCTGCACATCATTCAGGAAGTGATCGACAACGCGTCCGACGAAGCGCTCGGCGGCTACGGCAAGCAAATCACGGTCACGCTGCACAATGACAACTCCGTGTCCGTCGAGGACGATGGCCGCGGCATTCCGTTCGGCCTGCATCCGGAAGAGGGCGTGCCGGTCGTCGAGATCGTGTTCACGCGGCTGCATGCGGGCGGCAAGTTCGATAAAGCGGCGGGCGGCGCCTATACGTTCTCGGGCGGTCTGCACGGCGTCGGCGTCTCGGTGACGAACGCGCTCGCGACGCGCCTCGAAGTCACGGTCTGGCGCGACAACAAGGTCGCGCAACTCGCGTTTTCCAACGGCGACGTCATCGAGGAACTCGCAACGCGCGCCGCCGAGCGCGGCGCCAAGAAAACCGGCACACGCGTGCGCGCATGGCCCAATCCGAAGTACTTCGATTCGGCGAATCTGCCGATCGGCGAATTGCAGCGTCTCTTGCGCTCGAAGGCCGTGCTGCTGCCGGGCGTCGAAGTGGTGCTCGTCATCGAGAAGACGGGCGAGCGTCAGACGTGGAAGTACGAAGACGGCTTGCGCGGCTATCTGCTCGAAGGCATGGGCGGCAGCGACCTGCTGATTCCTCTCCTCGAAGGCGAGCGCTATGCGGAAAGCTCGAAGAACACCGAGGAAACCTTCGCGGAAGGCGAGGGCGCGTCGTGGGTCGTCGCGTGGAGCGAGGAAGGGCCGCTCTTGCGCGAATCGTATGTGAACCTCATTCCCACGCCGGCGGGCGGCACGCACGAATCCGGCCTGCGCGACGGCTTGTTTCAGGCGGTGAAGAACTTCGTCGAGATCCACAATCTGCAGCCGAAGGGCGTGAAGCTGCTCGCGGAAGACGTGTTCGCGCGCGTGTCGTTCGTGCTGTCGGCGAAGGTGCTCGATCCGCAATTCCAAGGGCAGATCAAGGAACGTCTCAATAGCCGCGACGCGGTGAAGCTCGTGTCGTCGTTCTCGCGTCCCGCGCTGGAGTTGTGGCTGAATCAGCACGTCGAATACGGCAAGAAGCTCGCGGAACTCGTGATCCGTCAGGCGCAGGCCCGCACGCGCGCCGGCCAGAAGATCGAGAAGAAGAAGAGTTCGGGCGTCGCCGTGCTGCCCGGCAAGCTCACCGATTGCGAATCGACGGACATCGCGCGCAACGAGCTCTTCCTCGTCGAGGGCGACTCGGCGGGCGGCTCCGCGAAGATGGGCCGCGACAAGGAGTTTCAGGCGATTCTCCCGTTGCGCGGCAAAGTGCTGAACACGTGGGAAACGGAACGCGACCGGCTCTTCGCGAACAACGAAGTGCATGACATCGCGGTGGCGATCGGCGTCGATCCGCACGGGCCCGACGATCAGATCGATCTGTCGAATCTGCGCTACGGCAAGATCTGCATCCTGTCGGACGCGGACGTCGACGGCGCGCACATTCAGGTGCTGCTGCTCACGCTCTTCTTCAAGCATTTCCCGCAACTGATCGAGCGCGGCCACGTGTGCGTCGCGCGTCCGCCGCTCTTTCGCGTCGACGCGCCCGCGCGCGGCAAGAAGCCCGCGCAGAAGCTCTACGCGCTCGACGAGGGCGAGCTCGAAGCCATCCTCGACAAGCTGCGCAAGGACGGCGTGCGGGAAACCGCATGGACCATCAGCCGCTTCAAGGGTCTTGGCGAAATGAGCGCGGAACAGCTCTGGGACACGACGATGAACCCCGACACGCGCCGTCTCCTGCCGGTCGGCCTCGGCGATCTCGGCTTCGATCTCACCGTGTCGCGCATGACGATGCTCATGGGCAAGGGCGAAGCGGCATCGCGTCGAAGCTGGCTCGAAGAAAAGGGCAACGAAGTCGAAGCGGACATCTGAGTCGACTCAAGCAACGCACAACGGATATTCGATGGGAATCACAGACGATCTCTTCGCCGAACAGACCGCACCGGACGGCGAACAACTGACGCTCGGCGATTACGCCGAGCGCGCCTATCTCGACTACGCGGTGAGCGTGGTGAAGGGCCGCGCGCTGCCCGATGTCTGCGACGGCCAAAAGCCCGTGCAGCGCCGCATCCTCTTTGCAATGAGCGAGATGGGCCTCGCGTCCGGCGCGAAGCCGGTGAAGTCGGCGCGCGTGGTCGGCGACGTGCTGGGCAAGTATCATCCGCACGGCGATCAATCGGCGTACGACGCGCTCGTGCGTCTCGCGCAGGACTTTTCGATGCGCTATCCGCTCATCGACGGTCAGGGCAACTTCGGCTCGCGCGACGGCGACGGCGCGGCGGCCATGCGATACACGGAAGCGCGCCTCACGCCGATCGCGCGCTTGCTGCTCGATGAAATCGATCAGGGCACGGTCGATTTCATGCCGAACTACGACGGCTCGTTCGAAGAGCCGAAGCTGCTGCCCGCGGGCCTGCCGTTTCTGTTGCTGAACGGCGCATCGGGCATCGCGGTGGGACTCGCGACGGAAATCCCGTCGCACAATCTGCGCGAAGTCGCGCAAGCCGCCGTCGCGATGATCCGCGATCCGAAGATCGGCCACGCGGGGTTGATGGAGAAACTGCCCGGACCCGATTTCCCCGGCGGCGGGCAGATCATCTCGTCGCCCGCGGAAATCTCGACGGCTTACGAGACCGGCCGCGGCAGTCTGAAGGTGCGCGCGCGCTGGAAGATCGAAGAGCTCGCGCGCGGCCAGTGGCAGGTCGTCATCACGGAATTGCCGCCGGGCGTGTCGAGCCAGAAGGTGCTCGAGGAAATCGAGGAACTCACCAACCCGAAGATCAAGCTCGGCAAGAAGACGCTCACGCCCGAGCAGGTCCAGACCAAGCAGACCTTGCTCGGCCTGCTCGACGCCGTGCGCGACGAGTCCGGCAAGGACGCACCGGTGCGTCTCGTGTTCGAGCCGAAGTCGAGCCGCATCGATCAGACCGAGTTCGTCCATTCGCTGCTCGCGCATACGAGCCTCGAATCGAACGCGACGATCAACCTCGTGATGATCGGCGGCGACGGCCGGCCGCGTCAGAAGGGCATCGTCGAGATCCTGCACGAGTGGATCGGCTTCCGCTTCGTGACGGTGACGCGGCGCACGCAGCATCGCCTTAACAAGGTCAACGACCGCATCCATATTCTCGAAGGGCGAATGATCGTCTTCCTGAATATCGATGAAGTCATCCGCATCATCCGCGAATCGGAGGAGCCGAAGCAGGCGCTGATCGCGCGCTTCAATCTCTCCGACCGCCAGGCGGAAGACATTCTCGAAATCCGGCTGCGTCAGTTGGCGCGGATGGAAGCCATCAAGATCGAGCAGGAACTGTCCGACTTGCGCGACGAAAAGACCAGGCTCGAAGAACTGCTCAACAGCGACGCCGCGATGAAGCGCGTGCTCATCAAGGAAATCGAAGCCGACGCGAAGCAATACGGCGACGATCGCCGCACGCTCATCCAGCAGGAAAAGCGGGCGACGTTCGAGACGCGTGTCGTCGACGAGCCGGTGACGGTCGTCGTGTCGCAGAAAGGCTGGGTGCGCGCGCTGAAGGGCCACGGACTCGATCCGGCGGGCTTCACCTTCAAGCAGGGCGATGGCCTCTACGCGGCATTCCTGGCGCGCACGCCGGATTCGCTGGTCGCCTGGGGCAGCAAGGGGCGCGTCTACTCGGTGCCGGTGTCGGCGTTGCCGGGCGGACGCGGTGACGGCGTGCCGGTGACGTCGCTGATCGAGCTCGAATCGGGCACGCATCTGCTGCACTATTTCGCGGCGAACGCGGAGCAGCCGCTGCTGCTGGCGTCGAGCAACGGCTTCGGCTTCATCGCGAAGCTCGGCGACATGGTGAGCCGTCAGAAGGCGGGCAAGGCGTTCATGACGATCGACGAAGGTGCGGCTCCGCTCGCGCCGATGCCGATCGTTCCCGGCGCGACTTATGTCGCGTGCCTGTCGAGCGCGGGCAAGCTGCTCGTCTTCGGCATGGACGAGATGAAAACGCTGTCGGGCGGCGGCCGCGGCGTCATTCTGATGGGCCTCGATGCGAAGGAAACGCTGCGCCAGGCGCTCGCGTTCGATGCGCGCGGCGTGATGATGACCGGCACCGGGCGCGGCGGCAAGGCGAAGGACGAGAAGCTGAGCGGCTCGCAGTTGCAACTGCATCTGGGCAAGCGCGCGAGGAAGGGGCGTGCGCCGGATGCGTCGTTGAAAGTGACGGATTTGCGGCCGGTGTTCGAGGGCTAAGGCTTCGCTTCACCGTAGCGCATGCGGGCATCATTAGAAAACGCCTCGCCGCGATCATGCGGCGAGGCGTTTCTTTTTTGCTTTATCGCGAGCCGGTCGGAACTGATGCGCGCTGTCTCAGTCGAACGCCCAAACTTTAGACAACGAAGTCAGCTCGGGAACACAATGAACAAAGCCATCGAAGCGGCGCTTTTTCTGCATTTGCTCGGCGTAGCCGTTTGGATCGGCGGCATGATCTTCGCGCATTTCTGCCTGCGTCCCGCGCTCGGCGATCTCACGCCGCAACTGCGTCTGCCGCTTTGGGAGTCGGTCTTCGCGCGCTTCTTCAATTGGGTCGGCGTCTCGGTGATCGTGATTCTGCTGACCGGCGGTTTCCTGCTCATCGAATTCGGCGGCGGTCACGCGGCGTGGCCCTTGCACGCGATGGCCGGCCTCGGCATCGTGATGATGCTGATCTACGGTCATATCCGCTTCGCCGTGTTTCCGCGCATCCGCCGCGCGGTGCAGGCGCAGAACTGGCCCGACGGCGCGCGAGCGGTCGGGACCGTGAGAAGACTTGTGGTGATCAATCTCGTGCTCGGCGTCGTGACGATCGGCACGGCGGTGTTGTCGCGCGGGTTCTGATTCTGCAAACGCGCGTCTCGCGAGCGCGCAGCGATAATCAGCGAGCGCCTCACCCTCCGCGCTCATCGCTGAGCGCGGTGCTCGGCGTCTCCGATCCTTCGCCCTTGCGCGAGCGCGGCGATTGTCCGCGCGGCCACCCGCACACGCCGAAGCGATCGAGCAGCGCCTGCACGCCATCCGCCGGAACGGGCCGCGAGAACAGGAAGCCTTGCGCTTCCACCGGCCCGAGCGCCGCGAGCCACGTGATCTGCTCCTCCCGCTCGGTGCCTTCGACGACCACCGTCAGCCCGAGCGAGCGCGCCAGATTGATGATCGCCGACACCATCACGCATACGCTGCGGTCTTCGGGAATCGCCTGGACGAACGAGCGATCCACCTTGAGCGTATCGACTGAAAAGCGGTTCAGATACGACAGCGACGAGTAGCCGGTGCCGAAGTCGTCGAGCGCGATGCGCACGCCCAGCCGCTTCAACGCGACGATCTTCTCCTGCACGAGTTCCGGATATTCGACCATCACCGTCTCGGTGATTTCGAGTTCGAGCTTGTCGGGCGGAATGCCGCTCGCCTCGATCGCGCGCGCGACGGTTTCCAGCAGGTCGCCGCGCCAGAACTGCACGGCGGAAATGTTCACGGCGAGGGACAGGCCGTGATAACCATCGCGCTGCCATTGCGCGAGCTGCATGCACGCGGTGTAGATCACGTAATCGCCGACGGCGACGATGAGCCCCGTCGATTCCGCCACCGGAATGAACTCGTTTGCCGGAATGAGCCCGTGCTGCGGATGATTCCAGCGCACGAGCGCCTCGAAGCCCGTGATGCAGCGGCGCGTAAGATCGATCTTCGGCTGATAGACGAGAAAGAGCTGCTGCTCCGTCAGCGCGACGCGCAGTTGCTGCTCCCACTTCATCAGATGATCCGCGCGATGCGACAACTGCGGCGAATAGAACTGATAGCAGTTGCGGCCCGCGTCCTTCGCGCTGTACATCGCGAGATCGGCCTTCTTCAGCAGATCGATCTCGCTTTCGTTCGATACCGAAAAGAGCGCAATGCCGATGCTCGCATGCAGCACGAACGCGCTGCCGCGCACGTCGAAGGGCGTGGCGAACATCGTGGAGATGTCGTCGGCGAGGGTGACGGCGCGCTGTTCGACGTCGTCGCCCTTCACGACGACCACGAACTCGTCGCCGCCGATGCGCGAGAGCGTGCCGCTTTGCCCGACCGTCTCCGCGAGCCGCGACGCGGTCATCTGCAGGACAATGTCGCCCGCGTTGTGGCCGAGCGTGTCGTTGACCGTCTTGAAGTTGTCGAGGTCGATGAAAAGCAGCGCGAGCCGCCCGATGTTCTCCGGCTGCGCCACGTCCTGTCTTAGCGCGCGCAGCGTCGAGTAGCGGTTGCGCAGGCCGGTCAGCAGGTCGTATTCGACGAGATGCGTCATCTCGCGTTCGCGTCCGAGCAGCTTGCCGATGAGCCCCGTCGCCACCGCGAAGAAGCCGAGCATCGCGAGCGAGATGAAGCTCGCCATCAAAAGATAGACGTTGCGCGTGTGGTTGTAGTCGATCATCTCCTCGCGCTCGGAGAGGCCGACGAGCACGCCGAGCGGATAGCCGTCGATATGCCGGTACGACACGATGCGCTTCACGTGATCGATCGGATCGACGTAGATGCCGGACGCATGCTCCGTCGTCGGATAGACGCCGCTCGCGCTGAAGGCGGAGTGAGAACGGTCTGCCGGGCCGCTGTGCGCGTTGCCTTTCGTGGCGGCACCGGCGGCGTTTTCGGCGAGGCTGCCGCCCGTGCTGCGCGCGAGCACGGAGCCGTTGTCCGAGACGACGGCGATCACGCCTTCGCGCCCGATCGACGCGACGTTGTAGAAGTCGCTCGTGAAATAGGCAGGGTCTTCCGACACGACCACGACGCCCGCGAACGAGCCGTCCGGATGATTGAGCCGCCGCGTGAACTGCAACGTCCACAGGCCCGACACGCGGCCGCGCACCGGGCGGCTGATGTAGAGCAGGTCGTCGTTCGAGTGGGCGTGAACCTTGTAGTGCTCGCGATCGGAGAGATCGATCGGCTTCGGATGCGGGTCCGACGTGTTGCCGATGAGCGTGCCGTATTCGTCGATCAGCGAGACCTGCACGAGCGTGTCGCTCTGCACGACGCCTTTCTCGACGGTGGCGATCAGATCGAAGTTGTCGGGCGACTTCTCGTACTCGTATTTGACGAAACGGGTGATCTGGTCGACCTGATGAATAGCCTTGATGGTGTGCTGCTCGAGCGCCGACGAGAGAATGGCGGCGGAGGCCATCGATTCGTGCGTCGTCGCTTCGCGCTCGACTGACAGCCGGGCGAATATCACCGCCCACAACAGCACGAGCACGAAGGTGCCGAGCACCGGAATTGCGAGGAGCGCGCGCCGACGCCGCGCCGACGGCGCGCCGAATAAGGTTTGGGTCAGGGCGTGGGAGCGCGTGCGCTTCATGGCGAGTTCGCCGGCGCTCGGTCGCGTAGCCTGTGGCGTGCTGCGAACTGCGCGAGGTGGATGAAGCGATGCATGTTTTGAGGCGTTCGGCCGAAACGAGTGAATATACCGTGCGCGGCGCGCAGCGGATGATCGGCGGCTTGTTTCTCCGAGACCCGATCCACGTCCCGATCCACGTCAAGAGGCAGTGCAACGGCCGTTCGACGAGCGGTGTATTGCAGCGGCGCCCGAAGCCCGGCATGAGCGAGACGGCGGGCGTCCGGTTTCGTCAGGAGCATACGTTTGCGTTGCGGCGCGAGCGACTCGCCTTCGCGACGCCTGTATTCCGCCGATGTGAAACCGCGTTTGCGTTGTGATCCCCGATTGTTCAGATATTAGCGAAGCCTCGGAGATTAAGAAAGGGGCGCCGCTTGGGGGTATACGCGCGCCCGCTGGCGGCGCGCAGGTCATTGTTTCAGATGCGGAATGTGCCGTCGATCACAGTTACCGACGCGCCGCCGATCCAGATCGGTGCATCGTCTGCAGCGTCGTCGTAGTCGATGCTCACCCGGCCCGCGCGGCCGAGCGCGGTGCCCTGGCGCACGGTGTACGAAGCGCTGGGCCGCTTGCTTTGTTGCGTGAGGAGCGTCGCGAGCGCGGCATTCGCGCTGCCCGTCACCGGATCTTCGATGTTCTCCGCGCCGAGCAGGATCACGCGCAGTTCGAAGGTCGCGGGTCCATCGGCGTCGTGCGGTCCATAGACCGCGATGCCGTGCGTGCCCACTTCCGCGACGAGCGACTTCAGCGATTCGCGCGCCTCGCCGTGCAACGAAAGCGCGAGGCACTGCGCCGCGTTTTCCACGCGCACGACGAGCCAGGGCACGCCGTTATCGACGGCGGCGGGCGGCGCGCTGAAATCGATTACCGCGGGCGAGAGCGCGGCGGCGAGGCGCTCGTTCTGCGCGGCGTTCAGTGGCGCGATGCGCGTGCGCGGCGCGGCGAACGCCCATTCTCCGTTGCCGCGCTCGGCGAGCGTGACGAGCCCGACGCCGCATTCCTGCACCAGCCGGCCGGGCGTCTTCGGCGTGTAGCCGCTGTCGATGAGCGCGTGCGCGCTGCCGAGCGTCGGATGGCCGGCGAAAGGCAGTTCGACCGCCGTCGTGAAAATGCGTACGCGATAGTCGGCGCGCGGATCGGTCGGCGGCATGAGGAACGCCGTCTCGGACAGATTGGTCCAGCGCGCGATTTCCTGCATGCGTTCCGTCGAGAGACCTTCGGCGTCGAAAATCACCGCGAGCGGATTGCCCTTGAACGGAACCGGCGTGAAGACGTCGACCTGTTTGAACTGGACGGTGCGTGGGGACATGAATTTACCGGTTGGATCGGAACACAAAAAAACCCGACGGCCTTAGGCGCGTCGGGTTTCGCTTGCGAGCGACGGGCGACGCGTTCAGGCGACTTCCGCGATCAACTCGATCTCGACGCACGCGCCGAGCGGAATCTGCGCGACGCCGAACGCCGAACGCGCATGCTTGCCCGCATCGCCGAACACGTCCGCGATCAGCTCCGACGCGCCGTTCGTGACGATGTGCTGCTCGGTGAAATCGAACGTCGAGTTCACGAGGCTCATCACCTTGACGATGCGCTTCACCTTGTTGAGATCGCCGACGTGCGCGTGCAGCGTCGCGATCAGGTCGATGGCGACGCTGCGCGCCGCGGCCTTGCCTTCTTCGGTCGTGATGTTGTCGCCGAGCTTGCCGGCATGCACCTTTCCGTCCTTCTTCGCGATGTGTCCGGACAGATACACCGTGTTGCCGCTCTGCGCGCTCATCACATAAGCGGCGGCGGGCGCGCCCGCGACGGGCAGTTCGATGCCGAGTTCCTTCAGCTTGTCATACACGTTCGATGCCATCGGTTGCTCCTCAAAACGTTGAAATCAGATGCTCGCGCGAATCAGCGCGCCGAGCTTCGCCACGCCTTCGTCGATCGTCGCGGGCGGAACCGTCACGAACGAAAGGCGCATCGTATTGTGCTCGGCCTCGTTCGCGAAGAACGGACCGCCCGGCACGAAGGCCACATTCTGCGCGATCGCCTGTTCGAGCAGCTTCATCGAGTCGATGTGGCGCGGCAGCTTCACCCACACGAACATGCCGCCTTCCGGCCGGTTCCATTCGATGCCCGCGGGCATGTGACGTTCCAGCGCGTCGAGCATGGCCTCGCACTGGTCGCGATAGAGCGCGCGGATGGTCGGCACGTGCTGATCGAGGAAGCCGTCCTTGACGACTTCATAGACGATGCGCTGCGTGAGGCTCGGCGTGTGCAGGTCGGTCGCCTGCTTCGCCTGCACCAGTTTGAAGTGCAATTCCTCGGGCGCGATGATGTAGCCGACGCGCAGGCCCGGCGCCAGCACCTTCGAGAACGAGCCGAGATGCACGATATGCTCGGGCGCCATCGAGAGCATGGTCGGCAGCGGAGCGCCGGCGTAGTCGAGCGCGCCGTAGGGATCGTCTTCGATCACCGGGAACGGCGCGTTTTGCGCGAACGCGGCGAGCGCGCGGCGGCGTTCGAGCGGCAGGCGGCGGCCGGTCGGGTTCTGGAAGTTAGGCTGCGCGTAGAGCAGGCGCGCGCCGGCGGTGAGCGTGGCGTCGAGCGCTTCGGGGATCAGGCCGGATTCGTCGGTCGGCACCTGCACGTAATGCGGCTCGAAGAGCGAAAACGACTGAAGCGCGCCGAGATACGTCGGCGTTTCGACCAGCACGCGGCTGCCCGGATCGACGAGCGTCTTGCCGAGCAGATCGAGCGCCTGCTGCGAGCCGGTCGTGATGAGCACCTGCGTCGGACGGATAGCGGCGCCGTTCACCGAGTAGCGCGCCGCAACCCATTCGCGCAGCGGCATGTAGCCTTCGGTCGCGCTGTACTGGAGCGCGGCGGCGGGATGATCGCGCAGGATGCGCTCCGACGCGTGACGCATTTGCTCGACGGGAAACGTCGCGGGCGAGGGCAGGCCGCCCGCGAAGGAAATGACTTCCGGCCGTTCCGTGACCTTCAGGATTTCGCGAATCGCCGAACTGGTGAGCTTGCGTGCGCGTTCGGAGAGTTGCCACGGCGTGGCGCGGAGATCGGCTTGATTCATGAAATGCCTCGGTTTGTCTCAGGAATGATGTTTATCTTGGCGCGGGCCGCGAATTCTGGAATCGAGGCTGGCGCGGTACGGCAGTCAGTAATTATCGCGCGAGCGCGTCATCTTGCGTGCGTCGTGCCCGCCGCGACGACGGCCGCTTGCGGCGCGGCACGCACGGCTGCCTTGCGGCCCAGCACGACGGTCGCGATGACGGCGGCCGCATACAGCCACGTCGACGCGCTCACGTGCTCGCCGAAGAAGAGCGCGGAGAAGGCCATCGTGAAGAAGATCTGCAGCAGTTGCACTTGTCCGACGCGCGCGATGCCGCCCATCGCGAGTCCCGCGTACCACGCGAAGAACCCGATGAATTGCGAAAACAGCGTGACATAGCCGAACGCGAGCCACACCTTGAGCGCGAGCGGTTCGGGGTGCGCCGCATGATGCGCCCACGCGAGCCAGCCGACCGGCAGCAACAGAAACGGCGCGGAGAGCACGAGCGCCCAGCAGATCACCTGCCAGCCGCCCATCTGACGCGCAAGCCGCGCGCCTTCCGCATAACCGAGCGCGCCGATGCCGACCGCGACGAGCATCAGCAGATCGCCGGCTTGCAGACCGCCGCCGCCCGCCTGCAACGCGAACGCGACGACAATCGCGCTGCCCGCCACCGCGCTCGCCCAGAACGCCTTCGACGGCCGCTCGTGCGACAGCCACGCGGCATAGATGGCGACGCACAGCGGCTGCAGGCCGTTCACGACCGCGCCGTGCGAGGCGGGCACGGTCTTCATCGCCCATGCGGAAAACACCGGAAACGCGATGATCACGCCGAGCGCGACCACGGCGAGGCTCTTGACCTGCGGCCATGTCGGTCGCTTTTCGCGACGCCACGCGAGCAGCGCGGCGGCCGGAATCGCCGCGACGAGCGCGCGTCCGAGGCCGTTCAGCAGCGGATGCATCTCCGCGACGACGATGCGCGTCATCGGCAGCGTCAGGCTGAAAATGACGACGCCGATCAGGCCGAGCAACATGCCTTCGGTTTCGCGGGTTTTCATCGTGTGGCGTCTCCTTTTTTTTGCGATGCGCAGGCTCAGTCGGGCTGCGCGGGTGTTTCGGTGTCGTCCTGCGTATCCGTCTTCTTCGCGCGACGGCGTTTGGCTGCCTGCCGTGCTTCCTCCTCGCGCGCCGCCGCCTGTTCCGCCGATTCGCCGAGCGTCAGTGTCGATCCGTTCGGCAGATCGAACTGCGCGACGAGCACCGGCGCGCCCGCCGTTTGCTCGACGCGCATCAGATGCGCCGCGCCGAGCCACGCGAGTTGCGCCGATACGGCTTCCGCGTCCGGATGAAAGCCCGTCAGCGCACGCAGCGCGATGCCCGTTTCCGGCAGCGCGCCGCTCGGATGGCGCGGCGTGTCCCACTGGATCAGCGACGGCAGCACACCGTCGCCGGCGCCTTGCCACGCCGGAAACGCGCCGTCGTCGGGCACGGTCAGGCCCCACGTATTGCCGGCACGCGACATCGCCGCGACCGGCGCGATGCGCTCCGGATACTGCTCGCGCCAACGCACCAGCGACTTCGGCCGATCGACGCGCGCGACCCAATGCACGAGTCGCGGGCCGTCGTCAGCGAGACGGCGCTGCATCGCGGGGTCGTCCAGTGCGAAAAGACGCGGCCGGGGCGATTCGGCATCCGCCGCCGACGGATCGGTCGCGATCACTTCCAGATACGCGCCGCCCCACAAATTCAGCAGCCGGTTGTGCGTGCGCATCAGCGGATGCGCGCCGCCGGCCGCCGTCCCGACGCCGAATTTCGCGGCGATGAACTGCGCGCCTTCGTCCAGCGTGCGTGCGGCGATCACGAAGTGATCGAGTTTGAGTCGATGATCGGTCATGACGTGGCGATGCAATGCAATGCGATAAACAGGGGCCGACAGCATAACGCCTCCACGCGCGCCCCCGACGGCCCGAAAGCAAAATGTAGCCGCTATCACCGTGACAGTAACGGTACAATCGGCCCAATACTATTCTGTACAGTTCTTTCACGGCGCACCGCCGCGCTTGCCGTCCACGGAGGCTCGCATGTCCGTTCCGCTCGACCAGATTCCCGCGCCGCACGACGCCGCGCAACTCACGCTCGTCGATCAACTGGTGCAATGGGGCCGCCGCCGCATCGACGAGCGCGTGTTCCGTCCCGGCATGCGCATGCCGTCGATCCGCAAGCTCGCGCTCGACAAGGGCGTTTCGCGTTTCACCGTCGTCGAGGCGTACGAACGGCTCGTCGCGCACGGCTATCTCGACTCGCGGCGCGGTTCGGGCTTCTACGTGCGCGAGCGCATCGCGCCGACGCTCGTCGCGAAAGGCGACGCGCCCGCCGTCGCGGCGGAGCGCGAGCCGGTGCAGAACACCATCGACGTGGTCTGGCTGCTGCGCAACATGCTGCACACGTCGAGCCCGGAGAAAGGGCCGGGTCTCGGCTATCTGCCGGGCCGCTGGCTCGACGGCGAACTGATCACCAACGCGCTGCGTTCGCTGTCGCGCCAGAGCGGCGCGCAGATGCTCGGATTCGGCACGCCGCAAGGGTTCCTGCCGCTGCGCCAGCAGTTGCAGACGCGGCTGGAGGAGCTGGAAATCGGCGCGTCGGCGGCGCGGCAGATCGTGCTCGTGTCGGGCATCACGCAGGCGATCGACCTGATCTCGCGTCTTTATGTGAAGCCTGGCGATGCGGTGATCGTCGGCGATCCGGCGTGGTTCCAGATGTTCGGGCGCTTCGCGTCGCAGGGCGCGCGGCTCGTCGGCATGCCGTACACGCCCGACGGCCCCGATCTCGACGCGCTGGAAACGCTCGTCGCGACCTGGCGCCCGAAAATGCTGATCATCAATTCGGTGCTGCAGAACCCGACCGGCACGTCGCTCACGGCGGCGCAGGCGTTCCGCATTCTGCAGCTCGCGCAGGAATACGACTTCATCGTCGTCGAGGACGATGTCTACGGCGATCTGTGCCCGGCGGGCTTTCCCGCGACGCGCCTCGCATCGCTCGATCAACTGAAGCGCGTGATTTTCCTCGGCAGTTTTTCGAAGACGCTCGCGGCGAATCTGCGCGTCGGCTATATCGCGGCGGCGCCGGAGGTGGCGAAGGCGCTCGCCGACCAGAAGATGCTCGTCGGCATGACGAGCCCGGAAATCAACGAACGCGTGGTCTACAAGGTGCTGACGGAAGGGCACTACCGGCGGCACGTCGAACGGCTGCGCGCGCGGCTCGACGGCGTGCGCGAAAAGACCGCGCGCATGTTGGAAAAGACCGGCTTTCGGCTTTTCGCGACGCCGGCGGCGGGCATGTTCCTGTGGGCGGACGCGGGCGTCGATTCCGATGGTCTCGCGGCGGCGGGCCACGAGGCGGGCTTTCTGCTGACGCCCGGCAGCCTGTTCTCGCCGCATCAGTCGCCGACCACTTGGATGCGCTTCAATATCGCCAATTGCGGCGATCCGGCGCTGCCCGCCCTGCTGGCGAGCTATCTGGAGAAGGCCGCGCGGCGCAGCGCCTAACGGCGGCGTCCGGGCAGATTGCGACGTTCGGCGGGCGCGCGGATGAAGTCCGCGAGCACGGCTTCGTAGAGCGCGAGCGCGCCGGGCACGTGCCGATATCGATGCTCGTACAGCCTGCCCTGGCCGTCGCAGAATTTGAGCGCGAAATAATCCGCGAGCAGGTTGCCTTGCGCTTCCATGTTGTAATCGGCGAGCCGCTTGCCGTCGGCGAGCGTGTACGCGTACCGCAGACCGATGCGGATCGCGCCGCGCAGCCGCACCGGATAACCGAGCTGAAACTGCCACACGTGCGTCATCTCGTGAATGAACCACATGCGATTCACGAGGTCGCAGGCGGAGAAGTCGTCCTGAAAACAGCCGCGCGGAAAATACAGGTTGCCGTTGGGCGCCATTGCCGTGCGCGGCGGTTGCAGGCCGAACGGGAGATAGGCGCGAGCGTGGACCCGGACCTTCGCGTAGTCGATGGCGTCGCCGAACACGAGCCGGGCCATGCGCGCCTCGTCGCGGGAAAGCGGCCGGGCGTGGCGGTCGTGATTGCGCAGGAAGGACATCGCGGGTACGGAGTGATCGGTCGTTCGGCAGACGCATCTTATCCGGACGCGCCGCTCTTGAAAAATGTCCGGCCGCCCTCATATCGGACAAATTGGCTGCGTGACCGACGCGCGCGGCCGACTCGATCGCACTCACGAAATCAACACAGAGGACTCGACCATGGCGCAAGAAACCATGAGCTTTCAGGCAGAAGTGAAGCAGCTTCTGCACCTGATGATCCATTCGCTCTACAGCAACAAGGAAATTTTCCTGCGCGAGCTGATTTCCAACGCATCCGATGCCGCGGACAAGCTGCGCTTCGAAGCCATCGAGAACAGCGCGCTCTACGAGAGCGATCCGGACCTGCGCATCCGCGTGTCGTTCGACAAAGCCGCGCGCACCGTCACCATCGACGACAACGGCATCGGCATGAGCCGCGAGGAAGCGATTTCCCACCTCGGCACGATCGCGCGTTCGGGCACGAAGGAATTCTTCTCGAAGCTCTCCGGCGACCAGCAGAAGGACGCGGCGCTGATCGGCCAGTTCGGCGTCGGCTTCTATTCCGGGTTTATCGTCGCGGACAAGATCATCGTCGAAACGCGCCGCGCCGGTCTGCCGGCAGCGCAGGGCGTGCGCTGGACGAGCGCGGGCGAGGGCGATTTCGAGGTCGAGGACATCGAGCGCGCGCAACGCGGCACGACCATCACGCTGCATCTGCGTGCCGACGAAGACGAACTGCTGTCGTCGCATCGTTTGAAATCGATCATCCAGAAGTACTCGGATCACGTCGCGCTGCCCATTCTGATGCAGAAGGAAGAGTGGGACGCCGAGAAAGGCGAGATGGTGACGAAGGACGAGGACGAGACCGTCAACCAGGCGAGCGCGCTCTGGACGCGTCCGAAGAACGACATCACGGACGACCAATACAAGCAGTTCTATCAGCACATTTCGCACGATCACGACGATCCGCTCGCATGGACGCACAACCGCGTCGAAGGCCGCAGCGAGTACACGCAACTGCTGTACGTGCCGAAGCACGCGCCGTTCGATCTGTGGAACCGCGAGCATCGCGGCGGGCTGAAGCTCTACGTGAAGCGCGTGTTCATCATGGACGACGCCGAGCAACTGCTGCCCGCGTATCTGCGTTTCGTGAAGGGCGTGGTCGATTCGGCGGATCTGCCGCTCAACGTGTCGCGCGAAATCCTGCAGGAAAGCCGCGACGTGAAGGCGATTCGCGAAGGCGTGACCAAGCGCGTATTGTCGATGCTCGAAGAGATCGCGACGTCGTCCGCAGAAGCGACCGACGAAGACGGCAAGCAGAAGTACGCGACCTTCTGGAACGAGTTCGGTCAGGTGCTGAAGGAAGGCATCGGCGAGGATTTCAGCAATCGCGAGCGCATTGCGAAGCTGGTGCGGTTCGCGTCGACGCAGAACGACAGCGCCGAGCAAAACGTGTCGCTCGCCGATTACGTCGCGCGCATGAAGCCCGAGCAGACGAAGATCTACTACGTCACCGCCGATAGCTGGCAGGCCGCGAAGCACAGCCCGCATCTCGAAGTGTTCCGCAAGAAGGGCGTCGAGGTGCTGCTGCTGACGGATCGCGTCGACGAGTGGATGCTGTCGTTCCTCAACGAGTTCGACGGCAAGCCGCTCGCGAGCGTTGCGCGTGGCGATCTCGATCTCGGCGCGCTCGACGACGAGGAAAAGCAGCAGCAGGAGAAGGTCGGCGAGGAAATGAAGCCGCTCGTCGAGAAGATGAAGGAAGCGCTCGAAGGCAAGGCGAAGGACGTGCGTCTCACGTTCCGTCTCACCGATTCGCCGAGCTGTCTCGTCGCCGATGAAGGCGACATGAGCGGCTATCTGCAGCGCATGCTGAAGGCGGCGGGGCAGAACGCGCCGCAGGCGGAGCCGATTCTCGAAGTGAATCCGGAGCATCCGCTGGTGAAGGCGTTGAACGCGGACAGCGCGAATTTCGTCGACTGGTGCCATCTGCTTTTCGATCAGGCGTTGCTGGCCGAAGGCGGCGCGCTGGAAGATCCGGCGAGTTTCGTGAAGCGGACGAATGCGTTGTTGCTCGCGCGGTAAGTCTGTTTGAGCGGTTCGAATGAGCGCGCCGCCGGGGGACCGGCGGCGCGTTTTTTCTTGTGTTCGTGTGCCGTAAGACGCGGAATTTATAATCCGCTGCATGCTCACGCCCAACGATCCCATCGATGCGCACTGGCGCGTCGTCCCGCTTCCCTCGCTCACCGATGCACAAAAGGACTGGCTCACACGCGGCGGCTCGCTGACCGCGCATCTGCGCACGCTCGGCGCGGTGACGGTCGAGGTCACGCGCGAAGCGGTCGACATTCCGTGGCGAGACGAAGCGCGCGCATTGCAAATCACGCCCCGCACGCCGGTGTGGGTGCGTGAAGTCGCGCTGAAAGTCGATGGCGTGACGTTCGTCGTCGCGCATAGCATCGTGCCGTTGTCGCATGGCGCGGGCGTGTGGCAATCGATGCGCCGTCTGCGCACGCGCCCGCTCGCCGAACTGCTCTATAGCGACAGCAGCGTGTCGCGTTCGGCGCTCGCGAGCCGGCGCGTCACGGCGCGGCATCCGCTGCATCGGCTGGCGTCGTCGCACATGGACGGACGGCATGCGCTCGTCGCGCGACGATCCGTCTTCAAACGTCACGACGCACCGCTGATGGTCACCGAATGCATGCTCGATGCGCTCTGGACGAAGCTCGCCACGATGCACGGCCCGCATCGGCGCGAACATGCGCGCTCGTACGATCACCTGCGCTCGCATGCGAAGCGCGTCGCGCATGGCGAGGCGAAATGAAGCTCGCCGGATTCGCGCCCATCGGCGATGAAGAAACGCATACGCTCATCCTCGGCAGTTTTCCGGGCGTCGCGTCGCTCGCGGCGACGCAGTACTATGCGCATCCGCGCAATCAGTTCTGGCGGCTCGTGGGCGCGGCCATCGGCGAGGAGTTGCACGCGCTTGCCTATGACGATCGTCTCGCGCGACTCGTCGCGCATGGCATAGGCTTATGGGACGTGCTCGCCGCATGCGAGCGCGAAGGCAGCCTCGACGCGGCGATCCGCAACGCGTCGCCCAACGATTTCGCCGTGTTCCACACGCGCTTTCCGAAGCTGCGCAAAGTGTGCTTCAACGGCAAGACCTCGGGCAAATTCGCGCCCGTGCTGAGCGCCGCGGGCTACGCCACGCTCGTCCTGCCATCGTCGAGCGCGGCCAATGCTATTCTCTCGTTCGATCAAAAATTGCGCATCTGGCGCGACATCCTCACCACACAATGACGAATCTCATCAAGCGCGCATCGGCTGAAGCGCGCGCGTTCGGCCGCAAAAAGGACGACAGCAAATCGAAGCGCAAGCGCGGTGACGACGATCGCGACGATCTCGCGAACGCGCCGCGCATCGACGCGCCCCGCAAACCGCGCTTCGCGCCCGTGACGTTCTCGGAAGAGGGCGGCGTGCGCTATCTGCACTTCGGCACCGAATGGGTGCAGGGCGCGATGCGTCTGAAGAAGCCCGATCACATCGAGCTCGAATACGCGCAGCAGATGATGGCGTGGCTTCTTTTCGTCGAGACGCCCGAGCGCATCGTGCAACTCGGGCTCGGCGCCGCCGCGCTCACGAAGTTCTGCTACCGCTTTCTGAAGCACGCTCAAGTGGAAGCGGTCGAACTGAATCCCGCGGTCGTGATCGCCGCGCGCGCGATGTTCGAATTGCCCTACGACGACGCGCGTCTCACCGTCACCGAGCGCGACGCGTGGGAGTTCGTCAACGATCGCGCGAATCACGGCACGACCGGCGCGTTGCAGATCGATCTCTACGACGCCACCGCGCGCGGCCCCGTGCTCGACAGCGTGTCGTTCTATCGCGCGTGCCGCGCCTGTCTCACGCCGCAAGCGGGCGTCGTCACGATCAACCTGTTCGGCGATCATCCGAGCTTCGTGCGCAACATGCGTCATCTGAATGAGGCGTTCGATCATCGCGTGATCGCGCTGCCCGAAGTGCACGACGGCAATCGCGTCGCGATCGCGTTCGCCGGTCCCGCGCTCGACGTGTCGTTCGATGCGCTCGACACCCGCGCGAAGCTCATCGAAGCGCAACTCGGTCTGCCCGCGCGCAAGTGGGTGAAGGGTCTCGCGCAAAGCGCGGGCGTCGCGACGAGCGGTGCGTTCTCGATCTGATACCAGCACAGCAGCCAAGGCCAGAACGAGGGTTTTGGCCTATTTACAAGATGCTTTCAAATCAGCGGAATAGTCGGGAATCCCCCTGCTTGACCGTGTTTTAAGGGTCCATATACTCCCTCTGTTATTTCGGGGTGCTTTCAGCGGCATGTCTACCCGACGACCGGCATCCCGCCGGGCTCGCGATAACGATGCGATCAAAACAAAGAGGAGACCGTTCATGGCTCACGAAGCTACGACCGGCACCGGACAACCGCGCAACAAGCATTGGCTTTGGCTTCTGATCCTTCCGTGGATCGGTGTGGTATGGGTGCCGTTTTACAACAAGATCGAGCCCGTTCTGTGGGGCTTTCCGTATTTCTACTGGTATCAGTTGTTGTGGGTGCTGATCAGCGCGGTCATCACCGCCGTCGTCTATAAGAAGACGAAGGCGCTGCCCTCGGGACGCAAGAACGGAGGTGCGCGATGATGAACACCACCGCAACTTTCGTCTTCGTCCTGTTCTTCGTCGGCGTCACGATTCTCGGCTTCATCGCCGCGCACTGGCGTAAGGGCGATCTTGCCCAGCTCGACGAATGGGGTCTCGGCGGCCGCCGCTTCGGCACCATCGTCACGTGGTTCCTGCTCGGCGGCGATCTCTACACCGCCTATACGTTCGTCGCGGTGCCGGCGCTCGTGTTCGGCGCGGGCGCGACGGGCTTCTTCGCGCTGCCGTACACCATCCTCATCTATCCGTTCGCATTCGTCGTGTTTCCGAAGCTCTGGAGCATCGCGAAGCGTCACGGCTACGTGACCGCCGCCGACTTCGTGCACGCGCGCTACAACAGCCGCATGCTCGCGCTCGCCGTCGCGCTGACGGGCATCGTCGCGACGATGCCGTACATCGCGCTGCAGCTCGTCGGCATCGAAGTGGTGATCGGCGCGCTCGGATTCTCGACGCAAGGCTTCGTCGGCGATCTGCCGCTCATCATCGCGTTCGCGATTCTCGCCGCGTACACGTACACGTCGGGCCTGCGCGCGCCTGCGATGATCGCCGTGGTGAAGGACGTGCTGATCTACATCACGATCATCGCCGCGATGATCGTGATCCCCGCGCAGCTCGGCGGCTTCGGCCATATCTTCAGCGTCGTGCCGCCGGAGAAGCTGCTGCTGAAGGCGCCCGATGCCGCGAGCCTGAACGGCTACAGCGCGTACGCGACGCTCGCCGTCGGCTCGGCGCTGGCGCTCTTCCTGTACCCGCACTCGGTGACGGCGATTCTCTCGTCGAACTCCGGCAATACGATCCGCCGCAATATGTCGCTCCTGCCGGCGTATTCGCTCGTGCTCGGTTTGCTCGCGCTGCTCGGCTACATGGCGCTGGCGTCGGGCGTGAAGGACATGCCCGAGTACGCGTCGTACTTCAAGGCTTACGGCGCGAACTTCGCGGTGCCGGCGCTCTTCCTGCACTACTTCCCGTCGTGGTTCGTGGGCGTGGCGTTCGCGGCGATCGGCATCGGCGCGCTGGTTCCGGCGGCGATCATGTCGATCGCGGCGGCGAACCTCTACACGCGCAACGTGCATCGCGAGTTCGTCAACACCAACATGACGCCGGAGCAGGAAACCAATGTCGCCAAGCTGGTGTCGCTGATCGTGAAGGTCGGCGCGGTGGTCTTCATTCTCGCGCTGCCGCTCACGTATGCGATCCAGTTGCAGCTGCTTGGCGGCATCTGGATCATTCAGACGCTGCCCGCGCTCGTGCTCGGTCTCTATACGCGCGTGCTCGATCATCGCGGCTTGCTGATCGGCTGGGCGGTGGGCATCGGCGTCGGCACGTGGATGGCCGTCTCGCTGCAACTGAAGGGCTCGATCTATCCGCTGCATCTGTTCGGCTACGTCGTGCCGGGCTACGCGGCCGTGTGGGCGCTGATCGCGAACCTGATCGTCTCGATCGTCGTGAGCCTGCTCGTTCGCGTGCTGGGCCTCAAGCGCTCGGAAGACCGCACGCGTCCGGAAGACTATCTGGATATCGTGGAAGGCTGATTCCGGCCGCTCGCGCATGCGCCCGGCGCGGTGCGCGAAAAGCTGGTAAAACGCCCGTAACAGCCATCCGGCCGTTACGGGCGTTTTGTTTTCGAGAGCCTTCATTCGACGCGAGCGAATCATGGATTCCACGACATCGACGTCACTCAGGCGCAGCCGTTTCGCTCGCCTCTTTCATTCGATCGCGTCGCCGTACTTTCGCTACCGGCACGCCGCGATGATTCACGCGGTGCGCGTCGGGCTCGCGATGGCGGTGTCGATCGCGGTCACGACGGGCATCGACATGCCGCACGGCGTGTGGGCGTCGGTATCGGTGCTGGTGGTGATCGGCGGATTGCAGCACTACGGCAACATCCGCAAGAAAGCAGGCGAGCGCGCGATGGGCACGGCGCTCGGCGCGTTCTTCGGGCTCGTGCTCATTCTCGCGCAGATGCTCACCGGCTCCGTGATGGTGTTCTTCGTGCTGATGTGCGTGATCGCGGGCGGCTGCGCCTACTACGCGATCGGCAAGGCGGGTTATGTCGCGCTGCTCACCGCGATCACCATGGTCATCGTGTCCGGCCACGGCGACCTGCCGCTTGCCACCGGATTGTGGCGCACGGCCAACGTGATGATCGGCGTGGTGATCGCGCTCGGCTTCTCGTTCGTGTTACCGCAATACGCGACGTATTCCTGGCGATATCGGCTCGCGGACAATCTGCGCGCGTGCGCGAAGCTGTACGGCGCATTGCTCGACGGCACGCCGCTCGTCGCGGAGGAAACCACGCGACGCTTCTATGCGATGAGCCAGCGGCTCGTGCAGTCGCGCGGGCTGATGGAATCGGTCGCGAAGGAAACCAATGTGCCGATGGCGCGGCTCGAAGAAATCCAGCGGCTGCATCGCTCGATTCTCGCGGCGCTGGAAATGCTGGCGATGTCGATGTCCGAAGTCGCGGGCGCGGCGCCCGGCCGCTTCGCGATTGCCTGTTCGCCGGGCGAGTACGCGGTGCGTCAGCAGCTTCTGCAGATGGCCCGGGCGTTGCGCTTCGGGCGCGTGAGCCTGCTGTACCGCGCAGTGAATGTTCCGAACGTGCCGCCCTGCACGGACGCCGATGCAAACGCGGCGACGCAGGGCATGCATTGGGTCGCGATACGCTTCGTGGAGCAGGTGGATCGGCTGAGGCTGCGTCTTTCGGAGATCGAGCGGCAGTGGAATATCGAAGGCGCGCGGCCGCTCAATCCGTGACGCGATAGCGCTCAGGCCGGCTGTGCTTCGGCTTCGTGAACCACGTTGATGAGCCAGGGCACGCCGAAACGATCCACCAGCATGCCGAAGCCCTGCGTCCAGAACGTGGATTGCCACGGCGTCAGGACGTTGCCGCCTTCGGCGAGCATGTTGAAAATGCGTTCGCCGGATTGCGCGTCGTCCGCGGAGATCGACAACGTGAAGCCGGAGTAATCCTGGCGCGGCTGGCCGTAGCGGCCGTCGGAGACCATGATCGCGTTCGAACCGACGCAGAACACCGCATGCGTGATCTTGTCCTGCCAGTCGGGCGGCGCGTTGCCGCCGTCGGGAGCGTCGCGGAAGCGGACCAGCACGGCGATCTTGGCGCCGAATGCGGCCTGATAGAGTTCGAGCGCGGCGGCGCAATCGCCGTTATAGAGAATATAGGTATCCAGTTGCATGACCGGGACTTA
The DNA here is from genome assembly GCF_900258035.1 of Caballeronia novacaledonica. Taxonomy (GTDB): domain Bacteria; phylum Pseudomonadota; class Gammaproteobacteria; order Burkholderiales; family Burkholderiaceae; genus Caballeronia; species Caballeronia novacaledonica. The sequence goes on along the minus strand of NZ_OGTP01000010.1, from coordinate 26,078 downwards.
GTGAATATGAAGCGGTTACGCCGCCAAAGCACCGAAGTCTATTGCAACGCGATTCCACGGCAACTCGGAAACGGTCAAATTACGTCAAGAGGCAGCAAGATAGAAAAAACCGCCTGTCGCACCGATGTCCCGGCGCGGCAGGCGGTTTCGTATCAAGCAAACATTACTGAAGCGCGGTGATCAGCTTCTCCAGCTTGATCGCATCGGCGGCGAACGCGCGGATGCCTTCCGCGAGCTTTTCGGTCGCCATCGCGTCGTCGTTGACGAGGAAGCGGAAGGTCGGCTCGTCGACCGCGATCTTCTCCACGTTTTCGTTCTTCACCAGGTCCGGCGAGAGCTTGCGTTCGACCGTGTCGTTGCTGTCGGCGAGTTTCTTCAGCAGGTCGGGGCTGATCGTCAGCAGGTCGCAGCCGGCGAGTTCGGTGATCTGGCTCACCGTGCGGAAGCTCGCGCCCATGACCTCGGTCTTGTAGCCGAACTTCTTGTAGTACGAGTAGATGCGGCGCACCGACTGCACGCCCGGATCGTTCGCGCCGCCGTTCTTCACTTCGTCCCATTCCGCGCCGGCGGACTTCTTGTACCAGTCGTAGATGCGGCCGACGAACGGCGAGATCAGTTGCGCGCCCGCTTCGGCGCACGCGACGGCCTGCGCGAGCGAGAAGAGCAGCGTCATGTTGCAGTGGATACCTTCCTTCTGCAGCACCTCGGCCGCGCGAATGCCTTCCCATGTCGATGCGAGCTTGATCAGCACGCGATCGCGGCTGATGCCCGCGTTCTCGTACAGCTTGATGATGTCGTGCGCCTTGTCGATCGACGCTTTCGTGTCGAACGAGAGGCGCGCGTCGACTTCGGTGGACACGCGGCCCGGAATGATCTTGAGAATCTCGGTGCCGAACGCGACGAGCAGATTGTCGATGATCTGCGGCATCGGCTTTTTCGCGTGCTCCTTGACGGTCTTTTCGAGCAGCGGCTTGTAGTCGTCCTTCTGGACGGCCTTCAGGATCAGCGACGGATTCGTGGTCGCGTCCTGCGGCTTGAACTGGATGAATTGCTGGAAGTCGCCCGTGTCGGCGACGACGGTCGTGTATTGCTTGAGCTGGTCGAGAGCGGATGTCATGTCGAGTCTCAGACGCGTTGCGCCTTGTCAAATTGCGGTAACCAACCCGCGGATTGCCCATGATTGCGACGCCGCGCGGCGACTTCGTTCGCGCGGCGCGCCCCTGAATTCATTCTTCCATTCTAGTCCCGAGCGCGGCGAGCGCGCTGATACCGTGCGCACCCGCACGCGGCGTGCCGGATTTCGACCGGACGCGCAAGCGAGTTCGGGCCGGCGCCGTCGGGCGGCATGCGCACGATCGTCAGCGGTTTGTCGGTCAAGCTTATGACGGGATTGCGAATTTCTGTTGCGAGAAAACCGGCCGGAAATCAGGGCCGGTTCCGTCATTGTAGGCCGCGTCAGGATCGCCGGGCGTTCAGCACGAAATGTGTCAAGACGCCCGCGATCAATCCCCAGAACGCGGAGCCGATCGACAGCAGCGTGAGGCCCGAAGCCGTCACCATGAACGTGACGAGCGCAGGCTCGCGCTGGCGGGCGTCCTGCATCGCGTTGGCGAGACCGCTCATGATCGAGCCGAAGAGCGCGAGCGCGGCCACCGACACGACCAGTTCCTTCGGAAAGGCCGCGAACAGCGCGGCGATGGTCGCGCCGAACGTGCCCGCGATCAGATAGAAGATGCCGCACCACACGGCGGCCGTGTAGCGCCGGTCGCGGTTCTCGTGCGCCTCGCGGCCGGTGCAGATCGCGGCGGTGATGGCCGCGAGATTCACGCCGTGCGAGCCGAACGGCGCGAGCACGAGCGACGCGAGTCCGGTTGCCGAGATGAGCGGGGCGGAGGGCGTCGTGTAGCCGTCGGCGCGCAGGACGGCGATGCCCGGCACATTTTGCGACGCCATCGCGACGACGAACAGCGGAATGCCGATGCTGATCGCCGCGGCGAGCGAGAACGCGGGCATCGTGAAAACCGGATGCGCGAGCGCGACGTGAAAGTGCGAAAAGTCGAGCAAGCCGAGCGCGCCCGCGATCGCGATGCCCACGACGAGCGTCGCCGGAATCGCGTAACGCGGCACGAAGCGCTTGGCCGTGAGATACGTGAAGAACATCGCGATGACGAGCGCCGTCCGATGCTCGGCGGCGCGAAAAATCTCGATGCCGATCTCGAACAGAATGCCCGCGAGCAGCGCGGCGGCGATGCCCGACGGAATACGCTTCATCAGCGTGTCGAACCAGCCGGTGAGACCGACGGCGGTCAAAAGCACCGCGCAGACGATGAACGCGCCGATCGCCTCGGCATATGCGACGTTCGGCAGCGACGAGACGAGCAGCGCCGCGCCCGGCGTCGACCACGCGACGACGATCGGCGCGCGATAGCGCAGCGACAACCCGATGGTGCAGACCGCCATGCCCATCGAGAGCGCCCAGATCCACGACGAGATCTGCGCGTTCGTGAGATGCGCGGCCTGGCCGGCCTGGAACATCAGCACGAGCGAACTCGTGTAGCCGGTCATCATCGCGACGAAACCGGCGACGATGGTGGACAGCGAAGTGTCAAAGAAGAAGCGCGGCGCGGCGGGCGCCGAAGCGGAAGCTTTCATTCGTGTTGTTTTCGGTTACTTCGAGAGGGCGCGCATGGCGGTTTCGAGGCCGGCCATCGTGAGCGGATACATGCGATTGCCGAGAACATTGCGGATCGCGGAAATCGACTGCCGATATTCCCATAGCCGCTCGGGTTCGGGATTGAGCCATGCGTGATGCGGAAACTGATCGGCGAGCCGGCGCAGCCACACCGCGCCCGCTTCGGCGTTGTTGTATTCGACGGAACCGCCGGGCTGCAGCACTTCGTAGGGACTCATCGTGGCGTCGCCGACGAAGATCAATTTGTAGTCGGGCGTGAACTTGTGCAAGACGTCGAAAGTCGGCGTGCGCTCCGCATGACGCCGGCGATTGTGCTTCCACAGATAGTCGTACACGCAGTTGTGGAAGTAATAGAACTCGAGATGCTTGAACTCCGCTTTCGCCGCCGAGAAGAGTTCTTCGACGCGTTTGATGTGGTCGTCCATCGAGCCGCCGACATCGAGCAGCATCAGCACCTTCACGGTGTTGTGGCGCTCGGGGACCATCTTGAGATCGAGCCAGCCCGCGTTGGCGGCGGTGCTGCGGATCGTGTCGGGCAGATCGAGTTCTTCGGCCGCGCCTTCGCGCGCGAAACGCCGCAAGCGGCGCAGCGCGACCTTGATGTTGCGCGTGCCGATTTCGACCTGATCGTCGTAGTCCTTGTATGCGCGCTCGTCCCACACCTTCACGGCGGTGCGATTCCCCGACGATTCCCCGCCGATCCGGATGCCTTCCGGGTTGTAGCCGCCGTGCCCGAAGGGCGACGTGCCGCCCGTGCCGATCCACTTGTTGCCGCCTTCGTGACGCTCCTGCTGCTCGTCCATCAGCTCTTTCAGACGTTCCATGAGCTTGTCGAGGCCGCCGAGCGCCTCGATGCGCTTCTTTTCCTCCGCGGTGAAATCGCGGTCGAGGCGCTTTTTGAGCCAGTCGAGCGGAATCTCGAACGCTTCGTCGGGAAGCTGGGTCACGCCGTGGAAATACGCGCCGAACGCGCGATCGAACTTGTCGAAATATTTCTCGTCCTTCACGAGCGTCATGCGCGAGAGGAAGTAGAACTCGTCGAGCGACGGCGAGATCACCTGCGCCTTCAGCGCTTCGAGCAAGGTCAGGTATTCCTTCACCGAGACGGGCAGCTTCGCGTCGCGCAGCGAATAGAAAAAGTCGATCAGCATGGCGCGCTCTCCATCGCGACGGGTTTCAGCGGCCGAGCCGCCAGGTGAGATTGGCGCGCACCGCCGGCCACTCCGACTGGATGACGGAAAACACGACGGTGTCGCGCATCACGCCATCGCGGCCGACCTGATGATTGCGCAGAATGCCGTCCTGCTTCGCGCCGAGCCGCGCGATCGCCGTGCGCGACGCGTGGTTCATGAAATGCGTGCGGAACTCCACGGCGATGGCATCGAGCTTGTCGAACGCGTGCGTCAGCAGCAGCAACTTGGCTTCGGTGTTGAGCGCGGTCTTCTGTACGCGTTGGGCGTACCACGTATGGCCGATTTCCAGCCGCCGGTTCGCTTCATCGACATTGAAGTAGCGCGTCGAACCGACGATATCGCCGGTCTTCGCATCGATCACCGCGAACGGATGCGCGCCGAGCCGGTCGCGCATGTCGAGCGCGGTGTCGATATAACCGCGCGTCTTGTCCGGCGAAGGCACGAAGGTGTACCAGAGCTTCCACAATTCGCCGTCGCTGGCGGCGGCCGTGAGCGCCGCTTCGTGTTCGCGCGTGAGCGGCACGAGCCTGACATGCTCGCCTTCCAGTGTGACGGGTTCAATCCAGCGGCTCATTTTTTCTTATTAGCGATTATTGCGATTCATGAAGAGCAGACGCTCGAACAGCGCGACGTCCTGTTCGTTCTTCAAGAGCGCGCCGTGCAGCGGCGGCACGATCTGCTTCTGATCGGACGAGCGCAGCGCTTCGGGCGGAATGTCTTCGGCGAGCAGCAGCTTGAGCCAGTCGAGCAGTTCGGACGTCGATGGCTTCTTCTTGAGCCCCGACACGCCGCGCAATTCGAAGAAGCTCTGCATCGCGGCGGCGAGCAGATCCTGCTTGATGTTCGGGAAGTGCACTTCGACGATCGCTTTCATCGTCTCCGCGTCCGGGAACCGGATGTAGTGGAAGAAGCAGCGGCGCAGGAACGCGTCCGGCAGTTCCTTCTCGTTGTTCGACGTGATGATCACGAGCGGCCGGTGCTTCGCCTTCACGAGCTCGCGCGTCTCGTACACGTAGAACTCCATGCGGTCGAGTTCGCGCAACAGGTCGTTCGGAAATTCGATGTCCGCCTTGTCGATTTCGTCGATGAGCAGCACGCTTTGCTGATCCGACTCGAACGCCTGCCACAGCACGCCCTTGACGATGTAGTTGCGGATGTCCTTCACGCGCTCGTCGCCGAGTTGCGAATCGCGCAGGCGCGAGACCGCGTCGTATTCGTACAGGCCCTGCTGCGCTTTCGTGGTCGACTTGATGTGCCATTGCAGGAGCGGCATGCCGAGCGCCCCCGCGACTTCTTCCGCGAGCATGGTCTTGCCGGTGCCGGGTTCGCCCTTGATGAGCAGCGGCCGTTGCAACGTCATCGCGGCGTTCACCGCGAGCTTGAGATCGTCGGTTGCGACGTATTGCGATGAGCCTTCGAAACGCATGACGAAGATCCGGTCAGAAAAAAATCCCAGTATAAGTCAGAAGACCTTTCGGCATTGAGGCGCGCCGGGTATCGTTTGAGCCGCTCGATCGGCGGTTGCCGCGGCGTGTCCGGCCGCGTGTGCAGCGTGCGCGCAGGCGGGCTCATCGCTTGTACAGGGACGAATTGTCGCAGGCTAAATGCCTGCTTTTCAGCCGATTCCCCTTGCCAGCAGGGCTTCGGCGCGGTTCGCGTGTGGACGGAGGGTAGGTCGCGCGGTACAATTAGCGCGATTTTTTTGGCCTGCGTGGCGACAAACCCTGTAGCAGCAAACAGTCCCGAGAAGGTTGTAATGCGCTCGGCGCGGGCCGCGGCCTTTGGAGCGCCGGATTTCCCCTCAAGCCAGGTTAGAAGAGCTATGAACAATTTCGTCGGCAAATGTGCCGTGATTGCAGCGCTGTCCGGTCTCGCCGGCTTCGCGACCGAGGCGTCGGCCGACGTCGTCGGCAACGCGAAGGCCGCAGAGGGCAAGGTCGCGATGTGCATCGGCTGCCACGGCATCCCCGGCTATCGCACCGCGTACCCCGAAGTCTACGAAGTGCCGATGCTGGGCGGCCAGAACGCGCAGTACATCGCCAATGCGCTGCACGCCTACAAGAAGGGCGACCGTCATTTCGACACGATGCGCGCCATCGCGACGACGCTGTCGGATCAGGACATCGCCGATATCGCCGCGTACTACGCCGCGCAGACTCCCCAATCGAAGAACAATCCCGACAAGTGATCCGCCCGTGACACGGCAAAGCGATAACGGGAAGGAGAATTCATGAAGCCGTCCAAGGCACTTCAAACCAGCTTCAAGGCAGCATGCGCGGCAGCGGCGCTTATCGGCATGACGGTCGGCGCCGCGCACGCGGCCGACGTGAGCAACGGTAAGGCGCTCTCCGACAGCCACAACTGCGCGGCCTGCCACGGCCCCGGTCTCAACAAGCCGGTGAGCGGCGAGTATCCGCGGCTCGCGGGCCAGCATGCGAGCTATATCTACTGGGCGTTGCGCCAGTATCAGATCGGCGGCGACAACCCGAACTTCGGCCGCAACAACGCCATCATGAAGGCGCAGGTGCAGAGCCTGTCGCAGAGCGACCTGAAGGATCTCGCGGCGTATATCGAATCGCTCGACGGCAGTCTCGTGCTGAAGAAGTAAGCGCGCGCCGCCCGGCGTTCCGCCATCAAGCGACACACCCCGCTTTGCAAGCGGGGTGTTTTCATTTGCGCGCCTTCTCGATTTCCGGATGCTTAGTCGCGCGAAGCACGGCGCTCGATGAGCGCGAGATACGCATCCGTATCCGGCGGCGTGCCCGAGCGCTGCGCTTCCCAGATCACCTGTCCGAGGCAATCCATGATGGCGTGCTGCGCGTCATGCGGCGAGCCGAGGCGCGCGACGAGTTTGTCGTGCGCGCGGCGGATGCCCGGCGGCTGATCGATCGACAATTGCTCGCTGATCGCGAGATGCATCGACAGATGCAGAAACGGATTGGTCTGGCCGCGATCGGGCGAGTAATCGGCTTCGCGCGATTCGGGATTCACGAGCGCGTCGTGATATTCGGGATGCTCGCCGATCCAGTCGGCGGCCATGCTTTCGAGCGGCGTCAGAATCTCGCTTGCGCGCTCCTTGCGCCAGGTTTCGGTGAAGAACTGGCGGACTTCGTCGCGGCTAGGGTTGAACATAACGTATTGATTCGATTGCGGGTTTCTGAATCCGCTATTGTAGACCGCCGCGTGCCCGGTCTGCCCAAACCGCTCATTCGACCGGCGCGGGCGTCTTCGGGCGATATTCGCAGAGCGGCTCGATCGCGCAATGCCAGCACTCGGGCACGCGCGCCTTGCACACGTAACGCCCGTGCAGAATCAGCCAGTGATGCGCATCGTGAAGAAATTCCTTCGGCGTGAACTTCTCGAGCGCGGTCTCGACGGCGCGCACGTCCTTGCCCGGCGCGAGCCCCGTGCGATTCGCGACGCGGAAGATATGCGTATCGACGGCGATCGTCGGCTGTCCGAACGCCGTGTTGAGCACGACGTTCGCCGTCTTGCGTCCGACGCCCGGCAGCGCTTCGAGCGCCTCGCGATTGTCGGGCACCTCGCAGCCGTATTGATCGATGAGAATGCGGCACGTCGCGATCACGTTCTTCGCCTTCGTGCGATAAAGCCCGATCGTGCGGATGTATTCCGACACGCCTTCCTCGCCGAGCGCGAGCACCGCCGCCGGCGTATTGGCCACGGGAAACATCTTGCGCATCGCCTTGTTGACGGAGACGTCGGTCGCCTGCGCGGAGAGCATCACGGCGATCAGCAGTTCGAACGGCGTGGTGTATTCGAGCTCCGTCGCCGGATGCGGATTCAGGCTTTGCAACGTCTCGTAGATGGCGCGGCGCTTCGTCGCGTTCATGGTTCGATGTCCGTTTCGCCCTCGCCGGGATGCGACGCGTTTTCGTCGCCGGTCAGCCCGAGACGGCGCCGCCGTTCTTCGGCGGTGTCGATCTGCGCCTGGACTGCCGCGCTCACGTGGTCCGTGTTTTTCGGGCCCGCGCCGAGCTTCGCCATCTCTTCCTTCTTCTTGCGCGCGCGCTCCAGTGCGGCCTGAATGATCGCGCGTTTCTTCGCTTCCGGATCGTCGCTCGCGGATTGTGCCGGCGGCGTTTGCGGGATGGGCTGCGGCTTCGCGTGCGCCGCGCGCGCTGCCTGACGCGCGCTCGCCCGCGCCTCGGCGGCGACGCGCTCGCGTTCGAGACGCGCGACGCGGCGGTCGTGCCGTGCGCGGGCCGCGTCGGCTTCATTCTGGCTCCACGCATCCCAGCCGGTGCGAACGCCGGTGACGGGCACCATCGCGATGCAATCGACCGGGCAGGGCGGCACGCACAGATCGCAGCCCGTGCACAGTTCGGCGATGACCGTATGCATCTGCTTCGCCGCGCCGACGATCGCATCGACCGGACACGCCTGCATGCACAGCGTGCAGCCGATGCACACGTTCTCGTCGATCACCGCGACGGGTCGCGCGCGCTCGACGCCGTGCGTCGTATCGAGCGGAATATCGGGCTTGGCGAGCAACGCGGCCAGTCGCGCGATGCCTTCGGCGCCGCCCGGCGGGCACTGGTTGTAGTTCGCCTCGCCCGCGGCGATGGCTTCGGCGTAAGGCCGGCAGGCGGGATAGCCGCACTTGGTGCATTGCGTCTGCGGCAGCAGATCTTCGATGCGCTCTGCGAGCGTCTTGGGAACGGTTGCGGTCACGAGGAATTGCGTTGATGCCTTGGGGACTGGCGCAGCATGCGCACGCTGCCTGTTCGGCGCGAGTCCCGCTCTTTCGGGCACGCGCTCGGCTTTGACCGACATTATCGCCGAAACCGCAAACAGCCGTGCCGGATGGCTTTCAATCCCAATTGCCAATGTCGTTCGATGTGCGCATAATCGAAGCGCTTTTCCGTTTGACCGCAGGACGGTGTTTCCCAATAACCCTGGGCAGCGCCCGTTCACGTCATGTACCCCAACGCGGGCCGCGTGACGCTAATCCGGCAACGCGGCTCCCGAGTCATGCCACCATGAATCAGCCGAAAATCAAAAGAGATCCTGAAGGCACACGGCGCCGTATTTTGCTTGCCGCCGCAGAAGAGTTCGCTGCCGGCGGGCTGTTTGGCGCCCGTGTCGATCAGATTGCGCGCCGGGCGGAGACCAATGAACGCATGCTCTATTACTACTTCGGTAGCAAGGAGCAGTTATTCACCGCCGTGCTCGAACATGCGCTAGCCGCACTCGTCGATGCCGAACGCACACTCGAACTCGACGGCATTGCGCCTATCGAAGCGATGACGCGTCTCGCGCATTTCGTCTGGGATTACTACCGGGATCATCCGGAATTGCTGCGCCTCATCAATAACGAAAATCTGCATGAGGCGAGATACATCAAAGGATCGAATCGAATTCGCGAGCTTATTTCGCCGATCGTCACCACGCTCACCGCCATTCTCGATCGTGGTCAAAAAGCCGGATTGTTTCGCACCGACGTCGATCCGCTCAAGCTGTATATCGTCCTGTCGGGACTGGGCTATTACATCGTGTCGAACCGCTTTACGCTCGAAGCGACTTTCGGGCTCGATTTCAGCGAGCAAGGCCAGCGCGATCAGATCGTCCGCATGAATACCGAGTTGCTGCTGGCTTATCTGACGCGGCGCTGATCGGCGTTTTCGTCTTCGCGCCGTCTGAAGATAACGAAAAAACGTCGCGCCTTTTGCAGGGCGCGACGTTTTCATTTGATGCGATGGAATCGGTCCCGTCGCGTTCTTCTTACGCGGGCACCGCTTCCGTCTTCGGCGTCTTGTCGTGTTCGAGAATGAACTCGCGCAATTGCGGATACACCATCGTGCGCCAGCGGCGGCCGGAGAAGATGCCGTAGTGGCCGGCCTTTTCCGCCGTGAAATGCCGCTTGTCCTTCGCCGGAATGCCGGTGCAGAGGTCGTGCGCGGCGCGCGTCTGGCCGCTGCCGGAGATGTCGTCGAGCTCGCCTTCGATCGTGAAGAGCGCCGTGTGCTTGATGTCCTGCGGACGCACGAGTTCGTCGTTCACTTCCCACGTGCCTTCGGCGAGCCGGAACTCCTGGAACACGATGCGGATCGTCTCGAGGTAGTACTCGGCGGCCATGTCGAGCACGGCGTTGTATTCGTCGTAGAAACGGCGATGTTGCTCGGCGTCCTCATCGTCGCCGCGCAGCAGATTTTGATAGAAGTCCCAATGGGCCGTGAGGTGGCGTTCCGGATTCATCGCGACGAAACCCGCATGCTGCAGGAAGCCCGGATAAACCTTGCGCCCGACGCCCGGATAATTCGCCGGCACCGTGTAGATGACGTTGTTCTCGAACCAGCTATAGGAGTGCTCGTTCGCCAGCGAGTTGACGGACGTGGGGCTGCGGCGCGCGTCGATCGGGCCGCCCATCATGGTCATGGTGCGCGGCGTGTCTTCGCCACGGCTCGCCATCAGCGAAATGGCGGCGAGCACCGGCACGGTCGGCTGACACACCGAGATCACGTGCAGATCCTTCGCGCCGATGTGACGGATGAACTCCTGAATATATTCGACGTAATCGTCCAGATGGAACGGGCCGGCTTCGGTCGGCACCATGCGCGCGTCGATCCAGTCGGTGATGTACACCTTGTGGTCCTGCAGCAGCGTCTTCACCGTATCGCGCAGGAGCGTGGAGTGGTGGCCCGAGAGCGGCGCGCACACGAGCACGATCGGCTCGTTCTTCAGCTTGGTGACGGTGGCGCTGTCGTCGGCGAAGCGCTTGAAACGCAGGAGACGGCAGAACGGCTTTTCGATCACGGTCTGCTCGACAATCGGAATGTTATGCCCGTCCTTGACGATCTGATGAATGCTGAACTCCGGCTTCTCGTAGTCCTTGCCTAGCCGGTAGAGCAATTCGTAACCCGCGGCGAGGCGGCTCGAACCGGGAATGTAGGCAAGCGGACTGGCCGGATTGACGAACGACTTGGATGCGGCCTCGGCCCATGCTGTGAGGGGAGACAGCATGGCTCGCTGAAATTCGTGGATTTGATAGAGCATGGTTGCCCCAGTAACTCCGGTGGAAACCGGTACGCCCGTTGATGCCGGCAATTGCACCCGGCGATAAGCTTCAACGGCATTCGATGACCCCCGGCGGCGCGGCGGGCTGTCGCCATGCCGCCGGGGCACTGTCTTTCCTGCGCTGCTTCCTGCCTGCCTTATATGGTGCCATTCCGCGCACTATCGACCCGTGGACGATGAAACTTGAGCGCGCGCAAGATTTTCCGTGTATTAAGCATTCAATTCAACCGATCGGGCGAAATTGCCGGCACGAAAAACAACACATTCGCAAATCCTACATTTTGTGCGTTGCACCAATGTTACCGGGAAACGCAAATTTCACCAACCAAAACAGAGATTTAAGACTTTCCCGTTGCGGCATCGATCTCGGCCTGCGCTTCCGCTTCCTCGTGGTTTTCGGAGCCCGATGGCTGGCCGGTCGCCTTCGCCATCTCTTCCTCGTGACGCATCAGGTTCATCCCGGTATGCACCAGCGCCACGTGCGTGAAAGCCTGCGGGAAATTCCCGACCATGCGCTTCGCCACCGTGTCGTACTCCTCGGCTAGCAGACCGACGTCGTTCGCCAGGCCGACGAGGCGCTCGAACATCGCATGCGCTTCGTCGATCCGGCCCTGGAGCGCCAGATTGTCGACCAGCCAGAAGCTACAAGCCAGAAACGTGCCTTCTCCGGGCGGCAACCCGTCGGCGACTTCGGCGGTGTGATAGCGCTTCACCAGACCATCGTGCGTCAACTTGGTCTCGATCGCATGTACGGTTCCGGTCACTCGCGGATCTTTTGGCGGCAAAAATCCGAGCAACGGGATGAGCAGCAGGCTCGCATCGAGCGCATCGCTGCCATAGGCCTGCGTGAAGGAGTTCAGCTCCGCGTTCCAGCTTTTCTTCAGCACTTCGGAGCGGATGCGCGCGCGCATCGCGTGCCAGTGGTCGATCGGACCCGGCAGCTCGAACTTTTCCGCCGATTTGATCGCGCGATCGTAGGCGACCCACGCCATGACCTTCGAAAACGTGAAGTGCTGGCGTCCGCCGCGCACTTCCCAGATGCCTTCGTCGGGCTGTTCCCAGATCGTGTCGAGGTGTTGCAGCATCGCGCACTGGATCGACCAGGCGGTTTCGTCGCTCTGCAGACCGCCCACGCGCGCGAGGTGCAGCGCGTTCATCACTTCGCCGTAGACGTCGAGTTGCAACTGATCGACCGCACCGTTGCCGATGCGCACCGGCGACGCGCCCTCGTAGCCCGGCAGCCACGCGATTTCCCATTCGGGCAGGCGGCGTTCGCCCGCGATGCCGTACATGATCTGAATCTGCGACGGCGATCCCGCCATCACGCGGCCCAGCCATGCGCGCCACGCGCGGGCTTCGTCGTAGTAACCGCCGCGCATCATCGCGAGCAGGGTGATGGTCGCGTCACGCAGCCAGCAGTAGCGATAGTCCCAGTTGCGCGTGCCGCCGAGCTGCTCCGGCAGCGAGGTCGTGGGCGCGGCGACGATGCCGCCCGTCGGCTCGTAGGCGAGCGCCTTCAGCGTGATGAGCGAGCGGCGGATGGCGCTCGCCCAGCGGCCTTTGAGCTCGCTTTGGCCCGACCATTCGCGCCAGTGATTCTCGGTGCGCGCGAGTTGCGTGTGGGGATCGGACGCGTGCGGCAGGCGCAAATGCGACTGCGAATAGCACAGCGAAAAGGGCACGCGCTCGCCCGCGCCGACGTCGAAGGACGCGGTGGTATGCATGTTTTCGCCGACGAGATCGACCGGCGTGCGCAGCACCGCGAGATCCGGTCCGGCGATCGCGCGGATGCCGCTGTCGTCGGGCAGACGGCTGACCCAGGGCACGGCCGAGCCGTAATCGAAACGCAGCACGAGTTCCATCTTCATGCGCACCGTGCCGCGCCGGCCGATCACGATGCGCACCAGTTCCGAATGCCCGTTGCGCAGAGGCATGAAGTCGACGATCGTCACCGCGCCTTGCGGCGTTTCGAAATCCGTTTCGAGGACGAGCGTGTCCTCGCGATAGCGACGCGTGATGACGGGCGTTTCACCTTCGGGCACTTCGGGGGCGATGAGCCATCGGCCGTGCTCGGGCGAGCCGAGCAGCGCCGCGAAGCACGCGCCGGAGTCGAAGCGTGGCCAACAGAGCCAGTCGACGGAACCGTCGCGGGAAATGAGCGCTGCGGTGTGGCCGTCGCCGACCATCGCGTAGTCTTCGATCAGTGCTGGCATAAGCGAACATCTTCCTGCTGGCGGCGCGTGCCGGTTCGAAACGCGCCGCGGGTTGAGCAAAAGATTCGGGACGCGGCGCGCCCCGAGCGAAGCGTGGCGTCATCGAAAGATGGAGCGACGAACACCACGCATGCTTTCTGGCCGCATTCTGCCGCAATCGTTCGCGACAAGCAGAAAACCGGGCCGCGCGCACTCACGGCGCGCACGATTCGCTGCGACGGCGGCCGCGTCGCGTTGGCGGAAAAACACTAGCGAAGCGCCGATTGCGCTGTTGGAAAAACATTCGACTGATGTTTAGAATGAAGTTTCGCGAAAGGTCTTCACGCCGCTCCTTTTTTGTTTCCGGCGTCGAAACGATCCCGCCTTTCGCGCGTCTTTCAAGCATGATCCCGGCGCCTCGCCGCACGAGGGCTGTGCAATCGTTCTGTACGCTGTCCCGCCGCTTCCCAACGTAGCGTCTTCGAGGAACAGTACCCATGCTCTATCCGTCGAAAGCCGACTGTATCGCCATACTTTCCGCCGCGAGCCGCGTCTCGGACGCCGAAGCGCTGCTCGCGCTCGATCATCGTCATCTCGGTCTGTCGCGCAACGCGATGGAAACCGCCGCCGCCTTCCTCACGGAACGCGGCTGTTTCAGCCATTACACCTTCGGCGTCGCCGGCGTGTCGGTCGGTGCGTTGTCGTTGCAGGGACGCCTGCGTCTCGACCAGCTCGCGAACGGCTGACGAAGCCGGGTCCACTCGCGCGGCCCGTCCGCGTGTCCTTCTTTCGTGACACTTTGCGCACGCGCGCGGGGCAACCCGTGCGCGTGCGTTCGCGCATCTGTTCGCATCGACGGAACCGCCGGCGCGAATCGGCGTCACAACGACAGTCGCACGCCCGTCACAGATGGGCCGATCCCATCCCGAAGAGGCCGATCAACCCGATCACGATCAGATAGATCGCGACGATGAAGTTCAGCAACCGCGGCATGATGAGAATCAGGATCCCGGCGATCAGTGAGACGAGCGGGCCAAGGCTGAGGTGAATAGTCATCGCGGCAACTCCTGTTGTTGGTTCGAATCGTGTCGGTTGGCCTGGCGTGCGTGGTGTATCTTGGCTGCGGACTCCATCGCTCGCGATGGCGATCCGCGCCGTTTGGAGCGGAATTTGCTCCCGCACGTCCCTGGGCCTTGCGATGCCGGCGAACTCGCGCGTCGCCCCCGATAACAAGCAACAAGAGACGATGAGGAGGTTTCATGCACCCGAGCCATCCCTGCGGCGCGAATTCGCTCGTATCGACATTGCAAGACGCGCGCCCGATGCGCACGCGGCCCGTCGCGTGGGCGAAAGGCGTCGCGCTGATGCTGTCGCTGGCGGCGGCGCAGGCCTTCGCGCAAACCGCTGCCACGCCCGCCGCCGCGAGCGATGCGGCCGCCAGGAGCGCGGCGAGCGGCGAGGTCTACGACCTGCTCATCGGCACCTACACGGGTGGCGGCAAGAGCGAAGGCATCTACGTGTATCGCTTCGACACGGGCAACGGTGAACTGTCCCGCATCGCGTCGGCGCAGACGGTCAATCCGTCGTATCTCGTGGTGAGCCGCGACCGGAATTACGTGTACGCAGTGAACGAATTGCCCGGCGACAACGGCCCGGCGACGCAGCGCGGCGGCGTGAGCGCCTTTCGCTTCGATCGCGCGAGCGGCCAGTTGAGCTTCCTCAATCGCGTTTCGTCGGATGGCAACGATCCGTGCTACCTCGCGATCTCGCCCGACGGCAAATATCTGCTGACCGCCAACTACTCCGTGGCGTCCAATCCGGGCGGCAGCTTCGCGGTCTTTCCGCTTTCCGCCGATGGCCACGTCGGCAACTCGGTGCTGACCGTGCATCACGAAGGCGGCGGCCCGGTGAAGGGGCGGCAGGACAACTCGCATGTTCACTCGACCGTGTTCTCACCCGACGGCAAGTATCTCTTCGCGCAGGATCTCGGCGTCGACAAGGTGTTCGCGTACCGTTACACGCCCGATCCGTCCGCATCGGGCCGTGGCCTCTTCGGTCCGACCGAAGCGCGCTACACGCTGATCAAGCCCGGCTCCGGGCCGCGCCATCTGATCTTCGACGCGAGCGGCAAGCACGCCTATCTGACGACCGAACTGAACGCGTCGGTGCTCGTGTTCGATTACCACGACGGCAAGCTCACGCCGGTCCAGACCGTGTCGATGATCGCGCCGGGCTTCAGAGGCAAGATCGGCGGCGGCGCGATCCATCTTTCGCCTGACGGGCGCTTCGTGTATGCGACCAATCGCGGCGACGCCAACGAGCTCGTCCAGTATTCGGTCGATCCGAGTAACGGCCATCTGAAGTACGTCAAACGCTATCCGACGCTTGGCAAGACGCCCCGCGAATTCGCGATCGATCCGACCGGGCGCTGGCTCATCGTCGGCAATCAGGAGAGCGACAGCGCGTACTTCTTCCGCCGCGATCCGCAGACGGGCGAGCTCGCAGCGGACCCGAAGCAGCTTTCGATCGGCTCGCCGGTCGACTTCAAGTTCGTATCGCCGTCGTGACGGTCTGATCGGAGCGACGAGAGCGGCCGGCGAGCCGCGCCCCACACAGCGGCACGCTGTCCGACGAAAATGAAAAAAAATCTGGTCAAGGCGGTCATGGTTTCGATGTTGTGCGCGCCGCTCGCCGTCCGCGCGGACGACAAGAAAGAATGCGATTTCAAGCGCGACTGGATGTCGTCGGCGTGTCAGCGCGTGATGCGCGTCGCGCACGACGGCACGTGGGATCTCTACGTGACCGGCTACGGCTGGCACATCGATGGCTTCGAGAATCGCAGCGAACTCAACCCGTGGTCGTACGGCGGCGGGGCGGGCAAGCACTGGACCGATGCGAACGGCAACGAGGACATTCTGTTCGCGTTCGCCTTTTCGGATTCGCATCACAACTTCGAGCCGATCGGCGGCTACGCGCGCCAGTGGTACACGAAGTCAGTGCTCGGCGGCTTGCAGGCGGGCGGCGGATTCTTCGTCGGCGTCACGGCGCGCAGCGACGTCGCGCATTACGCGCCGTTGCCGCTCGCGCTGCCGATCGGCTCGATCCGCTACCGGCGCGCGTCGCTCATGGCGACGATCATTCCGCGCATTCCGGGCCTGAACGACGGCGACGTCGCGTTTTTCTGGGGACGTTACGAGTTCTAGTACGATGCGTTTCCGAGGCGCTCATTTGTCGCACCCGACTGAAAGGTGTACTGAGGAAATCGAAAGGCAACAGCAGGGAATGCAAGATTGAACACGACTCAACCCTACGACGCGCGCGAGCGTCCGCTCAAGCGCAACGAACCGGCGCCGCCGGGATTCATCAGCGCGTTCAGCTTCGCCGGCGGCGAGGCGTTGCGGCTGACCTGGGACGAAGCGCGCGAATCCATCGCGGGCGATGGCCCGACGTGGCTGCATCTGTCGGCCAACGACGACACCGTGGAAGGCTGGCTCGAAGGCGTCACGTCGATGCCGGATGTCGCGCGCGAGTTCCTGAACGGCGAGGACAAGCGCCCGCGCGTGCATATCGGCTCGAACTTCATGTACGGCGTCGTTGCGGATCTCGAACTCGTCGCGAAGACGCCGGATGCCGCCGCGCCCGGCGCACGCGAGGCGAACCGCGCGACCGGTGCGCTGCGCTTCTACGTGGACAAGCATCGCATGATCACCGTGCGCGCGCGGCCGCTCGAATCGACCGACCGGCTGCGTCACGCGGTTCTCGAAGGCACGATGTTCCGCGATACCGTCGATCTCTTCGCCGGCCTGATTCGCGCGCTGAACGATACCTTCGCGGACCGCATCGATGAAATCGGCGACTGTCTCGACGATGTCGAGGAAAGCGTGCTCGAAGGCGGTCACGCGAAGTGCCGCTCGGTGCTCGGCGACGTGCGGCGGCGTCTCGTGGAAGTGCGCCGCTTCATCGATCCCGAGCGCAACGCGCTGACGCAACTCGTCCTGCGCAAGCTCGAATGGGCCGAACCGCGCTCGATGGAAGCGCTCGTGCAGGCCATTCAGGTGCTCAACGGCCTGGGCGGCGGACTGGAAGGTCTCTATGAACGCGCGAAGCTGTTGCAGGATGAAATCGCGGCGGCGCTGTCGGAGGACATCAACCGCAAGCTGCTGTGGCTCGCGATCATGTCCGCGTTGCTGCTGCCCGCGACGCTCGTGACGGGCATCTTCGGCATGAACGTGGCGGGCTTGCCGGGAACGAAGGATCCGGCGTCGTTCTGGATCGTCGTCGGCATGATGACGGGCGGCGCCGCCATCACGATCTTTCTGCTGCGCCGCTTGCGGCTCTGGTAAAGGTCAGTCGGCCGGGCCGGGCGGCGCGAGCACTTCGCGGTTGCCGTTGCTGCCCATCGGCGAGACGAGCCCGGCCGCTTCCATCTGTTCGACGAGCCGCGCCGCGCGGTTATAGCCGATGCGCAATTGCCGCTGCACCGAGGAAATCGACGCGCGCCGCGTGCGCACCACGAAGGACACGGCTTCGTCGTAGAGCGGATCGGCTTCGGCGTCGGGCGTCTCGCCGAAGAGATCTGGCGTGCCGCCTTCGGACGTCGGAACGGACAGAATGCCTTCCTCGTACTCCGGCTCGCCGAACTGCTTCAGATACTCGACCACGCGATGCACTTCCTCGTCTGCGACGAACGCGCCATGCACGCGCTGCGGATAGCCGGTGCCGGGCGGCAGGAACAGCATGTCGCCCGCGCCGAGCAGCGATTCCGCGCCCATCTGATCGAGAATCGTGCGCGAATCGATCTTCGACGACACCTGAAACGCCACCCGCGTCGGAATGTTCGCCTTGATGAGGCCGGTGATCACGTCGACCGAAGGACGCTGTGTCGCGAGAATCAGATGGATGCCGGCCGCGCGCGCCTTCTGCGCGAGACGCGCGATCAACTGCTCGATCTGCTTGCCCGCGACCATCATGAGGTCCGCGAGTTCGTCGATGACCACGACGATGAGCGGCAGCGTGGCCAGCGGCTCGGGCGCGTCGGGCGTGAGCGAAAACGGGTTCGTGAGCTTTTTGCCGGCGGCCTCGGTGTTGCGGATCTTCTGGTTGAAGCCTTGCAGGTTGCGCACGCCGACCGCCGACATCAGCCGGTAACGCTTTTCCATTTCGCCGACGCACCAGTTCAGCGCGTTCGACGCGAGCTTCATGTCGGTGACGACCGGCGCGAGCAGGTGCGGAATGCCTTCATAGACGGACAATTCCAGCATTTTCGGATCGATCATGATGAGGCGCACGTCCTCGGGCTTCGCCTTGTAGAGCAGCGAGAGGATCATCGCGTTGATCGCGACCGACTTGCCCGAACCCGTGGTGCCCGCGACCAGCATGTGCGGCGCCTTCGCGAGATCCGTCACGACCGGATTGCCGACGATGTCCTTGCCCATCGCGATCGTCAGATTCGATTTCGACGTCCGATAAACGTCGTCCTCGAGAATCTCGGAAAGGCGGATCATCTGGCGCTTCGCGTTCGGCAATTCAAGGCCCATGCAGGTCTTGCCGGGAATCGTTTCGACGACGCGGATCGACGTGAGGCCGAGCCCGCGCGACAGATCCTTCATCAGGCCGACGATCTGGCTGCCGCGTACGCCGAGCGCCGGCTCGACTTCGAAGCGCGTGATGACCGGACCGGCGGACGCGCCGACCACCGTCACCGGCACCTTGAATTCCTGGAGCCGCTGCTCGATCAACTGGCCGGTTTCGTTCAGATGTTCCTCGGAGACGCGCTCGATCTCGCCGGATGCGGGTTCGAGCAGATCGAGCGTCGGCAATTCCACCTTCGATGCGTGCGGCGCGTGGAATTCGAACTCGGTCGGCGCGGAGCCGCGTACGGGCGGGCGCGGTTCGGGACTCGGGGCCGCAGTCACGACGGGCGGCGCGGCCGCGATGACGGGAAAGCGCACGATGTTCGACGGCGACGCGAATTCGTCGCCTGCCGCCTGGCGCTCTTGCTCCGGCATGTCGAGCGCTTCTTCCGGCTCGTCGATGACGTGCAGGCGCGGCGGGGCAGGGGGCTCGTTATGGACTTCGCCTGACGCGGGCGCGTCGAGCCACGGCGGCGTCGGCGCGAGATCGCGCGCGGGCTCTTGTATCGCGCTGGCTTCGATCGACGCGGCAGGCGCGACGGTTTCTGTCGGCGGCTCCGGCAGACGCAAGTCGAAGAGCGGCGGCGGCTCGACGAGCGCGGGCGCGATCGCGTGCGCGTCGATCAGCGGCGGTTCGATTTCCTCGAATCTTGCGCGTGCGGGCGTGACCGGCTCGACGCGCGCCACGACTTGCTGAAATTCTTCTGGCGGCGGCGCTACCGGTTCGATTCGCGCTTCGATGATCTGGCGCGTTGTGGCTGTGTGCGCGACCGGCTCGATGTGTGCCGCGACTTGCTGGAATCCTGCGGGCGCCGGCGCAACCGGCTCGATACGTGCTTCGATGTCCTGGCGCGTTGTGGGCGCGGGCGCGACCGGTTCGACGCGCGCCACGGCTTGGTGGAATTCTTCGGGCGGCGGCGCGACCGGTTCGATACGTGCTTCGATGTCCCGGCGCGTGGTGGGCGCGGGCGCGACCGGCTCGATGCGCGCCACGGTTTGCTGAAATTCTCCGGGCGCCGCATGAACGATGGCCTCATCGGTCACCGTCAACGCGTTTGCCTCGACGTCCGGCTGACCGGGACTGGCGCGCGCCACATGTCCGCGAGCGAGACTCGCGCCCGCAAGCGACGTCCAAAGCGCCGTTTTCTCTTCGATGGAACGCAGCGTTGCCTGAATCGCTTCGGGTGCGGGCGGCGGCGTGAGCGGCCCGAGCGGCGTGGCCGGGCGCGAGAACGCCGGTGCGGTGAGCGGCGCCGGCGCGAACTCACGCGTCGCGGCGAGCGCGGACGGACGCGCGGGCGGTACGCGTCGGATGCTTTGAGGCGCTTGCGGCAGAGGCGTTCTGCCCGAACCGCTCACGCCCGTCGCAACCGGCGTGGATGTGCTCGCCACACTCGACGACCTTTGCGCGGGCATCGAAGTCACCGTACTGCGCGGGCGATCCGTGCGAGGCGCGGGCGGCGGCGTGGACACGCGCGGCTTGTCGACGGCGACGGAAGCGCGCAAGCCCGAGCCCGACGGCTCGAATGCCGATGCCCGGCGCGGCGCGAACGGCGCGCGAGCCTCACGATTTGCCGATGACGCCGGCGGATTCAGCCAGTCCGCAGGCGCGACCGGCTCCATTTGCGTCACGGGAGGCGAGATGCCGGCGGCCTCGAACGCGGGGCGCTTCGCGTAAGCCTCGGCGGCGGCGATGGCACTCGCGGTGGCCGCCGTAGCGCGGCTCGCGGCGCTCTTGCCCGTCGCGGGCGGGCGCCACGCTGTCGGCCGCTGATAACGGCTGTTTCGTGGGCCGGGCGGAAGACCGAGCGTCGGCTCGTCGTGCGACGTGCGCGACGGCGACGCATCGAAACGTTCGGCGCGATGCGAACGCTCCTGCGAATCGGCCGCCGAGCGCGCGCGGGCGCGTCGCTCGAACCAGTTGCCGGTCTTGTCGCGGCCCGGCGAACGCTGACGCGGCTCGCTTTCGCGTTCGCGCTCGCGCGGCGTGAGCCAGCTTTGCGGCAGGCCGAAGCCGAACGCGTCGTCCGCCCAGGCCAGCACCGAACGCCAGCTGAATTCGATCAGCCAGGGCAGGAAGACGGCGAGTACGATTGCCGCGATCGCGGCTGCGCCGTTGAGATGCGCGGGTCCGCTCAACGCCGTGGCGAGCGCGCGACCGCAGCGGTTGATGTTCAACTGCGTTTCGAGCGTATTGGCGAGCGCGCCTTCGAGCGCGCTGCTCGCGAGCAGCACGCCGACGAAACCGAGCCAGAGGCGGATGGTGCCGGGGCCGCGTACGCCTGCGCTGCCTGGCAGCGCCAGCTTGACGATGCGCCAGAGGAGCGGAAGAAACCAGACGACCGATGCACCGAACCAGCCGAGAACTACCATGTGCATGCTTGAGATTGAATCAAGGTTGGATGAAACGAATCGGGTGATGACCCGAGATGCCGCCCGGCCGCGACTGCCGGCCGGACCATTCGATCGAGCAGTTTAACGGGTGCCGCGCGCGCACGACGCGCCTGCCGCATGAACGCAACACATCACTTCGCGCGCGGCGAGAAAGTGAGCACCTGACCGTCGTCGAGCGTCAGTTGCAGCGCTTGCGGCGGGTTCATCTGCACGCCGCTTTTCGCGATGTGCGCGAGCGCGTCGAGATAGGGCCGCTCCAGCGCCGCGCCCGCACCGGATGGACACGCCATGCGCGTGCCGGCGAGCGGGCCGAAAGCGAGCTTGCCGTCCTTCAGGTCGTACACGCCGGCGAAGCGGTTGCAGCCCGAAAAGCCGCTCGCCTGCCGATGCCCGTTCGCGGTCGAGAAATCGAGCGTGATCGGTTGCGCGTTTTCGGCCGCGTGCGGCACGGCGCGCGGCTGGCCGTTCGCGTCGGTCCAGCTCGCGAGTTCCCATTGCGTGTCGTCGAGCAATTGCGTGGCGGCGGGATTGTAGGGATCGGTGGGCGGCGCGCTTGCATCGGGATGCTTCGGCATCGCGCAGCCCGCGACGACGCTCGCCGCGACGACGAGCGCGCAAGCGCGAAACGCCAGCGACAGCGCCTCTTTGCGGCGCGACAGGAGATTTGACGATGAGCGCGCCGAACGAAGAGCGGACGCGCGAAAGAAATGCGTGGGCATCGATGATCCTGAAGCAGGCGAAACCGTAAGGGTATCGCACGCGTCCTGCTATTTGTCTAGCGCCCGTACGCAACAAAATGTTCGCTGCCGTTGTCATCGATTGGAAACTCTCGGGAATTCCGATCCGCATTCGCATGTCAATACCGTTCGTGACGACGCTGTCAATAGACCGGACGGCAAAGTGTTGCGCCTGGCGCTGCGTGTTAACATCGCGCCCAATTTCGCTGTTTTCGGCTTTGTTGACCTCGTCACCCGATCGATTCCTGGAGCACTCATGCAGACCGATTCGTTCCGCCCCGATGCCTTGAGCATCGGCACGCCGCTTTCCGCCAGCGCCACGCGCGTGATGCTCCTCGGCGCGGGCGAGCTCGGCAAGGAAGTGATCATCGCGTTGCAGCGCCTGGGTGTCGAAGTGATCGCCGTCGATCGCTATGCGAACGCGCCGGGACATCAGGTCGCGCATCGTGCGCACGTGATCGACATGACCGACGCCGTCGCGTTGCGCGCGCTCGTCGAGCAGGAGCGGCCGCATCTGATCGTGCCGGAGATCGAGGCGATCGCCACCGACGCGCTCGCCGAGATCGAAGCCGCGAAACTCGCAACCGTGATCCCGACGGCGCGCGCCACGCAACTCACGATGAATCGCGAAGGCATCCGGCGCCTCGCCGCCGAGGAACTCGGCCTGCCGACGTCGCCCTATGCGTTCGCGCAATCGCTCGACGAGATGAAGGCGGCGATCGGCAAGATCGGCTTTCCGTGCGTCGTGAAGCCGGTGATGTCGTCGTCGGGCAAGGGGCAATCGGTGCTCAAAAGCGACGCCGACGTCGAGCCGGCATGGAACTACGCGATGGCGGGCGGGCGTGTGAATCACGGCCGCGTGATCGTCGAGGGTTTCATCGACTTCGAATACGAAATCACGCAGCTCACCGTGCGCGCGGCCGATCCCGAAAGCGGCGAAACGCAGACTTACTTCTGCGATCCGATCGGCCATGTGCAGGTCGCGGGCGATTACGTCGAATCGTGGCAGCCGCAGCCGATGAGCCCGGCCGCACTCGAAAAAGCGCGCGACGTCGCCGCCAGGGTGACGACGGCGCTCGGCGGACGCGGACTCTTCGGCGTCGAACTCTTCGTGCGCGGCGACGAGGTCTGGTTCTCGGAAGTGAGCCCGCGTCCGCACGACACCGGCCTCGTCACGCTCGCGACGCAGCGCTTCTCCGAGTTCGAACTGCATGCGCGCGCGATTCTCGGCTTGCCCGTCGATACCACCTTGCGCGCGCCCGGCGCGTCCGCCGTGATCTACGGCGGCCTGGACGAAGCGGGCATCGCGTTCGAGGGCGTGGCGCAGGCGCTTGCCGTGCCGGGTGCAGATTTGCGGCTTTTCGGCAAGCCGGAGAGCTTCGTGAAGCGCCGCATGGGTGTCGCGGTCGCGACGGGCGCCGACACCGACGAGGCGCGCGAGCGCGCGAAACGCGCGGCGTCGAAGGTGCGGCCGGTTTCGGCGCAATGACCGGCGCGCGGGCGCCGGCGGGAGCAAGAACGTGAAATGGAAAGCGGTGGCCGCGCTCGTCGTGGTTTCCTTACTCTCGGGCTGCGGGCTTGCTGCCGCGCCGTGCCGCATCGCCTCGGCGGGACTGAAGATCGTGCCGGTGGTCGGCCATGTCGCAGCCGCGCCGACGGACGCATGTGCCGACGTGATCGATCCGTGATCGCCGGCGCTCGCATCGACTTCGAAACCATCGCGAACCGGATGATGAAGAAACCACTCGCACTCATGCTCGCGTCGCTCGCCGCACAGTCGGCGCTCGCCATGCCGCTCACCGTGCCGCAGATCCAGACCGCGTCGACGCAAACGACCCGCTACGACTGCAAGGACGGCAAGAGCGTGTCCGTCCAGTACACGAACACGCGCAATCACCAGAGCTTCGCGGCGCTGACCGTCGACGGGCGCAAGCTGCTGTTCGTCAACGTCATTGCGGGATCGGGCGCGAAGTACGTCGCCGATCAATACACGTGGTGGACCAAGGGCCCGCAAGCGAACCTGTACGACGAAATGGCCGCGAAGGATTCGCCGCCGCTGCTCGCGGATTGCGAGGCGCGCAAGAAGTAGGTGCGCGGCGTTCCGAAACGCGGTCGGCTGCGCTTTTGCGCCACAAGAGCGCACGCGCGCACGGTGCTACAATGTGCGGCTTTCCGGCTGTGGAAACCGCAGCCGGTCCGATTTCCGGATTTTCGGCATCGCCGTTCGATGCCAACTGAGCGGTACACGGGCCTCGAGCGAACCGCCGCTCAGAAAACCGGGCGATGCCGCTGCCTTCAAGGCGTCATCGAAGCCGTGTCCTATTCGGAGCGCGGGCTCGCGTACCGAACCGGGCGAGCCGGGCCCGAGGCCGGCCGCCCCGTCCAGCGCGCGCCTTGTGCCTGTTTGATGCGCCGCGTGCGCCAACGAAACCCATCCGCGTAAGCAACCGGTCGCGACGATCGACCGAACGATTCGACCGATTTATTACGCGCGCCGCACCGAGCGGCACTTTAGCGATAGCCAATATAGTCACCATGTCCGATTCCGCCGCCACGAACACGTCCACCGCAGGGGCCGACGCGCCGACGTTCGACCAGTTCGGATTGTCCGCCGACATCCTGAAAGCGGTGCGCGAGTCCGGCTACACGACGCCCACGCCGATCCAGGCGCAGGCGATTCCGGTCGTCCTCGCGGGCCGCGATGTCATGGGCGCCGCGCAGACCGGCACCGGCAAGACCGCGAGTTTCTCGCTGCCGATCATCCAGCGCCTGCTGCCGTCGGCGAACACGAGCGCCTCGCCCGCGCGCCATCCGGTGCGCGCGCTGATGCTCACGCCGACGCGCGAACTCGCCGATCAGGTCGCCGCCAACGTGCAGACCTACTCGAAGCACACGCCGCTGCGCAGTACGGTGGTGTTCGGCGGTGTCGACATGAATCCGCAGTCGGACGCGCTGCGCCGCGGCGTCGAAATCCTGATCGCGACGCCCGGCCGCCTGCTGGATCACGTGCAGCAGAAGACGGTCAATCTCGGTCAGGTGCAGATGCTCGTGCTCGACGAAGCCGACCGCATGCTGGACATGGGTTTTCTGCCCGACCTGCAGCGCATCCTGAATCTGTTGCCGAAGGAGCGCCAGACGCTGCTGTTCTCGGCCACCTTTTCGCCCGAAATCAAGAAGCTCGCGTCCACTTACCTGCGCAATCCGCAGACGATCGAAGTCGCGCGCAGCAATTCGACCGCGACCAACGTGCGCCAGATCGTCTTCGAGGTGCACGAAAGCGACAAGTCCGGCGCGGTCGCGCAGCTCATTCGCGAGCGCGAGCTGAAGCAGGTGATCGTGTTCTGCAACAGCAAGATCGGCGCGAGCCGGCTCGCCCGCGTGCTGGAGCGCGACGGCATCGTGGCGACGGCGATTCACGGCGACCGCACGCAGAGCGAGCGCATGCAGGCGCTCGACGCGTTCAAGCGCGGCGAGATCGAAGCGCTCGTCGCCACAGACGTGGCCGCGCGCGGTCTCGACATCGCCGAGTTGCCGGCCGTCATCAACTTCGATCTGCCGTTCAACGCGGAAGACTACGTGCACCGTATCGGCCGGACCGGGCGCGCGGGCGCGTCGGGCGACGCGCTGTCGCTGTGCAGCCCGAACGAGCGCAAGCAGCTCGCCGACATCGAGAAGCTGATCAAGCGTCCGCTCGAAGTCGAAACGCTCGAAGTGACGATGCCCGCCCGTCGCGACGGATCGGCGCCGCGCCGTGACGAACGCTTCGGCCGCCCGGAGCGCGCCGAGCATCGGCATGCGTCGCGCGACGAGCCGGGTGCGCGCCGCCGTCCCGCGGGCACGCACGATCGCCCGCGCGGCCGTCAGCAGCCCATCGACGAGTTTTTCCTGAAGCCGTACGAGCCGTCGCCGTCGGCGATGAAGCGTCACGAGGAAACGGTCGATCCCGAACGCAAGAGCACGCCGAAGCAGCCGCTCGCGGCGTTGCTCGGCGGGCTGGGAATGCCGCGCAAGTCGTGATTTCCTCAAGCTGAAGTAAAAAAAGCAGCCCACGCGGCTTAATGCCGTTCAGTTAAGGTCTTTTCTTAGATAGCGAACGGTGTACCGTTTGGGGCGGGATTTGACGACCCGGTCGCATGCACGTCCGGGTCGTTTTTCGTTGGGCAGAGACTTGAGCCTTTCGCGCAGACGCTGAAGGCAGGCGG
>NZ_OGTP01000041.1 GCF_900258035.1 Caballeronia novacaledonica | reverse complement strand
TCTGGCTGTCTGTGAACTTCGACTTCTTCATTGCGTAGAACTCCCTTTGCTGGAAATTCTACTTCTGATCCCGCTTACTGGACGGGCGGATTACCACCGCATCTTCGGAATCGTTCAGTAAGTCCGCTGCGCTACAGGACGTCGATGGTCGTGCGCTTCTGATGTACTCGTATGCGAATACACCTTCGGTTCAAGGTAGAACCACGGACGGACTGGAGTCGCACTATGGCTACTGCGAACTGACGTTCAGCGATGATGGCAAGAGAGCCGAAGGATTCTATTTCAACAACATGGGACGCTTCACGTACGGAGACATGCGGCTGACAAAGGTCGAGTGAGACATATGAGCACAAAGTATTCGGATAAGCTGCAAAAACTGCGGAATCGACGAACACCAACGGTTAAAAGCCTGACTTTTGACTCGGTGCCAAGGCCGGTGATGGAGTCGTTTGAGACGAAGGGGAAAGGGGACGCGACGCGATATGCGTTAGGCTGTATGGCGGAGGTGCCCGCTGAGTACACGAAGATTTCTTTGCGTGATGGCCAGCGTGTTGCTGACCAACTCACTTCTCAGAAGCTCTATTCGGTTGAGACCCGATTGCAAGGCTCCGTGCCCCTGAATGTGCATATCTATTCATCTTCCGACGTTGACTTGCTTGTCCTAGCGGCTTGGTTCTGCCAAGTCGACCAACCAGCGGTTCAGCCAAATAGCTACAACTTTTCGACGGGTCCGAAATCGACACTCAAAGAGCTCGTGGACTTGCGTGCCTTCTGTGAAACATACTTGGCGCAAAAGTATCCAGCCGCTGAAGTTGACACGAGTGGCGCTAAAGCAATCGCAGTCTCGGGAGGGTCGCTCGCACGCAAGGTCGACATTGTCCCATCGCACTGGATTGATACGGTCGACTATCAACGTTTGCACTTGGAATACTTTCGAGACGTTGCCATTCTTGATAAACACACGCACACGACGCTGCGCAACAGCCCCTTTAGGCATATGATGCTAATCAATGCAAAGGACAAGGCTAGCGACGAATCCGCCAAAAAAGCAATTCGTTTGTTGAAATGCCTTTGCAGAGACGCTGATGCTGACATCGGGCT
This sequence comes from Caballeronia novacaledonica, assembly GCF_900258035.1. Classification (GTDB taxonomy): domain Bacteria; phylum Pseudomonadota; class Gammaproteobacteria; order Burkholderiales; family Burkholderiaceae; genus Caballeronia; species Caballeronia novacaledonica. Next base: position 28,095 of record NZ_OGTP01000041.1, on the reverse strand, counting down.
GTCGAGCTATGAAATTGCGGGGCTTATCTATCACATGCCGGACGAGAAGCTCAAAGTTAATCCTTTCTTTCCATTAGTGCTCTTGGGCCGCGTCGACGAGTATTTGCGCCAACTGGAGAACAACCCCTCGTATGCGAAGAGTTTGAGAGCTCCGGATGGGAGCCGCCTCATCCTCGATACGACTCAGAAAATAAATGCTTTAACGGCACTGCGGGTAGAACTGACCGACACGATTAACAACGTTGCGGCCGACTATGATGCGGGTCAGCAATACCAGTTCGACCGCGCGCTTGCACTAGAACGTGCAAGAAGAACGCTCGACAGCACAATCATTTATTGATTGGCTTGTGGACGGAAGAAGAGCAATCCGTTGCCCGAGCGTGCGCGCAAACGGGGTGTGCTCACGATTGGTTGGCAACGGCGCGAACGAGGTCGCATTCGGTGCGGTTCTGAGGCACGGCGCACGCTCTTTCGAACGCGGACAAAAGGCGAGAAAGGCCCGGGCCCAGCGCGGCCAAGAACGGTCAAGCGTGAGCGCCATCTCAACGTGCCGAGCGGGTTGCTAGGCACGACCCGAAGCTCAATCGTCGACGCCACTGAGATCGCAACGAACTGACAAAACGCAGTTCATCTGCGTCAACAGACAGTACCACCTGCTTCGAGATGGATCACTCACCTGCTGGGTTTAAGCCAACTTCGGTGCGCTCATGAACGCCGCCGCTGAGCTTGGCATGACTGGACGGTCTTTGGGCTGCTCCGAGCGCGCGCACGACGATTCGCTGTACGGTGCAAATGTGAAGTTATAGAATTGCCGGCTTGATACGCAAATAGCTACCTGATCGATCAGGCGCGATTAAAGTGTCTTGCGACAGCCTTTGGGGTAAATGAAATGTTTATAACGATTGACGGCGACGACATTGGCCAGCGAATCACAAAATATTATCTTGGTAACGACGCGATATCACTTACTGAACTCAATCAAAAAATGATTGAAACGACGCGCAGAATGGCTGACTATCTTGAGCAGCTTGGGTTTTCAATAATTTTTTGTGGGGCTGATGGCGTTGCGGGTCACACCGAAACCTTCTCAATTTCGGAAAATGAGATTTTCGAAGAAATTTCAGAGCTAGGGAAAGAGTGCGCTACATTCTCGGCAGGAACTGGGGATTCCCTGAGGGAATCGTACGTCGCCCTAATGGCCGCCAAGAGCCACGGAAAAGCACAACTATATAGCTATCGAAATCTGGAGCGCTGATGTTCAGAATCATAAATTTTTCAAGTCTGATCAAGTTGGCCGTCGGCCTCACAGTATTTTTCAGCATCGCGGTCTACGCACTCATTCTTCATTTTTCGCCAACTACGTCTCTATTCAAACTGTTTTCGATTTCATCTGCTGTAACTGCGCTCCTGATTTTCCTGATTGGGTCCAATTTTACGGCTCGTCGGATATGGTCTCTCATGAGATTATTTGATGGCTCTCTATTTCCTGATATTAACGGTGCATGGGAGGGTGAAATCACGTTCGAAGGAGGGCAGCTCACGGCTCGCGCCGTAATTCGCCAGACGCTTAGTCATACTCAAATTGATTTGCATACACCAACTTCAAAATCAATTACTCTCGAGTCTACTCCTGTTAGCGAGAGTGGGCAGCCACGCTTGTACTATGTACACCGCGTCACACCACAAAATCCAAATTGGCAGATATACACAGGGTCAACACTCTTTGACGTACGATACGTCCAAGTAAATGGAGAAAAAGTGCTTGAACTTTCTGGCCATTACTACACGAACAGAAAGACCAATGGCAGAATTAGGCTGCGCCAAATTGGAGGCGACTGCTTGCAAGATGTTTCCTACTACTGATGCATCCGATTGATCGCGGGCATTCGCGAGGCATGCCTGGCCTTCCGGTCTCGGTGTTTTTTTCGGCATCTGCTTCATAGCTGCCGTACAACTGCTGCTCTTACCGTTGGCGAAACGGATTCGAAACGGTGGGGAGGCCAGGCGGCGATCAAGCGTCCGCTGTCCGGCAACTAGATCTCCTCTAGGTTAGGACCGCTTCGGGTCGGAGGTATGAGTCGAAAGGTTGGGTATTGACGTTGCGTAACTCGGTAGCGCCAACGTCCGCACCTCCGCATACCGCAGACGTCGACTCGCACCTCGTCGAACGTCCGCAAAGGCCGATTTGTGTGCGTCGCTCCTCGGTCAGGTTCCGAAGTATCGCGGCCGTTCCAAAGTCGGGTACCCCTGCTTAGTGAACGGCCGCTGCTGGCCGACAGCAGCCCATCCACAAGCACCCCCAAAAACCCGCAAAGCCCCCCTCAACCCTTGCGACGTTCTTCGATGCGCCGCACAATCGCCATTCGATCCCCAAACGAGCAGCCGCGATGACCTATTCGTCGAACGCGACCGGCATCCTGCTGGCGGCGGGTCTCGGCACCCGCTTCGATCCCACCGGACGCCACAACAAGCTGCTCGCCACCCTGCCCGGCGGCACGCCCGTCGTGTTTCAATCGGCGCGCAGGCTGCTCGCGGTTTCCGCCGAAGTCATCGCCGTGGTGCGTCCCGGCGCCGAAAAGCTCGCCGAAGTCCTGAACGAAGCGGGCTGCAACGTCATCTTCAGCATCGATGCCGAGCGCGGCATGGGCGCGGCGCTCGCGGCGGCAGTGCGCGCGACGTCCGAAGCGGATGGCTGGCTCGTCGCGCTGGGCGACATGCCGTGGATCGAAGCCGCGACGTACGAAGCGGTCGCGCGGCCGCTCGATGAAGGCGCCGAGCTCGTCGCACCGTTTTATCGCGGCAAGCGCGGGCATCCGGCAGGATTCGGCCTCGCGCATCGCGAAGCGCTCGCCGCGCTCGACGGCGATGCGGGCGCGCGCGGCATTTTTTCGACGCGCACGCCGTTCGTCGTCGATGTCGATGATCCGAATGTGCTGCGGGACGTGGATTTGCCGAGCGATCTCGGACCGGCCTGAAGCGGTCAGGCCGCGATCGCCTCCGCCGAATCCGCGGCATCGGCGCCGATCGGCAAATAGCGCTTGCTCACTTCGAGCAACGTCGCGCCGAATCCCTTCTTCGCCCGAAAATCCGTCCGCGCGCTCGTCACCACGCGCGGCGCCGCGCTCCACTCGATGTTCGCGCCGATCGCCATCAGCGCCTCGACGAGCGCCACGTCCTCGCTCGACTCCAGCGGCGGAAATCCGCCCGCCTGCACGTACGCCCGCGCCGAGACGCCCAGATTCGCGCCGTGAATATGCCGATGCCCGTCCGCGTCGGTGTAAGTGCGGCCGAAGTGCTCGCGCACCGCGCCGATATGCGGCGCCCAGTCGTGCACGCCGATCACGCCGCACACCGCGTCCGCGCAGCAGTCGAGCTGGCGCACGAGCCAGTCGTCGGCGACGGTCGTATCGGCGTCGGTGAATGCGAGCCAGCGCGCGCCCAGCGCCAGCGCCCGTTCCGCGCCATGCGCGCGCGCCATGCCGACGTTGCGCGCGTCGATGCACGACACCTCCGCGCCCAAAGCCCGCGCGATGTCGCCCGTTTCGTCGATGCAACTATCGGCCACGACGATCACGCGCGCCGCCTCGCCAAGCAACTGGTGATGATCCGCCGCGCGACGCGCAGCCGCCACGCACGCGCCGATATGCGCGGCTTCGTTGTGAGCGGGAATGACGATGGCAAGCATGTCGGCTCCGTGTGTGGTGTGTTCAGGCAATCGAGCGCCGCGACGGATCAATTTCAGCAATGAGCGTTCCCATGTTTCGGCGGCCGCCACACCGGCCGTGAAAGGGCACGATCGTCGTCGAATGGTTGCCGGAAGGCCACTTTCATCGCTAGAATCACTGTATGGATATACAGTACTTTTCTGATTCCGACCGCCGATGAAATGCGTCACCATCGATCCATCGTTTGCTGCCTGGCGTTCCGAAGCGCGCGCGCTCCTCATGGAGGGCGCGCAGCCCGCGAACGTGCAGTGGCGCGAAACCGATGCCTCGGCCACGGTGTTCGGCTCCCTCTATCCGCCCCCGCCCGGCTCGGCGGATCCGAACGCGAAGAAGCCCGTCAGGGTCGCGCGCGAATTCCTCGCCATGCTCGAAACGGCGGCGTGCTACCGCGCGCCGGACCGCTGGCCGTTTCTCTACAAGGCGCTGTGGTGCTGGACGCAGGGCGACCGCGCGATCGCATCGGCAGATGACGCGGACGGTCATCGGCTGCGGCGGATGATCGAATCGGTCGAGGCCGAGGAGCGCGAGATGCGCAACAAACTGCGCTTCCGGCATCGCGATTCGTCGCTCGGGCCGCCCGAATTCATCAGTTGGTTCGAGCCGGTGCACGACCTGCTGGAGCACGCCGCGATGCATTTCGCCACCCGCATGGGCAGCGCCACGTGGATGATCGCGACGCCGCACGGCGCCGCCTTCTGGGACGGCGCGCTGCTGCGCGTGGACCGCACGAGCGAGCCGGAAGAAAAGCCGATGGACTTCGGCGACACGGCCATGAGCGGCGAGGCGGTGAGCGGCGACGCCATCGAGGCGCTCTGGCTCGCGTACTACGAAAGCACTTTCGCGCCCGCGCAGGCGAACGCCGCCGAAATGGCGTCGCATATGCCGGTGCGCTACTGGAAAAGCCCGCCGAACGCGCGCACCGATCCCGCGCTCATCTCCCGCGCCGATCCTTACTCGCGGCGCGACCGCCATCCGCTCAACGTGCCGCCCGAGATGGAAGTGACCATCAACACGGATCTGGAGCCGGTCAAGGGCACGATGCTGAACGAGCCGCCGTCGCTCGACGCGTGCAAGCGCTGCGCGCTCTGGCGCAACGCGACGCAGGCCGTGCCGGGCACCGGTCCCGCCGATGCGCGCGTGATGCTGGTCGGCGAGCAGCCGGGCGATCAGGAAGATCGCGAGGGCAAGCCGTTCGCCGGTCCGGCGGGCAAACTGCTCGACGAAGTGCTCGCCGAGGCCGCGCTTCCCCGCGCATCGCTCTATCTGACGAACGCGGTGAAGCACTTCAAATGGGAAGCGCACGGCGAGGAACGCGCGCATCTCGCGCCCGCGCAGCGCGAACGCGAAGCCTGCCGCTACTGGCTGGAGGAAGAACTGAGGCGCATCGCGCCGAAAGTCGTCGTCGCGCTCGGGGCGACGGCGCTGAAGGCGCTCACGGGGCATCGCACGGCGTTGTCGGAGTATCTCGGCAAGACCATCGAGCACAAGGGGCACATCATCGTGCCGACTTATCACCCGTCGTATCTGATGCGCCTGACCGACGACAAAGTGCGCGCGGAAGTCTTCGGGACGATCGTCGAGGCGCTCGTCTTCGCGCAGCAGATCGCGGACGGCACCGCGACCATCCGCACGCCGGTCGTGGACCGGACGCGCTAAATGCAACAGGACGAAACAGGGCGAAACAAGACGAAAGCGCCGTCAACGGTCCTGTAAGCCGCGCGTTATACCGGTGTCGCGCCGCTCTGGCGCTTACCGATGGTCCCGACGACAACCTCCATGGCCGCTCTCCCGCTCGAAGAACTCCGCCGTCAACAATCTCTCGTCGCGCTCGTGCCGAAATCGGCCGGGCAACTGAAGACCGAACGCGAGCGCATCGTCGCGCGTCTGCACATCCTGCTGAACGTGACCATCGCCGTGGCGCTCGCGGGCGTGGCGCTCATCGCGTGGCTGCCGTTCTCGCCCGTGCCACACGAATTCCGCTTCGGCGTGCAGGAAGTGCTCGGCGTCGCGGTGTTCGCGTCGTGCCTGTTCATCCTCCACGAACGCGCCGAACTGGAACTCGGCCTGTACGATTACGAACCCGTCGAGCAGACGACGCAAGGCGAATTGCGCGCACTGCTGCATCGGGTGCCGGAAGGCACGTCGTATCAGGAAGCGCTCGCCGCCGACGAGCGCACGTTCGTCACCGGTGAAGTCGACCATATTCGCCGCCGCGCCGAAGCGTTCACGCCGAAGACGCTGCCCGCCGACGACGGCAACGCGGAAACCTGAAACGCCCGCGCGCCGCACGAAAAGCCGCCGCCTCGCCACCGCGAGGCGGCGGCTTTTTTTACATCGGCGCCGACAAACCTCGCGCCTTGACGAGCGCCGCCGCGCCTCCTTCAATACGTGACAGATGCCGCAATCGACAATCAAACTGTCACGGTTGCGGACGCAATCTGTGTCCGCCGCCTGCAATTCTCGGGCAGGACGCGCCAGAAACGTCCCGGGCATGGCGGGTGCTTGCCAAGCGCCGTCTCCCGCGGATTTGCGGAAATCGAACGAGGACACGCCACTTGGAGCCAGGATGCGAGCCAATCCCCTTTCGACGTTGAGCGACGACCTCGCGACCGCGCTCGTCCCCGACACGCCGAGCGTGACGCCATGCGCGAACGCGAGTCGCGACGAAGCCGCCGCCTATGACGCGCTCGCCGCGTTCCACGGCATCGAGCGCGAGCGCCTGGTGCTGATCCATCCGGGCAGCCACCACGCCGCGCCCGCGTGGCCCGCGCAACGTTATGCCGATCTCGCCGATCAACTCGCTGCCGACGGCTGGCAGATCGCCATCGTCGGCGACGCGCCCGATCCCGAGCGCACCGCCGGCGTCCTCGGCGCGATGCAGACGGCCGCGCTCTTTCTCGCGGGCGCCGTCGCACCGGCCGCGCTGCCGCGCCTGATCGCCAACGCGCGCCTGCTCGTCTCCGACGACGCCGCCGCGTCGTCGCCCGTCGCCGCGGCCCGCGCGCTCGGCACGCCGCATATCGTGCTCGACGAACATCCGCGCGACACCGGCAGCGACGCGATCGCCGCCCGCGCCCGCGCCGCGCTCTCGAACACCGGCGGCGCGCATCCGGGAGAGCCGTTCACGCTGCACATGCCGGCGCCGCACGAGTCCGTGTAGCGCCCGTCCACCTGTCGGGGTACATCATGAAATTCGACATGCAGACCAGTCCCGTTCCGGATCCCATCGCGGACCCGAACCGCGATCCGGAAGCCGATCCGCTCACGCCGCCGTCGCCGGGTCATCGGCCGGACGAGCCGCAGCATCCCGACGCGCCGCCCGACAAAGACCCGATTCGCCGTCTCTCATCGACCTGACGAACGACCTACGGGTATTCCCCGCCCTACATCCGTCGCCCGTGCCTGCCGTAAAGCGGGCATGCGGCGGCGTGCGCCGTCGCACCGGACAACGCAAAGAGGCGGCGGCGCAATATGAACAGAATGACGTTGAACAGGAAGCTCGGCTCGCTGATCGCCGTGCTGTGGATCGGTCTGATCGCGATCGGGATCATCGGGGCGTGGCAGAACCGGACCTCGATGATCGATGACCGCAAGGAGCAGTTGAAGACGCTCGTCAACGAGGCGTACGCCGTCACGGCGCACTACGCGGCGCTCGCCGCCGACAAGACGCTCACCGAAGAGGAAGCGAAGAAGCGCGCGCTCGACGTCGTCGGCGCGATCCGCTACGGCACGGACGGCTATCTGTCCATCAACGATTCGCATCCGACGATGGTGATGCACCCGATCAAGCCCGCCATGAACGGAAAGGATCTTTCGACCTATACCGATCCCGCGGGCAACCGGCTTTTCGTCGATATCGTGAAGGCGGGCGATCAGCAAGGCGGCGGCTTCGTCAGCTATCTGTGGCCGAAGCCCGGCAGCGACAAGCCGGTCGGCAAGCTCTCCTATTCGCAGCGCTTCGCGCAGTGGGACTGGTATCTCGTCACCGGCATGTACATGGACGACGTGCAGAGCGCGTTCTGGGCGAGCGCGCTACGCTGGCTCGCGATCACGGCGGTGCTCGGCGGCATCGCGACGGCCGCGATGCTGATCGTTTTGCGCAGCATCAAGCGCAATCTGGGCGGCGAATTGGAATTGGCTGTCGGCGCGGCGCATCGCATCGCGCGCGGCGACCTGACGGGCACCGTCGACGTTCGTCCGGACGACTCGACGAGTCTCCTGCACGCGCTCGACACGATGCAGCGCGGACTCGTCGAGACCGTCTCGCGCGTGCGCAACGGCACCGAGAACATCAACGTGGGCGCATCGGAGATCGCGGCGGGCAATACCGATCTGTCGCAGCGCACCGAAGAACAGGCGGCGGCGCTCGTGCAGACGGCGTCGAGCATGGATCAGATGACCGCCAACGTGAAGAACAATGCGGAAAGCGCGGCGCAGGCGGCCCGTCTCGCGGAACAGGCGGCGGATGTGGCGACGCGCGGCAGCGGCGTCGTCGATGACGTGATCGACACGATGACGCGCATCACCGCGAGCTCGCAGCAGATCGGCGACATCATCGGCGTGATCGACGGCATCGCGTTCCAGACGAACATTCTCGCGCTCAATGCGGCCGTCGAAGCCGCGCGCGCGGGCGAACAGGGACGCGGCTTCGCGGTCGTGGCGGCCGAAGTGCGCAGCCTCGCACAGCGCTCGGCGACGGCGGCGAAGGAGATCAAGGCACTCATCGAGACGTCGACGCAGACGGTGCAGCAAGGCGCGTCGCTCGTGACGAACGCGGGCGCGACGATGACCGAGATCGTGCAGTCGGTGCGCCGCGTGAACGAGATTCTCGACGAGATCAGCCACGCTTCGCGCGAGCAGAGCGCGGGCATCGAGCAGGTGAATCGCGCGGTCGTCGAGATGGATCAGGTGACGCAGCAGAACGCGGCGCTCGTCGAAGAGGCCGCCGCCGCCGCGCATTCGCTGAAGGATCAGGTGGACGGGCTGCGCGAGGCGATAGGGAGCTTCAGGCTGCCGGCGTGAGGCGGCAAGCGTGCTCATAGCGCAAGAGACGTATGCCCATTCTCTGAACGGTGTGCAACGACTTACTCAAAAGGGGGCAACCCTAATCACGCTTCGCTTGCTACAAAGCAGGTGAAACATTATCGCGGTCAACGGCACGGCGACGCGTGTATTCATACCTCTGAGTGCGCTTCCCTGTCGGACAACGCTCTAGCGACACCCGTTCCGTTCCCGCCTGGTCAAAGAAACTAGATCCGATGCGCCGCAAGTTGGAATACGACAACATTGCGGCATAGCCCTTAACCCAAAGCTCGTCAAGATAGTCTTTGTATTCCATGTAGCCATAAATCCATAGTTGCTTTCTCCGTGACTGCAGGTCTTCAAACGTGGCAGCATCAAGGTGCATTATCGTGTTGATGTGATGCAACTCCTTGGCCTGAATGACAGTGCCAATCGACGAAACTCCACCATAGTCGTACGAAGGTACATCTGGAAGCACTTCGGACACGCAATATCCCAGCCGTACGTCCACCATCTCCGCCGCCGTCGCGCCATAGTTCATCAACTGAAATCGGACCGTAACTTCACAGTCCGTATTCGGCAATTTCCGAACGACTGCATTTGAACGTGGTGAAACAGCGAATCGCGGACGTTGCGCAGCAGATGCAACGTCCGCACTTATTTGGGCGGACTTGGCACTATCGGCAGTCGCCTTTGCCGAATAGAACGTGGCAAAGCCGATTGCAAAATTGACCATCAGACCGCTCACAATCAGCGCTTTATCCGGCGCATTCAGATAAATGACACACGAGATAGCGAGAACGACGATTAGAACGCAGCGTTCTTTGAAAGTTAGCAGCTTGTTCATAACGGATACTCAAAATTTAATAAGTAATCCGATATCTTAGTCAGGTCGGCGCAGCTTCGATATCCCATCGTCAGCGGTAAAATCCGAAAATTAATATTCTAGAAATCGTTCGACCAGACGCGCCCAGTACGCCGCGCCGACCGGCAGATTCTTGTCGTTGAAGTCGTAGTGCGGGTTGTGGACCATGCAGCCGTCCTCGCCCGCACCGTTGCCCAGACGCAGGAACGAGCCCGGCCGCTCCTGCAGCATGAACGCGAAATCCTCGCTGCCCATCAGCAGATCGGCGTGCGCGACGACGTTCTCTTCGCCGACCAGCTCGCGCGCCACCTGAATCGCGAACTCCGTCTCGGCATCCGAATTGACCACGACCGGATAGCCTTCCAGATACTTCACCGTCGCGCTCGCGCCGTAGCTCGCGGCCTGCGATTCGACCAGATCCTTGATGCGCCGCTTCAGCAGTTCGCGCACTTGCGGGTCGAACGAGCGCACGGAGAGTTCGAGCGTCGCGCGGTTCGGGATGACGTTGTTCACCGTGCCGGCGTGCATCGAACCGACGGTGACGACGGCGGGCTGCGCCGGATCGACGTTGCGCGCGACGATCGTCTGCAGCGCCATCACGATGCTCGCCGTCACGACGACCGGATCGACGGACAGATGCGGCCGCGCCGCGTGCCCGCCGACGCCTTCGATCACGATCGACACCTGATCGCCCGCCGCCATGAACGGCCCCTTGCGGAACAAAAACGTGCCGGGTTGCGCGCCGGGATGGTTGTGCACGCCGAAGACGGCGTCGCAATGAAAGCGGTCGAACAGGCCCTCCGCGATCATCTTCTGCGCGCCGCTCGGCACGCCGTGCTCTTCCGCCGGCTGAAAATACAGATGCACCGTGCCGCTGAAGCGGCGCGTGCGCGCGAGATGGCGTGCCGCGCCGAGCAGCATCGTCGTGTGGCCGTCGTGGCCGCATGCGTGCATCTTGCCGTGCGTCTCGCTCGCGTAAGGCTTGCCGGTCTGCTCGATGATCGGCAGCGCGTCCATGTCGGCGCGCAGGCCGATGCTCTTCGTGCCGCCCGCCTTCAACGTGCCGACGACGCCCGTTCCGCCGACCCCGCGCGTCACCTGCCAGCCCCACTCCTCCAGCCGATCCGCGACGAGCGCGGCGGTGCGCGTCTCTTCGTAGGACAGCTCCGGATGACGGTGGATGTCGTGGCGAATCTCGCGCAGCGACGGCGCGTCGTCGGAGAGATCGGCGATGACGGTAAAGTGATGGTCGGACGAAGTCGTCATGGGGAAGCCCTTGCTGAAGATCGGAAAACGGCGCACATGATCCTCCACATGCGCCGTGGTTTCCAGCTTTCTGTGGGATTTTTTTGGGTTCTTTGCAGATTTTGTGGGAGATGCCGCGAGGTTTGCCTGCATGCCAACTCTATCTGCCGCGCGTCGTCACGGTGGCCTCTAAGGATTCTCGAGGATCGACCACGTAGTAGTATCGTTGTCAAACTTCGGAACTTAAGTGGCCTGAAAATCTGCGAGGTTCACGACATGGATAATGCCGTCAAAGGGGCTGATCGCATCCGAATCCACCCGCACCATGCGATTGCCGAGTTTGCGAAGGTCCTCTGGCACCTGCGCGCGATTCTGGCCGTGCTGCTAGCGCTTTTCCTCGTTTTGTCGGTTGCCATGTATTACGTCGGAGGGGCCGTCGATGCAGCCACTCACGCACAATCATCGCTAGGCCACACTTTCTACTTTTGCGCGGTCACGGCGCTGACCATCGGCTATGGCGACGTGGTGCCGACAAGCACGCTTGGCCGGATCATAGCGATCTTGCTTGGCGTGCAAGGGATGTTGATAACGGGTGTGACAACCGCTTCCGCTGTTTATGCCATACAGGTGGCCGCGCATCGGGCCGGGCTACTACAAGGATAGAGGCGGAAGGCCCTGCGACGGGTCAGTTTCAACCGGTTTTCAACGCAAAAAACGGTCGATCACACCGGCAAGTTTCGCGAAAGCCGGCGCGATTTCATCGTCGGGCACGCATGCATAGCCGATCAGCAAGCCGGATTCCGCGTCCGGCCGGCGTGCGTAGTACCCCGACAGCGGCCGCACGACGATATCCTCCGCGAGCGCGGCGGCGGCAAGCGCGCGATCGTCGATATATTGCGGCAGCTTCAGAACGAGATGCAGTCCCGCATCGCCGCCCGCGATCGCCAGCGTATTGCCGTAGCGCGCGCCGATCGTCGCGAGCATCGCGTCGCGGCGCTGCCCGTAGAGCGCGCGCATCCGCCGGATATGCGACGTGAAATGGCCCTGCTCGATGAACTCCGCGAGCACCGCCTGCTGCAAGAGCTGCCCTTCGCGATACAGCTCGGCGCTCGCCGTCGCGAAGCTGTCCGCCAGCGCCTCCGGCACGACGACATAGCCGATGCGCAGCCCCGGAAACAGCGTCTTGCCGAAGCTGCCGACGTAGATCACCTGCCCGCCCGCGTCCATGCCCTGCAGCGACGCGAGCGGCCGGCTGCCGTAACGGAACTCGCTGTCGTAGTCGTCCTCGATGATCCAGCAGCGGTGCTGGCGCGCGTATTCGAGCAGCATGCGGCGGCGCGCGAGGCTCATCACCATGCCGAGCGGATATTGATGCGACGGCGTGACGAGCATCAGCTTCGGCGGCGACGCGAGATCGTCGGGCGTCGGCGCGATGCCTTCGGCGTCGACGGGAATCGCCTTCAGGTCGAGTCCCGACACCTGCAACACGCTGCGCACGCCCCAGTAGCACGGATCTTCGGTCCAGATCGTGTCGCCCGAATCGGCGAGCAGGCGCGCGGCGAGATCGATCGACTGATGGATGCCCGTCGTCACGACGATCTGCTCCGGCGTGCAGCGCACCGAACGCGACGTGCGCAGATAGTGCGCGAGCGCGTGGCGCAGTCCCGCGTGGCCGCCGCCGGGCGCGTACGTGAGCAGATCGGGCAGCGGCTTGCGCCAGTATTTCGCGTGCAGCCGGTTCCACACGCGCGACGGAAAGCGCGACACGTCCGGCACGCCCGGCATGAACGCGCCGCCCTGACGCTTCGACACGCCCGCGCCCGAAATCAGCCGCGCGCCGCGCGTGGAAAGCGTCGTTTGCGTATCGGTTCGGGCGATGGCTGGGGGCGGCGCATCGTCGAAGAGAATTTCGTCGGGGGCGCTGTCCGCGACGAACGTGCCGCGCCCCGTCGCCGACGAGACATAGCCTTCGAGCGCCAGTTGCTCGTAGACCTGCGTCACGGTATTGCGCCCGACGCCGAGTTCCGCCGCGAGCAGCCTCGACGACGGCACTTTCGCGCCCGCCGCAAGCTCGCGCGTCAGAATCGCCTGCTGCAACAGCCGATGCAATTGCCGGTAGATCGGCTGGCCGTTCGCGCGGTCGATGCGCTGCGCCAGCCAGTCGGAAAGCACGCTCGCGCGCATCGACATCGGATTGGCTCCTATATATTTATTGAAATGGCTCTGAACTTGAGGGCCAAATCTTACTATAGTCGTCGTTAAATTCAGTTGGCCGACACGGCCGCCATCGACATGCGCTCTTGCGCGAAGGAGATTTCCCTGTGAGCACCAACCTCAAGAACGCCGACCTGCACGCCCGCAAGAACGCCGCGACCCCGCGCGGCGTCGGCGTGATGTGCGATTTCTACGCGGCGCGCGCCGAGAACGCGGAACTGTGGGACGTCGAGGGCCGCCGTTTCATCGACTTCGCGGCGGGCATCGCGGTGTGCAACACGGGACATCGTCATCCGAAGATTGTGGAGGCGATCCGCGCGCAGCTCGACTGCTTCACGCACACCGCGTATCAGATCGTGCCGTACGAGTCGTATGTGTCGCTTGCCGAAAAGATCAGCGCCCGCGCGCCGGGCTCGCACGCGAAGAAGACCGCGTTTTTCACGACGGGCGCGGAAGCCGTCGAGAACGCGGTGAAGATCGCGCGCGCGGCGACGGGCCGTCCGGGTGTCATCGCCTTCACGGGCGGCTTCCACGGCCGCACGCTGATGGGCATGGCGCTCACCGGCAAGGTCGCGCCGTACAAGATCGGCTTCGGGCCGTTCCCGTCGGACGTGTATCACGCGCCGTTCCCGAATCCGCTGCACGGCGTGACGGTCGCGGATTCGCTGCGCGCGATCGAGCATCTGTTCAAGGCGGATATCGAGGCGACGCGCGTCGCCGCGATCATCTTCGAGCCGGTGCAGGGCGAAGGCGGCTTCAATGCGGCGCCGGCGGACTTCGTGCGCGGCCTGCGCAAGATTTGCGACGAACATGGCATTCTGCTCATCGCCGATGAAGTGCAAACGGGCTTCGCGCGCACCGGCAAGCTGTTTGCGATGGAGCATCACGGCGTCGTGCCGGACTTGATGACGATTGCGAAGTCGCTGGCGGGCGGCATGCCGCTGTCGGGCGTCGTCGGACGTGCGGAGATCATGGATGCGGCCGCGCCGGGCGGACTCGGCGGCACGTACGCGGGCAATCCGCTGGCGGTGGCTGCGGCGCATGCGGTGCTCGATATCATCGACGATGAAAAGCTCTGCGAGCGCGCTGTTGTGTTGGGCGACAAGCTCAAGGCGAAGCTCGAAACGCTCAAGGCCGATGTCCCGCAAATCGCCGATGTGCGCGGGCCGGGTGCGATGATCGCCGTCGAGTTTTGCAAGCCTGGTTCGCATGACGCGGATGCGGCGTTTGCCAAGCTCGTGCAGACGCGTGCGCTGGAGCGCGGCTTGCTGCTCCTCGTGTGTGGTGTTTATTCGAACGTCGTTCGGTTCCTGTTTCCGCTCACCATTCAGGAAGAGGTTTTCGATGAAGCTATCGGGATTCTTGAAGAGGTGCTTGTTGAGACGGTTGGTGTTGCTGTCTGACTTTTGATGCGCGAGGCGCTGGTGGTTTTGGCACCTCGCGGTTTTGGATTCGTTATTTGCGTGGGCTTTCGTGGAATCCCGATTTCGCGTCGGTCTATTAGCACTGCCCCTGTGCGGGGCGGCAGTCACTTTCTTTGCTGCTGCAAAGAAAGTAACCAAAGAAACAGCTTTCCCCATCCAAAGTACTTCACACCGGCCGCGGCACAGGCGATCGGCTGAATGGCTCCCAGAGTAGTACGTGCCCTCGAAGGTCTCATCGGGCTTGGATCGCGCACGGTCTGACGAGCCAGTTGTTTTAGAGCGCTGGTTCAGCACGAAATAGCTTCGGCACAGCGCTTCGCGCTGCCGTCGGGTATGCAAGGGAAACCAACCTGACGCGAATGCAGTGAGATAGACGCGTTAGTACGGAAGTACGGAAGTACGTGCAGACCCGATTGACCCATCGGCCGCGTAGCGGGCCGGCGCTATTTCGTGCTGAGCCAATTTGGTGTGTGGTGCGATGTGTCGGACCGTGCGCGAGCCAAGTCCGATTCTGCTTGCGGGGTCGCTTGCTACTCTGGGGGCCATTCGGTCGATTGCCTGTGCCGCGGCCGGCGTGAAGTGCTTAGGATGGGGAAAGCTGCTTTCTTTGGTTACTTTCTTTGCAGCAGCAAAGAAAGTGACTGCCGCCCCGCACAGGGGCAACGCTAATAGACCAAAAAAAGGACAAAGACATGAACTTGAAGGAACAACTCAAGGACCCGACGCTGCTGCGTCACGCCGCCTACATCGACGGTGAATGGCACCAATCCGACGATGGCGAAACGTTCGAAGTCGCGAACCCGGCGACAGGCGAATCCCTCGGCGCCGTCCCCAAGATGGGACAAAAAGAAACGCGCCGCGCCATCGACGCCGCCAATGCCGCCTGGCCCGCATGGCGCAAGAAGACCGCAAAGGAACGCGCCGTCATCCTGCGCCGCTGGTTCGACCTGATGATGGCGAACGCCGACGACCTCGCGCTCATCCTCACGACCGAGCAAGGCAAGCCGCTCGCCGAAGCAAAAGGCGAAATCTCCTACGCCGCCTCCTTCATCGAATGGTTCGCGGAAGAAGGCAAGCGCGTCGCCGGCGATACGCTCGCGACGCCCGCAGCCGACAAGCGCATCGTCGTGACGAAGGAACCCATCGGTGTGTGCGCCGCCATCACGCCGTGGAATTTCCCGGCCGCGATGATCACGCGCAAGGTCGGCCCGGCGCTCGCGGCAGGCTGCCCGATCGTCGTGAAACCCGCCGAAGCGACGCCCTTCTCCGCCTTCGCGATGGCCGTGCTCGCCGAGCGCGCGGGCCTGCCGAAAGGCGTGCTCAATGTCCTCACCGGCGATCCGAAAGCGATCGGCGGCGAAATGACGAGCAACCCGATCGTCCGCAAGCTGTCGTTCACCGGCTCGACGGCGGTCGGCCGCTTGCTGATGGCGCAAAGCGCGCCGACGGTCAAGAAGGTGACGCTGGAGCTCGGCGGCAACGCGCCGTTCATCGTGTTCGACGACGCCGATCTCGACGCCGCCGTGGAAGGCGCGATTGCATCGAAATATCGCAACAGCGGACAGACCTGCGTGTGCACGAACCGCTTCTACGTCCACGAGCGCGTCTACGATGCCTTCGCGCAAAAACTGGCGGCCGCCGCGGGCAAGCTCAAGGTCGGGCTCGGCACCGAAAGCGGCGTGGCGCTCGGCCCGCTCATCAACGAAGCGGCCGTGCAAAAAGTGGAGTCGCACATCGAGGACGCGCTCGCCAAAGGCGCCGCGCTCGCGTCGGGCGGCAAGCGTCACGCGCTCGGCCACGGCTTCTTCGAGCCGACCGTGCTGACCGGCGTCACGCCCGACATGAAAGTCGCGAAAGAGGAAACCTTCGGTCCGCTCGCGCCGATCTTCAAATTCTCTTCCGACGATGAAGTCGTGCAACTCGCCAACGACACCGAGTTCGGTCTCGCGGCGTACTTCTACAGCCGCGATATCGGCCGCATCTGGCGCGTGGCCGAAGCGCTCGAATACGGCATGGTCGGCATCAACACCGGTCTCATTTCGAACGAAGTGGCGCCGTTCGGCGGCGTCAAGCAGTCGGGACTCGGACGCGAAGGCTCGCATTACGGCATCGACGATTACGTCGTCATCAAGTATCTGTGCATGGCGGTTTGATCGCGCATGCGGTCCGTGAAATGAGCAAAGCCTCGACATTGGCGTGTCGGGGCTTTTTTGCTTGCCGCTCCGGCGAAAGAATCGAACCGTCGAAGGCATGCGCGGCGTCGAACCGTTAGAATCGGCTCCATATCCCGCGCGGGCGCAACGCCCGTCTTCCTGCCGCTTCTTCGATCCCTCCAGGAGCGCTATGCGACGTTCGGCATTCTTTCTCCGCTTCATCGGCATCGGCGTTCTGTTCCATCTCTATGTCGGCGTGCGGCTCATTCCGGGCGCGCCCGTGAGCCTGCCGCTCAAAGTGCTGGCGGCGGTGCTGCTCGCGGCATCGGTCGTCGTCATTCCGCTTGGCATGGCGGCGCGGCAGATCGAACCGCAGTCGCTCGCGGATCGCCTCGCCTGGCTCGGGCTGACCGCGCTCGGCTTCTTCTCGTCGCTGCTATTGTTGACGTTCGCTCGCGACGTGATTCTGTTCTTCGTGCATCTCGTCGACTGGCTGCGCGGCGCGCCCGTCGGCTCGCCGGCGTTCGTCGCCTATAGCGCGCTCGCCGTGCCGTTGCTGGCCGTGCTCTTCTCGGCGATCGGCTTCTACAACGCGCGGCGGCGCGCGCCGGTCGTGAGCGTGGATGTTCCCATCGACAACCTGCCCGCCGCGCTCGACGGCTTCACGATCGCGCAGATCAGCGACATCCACGTCGGCCCGACGATCAAGCGTCACTATGTGGAACGCATCGTCGCGGCCGTGAACGGGCTCGAACCGGACGTGATTGCCGTGACGGGCGATGTCGTCGACGGCACCGTGCCGAATCTCGCCGATCACACGCGCCCGCTCGCGGGACTCAGCGCGCGGCACGGCACGTTTCTCGTCACGGGAAATCACGAGTATTACTCGGGCGCGGACAAGTGGATCGCCGAGTTCCGGCGTCTGGGTCTGACCGTGCTGCTCAATCAGCATGTCGTGCTGGATCACGACGGCGCACAAGCCGTGGTCGCGGGCGTCACGGATTTCAGCGCGGGCAGCTTCGATCCCGCACATCGCAGCGATCCCGCGAAGGCGATCAGCGGCGCACCCGACGATGCCGCCGTGCGCGTACTGCTCGCCCATCAGCCGCGTAGCGCGACGGCGGCGGCCGAAGCGGGCTTCACGCTGCAGCTTTCAGGACACACGCACGGCGGCCAGTTTCTGCCGTGGAATTTCTTCGTGCGGCTACAGCAGCCTTTTGTTGCCGGGCTCGTAAAGTTCAACGGGCTGTGGGTCTACACAAGCCGGGGCACCGGCTATTGGGGACCGCCGAAGCGGCTGGGCGCGCCATCCGAAATCACGCTCGTGCGTCTCGTCGCGTCGACGGTTGCTTGACGGCAGCGAGTTAGAAAAAAGGACGCGCGGCTCGAGAGCACCGCGCGTCCAGCGCTTGGGGAAGCGTTGCGCCCGAACACGGGGATGAACGGGCGCTCTCGCTGACAGGTGGGGTCCCGCCAGCGAGTGACTTCACAATAAGGGAACACGGAGGCCAGGACCACAAGAGTCCTCTTAATCGTTGCAATATCACGGACTGCGAATGTTCAGCCCGACTTCGCCGACATCGCCGCGGGCGTCGTGGCGTAGACGCTCTTGTGCGGAGCCGTGCCTTCCCTCGGCCAGTCGGAGCGCTCGTCGAAAAACCATTCCGCGCGCTCGCGTCCCTTGCGGATCAAGGCGTGGAGCAGCGCCGGATTGCGATCGAGCTTCGATGCATAGTCGAGCGGCCCGGGATAATCTTTCGCGTCGAGATGCATCTGCACGACGCGCACCTTGATCGGCTTGTAGCGCTTCTCCAGCGATTTGTCGGCTTTCAGCAGTTCGTTCACGCGCGTCGTGAAGTAAAGCTCCTGCCCTAGCGCAAGATTGCCGGACAGTTCGTTGCGCCGGTCAATGATTTCGTTCGTCGATTCAGGCAACTCGCGACGATACTGCGGATTGATTTGCACGACCCAGATTTCATCGGGACGCGTGTGGAGCGCGAAATCGGTGAACTCGCGCACGGGCGGATTGCTGCTGAAGAGGCCGTCCCAGCACATGCGCCCGTCGGCGGCGATCGCGCGATACAGCGGCGGCACCGCAGCCGATGCCACCAGTTGATCCTGATCGAGCTTGTCGCCGGGAAAGATCACGCGATCGCCCGTGCGCACGTCGGTCGCGCCGACGAGCAGCGTCGGCTTCGCGCGCTGGTCCGGGTCCGTCGGCAGCGAGGCGAACGGCAGATGCTTGTCGAGCAGTTCGCGCAGCCGCTCCTCGGCGATTGGCGGATAGAGATACGGGCTGATTTCCGCATTGACGGGCAGCCGCGCGTACCAGGTTCCGACCGCATTCGCGACGATGTCCGGCCCGTCGCGCGCCTCCAAATCCTTCCAGAAACCGGCGAGCCGGCGCCTCGCGTCGGGAGGTCCGCCGAGCAGCAAACCTGCCCACGCGAGCGCGCTGCACATGGCGCCGCCCGACGTTCCCGACAGCGCGACGAGCTCGAAGCGGTTGAGAAACTCACCGCTCAGCAGCCGGTCGAGAACGCCCGCGGCGAACGCCGCATGGCTGCCGCCGCCCTGGCACGCGATCGCCACTTTCGGAATGGCCGCCATCACCGCACCTCGCTCGCGTAGGATGACCCGCGCCGCTATGCCAGCGCCGTCAGTACTTGTTCAGTCGAACGAATGCGTCCGATGCGCGGAAAGATGTAGCGACAGGTCGATTCGTGCGTGTCGGCGCGCAGATCGCTCATCGCGTCTTCGACGAACACCTGCTGATAGCCACGCTCGTGCGCGCCGCGCGCTGTCGAATCCACGCCGATGGACGTCGCGATGCCACCCAGCACGATCGTCTCGATGCCGCGACGGCGCAAGTGCGAGTCGAGATCGGTGTTGTAGAACGCGCCCCACTGCCGCTTGGTGACGACGATATCGGACGCCTGCACGCCCAGTTCCGCGCTCAACTCGCTCCAGCCCGCCGGCTCGGGCGCTTCCGGCGCCTGTCCCGCGTCGGTGACCGGACGCAGGCCGCCCGGCCCGTTCGGAAACGCCACCTTGACCAGCACGACCGGTGCGCCGAGCGCACGGAAGCGATCGGCGAGCGCGCGCGCGTTGGCGAGCACGCTGGCGGCGTCGTGAGGCTGCACGGGCAAGGCGGCGATGCCCGCCTGCAGATCGATCAGCACGAGCGCGGTCTTCGCGGAATCGAGCTTGAGTTCGGGAGCGTTCATGGAAAAGTCGCGAGTGAGGTGGATGATTTGTGCGATATCAGGCTTCGTCGGGCCGGAATTCGAGCGCGGCGCCGTTCATGCAGTAACGCAGGCCCGTGGGCTTCGGTCCGTCGTCGAAGACATGGCCGAGATGTCCGCCGCAGCGCCGGCAATGCACCTCGTTGCGCATGTGGCCGGTCGCGTCGGCGTGCATCGCGACGGCGCCGTCGTCGGGCTTCCAGAAGCTCGGCCAGCCCGTGCCGCTGTCAAATTTCGTCGCCGACGAGAACAGCGGGAGCCCGCAGCCCGCGCACGCATACGTGCCGTCGCGACGTTCCTTGAGCAGCGGGCTCGCGAACGGCGGTTCCGTGCCGCCGCGCCGGAGCACGCGAAATTGCTCGGACGAAAGTCTGCGTCGCCAGTCGGCGCTGCTGTGATCGATCTCGTACGACCGGGCGGGCGCCGAAGCGCTCGCGCCGCCCGCGAAGGCGGCGGCCATCGCGCCGAGAAAATTGCGCTTCGTGCGTCTCATGATTTTCATGCCTCTGTCCGCCCAAACAGCGCCGCGCTACGTTTTGAGCCGGTATCCCGTCCTGAAGATCCACGCGACGATCACGATGAACACCGCAAGGAACACCAGCGTCATGCCGAGACTCACGCCGACCTGGACATCGGCGAGCCCGTAAAAGCTCCAGCGAAAGCCGCTGATCAGATAGACGACCGGATTGAACAGCGCCACGGCCTTCCAGAACGGCGGCAGGATATTGATCGAATAAAAGCTGCCGCCGAGAAACGTGAGCGGCGTGACGATCAGGAGCGGAATGATCTGCAACTTCTCGAAACCGTCCGCCCATATGCCGATGATGAACCCGAGCAGGCTGAACGTCACGGATGTGAGCAACAAAAACACGATCATCCAGACCGGGTGATCGATTCTGAGCGGCACGAATAGTCGTGCTGTAAGAAGAATGATCAGGCCGAGGATGACGGATTTGGTCGCGGCCGCGCCCACGTAGCTCAGCACGAGCTCGAAGTACGACACCGGCGCGGACAGCAGCTCGTAGATCGTGCCCGTGAACTTCGGAAAATAGATGCCGAAGGACGCGTTCGCGATGCTTTGCGTGAGCAGCGAGAGCATCACGAGCCCCGGCACGATGAACGCGCCGTAGCTGATGCCGTCGACTTCCGGAATGCGCGAGCCGATGGCGGCCCCGAACACGACGAAATAAAGCGATGTCGAAATGACGGGCGACACGATGCTCTGCATCAGCGTGCGCCCGGCGCGCGCCATCTCGAAACGGTAGATCGCGCGAACGGCGTATAAATTCATTTGGCTTCCCTGACGAGGCTCACGAAGATGTCTTCGAGCGAGCTTTGCGTCGTTTGCAGATCCTTGAAACGCACGCCGGCTTCGTCGACGTGGCGCAACAGCGCGATGATGCGGCCCGGCTCGTCTTGTGCGTCGTACGTGTAGGTGAGTTCGCCGCCGTCCGCCGAGCGCGTGAGGCCGTAAGGCTGAAGCGGCGCGGGAATCTCGGAGAGCGGCTGTTCGAGCTGCAGCGTGAGCTTCTTCTGGCCGAGCTTGCGCATGAGTTCGCGCTTCTCCTCGACGAGCACGATCTCGCCGTGATTGATCACGCCGATGCGGTCCGCCATCTCCTCCGCTTCCTCGATGTAGTGCGTCGTGAGGATGATGGTCACGCCGTTGCTCCGCAGTTCGCGCACGAGCTCCCACATGTCGCGGCGCAACTCGACGTCGACGCCGGCGGTGGGTTCGTCGAGAAACAGAATCTCGGGCTCGTGCGCGAGCGCCTTCGCGATCAGCACGCGCCGCTTCATGCCGCCCGAAAGCGTCATGATCTTGTTGTCCTTCTTCGCCCACAGCGAGAGCGATTTCAGCACCTTCTCGACGTGCGCCGGATTCTTCGGCCGGCCGAAGAGGCCGCGGCTGAACGACACCGTCGCCCAGACGGTCTCGAACGCGTCGGTGGTCAGTTCCTGCGGCACGAGGCCGATCATCGCGCGGGCGGCGCGGTAATCCGTGACGATATCGTGACCCGCGACGGTCACTTTCCCCTCGCTCGGATTGACGATGCCGCAGACGGTGCTGATGAGCGTCGTCTTGCCCGCCCCGTTCGGGCCGAGCAGCGCAAAAATTTCGCCGCGACGGATCTCCAGATTCACGTTCCGGAGCGCGCGGAAGCCCGACCCGTAGGTCTTGGACAGATTGGAAACGGTGATGATGGTTGGCATGGCGTGGACGATAGCAGATACCGCGCGATCCGGCTCGGTCGAAGGGGTCGTCCATTCGGCCGATGTTCGCCGCGCCCGGCGCTGCCTACAATGCACTGCTGAATACCGGGAGCCGACATCATGCTGTTCGAACAGATTCAGACCACGTGCCTCAACGAAGCGGACCTGCCGTGGGTGCCGTTCACGCCGTACAGCGAGCGCGTGCTCGTCAAGTATTTCAAGCTGGATCCGATTCGCGGCGAGGTCATCGCGCTCATGAAAGCACCGGCGAAAGGCCAGATGCCGCGCCATCGCCATACGGGGACCGTGATCGTCTATACGGTCGAGGGGCGCTGGAAGTATCGCGAGCACGACTGGATCGCGGGGCCGGGGAGCATCGTGTACGAGACGGCGGGGTCGAGCCACACGCCCGAAGCGTTGCCGGCGGATTCGGGTGGCGGGGAGATCGTCACGCTCAACATCATCCAGGGCGAGCTGCTGTTCGTGGAGGACAACGGACGCGTTCTCGCCGCCGAAAACTGGAAGAGCGGCTGGGACCGCTATGCTGCCTTCTGTCATGCAAACGGCATCGCCCCGCGAGATCTGACGGCGTTCGGGTAACGCCGCTGCCTTCGCCACTGGTTAGAATCGATGCCTGAATGCGCTTCAGGCGTTTTTCGATCATTTCCGGTTTGCCGGCCGCTCTGGCCGGCGCAGATCAAGGAGGAGCAAAAGCATGAAGATTCAGACCGTCGGCATCGTCGGCGCGGGAACCATGGGCAACGGCATCGCGCAGGTCGCGGCCGTCGCGGGCTTCGAGGTCGTGCTGATCGACGTCACCGACGCCGCACTTGCGAAGGGCGTCGCCACGCTCACGGGCAGCTTGGAGCGGCTCGTGTCGAAGGACAAGCTGGAAGCGTCCGCGCGCGACGCGGCGTTGAAGCGCATCGAGACATCGACCGATTACGCGCGTCTCTCCGAAGCCGACATCGTGATCGAAGCCGCGACGGAGAACGCCGAACTCAAGAACCGCATCCTGAAGCAGATCGAAGGCGCGGCCCGCGCCGATGCGATCATCGCGTCGAACACGTCGTCGATCTCGATCACGGCGCTCGCCGCGATGCTCGACACGCCCGAGCGCTTCATCGGCATGCACTTCTTCAATCCGGTGCCGCTCCTGCCGCTCGTCGAAGTGATTCGCGGCGTGCAGACGAGCGACGAAACCGCCGCCGCCGTGCGCGAGCTCACCGAAAAGCTCGGCAAATCGCCGATCGGCGTGCGCAATTCGCCGGGGTTCGTCGTCAACCGCGTGCTCGTGCCGATGATCAACGAAGCGTTCTTCGTGCTCTACGAGGGCGTCGCGAGCGCGGAGGAAATCGACGCGGGCATGAAGCTCGGCGCGAACCATCCGATCGGCCCGCTCGGGCTCGCGGACCTGATCGGCCTCGACGTCTGCCTCTCGGTAATGGACGTCTTCCTCAAGGATTTCGGCGATTCGAAATACCGCGCGTGTCCGCTGTTGCGCGAACTCGTCTCGGCGGGGCGGCTCGGCCGCAAGACGAAGCGCGGCGTCTATCAGTACGACTAGGCGGCGTCGAAATCGAGCACCGGTCCGGCGGGCACGATGCCCGTCGGATTGATCGTCCGATGACTCTCGTAGTAGTGCCGCTTGATGTGCCCGAAGTTCACCGTGGCCGCAATGCCCGGCATCCGGTAGATCGCGCGCGCGTACTTCGAGAGATTCGGATAATCCGCGATGCGCCGCAGATTGCACTTGAAGTGGCCGACATACACGGCGTCGAAGCGCACGAGCGTCGTGAAAAGGCGAATGTCCGCTTCGGTGAAGCGCTCGCCCGCCAGATAGCGGCGCGTGTCCAGGCGTTCTTCGAGAAAATCGAGCGTGTCGAAAAGCGGCGTCACCGCTTCCTCGTAGGCGGCTTGCGTCGTCGCGAAGCCCGACTTGTAGACGCCGTTGTTGACCGTGTCGTAGATGCGCGCGTTGAGCGCGTCGATCTCTTCGCGCAACTCGAGCGGATAGTAGTCGCCCGGTTTCGCGCCGATGCTGTCGAACGCGGAATTCAGCATGCGGATGATCTCCGACGACTCGTTGTTCACGATCGTCCCGCGCGCCTTGTCCCACAAGATCGGCACGGTCACGCGGCCGCTGTAGTGCGGATCGGCCGCCGTGTAGACCTGATGCAGATAACGCGCGCCGTTGATCGTGTCGGGCACGACGCCCGGAGCGTCGTCGAAGGTCCAGCCGTGTTCCAGCATGAGCCAGTTCACGACCGATACGCCGATCATCCCTTCCAGGCCCTTCAACGCGCGCATGATCAGCGTGCGATGCGCCCACGGGCACGCGAGGCTCACGTACAGGTGATAGCGTCCCGGCTCGGCCTTGAAGCCGGTCTCGCCGTCGGCCGTCACCCAGTTGCGAAACGCCGCGTCCTTGCGCACGAAGCGCCCGCCCGTGGACGCCGTTTCGTACCATTTGTCCTGCCACTTTCCGTCGACGAGAAGTCCCATTTTCCGTTCTCCCTGAATGCCGCGGTGCAAACCTCGCGCCGCGGCATTCATGTATCTCAGTTGGATGAAGGTGCGTCGATGAAACGCACGAGTTGCGCCATCGTCGCATCCGGTGCCTCTTCCATCAGCCAGTGGCCCGCGCCCGGCACGACCACGCCCTGCACGTTCGTCGCGACGAGCTTCGCCTGATCGATCAGAAACGTGCCGGACGCGCGTTCGCCGGTCAGCACGAGCATCGGCATCGCGAGGGGCGTTTTCGCGAAGCCGGCGAAGTCGTTCGCGTCCTGCGGGAATGCATGGAAATACTCGAAGCCCGCGCGCATGCGGCCATTGCGCGCGTACTGCGCCGAATAGTACCGGCGATCCGCCTCGCTCACCGAATGCGCGGCATCGGCGGCGAAGTCGTTCCAGAAATGCTCGAAAAAGACACGCTCGCGGCCGCGCACGAGCTTCTCCGGCGTGTCGCCGTAGAAGTTGAAGTGCCATTTGTCGCGCAGAAGCCAGACTTTCTGCCAGTCGCCGACGCCCGGCAGGAACGCGTCCATCAGCACGATGCTTTCCACTTCGTCGGGATATTGCGCCGCGTACGCATACGCGACCATCAGCCCGATGTCGTGCCCGACGAGCTTCACCTTGCGATAGCCCAGCTTCCGGACCATCGCGTGGATGTCTTGCGCGAGCGTTTTCTTGTCGTAGCCGGACGCCGGCATCGCCGAACCGCCCGCGCCCGGCAGATCGGGCGCGAGCACGACGCGCTCGCCCGCGAGACGCGTCATCAGCGGCTGCCACATGCGGCTCGTCTCCGTGTAGCCGTGCAGCAGCACGACGGGCGTCGCGTCGCCGTGCCCGGCTTGCAGATAGTGAACGTCGACGCCGTTCGCATCGATCGTGCGGGACTGGATCGCGCTCGCGGCGGCGATCGGCTGGGACGCGCGCGGCGTGTTCGCGGCATGCGCGGCGGGTTGCAGGGCGGCGGCGGCGAGCAGCACGCCGGCGGCGCGGCGCATCGTATGCAGGAAGGCGTTCATCGTTCAGCTCCATCGAAAGTTGGGTTTGTCCCGATGACGCTCATGGTGAGCCGCCACGCCGCTTTTGCCGTACGATCCGGACGATGAACTCGTTCGATGGAGTCGAACATGTTGTCAGAAGAAGAACTCTCGCTGCTCGACGCGATCCGCGAAACCGGCAGCCTCTCGCGTGCGGCGGCGCGCCTCGGCAAGGCGCCGTCGACGGTGTCGCATGCCGCGCGGCAACTGGAAACGCGTTTCGACGCGCTGCTCTTCGACCGGCGCCGCTATCGCCTGCAACTGACGCCCGCCGGCCATCTTCTCGCCGACGAAGCATCGCGCCTGATGCTCGACGTGTCGCGGCTCGCGCAGCGCGTGAAGCAGATCGCGAGCGGCTGGGAAGACCGGCTGTGGATCGTCTGCGACGAAATCCTCGAATTCGAGACGCTGCTGCCGGTCGTGCAGGCGTTCGACGCGCTCGATTCCGGCGTCGCGTTGCGCATCACGCACGAGGTGCTGAGCGGCACCTGGGAAGCGTTGCGCGATGGCCGCGCGGATCTGATCGTCGGCGCGACCAACGAGCCGCCGGCGATTCCCGGCCTGCGATGGTTCGAGCTCGGCGTGATGCAATGGACGTTCGCGGTGTCGCCGCGCCATCCGCTCGCGACGGAGCGCGGCCCGCTGAAACGCGATCAGATCGCGGCGCATCGGGCGGTCGTCGTCGCGGATTCGTCGCGCTCGGCGGGACGCGCGTACGGCGTGCTCGGCGGCCAGGCCGCGTTCGCCGTGCCGACGATGCGCGCGAAAATCCTCGCGCAGCGGCAAGGGCTCGGCACGGGCTGGGTTCCGCGGCATCGCGTGCAAACGCTGCTGGCGCGCGGCGAACTTGTCGAAAAGGAAACCGCCGATCCGCGCGAGCCGAATGTTCTGTACGTCGCATGGCGCGGCGATCACGAAGGCCGCGCGCTGCAATGGTGGACGGAGCAATTGCGGCAGCCGCGTCTGGCTCGGCGTCTCGTCGAAGGCCTCGACGTACTGGCGTAAAACCTCGTTACAAATTGGCCGCGCGCCCAGCGACGGAAACGCGCCCGCCGCGCCGTTCAAGTTCTCGTCGCAACCTGAATCGACGGGACATGTCATGAAAAAAACACGTTTGCCGCTGCGCGCGGCGCTTTCGGCGGCCGTGCTCGCGCCGGTCGTCGCGGTATCGTTCGCCGCCCTGCACAGCAGCCCTGCCGACGCGCAGACGATCATCGTCGCGCCCTCCGCGCCGCCGCCGCCGCGCGTCGAACCGCCTCCGCCGCCGCGCGCGGGCTATGCGTGGGATCCGGGCCACTGGCGCTGGGATCGCGGCCGCTACGTCTGGGCGCCGGGCCACTGGCGGACGGTGCGCGCGGGGTATCGCTGGATTCCGGGACATTGGGTGCAGCGCGGGCCGAACTGGCGCTGGGTCGAAGGACATTGGGCGTGAGCCGCGCCACGATCGAACCGAGGTAACCGATCATGTTGAAGACGTTGATCGCAGCGGGGTTCGCCGCCGTGTTGCTCGCCGGATGCGTCGTGTATCCGGCGCATCCGGTCTACTATCGCGGGCCGGTCGTCGTTTACTGAAAATGCGGACAAACGCGATAACCCGCCGAGCGTCCAGGCAACTCGACACCCGACAACACATTGAAAGAAGAAGATCCGGACACCGCGCTCATTGCCCGCGTCGGCAATCGGGAACCGGGAGCCATCCGCGAGATCGTCGCGCGGAAGCTCCCGCGTATCGTCGCGCTCGCGTCGCGCATGCTCGGCGACCGTGACGAGGCCGACGACGTGGCTCAGGAAGCCTTCCTGCGCATCTGGAACATCGCGCCGAAGTGGCGGCGCGGCGAGGCGCGCTTCGATACGTGGCTGCATCGCGTGACGCTCAATCTGTGCTACGACCGCCTGCGCCGTCATCGCGAGACCACTTTGTCCGACGATCTGCCCGAACAGGCCGATCGCGCGCCGCTGCCCGACGAGCGGATCGAGGCGACGCACGCGAACGAGCGCATCGCGGCCGCGCTCGCGAAGCTGCCCGCGCGCCAGCGCGAGGCGCTCGTGCTGCAGTACTACCAGGAATTGCCGAACGCGGAAGCGGCGGCGCTGATGGGCATCAGCACCGAGGCGCTGGAAAGCCTGCTCGCCCGCGCCCGCCGCAACCTGAGAGCCGCGCTCGCGGATCTCGCACAGTCAGGCGGCGACGCCCCGAAGGAACATCGATGACACCCGAACGATTCCGCCACATCACCGAGGCCTACGGCGCGGCGCCGGAACGCTGGCCCGCCGGCGAACGCGACGCGGCGCTCGCGCTTCTGAACGCCGCAGACGCCGACGCGCTCGCCGCGCTCGCCGACGCCCGCGCGCTCGACGCCCTGCTCGACGCTCAGGCGGTTGCCGCGCCGAGTGCGGAGCTCGCGCGGCGCATCGTCGATTCGGCGCCGGCGCGGCC
>NZ_OGTP01000006.1 GCF_900258035.1 Caballeronia novacaledonica | reverse complement strand
CGTTGGCGCGCCTGCGCCGCAGCGCTCTTGCTGACAAACGGGGTGGCCTCGTTGGGCAAGGCCAAATCGAGGCTATCGAGGACCTCGCTGATCGACCAGTGACGGTACATCGCCAGCGCAATGACCAGCCACACCACCTGTTCGGCCGGAAGGCGACGGCGCCGGATGCTCGCCGTGCCGGTCGCCTGGACTGCGCGTTCGATCCACTCGAAGGGCAGATGCTCGGCCAACCGTCGCAGATCGGCCGGCTCTTGTGCTTCGATCAGATAAGTGAGGTGGTCGGCAAGCATCGCACCAGAAAGTTAACAGCCCGGCGCTCCGTTTACAACCACTTCTCGCCCCCACAAACAAAAATGCCGTTCAGCGCTAACTGAACGGCATTAGCCGCTTCAGGCGGGTTTTTTTATGCTCAGACGAGCCGCAGATAAATCAATTCACGCTTGATATACCCGTAGAAAATCGGCGCGGCGATCACGCCCGGAATGCCGAACGCGGCTTCCATGGCGAGCATCGCGAGCAGCAGTTCCCAGGCGCGCGCCTCGATCTGGCCGCCGATGATGCGCGCGTTCAGGAAGTATTCGAGCTTGTGGATGACGATCAGAAACGCGAGCGACGCGACCGCCGTGCCGAACGACACCGACAGCGAAATTCCGACGATGATCGTGTTGGAAATCAGATTGCCGATCACCGGCAGCAGCCCGACGATGAACGTCACCAGCACGAGCGTCTTGGAAAGCGGCAGCCTTTCGTGAAAGATCGGCAGCGCGACGAGCAGATACAGCGCCGTGAAAACCGCGTTGATCGCCGAAATCTTGATCTGGGCGAACACGATGCGGCGGAATGCATCCGCGAAGCGCGACACGCGCGCGACGAGCGCCGTGGAAAGCGGCAACCGATGATGCGACTGCCGCGGCGCGCTGACCGCGATGATCGCGCCGATGATCATGCCGATCACGATATGCCCGAAGCCGCGCGCCATCTCCTTGCCGCCTCGCTGGAGCATTTCGGCGTGCTTGTGCATTAGTTCGGTCGCTTTGTCTTTCATCTGCACCGCGTCGACGGGCAGATAATTCGCGATCCAGTCCGGCACGGACAGCCGGGCGCTGGACGTGATGCTCATGAGTTGATCGAGCAGTTTTTGCAGGCTCGGGAAGTCGCGCTCGAAATGTTCGATGGTGGCGATGGTCGCGCCCGTCAGCCCGCCGACGATGATCGCCGAAATCAGCCCGACCGCGATGAGCCGCGCGCCCCGGCTGACGACGTGACGCTCGATCACCGGCGCGATCATGTGCGTGAGCTGATACACCAGCATGCCGGCGAGCAGCCCGCCGAGCAGTTGCAGTCTGAGCGTGAGGTACAGCGTTACCAAAGCGAGGACGTAGCTGCCGATTTCCACCGCCGACAGCTTCGGCAAGCTCATGTCGCTCGTCAGCCTGACGTGGCGCGTAGGCAGGTCTCGTACACGCGCTTCCTCGTTGGCCGCTTCGTTGCGCTTCGCCATGACTGCGTTCCTTTCCCCTGCTGCATACGACGGTTATTCGTGCCGCTACGCGCGGCGCATTTCCACTGTCCGGCTGCGGCGCCCGGCTCCGTCAATCAGGCCGCCGACTTGGCTCGTTGCAACAAGGGTGCCAGATATCTGCCGGTAAAACTCGCTTTCGATTTCGCGACCTGCTCCGGCGTCCCCTGGGCGATGATCTGCCCGCCGCCCGCGCCGCCTTCCGGACCGAGGTCGATCACCCAGTCGGCGGTTTTGATCACGTCGAGATTATGCTCGATGATTACGACAGTATTACCCTGATCTCTCAGCCGATGGATCACTTCGAGCAGCAAGGCGATATCGTGGAAGTGCAATCCGGTCGTCGGCTCGTCGAGGATATAGAGGGTCCGACCGGTATCGCGTTTGCTCAGTTCCAGCGAAAGCTTGACGCGCTGGGCTTCTCCGCCCGATAACGTGGTCGCGGACTGACCGAGCCGGATATAGCCGAGACCGACGTCGAGCAACGTTCTCAGCTTGCGCGCGACCACCGGCACCGCCTTGAAGAATTCGTGCGCCGCCTCGACCGTCAGGTCCAGCACTTCGCTGATGTTCTTGCCCTTGTACTGGACTTCGAGCGTCTCGCGGTTGTAGCGCTTGCCGTGGCACACGTCGCAGGGCACGTAGACGTCCGGCAGAAAGTGCATTTCCACCTTCAGCACGCCGTCGCCCTGACAGGATTCGCAGCGTCCGCCCTTTACATTGAACGAGAAGCGGCCGGGATCGTAGCCGCGCTCCTTGGCCGCCGGCACGCCCGCGAAAAGTTCGCGGATCGGCGTGAAGAGGCCGGTGTAGGTGGCGGGATTCGAGCGCGGCGTGCGGCCGATCGGCGATTGATCGACGGCGATCACCTTGTCGAAATGCTCGAGCCCTTCGATCGACTCGTACGGCGCGGGCTCCGTCGCCGAGCCGTACAGATGCTGCGCGACCGCGTGCTGCAGCGTGTCGTTGATGAGCGTGGATTTGCCCGAGCCGGAGACGCCCGTCACGCAGGTCAAAAGTCCGACAGGCAGGTCCAGCGTCACGCGCTTCAGATTGTTGCCGTGCGCCTCGACGATACGCAGCATCCGCTCGTCCGGCGCGGTGCGCTCGGCGGGATAGCTGATCGTGCGCTTGCCGGACAGATATTGGCCGGTGATCGAATTCGCGTCTTTCTGCACCTGAACCGGCGTGCCCTGCGCGACGATCACGCCGCCATGCTCGCCCGCGCCCGGCCCCATGTCGACGACGTAATCCGCCATGCGGATCATGTCTTCGTCGTGCTCCACCACGATCACCGAATTGCCGATGTCGCGCAGATGCTTGAGCGTGTTGATGAGCCGGTCGTTGTCGCGCTGATGCAGGCCGATGGACGGCTCGTCGAGCACGTACATCACGCCGGTGAGCCCCGAGCCGATCTGCGACGCGAGCCGGATGCGCTGCGCCTCGCCGCCGGAGAGCGTTTCGGCGCTGCGTTCCAGCGACAGATAATCCAGCCCGACATTGTTCAGAAACGAAAGTCTCGCGACGATTTCCTTGACGACCTTGTCGGCGATTTCGCCTTTTGCGCCTTCGAGACGCAGCGTCTGGAAATAGCCGAGCGCATCGCGCAGCGGCCAGCCGCTGATTTCGTAGATGCCGCGCGCCTGATCGTCGGCGCCGACTTTCACGAAGCGCGCCTCGCGCCGCAGACGCGTGCCTTCGCACGCCGGGCACGGCTGATTGTTCTGGTATTTCGCGAGTTCCTCGCGCACGGCGGCCGAATCCGTCTCGCGATAACGCCGCTCCAGATTCGGGATGATGCCTTCGAACGCATGCTCGCGAACCGACGCGCGCCCGCGCTCGTTGATGTACGAAAAGGGAATTGCCTGCTTGCCCGAGCCGTACAGCAGGATCTTGCGCACTTTCTCGGGCAGGTCTTCGAACGGCGCGTCGATCTCGAATTCATAGAACGCCGCGAGACTTTGCAGCATCTGGAAATAGAACTGATTGCGCCGGTCCCAGCCCTTCACCGCGCCCGCCGCGAGCGACAGCGACGGATGCGCGACCACCCGCTTCGGATCGAAAAACGTGATCTGCCCGAGTCCGTCGCACTCGGGGCAGGCGCCCATGGGATTGTTGAACGAGAAAAGACGCGGTTCGAGTTCCGGCAGCGAGTACGAGCAGATCGGGCACGCGAACTTCGAGCTGAAGAGCTTTTCCTTGTCCGTGTCCATTTCGAGCGCGATCGCGCGGCCGTCGGCCAGGCGCAACGCGGTTTCGAACGATTCCGCGAGCCGCTGCTTCATGTCCGGCCGCACTTTTAGACGGTCGATCACGACGTCGATCGTGTGTTTGTCGTTCTTCTTGAGCTTCGGCAGCGAATCGACTTCGTAGATTTTCGCGACGCCCTCGTTCGCCGTGCCGCCGCCCGAGCGGATGCGAAAGCGGATGAAACCCTGCGCCTGCATTTCCTCGAACAATTCGACGTGCTCGCCCTTGCGATCCGCGACCACCGGCGCGAGGATCATCAGCTTGGTTTCTTCGGGCAGCGCGAGCGCGGCATCGACCATTTGCGAGACACTCTGCGCCTCGAGCGGAATCAGGTGATCCGGGCAATACGGCGTCCCGACGCGCGCGTACAAAAGGCGCAGATAGTCGTGGATTTCCGTGACGGTGCCGACCGTCGAGCGCGGATTGTGCGAGGTGGCTTTCTGCTCGATCGAAATGGCCGGCGACAAACCTTCGATCAGATCGACGTCCGGCTTTTCCATCAATTGCAAAAATTGCCGGGCATAGGCCGAAAGGCTTTCCACGTAGCGACGCTGGCCTTCCGCATAAAGGGTGTCGAACGCGAGCGACGACTTTCCCGACCCGGACAGTCCCGTGATCACGATCAGCTTGTGGCGCGGCAAGTCGAGATTGACGTTCTTCAGATTGTGGGTGCGAGCCCCACGAATGCGAATTTCTTCCACGAGTTCGTTCCGGCGTTTTTTCGGATGCTTTCGGATGTTTTCAGCGGCGCTTTCTTCTGTCCGGACGGGTCATGCAGCCATTGCCGGGCGGAAAGAGAGGGAGCCAAACCTGCTACTATAACGACTTTTAAAGGTCGCAGCTCCCGAGCCCAAGGGCCGGATGCACTTCGATCGGCCGGCGCGGGGACTTGCCGGCCATGTGCGGGGCGAGCGCTGGCGCAAACCGCCGCCGAATGTCCGGGCAGTGCGTTCCATATAGTGCCGTTTCGAGCAAGAACAAGGCGACCGCGCCTGGCTGCGCCGCAGGCCAGGCCAGACGCGACCCTCATCCTTTTCCCGTTTCTGATGTCCAATCCGTCTGCCACGTCTACACGTCTCTCCGCGCCGGAGCTGCGCGCGACCGTGTCGCTCGCCGCCATTTTCGCGCTGCGGATGCTCGGTCTTTTCATGATCATGCCGGTGTTTTCCGTCTACGCGAAAACCATCCCCGGCGGCGACAACGTGCTGCTCGTCGGCATCGCGCTCGGCGCCTACGGCGTCACGCAGTCGATGCTTTACATCTTCTACGGCTGGATTTCCGACAAGCTCGGGCGCAAGCCGGTCATTGCGTTCGGCTTGCTGGTGTTCGCGCTGGGAAGCTTCGTCGCGGCGATCGGACACTCGATGGCGTGGATCATCGCCGGGCGCGTGATTCAGGGCATGGGCGCGGTGTCGTCGGCGGTGATCGCGTTCATCGCCGATCTGACGCACGAGGAAAACCGCACCAAGGCGATGGCGATGGTCGGCGGCAGCATCGGCGTGTCGTTCGCGGTGGCGATCGTCGGCGCGCCGATCGTGTTCCACTGGGTCGGCATGAGCGGACTGTTTACGGTGATCGGCGTGCTGTCGATCCTCGCGGTCGGCGTGGTGTTCTGGATCGTGCCCGATCCGCCGGCGCATCCGGTGCATGTCAAGGCGCCGTTCGCGGAAGTGCTGCACAACGTCGAGTTGCTGCGCCTGAACTTCGGCGTGCTCGTGCTGCACGCGACCCAGACGGCGCTCTTTCTCGTCGTGCCGCGCATTCTGGAGGACGGCGGGTTGCCGGTCGCGTCGCACTGGAAGATTTACCTGCCGGTGATGGCGCTCGCCTTCGTGATGATGGTTCCGGCGATCATCGCCGCCGAGAAACGTGGAAGAATGAAGAGCGTCATGCTGAGCGCGATCGGGCTTATCCTGATCGGCCAGTTGTTATTGGGCGCCGCTCCCCATACGCTGTGGTCCGTGGCCGCCATTCTGTTCGTGTACTTTCTCGGCTTCAACGTGCTGGAGGCGTCGCAGCCGTCTCTGGTGTCGAAGCTCGCACCGGGCACGAGGAAGGGCGCGGCGGCCGGCGTGTACAACACGACGCAGTCGATCGGCCTAGCACTTGGCGGGGTGATCGGCGGCTGGCTGCTGAAGGTGGACGGGCCGAGCGCGGTCTTTTTCACCTGTTCGGGGCTCGTGCTCGCGTGGCTGCTCGTTGCGGCTTGGATGAAACCGCCGCCGCGCAGAACCGAGCGCGCAGCCTGAAGATATTTGAATCATCGAATCAAGCCGGCATGGTGCGGGCGAATTCACGTCTGAAGACGGGATCGGTCTGATTGCACCATTCGGCTGACAGTTAGCAAGGAATCTACCGGAGAAATCATGGCATCAGTCAACAAGGTCATTCTCGTGGGCAATCTGGGCGCCGACCCGGAAACCCGCTACCTCCCGAGCGGCGACGCCGTGGCCAACATCCGTCTCGCGACGACGGACCGCTACAAGGACAAGGCCTCCGGCGAATTCAAGGAACTCACGGAGTGGCATCGCGTGGCGTTCTTCGGGCGGCTCGCGGAGATCGTGAACGAGTATCTGAAGAAGGGCTCGTCGGTGTATATCGAAGGGCGTATCCGCACGCGCAAATGGACCGACCAAGCCGGCCAGGAACGCTATTCGACGGAAATCGTCGCGGATCAAATGCAAATGCTCGGCGGCCGCGGCGGCGCGGTTGGCGGCGGCGATGACGCCGGCTACAGCCGCGGCGCGCCGATGGAACGTTCCGGCGGCGCCGCTCGCGCGCCTGCGGGCGGACGCGCGGGCGGCGGTGGAGCGGGCGGCGCTGGCGGCGGTTCGGGCCGCCCGAGCGCACCGGCGGGCGGCGGCTTCGACGACATGGACGACGACATTCCGTTCTGACGAACCGCAACGACGCGCGTCCAAAAGTGGGCCTCCGGCTGATATGGCCCGAGGCCCATTTTTTGTCCCGGCAAGGCGATTTCTGAATTGTGGCGCGCGCTCACCCTTTTCTCGGCGCGGCATATTAATCTCTCGGGATTGCGCGGACGACGGGTGCGCTTCGATTCGGAACCCAAAGCTCAAGGCTAATCGGACTTCTCCTATAGTCTGCGTTTTATTCGCAATCTATTTTGAAGTAGTTATTCAAGAGAACAAAAAGCCATAGTTATTTGCTTGCTGCCATCGATTTGTTCATTGGTTTTCACTAAACACAAATCCGGACAATACGTGCCTATGCCTGCCAACGCGGATTAATCCGTCGAACGGGGTCGAGTCAAGCAAATTCATCAAGACCAACAATCTGAACGGGGGCCTCTTGAAGCTTCGAATAGTATTGGCTGACGATCATCCATTCGTACTCCTTGGAATGAAAGCGCTCTTTGCCGCAGACCATGGAATGGACGTCGTCGGCGAGGCAAATAATGCGAGCACTCTGATGGCCCAGCTCGCGGACACACCATGCGACGTCCTGGTCACGGACTTTGCCATGCCCGAGCCGGGTACGGATGCGAACGACGGCCTGCGTCTCATTCGCAAGGTACGGCAGGATTTCGCGAATATCAGCATCGTCGTGCTCACGAGCGTAAGCAACGTCGCGATTCTGCGCTCCATCTTGAACGCCGGCGCGACGAGCCTTGTCAGCAAGGCCGAACCGATCGAACTGGTGGGGACGGCCGTGCGGCATGCGAGTGTCGGGCGTCGCTTTGTGAGTGCGTCGTTTGTCGCAGCGCTCGCAGAGGCAGGCACGGAGACGGACTTTTCCTCCGAGGAGCCACGCCTTTCCCCGCGAGAGATCGAAGTGGTCCGTTTGTTTGCCAAAGGGCATTCGATCACGGAGATCGCGAAAGAGCTCGAGCGCGATGTTCGCACCATCAGTCGCCAGAAACGCGATGCGATGAATAAGCTCGGTGTCAGAAACGACCCTGGCTTGTTCGCATTCGTTCGCGCACGCGGATTGGGATGACCATTTTGTGTTTGATTTTCATTTCGGATGCGTCTGATGTATCTAAATGTTTCGGTATCCGATGCTTCTGGTTCATTTCTGGATTCGGTATCGGGTCCGCTGTACGAGAAGGGGTTTGAGTCCATGGAGTTCGGGAACGGGAGCCAAGTGTTCTCGCACGCTAAACGGATAAGGCTGGCGATCGCGGATGACCATCCTCTCGTCATTCTTGCACTCGAGCGTTTTGCCGGGAATTTTCCCAGTGTGGAAGTCGTAAGTCGGAACGCGAACTCGACACAACTCGACGAGTCGCTCGCTCGCGGCGAATGCGACGTGGCAGTTATCGACTTCTTCATGCCGGGCGGGCGCTATGGCGACGGCATCGCGTTGATCCAGCACATCGCGAATCGGTATCCCGAGGTTCGCATCGTCGTCCTGTCACGCATCGACGACGCCATGCTCGTCAAACACGCGCTGGAAGCCGGAGCCGATGCATTTCTGAGCAAAGAGGATCGGCTCGACCTGATCTACGTGGCCATCGTTTCGGTCATCGCCAACGAGACTTATCTCGGACCAGGAATTCGCCGAACGCTGGCGCTCGCAGACGCGGAAAGCCACGCGCGCTTTATTCGTCAGAGACTCACGGGTCGCGAACTGGAAGTGATCGAACGTTACGCGCGAGGTGCGAACGTCACCGAGATCGCAAAGGAACTCGACCGTAGCGTGAAGACAATCAGCGCGCAAAAGTGTGCGGCTATGCGCAAGCTCGATTTATCGACAGACGCTGATTTGTATCGGTTTATCGCGGATAGCGGCTTGATCTAAAAGGGGTTTCATAGCGCGGACGACGCGTAATCATCAAAGGCCGGCAAGGAGACAGCGCTCAGTCGATCGACGACTTTCGCGCGCCGGATAATTTCACCAAAGCGCATAAACAATGAGAACAAAAACGCTAAAAAGAGCGATTGTTGCGGACGATCATCCGGTCGTCATCAAAGGAGTTCAGAGCTTCCTGGAGCGAGACGGCGCTATTCGAGTAGTCGCCACTGCGCTGAACACGCTGGAACTTGCCGAAGCGGTCGATACCACTCCGTGCGACTTCATTTTCGCGGATATCGGCATGCGCGGAATAGACGGCGAAAGCAGTTCGATCGGCTATCTGCGTCGCTTGTCGTGGCAGGAAGACAGGCCAAAGATCATTGTCCTTACGATGATCTCGCAGACGCGAATGCTGGCGGGCCTCGTTCAGCTCGGCGTGAACGGCGTGATCGACAAGCGCGATGGACTCGAATACCTGCGCGACGCAATTGCCGTGGCCGAGGCGGGCGGCTGCTTCCTTTCGCCGTGCGTGGAGGCGGCGGTGAGAGATCTGCCGGCAACGTCGCCCGCGCGCGCGGGCGTGTTGAGCCGACGTGAATGGGAAGTGTTCCAGCTTTACGCCCGCGGCCTTCTCGTTCATGAAATCGCGGATCACTTCGGGCGAAGCCGCAAGACAATCGCGACGCAAAAGCGCAGCGGCATGCGCAAGCTGGGGCTCGAAAGCGAAGAGGAACTGGTTGCGTATCTACAGCAGGTCGGTTTGATCTGATCTGAACGCCGTGCCCAATTTCTCAGCAAATTGGGACGGTTCTGATTCGATTCCAATGCGACGCGGGTCAGACTGAACCCATCTTCATCTGATAGGCAAGCGCGAAGCGCGAGGGAACTCATCCGTCAAAAGCGGCGAACCGGCTCTTCGCGAGCTTGCCTTGTCGGCCGGACAACTTTCGTTGTCAGCGTCGGCCGTATCCGAGGGGTTCGAATTGAAATTTCTGCTCGTCCGTTGCTTCCTTCTTCTCAGCCTGATCGCGCCATTATCGAGCCAGGCGGCCGAGCCGCATGGTCAAGGCAGCACTCCGCAGCCAACCGCTGACGTCCACGCCGAAACGGAGCGTGCTACCGCCGCGCTCAAACTCAGTGAATCCGAGCGCAGTGATTTGCGCACGTCGAAGCCGATCTTTGTCGGGTTGGTCGAAGCGTCGGACGTTTCTGCCCGCGAGTCGCTTCAGCGGCCAGAAGCCGCGCTGGAAGCAATCGAGAAGCCGCTCGGCGTCTCCTTTAAACCAAAGCGCTTCGACGATTGGGCAAGTGCAGCGTTGGCATTTCAGCGTGGCGAGATCGATATGATCGTCGCGGCGATTCCATCGGGGCGGCCGAAGTCCGCAGCGTCGCAACCGACTGCGTCGCAATCGGATGCATCCGCGTTCTGGAACATGACGGCGCTGCGTTTGCTGCCGGCTCTGATCGGCATTGCGGCAGTGTTGTTCGTCACGCTGCGCGCCTTCATTCGACTGCAACAGGAGATGGACCGTCGCAAGGAAACGGAGCACCGTCTCGGTACGCAACTCAGTTTTCAGCAGACCATGATGGAGGTGGTTCCGTATCCGCTCGTCGCGAAGGACATGGATAACCGCTACATCACGGTGAATCGCGCCTTCGAAGAGGCGCTTGGGGTGCGGCGCGAAGA
Source organism: Caballeronia novacaledonica (assembly GCF_900258035.1). GTDB lineage: Bacteria > Pseudomonadota > Gammaproteobacteria > Burkholderiales > Burkholderiaceae > Caballeronia > Caballeronia novacaledonica. The sequence continues at coordinate 291,141 of NZ_OGTP01000006.1, read as the reverse complement.
CATCATCGGCCGCACGAGTCTCGAAGTGGCGACGTGGGGCGACGCGCACAGCCGCGTGCTCCACGACCTGACCAGCAAGACGCTGGCTACCGGCCAGCGACAGGAAGTCGAAGCGGAATTTCTCGACGATCAGAACCATCCACATTGCGGTCTTTTCTGGACCGGCGCGTTCACGGCCTTGAACGGCGAGCCAGCGGGCGTCGTCGGCACGATGATCGATATCACCGATATCCGCGAGGCCGAAACGCGCGCGCGTCAGACCGAGCGGCGACTTCACGACGTGACGCGATCGCTGCCCGCAGTCGTGTTCCAGTTGCGTCGCGCAAGCGACGGCACGTACAGCCTTCCTTATATCGATGGCGATACCCGCCAATTGCTCGCTCTGGACGTCGTCGCCTTGGCCGATGATCCGATTCACGCGTTGACGCGTATCCACTTGGAGGACAGCGCGCGCCTGCTCGAAGAAATCGAAACCTCGGCGCGCACGCTTGATCCGCTGCACACCGAATTCCGCTCAACGGTGGAAGGCATCACGCGCTGGATTCGCGCCGACCTCGTCGCGCATCGTGAAGACGACGGGGCCGTGGTCTGGAGCGGCTATTGGGCCGATGCCAGCGTGGAGCATGCCCGCGCCGACGAACTCGCCCGCGCGCGGGATATCGCCGAGGCAGCATCGCGCGCGAAAGACGACTTCCTGGCCATGATGAGCCACGAAATCCGCACGCCGATGAACGGCGTTCTGGGGCTCATCGAAGTGCTCGAGAACACGCCGTTGAACCCTGATCAGTCGCAGATGCTCGGCATGATTCAGGACTCCGCCAGTGCGCTCCTGCAGATCCTGGACGATCTCCTCGACTATTCGAAGATCGAGGCGAACCGGTTGACGATCGAGTCGACGCCGATCGATTTGCGCGAACTCGTGGACAGTGCAGTCGGCCTGCTCGCCGGCAGGGCGCATGAGAAGGGTCTGCGCGTACGTGTCGACGTGGCGCCGGAGGTGGCGGCGACGGTGCGGGGCGACAGCGTGCGCCTGCGGCAGGTTCTCTTCAACCTGATGAGTAACGCGATCAAGTTCACGATCAAGGGCGACGTCGCGCTGCACGTGCGCGCGGTCGAGCAGCGCGAATCGGAACAGGTCATCGAGCTGTGCGTGAAGGACACCGGCATCGGGATTGCCCCGGAGGCTCTGCAGAGCCTGTTCGAGCCGTTCGTGCAAGCGGAGACTTCGACGACGCGCCGCTTCGGCGGCACAGGGCTCGGGCTAACGATCTGCAATCGTCTCATCGAGCTAATGGGCGGCGCAATGAGTGTCGAAAGCGCGGTCGGCGTCGGAACAGCGATGACCGTTCGTCTCACGATGCCCGTCGAAAGCTTGCAATATCAGATCGACGGATTGCGCGACAAGCGAGGCATCGTTGCGATCGAGGACGACCGCGTGGCGGTTGCGCTCATGCATTACGGCCAGGCGCTCGGTCTTGACTTGCAGCGTTTGACACCCGATGAACTCGCGCGATCGGAGCCGGAGTCGCTGAAAGATATCGAACTCGTCTTTTTGAGCGATACCCACACGCTTGCGTCGCCGCTCGGCTCGCGCGTGATTCACGCGACGGAAAAGCCGAAGCCGACCGGCTACCGAATCCTTGAAGACGACATTCGCGTGAGTGCCAATCCGATTTCATGGCATGGGCTCGGCGCCGCTTGTGTGGCCGCGTTGACGGGCATGCCGCGGATCGCATCCGGCGTGACGCTTGGCCATGATGCGAAGATGGCGGCGCCGGACCGGGGCGACGCACTGCACAGCGGCAAGCTCGTGCTCGTGGCCGAGGATCATCCGGTGAATCAGGAACTGATCCGTCATCAGCTTTCGCTGCTCGGATTCGCCTGCGACGTCGTGCACGATGGCGCGGAGGCGCTCGCCGCGCTGGCGCACACGCGCTATGGCTTCCTCATCACGGATTGCCACATGCCGAACATGACGGGCTACGAACTCGCACGCCGCATCCGGGCCAGCGAAGCCGGCACGTTGCGTCGCCTGCCGATTCTCGGCATCACGGCTAGCACCGCGGCCGACGAGTTGCAGAAGTGCCGCGATGCGGGCATGGACGACCGTCTCGTGAAACCGACCCGGCTCGTCACGTTGCGCAAACATCTGCACCGCTGGTGGGTGACGGAGGGCGCTGTGCCCGAGCCCGACGCGCAATCACCGCAAGTTGCCGACGCGCCGCCGCCCGATGATGACGATCTCGATCTAATCGCGATGGCTCAACTGTGGGGTAGCGAAGCGACCGTCAAGGCGTTGCTGGATGCGTTCGTCTCGTCGTTCCGCGAAGATCTCGTGGCGCTCCGGACCTTGCTCGATCGCGGTACGGTAGATGACTTGCGGGACTGGCATCACCGCGTTTTTGGGGCGGTCAGCGTTTTGCAGTATCGGCCGCTGATTCGTGCGCTGGAGGAGTTTCGTCGCGATCTGCACGTAAAAAACCGCGAAACACGCCGTCGCGAAGGACTTGCGCTGATCGCGCGATGCGAACAACTCGTCGAGCGCATTCACGCGCAAGGTGCCAGCATTCTTTGATGACGCAACGCGGCGCAATGCCGCTGCGTCTGCTTACTTCTTATGCCGGAAACGCTTCAGGATCGACTTCGACTGTTTCGCGTTCGCGGAAGTAGGTCAGCGCGAAATCCACGAATGAGCGCGTCTTGGCCGGCACGTGTCGGCGCCCCGGATAGACGATCGACACTTCCTTGTCGGCGTCCTTGATCGTGTAGCCCGGCAGGAGGCGCACGAGCGATCCCGTTTCGATGTCCTGCGACACATAACTCTCCGGCAGCACCGCGATTCCCATTCCGGAAAGCGCCGCCTGCCGCAACATGTGCGAGCTGTTCACGGTGTATGCCGGATCGAGCGCGATGCTTTCCTCCACGCCCGTCGGTCCGACAAAGCACCACGTCGATCCGTGAATGTTGGAGGACGGCGCGAGAAACGCGTGCGCCGCCAGTTTTGCCGGACGAACGGGCGCGTCGCGCCGAGCGAGATAGGCAGGCGAAGCGACAAGCACCGCAGCCACCCTGACCAGCGGACGATTGATCAGCATGCCGCTGTTGACGAGATGCGGCACGACGATGCCGACGTCGAAGCCTTCCGCGACGAGATCGACCGGACGGTGCAGCAGCGTCAGACGCAGCTTCACGTTCGAGTAACGCTCCATGAATGCGCGAAGCATAGGCGTGAGTCCGAGCAGTGAAAACGATGCGGATGCCACCAGATTGAGCGTGCCCGACGGATCGACGGAACCGGTCCCCACCGATGCCTCCATCAGTTCGATTTGATCGATCACCGCCCGGCAGCCTTCGGCATAAGCGCGGCCGGCCTCGGTCAGTGAGACGCTGCGCGTAGTCCGGTTCAGCAAGCGCGTGTTGAGATGCGCTTCGAGCAGCGAGACGTAGCGCGATATCACGGCGTTGGAGAGATCGAGCGCGGCGGCGGCGCGGCCGAACGACTCGGTTTCCGACACCTTTAGAAAGACGCGCATCGCTTGAAGTTGATTCATTGGGAGAGCGACGTGAGAAGCGCCTTTTGACGCTTCGAATATGCAGGTCGACGCGGGCGATTGGACCGCCGCATCGCGTGCGCGATCTTAGAGTGCGATGACATGCCTGGGAATCGGAGGGTTCTGATCTCGATCAGGTGTCTCAATGTAGCCACTGTCGCATGTATGCAACTTAACTGTCGTAGGGCACGTGTAACGCGGAAGCGATGCGACGTGTAAGTCCGCGTGGCCTAAGCGTTTATCCATATTGAAATTCCACTTTTCGAACTATTCGAAAAGGCTTTTGTGATTTGTTCGGCGGCTTCTCAAAAAGACCGGGCAATAAACTTTGTCGTGCCGAATATCGGTGCCGAGCTAAACGAGCGAAGAGGCAATCCAAGCTCGACAGGCGTTTGGCCTGAAGCAACCCATCGAGTCTCACGACTCAGCAAAGGAACACGCATGAAAAAGAATTTGATCGTCACGGCCGTCGCAGCTTTGGCCGCATCGTTCGCAGGCGCTGCTAACGCACAAAGCAGCGTCACGCTGTATGGTCTGGTCGACGCAGGCTTCACGTACGTGAACAACGTGCAGGCTCCGGAAAGTGCCGACCACTTCAAGAACAGCTCGTTCGGCATGACGAGCGGCAACGTTCAGATGAGCCGTTGGGGTGTGCGCGGTAAGGAAGACCTGGGCGGCGGCATGAAGGCAATCTTCACGTTGGAGAATGGCTTCAACGTGTCGAACGGTTCGAGCATCGGCAGCGGCTTCAGCCGTCAAGCGTTCGTCGGTCTGTCGACGGGCGGAGGCACGGTGACGCTTGGTCACCAGACCGACTCCGTGGTCGACTACCTCGGCCCGCTGAGCGCAACGGGAACCTGGGGCGGCACGTATTTCGCGCACCCGGGCAACCTGGATAACCTGAACGGCGACGCGTTCCGCGAGAACAACTCGGTCAAGTTCCAAAGCGCAAACTACGCCGGCTTCTCGTTCAGCGGCCTGTACGGCTTCTCGAACGCTGCGGGCAGCTTCGCGGCAAACCGTGCTTACAGCATCGGCGCGGGCTACGCAAACGGCGGCCTGAAGCTGGGCGCAGCGTACATGCAAGCCAACGGCATCAACACGAGCGCGGGTCTGAACGCGGCTCCGGGCGCGATCATTGGTGGTCCGGTGAGCGTGCCGAACCAAGAGTCGGCCGTGTTCGACGATCGTCAGCGTACGTTCGGTGCAGGCGCCAGCTACTCGGTCGGCGCAGCAACGTTCGGCGCGATCTGGACGCAGACGCGTCAGAACGACAATGTGCCGGGCTCGGGTTCGAACATCGTCAACAACTACGAAGTGAACGGCCGCTATGCTCTGACGCCGGCTCTCGCGCTCGGCGCGGCTTACACGTTCACGAACGCCAAGTTCGCGCAAGGCGACGGCGACTCGACGCGCGTTCGCTTCCACCAGTTCGGCCTGCAGACGGACTACGCTCTGTCGAAGCGCACGGACATCTATGCTGAAGGCGTGGTGCAGATCGCGAGCGGTCTGCCGGAAGGCGAGTACCCGAACGCGGGCATCAACGGTGTGGTTAGCGGCCTGTCCTCGAGCAGCCGTCAAGTTGTCGTGTCGACGGGTATCCGTCACCGCTTCTAAAGCCGTGAGAGCAGTACCCAGCTATAGCTAGCTAGCAAAGGGCGCCGCGAGGCGCCCTTTGCGCATGTGTGCCTCCCGCCACCGAAGCGAAATGCACCGCGTATCCGGATGCTCTACCATGGCGATGCGGCCATTGCACCGAAAGATGCGCTGTCCGCCGAACAGGAGAGGAACAATGATCTCGACATGCGGACCACATGTACGCTGGGCGCCCGTTCTGATGCTCGCTATTCTCGTCTCGGGCATTGCCCGGGCCGACACCGTCGCTCTCAAAGCCAACCTCCAGCCCTCCAGCGAAGTTCCGCCGCGCGTGAGCAAAGGTCACGGCACCGTGGACGCGACCTTCGACACCGACACCAAATTGCTCACCTGGACCGCGACGTACGCGGAACTATCGGGTCCGGTGACGATGGCTCATTTCCACGGCCCCGCGCCCGTCGGTCAGAACGCGAAAGTCCAGGTGCCCATCGATAAAAAAGCGCTCGCGAGTCCCATGAAGGGCCAGGCGACGCTATCGGAACAGCAAGTAAGCGATCTGATGACAGGTCAGTGGTACTTCAACATTCACACGCAGGAAAATCCGACCGGCGAGATTCGCGGTCAGGTGATGCCGGCAAACTAACGCGCATCGGCGATGAGCTGGCAAAGCGCCCTGGCGTGCTGGGCCGTGCGCACGCGCATGCGTCCGCACAGCGCGAAACCCGGACTCGACGTCGAACTCGCGCGACGTTACGCGTCCCGTCGGATCTGGTCGCCGCGCGTGCCGAAAGGCTGGCGGCTCGATATCCGCGAAACGGGCGGCGAATGGCTCACACCGCCGAAAAACCCGCGCGCCACGATCCTCTATCTGCACGGCGGCGGCTATTACTTCTGCTCGCCGCGCAGTCATCGCGCGATCGCTTTCGGGCTGGCCACGCGGGCACATGCGCGAGTCTTCTCGCTCGATTACCGTCTCGCGCCCGAACATCGCTTTCCTGCGGCGCTCGACGACAGCGTTGCCGCATATCGTCGCTTGCTTGACGATGGCGTTCCCGCGCAAACCATCGCCATCGCGGGCGATTCGGCCGGCGGCGGACTCGCGCTCGCGACGCTGCTCGCGCTGCGCGACGCGGGCGATCCGCTTCCCGCGGCGGCGGTGCTGTTTTCGCCGTGGACGGATTTGACCTGCGGCGGCGAGTCGATGCGAACCAACGACGGCCGCGATCCGATGTATCACGCGTCGGTGTTTCCTCGCGTGGCCGCGCAGTATCTCGGCGCAGCCGACGCGCATCACCCCTACGCCTCGCCGCTATTCGGCGATTTCGTGGATTTGCCGCCGCTGCTGATTCAGGTCGGCGACACCGAACTATTGCTCGACGATTCGACTCGCGTCGCCACGAAAGCGCGCGCGGCGGGCGTGCGCGTCGAACTGGAAATCTGGCGCGACGTTCCGCACATCTTTCAGATCTGGGCGCCGTTCATGCCCGAGGCACGCGAGGCGCTCACACGCGCCGCCGCGTTTATCGACGGTGCAACGTCCGCGCGCCGGATTCATCTTCCGCCCATGACCTCGATCGTCTGATAGGCGCGCTCGACGGGCGACGCGCCATAGCGCCGCTCCAGCCTGCGCACGGTGAAGTGTCCATGCGCCATCTGCTGAAAATGGTCGATGAACACCGTATTGACCATCGCGCCGAGCACCGCGCCGATCGCCGGAATCGACTTCGCGGCGACTTGCTCGCTGACTTGCACCGAGAACCGCGACGCGATCGTCTGCAGGAACTTGAGCAGCGCCGTCGATCCATGACTGCTGAGTCCCTTCGCGGCGATCTCGCTGGTCGCGCGCGAAACGGACTGCGCGAGCGCGCCGCGCACGATGAAATAGCCGAGATCGGCGTTGTCGTCGCTGGCTTTGGCGCCGCCCATGCCGAGCACCATCATGCATTGAAGCTGAGTCTCGACGCGATGCACATCCTCGCCCTCGCTACGCGCGATATCGCAGATCGAGCGGAACATCAGCGTGGTCGTCACCGGCAACTCGACCGGCAGCGCGAACAGCCCGAAAGCACCGCCCGCCGCGCCGGTCGTCGCGACGGCCAGCTTGTGCATCAGGTTGTGCGGCTTGTCGGGCGGCGGTGCGAGCAGCGAATCGGAGGGCGCGCTTTTGCCGAGCGTGCGCAACGCGAGCTGAAGGCATTTTTTCAGCGCGAGTTGCGTCGCGTCGTCGACCTTTTCCTGCGCGGCGGAAGGCAAGCGGCCCATCAGCTTTTCGATGGGCGCGCCGACGACGCTCGCCAGCTTCATCGTCAGCGACGGGCTTTCCAGCGCTTCCTTCGCGCGGGCCAGGGCTGCGAAATCTTCGGTCGTGAGCGGCGAGGTAATGATCGGCGTGGGTTCCATGCGATGTGTTCTGTCCGGTAAATGATGAATGGCCACGGAAATTAGAGTGCGGCACCGTGCTATGATTCCATTTCCGTTGACTAGTCAATCATTGCGCTTACAAAAAATGGCCGTTCACACAGCCGCGCACCATTCCAGCGGGCAGGTTCTGCCTTTCCGCGAATCGCTCATGGCGATGTTGGGCGTCTCGTTCGTCACGATGCTCGTCGCGCTCGATCAGACGGTCGTCGGCACCGCGTTGCCGACGATCGTCGCCGAGCTTAAGGGCTTCGATCTCTACGCGTGGGTCGCCACGTCGTATCTTCTGACTTCCGTCATCACCGTGCCGATCTTCGGCCGGCTCGGCGACTACTACGGCCGCAAGCCGTTCGTGATCGCGTCGATCGTCGTGTTCACCGTCGCGTCCGTGCTCTGCGGGCTCGCCAACAGCATGATGTTTCTCGTTCTCGCGCGCGGGTTGCAGGGCATCGGCGGCGGGATGCTCGTCGGCACGGCGTTCGCGTGCATCGCCGATCTGTTTCCGAACAGCGTCGTGCGCCTGCGCTGGCAAGTGCTGATGAGTTCGGCGTTCGGCATCGCCAACGCGGTCGGGCCGTCGCTCGGCGGTTTTCTCACGCAATACTACGGCTGGCGCTCGGTGTTCTACGTGAATCTGCCGGTCGGCGTGGTGTCGCTCTTTTTCGTGTGGCGCTTTCTGCCGCATCTGCGCCACGTCGCGCATGAAGGCAAGATGCGCCTCGACTGGCCCGGCGCCGCGCTGATCGCGGTGGCGCTCGGCGCGCTGCAATTGTTCGTCGAAATGCTGCCAAAGCACGGACTGAGCGCCGAAACCTTCGCGCCGCTCGCGATCAGCGTCGCGGCCGGCATCGCGCTGTGGAAGTGGGAAATGCGCTGCGACTACGCGATCCTGCCCGTCGACATGTTCCGCAACAAGGCGCTCGCCGCGCTCTTCACGCTCGCGATTCTCGGCGGCTTCACGATGTTCTCGCTCCTGTTCTACGCGCCGTTGCTGTTTCAGGGCGGCTTCGGCATGTCGCCGAAAGACGCGGGCATGATGATCACGCCGCTCGTCGTGTTCATCACCATCGGCAGCATCGTGAACGGGCGCATCGTGACGCGCCTGAAAAATGCCAATCCGATGCTGTACGTCGGCTTCGCGTTGCTCGCCGTGTCGTGTCTGGGCATTGTCGTCGCCACGCACAACATGCCGCGCTCGGTGCTGCTCGTGATCATGCTGCTCGGCGGACTCGGCCTGGGCTTCGTGATGCCGAACCTCACCGTGTTCGCGCAGCAGACCGCGGGGCGTGCGCATCTGGGTATCGCGACGGCGTTGCTGCAATCGCTGCGCATGATCGGCGGGATGATCGGCACCGCGCTGACCGGCACGCTCGTGAGTCATCTGTATGCGAGCGGCGTGAATCTCGCGCTCGAAAAGGACCACGCGATGCGCTGGGCCGGCGATCTCACCGATCCGCAAATACTCATCAACCGTGAAGGACAGCAGGCGCTGCTTTCGCAACTGAGCGCGGCGGGCCACAGCGGCGCGATGCTGCTCGAAGCCGCGCGCGAGGCGCTCGTCGCCGCGATTCACATCGGTCTTGCGCTGGCGGCGATGGTCGCGGTGGTGTCGGTGTGGCAGTCGCGCCGTGTGCCGCCGGTGCGCCTGAAAGGACCGCAGGAACCGGTCATCCTCGCCGAGTGACTAGGGAAATCGAAAAGCATGAATGAACAGGACCGTATAGCCGTGGTGCAGCAATTCGGGCGCACGTATCGCGCGTTCATGTCGGCGTTCGAGGCGGCCGTCGGCCAGCCGATGCCGCGCTGGCGCATTCTGCTCGCGTTGCACGAGCACGCGGGCGTGCTGTCGCAGAAGCGGCTCGTCGAGCGCCTGAAAGTGGACCCGGGCGCGCTGACGCGGCAACTGAAGACGCTGGAAGGACTCGGCTGGATCGTGCGCAGCGTCGATGCACGCGACAATCGCGTATCGAACGTCGCGCTGACGGCGCAAGGGCGCGCGATGGCCGAAGCAAGCCTGCCGCGCCGCAACGCGTTCTTGCACGACACCATGGCGTCGCTGCCCGACGAAGCCATCGAAGCGTTGTCGAGCGCGCTTCATATGTTCGAGGGACGCATTCAGGAAGTGGCGGCCGCGAATGCGTCGCTGGCGGCCGCCGTCGAAGAGAAGGCTTAGAAGAACGTTTCGATCACTTCGGTGACGCGATACTTCGGATCGACGACGAGAACCTGACGCCACTTGTCGAAGGTCAGGCACGGATGCGAGATGTCGAACGCGATCATGTCGCCGACCTTCACGTCGTCGCCGGGCTTGATGCGCAGGTACGCGTGCTGATCCATCAGGCCGAAAATCTCCCAGCCTTCGCCGGGCGTGACGTCGCGCGGCGCTTCGTTGCCCGGACGATAATGCTTCGCCGGCTCGGGCATGCCCGCATCGAACGCGGAATCGCGCTTGCCGAGCCCGATGATCGCGCGGTCCGGCTCGGGAATCGACTGCACATACGCCCACAACTGCAGCGCCGGCTTCAAACCTTGCCCCATCTTCTTCGCGATCGGATTGCGCGCGAAGATTTCGTTCTGCGCTTTCTTGTAGATGCCGACGTCGTGCGTCAGATAGCAGCCCGGACGCAGCACGACTTCGATGGCATCGCTATTGGCTTTCGCGAATTCGTCGGCGACGACGTCGTACCATGCCGATCCCGCACCCGAGAGAATCGCGGGCTTGCGCGCGATTTTGCCTTCCGCGATCAGCTTGCGCGTCGTATCGACGGCGCTTTGCAGGAACTCGCGAACCTTCGTCTCGTCCTGCAGCACGCCTTCATACAACTCGATGCCCGCGAGTTCGATCGTGCCCTGCCAGCGCGCGATCGCTGCAAGCACCGCATCGCGCTGCGCGTCGTCGCGTACGCCGGTGCGTCCGCCCGGCACGCCGAGCTCGATCAGCACGTTCAGTTTCTTGCGCACGGAACTGAAGAATTCGCCGAGCTGATCGACGCCATCGGCTGAATCGACGAGACAGAAAAACTCGAAATTCGTGTCGGTGAGCAACTCGGCGATCATGCCCATGTTGCGTTTGCCGACGAGCTGGTTCGCCATCAGGATGCGATGCACGCCGCCGCGATACGCCGCGCGCACCTGATGCGCCGTCGCGAGCGTGATGCCCCACGCGCCGGTGTCGAGCTGACGGCGAAAGAGTTGCGGCGCCATCGTCGTCTTGCCGTGCGGCGCGAGCTTCACGCCGTACTCGCCGACGAACGCCTGCATCCACTTCAGATTGTGTTCGATGCGATCGGAATAGAGCACGGCGGCGGGCAGGCTCACGTCCTCTTCGAGCAGATTCCATTGCAGGCGCGACGCGTCGTTCAACTGGATGCTCGTGCCCGGCACCATGCCGAGACCCTTGCCGAACGGGTCGATCGTCGCGTTCTGATAGTTTGTAACTTTCATGTGCTGCTACTCCATCGTCCGTTTAAATAAACTCTCTGCACGACTCGATGCGCATCAGAGTTGACGGTGCTATGTTAACCAAAGTAGCATCCGCGATGGAAATGTTATTTAGTAACACGAGCATCACGTAAACCCGCAACCCGATATGAACGGCCACGCCGACATGCTCAGTTTCGACATCGTCGCACGCATCGCGGAGCGCGCACCCGAATTGCGCAGCGCCGAACGCAAGGTCGCCGCGCTGATTCTCGACGACCTGACGAGCGCATCGCGCGCGAGCATCGGCGCGCTGGCCGACAAGGCAGAAGTGAGCATCGCGACCGTGACGCGTTTTGCGAAGGCGGTCGGCTGTGCGGATGTGCGCGAATTGAAGCTGCGGCTCGCGCAGGCGGCGGCGGTGGGGCAGCGCTTCCTGAAGCGCCGTCCGGACGAGGGCGACGCCGTGCCCGATTCGCTCGCCGCGCGTATCTTCGAGGAAGTGCAGACGACGCTCGCGCAAAATCAGGGCGCGCTTTCGGCCGCGCCGATCGCCGAAGCCGCGGACGTGCTCGCCGCGGCGTCGATGATCTACGTGTTCGGCATGGGCGGCGGTTCGACCGCGCTCGCCGACGAGATGCGCTTTCGTCTCGTGCGGCTCGGACGGCCGGTCGCGTCGTATCAGGACGGGCTGTTGCAGCGGATGGTCGCGTCGACGCTATCGAGGGAGCATGTCATCGTCGCGTTGTCGGTGACGGGGCAGACGCCGGAGATGGTCGAAAGCTGCCAGCTCGCGAAACAGTACGGCGCGCGCGTGATCGCGTTGACTGCGCCGGCGTCGCCGCTCGGTGCGCTCGCGGACTGGCTGATTCCGGTCATCGCGATCGAATCGGACTTCATTTACAAACCGTCGTCGTCCCGCTACGCGATGATGATGGCGCTCGATTTGCTCGTCACCGAACTGGCGGTCAAGCAGGCCGACCACAGCCGCGAACTGCTGCGCCGCATGAAACACGCGCTCGATTCGCATCGCGGCGGCGGCGAGCGACAACCCTTGGGAGACTGATCATGGAATCGTTGAAAGCCGACACGCTGATCGTCGGCGCGCGCGTGATCGACGGCACGGGCGCGCCCGCCGTCGAGCGCGACGTCGCCGTGCGCGACGGGCGCATCGTCGCGATCGAGGCGCCGGGCGGCTTGTCCGGCTGGCGCGCCGACGAAACCTTCGACGCCGGGGGCAAAGTGCTCGCGCCCGGTTTCATCGACGTCCACACGCACGACGACACGCACGTGATCCGCTCGCCGCAGATGATGCCGAAGATCACGCAGGGCGTGACAACGGTGATCGTCGGCAATTGCGGGATCAGCGCGTCGCCGGTGACGCTGAAGGGCAATCCGCCCGATCCGATGAACCTGCTCGGCGACGCCGCCGCTTTTGCGTACCCGACTTTCGCGTCTTACGTGGATGCCGTGAATGCCGCGTGTCCGGCTGTGAATGTCGGCGCGCTGATCGGGCATACGGCGCTGCGCAACAATCATATGGATCGGCTCGACCGCGCGGCCAGCGCGGATGAAGTCGCGGGCATGCGCGCGCAGCTCGAAGAAGCGCTGGACAACGGCGCGCTGGGTTTGTCGAGCGGGCTCGCGTACGGATCGGCGTTCAGCGCGCCGCCGGAAGAAGTCCAGGCGCTGGCCGAACCGCTCGCGAAAGCCGGCGCGCTCTACACGACCCACATGCGCACCGAATTCGACGCGATTCTCGATGCGATGGACGAGGCGTACCGCGTCGGCCGCCATGCGCGCGTGCCGGTGGTGATTTCGCATTTGAAGTGCGCGGGGCCGTCGAACTGGGGACGCAGCACGGAAGTGCTGAAGTCGATCGAGACCGTGCGCGACGGTCAGCCGGTCGGCTGCGATTGCTATCCGTACAACCGCAGTTCGTCGACGCTCGATCTGAAGCAGGTCACGGGCGACATCGACATCACGATCACGTGGTCGACGCCGCATCCGGAGATGGCGGGCAAGCTGATCCGCGAAGTCGCCGACGAATGGAAGGTGAGCCAGCAGGAAGCGGCGAAGCGCCTGCAGCCGGCGGGCGCGGTGTACCACAACATGTCGGAAGACGACGTGCGGCGCATCCTCTCGCATCCCGCGACGATGGTGGGTTCCGACGGCCTGCCGAACGATCCGCTGCCGCATCCGCGTTTGTGGGGCGCGTTTCCGCGCGTGCTCGGCCACTACGCGCGCGACACGTCGCTGATCTCGCTCGAAGAAGCGGTGCGCAAGATGACGAGTTTGTCGGCGCGGCGCTTCGGTTTGACGGAGCGCGGCGAGTTGAAGGTCGGCTATCACGCGGATCTGGTCGTCTTCGATCCGGAGCGCGTGCGCGATGCCGCGACGTTCGCGAAGCCGCAGCAGGCGGCGGACGGCATCGACGCGGTGTGGGTGAATGGCGTTTTGACGTATCGCGAACAGGCCGTGACCGGCGTGCGCGCGGGACGTTTCGTGGCGCGCGGCGCGGCATCGAAGCTCGATGCGGCCGGCGCGTTCTGAATATTGATTGCTTGGGTAAAGGAGTGAAACGATGAAGCGTTATGGCGTGGAAGGTGGCAAGGGACAAGGCGGCGCGCATATGCCGTTCGCACGCGCGGTCGAGGCGGATGGCTGGCTCTTCGTCTCGGGCCAGACGCCGATGGAAAACGGCGAGGTGATCAACGGCGGCATCGTCGAGCAATCGCACAAGGCGATTCAGAACGTGCTCGCGATTCTGAAGGAAGCCGGTTACGGCACGGAAGATGTCGTGCGCTGCGGCGTGTGGCTGGACGATCCGCGCGATTTCGCGTCGTTCAACAAGGTATTCAAGGAGTACTTCGGCGCGAATCCGCCGGCGCGGGCGTGCGTGGTGTCGTCGATGGTGATCGACTGCAAGGTCGAGGTGGATTGCGTGGCTTATAAGAAGGCGTAATCGCGATCGCGGCTCTGATTCATCGGAAGCAGAGCCGCGTTTTCATCGACCGGTTTACTGCCGCGCCAGCCGCGCATTATCCGGCATCGGCAAATTGAAATTCGTCCGAAACGGATTGATATCCAGCCCGCCGCGCCGCGTATAGCGCGCATACACCGCGAGCCGTTCCGGCTTGCACTCCCGCATGATGTCCATGAAGATGCGCTCGACGCATTGCTCATGAAAGCCGGTATGTTCGCGATAAGACACGATATACCGCAGCAACCCCGCGTGATCGATCTGCCCGCCGTAATAGCGGATCTGCACGCTGCCCCAATCCGGCTGTCCCGTCACCGGGCAATTCGATTTCAGCAGATTCGAAAACAGCGTCTCATCGGTCGGCGCTTCGTCATGCGCCGCCTTCAGCAACGAAGGATCAGGCGAAAAAACATCGCAATCGAGATCGAGCCGATCCAGCGACAAACCGTCGAATTCTTCCATCGTCAGCTTGCCGAAGTCGCCCGGCGCGGCGAGTTGCACCGACACCGTCGCGCCGCAGATCGCGGACACATCGCGCTTGATGGCGGCGCGCACGTCGTCGATGGAATCGAACGGCGTCTGCGCGAACGAGCCGAGATACAGCTTGAACGACTTCGATTCCACGATGTTCGGCGAGTCCGCCGGCACGAAGAACGTCGCCACCGCGATCTGCGGCTTGCCGCGCCGGTTCAGCCACGACAATTCATAGGCGTTCCAGATATCCGTGCCGAAGAACGGCAGCCGCGCGGGCACGCCGATCGAATCGCGCGCGCGCTTGCGGTCGATCGGGAACAGCAGCGATGCATCGTACTGTTCGGTGTAGTGGACGGGTTTGCCGAGCGGAGATTGGTCGGGTGTCATGATGCATTCGCTATGCCGCTGAGAACGTGCCCCGTCGCAGTGACGACGCGGGCCGATTCGCAGTGGCGAATTTGATCGTCGAAGAAAAAATCGGGCTCGAATTCGCGCAGGAATTCGCCCTTGTCGAGGCCGCCGAGGAACATCGCTTCGTCGATTTCGATGTCCCAGGCCATCAGCGTGCGGATCGCGCGCTCGTGCGCGGGCGCGGAGCGCGCGGTGACGAGCGCGGTGCGGATGTGCATCGGCGACGGGCTTTCGTTGTCGTCGGCGATGCGTTGCAGCTTGTTCAGCGCTTCAAGCAGCGGCTTGAGCGGTCCGCCGGGAAGCGGCAGATTACGTTTGTCGATTTCATGGCCGACGAACGCGCGCAAGCCATCGCTCTGGAAGACGCGTTCGGCTTCGTCGGAGAACAACACGGCGTCGCCATCGAACGCGATGCGGATCTCGTCCGCATAACGGCTCGCGGCGCGCGGCGTTTCCGGCAGCACGCGCGCAGCGGGAAAGCCGGCGGCGAGCGCGGCGCGTACATCGTCCGGATTCGCCGATAAAAACAGCGACGCGCGCAGCGGCTTCAGATACGCGAACGGCGAGCGGCCGCGCGTGAACACGCCGCGCTCGATCGCGAGGCCATGCTCGCGGCACGAATGAAACGCGCGCAAACCGCTGATCGGATCGCTGCGCGACAGAATCACCACTTCCACGCGCTGCTCGTGCGCATTCAGCGCGAGCAACTTGCGGATCAGCCCGAACGCGACGCCCGGCTTCGCGGACGTTTCCAGCCGCGAGCGCTGCAACGCTTCGTATTGCGAGAGATCGCCCGTCTCGAAGACGCGGTTCTCTTCCTCGAAATCGAAGAGCGCGCGCGAGGAAATCGCGACGACGAGCTTGTCTTCGAGCGTGAACTTCGGCATTGCCGCTTACGCCAGGAACAGCTTGTAGACCGGATTCGCGCCTTCGTCCCACCACGGATAACCGAGCGTCGCGAGAAAGCGCTCGAACTCCGCGTTGTCCGACTGCGGCACCTGAATGCCGACGAGAATCGAGCTCGTGTCCGCGCCCTGATTCCGGTAATGGAACAGGCTGATGTTCCAGTCCGGCGCCATCGACGAAAGGAATTTCATCAGCGCGCCCGGACGCTCCGGGAATTCGAAGCGCAGCAGGCGCTCGTCCTGCGCGAGCGGCGAACGGCCACCGACCATGTAACGGATGTGCTGTTTCGAGAGTTCATCGTGCGACAGATCGACCGTCGCAAAACCGTGCTCGATGAACGACGTCATCATCTGCGCCGTTTCCTTGCGCGACTTGATCTGCACGCCGACGAAGATATGCGCGGCGCGTTCATCGGCGATGCGATAGTTGAATTCCGTCACGCTGCGTGTGCCGACGAGTTCGCAGAAGCGCCGGAAGCTGCCGCGTTCTTCGGGAATCGTCACGGCGAACACGGCTTCGCGCGCCTCGCCGACTTCCGCGCGCTCCGCGACGAAGCGCATGCGGTCGAAGTTCATGTTCGCGCCCGACGTCACCGCGACGAGCGTCTTGCCCTCGATGCCTTCGCGCTCCGCATACAGCTTCGCGCCCGCGACAGCGAGCGAACCGGCCGGTTCGAGCACCGAACGCGTGTCCTGGAAGACGTCCTTGATCGCGGCGCAGAGGGCGTCGGTATCGACGGTGACGACTTCATCGAGCAACTCGCTGCACAGCCGGAACGTTTCCTCGCCGACGAGCTTCACCGCCGTGCCGTCCGAAAACAGGCCGACTTCGGAAAGCGTGACGCGCTCGCCCGACTTGATCGAGCGGGCCATCGCGCAGGAATCCTCGGTCTGCACGCCGATCACCTTGATCTCCGGCCGCACCGCCTTGATGTACGCCGCGACGCCCGCGGCGAGTCCGCCGCCGCCGATCGGCACGAAGATCGCGTGAATCGGCGCCTGGTGCTGGCGCAGGATTTCCATCGCGATGGTGCCTTGGCCGGCGATCACGTCGGGATCGTCGAACGGATGCACGAACGTCAGGCCGCGCTCTTCCTGAAGCTGCACGGCGCGCGTGTAGGCGTCGCTGTACGACTCGCCCGCCAGCACCACTTCCACCGTCGGGCCACCGTGCGCGCGGATCGCGTCGATCTTGACTTGCGGTGTCGTCGTCGGCACGGCGATGACCGCGCGGCAGCCGAGCCGCGCCGCCGAGAGCGCCACGCCCTGCGCGTGATTGCCCGCCGACGCCGTAATGACGCCGCGCGCGAGTTCGTCCGCCGACAGATTCGCCATCTTGTTATAGGCGCCGCGAATCTTGAACGAGAACACCGGCTGATTGTCCTCGCGCTTCAGGAACACGGAATTGCGCAGACGCGCCGACAGGATGCGCGCGGGTTCGAGTTCGCTCTCCCGCGCGACGTCGTACACACGCGCGGTCAGCACTTTCTTCAGATAGTCGGGATGTGTCATGCGAGGAATCGTCACGCGGCAGCGAAGCGCGCGGGTTTTTGAGGGCGAAAGCATCAATGATAGCGCCAACCGCGCGTCTTCCGGGCACGCCGTGCGCTTGGACCGTCCGGACGGTCGTGCAAAAAAGCGTCGAAAATGCCGGAAACGTGTCGCGATTTCACATGCAAAAGCCCCTTCTCGCCGCTAGCGGCAGCGAACGCGCGCAACCGCGATGGGTTAGAATTTCCTTTTACGAATCAGCAATCAGGATCGGCAGATGCATCGGCAGCTTCGGATCGATTTTCTGGCGCATGTTTCCCGCGAGTCGCATCCCGCGGCGGAAAAGCATGCGCGCCACGCGCGATCGTGGCGTTGATCCCGGGCACACCGAAGGCGCCGTGAAGAACTCCGGCGGCCTTCGCCAAGATCAGTTTCATTCGAAAATTTGCGCCCCCACGCGCATCGTCGGCGTTTCCGCTTTTCGAAGCGCGTCCGCCGGCACACCGAACCGTCGAACATGAACGCACCTCAAGCCTTCGATCCGAACGGCGCCCATGCCGCCTTGGCGCTCGATATCGAGCCCCGTCTGCGCGAAATTCCCTACAACTACACGTCGTTCTCCGATCGTGAAATCGTCATGCGGCTTTTGGGCGACGAAGCCTGGGCCGTGCTCGACGAACTCCGCAACGAGCGCCGCACCGGCCGCTCGGCGCGCATGCTGTACGAAGTGCTCGGCGACATCTGGGTCGTGCGCCGCAATCCGTATCTGCAGGACGACTTGCTCGACAACCCGAAGCGCCGCGCGCTGCTCGTCGAGGCGCTGAATCACCGGCTCGCGGAAATCGAAAAGCGCCGCAGCGCCGATCTCTCCGCCCACAGCGACGAAGCCGGCAGCCGCGAGCGCGCCGGGCGCGTGCAGTTGCTGATTGCCGCCGCGCGCCGCGCCGTCGACGATTTCGCCTCCGAATTCGGCCGCATGGCCGACTTGCGCCGCCGCGCGTCGCGTGTGCTGGGCAAGGAAACGCAGAAGGACAACATCAAGTTCGACGGCCTGTCGCGCGTCTCGCACGTCACCGACGCGACCGACTGGCGCGTCGAATATCCCTTCGTCGTGCTGACGCCGGACACCGAAGGCGAAATCGCCGGTCTCATCAAGGCGTGCTTCGAGCTCGGGCTCACCGTGATTCCGCGCGGCGGCGGCACCGGCTACACCGGCGGCGCGATTCCGCTCACGCCGTTCTCGGCCGTCATCAATACGGAAAAGCTCGAACAACTCGGCCCCGTCGAAATGACCGATCTGCCGGGCGTCGATCACAAGGTCGCGACGATTTTCTCCGGCGCGGGCGTCGTCACGCGACGCGTCACGGAGGCGGCCGAGCAGGCGGGCTTCGTGTTCGCCGTCGATCCGACTTCGCTGGATGCGTCTTGCGTCGGCGGCAATGTCGCGATGAACGCGGGCGGCAAGAAGGCCGTCTTGTGGGGCACGGCGCTCGACAACCTCGCGTGGTGGCGCATGGTCGATCCGGAAGGCAACTGGCTCGAAGTCACGCGTCTGGATCACAACTGCGGCAAGATTCACGACGTCGAAGTGGCGCGCTTCCGGCTCGACTGGTTCGACGGCAATCGCGCGCCGGGCGAAAAGCTGCTGCGCACCGAAAATCTCGACATCGCCGGCCGCACGTTCCGCAAGGAAGGGCTCGGCAAGGACGTCACCGACAAATTTCTCGCCGGCCTTCCCGGCGTGCAGAAGGAAGGCTGCGACGGACTCATCACGTCCGCGCGCTGGATCCTGCACAAGATGCCCGCGCACACGCGCACCGTCTGCCTCGAATTCTTCGGCCAGGCGCGCGACGCGATTCCGAGCATCGTCGAGATCAAGGACTATCTGTTCGAGACGTCGAAGCAGGGCGGCGCAATTCTCGCCGGTCTGGAGCATCTCGACGAGCGCTATCTGCGCGCGGTCGGCTACGCGACCAAGAGCAAGCGCAACGCTTTCCCGAAGATGGTGCTGATCGGCGATATCGTCGGCAATGACGCCGATGCCGTCGCGCTCGCCGCATCGGAAGTCGTGCGCATGGCGAACGGCAAGAGCGGCGAAGGCTTCGTCGCGGTGAACGCCGAGGCGCGCAAGCGTTTCTGGCTCGACCGCTCGCGCACGGCGGCGATCGCCAAGCACACGAACGCGTTCAAGATCAACGAAGACGTCGTGATTCCGCTCAACCGCATGGGCGAGTACACGGACGGCATCGAGCGCATCAATATCGAGCTGTCGATCAAGAACAAGCTGCAACTCGTCGATGCGCTCGAAGCGTTTTTCCGCACCGGCAAGCTGCCGCTCGGCAAAACCGACGACGCCAACGAAATTCCCAGCGCCGAACTCCTCGAAGACCGCGTGCAGCAGGCGCTCGATTTGTTGAAGCGCGTGCGCGAGCGCTGGACCTTCGTCGGCGAAAAGCTCGACATGCCGTTGCGCGAGGCGCAGCACTATCTCGTCAATCTCGGCTACGAAGCGCTCGCGGAGAAGTTCGCGGATCGCGTCGACGTGCAGCCGGGCGCGAACATCTTCCACGTCGCGCAGGACCGCACGGTGCGCATCTCGTGGAAGCAGGAGATTCGCGCGGAACTGCGCTCGATCTTCAACGGCGGCGAATTCAAGCCGATCCTCGACGAAGCGCAGGCCATCCACAAGCAGGTGCTGCGCGGGCGCGTGTTCGTCGCGCTGCACATGCACGCGGGCGACGGCAACGTGCACACGAACATTCCCGTCAACTCCGACAACTACGCGATGCTGCAGGACGCGCATCACGCGGTGGCGCGCATCATGAAGCTCGCGCGCTCGCTCGACGGCGTGATTTCGGGCGAGCATGGCATCGGCATCACGAAGCTGGAGTTCCTGACCGAAGAGGAAATCGGCGATTTCCGCGCGTACAAGCAGCGCGTCGATCCGCACGGGCGCTTCAATAAGGGCAAGCTGTTCGAAGGCGCGGACCTGCGCAATGCGTACACGCCGAGCTTCGGGCTGATGGGCTACGAGTCGCTCATCATGCAGCAGTCGGATATCGGTGCGATCTCCGATTCGATCAAGGACTGCCTGCGCTGCGGCAAGTGCAAGCCGGTTTGCGCGACGCACGTGCCGCGCGCGAACCTGCTGTACAGCCCGCGCAACAAGATTCTCGCGACGTCGCTGCTCGTCGAGGCGTTCCTGTATGAAGAGCAGACGCGCCGCGGTGTATCGATCAAGCATTGGGACGAGTTCAACGACGTCGCCGATCATTGCACGGTCTGCCACAAGTGCGTGACGCCGTGCCCGGTGAAGATCGACTTCGGCGATGTCACGATGAACATGCGCAATCTGCTGCGCAAAATGGGCAAGAAGAAGTTCAACGCGGGCAACGCGGCGGGCATGTTCTTTCTCAACGCGACCAATCCGCAGACCATCAACCTCGCGCGCACCGCGATGATGGACGTCGGCTACAAGGCGCAGCGCTTCGGCAATGACGTGCTCAAGAAGTTCGCGAAGAAGCAGACGGCGAAGCCGCCCGCGACGGTCGGCAAGCCGCCCGTGGTCACGCAGGTGATCCACTTCATGAACAAGAAGATGCCGGGCAATCTGCCGAAGAAGACGGCGCGCGCACTGCTCGATATCGAAGACAACAAGATCGTCCCGATCATCCGCAATCCGCAAACGACCACCGTCGATTCGGAAGCCGTGTTCTATTTCCCCGGCTGCGGGTCGGAGCGTCTGTTCTCGCAGGTCGGGCTCGCGACGCAGGCCATGTTGTGGGAAGCCGGCGTGCAGACCGTGCTGCCGCCGGGTTATCTGTGCTGCGGCTATCCGCAGCGCGGCTCGGGGCAGTACGACAAGGCCGAGAAGATCGTCACGGACAATCGCGTGCTGTTCCATCGCGTCGCGAATACGCTGAACTATCTCGACATCAAGACCGTGGTCGTGTCGTGCGGAACCTGCTACGACCAGCTCGCGGGCTATGAATTCGAGAAGATCTTCCCGGGTTGCCGGATCATCGACATTCACGAATTCCTGCTTGAAAAGAACATCAAGCTCGACGGCGTGAAGGGCACGCGCTACATGTATCACGACCCGTGTCACTCGCCGATCAAGACGATGGACCCGGTCAAGCTCGTCAACGATCTGATGGGTTCGCAGAACGACGGCTACAAGATCGAGAAGAACGATCGCTGCTGCGGCGAATCGGGCACGCTCGCGGTCACGCGCCCCGACATTTCGACGCAAGTGCGCTTCCGCAAGGAAGAAGAGATCCGCAAGGGCGCGGCGCGGTTGCGCGGCATTCCGCTCGTCGCGGAAGCGGGCGCGAACGCCATCAACATGGCCAACGGGGCGGCCGGCGCGGCGGGCGCGCAACCCGGCTCGGTGCTCAAGGCCGGCGACGGCCCTCAGCCCAATGGCCAGGACGTGAAAATCCTCACGAGCTGCCCGTCCTGCTTGCAAGGTCTGTCGCGCTACAACGAGGACGCCAATGTCGAGGCGGACTATATCGTCGTGGAAATGGCGCGCAAGGTGCTCGGCGAGAACTGGATGGAACAGTATGTCGAACGCGCGAACAATGGCGGTATTGAGCGCGTGCTGGTGTAATAGCGAAATCGAGGTTTCGATTCGCTAGAGGTTTGAGATGGACTGTGTGTTTTGCCGTGAAGACGGCGGCGAGGTGCTGTGGTCGGACGACGCGTTGCGCGTCGTCCTCGCCGACGAGCCCGACTGGCCGGGCCTGTGCCGCGTGGTCTGGGGCGCGCACGTCGCCGAAATGTCCGATTTGGCGGATGGCGACCGCGCGCGCGTGATGACCGCCGTGAACTGCGTCGAACGCGCGATGCGCCGCGTGCTCGTGCCGGAGAAAATCAATCTGGCGAGCCTCGGCAATCAGGTGCCGCACGTCCACTGGCACGTCATTCCGCGCTTTTCCAACGATTCCCGCTTCCCTCTGCCGATCTGGGCGCCGCGCCAGCGCACGGTTTCCGAAGCGCAGCTATCGAAGCGCCGCGCGCAGGCCACGCTCTTGCGCGAGCAGTTGCGCAACGAGCTGAATCAGGCGTTCGGCACTCAATAAGACGACATCATCATGACCGGACTCACTTCCGCGACGCCGATTCCCACCGGCGTCGTCGTGCATTCGAAATCCCGCGTGCTCGAACTGCAATACGGCGACGAGTCGTATCGCGTGCCGTTCGAACTGCTGCGTGTCTATTCGCCTTCCGCCGAAGTGCAGGGCCACGGACCGGGCCAGGAAACGCTTCAGACCGGCAAGCGCGAGGTGACGATCATGGGCATCGACCCGGTCGGGCATTACGCGCTGCAACTGAATTTTTCGGACGGCCACAATACGGGCATCTATTCTTGGGACATCCTGCACGACCTGGCGACGCGGCAGGACGAACTGTGGCGCGAATATCTGGCGAAACTGGAAGCCGCCGGCGTGGACCGCGACACGCCGATGGCCGCGAAACCATCCGGTGGCCATTGCCACTGAGCATCAGGGCTGCGGCATGACGCCGCAGGCCGGCGCGACGATTGCGCATACATAGAACGAACAACAGGCGAGGTAAGAGCGCGATGAGCAAGACCCACTTCGGATACGAAACGGTCGACGAGCAGGACAAGGCGAAGAAAGTGGCGGGCGTTTTCCACTCCGTCGCAAGCAACTACGACTTGATGAACGACCTGATGTCCGGCGGACTGCATCGGATCTGGAAGCATTTCACGATCGGGCAGGCCAAGGTGCGGCCGGGCTACAAGGTGCTGGATCTCGCAGGCGGCACGGGCGATCTGGCGATGGCGTTCGCCAAACAGGCGGGCGAAACGGGTGAAGTCTGGCACACAGACATCAACGAATCGATGCTGCGCGTGGGCCGCGACCGGCTGATCGACAAAGGCGTGCTGACGCCCGCGCTGCTGTGCGACGCCGAGAAGATTCCCTTCCCGGATAGTTATTTCAATGTGGTTACGGTTGCCTTCGGTCTTCGTAACATGACGCACAAAGACCGCGCGCTGGCCGAGATGACGCGTGTGTTGAAGCCGGGCGGAAGGTTGCTCGTGCTGGAATTCTCGAAAGTGTGGGAACCGCTGAAAAAGCCGTACGATATCTACAGTTTCAAGATTTTGCCGTGGCTTGGCGAAAAAGTGGCCAAAGATGCGGACAGCTACCGGTATTTGGCCGAGTCCATCCGCATGCACCCGGACCAGGAAACTTTAAAAACGATGATGGAACAAGCGGGCCTGGATCGAGTCGAATATTACAATTTGTCAGGTGGCGTGGTAGCGTTACACGTCGGGACAAAATTCTGATGTTCCACTCTCTTAAGGATTCGATATGTTCGATTCGCGCAAACCCCAATCCCGGGGTTTCCTGAACCTCTTCTTCAGGAAGGCCGGAATCTTGGCGCTGGCTGGCGTTATTGCGGCTGGCGCAATCTTCGCGGAAACGGCGGAAGCCAAGCGCATGGGCGGCGGCCGCAGCATGGGCCGTCAGTCGGCCACGGCGACGCAGCAACATCAGGCAACGCCGCCGTCGCAATCGATGCAGCAAGGGCAGGCGGGTCAGGCGGCGCAGGCTCAGCGCGCGCAACCCACGCCCGCCGCGCCGGCAGCGGCGCAACCCGCGCGCAATCGCTGGCTCGGACCGATCGCCGGTCTCGCCGCCGGTCTGGGTATCGCGGCGCTGCTGTCGCACTTCGGGCTGGGCGAAGCTTTCGCCGGCGCGATGGCCAATATGATCATCATCGCGTTGATCGTGCTGGCTGCCGTCATGCTGTTCCGCTTCATCATGCGCAAGCGTCAGGGCAACAATACGCCTGCCTACGCCGGCGTCGGTTCGGCTTCGGGTTCGCCGTACAGCGCGACCGCGCGCACGAGCCTGAATCAGGATCCGCCGCAAACGCCGCAGCCGACCGGTTTCGGCGCGAACTACATCGAACCTCCAGCGACGCAGCAGGTCGTGAATCCGAACGTGCCGGCCGGCTTCGACACCGATGCCTTCGTGCGTAACGCGAAGGTTTACTTCGTGCGCCTGCAGGACGCGTGGGATCGCGGCAACGTCAATGACATCCGCGAATTCACGACGCCCGAAATGTTCGCGGAAGTGAAACTCGACGTCGATGCCCGCGGCAGCGCGCCGAATCGTACCGATGTGGTGCAACTCAACGCCGATCTGCTCGGCGTCGAGGATCGCGCGAACGAGTATCTCGCGAGCGTGCGCTTCCACGGCCTGATCCGCGAGTCGGAAGGTTCGGCGGCGGAGCCGTTCGTCGAGGTGTGGAATCTTTCGAAGCAGAAGGCCGGCAACGAAGGCTGGCTGCTGGCGGGGATTCAGCAGGTAAGTTGAGCCCGTCCATACCCTTGGCCGGATGGCCAGGGCGCCGCAACCGTCAGTGTGCCAGCCGGTTGCGGCGGTAGAATAGAAACCCGCGCGAGAAGCCCCTCGCGCGGGTTTTTTCATCTCATAGCCGATGACGAACGCAGACGAATCCGCCCGTCCCGCAGCAAATCCCGCCTTGAAGACCGTGTCCAGTGGATTCGCGGCCGCCGTGAATCACCTGCTCGTGCGCGAGCCGTGGGCGCTCGAGCGCCTGAAGCCGTACGCCGGCAAGCGCGTGAAGCTGTCGTGCACGCCGGTTTCGATCGCGCTCGTGGTGCAACCCGACGGCCTTCTCGCGGCCACCACCGAGGCCGAGGCGGGCGCGTTCGACGTGACCATCGCCGTTCCGCTCGACGCGCTGCCGATATTTCTGCAAGGCGGGCAGGCGGCGGTGATGAAGCATGTCCGGATCGAAGGCGACGCGGAGTTCGCGACCACGCTCGCAAAACTCGCGGAGCATCTGCGCTGGGATCCCGAAGAGGATCTGGCGCGCGTCATCGGCGACGCGCCCGCGCATCGCGTGGGACTCGTCGCGCGGGCCGTGCAGGAGCAGGCGCAGCGCACCGGGCGGAATCTGCTGGACACTTTCACCGAATATTTCCTCGACGAGCGTCCGCAACTCGTGCGCAAAAGCGCGCTCGACGCATTCAACGCCGAGCTGTCGAAAACCCGCGACGCGCTCGCGCGTGTCGAAAAGCGCATCGAAAGAATCGAGCAACAAACACAACGAACCGAACAATCACGGCCGGCGAGCGGCGCCTCAGCGCGAACCGGCGGCGAGTCAGTGCGCGACTCGCACGAATAACGAGCTGAAGCGAATTCGAACCATGCGTTTTCTGCGTTTTCTCAAGATATTTTTCACGATCGTCCGCTTCGGGCTCGATGAACTCGTGATGAGCGGCATCGACGATCGCCGCGTGCGCTATCTCATGCGCATCACGACCTTCGGCCGCCGGTTCGACGTCGAGCGCGGCATTCGTCTGCGGCTCGCGCTGGAAAGCCTCGGACCGATCTTCGTGAAGTTCGGACAGGTACTGTCGACGCGGCGCGATCTCTTGCCCGTCGATGTCGCCGACGAACTCGCCAAGCTCCAGGATCAGGTTCCGCCGTTCGATTCGGCGGTGGCGGTGTCCATCATCGAGAAATCGCTGGGTGCGCCGATCGACGAACTGTTCGACGATTTCGAGCGCGTGCCGGTGGCGAGCGCGTCGATCGCGCAGGTGCATTTCGCGAAGATCAGGAACGGCGAGCATGCGGGCAAGGCCGTCGCGGTGAAGGTGCTGCGCCCGGGGATGCTGCCCGTGATCGACTCCGACCTCGCGCTGCTGCGCGATATCGCGACGTGGGCCGAACGCCTGTGGGCGGACGGCCGGCGCCTGAAGCCGCGCGAAGTCGTCGCCGAATTCGACAAATACCTGCACGACGAGCTCGACCTGATGCGCGAGGCCGCCAACGGCAGCCAGTTGCGCCGGAACTTCCAGGGCCTCGATCTGCTGCTCGTGCCCGAGATGTACTGGGACCTGTCGGCGCCGACGGTGCTCGTCATGGAGCGGATGGTCGGCGTGCCGATCAGTCAGGTGGAAACCTTGCGCGCGGCCGGCGTCGATATTCCGAAGCTCGCGCGCGAAGGCGTCGAGATTTTCTTCACGCAAGTGTTCCGCGACGGCTTCTTCCACGCCGACATGCACCCCGGCAACATTCAGGTGAGCCTCGATCCGGCGACCTTCGGGCGTTATATCGCGCTCGATTTCGGCATCGTCGGCGCGCTGTCGGACTTCGACAAGAACTATCTCGCGCAGAACTTCCTCGCGTTCTTCAAGCGCGACTATCACCGTGTCGCGACGCTGCACCTCGAATCCGGCTGGGTGCCGCCGAGCACGCGCGTCGAGGAACTGGAAAGCGCGATTCGCGCGGTTTGCGAGCCGTACTTCGATCGCGCGTTGAAGGACATTTCGCTCGGGCAGGTGCTGATGCGCCTTTTCTCGACGTCGCGCCGCTTCAACGTCGAAATCCAGCCGCAGCTCGTGCTGTTGCAAAAGACGATGCTCAACGTCGAAGGGCTGGGGCGCTCGCTCGACCCCGAACTCGATTTGTGGAAAACGGCCAAGCCGTATCTCGAACGCTGGATGAACGCGCAGATCGGCTGGCGCGGCTGGTACGAGCGCCTGCAAATGGAAGCGCCGCAGTGGAGCAAGACCATTCCGCAACTGCCCCGGCTGATTCACCATATTCTGGCGGAGCACCACGATTCTCCGAAAAGCGGCAGCGACGACCTCATGCGCATGCTGCTCGCCGAGCAGAAGCGCACGAACCGGCTGCTGGTGACGCTGCTCGTCGCCGGGCTCGTCGCGATGGCGGGCGCGGGTGTCGTCGTCGCGCAGTTCTTTCTTCACCCTTGAAGGCCGAATCATGAGCGATCCGACGAATCCCGACGTGCCCGATTTCCAGAACCGCGATCCGAACTCGCCGGGTTTCTGGGACGAGCGTTTCGGCCAGCAGTTCACACCGTGGGATCAGGCCGGCGTACCGGAGACGTTCAAAACCTTCGTCGCGTCGCAAAATGCCCGCAACGTGCTGATTCCCGGCTGCGGCAGCGCGTACGAAGCGCTCTATCTGGCCGAACTCGGCTGGCCGGTGCGCGCGATCGACTTCTCCGCGGGCGCCGTCGAGGCCGCGCGCGCGCAACTCGGCGCGCATGCGGGCGTCGTCGAAGAGGCGGATTTTTTTGCCTACGCGCCGCCTTTTTCGCCCGACTGGATCTACGAGCGGGCCTTTCTCTGCGCGTTGCCGAAAAACCGCTGGCCGGACTATGCCACCCGGATGGCGGCGTTGCTCAAGCCGGGCGCGCTGCTCGCCGGCTTCTTTTTCATCGGATCGACGCCGAAAGGGCCGCCTTTCGGCATCGAACGCGGCGAACTGGACGCGTTGCTCACGCCGCACTTCGAATTGATCGAAGACCGCGAGGTGAGCGGCTCGATTGCCGTGTTCGCCGGCCGCGAACGCTGGCTGACCTGGCGACGAATCTGAACTGCCCAGCTTGAAATCCGGCGGTGGCGCCCTGAAATAGGGGCGATCGGGCTTGCGCCCGCCGTCCCGAAATTGGCGGGGCAAGTTTGCGGCTATAATTCAAGGCTTTGCAAGCGTCGACAGATCATTGTAGGAAGAGTGCCATGCCGATTTACGCGTACCGCTGCGCACACTGCGGCCACGAAAAAGACGTGCTTCAGAAACTGAGCGATGCGCCGCTCACGCAATGTCCCGCCTGCGGAAAGGACTCTTTCTCGAAGCAGGTGACGGCTGCCGGATTCCAGTTGAAAGGCTCCGGCTGGTATGTCACCGATTTTCGCAGCGGCAACAACGGCGCGAAGGGCAACGCGGCGAATACGCCGGCGAAATCGGACGACGCATCCTCGTCCGGCACCGGCACTTCGAACGCTAGTGACAGCGCTGCGCCGGCAAGCACGACATCGTCGTCGGATGCGGCCAAGCCTGCGGCGGGTCCGTCCACATCGTCGGACGCAGCCTGAAACGCCGGATCGCCAGTCAATCTGGCGATATGTCGCGCAGATGACCTCGCCGACCGCGCGCAATTGGGCGCGGCTCGCCCGCCAAGCCGGATCGCCGACACAGTTGAAAGCCGGCGCAGCCTCCGCCCCGTGTAAATGACGACGAAAAAGACTACGCTGAAATCCGTGTTCCTCACCGGCCTGCTCGTGCTGGTGCCGCTCGCGATCACCTTGTGGGTGCTGGGCCTCGTCATCGGGACGATGGACCAGACGCTCCTGCTCCTGCCGGAATCGTGGCAGCCCGAACGCGTCGTCGGCTTCCATCTGCCGGGCGTGGGAGCGGTGCTGACGCTCGCGTTCATCTTCATCGTCGGGCTGCTGACGCAGAACTTCGTCGGCCAGAAGCTCGTGAAATGGTGGGACGCGATCCTGCGTCACATTCCGGTGGTGGGCCCACTGTATACGAGCGTGAAACAAGTGTCGGACACGTTGCTCTCTTCGAGCGGCAACGCGTTCCGCAAGGCGCTTTTGATCGAATATCCGCGCAAGGGCTCGTATACCATTGGCTTTCTGACAGGCATTCCGGGCGGCGACGTTCTGAACCATCTCGACGAAGAGCACGTAAGCGTCTACGTGCCCACGACGCCGAACCCGACATCCGGATTCTTCCTGATGATGCCGAAAAGCGAAGTCGTCGAACTGGACATGACCGTCGACGCCGCACTGAAGTACATCGTCTCGATGGGCGTGGTGGCTCCCGCCCCGAGCGCGCCGGCAGCGGTCGCGCCCGCCCGCCGCCCCACCGAGCCGCCGATGTAATGCCGGCGCGCGCGAACCTGGAGTCCGCCGAGCGAAAGAGCGAGACCCGAACGCGCGAGCCGTTGATCAACGAACAACGAAAGACACAACATCATGTCGATGCGATCTGAATACTGCGGTCTGGTGACCGAGGCCCGTCTGGGCCAAACCGTCTCGCTGTGCGGCTGGGTGCATCGCCGCCGCGATCACGGTGGCGTTATCTTCATCGACTTGCGCGATCGAGAAGGGCTCGTTCAGGTCGTCTGCGATCCGGACCGCGCCGAGATGTTCAGTGTGGCCGAGGGCGTGCGCAACGAGTTCTGCGTGCAAGTGAAGGGTGTCGTGCGCAACCGTCCCGAAGGCACGGTCAACGCGAATCTCACGAGCGGCAAGATCGAAGTGCTGTGCCATGAGCTGACCGTGCTGAACGCATCGGTCACGCCGCCGTTCCAGCTCGACGACGACAACCTCTCCGAGACCACGCGCCTCACGCATCGCGTGCTCGATCTGCGCCGTCCGCAGATGCAGAAGAACCTGCGCCTGCGTTATCGCGTCGCGATGGAAGTGCGCAAGTATCTCGACGCGCAAGGCTTCATCGACATCGAAACGCCGATGCTGACCAAGAGCACGCCCGAAGGCGCGCGCGACTACCTCGTGCCGTCGCGCGTGAACGCCGGCCAGTTCTTCGCGCTGCCGCAGTCGCCGCAATTGTTCAAACAGTTGCTGATGGTCGCGAACTTCGACCGTTACTACCAGATCACCAAGTGCTTCCGCGACGAAGACCTGCGCGCCGACCGTCAGCCGGAATTCACGCAGATCGACTGCGAAACCTCGTTCCTGACCGAGCAGGAAATCCGCGATCTGTTCGAAGAGATGATCCGCCATGTCTTCAAGGAGACGATGGAAGTCGAGCTGCCCGCGAAATTCCCGGTCATGCTGTACTCGGAAGCGATGCGCCGCTTCGGTTCGGACAAGCCGGACTTGCGCGTGAAACTCGAATTCGCCGACCTCACGGATGCCGTGAAGGACGTCGACTTCAAGGTGTTCAGCATGCCGGCCAATTCGAAGGACGGCCGCGTCGCGGCGCTGCGCGTGCCGAAGGGCGGCGAGCTGTCGCGCGGCGACATCGACGGCTATACGGAATTCGTGCGCATCTACGGCGCGAAGGGTCTCGCGTGGATCAAGGTCAACGACAAGTCGCGTGGTCGCGACGGTCTGCAAAGCCCGATCGTCAAGAACCTGCATGACGCGGCGCTCGCGGCGATCATGGAACGCACGGCAGCCGAAGACGGCGACATCATTTTCTTCGCGGCGGATCGCGCGAAGGTCGTGAACGACAGCCTCGGCGCGCTGCGCCTGAAGATCGGCCATTCGGAATTCGGCAAGTCGACCGGCCTGCTCGAAACCGGCTGGAAGCCGCTGTGGGTCATCGACTTCCCGATGTTCGAGTACGACGAGGAAGAGAACCGTCACGTGGCCGCGCATCACCCGTTCACGAGCCCGAAGGACGAGCACCTCGAGTACCTCGAAACCGATCCGGGCCGCTGCCTCGCGAAGGCATACGACATGGTGCTGAACGGCTGGGAAATCGGCGGCGGTTCCGTGCGTATCTTCCAGGAAGACGTACAGAGCAAGGTGTTCCGCGCGCTGAAGATCGGCGCGGAAGAAGCGCGCCTGAAGTTCGGCTTCCTGCTGGACGCGCTGCAATACGGCGCGCCGCCGCACGGTGGCATCGCGTTCGGTCTGGACCGCATCGTCACGCTGATGTCCGGCGCGGATTCGATCCGCGACACGATCGCGTTCCCGAAAACGCAGCGCGCGCAGGACCTGCTCACGCAAGCGCCGAGCGAAGTGGACGAGCGCCAGTTGCGCGAGTTGCACATCCGTCTGCGTCAACCGGAGCAGAAGGCGCACTAAGCAGCTTTCGTTGTCGATGTGATGAAAAAGGCGCCGAGTGCGCCTTTTTCATTTTTTGCGTTACAGTCTTTGGGCACAGCCAAACCATGAAACGCGCGTTTACAAAGACATGCAGAAGCCGCCTAAAATCCCCGAATCCGTGCTGGTCGTCATTCATACGCCGGACCTCGATGTGCTCATCATCGAACGTGTGGATCACAAGGGCTTCTGGCAATCGGTGACGGGCTCGAAGGATCGCATCGACGAACCGCTCATCGAGACCGCCGCGCGCGAAGTGCGGGAAGAAACGGGCATCGTGATCGGCGGCGCGCTCGTGCCGGAGAACGCGCTGCTCGACTGGCATCACAGCATTCAATACGAGATCTATCCGCAATGGCGGCATCGCTATGCGGAGGGTATCGTTCACAACACCGAACACCAGTTCAGCCTCTGTGTGCCGCATTGTCTCGAAGTGACACTCGCGCCGCGCGAACACACCGCACACTTATGGCTGCCGCTCCGCGCGGCCGCCGACCGATGCTTCTCGTGGTCGAACCGGGAAGCCATCCTTCAATTGCCCGAGCGCCTCGCGGCGCATAGCCGATGATCGGACTGCGTCCACGGCGCAGTTTCAAGCGGTTGCGCCAGGCGATGTTTTCGGGCCGCCGGCCACCGCGCTTTTGTTTCACGTCCGGCAATCACGTGCGGCTCTTCAAGGGCGGCGTGCAATTTTTCCCGGCGCTGATCGAGCGGATCGACAACGCGCGCAAGTCGGTGTCGCTGGAAACCTACATCTTCGCCAACGACGATAGCGGCCGCGCCGTCTCCGATGCGCTCGTGCGCGCCGCCGAGCGCGGCGTCACGGTGCGCGTGATCACGGATGGCATCGGCACGGAAAGCAATCTGCCGATGTTCAAGCTCTGGCAGGAGCGTGGCGTCGAGCATCGCATCTACAACCCGCATCTGCTGTTCGGGCCGCTCGGCTTTTCGCGCACGCATCGCAAACTTGCGCTGATCGACGAGACGTACGCCTTTTGCGGCGGCATCAATATCGTCGACGACTACGATCAGAACGGCACGCGCCTCGAACGGCCGCGCTGGGATTATGCGATGGAGGCGCAAGGCCCCGTCGTCAGGGACGTGCGCGAAGCGTTCGACCTGCAATGGCAGCGCATCCGGCTCGGCGTGAAGCCGCGCCAGCCGACGCAACCGGGCTGTGAGCCGCAGGAAACCGAAAGCGCGCGCGCGCCCGGTCGATGGAACGCGCGCCGCGCAATGCTGGCGCGCCGTCGCGCGCGGCTCGGCGAAATTCACGCGGTCGATCAGCCGTGCGTCGCGTTCGTCGCGCGCGACAACCTGCTCAACCGGCGCGCGATCGAGAAGGCGTATCTCCGGGCAATCGCCCACGCCGAGAGCGAAGTGCTGCTTGCGAATCCTTACTTCATGCCGGGGCGCAAGCTGAGGCGCGCGCTCGTCAATGCGGCGGAGCGCGGCGTGCGCGTGTCGCTGGTCATCGGTCGCAAGGAATTCGTCGCGCTGGATTACGCGACGCCCTTTCTCTACGGCAATCTGCTGAAGCACGGCGTGAGGATCGCCGAGTACGAGAAGACGATGCTTCACGGCAAGGTCGCGGTCGTGGATGCGGACTGGGCGACCATCGGTTCATCGAACCTCGACGCGCTGTCGCTCGTGCTCAACAACGAGGCCAACATGGTGCTCGTGAATCATCCGGAAATTGCCGGGCTGCACGACGCCATTCTTCAGGCGTTTGACGAAGGCCGCCCCATCGACGAAAAACACTATGCGTCGCGGCCCGTTACGGAGCGGGCACTTAACTGGCTGGCCTACAACACTTATCGTGTGATGATGAAAATGATCACCATTGGTCAGTACGATTAACTGCTATTTGGCAGCGATTGCGTAAAAATACGTGTCCACAGGCATTTCTAGACGAAGGTTCCCGCGAATCGGAAACTCGGGCAGTCACTTACAGGCAGTCCGTACATAAAACGCGACAATGGGCGCGGACAATGTTGAGATTTATCCTATAGACATGTCCTGGCGTTTTAGAAACGCATATCTAAAAATTTGCTTGTATCACCAACGTTCGGCCACAATAATAGAACGGCCGTTCGATTTTACGGGTCACGAGAACGGTAGGGACATCATGCGAAAAGGCGAACAGACGCGAGCCGCGATTCTCGACGCAGCGCTGGAACTGGCAAGTCGGGACGGGCTGGAAGGGCTGACGATCGGCCTTCTGGCCGAGCGGATGCAAATGAGCAAGAGCGGTGTGTTTGCGCATTTCGGGTCGCGCGAGGACTTGCAGGTGGAGGTGGTGCGCGAGTACCACCGGCGCTTCGAAGACGAAGTGTTTTTTCCGAGTCTGCGCGAGGCGCGCGGCCTGCCGCGATTGCGCGCGATGATGAATCGCTGGATGGAGAAGCGCATCCAGGAAGTGACCACGGGCTGTATCTACATCAGCGGAGCGGTGGAGTACGACGACCGCGCCGCGAGCGCCGTGCGCGAGCAGCTCGTGCACAGCGTGAGCATGTGGCGCGAGGCGTTGCTGCGCGCGATCCGCCAGTCGAAGGACGAAGGGCATCTGAAGGCGGAGACGGATCCGCATCTGATGCTTTTCGAGCTGTACAGCTTTACGCTCGGCCTGCATCACGACGCGCGCTTCCTGCATCTGCCGGAAGCCGTGCAACTGACGCGGGACGCGCTGGACAAGACGATCACGTCGTATCAGGCGTCGAATGCGGGAGCCGGAATGCCGATCCCTCAGCCGACTGCGAATGCGGCTACGAATCTGACATCGCAACACACCGACAGCCGTTAGCGGCGCTGTTCGAATCGAAGGTGGTTCGGCGGCGCGCAACCAGACGCTTGAAAGAAACTGGAGAGACTCATGGGACAGTACGCCGCCCCCCTTCGCGACATGCAGTTCGTGCTGCACGAAGTGCTGAACGTGGAAGCCGAATTGAAGAGCATGCCGAAGCATGCCGACCTCGACGCCGACACCATCAATCAGGTGCTCGAGGAAGCCGGAAAGTTCTGCGCCGAAGTCGTGTTCCCGCTCAACCAGAGCGGTGATCGCGAAGGCTGCACTTACGCGGGCGATGGCGTCGTGAAGACGCCGGCCGGCTTCAAGGAGGCTTACCGCCAGTACATCGATGCGGGCTGGCCCGCGCTTGGGTGCGATCCCGAGTACGGCGGTCAGGGCTTGCCCGCGTTCGTGAACAACGCGCTTTACGAAATGCTCAATTCGGCGAATCAGGCCTGGACGATGTATCCCGGTCTCTCGCACGGCGCGTACGAATGCCTGCACGCGCACGGCACGCCGGAGCAGAAGTCGACCTATCTTTCGAAACTCGTCTCGGGCGAGTGGACCGGCACGATGTGCCTGACCGAACCGCATTGCGGAACGGACCTCGGCATTCTGCGCACGAAGGCCGAACCGAATTCCGATGGCTCGTACGCGCTCACCGGCACGAAGATTTTCATTTCGAGCGGCGAGCACGACATGGCCGAGAACATCGTTCATCTGGTGCTCGCGCGTCTGCCGGGCGCGCCGATGGGCACGAAGGGCATCTCCCTTTTCATCGTGCCGAAGTTCGTCCCGGATGCGAATGGCGCGATTCGCGAGCGCAACGGCATCCAGTGCGGTTCGATCGAGCACAAGATGGGCATTCACGGCAACGCGACCTGCGTGATGAATCTCGACGGCGCCAAGGGCTGGCTCGTCGGCGAGGCGAACAAGGGCTTGAACGCGATGTTCGTGATGATGAACGCGGCGCGTCTGGGCGTCGGCATGCAGGGCCTTGGCCTGACCGAAGTCGCGTATCAGAACTCGCTCGTCTATGCGAAAGAGCGCCTGCAGATGCGCTCGCTCACCGGCCCGAAGGCGCCGGAGAAGGCCGCCGATCCGATCATCGTGCATCCGGATGTGCGGCGCATGCTGCTCACGCAGAAGGCGTATGCCGAAGCGGGCCGCGCGTTCACGTACTGGGCGGCGTTGAATATCGACAAGGAACTGTCACACGCGGATGAGGCCGTGCGCGCCGAGGCCGCCGATTTCGTCGCGCTGTTGACGCCGGTCATCAAGGCCTTCCTGACGGACAACGCGTTCGAAGGCACCAACATGGCGATGCAGATTTACGGCGGCCACGGCTTCATTTCCGAGTGGGGCATGGAGCAGTACGTCCGCGACGCGCGCATCAACATGATCTACGAGGGCACGAATTCGATTCAGGCGCTCGACCTGCTCGGCCGCAAGATTCTCGGCGACATGGGCGCGAAGTTGAAGCGCTTCGGCAAGCTCGTTGCCGACTTCGTCGAGCAGGAAGGCGTGAAGCCGGAGATGCAGGAGTTCATCGATCCGCTTGCCGATATCGGCGACAAGGTGCAGAAGCTCACGATGGAGATCGGCATGAAGGCCATGCAGAATCCTGATGAAGTGGGCGCTGCGGCGGTGCCGTATTTGCGGACTGTCGGGCATTTGGTGTTTTCGTATTTCTGGGCGCGGATGGCGCGAGTTGCTCTGGATAACGCCGCTTCGGGCGATGCCTTCTATCAGGCGAAGCTCGCCACTGCGCGGTTTTACTTCGCCAAGCTGCTGCCTGAGACCGCTTCGACGATTCGTGCTGCTCGTGCTGGAGCCAAGCCCATGATGGACTACGACGAAGCGCTTTTCTGATTGTTTCGGGCTTTTGCTGGATCGCGTTTTGTTATTGGTGTTGCCCCTGTGCGGGGCGGCAGTCACTTTCTTTGCTGCTGCAAAGAAAGTGACCAAAGAAAGCAGCTTTTATCGTGCTCGGCGCGGGGGCTCTTTGTGTGAGTGAAACTTGCTTTCGCGTCGGTCTATTAGCACTGCCCCTGTGCGGGGCGGCAGTCACTTTCTTTGCTGCTGCAAAGAAAGTAACCAAAGAAAGCAGCTTTCCCATCCAAAGTGCTTCATGCCGGCCGCGGCACAGGCGATTGGCTGAATGGCCCGGCAGTAGCGAGTGCCCTCACAAGCAGAACAGGGCTTGGATCGCACACGGTTTGCCGCACCACATGTTTAAGTGCGCTGGTTCAGCACGAAATAGCTTCGGCACAGCGCTACGCGCTGCCGCCGGGTCTGCAAGGGAAACCATCGGTCGGCGCGTGCAATGAGATGGAAGTGCAAGGAAGCCCATGCAAACTCATGCAAACCCATGCAAACGAGTGCAAACCCATGCAAACCCGATTGACCCGTCGGCCGCGAAGCGGGCTGGAGCAATTTGGTGCTGAACCAGTTTGTTGTGCGGCGCGATGTGTCGGACCGTGCGCGATCCAAGCTGCGCGAGACCTATGAGGGCACTTGCTACTCTGGGGGCCATTCGGCCGATCGCCTGTGCCGCGGCCGGTGTGAAGTGCTTAGGATGGGGAAAGCTGCTTTCTTTGGTTACTTTCTTTGCAGCAGCAAAGAAAGTGACTGCCGCCCCGCACAGGGGCAGTGCAAATAGACCACTAAGAAATCAGGATTCCACGAAAGCCGCCCCGCACAGGGGCAACGCCAACAAACCGACACGAAATCAGGATTCCACGAAAGCCGCCCCGCAAAGGGGCAACACAAGCAAAGCCAAAACCGAAGCCGATTCCGATCACCTCTCACGAACCCCGGAGTGAACCCCCTGTGAGCACCCTGAACATCAAAAAAGTCGCCGTGCTCGGCGCAGGCGTAATGGGCGCACAGATCGCAGCCCATCTGATCAACGCCCGCGTCCCGGTCATGCTCTTCGACCTTCCAGCCAAGGAAGGCCCGAAGAATGGCATCGCGCTGAAGGCCATCGAGAATCTAAAGAAGCTGTCGCCCGCGCCGTTCGGCGTGAAGGACGACGCGCAGTACATCGAGCCCGCGAATTACGACGACGACATCGAGCAGCTCAAGACCTGCGATCTCGTCATCGAGGCTATCGCCGAGCGCATGGACTGGAAGCACGATCTCTACAAGAAAGTGTCGCCGCACATCGCGCCGCACGCGATCTTCGCGAGCAACACGTCGGGCCTGTCGATCACCGAGTTGTCGAACGGCTTCTCCGATGAACTGAAATCGCGCTTCTGCGGCGTGCACTTCTTCAATCCGCCGCGCTACATGCATCTCGTCGAACTGATTCCGACGGCCGCGACGAAGCCCGAGATTCTCGACCAGCTCGAAACCTTCCTGACGAGCGTGACCGGCAAGGGCGTCGTGCGCGCGAAAGACACGCCGAATTTCATCGCGAACCGCGTCGGCGTCTTTTCGATTCTCGCCGTGATCGCCGAAGCCGAAAAGTTCGGCCTGCGCTTCGACGAAGTCGACGATCTCACCGGCGCGCGCCTCGGCCGCGCGAAGTCGGCGACGTTCCGCACGGCGGATGTCGTCGGTCTCGACACGATGGCGCACGTCATCAAGACGATGCAGGACAACCTGCCCGGCGATCCGTTCTTCTCCGTCTACAAGACGCCGCCCGTGCTCGAAGCACTGGTGAAAAACGGCGCGCTCGGCCAGAAGACGGGCGCGGGTTTCTATCGCAAGGAAGGCCGCGCGATCAAGGTTCTCGACCCGAAAACGGCTTCGTATGTCGATGGCGGCGCGAAGGCCGACGAACTCATCGGCCGCATTCTGAAGCGTCCGCCGGCCGAGCGTTTCAAGCTCCTGCGCGAAACCGACAACAAGCAGGCGCAGTTCCTGTGGGCGATTTTCCGCGACGTGTTCCACTACATTGCGGTGCATCTCGAATCGATCGCGGACAACGCACGCGACGTCGATCTCGCCATCCGCTGGGGCTTCGGCTGGAATCAGGGGCCGTTCGAAAGCTGGCAGGCGGCGGGCTGGCAGCAAATCGCGAAGTGGGTGCAGGAAGATATCGATGCAGGCAAGGCGCTCTCGAACGCGCCGCTGCCCGCGTGGGTGCTCGACGGTCCCGTCGCCGGGAACGACGGCGTCCACACGAACGAAGGCTCGTGGTCGCCCGCCGCGCGCAAGTTCGTTCCGCGCTCGACGCTGCCGGTCTACAGCAAACAAGTGTTCCGCGCGCCGCTCATCGGTGAAAGCGGCGCGGATCCCAAGACCTTCGGCAAGACGCTGTTCGAAACCGAGAACGTGCGCGCCTGGCTCGATCGCGACGACGGCGACATCGTGATCGTCTCGTTCAAGACGAAGATGAACACCATCGGCCCGGGCGTGATCGACGGCCTCACGCAAGCGATCGAGCTCGCGGAACAGTCGTATCGCGGCGTGGTGATCTGGCAGCCGACTTCGCTGCAACTGGGCGCGCCGGGCGGTCCGTTCTCGGCGGGCGCGAATCTCGAAGAAGCGATGCCCGCGTTCATGATGGGCGGCGCGAAAGGCATCGATCCGTTCGTGAAGAAGTTCCAGCAAGGCATGCTGCGCGTGAAGTACGCGAACGTGCCGGTGGTGTCGGCGGTGTCGGGCATCGCGCTCGGCGGCGGCTGCGAATTGCTGCTGCATTCGGCGAAGCGTGTTGCGCATGTCGAGAGTTATATCGGTCTCGTGGAAGTGGGCGTCGGTCTCGTGCCGGCGGGCGGCGGTCTCAAGGAAGCCGCGTTGCGCGCGGCGGAAGCGGCGAGCGCCGTCAATGCCACCAGCGATCTGCTCAAGTTCCTGCAGAAGCCGTTCGAAAACGCGGCGATGGCGAAAGTCTCGTCGTCCGCATTCGATGCCCGCGCAATGGGCTATCTGAAGCCGACCGACACGATCGTCTTCAACGTGCACGAGCTGCTCGACGTCGCGAAGAACGAGGCGCGCGCGTTGAGCGCGTCGGGGTATCGGCCGCCGTTGCGCGTGAAGCAGGTGCCGGTGGCGGGCCGCTCGGCGATCTCGACGATCAAGGCGTCGCTCGTGAACATGCGCGACGGGCGCTTCATCAGCGATCACGACTATCTGATCGCGAGCCGCATCGCGGAAGCGGTGTGCGGCGGCGATGTCGAAGCGGGCAGTCTCGTCGACGAAGAATGGCTGCTGGCGCTCGAGCGCCGCGCGTTCGTCGAACTGCTCGGCACGCAGAAGACACAAGAGCGAATCATGGGCATGTTGCAGACCGGCAAGCCGGTGCGCAACTAAGTCGCGCGAGATACGGAGCTTCCAGAAAATGAGCAAACAACTTCAAGACGCATACATCGTCGCCGCGAGCCGCACGCCGATCGGCAAGGCGCCGCGCGGCGTGTTCAGGAACACACGCCCGGACGAGCTGCTCGTCCACGCGATCAGGTCGGCCGTCGCGCAAGTGCCGGGACTCGACACGAGCGTGATCGAGGACGCGATCGTCGGCTGCGCGATTCCCGAAGCCGAGCAAGGGCTGAATGTCGCGCGCATGGGCGCGCTGCTGTCGGGCTTGCCGAACACGGTCGGCGGCGTGACGGTGAACCGCTTCTGCGCGTCGGGCCTGACCGCGCTCGCGATGGCGGCGGACCGCATCCGCGTCGGCGAAGCGGATGCGATGATCGCGGGCGGCTGCGAATCGATGAGCATGGTGCCGATGATGGGCAACAAGCCGTCGCTGTCGCCGCATATCTTCGATCGCAACGAGGATGTCGGCATCGCCTACGGCATGGGACTGACGGCGGAGAAAGTCGCGGAGCGCTGGAAGGTGAGCCGCGAGGCGCAGGACGCGTTCGCGGTGGAGTCGCATCGCCGTGCGCTGGCCGCGCAGCAGGCGGGCGAATTCGCGGACGAAATCGCCGCCTACACGCTGAACGAGCGTTTTCCGGATCTCGCATCGGGCGAAGTGCGCATGAACAATCGCGAAATCGCGCTCGATGAAGGTCCGCGCGAAACCAGCCTGGAAGGGCTGGCGAAGCTGCGTCCCGTGTTCGCGAACAAGGGCTCGGTCACGGCGGGCAACAGTTCGCAGACGTCGGACGGCGCGGGCGCGCTGATCGTCGTGTCGGAAAAGATGCTGAAGCAGTTCAACCTCACGCCGCTCGCGCGCTTCGTGAGCTTCGCGGTGCGCGGCGTGCCGCCGGAGATCATGGGCATCGGGCCGAAGGAAGCGATTCCGGCCGCGTTGAAGGCGGCAGGGCTCAAGCAGGACGACATCGACTGGATCGAGCTGAACGAAGCCTTCGCGGCGCAGGCGCTCGCGGTGATCGGCGATCTCGGTCTCGATACCGCGAAGGTCAATCCGCTCGGCGGCGCGATCGCGCTCGGCCATCCGCTCGGCGCGACAGGCGCGATCCGCGCATCGACGGTCGTGCACGGCCTGCGCCGGCGCAACCTGAAGTACGGCATGGTGACGATGTGCGTCGGCACCGGCATGGGCGCGGCGGGCATCATCGAGCGCCTTTGATGGCGAATGGTCCGCGAGTTCATCGCTCGCGGACCGACACGAAGGAGACAGCGGATGGAAATTCAGATCGAACGCGCGGACGGCGTGCTGAGCATCGTGCTCAATCGTCCGGAGAAGAAGAACGCGCTCACCGCGGCGATGTATCAGGAAATGGCCGACGGCCTCTACGAAGCCGAGATGGACCCGACCGTGCGCGCGGTGCTGATTCGCGCCGTCGGCGGCACATTCAGCGCGGGCAACGATCTCGACGATTTTCTCAACGACCCGCCCAAGGGCCTCGACGCGCCCGTGTTCCAGTTCCTGCGGCGCATCAGCGGTTTTCCGAAGCCGATCGTGGCGGCGGTCGGAGGGACGGCGGTGGGCATCGGCACGACCATGCTTCTGCATTGCGACGTCGTCTACGCAAGCACGAACGCGAAATTCTCGCTGCCGTTCTCGCAGCTCGGACTGTGTCCCGAAGCGGCTTCGAGCCTGCTGCTGCCGCGCACGGCGGGTTATCAGCGCGCGGCGGAAAAGCTCCTGCTTGGCGAGGCGTTCGACGTGAACGAAGCGATCGGCATGGGCTTCGTGAACGGCGCGATCGATGCAGCCGAACTCGACGCCTACGCATTCGAAAAGGCGAAGCGGCTGGCGATGCTGCCGGCGTCGTCGCTGCGCGTGACCAAGTCGTTGATGAAGGGCGCGCAGACGCATGAAGTGAGCGCGCGCATGGAAGACGAGGCGGCGCATTTCGCGCGGATGCTGGTCGCGCCCGAAGCGCGCGAAGCGTTTCAGGCGTTCTTCGAGAAGCGCAAGCCGGACTTCAGCCGGTTCGAATGAGCGGCGTCACTCGACGTCGTATTCGACGAAGCTGTTCTCGCGCGCGAAGCTGACGAGCCGCAAGCCCGCCTGCTTCGCGATCGCGATGGCGAGGGACGTCGGTGCGGAAATCGTCGCGACCATCGGAATGCCGACGCGCGCCGATTTGCGCACGAGTTCATAGCTCGCGCGGCTCGAAAGAAACACGAAACCCTGCGTCGTGTCCTCGCGGCGCAGAATCAACTGGCCGATCAGCTTGTCGAGCGCGTTATGCCGTCCGACGTCCTCGAAGGCGTGGCGCACGGCGCCGGTTTCGTCGCACCATGCGGCGGCGTGCAGGCCGCCCGTCAGCTTCGTCAACCGCTGATGCGCGGGCAGTTCGCGTGCGGCACGCTCGATCGCGTCGGGCGCGAGGCGCGCGAGAAAGCCCGTGTCGGGCACCTGCTCAGGCTGAAGATCGAGCAGTTCGATACTTTCGATGCCGCACACGCCGCAGCCCGTGCGCCCGGCGAGCGCGCGGCGCTTGTCCTTCAAGGACGCGAACGCCTGCTGCACGACCTGCAGATGCACTTCGGCGTGCGGCACTGCAACGCCGTCATCGCGGAAGTAGACCTCGATGTCGTGAATGTCGCTGCCGCGTTCGACGATGCCCTCCGTCAGCGAGAAGCCCACGGCGAACGCTTCGAGATCGCGCGGCGTGCACATCATCACCGCGTGCGAGATGCCGTTGAAAACGAGCGCGACGGGCCATTCCTGGCCGACGTTGTCCGCGGCGATCGCGCTTTCGTTCCTGCGATGCCTGCGCACCTGACGTTCGACGAAGCCCGGTTGGTCGTCGGTTTCGAGTTGACTCACTTCTATGCTCCTGACCGCTCACTTCGAGTAAAGTCGGGTATGTGACTTGCTGCCTATCGTTGCTGTTCGCACGCATCGCGACGCGAACAGCGGCTAGATTGCAATGGTTCCAGCCAGATCCAAGGCCCTACAATAACTTAAGCGGGCGATGCGCGTCGCGCACCTCCGCTCAATCCAACGAGGCTTCGCTATGGGACTCTACGACGCCGCCCGTCTCTTCGGATTCGAAGTCGAATCCTCTGACAATCTGCGTTTCATCCCGCTTGCAGTGCGCTTCAATCTCGATCGCTTCGGCATGCGCATCACGCTCGATGAATGGCAGCAGCTTCCTTACGACGATCGCGCGCTGCTCGCACGCTTTCCCGTCGAGGACGATGTCGAACTGGAGAAAAACTTCGACCTCGCGCTCGAAGAGATGTTGAAGACGCACGCGAACACCGCGCCCGAGAAGATCGCACGCGATCCCGAACCGGTGTGGATGCACGCCGATGCCGTGCCCGAAACCGTGATCCGGCAAAGCAGTCTTTCGGGCATCAGCGCACCGAGCCTCGACCGATGGGGCCAGCTCGACCGCTTCCAGCGTTACGCGCTGGCGAAACTCTCGCGCAACACCGACAAGGTCAACCACGATTTCCTGCCCGCGATGAAGGAATTCGGGTTGGTCGAGTGAGGACGGAAACGCGCAAACGTTAAGCGCGCGCTTTAATCGGATTATTTCCGGGCAAGCCCTAAATTCGGGGCGAGCGGTGCCGTTAATGGTCGTCATCCATTAATCGCGGCGTGTACGAGTTGCACGCCGCGCATTCGCGTGGACGCGCGTCGGCTCGACGCGCATCCGACGCGCGTCAAAGGATCGACCCCGCCGCTCATGACCCGATTCCTCTCCAGAGGTTTGCTCGTCAACATTGCCGTCGTACTGGCCGCGCTCGGCGCGAACGCGTTCGTCGCCTGCGAGCGCATCGGCGGACTGCGCGAAAGCGACGCGCGCACGCTGCGCTCGATGAGCCTCCTGCGTGATCTCGCGGCCTGGCGCGGCACGCTCGGCGAATCGCTCACGCAACTGAGCCGCTTCGAAGCGACCGGCATCGCCGAAACCGACGCGCGTCGTCAGGAGCGCGAGGCGCATCTCGACGCGCTCGAAAGCGGACTGCGCGCGCAGATCGCGATGGAGCCGGGCACGACGGGCGCTTTCGACGCGCTCGCTGCCCGCGCCGCCGAAATGCGCCGCGATGCCGGACTCGCGTTCGAGCGCGCGAAACACGCCGCGCCCGACGAATCCCGCGCGTGGGCCGACGCCGCTTTCGTCAAGCTCGGCGAAGATCAGCAGAGCGTCGACGACGAACTCGACTACGTGCGCTCGCGCATCGATAACACGACCATCGTCGCGCTCGATCAGTCCGCGCAGGCGTCGAGCGGCGCGATGCTGCTGCTCGTCTTCACGATGCTCGCCGGCAGCGCCGTGCTCATCTGGCTGTTCGCGAGCCACGAGCGGCAATCGCGCGAGAAGCTCGGCGTCGTGCGCGCGAGACAGCGCAGCAACGAACGCTTTCGCGGCATGTTCGAGGCGCATCCGGTGCCGATGTGGATCGTCGATCGCGAGACGATGCGCTTCGTCGCCGTGAATCAG
Organism: Caballeronia novacaledonica; assembly: GCF_900258035.1. Lineage (GTDB taxonomy): Bacteria > Pseudomonadota > Gammaproteobacteria > Burkholderiales > Burkholderiaceae > Caballeronia > Caballeronia novacaledonica. Next base: position 247,710 of record NZ_OGTP01000006.1, on the reverse strand, counting down.
GCCGCGATCGAGCATTTCGGCTTCAACGAGCCGGAGTTCATGAACATGACGCTGCGCGACCTGCACCACGCGGACGACTTCGACAGCTTCGCCGCACGGCTCGCGCGCAGCGGCGGCGAGGGCGGCGAGCGCAGCGCGCCGGGGCAAGGATCGGCGGGCGTGTGGCGCTATCGGCGCAAGGACGGCGCGATCGTCGGCGCGGATGTCTCGCATCACTCGCTCACGTATTCGAATCGTCCCGGCATCTTCATGCTGGCGAACGACGTGACCGACCGCATCAACGCGGAAGCCGAGGCGCGCAGATCGAACGAGATGCTCGAAGCGGTTATCGACAACATCCCGCAGCGCGTGTTCTGGAAGGATCGCGATTTGCGCTATCTCGGCTGCAATAACGCGTTCGCGCGCGATGCGGGTCTCGCGTACAACGAGCAGGTCATCGGCAAGACGGATTTCGAGCTGCCGTGGGGCGCGTTCGCGGCCGTCGTGCGTGCGGACGACGAAGAGGTCATCGTCACGACGGTGCCGAAGATGCACTACGAACGCGACATCGTGATGGGCGAGCAACTGCGCACCGTCGTCACGAGCAAGCTGCCGCTGCTCGACGGCGAAGGACAGACGATCGGCGTGCTCGGCTCGTATCACGACGTCACCGATCGCAAGCGCGCCGAACTCGCGCTGCGCCTGCAAAGCCGCGCGCTCGACGCGAGCGTGAACGCGATTCTGATCACGGGTGTCGTGGATGGCGCGAACGTGATCGAGTATGCGAATCCGGCGTTCAAGCGCATCACGGGCTACGACCCGAGCGAGGTGATCGGGCAGGACTGCCGCTTCCTGCACGGCCCCGACGGCGATCAGGACGGCCTCACCGCGATCCGCCGCGCGCTCTCCGCGAACATGGAGGCGAGCGTGGTGGTGCGCAACTATCGCAAGGACGGCGCGCTCTTCTGGAATCAGCTTTTCGTCGCGCCGGTGCCGGATGCGCAGGGCATGACGACGCATCACATCGGCATCATCAACGACGTGACCGATCTGATGCACTATCAGGAAGAGCTCGAATATCAGGCGAATTACGACACGCTCACGCGCCTGCCGAACCGCAATCTGCTGCGCGACCGCTTGCAGCACGCCATCGAGACGGCGCGGCGGCGCGAGTCGAAGATCGCCGTCGTCTTCATGGATCTCGACGGCTTCAAGAACGTCAACGACAGTCTCGGTCACAGCGTCGGCGACCGTCTGCTCGCGGTGATCGCGGAGCGGCTCGCGCGCTCGGCGCGATCGAGCGATACGGTCGCGCGTCACGGCGGCGACGAGTTCGTGGTCGTGCTGCCCGATATCACCGACGACGCCGGCTTGATCGCGTGGATGGAACGCACGCGTGCGGCGATTTCGGAGCCGGTCTGGCTCGACGACACCGAGCTTTATGTCGGTTGCAGCATGGGCGCGAGTCTTTATCCGCAAGACGGCGACGACGCCGAAACCGTGATGAAGAAGGCCGATCTCGCGATGTATCGCGCGAAGGACATGGGCCGCAACACGTATCAGTTCTATCAGCCCGAGATGAACGCGAGCGTCGGCGCGCGCATGAATCTCGAACGGCGCTTGCGGCGTGCGCTGCGCGACGGCGAATTCCTGCTGCACTATCAGCCGCAGGTGGACATGGCCACGCGTGCGATCGTCGGTATCGAGGCGCTCGTGCGCTGGCACGATCCGGAGCAAGGGCTCGTGCCGCCCGCGTCGTTCATTCCCGTGGCGGAAGAGAGCGGTTTGATCGGGCCTTTGTCGGAGTGGGTGTTGCGCGAAGCGTGCCGGCAGAACAAGGCGTGGCAGGACGCCGGGCTGCCGCCGGCGCGCGTGTCGGTGAATTTGTCGGCGCGGCATTTCCAGCAACGCGACATCGCGCGGCTCGTGACGTCCGTGCTCGAAGAGACCGGGCTCGAGCCGCGCTATCTCGAACTCGAACTCACGGAAAGCGCGATCATGCGCAACGCCGAGGAAGCGATCACGATGCTCTCGGAGCTATCGGCGCTCGGCATCGGCATTGCGATCGACGACTTCGGCACGGGCTATTCGAGCCTGTCGTATCTCAAGCGCTTCCCGGTGCACCGGTTGAAGATCGACCGCTCGTTCGTTGCGGATATCGGCTCGTCGGGCGATGACGAAACGATCACGTCGGCGATCATCGCGCTTGCGCATTCGCTGGAATTGCAGGTGATCGCGGAGGGCGTCGAAACGCACGCGCAGCACGAATTCCTGCGCGAGCGCGATTGCGACGAAATGCAGGGCTATCTGTTCTCGCGCCCGATGCCGCACGAAGCGATTCCGGGCTTGTTGCAGCGGGGCGTGCTGCCCCACTGAGCGCGCGTCTAGTCGCGCGACGGCAGCACGCGCGGACGGCGATCGCGGTCGGTCGCGACGTAGGTGAGCGTCGCTTCCGTGACCTTGACGACTTCTTCGGCGAGGTTCATGCGCTGCGCCCACACTTCGACCGACACCGTCACCGATGTATTGCCGGTCTTGACGATATCGGCGTAAAAGCTCAGCAGGTCGCCGACGAACACCGGATGCTTGAACAGAAACGAGTTCACCGCGACGGTCGCGACGCGGCCGTTCGCGCGCCGGCTCGCCGGAATGGAGCCGGCGATGTCCACCTGCGCCATGATCCATCCGCCGAAGACGTCGCCGTGGACATTGGCGTCGCTGGGCTGCGGCACGACGCGCAGCGCGACGTGCTTTTCGGGAAGACTGGAATGGTCGTTCATGGAGGGCGCTCCGGTTCGCAATGCGGCGGGAAGGCGGGCTGGCCGGCGTGAGCGGCCCCTCGAACCTTCTGCGACAATGCATATTGATGAGTGGACCCCGCCGCGCGCGGGGCAAAAGACCTCGGTGACGCCGGGGCTTGCAGCAAATTGTACGGGAAAGCATGCGCGAGACGTGCGCCCCTTTCGCCGATAACAGCATCCCCGACGCCGCCCCCAAGCGACGCGTTCAGACAATACGACTCATGCGCCGCTATCCCAACAGCGAGCCCGCCCCGATGGCCCAGGGTTCGCGCAACGACTGGCAGACGATCCGCTCGCTGCTGCCTTACCTCACCACGTACAAATGGCGCGTCGCGTTCGCGCTCACGTGCCTGATCGGCGCGAAGGTCGCGAATCTCGGCGTGCCGATCGTGATGAAGCGCATCGTCGACGGCCTCGCTTCCGTGCAGCATCTCACCGCCCTCGGACGCGCGCACGACGCGCCGGGCATCGTGCTGATCGGCGGCATCGGGCTGCTCGTGATCGCTTATGCGGGCGCGCGGCTTTCGACATCGCTCTTCACCGAACTCCGCGAACTGCTCTTCGCGAAGGTCACCGAAAGCGCCGTGCGGCAACTCGCGCTGCAAGTGTTCCGGCATCTGCATTCGCTGTCGTTGCGTTTTCATCTGGAGCGGCAGACGGGCGGCATGTCGCGCGACATCGAACGCGGCACGCGCGGCATCCAGCAACTCGTTTCCTATTCGCTTTACAGCATCCTGCCGACGCTCGTCGAAGTCGGTCTCGTGCTCGCGTTCTTCGTGACGAAGTACGAGGCGTATTACGCGATCGTCACGTTCGTCGCGCTCGTCACGTACATCGTGTTCACGGTGAAGGTCACCGAGTGGCGCACGCATTTTCGCCGCACGATGAACGATCTCGATTCGAAGGCGAACTCGCGCGCGATCGATTCGCTGCTGAACTACGAGACCGTGAAGTACTTCGGTAACGAGGAGTGGGAAACGCGCCGTTACGATGAAAACCTGCAACGCTATCGCGCGGCGGCGATCAAGTCGCAACGCTCGCTGTCGATGCTCAATTTCGGGCAGCAGATGATCATCGGCGTCGGGCTAGTGTTCATTCTCTGGCGCGCGACGCAGGGCGTGATGGCGGGGCGTCTCACGCTCGGCGACCTCGTGCTCATCAACACGTTCATGCTGCAGCTTTATATTCCGCTGAATTTTCTCGGTGTCGTGTATCGCGAGCTGAAGCAGGCGCTGACCGACATGGATCGCATGTTCACGCTGCTCGGCGCGGGCCGCGAAGTCCCCGATGCGCCGAACGCGCAGCCACTCGCCGTGCGCGGCGGCGAAGTGCGTTTCGAGAATGTGAGCTTCGCGTACGAGAAGGCGCGGCCGATTCTGCATGGCGTCGATTTCACGATTCCGGCCGGCACGACGACGGCCGTGGTCGGGCACAGCGGATCGGGCAAGTCGACGCTCGGGCGGCTGCTGTTCCGCTTCTACGATCTCGAGCGCGCGCAGGGCGGAAGCATCAGGATCGACGGGCAGGACATTCGCGACGTGACGCAGGATTCATTGCGCGCGGCGATCGGCATCGTGCCGCAGGACACCGTGCTCTTCAACGATTCGATCTATTACAACATCGCGTACGGGCGTCCTTCCGCGAGCCGCGACGAAGTGATCGCGGCGGCGCGCGCGGCGCATATCCACGAGTTCATCGAGGCGTTGCCGGCGGGTTACGACACGCCTGTCGGCGAGCGCGGGCTGAAGCTGTCGGGCGGCGAGAAGCAGCGCGTTGCGATCGCGCGCACGCTGTTGAAGAATCCGCCGATCCTGATCTTCGACGAAGCGACGTCGGCGCTCGATTCGAAATCCGAACGCGCGATTCAGCGCGAACTCGATTCGATCGCACGCGAGCGGACGACGCTCATCATCGCGCATCGGCTTTCGACGGTCGTGCATGCGCAGCAGATCATCGTGATGGATCACGGGCGCATCGTGGAGCGGGGCACGCATGCGGAACTGCTGAACGCGGGCGGGCTGTTTGCGCAGATGTGGGCGCTTCAGCAACAACGCGCCGCCGGGCCCGGCGAAGGCGAGGCGGCGCTGGCGGCACTGGGCGAATGACGCGCAAGCACGCCGGAATGAGGCGAAAGCGCGGGCGGCGTCATCGGTGCGTCCGCCGCGCCTTCGCGCGTTTCACGCGCCCGCTAGAATGCGGTCTTTGCCGAACGCGCGCCGAGCGCGCCTGAATCGAATGGAACTCAAATGGCTGGAAGACTTCGTGTCGCTCGCGGAGACGCGCAGCTTTAGCCGCTCCGCCGAACTTCGGCATATCACGCAGCCCGCTTTTTCGCGGCGCATCCAGGCGCTGGAGGCGTGGCTCGGCACGGAACTCATCGACCGGTCCGTGTATCCGACGCGGCTCACGCAAGCGGGCAACGTGTTCTACGAGCAGGCGCTCGCGATGCTCTCGCAGTTCCACGAAGCGCGCACGCTGCTGCGCGGGCAGGGCGGCGTGCCTTCGGCGACCATCGAGTTCGCCGTGCCGCACACGCTCTCGCTCACGTATTTTCCGCGCTGGCTCGAACATATCGAGGCGCGGCTCGGGCGCATCCATACGCGGCTGCGCGCGCTCAACGTTCACGATGCGGTGCTGTCGCTCGTCGAAGGCGGCTGCGATCTCGTGATGGGCTATCACCATCCGAGTCATCCGGTCGCGCTCGATCCCGCCCGCTACGACATGCTCACGCTCGGCGCCGAGCCGATCAGCCCGTTCTCCGCCGTCACCAAGGGCGGACGCGCGCGCTTCACGCTGCCCGCGACGGCCGAGTCGCCGGTTCCTTACCTCTCGTACACGCCGAACGCCTATCTCGGACGCATGACCGAAGTCATCATCGCGACGGCGCCCGCGCGGCTCTATCTCGACAAGGTCTATGAAACCGACATGGCCGAAGGCCTCAAGGCGATGGCGCTGGCCGGGCACGGCGTCGCGTTCCTGCCGCACAGCGCGGTGGAAGACGCGGTCGAGGAAGGGCGGCTGATTCGCCTCGATCGCGGCACGCGCGGCACGCCCGCCGGCCAGTTCACGCTGACGATGGAAATCCGCCTCTATCGCGACAAGCTCGCCGCGCAAGGCGAGGAACCGCGACAGGCGCTGATGCGCGCGCTATGGGATGCAGTCGGGGAAGAATTGTTGACGGCATCGGCCGGGAAGCCCGCCGCGTAAGGCCCAGCGACGTTATGCAAGAAATGCATGACGGGATAAGGAAACGGCATTGGATTTGGAAACGGCCTTTTTCGACAATGAGCGCATTCCTTCACCGCTGGAGCATCAATGTCTGCCTCGAAGCAACCTGTGCAAACGCCGGACGCAAAACACGCCATCCCGTCGTATCTCCACGCCGATGATCTCGGTCCCTGGGGAAACTATCTGCGCCAGGTCGATCGCGTCGCCCCGTATCTCGGTTCCCTCTCCCGCTGGCTCGAAACCCTCAAGCGCCCGAAGCGCATTCTCGTCGTGGATTGCCCGATCGAACTCGATAACGGCACCGTCGCGCACTTCGAAGGCTATCGCGTGCAGCACAACACGTCGCGCGGTCCGGGCAAGGGCGGCGTGCGTTATCACCAGGACGTGACGCTTTCCGAAGTGATGGCGCTGTCCGCGTGGATGTCGGTGAAGAACGCCGCCGTGAACGTGCCGTACGGCGGCGCGAAGGGCGGTATCCGCGTCGATCCGCGCACGCTGTCGCGCGGCGAACTCGAGCGCGTGACGCGTCGTTACACCAGCGAGATCGGCATCATCATCGGGCCGAACACGGACATTCCCGCGCCGGACGTGAACACGAACGAGCAGATCATGGCGTGGATGATGGACACCTACTCCATGAACCAGGGCCAGACGGCGACGGGCGTCGTGACCGGCAAGCCGATCTCGCTCGGCGGTTCGCTCGGCCGCAAGGAAGCGACGGGGCGCGGCGTGTTCGTCGTCGGCACCGAGGCGGCGCGGCGCATCGGCATGGATATCGAAGGCGCGCGCATCGCGGTGCAAGGCTTCGGCAACGTGGGCGGCATCGCGGCCAAGCTGTTCCAGGAAGCGGGCGCGCGCGTGATCGCCGTGCAGGATCACACGGGCACGATCCACAACTCGAAGGGCATCGATGCGGTCGCGCTGCTCGATCACGTCGCGAAGAACGGCGGCGTCGGCGGTTTCGCGGGCGCGGACCCGGTGCAGGCCGAAGAGTTCTGGATGATCGAAAGCGACATCCTGATTCCGGCCGCGCTGGAAAACCAGATCACCGAGAGGAACGCGTCGAAGATTCGCACGAAGATCGTCGTCGAAGGCGCGAACGGCCCGACCACGACCGCCGCGGACGACATCCTGAACGACAAGGGCATTCTCGTGATTCCGGACGTCATCGCGAACGCGGGCGGCGTGACGGTCTCGTACTTCGAATGGGTGCAGGATTTTTCGAGCTTCTTCTGGACCGAGGACGAAATCAATCAGCGTCTCGAACGCGTGATGCGCGAAGCGTTCGCCGGCGTGTGGCAGGTCGCGAGCGAGCATCAGGTTTCGGTCCGCACGGCGGCGTTTATCGTCGCGTGTACGCGGATTCTGCAGGCGCGTGAAATGCGCGGGCTCTATCCCTGATCCGATGCGGCGCTGCGGTCGCATCCTCTAAGTAATACGGGCGGCATTTCCTCGGAAATGCCGCCCGTATTTGCATGAAAACTACAAGTCGCCCGGTTAGTTGTATTCGGTCAAGCGTCTGCCCAAAAACGCCAGTAAGATGCGCGGTCGCAACCCGTTGCAACCCGGCGTCTCACAAATAAGACGACGTGGGTTAACAATCATTCTTTCAGAATAATTACCCTGCTAAACTTGCCCCGGTTTTTCGCCACAGGAGATCGAACACATGAAGGTTAAAAAGGCTGCGCTGCTCGTCGCCGCGCTCGGTTTCATCGCCACCAGCGCATACGCGCAGGACGCGGGCACGCTGAAGAAAATCAAGGACACGGGTGTGATCTCGCTGGGGCATCGCGAATCGTCCATTCCGTTTTCATACTATGACGACAAGCAGAATGTCGTCGGCTACTCGCACGAGTTCGCGCTGAAGGTCGTCGAGGCCGTCAAGCAGAAGCTCGGCATGCAGGATCTGAAGGTCAAGCTCACGCCGATCACGTCGCAGAACCGCATTCCGCTCGTGCAGAACGGCACGGTCGATATCGAGTGCGGCTCGACGACGAACAACGCCGAACGCCAGCAGCAAGTCTCCTTCTCGAACACGATCTTCGTGATCGGCACGCGTCTCATGACCAAGAAGGATTCGGGCGTGAAGGACTGGGCCGACCTGAAGGGCAAGACCGTCGTGACGACGGCCGGCACCACGTCCGAGCGCCTGCTTCGCAAGATGAATCAGGACAAGAGCATGGGCATGAACATCATCAGCGCGAAGGACCACGGCGAGTCGTTCCTGACGCTGTCGACGGGCCGCGCCGTCGCGTTCATGATGGACGATGCGCTGCTCGCCGGCGAGCGCGCCAAGTCGAACAACCCGAACGATTTCGTGATCGTGGGCGCGCCGCAATCGCATGAAGCGTACGGCTGCATGATCCGCAAGAACGATCCGGAATTCAAGAAGGTCGTCGACGACGCGATCGCCAAGGTCGAAACGTCGGGTGATGCGGACAAGATCTACAAGAAGTGGTTCGAAAGCCCGATCCCGCCGAAGGGTCTCAACCTCAACTTCCCGGAAAGTGACGACATGAAGGCTCTCTACAAGAGCCCGAATGACAAGGCAATCGACTAACCGGTTCGAGTCTCGAACGAACGAAACGGAAGGAGCTTGCTTCTTCCGTTTCTTTTTGGAGTGAGTCCATGTCTTATCACTGGAACTGGGGCGTCCTGCTGAGTCCGGTTTCGACCGGCGAGCCCACCACCTATCTCGGCTGGCTGATCTCCGGCTTCTGGGTGACGATTACCGTGTCGCTCGCGGCCTGGGTGATCGCGCTCGTGGTCGGCTCGTTGTTCGGCATCTTGCGCACGGTCCCGAATCGCACGCTGGCGGGCATCGGCACCGTCTATGTCGCGATCTTCCGCAATATTCCGCTGATCGTGCAGTTCTTCGTCTGGTATCTCGTGATACCGGAACTGCTGCCGCCTTCCATCGGCAACTGGTTCAAGCAACTGCCGCCGACCGCGCAGTTCTTCTCTTCGTCGATCATCTGTCTCGGGCTCTTCACCGGCGCGCGCGTGTGCGAACAGGTGCGCTCGGGCATCAACGCGCTGCCGCGCGGACAGCGCAACGCGGGCCTCGCGATGGGCTTCACGCAATGGCAGACGTATCGTTATGTGCTGATGCCGGTCGCGTACCGCATCATCGTGCCGCCGCTCACGTCGGAATTTCTCAACGTGTTCAAGAACTCGGCGGTGGCGTCGACCATCGGTCTGCTGGATCTGTCCGCGCAGGCACGTCAGCTCGTCGACTACACGGCGCAGACCTATGAGTCGTTCATCGCGGTGACGGTTGCCTACATGCTCATCAATCTGGTCGTGATGCAGTTGATGCGCTGGGTCGAAGCGAAAACGCGGTTGCCTGGCTACATCGGAGGCAAGTAATGCATCAGTTCAACTGGAGTGACGTCTTCACGCAGTGGCCCACGCTGATGACGGGCGCGAAGATCACGCTGCAGATCACGGTGCTCGCCATCGTGGTCGGCATCGTCTGGGGAACGGTGCTCGCGCTGTTCCGCCTGTCGGGCGTGAAGCCGCTGCAATGGTTCGCGAGCGCCTACGTCACGCTGTTCCGCTCGATCCCGCTGGTGATGGTGCTGCTGTGGTTCTTCCTGATCGTGCCGCAGGTGCTGCAGAACGTGCTCGGGCTGTCGGCGGACATCGACATTCGTCTCGCTTCGGCGATGGTCGCGTTCTCGCTGTTCGAGGCCGCGTACTATTCGGAAATCATTCGCGCGGGCATTCAGGCGGTGCCGCGCGGTCAGGTGAACGCGGCCTTCGCGCTCGGCATGACGTACGGCCAGGCGATGAAACTCGTCGTGCTGCCGCAGGCCTTTCGTGCGATGGTGCCACTCCTGCTCACGCAGGCGATCGTGCTGTTTCAGGATACGTCGCTCGTCTACGTCATCAGTCTCGCGGACTTCTTCCGCACGGCGACGAATATCGGTGACCGCGACGGCACGTCCGTCGAAATGGTGCTGTTCGCGGGCGCGTGCTATTTCGTGATTTGCGTGGTGGCGTCGGCCCTCGTCAAAAGTCTTCAGAAAAAGGTCGCAAGATGATCTCTATCAAGAATGTTTCCAAGTGGTACGGGCAGTTCCAGGTGCTGACGGACTGCACGACCGAAGTGAAGAAGGGCGAGGTCGTCGTGGTGTGCGGCCCGTCGGGTTCGGGCAAGTCGACGCTCATCAAGACCGTGAACGGCCTGGAGCCGTTCCAGAAGGGCGAGATCGCGATCAACGGGCAATCGCTCACCGACAAGAAGACCAACTTGTCGAAGCTGCGCTCGAAGGTCGGCATGGTGTTCCAGCACTTCGAACTGTTTCCGCATCTGACGATCACGCAGAACCTGACGCTCGCGCAGATCAAGGTGCTCGGCCGCTCGAACGACGAAGCCACGCAAAAGGGTTTGAAACTGCTGGATCGCGTCGGCCTGCGCGCGCATGCCGACAAATTTCCGGGCCAGCTTTCGGGCGGTCAGCAGCAGCGCGTGGCGATTGCGCGCGCGTTGTCGATGGACCCGATCGCGATGCTCTTCGACGAGCCGACATCCGCGCTCGATCCGGAAATGATCAACGAAGTGCTCGACGTGATGGTCGAACTCGCGCAGGAAGGCATGACCATGATGTGCGTGACGCACGAAATGGGCTTCGCGAAGAAGGTGGCGAACCGCGTGATCTTCATGGACAAGGGGCTGATCGTCGAGGACGACCAGAAGGAAGCGTTCTTCGCGAATCCGCGGTCGGATCGCGCGAAGGATTTTCTGGCGAAGATCCTGCACTGATCCCGTTGCGAAAGAAAAACGGCGCTTCCGAAACGAAGCGCCGTTTTTTTATTCGATCCCGAGTTCCGATTCCACCGCCGCCGACGTCCGAATCTCGCCAAGCTCCAGCGCCGACCCGACGCACGCTTTCGCGAGCGGTTCCGCCGCCTTCTTCGCGATGTCCTCGGGCACCGGAATATTCACCGTGCGGGCGAGCGCGCCGCACTGGAACATCGCGAGATCGCCGGGCGCGAAGCGCGTCCAGATTTCATTGTCGGTGAGCGGCGACGTGGCGATCACCGTGACGCGGTCTTCCGGCGTGGTGTATTTGGCGAAGTCGATCGACATGTCCGCGTCGATCAGATGCGCCGTCGAGAACGGCCAGCTACGCACCAGATAGTACAAATGCGTCGAGCAGTGCGAGAAGAGCGCCTGTCCGTTCGACATCAGGAAATTGAAGACGCCGAACTGCGTGATGTCGCGGGTGAGCACGGCGAGCGCGTCGAAGAGTTCGTCGAGGGGCGGCTGCGAGCACGGAAACGCGCGGCGAAGGCCTTGCAGCAGCGCGCAGAACGCGAGCTCGCTATCCGTGGTGCCGACCGGTTGATACACGCCGGTGAGTTCGGGCGCATGGCCTTTCAGGTCGCCGTTGTGCGCGAAGATCCAGTGCCGGCCCCACAACTCGCGCATGAACGGATGGCAGTTTTCCAGCAGGATATGCCCCTGCGTCGCCTTGCGGATATGCGCGATCGTGTTCTTCGACTTGATCGGATAGCGTTTCACCATGTCCGCGAGCGGCGAGCTGGCGGACGACTGATGATCGATGAAGAGCCGGCACGCCTTGTCTTCGAAGAACGCGATACCCCAGCCGTCCGCATGATGGTCCGTGACGCCGCCGCGCGCCGCGAAGCCGGTGAACGAGAACGTCACGTCGGTCGGTTCGGCGCAATTCATTCCGAGAAGTTGGCACATGATGCTGGGGCGGGCGGCTTATGGCCTGTTGTTACAATACGTCCGACAAGCATATCACCGAGGTCGGGCCGAAAAAATCGCGCAACCGCTCATAAAACGTGCGCGTTGTGGAATTCCCACGGCGATTTTTTCCTGTCCTCGCGTGGACGTGCGCCATTCCAACGTTTCCCGTCATCACGCCATGTCCGCTACCTCTTCCTCGCTCAATTCGCTCACGATCGCGCGCCCCGACGACTGGCATCTGCACGTGCGCGACGGCGCGACGCTCGCGGCCGTCCTGCCGCACACGGCGCGCCAGTTCGGCCGCGCGATCATCATGCCGAACCTGAAGCCGCCCGTGACGACGACCGAGCTGGCCGGTGCCTACCGCGAGCGCATTCTGGCCGCGCTGCCGAAGGCGGGCGCGGCCGCGCGCTTCGAGCCGCTGATGACGCTCTATCTCACGGACAACACGCCGCCCGATGAAATCCGCCGCGCGAAAGACAGCGGCTTCGTGCATGGCGTGAAGCTGTATCCGGCGGGCGCGACGACCAATTCCGACGCCGGCGTGACGGATCTCGGGAAGTGCGCGAAGACGCTGGAAGCCATGCAGGAAACCGGCATGCCGCTTCTGGTGCACGGCGAAGTGACCGATGGCGACATCGACGTGTTCGATCGCGAGAAGGTTTTCATCGATCGCGTGATGACGCCGCTGCGCCGCGATTTTCCGGCGCTGAAGGTCGTGTTCGAGCACATCACGACGAAGGACGCTGCCGATTACGTGCGCGAGGCGCAAGGCCCGATCGGCGCGACGATCACCGCGCATCACCTGCTTTACAACCGCAATATCATGCTGGTCGGCGGCATGCGGCCGCATTATTACTGCCTGCCGGTGCTCAAGCGCGAGACGCATCGCGTGGCGCTCGTCGAAGCGGCGACGTCCGGCAATCCGCGCTATTTCCTCGGCACGGACAGCGCGCCGCATCCGAAGGGTCTGAAGGAGCACGCGTGCGGTTGCGCGGGCTGCTATACGGCGTTGCACGCGCTCGAACTCTACGCCGAAACCTTCGACAAGGCCGGCGCGCTCGACAAGCTCGAAGGCTTCGCGAGCTTCCATGGCGCGGACTTCTACGGCCTGCCGCGCAGCGCGGAAACGGTGACGCTCGAACGCGGCGCGTGGACGCTGCCCGCCGAATTCACCGCCGGCGACGCGACGATCGTGCCGTTGCGCGGCGGCGAGTCGATCGGCTGGCGTTTCGCGGACGCGCAGTGAGCCGTCATCGGTGAGCGCGGGTTTCGCCGATATCGACTGGGCGCGGCCCTGGCTCGCGCCGATCGAAGCGCGCGGCAGGCGCTGGCAGGCGGCGGCGCTCGCCGGCTACGACGAATATCTTGCGACGCTCAACGAAGACGCGGCGTCGGCCTTGCATGTCACCGGCCGCGGCGAGCGGCTCGCGTTCATCGGGCAGGAAGAACTGCCGCCGGATGCTTCATATGAAGGGCACATCGCGCAGACGGGCCGCGTGCCGACACGCCACAATCTCCACGATTTCTTCAACGCGTCGATGTGGTTCGCGTATCCGCGCATCAAGGCGGCGCTCAACGCGCGACAGGCGCAGCAGATCGATACGCTTGGCATCGGCCCGACGCGCGGCGGCGTGCGCGACGCGCTCACGCTCTTCGACGAGAACGCGGTGCTCTTCGCCTGCGCGGATGCATCGCTCGCGGATGCGCTGCGCGGCTTCGACTGGCGCACGCTGTTCGTCGGCGAGCGCGCGGCATGGGGCACGCGCTGCGAGGCACGCATTTTCGGACACGCATTGCTGGAAAAGCTCGTCGCGCCGTACAAGGCGTGCGCGGGGCATGCGTGGATCGTCGACGTTCCCGCCGGTTATTTCACGCTCGACGATGCGGCCCGCCGCGCGCTGCTCGACGAACGCATTTCGCACAGCATCCTCGACGCGCCGCTCGACAACCGGGTGTTCGCGCCGTTGCCGGTGCTGGGCGTGCCGGGATGGTGGGACGCGAATACATCGACGGCGTTTTACGAGGATGTCTCCGTGTTTCGCACCGGCCGCCTGAATCGCAGATGCTAAAATCGCAAGTTGCAAAGCAGGCCAGGCAATCGCGGCTTCGGCGTTTCGGCGCAGAGGGCGAGGAAAGTCCGGACTCCACAGGGCAGGGTGATGGCTAACGGCCATCCGTGGCAACACGCGGAACAGGGCAACAGAAAGCAAACCGCCGATGGCTTCGGGCGCAAGTCCGGAGATCAGGTAAGGGTGAAACGGTGCGGTAAGAGCGCACCGCGGACGTCGCGAGACGTTCCGGCACGGTAACCTCCACCCGGAGCAATTCCAAATAGGCAGGCGCGCATCTTCGCGATGCAGGACGGGGCCCCCGTCCGTCTGCGGGTAGGAAGCTTGAGCGCGTCAGCAATGGCGCGCCTAGAGGAATGATTGCCACGCGCGTTCGGTTTCGGCCAGGCGCGTGCACAGAATCCGGCTTATCGGCCCGCTTTGCCGTCATTCGAAAGAGAAGAGCCGGCGTCTCGCGACGTCGGCTTTTTTCGTTTCGGCTTACGCCTCGACAATTTCGAACGAATGCGTGAGTTCCGCCGTCTTCGCCAGCATGATCGACGCCGAGCAATACTTGTCGTGCGACAGATTGATCGCGCGCTCGACCGTCGCCGGGTTCAGGTTCTTGCCGGTCACGGTGAAATGGAAATGGATCTTCGTGAAGATTTTCGGGTCTTCGCTCGCGCGATCCGCCTTGAGCGTGACCGAGCATCCCTGGATTTCCTGACGGCTCTTCTTCAGGATCATCACGACGTCGTAGGCGGTACAGCCGCCGGTGCCGAGCAGCACCATTTCCATCGGGCGCGGCGCGAGGTTGCGGCCGCCGCCTTCCGGCGCGCCATCCATGTTGACGAGATGGCCGCTTCCCGTTTCCGCGGCGAAGGCCATGCCGTCTTGTCCCATCCAGCTAACTTTGCATTCCATGCTCAGGCTCCAGGCGGCTCAGCGCGTCGTTACAGAAACTTTATTGTAGCGGTTCAGGGAATTCCTACGGGTCGCGACTTACGAGCATCCACGAGTTGACGGGGCGAAAATCTGCGCGATGGCTTTGTCGCCGGCCAAGAAAACTTGAGTCGAGGATGACCTCTAGACGGAAATTTCACCGATCGGTGGACGATTATTTGTGGTAAATATCTGAATTTATTGAATAAAATGGGTTTATTTTCCGTCGTTTCAAATTTCAAATAATGAAATACATTTTCACCATGCAAATCTTCTTGCCTTGCAGCATGACCGTGCCTATACTCGTGCCTGTCTCCTCCACCTCCTCCTTGGTGGATTAAGCCCGAGCCCAACGGCCCGGGCTTTTTTTCGTCCGTTCGCCGCGTGAAGTAAATCTTTGACGCGGCAGTCAATTTCCCTTTATAATTCAAAGTTCTCTTCGCCACACGCCCGCGGAGAGAGGCTTGTGAGAGCCTGCACGCGTCACGAACGCACTCATATAAGCAGGGCCGAACAACGCAAAGTTCAAGGGCAGATCAATTTTTTGGATCGATCATGAAGACGTTTTCCGCAAAAGCCGAAGAGGTGACGCGCGAATGGTACGTGATTGACGCGACGGATAAGGTTCTCGGCCGTGTCGCCAGCGAAGTGGCACGCCGTCTTCGCGGCAAGCACAAGCCTGAATTCACTCCGCACGTCGACACCGGTGATTTCATCATCGTCGTCAATGCCGGCAAGCTGAAGGTCACCGGCAACAAGACCACGGACAAGAAGTACTATCGTCACTCGGGCTACCCGGGCGGCATTTACGAAACGACGTTCGGCAAGATGCAAGAGCGTTTCCCGGGCCGCGCGCTCGAGAAGGCTGTCAAGGGCATGCTTCCGAAGGGTCCGCTCGGCTACGCGATGATCAAGAAGCTGAAGGTCTACGCCGAAGCAACGCATCCGCACACGGCTCAACAGCCTAAAGCGCTCGAGATCTAAGGGGAGCCCACATGATCGGTAACTGGAACTACGGTACGGGCCGCCGCAAGAGCGCCGTCGCTCGTGTCTTCATCAAGTCGGGCAAGGGCGATATCGTCGTCAACGGCAAGCCCATCGCCGACTATTTCTCGCGTGAAACGTCGCTGATGATCGTGCGTCAACCGCTCGAACTCACGAACCACGGCACCACGTTCGACATCAAGGTCAACGTGACGGGCGGCGGTGAGACGGGTCAGGCAGGCGCGGTTCGCCACGGCATCACCCGCGCGTTGATGGACTACGACGCGACGCTGAAGTCGCAACTGTCGAACGCAGGCTTCGTCACCCGCGACGCGCGTGAAGTGGAACGTAAGAAGGTCGGTTTCCACAAGGCACGCCGCAGGAAGCAATTCTCGAAGCGTTAAGCGCTTCGGCGTTTCGCCAGTGCCGGACACCGGCTCCTGGCGAAAATGCTGCAAAGCCGCCCGCACCTTGGTGCCGGCGGCTTTTTCGTTTTGGCGCGGCGAACCGCGATCATGTCGAATTTGCATATAGCCCATTGATTTCATGGACATTCGGCACGATATTGAGATCAGCCCTACAATAGCGGTTAGAAGCTTAATTGGAGAGTTCGAATGAGCGCTGTCAGCGACACCCCCACGACCGAAATGCCGATGCCGTTCGTCTTCACCGACGCGGCTGCGGACAAAGTCAAGCAATTGATCGACGAAGAAGGCAATCCGGATCTGAAGCTGCGCGTGTTCGTGCAAGGCGGCGGATGCTCGGGTTTCCAGTACGGTTTCACGTTCGACGAAGAAGTCAACGAAGACGACACCGTGATGGACAAGGCGGGCGTGCAATTGCTCGTCGACTCGATGAGCTATCAGTATCTCGTCGGGGCGGAGATCGACTATAAGGACGATATCAACGGTGCGCAGTTCGTCATCAAGAACCCCAATGCGACCACGACGTGCGGTTGCGGTTCGTCGTTCTCGGTTTAAGCGCAGGGGTTTTTTCGCACCGAAGAAAAACGGAGCCTCGTCGGCTCCGTTTTGCGTTAACGCGGATAGATCGCGCCGAGCACGCGCGCACCCGATGCGCCTGTCACCGCGGGCAAGTTGCCCGCTTCGCGCGCGACGCAGCGCATCGCGAGCCACGCGAACGCGAGCGCCTCGACCTGTTGCGGCGGCACACCGAGCGCCTCGGTCGTCATGACGGGCACACCTGCGATGCCGCCGTCTTCCAGCGCCTGCTGGAGCATCTTCAGCAAGACCGGATTGCGCGCGCCGCCGCCGCACACGTACACGGCGCGCACATCCGATGCATGACGCGCGATCTCGCGGGCGACCGTCGTCGCGGTGAGCGCGGTGAGCGTGGCCTGGACGTCGGCGGGAGCGAGGTGCGCGAAGGCGGCGAGTTTCGCGTCCATCCACGCCGGGTTGAACAGATCGCGGCCCGTGCTCTTCGGCGGCGCGAGGTCGAAAAACGGTTCGTCGAGCAACGCGTTCAGGAGCGGCGGGTCGATTCGCCCTTGCGCCGCGAACTGCCCGGCATCGTCGTACGCGCGCTGCGTGTGGCGCAAAGCCCATTCGTCGATCAACGCGTTTGCCGGACCGCAATCGAAGCCGCGCACTTCGCCGCTGGCCGCGAGAATCGTGATATTGCTGATGCCGCCCAGATTGCACACGACGCGCGTTTCGTTCTTTTCGCCGAACACCGTCGCGTGGAACGCCGGCACGAGCGGCGCGCCCTGACCGCTCGCGGCGACATCGCGGCTGCGGAAATCGGCGATCACGTCGATGTTGGTCATTTCCGCCAGGAGCGCGGGATTGTTGATCTGCCGCGTGTAGCCTTTCTCCGGCCGATGCCGCACCGTCTGACCATGAACGCCGATTGCGCGCACCTTCGTCGCCGAACAGCCGCTCATGCTTTGCAGTTCGTGACAGCAGACGGCGTAACGCGTCGCGAGCGCATTGGCGGCGAGCGCCGCGCGTTCGAGTTCGTTCTCGCCGGGCGATTGCAGTGCGAAGAGCGCATCGCGCAAGCCTTTCGAAAAGGAGACGTGCGCTTCGCCGAGCACGACAGGCGGTTTGCCCGTCGCGAATTGCACCGCGACGCCGTCCACGCCGTCCATGCTGGTTCCGGACATCAAACCGAAGTACACGCCATCCGCCTTCCCGGTTTCGATTGCTTCGGGTTTCTTGGGCACGCTGCTCTCCTCATCGATGCCATGTTGCCGGGTTTTTCTCCAGCGGCGATTATCCGCGTTATGGATCGAATCGTTAAGACGCGTCGGGCGTCGTCTGTATCGCGCGGCGCGTTCCGGGGAGCCGCAAACGAGCCGCAACTGGCACGAAACGGCGCGAATGGCCGCGTCATCGCGTAAAATCGTGAGCCTGAACAAGCAATTGCGCGCGATTTCATCATTTTCCGCGCGCGCCGCGTTTCGACGCGCGGCGTCCCATCCGGCCACGCCGGACCGCTGCGACGGCATCGAGGCCAGATCGCGCCGCCGTTCGCCAGTCATCGAACCCTTTTGACTTCACAAGCCGCAAGCATGACCACTGATTCCAACGCTTCTTCCGCGCCCGCCGCCGCGCAGAGCTTCCCGATCACCGACGAAGTGAAAAACGCGCTCGCCATCGCCAAGCGTGGCTGCGACGAACTGCTGATCGAAGACGAATTCGCGCAGAAGCTCGCGAGGAGCGCCGCGACGGGCAAGCCGCTGCGCATCAAGCTCGGTCTCGATCCGACCGCGCCCGACATCCATATCGGCCATACGGTCGTGCTGAACAAGATGCGTCAGTTGCAGGATCTCGGCCATCAGGTCATTTTCCTGATCGGCGATTTCACTTCGCTGATCGGCGATCCGTCCGGCCGCAACGCGACGCGCCCGCCGCTCACGCGCGAGCAAATCGAAAGCAACGCGAAGACGTATTTCGAGCAGGCCGCGCTCGTGCTGGATCGCGAGAAGACCGAAATCCGCTACAACAGCGAATGGTCGATGCCGCTCGGCGCCGACGGCATGATCAAGCTCGCGTCGCGCTACACGGTCGCGCGCATTCTGGAGCGCGAGGATTTCACGAAGCGCTTTCAGGGCGGCGTGCCGATCTCGATCCACGAATTCCTGTATCCGCTGATGCAGGGCTACGACTCCGTCGCGCTGAACGCGGATCTGGAACTTGGCGGCACGGACCAGAAGTTCAACTTGCTCGTCGGCCGCGAATTGCAGAAGCAGTACGGTCAGGAACAGCAGTGCATCCTGACGATGCCGCTGCTCGAAGGCCTCGACGGCGTCGAGAAGATGTCGAAGTCGAAGAACAACTACGTCGGCATCAGCGAAAAGCCGACGGAAATGTTCGGCAAGCTGATGAGCATTTCGGACGTGCTGATGTGGCGTTACTTCGAACTGCTGTCGTTCCGCAGCATCGGGGAGATCGCGGGCTTCCGGAAGGAAGCCGAAGGCGGCCGCAATCCGCGCGACTTCAAGGTCATGCTCGCGCAGGAGCTCGTGGCGCGCTTCCATTCGCCGGCGGATGCGGAGCGTGCGCTCGACGACTTCAATCATCGCGCGAAGGGCGGCGTGCCGGACGACATTCCGGCGGTGACGCTCGCAGGCGCGCCGATCGCGATCGGTCAGTTGCTGAAACAGGCGGGACTCGTGCCGTCGACGAGCGAGGCGCTGCGCAACATCGAGCAGGGCGGCGTGAAGATCGACGGCGCGACCGTCTCCGACAAGGGCCTGAAGATCGAAGCGGGCGAGTTCGTGGTGCAGGTGGGCAAGCGCCGTTTCGCGCGCGTCACGCTGACCGCTTAAGCCGATGATCGCGCTCATTCAGCGTGTGAAGCGCGCCGACGTGCGCGTGGGCGAGCGCGTGACCGGCGCCATCGACGCGGGCCTGCTCGCGCTGGTCTGCGCCGAGCGCGGCGACAACGAAGCCGCCGCCGACAAATTGCTCGCGAAGATGCTCGGCTATCGCGTGTTCAGCGATGCGGCTGGAAAGATGAATCTTTCGGTGCAGAACGTCGACGGCGGTTTGCTGCTCGTCTCGCAATTCACGCTCGCCGCCGACACCAACAGCGGCCTGCGTCCGAGCTTCACGCCCGCCGCTCCACCCGACGAAGGCAAGCGGCTCTTCGATTATTTCGTCGAGCAGGCGCGCGCGAAGCATCCGATTGTCGAGACGGGCGAATTCGGTGCGGAGATGCAGGTCTCGCTCGTCAATGACGGGCCGGTTACGTTCTGGCTTCAGGTGCGTCCATGACGACTCAGGTTCTTTTTATCCGGCACGGCGAAACCGACTGGAATCGCATCAAGCGCATTCAGGGGCATATCGACATTCCGTTGTCCGAGCACGGATTGCTACAGGCCGAACAACTCGGAGCGCGTCTTGCGCGCGAAGGCCGGATCGATGCGATCTATTCGAGCGATTTGCAACGCGCGCAGCAAACGGCGCGTCCTTTCGCGGATGCGCTCGGGCTCGAAGTGCGTTTGTCGGAGCGTTTGCGCGAGCGGTTCTATGGCGCGTTTCAAGGCCATGATAGCGACGAGATTAGCGAGAAGTTTCCGGCTGAATACGTCGAATGGCAGACGCGCGACCCGGGTTTCTCACCGCCCGGCGATGGCGAATCGCAGCGCGCGTTTTATCACCGCGTCGTGCATGCGATGGAACCGATCGTCGCGGCGCATCCGAATGGACGTATCGCGGTGGTCGCGCATGGCGGCGTGCTGGATTGCATCTATCGGTTCGCGATGAAGCTGTCGCTGCAGGAACCGCGCAACTGGCCGCTGCTCAATTGCAGCGTCAATGTGGTGGATTATGAGGGCGGTGGCGCGCAGGTCGTGGCGTGGGGGGATGTTGGGCATCTTTCCACGGATACGGACGACGATAGTATTCGCAGAAAGGTCTAGGCTTCTATTCCGACGATGACGCGCTTCGACCGTCTCGGGTTTCGCTTGGTTCGCCGTAAGCCAAGCGGGTCACATATTTGGACCGGCGCATCCAACGTGTCTTGGCTCGTGCGCCAAAGAGCGCTCGGAAGCCACATCCTCAATCGTGCGCCTCCGCCCTATCCGCACGCATCGCGAGCACCAGTTCCGGCATTGATGCTGCCTGGCTCCGTCAACCAGACATGGCCCTGCTTGCATCGCCAGCGCAAGGCGCCGTGGTGGCTCTCGTAGTTCCATATAGAGTGGGCCCTATCAGCCCGGAGTGGGCGCCGATGCGCAGACCGGAATACTTCCGCAGCCGCCTGGACGCGATGACCGACTTGCGGCACCCGCTGGCGGTACTGGCGAACCGGATGCCATGGAAGTCGACCGAGGCGACGTTGACACCGATCTCCGACTGACGTTCTCGCGAAGGCCGGATAAGCGCGGAGATCGATCTGTTCGGCAGGGCATCCAAACTGGCCGGTGCGGACATATCGTCTACCTACCCTCTGAGTGAGGGTGTCATTCGGTATCTAGAAAAAGGTACTGGATGCCTCTTGCTTCGCACGCGCTGAGGCAAGTCGCCCGCTGGCCCTCGGCTGCGACACAATTTCAAGAATCCGCGCCCCGGCGCACCGGCCGATTGTGCGTCGCCCCGCGTAATTTCGCTAAGCAACTGATTTACGTTGCCAATCAACAGCGTAGCCTCTCGATCGCCCGAACTCTAGCTCATCATTCGTATGGCTAAGGAATCTATCGAACGTCGTGCTTAGTGTATTTGGATTAAGAATCGCCGGAAAAGTCGATTGACTATTTCAGCGCTCGTGCGAATAATTCGGACCGCGACATCGTTCCTGGTCGAAGGGAAACGAAGTTGTTGAAATGTGTAGTTAGGATTGCAATTCAATAGTCGCAGGGCAAGGACCGCCTTCTCTCGAGACGGCGCAGTCAAAAACTAAAAATAATACAGACCGGGTATGACCATTTCTCGTCAGGCTCTGTTCGGTAAGCTAGGCGTCACGCTTTACCGAAGCATCGAATCAGCGACTTCCTTTTGCAAGCTGCGTGGGAATCCGTACGTCGAGCTCGTGCACTGGTTGCATCAGATCCTGCAACTGCCCGACAGCGATCTGCACCGTATCGTGCGACACGCCGGCATCGACCGCGACGCGCTCGATCGCGACTTCACCCGCGCACTGGCTGCGCTGCCCGCCGGCGCGAGCTCGATCAGCGATTTTTCATGGCATATCGAATCGGCCATCGAACGCGCATGGGTGCTCGCGACGCTGAGTCACGGCGATCGCCGCGTCCGCGGTGCATGGCTCCTGGCTGCCCTTGCCGGCAACGCGGAACTGCGCCGCGTGCTGATGTCGATCTCTCCCGCGTTCGCCAAAATCCCTGTCGACCAGCCCGATGACGAGTTCAGCGCATGGATCGACGGTTCGCCCGAAGCGGAGGACCGCACCTATGACCATAGCGAGTTCGATGCGGGCGCCGCGCCCGGCGAAGCCTCCGGCGCCATGCCCGCCGCCGGCAAGGGCGCTGGCCTGGAGCAGTTTTGCACCGACATGACGGCGCGTGCCCGCGCGGGTGAGATCGAGCCGGTGATCGGCCGTGAACTCGAAATCCGCACGATGATCGACGTGCTGTTGCGCCGTCGGCAGAACAATCCGCTGCTGACTGGCGAGGCAGGTGTCGGCAAGACCGCCGTGGCCGAAGGTCTCGCACGGGCGATCGCCGCCGGCAATGTGCCGCCCCGGCTCGCCGACGTGCGCCTGCTCAGCCTCGATGTCGGCGCGCTTCTCGCGGGCGCGAGCATGAAGGGCGAATTCGAGGCACGTCTGAAGGGCGTGCTCGAAGCAGCGGCAAAATCCACCACGCCCGTCATTCTGTTCATCGACGAGATCCATACACTGATCGGCGCGGGCGGCCAGGCGGGCACCGGCGACGCTGCCAATCTGATGAAGCCTGCGCTCGCGCGCGGTAAGGTCCGTACCATCGGTGCGACGACCTGGGCCGAGTACAAGCGGCACATCGAGAAGGATCCCGCACTCATTCGGCGCTTCCAGGTGCTGCAAGTCGGCGAGCCGTCCGAAGCGGCGGCAATCGACATGGTGCGCGGCCTTACGCAAACGTTGTCGCAGCATCACGGCGTGGTCGTTCGTGACAGTGCGATCCGTGCGGCGGTCACGCTCTCGCACCGTTACATTCCTGCGCGGCAGTTGCCCGACAAGGCGATCAGCCTGCTCGACACGGCTTGCGCCCGAGTCGCGCTGTCGCAGCACGCAACGCCCCGCGAACTCGACGACGTGCGCCAGCGCCTAACCGCGGCCCGCGTGGAGGAAAGTCTGCTCGCCCAGGAGGCGCAGCTGGGTATCGAATCCGGCAAGACGTTGAGTCAGGTGCGTACGCGCATCGACGAACTGGCGACGCGTGAAGTCGCCGTCGAAACAGATTGGCGTAAGCAGGCAGAAGCCGCGCAGAAGCTGCTCGCCGCGCGTGAAGCGGTGTCGGCAACCAAATCGCAGCAGCTCGGCGACGAGGCGGATGCGCAAGCGGTTCCATCGCTCGATACGCTGCGCGCGCTCGAACGGGCGCTGGCCGAATTGCAGAGCGACCAGCCGCTGGTTTTCCCCGAGGTGGACGACGCGATCGTCGCCGAAATTGTCTCGGACTGGACGGGCATTCCGGTCGGCCGCATGATGACCGACGAACTCAGCGCTGTCCTTGCGCTGCCCGACACGCTGGAAGCTCGTGTAATCGGCCAGCGAGACGCCTTGCGCCGCATCGGCGAACGCGTGCAGACGGCTCGCGCCGGTCTCAGCGATCCGAAAAAGCCGCTCGGCGTGTTCATGCTCGCCGGTCCGTCCGGCGTCGGCAAGACTGAAACCGCGCTGGCGCTCGCCGACGCGCTCTATGGCGGCGAGCAGAACCTGATCACCATCAACATGAGCGAGTATCAGGAGGCGCACACCGTTTCCGGGCTCAAGGGCGCGCCTCCGGGTTACGTCGGCTATGGCGAGGGCGGGGTGCTCACCGAAGCCGTCCGCCGCCGTCCGTACTCGGTCGTCTTGCTCGATGAAATCGAAAAAGCGCACCACGACGTTCACGAAATGTTCTTCCAGGTGTTCGACAAGGGCTACATGGAGGATGGTGACGGTCGCTACATCGATTTCCGCAACACGGTGATCCTGCTGACCAGCAACGTCGGCAGTGAACTCACCTCCAGCCTGTGCGCCGATGCTGCGCTGGCCCCCGACGCGGAGGCTCTGCGCGAGGCGCTTACGCCCGAACTGCTGAAGACGTTCCCGGCGGCGTTCCTCGGTCGCGTGACGGTGGTTCCGTATCGCCCCCTGGCCGAGGACGCGCTCGGACGCATCGTGCGTCTGCATTTGAATCGCGTGGTCAGCCGCATGGCGGAAAGCCACGGCATCACGCTGTGCTACGGCGACGCGGTGACCGACTACATCGTCGCGCGCTGCCTCGTGCAGGAAACCGGCGCGCGGGTGCTGATCGGCTTCATCGAGCAGCACATCCTGCCGCGTCTGTCCACGCTTTGGCTCGACACATTCGCGGCCCGGAAGAAGTTCACGCAAATCTCGATCGACGTGACTGACGCGGCTGCCGCGCCGTCCGATGCCCTCGTCTTCGAGACCCAATGCGCGCCTGCGGGCGAGCCGGACTGAGCAGCCGCGTTAGTCGCATAGTCTTTTCAAACAATAATTTAGGAGTACATTTCATGTCATCCAGCAGTTCGCAGAAATTCATCGCGCGCAACCGGGCGCCGCGCGTGCAGATCGAGTATGACGTCGAAGTCTACGGCTCGGAAAAGAAGGTCGAGCTACCGTTTGTGATGGGCGTGCTCGCCGACCTGTCGGGCAAGCATCCGCTTGAACCGCTTCCGCCTGTGGCCGACCGTCGCTTTCTCGACATCGACATCGACAATTTCGACGAGCGCATGAAAGCGATTCGCCCGCGTGTCGCATTCGCGGTGCCGAACACGCTCACCGGCGACGGTCAGATGATGGTCGATATGACCTTCGAGAGCATGGAAGACTTCTCGCCTGCCGCGATCGCGCGCAAGGTCGACCCGCTGCGCCAACTGCTCGACGCCCGGACCAAGCTCGCCAACCTGCAGACCTATATGGACGGGAAGTCGGGCGCGGAAGCCCTCGTTACGAAACTGCTGCAGGACCCGGCTCTGCTCAAGTCGCTGGCCGCCGCGCCGAAGCCCGAGCGCGCCGCGAGCGATGACACCGCCGGCGAGCAATAAGCGCAGTCAACACGAACGGATTCAAGGACTCAAACCATGACGAACAGAGCACCAGAAGCGGCGCTCGCCCAGGCGGCGTACGCACAAAGCGACTTCACCGGACTGCTTGAAAAGGAGTTTCGCCCGAAAACCGAACTCGCTCGCGAAGCGGTCGAGTCCGCGGTGCAAACCCTTGCTGAGCAGGCGCTGTCGCAGTCGCTCACGATCAGTGACGATGCTTACAAGAGTATCGCGGCGATCATCGCGCAGATCGATCGCAAGCTTTCCGACCAGATCAACCTGATCTTGCATCATGCCGACTTCCAGCAGTTGGAATCGGCTTGGCGCGGTCTGCATCATCTGGTGTCGAACACGGAAACCGACGAGCATCTGAAGATTCGCTTCATGGATCTGTCGAAAACCGAATTGCACCGGACCATGCGCCGCTACAAGGGCATCGCGTGGGATCAGAGCCCGATTTTCAAGCAGATTTATGAAGAGCAGTATGGCCAGCTTGGCGGTGAGCCGTACGGCTGCCTGATGGCCGATTATTTCTTCGATCACACCCCGACCGACGTTGACCTGCTTGGCTCGATCGCGAAGGTCGCGGCGGCAGCGCACACGCCGTTCATTGCTGGCGCCGCACCGTCCGTGCTTCAGATGGAATCGTGGCAGGAACTCGCCAACCCCCGCGACCTGACGAAGATCTTCACGCAGAACCTTGAGTACACCGCCTGGAACTCGCTGCGCAACACTGAGGATGCACGCTACATTGGTCTCGCGATGCCGCGTTTCCTGTCGCGTCTGCCGTACGGCGCGAGCACCAATCCGGTCGATGAGTTCGACTTCGAAGAGGAAACCAGTGGCGCGGATCACAGCCGCTACGCGTGGGCCAACGCTGCGTACGCGATGGGTGTCAACATCAACCGCTCATTCAAGAAGTACGGCTGGTGCTCGCTGATCCGCGGCGTGGAGTCGGGCGGGACGGTGGAAAACCTTCCGTGCCACACGTTCCCCACGGACGACGGCGGCGTCGACATGAAGTGCCCGACCGAGATCGCAATCTCGGACCGGCGCGAGGCAGAGTTGTCGAAGAACGGTTTCATTCCGCTGATCCATCGCAAGAACACGGACCACGCGACCTTCATCGGTGCGCAGTCGCTGCAAAAGCCGGCCGAGTATCACGACGCCGACGCTTCCGCAAATGCGGCGCTCTCCGCACGACTGCCGTACCTGTTCGCATGCTCGCGTTTCGCGCACTACCTGAAGTGCATTGTGCGCGACAAGATCGGCGCTTTCCGCGAGCGCGAAGACATGCAACGCTGGCTGAACGAATGGGTCATGCATTACGTCGACGCCGATCCGGTCAATTCGTCGCAGGAAACCAAGGCACAGCGTCCGTTGGCAGCGGCGGAAGTGGTCGTCGAGGACGTCGAAGGCAACCCTGGCTACTACCAGGCCAAGTTCTTCCTGCGTCCGCATTTCCAGCTCGAAGGCTTGACCGTGTCGCTGCGACTGGTGACGAAGCTACCGTCGATCAAGGATGCGGCGTAATTCCGAATACGCGGTCTGACAGGCGTCCGACCCAAGAAATCGCGTCTTCGACGCGACCCGACTGCGGGTGAGCATCATCGATGCGAGCCCGTTGGCACTTTGATAACAGTAAGGAGTGTTATATGGCACAGGACATTTTCCTGAAGATCGACGGTATCACCGGCGAATCGCTTGACGACAAGCACAAGGACGAGATCGAAGTCCTCAACTGGACCTGGGAGATTAGTCAGGAATCGACGATGCACTCCGGCAGCGGTGGCGGCGCTGGCAAGGCGACTGTGTCCGACCTGAAGTTCGAACACAACATCGACCGTTCGAGCCCGAACCTGATGAAGTACGCCCTGACCGGCAAGCACATCGATCACGCGACGCTCGTCATGCGCAAGACCGGTGGCAGCCCGCTCGAGTACCTCAAGATCACGATGAGCGATGTGCTCGTCACGCGCGTGGCTCCGTCGGGCAGCCGCAACGACAGCGATCACAGCCGCGAGACCGTTTCGCTTTCGTTCGCCAAGGTCAAGCAGGAGTATGTCGTCCAGAACGCGCAGGGCGGCTCGGGCGGCGCGGTCACGGCCGGCTTCGACATCAAGGGCAACAAGGAAGTCTGAAGTTGACTGACTAGCCTGGAGGCCCGGCGGGAGTTCGCTCTCGCCGGGCGATTGCGTTCACATGTCTTCCAGTTTCACCGGACTTCGAAAGTATTCAGCATGCGTTTGATTTCGACCGTCGCCGTACTGGCTTGTGCCCTTTGGCTGTCGGCGTGCGCGAGCAGTAGCGAGCCCACGCCGAAAGAGGCGACCCGCCTCGAGCTGAGCGTTATCGCGCAGAGCGACGTCAATCCCGACGAGAAAGGCCGCGCCGCGCCGATCGTCGTGCGCATCTACGAGCTCAAGAATGAGGTGGTGTTCAACAGCGCCGATTTCTTCTCATTGCAGACGCAAGACAAGACCTTGCTCGCCAACGATCTCGTGAAGCGCGATCAGTACCAGATGCGCCCCGGCGACAGCAAGCAGATCGTGCGGCGCAGTGATCCCGAGACGACAACGATCGGCGTGATCGCCGCCTATCGAGATCTGCCCAACTCGGTATGGCGCGAAACCTTTGCGCTGCCGCCGCCGCCCGACGCTGCCTGGTATCGCTTCACGCCCAAGCTGGAGTTGACGATCACCGTGGGTGCGAAGGCGGTCAAGATCGCGGACGTCGCCAATCCCGAAAAGAAATAAGCACGTACAAGATTCACTTAGCGGACGAGATCATGAGTTGGTATGCAAAGGTCACCTGGCAGGAAGGGCTGTTCTTCCGGCCGCAGTTGTTCCAGCAGCAGGAGCGTTACTTCGAGAAGTACGCGCATATGCGTGCGACGCCGCTGTCACCGTTTTTCTTCGGCTTCACGCACTATCGCCTCGATCTTGAGTCGCTCGCGCTCGGCAAGGTCATCCTGCAATCGGCGACCGGCGTGTTCGCCGACGGCACGCCGTTCGACGCGCCCGGCAACACGCCGCTGCCCGTGCCGTTGACGGCTCGCCACGAGCATCTCGGGCAGGTGATTTATCTGGCCGTGCCGGTGCGGCTGCCGAATTGCGAGGAAACCACGTTCGACGCCTCCCCCGAGTCGCTGGCGCGCTATCAGGTTTTCGATACCGAACTGCGCGACACGAATTCGGTCAGCCTTGCGCCGGAGCTGGTCCAGTTGTCCAGCCTGCGCTTGCGGCTGGTGCCGGAAAAGGAGATGGGAGAGGCGTGGATCGGCCTGCCGCTCACTCGGGTGGCGACCATTCGCGCGGACGGAAGCCTCGAGCTCGACACCACGCTCGTTCCGACCGTCAGTGGTTTCGGCGCAAGCGAGCTTCTGATGAGCTGGCTGTTCAAGATTCAGGACCTCGCGCGCATGCGCGCCGATGCGCTCGCCAATCGCCTGGCCGGCAGCGTCAACAGCACGGCCAGCGCCGCGACGGTCAGCGACTATCTGTTGCTGCAGATCCTCAACTGCTACGAGCCGCAACTGAAGCATCTGATGCTCGTGCCATCCACCTCGCCGGCCGACATCTACCAACTGTTGCTCGGCATGGCGGGTGAACTGTCGACCCATCTGCGGCCTGGAACACGGCGGCCGCTGCAGGTTCCGTCGTACACGCACGCCGAGCCGCATACGTGCCTGAGGCCGCTGGTCGACGAGATCCACGCGATGCTCAATCAGGTGCTCGTGCGCAGCGCGCAAAGGATCGGGCTGGTCGAGCAGGGTCACGGCTTGAGCAACGCGGTGATCGATCCAGCCGAGATGCGCGACTTCACGGCCGTGGTGCTGGCCGTCAATGCGGCAATGCCGCCGGACGTGCTGCAGCAGCGCTTCCAGACGCAGGCCAAGGCGGGGCCGTCCGAAAAGCTGCAGGACCTCGTGCGCAGCCATCTGCCCGGAATCGGCTTGCAGGCGATGCCGGTCGCGCCCCGTCAGATTCCTTACAACGCGGGCTACCTGTATTTCGAACTCACGCAGAACGGCCCGCTCTGGGACGAGGTGGCGCGCCACGGCGGGCTTGCGCTGCACGTCGCCGGCGAATTTCCGCAACTCGACCTGCAATTGTGGGGCGTACGCGGATAGGGAGATTTCTCATGACTCGACAGGTCATCGTTGTTGGCGACACGCTCGCGCCGTACGGAGGACAAGTGATCGCAGGGTTCGTGGCGGATACGATCGACGGCCGTGCGATTGCCCGCGTCGGGGATCCCGTCCGCTGCGACGCGCACGGCGCGAATGCGATTGCGGAAGGCTCGCCGACCTTTCTGTGCGCGGATCGTCCCGTCGCGCTCTCGGGTCACCGCGCCCTGTGCGGCTGCACGCTCGTCAGTCTTCAGACCACCCTGCCCGTTTCGTAATCAGGCCATGACGGAGCGATGGCCACATCGTCGACGCCCCGTCACGGCGACACGCACGAAGTTCTAACTCCATGAGTCAACCCTCCAATTCCGCCTATCCGCCGGACGCCACAGTAGCGTACGCGGACGAACCGTATCCGACGAGCGTGACCTCGAACGGGCCAGTGCTTGACGCGATCCCGCTTCGCGACCGATTGATCGCCGTCAGCGAGGCGCGCAATCCGCTGCTCGAGGCCGCGCGTCCGTTGCTGCGAGCGCTCGCCGACATGCCGCAGCATCTCCAGGCCGGCGCGGGGTTGCGGCTGCGTGAGTTACTCGAGCAGGAAGTGAGGAGCTTCAGGCGAATCTGTGAGCAATCGAATGTCAGGCGCGATCACATGATCGGCGCAAGCTATTGTTTATGCACTGCGCTCGACGAAAGCGTCGGGCAGACGACTTGGGGGCTCGCGGCCGACGCGGCGGCGGACTGGATCCGCAAGGGGCTGGCTTCGACTTTCCACGAAGACACCAAGGGCGGTGACAAGACGTACCTGCTGATCGGCCGGTTGCTGAGCGACAAGCAGGAGCACCGCGATCTGCTTGAAGTGATCTACCGGATTCTGAGTCTCGGCTTCATCGGGCGTTATCGATACGACAGCGACGGCACACGCAAGCACGACGCCGTGCGCCAGCGTCTTTACACCGAGATCACGGCTGGCCGCGATGCGTTGCCGATCTCTCTGTCTCCGCACTGGCAATCGGACGCGCGGCGCAAGCGCATGTCGCTGTACGACTTTCCCGTGTGGCTCACCTTCACTGTGCTCGCGGCGTGCCTTATCGGTTTGTTCGGCGTCTACAAGTACCAACTGATGAGCCGCAGCGCGGAAGTCCAGAAGCAGATCGCCGATATCGGTCACCTGACGCCGCCGCCCGTGCCGGCTACGCTGCATCTGAAGGACCTGCTCAAGGATGAGATCGCTGCGGGCACGGTCAGCGTCGACGAGGACGCGAGCCACAGCGCGGTGACGTTTCGAGGCGACGCGATGTTCCAGCCGGGCGGCGCAGCCGTCAAGACGACGATGAACGGGCTGATCGCGAAAATCGCCGGCGAGGTCGTCAAGGTGCCTGGAAAGGTGACCGTCCTCGGCTACACCGACAACGTCCCGATCCGCAGCCGCGCTTTCGCTTCGAACCAGGCGCTATCGGAGGAGCGAGCCGCGCAAGTCATGCAGATGCTGCAATCCGACGGCGTGGCGGCAAACCGTCTCACGGCCGAGGGCAAAGGCGAAGCGGACCCGGTCGGCGATAACAGCACCGTGCAAGGCCGCGCACAGAACCGCCGTGTTGCGATCGTCGTCACGCACTGACGCGTAACGGATCAAACTCCGAGACATCACATGAAGAAGTTTGTATCGTTTGTGGCCTCGCGCCAGTTCCTCGCCTTCGTGGCGCTCGTGATCGTCGCGCTCGTCGTGTGGTTCGTGGGACCGTCGTTCTCGTTTGGCGAGATTCGTCCCCTGATCGGCATCGGCATGCGCGTGGTCGTTATCGCGCTGATGTTTGCCGGTACGCTGTTCTGGCTCGCCGGATGGTGGCTCAGTGTTGTCGTAGCGACTGCGCTGTGCCTGTTGATCTGGAACGCGTCTTCGCTGATCGCCTTCGGGCAGAACGCGCCGTTCGAGTCGGCCGCCACACGCGTGGCGACGATCGCGGTGGTCACCCTGCTGTTCGTCGTGTACTGGGGTTTCCGCATCGCGCAGCGGATGCGCGAAGACGCCACGTTTCTGAAGAAGGTCATACAGTTCGGCCGCGCGAAAGAAGAGTCACCGGCGGCAGGCCGTCTCAAGCGGCTTGAACCCATAGTGTCTGGCGCGATCGCCCGTCTGAAGTCGATGCGCACCGGCGCGCGCGGCATCGGCAAACTCTTTCAGGGTCAGCGCTACCTGTACGAATTGCCGTGGTACATCACGCTCGGCTCGAATGGTTCGGGGAAATCGAGCGCGCTATTGAACGGCGGCCTGACGTTCCCGGTGGCCGAACAAATGCAACACGCCGCCGGCGAAGTGAACGGCGAGCCTGCTTCCGTTGACTGGTGGTTGACGAACGACGCCGTGCTGATCGATACGATCGGCTACTACACGCGACACGGCACCTCGCGGAGCAGTCGCATGGCCTCCGCATTGACGTCAGCGGTCGACACCGCGCCCGTTCGGGAACCGGCTGCGAATGGGCAGCCAGACGCAGCGGCCAAGTTGAGCGAGCCCGCGCCGGCAAAGCTCGCACCTGTCGATCCGCAAGAACTCGACCGCGCGGAATGGCTGGGCTTTCTCGGCATGCTGCGCCGCCATCGTCCGCGCGCGCCGATCAACGGGGCGTTGCTGAGCGTCGATCTCGAAACGCTGCTCAGTGGCGACGAGCACACTCGAATCGCCGAAGCGGCGGCGTTACGCGGCAGGCTGAACGAACTGCGTCAGGAACTCGGCATCCGCTTCCCGGTGTATCTGATCGTGACCAAGCTGGACCGGCTGACGGGCTTTTCCGAGTACTTCAGTTCGCTGACCTCCGAAGGTCGGGCGCAGGCCTGGGGCTTCACGTTGCCCTATGCGAAGGAAACCATTGCGAAAGAGGGTTTGCATGCACGCTGTCACCAGGAACTGAAGCTGCTCGCGGATCGGCTGGCCGCCGCGATCGACACCCGCCTTCAGGATGAACACGACGTCACCCGGCGCCGTCGTCTGTGCGCGTTGCCGGAGGAATTCGGGGCGCTCGCACATCGACTGATCGACCTGCTCGATCGCGTCTTTCTCGATTCCCGCTACGACGACACGCAACTGCATTCGACCTTGCGTGGCGTCTATTTCACGAGCGCGCAACAGCGCGGCGTCGAACTCGTGGCCGATCAGCGCACGGTGACGCAGCGCCTCTTCGCTTCGCTGTCGAGCCGGCCCGATGGTGTGTCGCTGCCCGAGACGCATCAGAGCTACTTTCTGCAAGGCCTGCTTAATCAGGTGGTGTTTCCGGAGGCGCATCTGGTCAGCCCGAATCTGCGCTGGGAGTACCGCTACCGGCTGTTGCGGCTGGTCGGTCACACACTCGCGCTGGTTCTGTTCGCGTGGCTGGCGATGGGAATGTACGTCAGCGTCGGCCACAACGGCCGCTATCTGGACATGATGGAAGGCAAAGTCCACGCGTTGGCCGCGCGTGTCACCGGACTGTACAAGGATCCGAAGCCCGAGGCGGTGCCCGACGTGCTGACCGAGGCGCGCTATCTGCCGACTTATTCCGGGCTCGACTTGTCCGATCCCGACAGCGCGTGGCGCTACGGTTTGTACACGCCGGGCGCGATCGTCGACGAAAGCCGCGTGACGTACCGGGCGCTGGAGGACAACCTGCTGTTGCCGCAGATCGTGCGGCGCATGGAAGCCGTGATTTCGCAAGGCATCGCGAGTCAGGATTCCAGAATGACCTACGACGCGCTGCGCGTGTATCTGATGCTGCAAGACAAGTCGCGCTATGACGCCGACACCGTCAAGGCCTGGGTGCTCGATGACTGGGCGAAAAACGATAGCGCGGCGGCTTTCGGCGGACGGGCGTCGATGATCGATCACGTCCAGCAATTGTTCTCGGGAGAACGCGTGGTGCAGTCGCCGCTGATCCGCAACGATGCGCTGATCCAGCAGGCACGCGCCTTTCTCGACGGCAGCAATGCCACGGAGCGTCTCTATCAGCGCGCCAAGGAAGCAATGATGAAGGAGGCGCCCGACGAGTTCACGTTGTTGCGCGCGGTGGGGCCGCAAGCCGGCACGGTCTTCACTCGAGCGAGCGGAGCGCCGTTGTCGCGCGGTGTCCCGGGACTCTATACGTACGAAGGCTATCGCAACTTGTTCGACAAGCGGCTGTCGGAGTTCGTCCAGATCGCCCGTGACAACGATGCATGGGTGATGGGCCGCTCCTATTTGGGAGATGCTCAAAAAAAAACGGCTGACGTGATGCGATCCGCAGCCGGTGCGGACGACGCCCTGACAGATGCCGTGCGCCGACAGTATCTGCTCGAATACGCTCAGCAGTGGGATGCCTTCCTCGGCGACATCCGCACAGTCAGCGGCACGAGCCTCGCATTCGACCTGCAAGTGCTGCGCAGCTTTGCCGCGCCCGACTCGCCGCTCGCGCGACTGGTGCGTGCGGCCACGCGGGAAACCACGCTTACGCAAAACCAGGCTGCGCCGGATGGCTCGCTGCTTCAGAAGGCCACGAGCCAGATCAGCCAGAAGGCGGACAAGACCCTCGGGATTCGAGCCTCGGAGCGCGTCGAGCGCGAGCTTGTCGACAGCCATTTCGCCGCGCTGCGCGAAGTGGCGACCGGCAACTCGGACTCGCAGCACGGCGAGCAGCCGCCCGGCGGCGCGCAAGCCGACAAGACCGGGCTCGACGGCGTCACCGCGCTGCTCAACGACTACTACACGGCGCTGACGATCTCCGACAACGCGCTCGTCAACAACAGCATGCCGCCCGCGAGTGACGCGGCCGCCAAACTGAAGATGACGGCCAACACGATGCCTGCACCGTTG
Source organism: Caballeronia novacaledonica (assembly GCF_900258035.1). GTDB lineage: Bacteria > Pseudomonadota > Gammaproteobacteria > Burkholderiales > Burkholderiaceae > Caballeronia > Caballeronia novacaledonica. The sequence goes on along the minus strand of NZ_OGTP01000006.1, from coordinate 213,864 downwards.
CGCACGGTGTTGCTGCAACTCGCGGCCAATGGCTCGCGCGAAGTGAATCGGGGCATTGGCCAGTTGCTGTCGCGTCAGTTGCAGGCGGTCGTTGGCGACACCTGCCGGCTGATCGTCGAAGGCAACTTTCCGTTTTCGCCGACCAGTACACGCGATGTCGGCATCGACGATTTCACGCGCGTGTTCGCAGAGGGTGGCGTCATCGATGACTTCTTCAATAAGACACTGGCGCCGTTCGTCGATACATCGGCCAATCCGTGGCGCTACCGCACGCTGCCAGGCGCGACCGAGCCCGTGCAGGGACCAGACCTCGCGCCGTTCCAGAACGCCAAAGTAATCCGCGATGTGTTCTTCAACGATCCGGCGAAAAAGCAGATGACGTGGAAGGCGGACATCCGCGTGATTGAGCTCGATCCGAACGCGATGAGCCTGTCGCTCGACATCGACGGCCAGGCGATGCTTTATCAGCACGGCCCGGTCACACCGTTCACGGTGACCTGGCCGGGGCCGCGCGGCGGCGCACACGTCGAGCTGACCGCGAATCCCCGTATCAGACCAGACACATCGACGATTGCCGTAGATGGGCCGTGGGCGTTGATGCGTCTGATCCAGAAGGGGCAGGTGACGGAAACGGCGAGTCCGGGGCGCACGCGCGTGGCTTTCATGTTCGACGGCCGCAGGGCAGTGCTCGATATCGACACTGTGGGCAGCGTGCCCAATCCGCTCACGAGCGACGCACTGAAATCATTCCAATGTCCGAGTTCGATGCCGACCTTCTTGAGCCTGCCTGACAGCGGCCCGCCGCCGGGCCTGCCGGCCGCTCCGATGGGTGCAAGACTGAACGCGACTTGATTACCGATAGCGCGTACCTCGGTGCGTGCGAACGAACGAGAAGGAAAAACGTATGCACATTCCGCAACAGGCCCGTGTCGTCGAGATATCGGGCGCAGCGCTTCCGCAATGGGCCGGACAGTCCGTGCTGGCTGTGACTTCGCTCGACGGGCGCGAGAAGCTCGGCAAGCTCTACTCATATACGGTCGCGCTCAAGACGCATCATGCGCCGGCGCTGCCGGTTTACAAGGCGCGCTCGTTGGTTGACGCCAGCAAGCTGACCGGCACTGAAATCTCGCTGTCGATCGCGTTCGAGGGCAAGGGCGAGTTCTTACCCGGCTTGCCCGGCAATCTTGGGCTAGGCAACGTGGGGGCAGGCACGCGCGTCGTTACCGGACTGATCACACAGTTCGCGCTCACCGGAGAGGACGACAAGCACACCTATTATCAAGCGACCGTGAAGCCGTGGTTGTGGCTTGCAACGCGCAATTGCGAGAACCGCATTTTTCCGAACAAGAGCGTGGTTGAGATCACGCAGGCGGTGCTCGACTCCAAGCTGTATCCATTCCAATATGAATTGCGGCTTGCCGCTCCCGGGCTGCGCGGCATTTATCCGAAGCGCGACTACGTCCGCCAGATGTGGGAATCCGATTTCCAGTTCCTGACCCGGTTGTGGCGCGAATGGGGTCTGTACTTCTACATGGACGGTTCGACGCTCGTGCTGTGCGATTCGCCAGGTGGACATCGGCCTCATGACAACATGTATGACTCGATCCGCTATCAGCCGCCGATCGGCGCGCGTATCGATGAAGAGCATATTCATCGATTGAAAGTTTCACACGCGATCACCGCCGGCGCGGTGACACTGACGGACTACGATCCCACGCTTTCCCGAGCAAAACTGACCGACAAGGTTGAACGCGAGAGCTTCGCGCCTTTCGACAACTCCGAGCATTACAGTTGGGGTGAGTTCTCCCAACCGCGCGCGGGAGCGACCGGCCTGGCTGGCAAGCCGAACGACTTCGTGGGCGAGGCGCACTACCTGGCCGGCGTGCGCGCCGATGCGCTGCGCGCCCGGCAACTACGCCTGAAGGGACGAGGCAATCTGCGCGGCCTGGCCGTCGGGCACACGTTCTTCTTGACCGATCATCCGGACAAGGCGGCTAACGCAGAGTATCTGGTGATCGGGGCCGATCTGCACATCCGCAACAACGGCGAGACCAGCGGCGAAGACACGTACCGGTGCCGCTGCGACTTCGTGTTGCAGTTGGCGAATGCATTTTTCAAGAATCAGCCGAGGAACAAGCCCCAATGCGGCGCGGAGACGGCAGTGGTGGTGGGCCCGGATGAGCAGTCCATGTGGGTCGACGGCTACGCGCGCGTGAAGGTTCAGTTTGTTTGGGACCGAGTTGGTCAAAAGGACGAGCGGTCGAGTTGCTGGGTGCGGGTGTCGTCGCCTTGGCAAGGAAGCAACTTTGGATTCATCGCGCTGCCGCGCATCGGGCAGGAAGTGACGGTGAATTATCACGAAGGCGACCCGGATAAGCCGTATATCGCCGATAGGCAGGTGAACGATTTCAACCAGCCGCCGTGGCAGTTGCCGAAGAACCAGGCGTTGACGGGCTTGCGCAGTCGCAGTCTGGAGGGCAGTCAGTCCAATCAGATGGTGATGGATGACACCCCGGGGAAATTGCAGGTGCAGGTAGCGAGCGATCATGCGAACTCGCGGTTGGTGCTCGGCTATAACACGCGGATCGAAGGGACACGGGGAGGCGGGAAGAGCGTGGGGAAGGGTTTGAGCTTGCGACGGAAGCGCAGGGAGTACTGCGGTCGAATCGAGGGATGTTGATCACGACCGAGGCAAAGGATGGTGCTAATGCGCCCGCGAAAAATATGCCGGCTACAAGTCAGCATCTGCGGGAGGCCTGTCGGCGACAGGAAGACCTTGCTTGCTTGGCGGTGAAAAGTGGCGCTCAGGTATCTCGGACGGATCAAGGCGAAATCGCCCAGCGCTTGAAAGCGCAAAACGCTGCTATCAGCGAAGGTCTCGTTGAATCGAACAATCCTTTTCCCGAGATCGAACGTCCAGATATCGTGATTTCCAGCTCAGAAGGAATTGCGATGTCTGCTTCCTCAAGTGCCCATATCGCCAGTAAGGAAAACATTGCAATGACGGCGGGAGGCAGCGTCGCGCTCGCCAGTCAAAAATCAATATTTGCGAGTATTCGAGAGCGGCTCGTAGTATTTGTGCAACGCTTCGGAATAAGACTAATTGCATCCTCGGGAGATATCGAGATCAAAGCCCAGAGTGATGATATTGAAATCATTGCGGATCAAGTTCTGAGGCTGATTAGTTCCAAAAAACGAATCGAAATTGCCGCGGGCCAAGAAATCCTGCTTCATGCTAGAGGCAGCTATATTCGAATCAATGGAACGGGAATTGAGCATGGCACGCAGGGTTCTTGGGCCGCATACGCAGCTAGCCACGCCTTGCCTCAACAGAAAGCAGTTCCGGTTAAAGGATGTCTTCCTGGCATGCCTGGACCTTATAGCATTCGCCTCGATGCCTACGATGAATATTGGCTACGAAATTTCGACGAGATCGAATACATTGTGAAGGCAGTAAGCGGAGAGGTCATTAAGACGGGAACACTAGACAAACACGGTCGCACAGATCGGATTTTCACCGAGGCCGCTGAGGAACTGGATGTGTTAGTCGGCACCACCGGCGGCTGGCTCGTGGAATCGGAGGATGCCGAATCTTCCCATCCCACAACAGTTACAGTCGCAGAGCATTTGCTCGGCGAAGATAATAACCATTACGTGAATCGCGAGTACGAAATCCTCTCATAAAAGAAAGAGAACTGGAATGCATAAGAAAACCGACGATCACCGCGCCTCGTCTATACGCCTGCGCTTGCAGGATCGCCTCGGAAACCCTATCCGAGGCTTGGAAGTGGAAATTCGAGGGTTGAACGAAGATGCCACTCGTCTCTACCACTCAGCAAAGACCGATGCTGAGGGAGTCTTACACTTTGTGGTGGCTAGGGGGAATGAAGTTGCAGTTCAGGTCAAACGGCTGACCGACGATATACGAGCGGTACCTATAACTGGCAACACTGATGCTAAAAACAATGAAAATCACGATTAAATGCCTGATGTCGTTGACGTTTTTTCTGGTCGTTCAAATGGCTAGCGCAGTTGAAAGCTACATTTATACAGGTGTTGCAAAAGTCGGTAAAAATGATGCGTCGCCGCATTTATTCTTGCCCTCTAACCCGGCTTACTCTGGATCGGCCTCAATTAGTGAGGCTGAATTCACTTATTCGAATAACTACGGGGATTTGCACTGTTCAGTTCCGGTCGACAAACATGCCAATTTTTCGTTCGATGTGATTGCGGCCCAGAATTTTGGAACATCAGAAGATTTCGAGAAATTCATGTTCAAGAAGTTTGGCCTGCGATACAACGAATTCACGGATTCATATTTATTGGGGGGCAATGCCAAGGAAGATTGTCGAGCATTCAAATATTCGAAGATTTATACTTCGAAAGAAAGCATAGTGGTTTGGAGTGAGGATTGGATGTATGTATTTCGGCATCAGAACGTGCCTGTTAGAGATGCTACTCGCGCTCTTGAATGTCAGAGGGCAAGATCGAATGTCGAACGTATGACCTGTGCAAATCGAGAACTGATGGTGTTCGACGCGGCTGTAAACCTTGGATTCGTAGAAATGCAAGACAGCTTTTCGAAAGAGATTTCGGCTGAAGATCCGGTTAGAGTAGATCAAATAAATTGGCTTCGCGACGTTCGGAATAACTGTGTCGATACGGCTTGTCTTTTCAATGCGTATAAGGCGAGAGTCGCTTATTTCAAAAAAAGACTATCCGCGCGATACCCATCTTATCCGCAAAAGGTGAGTAATCCACAGTACGACTAGTAGGCGATCGGAGGGGCTGGAGGGGGCGTCCGAGAACACCGCAAGATTGCAGCGTCGAAAGTCCATGGATATCCGATATTCAAACAGACTGAGTTAAGCTATGGAGTTCCAAAAGATCGCATCAATTAGAGCCATCATTGCGATGACGATGCTGGTTTTGTCGACAGCGGGCGTCGCGCACGGATTCTGGTCGACTGCTGACTGCATAACGAAAGAAGAGTCAATGGCTATTCGTCGCGCATTCTTTTCAAAGCTACCGAACACTGAGGCATTTGCTGCATACGCGGGTAACGGAAGGTTCAAGATTTTTACGAATGTGGCTGCGGGAGCCGCTTTGGAGACGGAAGTCGCGTCCCTCGAAAAGGAAATTTCATGGTTATCAAACTTAATGAAAAACCATTCACGCCTGTTTTCGGATATTTCGCAGTTCAAGTCTGTCAAGTTCACTTATGTGAGAGGTCGTTTACGAGGTGCTCGAGTGTCGGTCGATAATCTCCAGAGTTCGACGCGGTTCCCTAAAAACGAATGTGTGGAGCAGGTTAGTTACGATATATCGGAAGGAGTGTGCGCAAAGGCCCAAAAAGTTAACATACTGACGTTTGACTTTACGAAAGAGAAAAACAAGGTGGGACTCGCAGGGGTCGAGCTATATATTTATCCGTGTGACGAATAATGGAGGTCGGTAAGTCGAGAACGAATAGGCTGCAAATGTTTTCGGGGAAAATAATTAGATTATTAGCGTTTGACCTTCACATTTCGCTGACGTCGAGGGGTGGTGCAGGCGGACGAGCTTTCGTCCCCGAATTTGAGTGCGCAAGTCGGGGAGTCGATGGCGTTTCGAAAGCCAGGCTGTATGGATAGCGTTACAGTCAATTTTGCGAGCTAGTTAGAAAGAAGCCAGCCCGCGGGCAGTGTGGAGAATAAGAGATGAGACGCTCGACGGGCAACATGAGAATAGATTTGACTAAATGAGCATCGAATTAGCAACGGATAACCAGCCACGGTGAGGCCTTAGATCTCTCCGGAAATTTGAGAATAAATATGAAAATTGTCGGTTTTTGTTCAGTCTGCGACATTTTCTGACGGAGACGCTCGTACTGATGGAAAGGGCGGCACGGATATTTGTCGCTCAAGATCCTCGGACAATGTGGCGACATACGCAGTTCTCACTCTGGTTAGCGACCGGCTCGTCGATCATCAGGTGATTGGGGTGATCGATACGGAGGAACGCTTTTTGACACGCGATTTCTACATCGATAAGAACTACCAAATCTTCGTCTATTCGAGAGAGCCTAAGACTGGTATCAAGGCATCCCGAGAATTGGTTGGCAAGTATCAAATTCAACCTGAAGGCAAGATAGCAGCGCTGAAATAATCTTCGTTTCGGCTTATTTCTCTGTCAGTCGGAAGTTCGCCTCCGACTTCGGGCACCGTAGCGACATCCGTTGGTCTCGTTTTGTCTCCTGTATGACATCGGTCGAGTTTTTCCCGAAGGCTGGGCAATGTGCGGCGCTACAGGTCATCTAGTAGCCAAGCGACGACAGCGTCGGTCCGTCTCCGCGCCGAAACCGTAAGAGCGTAACTATTCTTCACACAACCAAACCAACCGATAGACGTCGCTTGGCGCGTACTGTCTAATACGCATCTCGAAGTTAGTTAAGTGTTCTTACTATGCCGATGTTGAAGCTTCCACGGTGGCGTCGAGGTGCCGCTTCGGAAGGAAGAGTCGCCAGCGAATCGCGCGCGCCCGACGACGCTCGTCAGCGCACGACAGACAGCGACTGGGCAGACCTTATTTCCGACGCCGACGACCGGTTGAACAGCGACCCGGTCCTCGGCCTCGTAGGCGGAGCGTCTGACGAGGCCGAACTCGAATCGATACGCGCCGAAAAGAAGCCGGTACCGGACCGCAAATCGGACACATCGAGAGCATCCGATGCTTCGAGAGAACTGATCAATTCATTGCAACGCCAGTACTGGCGCGCGCTTGCCGATCCACATGACGTCCTGATGGGCTCGTGGGCCTGGCAAGCAAACGAACCTGCGCCTCCGCCGATGATCGAGGCTGCGGAGCTTGGCTGGCAGGCTCCGAAGGCATCCTCGCAGTACGAATCGATCGAGGCGCTGCTGTCGGGTCAACGCACGCTCGAAGACGCCTTCGGCCAGATGACGCCCGGTCACGACGACCTCGAAGTGGATTCCGTGCCCGAAGTGTTGCGTCTTTTCGCGCCCGTCGAATATCACGCCGCGGAGGCGCGTCGTACGGCCGCCCTGCCGCCCGCCTTGAATCGGCGGGAGCATCACGTATTGTCGGTCGACAGCGCTTTCGTTGCACCCGCGTCCGCCGATCACGAAGAAAAAGAGGATCTTGCATGACGTCATTCGAACAGCAAATTCAGGAAGCCGAAGCGAAAATTCGCGCGCAGCCGGCCAGTGCCGCTCATCGCTGGGCCTTGTTTCAACTTCTGTGTATGACGGGCGACTGGACGCGTGCCATCCAGCAATTGCAATTGTGGGCGAAGCTCGGCAAGGAGCAGGATCGCATGGCGCAGGTGTTTCGTGATCTGATTCGGGCGGAGTGCTGGCGCGCGAAAGTCATGACCGGCGAGGAACGGCCTTCCTTCGTGCTGGAGCCGCCCGCCTGGGTCGAAGGACTTGCCGAAGCCCTGCGCCTCAGTGCCGAAGGCCGTATCGACGAAGCCGATGCCACGCGCGAGGCCGCGCTGGATGCCGCGCCGCTCACCGTCGCGCGAACGCCGCAAGGCATCGCCGAGTGGGTGGCGGATAGCGACTCCCGCCTCGGCCCGGTGTTCGAGATTGTTACGGCCGGCCATTACCGCTGGGTTCCGTTCGCCGACATCGCCACGTGGCACGTCACTCCGCCGAGCGCGCTCATCGATCTCGTTTGGGCGCCATGTGTGCTGACACTGGTCGACGGCAGCATCGTGCGCGGCTTCGTTCCCGCCCGCTATGCAGGCTCGGAGTCCGGCTCCGACGCCATCCGCCGCGGCCGGGAAACGCTCTGGCGCGAATCCGGCCGCACGGGCGTCATCGCGCTCGGGCGAAAGACGTGGGCAACGGCGCAAGGAGACTTCGGGGTGTTCGACTGGCTGCTCGCCGATTTCGGTGCACGCGCGACGGCGGACGCGCAGGTAGCTCAAGAGGGTGGCCGTGACCCGTCGTAAAGTCCCGCTACCCGATGCCGGCAACGCGTTTCGCCCGCCGCGCCGCGCCGACCCGCGCATCATGCCGACCCTGCTCGACCGCCTGCGCGACGACGAACCGCGCAGGCAATCCGAGTCACCCGACGAGTACGCCGTGTCGAAGCAGCAGATGCGCAGCATCATTCAGCGCGACCTGACGTATCTGCTCAACGCGACAAACATCCAGGACCGCATCGATAGCGAGCGCTATCCGCAAGCGGCGGAGTCCACGGTCAACTTCGGGGTGCCTCCGCTCACGGGTGAATCTGTTGCGTCGCTGCAATGGCCCAACATCGAGCAGAGGCTTCGACGTGTGATCGAGCGATTCGAGCCCCGCCTGCGCCCTGACTCGCTGACTATCCGCGCGCTGGACGCGGAAAAGGCCGCGGCGCATCGCAATGTCCTCTCGTTCGAGGTTCGTGGCGAAATCCAGATGGACCCGTATCCACTCGAATTCATGGTGCAAAGCTCGCTCGATCTCGAGACGAGTCAGATCAACATCACCGGTGCGCGCGCGGATTGAGCTTGCAGGCGAACGTGCACGCATGCAGGCCACCGTGCCAACGAACAGAAGGACACGACGAGACTCTCAATGGATCCTCGACTGCTGGATTACTACAACCAGGAACTTGTCTACATGCGCGAACTCGCAATGGAGTTCGCGCAGGCGCATCCGAAAATCGCGCGTCGGCTCGGCATGCAGGCTGGCGAGGTGGCCGACCCATACGTCGAACGGTTGATCGAATCGTTCTGCTTCATGGCCGCGCGGACGCAACTCAAGCTCGATGCGGAGTTCCCGCGCTTCACCGGCCGGCTTCTCGAGGTGATCTATCCGAACTACGTCGCGCCGACACCATCGATCGCCGTCGCCCGGATCTTCCCCGGCGGTCAGGCAGGCTCGCTCGGCAAGGGCCATAAGGTGCCACGCGGCACCACGTTCACCTCCAGTATTGCCGAAGGCGAGAAGACCGCCTGCACCTTTACGAGCGGTCAGGATGTCACGATCTGGCCGGTGCGGATCAAGGAGGCACGCCTGACTGGCGTTCCGCCGGACATCCCATCGCTGAATCGCTATGTGCCACCAGACCGCCAGGTGCGGGGCGCGCTACGTCTCAAGCTCGAGACGACGGGCGAAATCGGCTTTGCGGAAATCGCGGGTCTGGACCGGTTGCCGGTGTACGTGGCCGGTGACGAACAGGTCGCGTCACATCTTTACGAGTTGGTTCACGTGTCCAGTCTCGCGACCGTGATCGCCGCGCCGGGCCAATTCGATTCGACGTCGCATCGTCCGTGCTTCGTGATGGAGAACGCCGTTGAGCACGACGGCTTACGCACCGATCAGAATCTGTTGCCGCTGACCTGGACGAAGTTCCACGGCCACAACTTGCTGCACGAGTACTTTGCATGCCCGGCGCGTTTCTGGTTCTTCGCCCTCAATGGACTGGCGCGCGGGCTTTCGAGCATCGGCGGGCGCGAAGCCGAGATTGTGATCCTTCTCGATCGCGCGCCCGGGCACCTGGCCAATCTGGTCGATGCATCGCGCTTCGCGCTGTACTGCACGCCGGTCATCAATCTGTTCGAGAAGCACACGGACCGTGTCAGGCTAGAGCCAGGCGACACGGAATGCCATGTGGTGCCGGCGCGTCTCGCGCCGCTCGACTACGAGGTCTACTCCGTGCAAACCGTCTACGGACAGGTGGAAAAAGAGTCGGAAGAGTTGTCCTTCAGGCCGCTCTATCAAACGCTGAACAACGACGAGGGCAACTACGGCCGTTACTTCTCGATTCGCCGTGAACGCAGGCTTCATTCGGATTCCGCGCGCCGCTATGGAACGCGTACGCCGTATGTTGGCACGGAGGTGTTTCTGTCGCTGGTGGATCAGAAGGAAGCGCCGTATCCCGAAGGGATCCGCTATCTATCGGTCGATGCACTGGTGACGAATCGCGATCTCGCGACGCTCGTTCCGCGGAACGGCGAGGACGACCTGGACGTGGGCGAATCGTCCGGGCCGATCGCGAGCATCGGGCTGATACGCGCGCCCAGCGCGCCGCGTCCGCCCTATGCGGATCGGGAGATGGCGTGGCGATTGATCCGGCAACTCAACTTCAACTATCTGGCGCTGGAAGATCTGGATCACCGCCCCGGCGGACAGGCGCTGCGGGACCTGCTGCGACTGTACGTGATGGACGACGAGAGCGACTATCAGCGTCAGATCGAAGGACTCGTCGGCGTGAAGACGCGACCGGTGACCCGCAAACTGCCCGGCACGGGACCGATGACCTTCGGACGTGGCATCGAGTGCACGCTGACCATCGATGAAACCGGCTTCTCCGGCGCGAGTCCGTATCTCTTCGGGCTGATTCTCGAGCAGTGGCTCGCGCGTCATGTGTCGATCAACAGCTTCACGCAAACGCAATTGCATTCGATGCAGCGTGGCCTCGTCCATACGTGGCAAGTGCGCACCGGTACGCGCGGAGTCGTGTAATGAGTCGAGTGACGCTCCCCGACCTGATCCGTGGCAATACGCTGTCGTCCGAAATGCTCGAGACGCTGGAAGCCGAGCCGTGGCGTCATGGCTTTCTGGCGCTGTTGCGCAGGATCGCCGCGTATCCTGGCCTCGAAGCGATCGGCACCGCGCAGCGCCCAGGCACCGAGCCGTTTCGTCTCGGACAGACACCAACGCTGGCTTTCGCGCCGCGCGATATCGCGAACGTCGAGCGATCCGGCGATCATCTCCGGATCAGCCTGTTTGGCCTGGGCATGCTGGGTCCGAACGGGCCATTGCCTATCCATGTAACCGAAATTGCGCGTGATCGGCAGCAGGGCCGCAACGACACGACCACGGTCGATTTCTTCGACATCTTTCATCACCGCGCGTTGGCGTTGTTCTACCGGGCGTGGGCTTCGGCGCAAGCGACGGCGGGCCTGGATCAGGCAGATGACGAGATATTCTCGTTCTACATCGCGAGCCTCACCGGTCAGGACGCAAACGAGATGCGTGACCGGGCGTTGCCGTCGCATGCGCGGCTGGCTGCGTCGGCGCATCTCGTGCGCGAGTCGCGAAATCCCGAAGGCTTGCGCGCCACGCTCGCGCACTACTTCAGCGTGCCAGTCGAGATCGAAGAGCGTATTTTTCACTGGATCGACATCGACAAGAAAGACCAGGGCCGGATCGGTGCCGCCGGAGCGGGCGCGATGATGGGCCGGGGCGCGATGCTCGGACGGGTCGCCCCTGACCGACAGCACCGGTTTCGAATCGTGATCGGCCCAGTGGATCTGAAGTCGTACCTACGCTTCACGCCCAAAGGTGCGGATCTGCCGCACCTGGTCGAATGGGTTCGTGCCTTCGTCGGAAAGGAACTCGGATGGGAACTCGAGTTGCGCATCAATCCCGCGAGTGCGCCACCCGCGCAGATGGGCGGCGAGCAGCAGATGGGCTGGTCAGGCTGGCTCGGCCGTCCGAATCCCGATCGGCCGATCAAGGGCATGGTCTTCGAGCCGGAACGCTATGCTCATCAGTTCGGGCGTCGCAGTCCAATCACACAAGTAAGCACATGACCTCTCAAACCGTGGACAAGCGGCACGCAGGCAAACAGAAGCGGCACAGCGCGGACGCTGTCAAACCCGAGGGCGCGCCCCGTGAATGGATCACGCCTGTCACAGCCGCCGAACCGTGCGGGCCGGACCTCGAATACGACCACGACTTCGTCGTGCTGTTCGCCAGCACCGTGGCCAAGCAGGACGTGCAGTACGGGGCATTCGTCGGCGCGGCCGATCCGATCAACTGGGGCGAAGTAGACCGTGACTGCCGGCGATTGCTGAGCCGCACGAAGGATATCCGGGTAGCGGTGCTGCACGTGCGCTGCCGGACTCGCCTGGCGGGCGCGACGGGGCTGGCCGAAGGCATGGGCCTGCTTGCCGCCTGGCTCCGGACGTACCCTCGACAGGTGCATCCCCGCGAGGGGGCGGAGTACGGGCGTGGCGAAGCGCAGGAAATGCGCATGAACGCGCTGCTCGAACTGGTCGATCCGGAAGGGCTGATGGCCGACGTGCGCGAGATCGCGCTGGGGAAATCTACAGTTGCGCGTCTGCGGATGCGCGACGTCGAGCGCGCTTTTGCGTTTCCGCGCCCGGCCGATGCGCTCGCGCCAGATTCGGTCGTGCAGCAATTGCGCGACTTGCGGATGCAGCAGTCCGCGACGATGACCGCATTCGAAGAAACGCTGGCGCATCTCGAAATGATTGACGCGTGGTGCGGCGAGCAGTTGGGTGACAACCGGCCAGACCTTGCGCCGTTGGTGAGGCTACTGGAACTGTTGCGGCCTTCTGCATCCGACGAGGCCGAAGCGGTGACTCATGACGAGCCGCTCGCGGCCGAGGCGTTGACCGAAAAGGTCGAGCCCGGCATGCAAGACGAGGAGGTGCAGACAAGTCTCAGTCGCGCAGATGAAGTCGAGACTCAGTCTACCGAGTTGCCCGCAGAAGGGAGCACGTCGTCTGCGCGGTTGGGGCTGCACGCCGCGCCAAACGACCGACAAAGTGCGCTGGCATCGATTCGCGCTGCGCGGCTCTGGTTCGAGGTGCATGAGCCCAGCAGTCCGATCCCCGTATTGCTGAAACGGGCGGAAGCGTTCGTGGGTAAGCGTTATTCGGACGTGGTAAAGGCCATTCCGGCCGAATTGCTGGCGGAGTGGGATATATAGATCGGTGTACCTTCGTTCGCCGCTCCTGACTGTCACTGCTCTCACGAGGTGGTGTTGGTCCGGCGGCGTGTCGTGAATTACCCTTTTGTATCCCAAAGATCCCGAATCGGCCCCGCATCCGGCGCGGCGATGCCAAAGTGCCGATACGTAAGCATCGTCGCGACGCGTCCGCGCGGGGTGCGCTGCAAGAACCCCTGCTGGATCAGATACGGCTCCAGCACGTCCTCGATCGTATCGCGCTCCTCCCCGATTGCCGCAGCGAGATTGTCCACGCCGACCGGCCCGCCATCGAACTTGTGAAGGATCGCTTCGAGCAGCTTGCGGTCCATCAGGTCGAAGCCGACGGGATCGACGTCGAGCATCTTCAGCGCACGGTCGGCGACGTCGGCGGTGATCATGCCGTCCGCTTTCACTTCGGCGTAGTCGCGCACCCGGCGCAGCAGGCGGTTCGCGATTCGTGGCGTGCCGCGCGAGCGCTTCGCGATTTCCAGCGCGCCCTCGTTCACGATGTCCGCCTTCAACAGCGACGCCGACCGCGCCACGATGCGCGCCAGTTCGCTCGCGTTATAAAACTCCAGCCGCGACACGATGCCGAAGCGGTCGCGCAGCGGATTCGTCAGCATGCCCGCGCGCGTGGTCGCGCCGACGAGCGTGAACGGCTGCAAGTCCAGCTTCACGCTGCGCGCGGCCGGTCCTTCGCCGATCATGATGTCGATCTGATAATCCTCCAACGCCGGATAAAGGATTTCCTCGACGACTGGTGAAAGCCGGTGAATTTCGTCGATGAACAGCACGTCGTTCGCTTCGAGATTGGTCAGGAGCGCGGCGAGATCGCCCGCGCGCTCCAGCACCGGCCCCGACGTCTGCCGCAGATTCACGCCCATTTCGCGCGCGATGATGTGCGCGAGCGTCGTCTTGCCGAGACCCGGCGGCCCGAACAGCAGCACATGATCGAGCGCTTCCGAACGGCGCTTCGCCGCTTCGATGAAGATTTCGAGCTGGCCGCGCGCCTTTTCCTGCCCGATGTATTCGTCGAGCTTGTGCGGGCGCAGCGCGCGCTCAAACGCTTCTTCGTTCGGCGAGACGGGCGTGGCCGAGATAACGCGTTCGGCGGCGAGTTTGTCGGTTTCGATCATGATTCGATTGTAACGCGTGCTTATCTGCTGCGAAGTCGGCCAAATGGCCTAGGCAAAATTACGCTTTCGACAACGATTTCAACGCCAGCTTGATGCCTTCGGACACGCCCGTTCCCGCCGGCACGTTCTTGATGGCGGCAAGCGCTTCCTTCTCCGAATATCCCAGCGCGAGCAGCGCATTCAGAATGTCCGATGCGTGGTCCGATTGCGACGCCGCGCTCGCCATCGCGCCGAGATCCGCGCCGAACTTGCCTTTCAGTTCGAGCAGCAGCCGTTCCGCCGTCTTCTTGCCGATGCCGGGTACGCGCGTGAGGCGCGCGGCGTCCTGCGTCGTCACGGTCTGCGAGAGTTCCTGCACGCTCATGCCCGACAGCACCGCCAACGCCATTCGCGCGCCGATGCCGCTGATTTTCAGCAACTCGCGGAACGTCGAGCGTTCCTGCGCGGTGAGAAAGCCGTACAGCAAATGCGCATCCTCGCGCACGATCAACTGCGTGAGCAGCACGACCTTTTCGCCGGTATTCGGCAGGTTGTAGAAGGTGCTCATCGGCACGTCGATTTCGTAGCCGACGCCGCCGCAATCGACGAGCAAGTGCGGCGGATTTTTTTCCAGCAGAATGCCGGCGATGCGACCAATCATGTGTTTTGAATTCTCGAAAAATCAACCGATAAGCCGGCCACGCCGCACGCGCAAGCCTTTCTTCGCAAGCCCCGGCGCGATGCCGCCCAGCGCCGCGAGACCCGTGCCGCCGTGCGCATGACAGATGGCCATGCCGAGCGCGTCGGCGGCGTCGGTGCTCGGCACGCCGGACAGGTTCAAGAGACGCACGACCATCTGCTGCATTTGTTCCTTGGTCGCGCGTCCGTAGCCGACGACAGCCTGCTTCAACTGCAGCGCCGTATATTCCGCCACCGGCACGCCGCTCGCGACAAGTCCGCAAATGGCCGCGCCGCGCGCCTGCCCGAGCAGCAGCGTCGATTGCGGATTGACGTTGACGAAGACCTTTTCGATCGCGGCCTGATCCGGATTGTGCTGCGTGATGAGCGTCGAAATTCCGCTGAAGATCGTGCTGAGACGCGAAGGCAAGTCGGCGTCGGCCGTCTTGATGACGCCGCTCGTCACATAAGTCAGCGTGTGTCCCGTCTTGTCGATGATGCCGAAGCCCGTCACGCGCAGGCCGGGGTCGATGCCTAGGATTCTCATTCGTTCGCGATGCGCGTAGTCCAAATCAAAAAGGCCTGCTTGCGCCGTTCGAGCGCAAACAGGCCAATCTTAAATGAAGCAGGCGTGTTTAATGACGGAAATGACGCGTGCCGGTAACGATCATCGCGACATTGTGCTCGTCGGCGGCGGCGATCACTTCGTCGTCGCGCATGGAGCCGCCCGGCTGGATCACGCAGGTCGCGCCCGCGTTCACGACGACGTCGAGGCCGTCACGGAACGGGAAGAACGCATCCGACGCCACCGCCGAGCCGTTCAGCGTCAGGCCGGCGTTCTGCGCCTTGATGCCCGCGATGCGCGCCGAATCCACGCGGCTCATCTGGCCCGCGCCGACGCCGAGCGTCATGCCGCCGCCGCAGAACACGATCGCGTTCGACTTCACGTACTTCGCGACGCGCCACGCGAACATCAGGTCGTCCATTTCCTTAGGCGTCGGATGGCGCTTCGTCACGACGCGCAGTTCGTGCGGCTGCACGTTCTTCGCATCGAGCGATTGCACGAGCAGGCCGCCGCCGACGCGCTTCAGGTCGAACGTGTTGTGACCGTCGCCGAGCGCGATTTGCAGCAGACGCACGTTCTGCTTCGCCGCGAACACGGCGCGCGCCGCCTCGCTGAACGACGGCGCGATCAGCACTTCGACGAACTGCTTCGCGACGGCTTGCGCCGTGGCTTCATCGACTTCGCGATTGAACGCGATGATGCCGCCGAACGCGGAGGTCGGGTCCGTCTTGAACGCCTTCGAGTACGCTTCGGCCGCATTGGCGCCAACGGCCACGCCGCACGGATTCGCATGCTTGATGATGACGCACGCGGGCGCGTCGAACGTCTTCACGCATTCCCACGCGGCGTCCGAATCGGCGATGTTGTTGTACGACAGTTCCTTGCCCTGCAACTGCTCGTAGTTCGCGAGCGCGCCGGCGGGCACGGAAAGATCGCGATAGAACGCCGCGCTCTGATGCGGGTTCTCGCCGTAGCGCAGGTCCTGAACCTTCTCGAACGCCATGTTGAAGGTCGCCGGATATGTGTTGCGGCTCGCGTGCTGGAGTTCTTCGGTGAGGCTCGTCAGGTAGTTCGTGATCGCGCCGTCGTATTGCGCGGTGTGCGCGAACACTTTCGTCGCGAGACGGAAGTTCGTCTTGTAGCCGACGGCGTTATGGTTCGCGCGCATTTCGTCGAGCACGGCGGCGTAATCGGCCGGATCGACGATGACCGTCACGTCGCGATGATTCTTCGCCGCCGAGCGCAGCATGGTCGGCCCGCCGATATCGATGTTCTCGATCGCGTCTTCCAGCGAGCACTCCGGCTTCGACACCGTCTGCACGAACGGATACAGATTCACGACCAGCAGGTCGATGGTCGGAATATCGTGCTTTTCCAGCGCGGCCATGTGCTCCGGCAGGTCGCGGCGCGCGAGAATGCCGCCATGAACTTTCGGATGCAGCGTCTTCACGCGCCCGTCGAGCATTTCCGGAAAGCCGGTGTAGTCGGCGACCTCGGTCACGGGCAGGCCCGCGTCGGCGAGCAGTTTCGCGGTGCCGCCGGTCGAAAGGAGCTTGACGCCGAGCGCCGACAGCGATTTGGCGAAATCGACGATGCCGGATTTGTCGGAAACGGAGAGGAGCGCTTGCTTGATCATGATGAACACTGAAACCGTAGAGGGAAACCAGGCCGGACCAAGGCGCGCGCCTCAGTCCGATGAATCAAATCAATCCGTGCTGCTGGAGCTTCTTGCGTAAGGTGTTGCGGTTGATGCCGAGATATTCGGCCGCGAGCGATTGGTTTCCGCCCGCCTGCTCGAGCACCACTTCGAGCATCGGTTTTTCCACACACGAAATCACCATGTCGTACACGTCGTGCGGGTTGGAGCCGTCCAGGTCCTGGAAGTAGTTGTCGAGGCTCTGGCGGACGCATTGTTCGATGTTATGTCTGCTCATGCGGCAATCAGTCGGTCTGTCGTGTTGTTGTTCCCGCCGCACGATTCTTCCCCGTCCGCGTCTTCGGCGTCGCCGGCCTCGTCCACATAGACGAGGCGGTCCGACAACGCCTTTTGCGCGTCAAAGAATTCGTTTACGGCGAGCAATTGTTCTTTGGTCGTGTCCAGCGTATTCATCCGGTGCCGGAAGGTGCCGGCGCCGGAAAGGCCGCGAGTGTACCAGCCGATATGCTTGCGCGCAGTCCGTACGCCCGTGAATTCCCCATAAAAGGCGTAGTGATCTTCGAGGTGTTCGTTCATCACCTGCTGGATCTCGTCGATGCGCGGCGGCGGCAGGCGCTCGCCGGTCTTCAGAAAATGTTCGATCTCGCGGAACAGCCACGGACGCCCCTGCGCCGCGCGGCCGATCATGATGGCGTCGGCGCCGGTGGCGGCGAGCACGTCGCGCGCCTTTTCCGGGGTCGTGATGTCGCCGTTTGCGACGACGGGAATCCGCACCGACGCCTTCACGGCCGCGATGGTTTCGTACTCCGCGTCGCCCTTGTAGAGATCGGCGCGCGTGCGGCCGTGGACGGTGAGCATCGAAATGCCCGCTTCCTGCGCGATCCGCGCGATGGTCAGCGCGTTCTTGTTCTCGCGATTCCACCCCGTGCGAATCTTGAGCGTGACGGGCACGGCGTCCGGACCCACGCCGACCGCCTGCACCACCGCTTCCACGATGCGCGCGACGAGCGGCTCGTTCTGCAGCAGCGCCGATCCCGCCGCGACGTTGCACACCTTCTTCGCCGGGCAGCCCATGTTGATGTCGATGATCTGCGCGCCGTTCGCGACATTGTGACGCGCGGCTTCCGCGAGCATCTGCGGATCGGCGCCCGCGATCTGCACCGAGATCGGCTCGACCTCGCCCGCGTGGTTCGCGCGGCGCATGGTTTTTTCGCTTTTCCACAACTGCGCGTTCGACGCCACCATCTCCGACACCGCATAGCCCGCGCCCATGCGCTTGCAGAGCTGCCGGAACGGGCGGTCGGTGACGCCTGCCATCGGGGCGACGAACAGGTTATTGCGCAGGACGTGTGAACCGATGGTGGGCATGAAGGCTAAACGATCCGCGCGGATGATCTCGGCAAAAGCCGCGTCAGGCGGATGCAACGTTGCTGAAGGGGAAACAGCTATTTTAACGCGAAGAGCGTGCTGAATTTAAGAGCAATCGCGTGCAAGTCTTTAAATCTTCTATGAAAGGACGGGCGTTCATAGAGGATAAGTTCCGCCCCTTAACGCAGACGGTTGCGTTGTTTCGTGCCGGATCAGCGCCGCTGACCGAACATCATCTGCCGGGCGAGCGCGGATTTCACCGGCGGGAGGAACTCCAGCGCGGTAAGGGCGAGACCGCGCATCGCGGCGAGCGGCGGGAAATCGACCGTGAAGATGCGCGCGAGCGTATCGGTGGCGCCGATGGTCAGGCGCCGGTCGAGCGCGCGGCGTTGCGCGAAGCGGGCGAGCGCGAGCGGGCGCGGGCCGTCGGCGGACAGGGCGTCGGTGAGCGCGAGCGCGTCGCGCAAGCCGAGGTTCAGGCCCTGACCCGCGACAGGATGCAGCGTCTGAGCGGCATTGCCGATGGCGACCGTGCGCCGGTCGACGAGCACGTCGAGCGCGGTCAGCCCGAGCGGGAAGGCGGCGCGCCCCGCGATGCGCGTGAACCGGCCCATGCGCGTGCCGAACGCGGCGCCGAGTTCGGCGAGGAACGTGTCGTCGTCGAGCTGCATGCGGCGCGCGGCTTCGTCGGGCGTGCAGCACCAGACGAGCGAGTAGTCCGCGTGACGCGGGCCGCCGCACGGCAGAAGGGCGATCGGCCCTTCGCCGGTGAAGCGCTCCCACGCGACATTCGCGCGCGGGTCCGACACACTCACCGTGCCGACGATGGCCGTCTGCCCGTAATCCCGCGCGCGGCGCTCGCCGGGCGTGGTCGCGTCGCTCTTCTGATACAGACCGCCTTCGGCATTCACGAGCGCTTTGACGCGAATCGTGCGCTCGCCGTCCGACGATTGCAGCGGCAGCGTGACGCCGTCGTGATCCTGCAGCGGCGCGAGGGCGGAGGTATCGGTGAGCCAGTGGACGTGGGTCGCGCGCACGGCATCGGCGAGCGCGCCGACGAGCGAGCCGTAGCGCACCACGTAGCCCAGTTCGGGCAACTCGTGCTCGTCGTGCTCGATCAGCGTGCGGCCGAAGTGTCCGCGCTGCGACACGTGAATGCGGCGGATCGGCGTGGCGTCGCCGGGGAAGCCGAGCGGCTGGAGCATCACGCGGCTGCCGTGCGACAGCGCGAGCGCGCGCGGATCGCTGGCGGCGGCTTCGGGCGTGCGCGCGTCGATCAGCGCGATGGAAAGCCGCGATGTCGCGCTGCGCCGCGCAAGCCAGCCCGCGAGCGCGAGCCCGACCGGCCCGGCGCCGACGATGGCGATGTCGTAGTCGAAATGCGGCTCGATGCCTTGAACGTCGCTCATGATCAGTTTGCTTGTGAATCGCGCATCAGCGCTTCGATCTCGTCGGCGGCGACCGGCACCTCGCGCGTGATCAGCTCGCAGCCGCTTTGCGTGACGACGGCGTCGTCCTCGATGCGGATGCCGATGTTCCAGTATTTCTCCGGCACGTCCTCGGCGGCGCGCACGTAGAGGCCCGGCTCGACCGTAAGCGCCATGCCGGGCGCGAGCGTGCGCCACGGACGCGCGCCTTGCTCGTCGAGCGGCCCGTCGGGCTCGCGGTATTCGCCCGCGTCGTGCACGTCCATGCCGATCCAGTGCCCCGTGCGATGCATGTAGAAAGGCGCGTAGGCGCGTTGCGCGAGAACGTCGTCGACGCTGCCGAACTTCGTCTTGGCGATGATGCCGGTGTCGAGCAAACCTTGCGACAGCACTTTCAGCGCCGCCTGATGCGGAGCGTCGAAACTCACGCCTGCGCGCGTCGCATCGACGGCCGCGGCCTGGGCGGCAAGGACGATGTCGTAAAGCTCGCGCTGCGCGGGCGTGAAGCGGCCGCTCGCGGGGAAGGTGCGTGTGATGTCGGATGCGTAACCGTCGAATTCGCACGCGGCGTCGATGAGGATCAGGTCGCCGTCGCGGGCGATCGCGTTGCCCGCCGGGTAGTGCAGCACGCAGGCGTTCGCGCCCGCCGCGACGATCGATCCGTATGCCGGCGCCTGCGCGCCGTGTCGGCGGAATGTGTAGAGCAGTTCGGCTTCGATCTCGTACTCGCGCATGCCGGGACGCGTTGCGCGCATCGCCCGGCGGTGCGCTTCGGCCGAAATCGATGCCGCGCGGCGCATGATGGCGATTTCGTGCGCGTCTTTCACGAGGCGCATTTCATCGAGAATCGGCAGAAGATGCTCTGCGGCGGCGGGCGCGCGCACGCCGGTGCGGCTCTGCGCGCGCACGGCGGCGAGCCAGCCGCGCACTTGGGCATCGAGTTCCGCCGACGTGCCGAGCGCGTAGTGCAGCGCGGGTTTATCGGCGATCAGACGGGGCATTTCCTCGTCGAGCGCGTTGATGGGAAGCGCGGCATCGAAACCGAAGGCGTCGCGCGCGGCGTCCGGGCCGTAGCGAAAGCCTTCCCATGTTTCGCGTTCCACGTTCTTTTCGCGGCAAAAGAGAATCGACGCAGGCTCGCCTTCCTTCGCGCTCGCGTTCAGAACGAGCGTCGCTTCGGGTTCGTTGAAGCCCGTCAGATAGTAGAAGTAGCTGTCGTGACGGAAAGGGTAGTCCGTGTCGCGGTTGCGCATGACTTCCGGCGCAGTCGGCACGATGGCGACGCCGCCGCCTCGCGCACGCAGCGCGGCGAGCACGCGCTCGCGGCGGGCGCGGTAGATATCGACGGCAATGGGGCTGGCGAGTTCGGTCGGTGAGTTCATGCGCCGATTGTAGCGCCGGCTTCGCGATCAAGGCACTCGGCCGTTCGGCATAGGCTTTTCGCGATTTCGGCGCGCCATTCGTGCGAATCGTGCGATTCGTGCAATTTGCCTATGCCATTCGGCCGAATGGCTTCATCTGTGCCGCCGCCGCATACTTGTCTCGAAGTCGGCGCGGCTCATTCGCCGGCGGGACGATTGCGTACGCTGCCCGCGATGAGATCGAAGCGGAAAAGGCGGCATTCGAGCGCGCCATTGAAAAGCGGCGTCTTCGTTGATTCGCGCAGCCGCAAGAGGCCGGGCAGCTTGCGGTCGGACGTGAGCACGTACGCACGCCAGCCGGGAAAGCGCTGCTTGAGCGCATTGCCGAACGAAACGAAGAATTCCGTATCGGCCGGATCGGGTTGCGCGCGCGCGAAAGCGTCGTCGTCCTCGCGGCGGGAGCGCGCCGTGTCGCGAATCTCGCCGCGCGGACCGCGCCCGCGCACTTCGATGCGCTCGCCGTACGGCGGATTCGCGAGCAGGATGCCCGGCGCATCGGTTGGCGGGACCATGTTGCGGGCGTCGACCTGCTTGAGCGACAACTCGGTGATGCCCGCGCGGCTCAGGTTCGCGCGCGCCTTTTCGAGCATGTCGCCGGAGATGTCGCTGCCGAAGATGCTCAGTTCGGCTTGCGTGGCGCGCGCGGCGCGGCGTTGTTCGAGAGCGGCCGTCTTGAGCTTCTGCCACATGCCCGGGTGAAACGGCTTGAGCCTTTCGAAGCCGAAATGCCGGTCGTTGCCCGGGGCGATGTTGAGCGCCGTCTGCGCCGCTTCGGCGAGGAAGGTGCCGCTGCCGCACATCGGATCGAAGAGCGGCGTGCCGGGCGTCCAGCCGGTGAGGCGAAGGATGCCGGCCGCGAGATTTTCGCGCAACGGCGCGGCGCCTTTGTCCAGGCGCCAGCCGCGCTTGAAGAGCGGTTCGCCGGAAGTGTCGAGGTAGAGCGTGCACTCGTTCACCGTGAGGAACGCGAACACGCGGACGTCGGGCTGCGCGGTATCGATGCTCGGACGCGCGCCGGCGACGTCACGCAGGCGGTCGCAGACGGCGTCCTTCACGCGCAGCGTCGTGAATTCGAGGCTCTTCACCGGCGATTTGATCGCGGTGAGGTCGACGCGCATCGTCTGGCTGGGCGTGAACCATTGCTCCCAGCGTTGCTGATGCGTCAGTTCGTAGATGTCGTGTTCGTTGCGATACGGGCCTTGCGCGACTTTCAGGAGCACGCGGCTCGCGATGCGCGAATGCAGGTTCGCCGCCATGCCCGCGACCCATCCGCCCCGGAAATGCACGCCGCCGGGCACTTGCGCGCCGACGATCAGCGATCCGCCGCCCGACAGCGGCGCGCTCGCCACATGACGCTCTCCGATCTCCGAAAGCTCGGCGGCGAGCGGCGCTTCGAGACCGCGCGGGCAGGGGACAAACCAGTCGAAGAGTGGGGAGGACATGTGGTGCTTTGCAGGACGTTTAAAGGCGGTATTGTACGCGCGTGCTTCAACGGCCCCGGCGTCACAAACAACCCCGCACATTTGCAAGGGCGGCGAAAACGAACAGTCGGCCGCTCGTTTCCACACAGCCGAATTCGGAAAGATCGCCTGTTGTCAGGTCAGTCTGATCTCCAAAGTTTGATGTGGCGAACCCGCCAGCCAAAGGAGATTCCATGCCGAACGTGTACGTTGAACCACTTCCGAAGCATCGCGAGGGGGCAATCGAAGGCTACGCACTCGAACTCTCAGCCGTGCAACGACTGACCACCGTTATCTACAAGACACAAGCCGATGCGATAAATGCCGCGCGCGCCAACGGCTATAAACCGCTGGTCGCGCGCGTGAGAAAGACGGACAAGGGCAATCCCGATCACTGGCGCTCGGCAGATTGATTCAACGCCACTTGTCCCGGCAGCCGCGCCGGTTATCGAACGAGGCGCGGCTGCTGGACAGGACTCGGCTTCACTCCACCGCCTTCATCATCTCCTCCACCACCTTCTTCGCGTCCCCGAACACCATCATCGTCTTGTCCATATAGAACAATTCGTTGTCGAGACCGGCGTAGCCCGCCGCCATCGACCGCTTGTTCACGATGATCGTCCGTGCCTTGTACGCTTCGAGAATCGGCATCCCGGCGATCGGCGATTTCGGATCGGTCTTCGCGGCCGGGTTCACCACGTCGTTCGCGCCGAGCACCAACACCACGTCCGTCTGACCGAACTCGCTGTTGATGTCCTCCATCTCCTGCACCATCTCGTAAGGCACTTCGGCTTCGGCGAGCAGCACGTTCATGTGCCCAGGCATCCGCCCCGCGACCGGGTGAATCGCGTACCGCACATCGATGCCTTTCTCCACGAGCTTGTCCGTCAGTTCCTTCAACGCGTGCTGCGCGCGCGCCACGGCCAGCCCGTAACCCGGCACGATCACCACGCTTTCCGCATTGCCGAGCATGAACGCGGCGTCATCCGCAGAACCGGATTTGACCGGACGTTGCTCCGTCGAACCGCCCGCGGCCGCACCGCCCGCTTCGCCGCCGAAACCGCCGAGAATCACGTTGAAGAACGAGCGATTCATCGCCTTGCACATGATGTACGAGAGAATCGCGCCCGACGAACCCACGAGCGAACCCGCGATGATCAGCATCGGATTGTTCAGCGAGAAGCCGATGCCCGCCGCCGCCCAGCCCGAGTACGAGTTCAGCATCGACACGACCACCGGCATGTCCGCGCCGCCGATCGGAATGATGATCAGCACGCCCAGTGCGAACGCGATGATCGTCATGATGATGAACGGCAGCCACGATTCGGTGAGCATGAAGATCACGCCGAAGCCGACCATCGCGATGGCGAGCAGCAAGTTGATCAGATGCTGCCCCGAATACACGACCGGCGCGCCCTGAAACAGCCGGAACTTGTACTTGCCCGACAGTTTCCCGAACGCGATGACCGAACCCGAGAACGTGATCGCGCCGACGAACGTGCCGATGAACAACTCGACACGATTGCCGTACGGAATCGGCTCGCCGAGCGGCGCGAGACCGAATGCCGCAGGTTCGGCCACGACGCCGTACGCGATACACACGGCCGCGAGACCGATCAGCGAGTGCATCGCCGCGACGAGTTCGGGCATCTTCGTCATTTCGACTTTCGCGGCGATGTACGCACCCGCGCCGCCGCCGATAATCAGCGCGACGAACAGCAGCGATAGCCCGAGCGCGAGATTCGCTTCGAGATACGCGGCCTGCTTCACGATCAGCGCGAGCGTGGTGAGAATGGCGATCGCCATGCCCGCCATGCCGAACGTGTTGCCGATGCGCGCGGTCTTCGGATTGGACAAGCCCTTCAGCGCCTGGATGAAACACACCGAGGCGATGAGATACAGGAGAGTGACGACATTCAAGCTCATTTACGCGCCCTCCTTGTGCGTGATCTTCTTGGGCTCTTTCTTCTTGAACATCTCGAGCATTCGCCGTGTGACGAGAAAGCCGCCGAACACGTTCACCGCCGCGAGCAGCACGGCGAGCGTGCCGAAGAACTTGCCCGCCGCGCCGACCGTGAGGCCGACCGCGAGCATCGCGCCGACGATGACGATCGCCGAAATTGCATTGGTCACGGCCATGAGCGGCGTATGCAGCGCAGGCGTGACGTTCCACACGACGTGATAGCCGACATAAATGGCCAGCACGAAGATGATGAGATTGATCACCGTGTGATTGATGACATCCATGTGCGTCTCCGTATCGGCGTCAGGCGGCCGGACGCGTGACTTGTCCGTCGCGGCACTGGAGCGTGGCCGCGACGATGTCGTCCGCGAGGTCGATGTTGAGGGTGCCTTCCTTGGTGATGACGAGCTTCAGGAAGTCCAGAAGATTGCGGGCGTAGAGCGCGGAGGCATCGGCGCCGACCATCGAAGCGAGATTCGTATGGCCGACGATATGCACGCCGTGCTTCATCACCACCTGATCGACTTCGGTGAGCGGGCAGTTGCCGCCTTTCTTGCCTTCGAACTCGGGACCGCGACCGGCGGCGAGATCGACGATCACGGAGCCCGGCTTCATGTGCTTGACCGTTTCCACCGAGATCAGCGTCGGCGCGGGACGCCCGGGAATCAGCGCCGTCGAGATGACGATATCCGCCGCCTTCGCACGTTCGTGAACCTGCGCCGCTTGCCGCGCGAGCCAGCTTGCGGGCATCGGACGCGCGTAGCCGCCCACGCCCACCGCCGCCTCGCGTTCCTCGTCGGTTTCGAACGGCACGTCGACGAACTTCCCGCCGAGCGATTCGATCTGCTCCCGCACGGCCGGACGCACGTCGGACGCTTCGACGACCGCGCCGAGACGCTTGGCCGTCGCGATCGCCTGCAAACCCGCGACGCCCGCGCCGAGCACCAGCACGCGCGCGGCTTTCACGGTGCCGGCGGCGGTCATCAGCATCGGCATGAAGCGCTGGTAATACTGGCAGGCCATGAGCACCGCCTTGTATCCGGCGATGTTCGCCTGCGACGACAGCACATCCAGACTTTGAGCGCGCGTGGTGCGCGGCGCGGCTTCGAGCGCGAACGCGGTGACGCCCGTGCCGGCGAGCCGCGCGGTATTTTCAGTGTTGAAGGGATCGAGCATGCCGATGAGCACGGCGCCCGGTTTGAGCATCGCCAGTTCGCTTTCGCTCGGCGATTGCACCTTGAGGACGATTTCGGCGGAAAAGGCCGTCGCCACATCGACGAGATCCGCGCCCGCTTGCGCGAAGGCGTCGTCGATATAGCTTGCCGGCAAGCCCGCGCCGCTCTGGACAGAAACGCGATGTCCTTGCGTGACGAGTTTTTTGACCGTTTCGGGCGTAGCGGCGACACGCGCCTCGTTCGCCCGCGTTTCAGCAGGCACTCCGATGTGCATCTTCAAATCCTCCTGTCTTTGTTGCCTCTTTCGCCCTGGGGAAGGCTTAGGAAGGCTTAAGGCTGAGTTTTTATTTCAAATGCTGGAACTTACGGCTATCGCAACTGTAACCGAAGAATGCGCGCGCAAGAATTCGATCCGGCACTTGTTTCATCCGCCCAACTCAGCGCTTACCCTTAGGAGGCGTCGCGCGGGATCGTCGTCGGGACGGTAAAATATCTCACCATGAAATCAGACACTTGGGCCCCCCACGTTACGGTGGCGGCAATCGTCGAGCGGGACGGAAAATTTCTCGTCATCGAAGAGCACACGGCCGCAGGGCTGCGAATAAACCAACCGGCCGGTCATCTCGAAGCGGGCGAAACGCTCGTCGAAGCGGTGATCCGCGAGACACTCGAAGAAACGGCGCACCGCTTCGAGCCCGAGGCGCTCGTCGGCGCTTATATGACGCACTTCGCCGGGCCGGGGCGCGACGTCACGTATCTGCGGTTCACGTTCTGCGGCAAGTCCTTGGGCGAAGAGGCCGGCCGTGCTCTCGATGAAGGCATCGTGCGCGCGATGTGGCTCGGCCCCGACGAGTTGCGGGCATGCGTGGAGCGGCATCGGACGCCGCTCGTGATGAAGTGTGTCGACGACTATTTATCCGGGCGGCGCGTGCCGCTCGATTTCATTCATACGCATTCGGTCGCGCCGGCGGTGCGGGCGTGATATCCCTATGAGCAAGCGAAAAGTGGTGGTGGGCATGTCGGGCGGCGTGGATTCGTCCGTGACGGCATGGCTTCTGAAGGAACAAGGCTACGACGTCGTCGGCCTCTTCATGAAGAACTGGGAAGACGACGACGACGGCGAGTACTGCTCGACCCGTCAGGACTGGATCGACGTGGTGTCGGTCGCGGATCTGATCGGCATCGATGTCGAGGCGGTCAACTTCGCCGCCGAGTACAAGGACCGCGTGTTCGCGGAGTTCCTGCGCGAATGTTCGGCCGGCCGCACGCCGAATCCGGACGTCCTCTGCAACGCCGAAATCAAGTTCAAGGCGTTCCTCGATCACGCGATGTCGCTCGGCGCGCAAACCATCGCGACGGGCCATTACGCGCGCGTGCGCGAGCAAAACGGGCTGTTCCAGCTACTCAAAGCCACCGATTCGACCAAGGATCAGTCGTACTTTTTGCATCGGCTGAATCAGGCGCAACTTTCGAAGACGCTGTTTCCGCTCGGCGAAATTCCGAAGACGAAAGTGCGCGAGATCGCCGCGCAGATCGGCCTGCCGAACGCGAAGAAGAAGGATTCGACCGGCATCTGTTTCATCGGCGAGCGGCCGTTCCGCGAATTCCTGAACCGCTATCTGCCGACCAAGCCCGGTCCGATGAAGACGGCCGAAGGGAAGATCGTCGGCGAACATATCGGGCTCGCGTTCTACACGTTCGGGCAGCGCAAGGGCATCGGCATCGGCGGCGCGAAGGATGGCAGCGGCGAGCCGTGGTTCGTCGCCGGCAAAGACATGGCGACGAACACGCTCTACGTCGTGCAGGGTCACGATCACCCGTGGCTGCTGTCGCCGACGCTCGTCGCGGGCAACACGAGCTGGGTCGCGGGCTTTGCGCCCGCAGAAGACGCGGCGTGCGGCGCCAAGACGCGCTATCGGCAGCAGGACGCGGCGTGCCGCTTCTCGAACGCGGACGGCGGCCGCTTCGCCCTCCATTTCGACGACGCGCAATGGGCCGTCACGCCGGGTCAATCGGCGGTGCTGTATCAGGGCGATGTATGTCTGGGCGGCGGCATCATCGAGCATGCGGCGGCGGGGCAGGAGTCGACGCAAACCGCGACGCTTTCCGTGGCGCGTTAGCGATTTCGTGGCAAGCCCCGACCTCCGTCGGGGCTTGCCACTTTCTATCGGTCCGATAAAAACTTTTTTGATACAAGCGCTTGACGGTCTATCTAGTGATAGATAAATTACGCACATCGACTGCAGGGGCAATGACACGAATGGACAAGAACACGGTACGGGAAGCGCTGCTGGATCACGCGCAGACCTTGTTGATGACGCGTGGCTACAACGGATTCAGCTACCGCGACTTGTCCGAACTGGTCGGCGTGAAGACTTCCAGCATCCACTACTACTTCCCGACCAAGGAAGATCTGGCGCTCGAAGCCGTGAACGCCTACAGCGCGGATGTGATGTCGTCGATCTACGCGATCGACAGTTCCGCCCCGGCCGACAAGAAACTCGATCGCTACACGAAGCTGTTTGCACGAATCATCGGCGGTGGCGACCAGATTTGCCTGTGCGGCATGCTCGCGGCGGACATCGAATCGTTGCCGGAAAAGGTGCGGCACGCTGTCCAGTCGTTCTACAAGGCTAACGAGAACTGGCTGGCGAAAGTGCTCGCCGAAGGCGAAGCGCAGGACACGCTCGACGCCGGTGGAAAACCCGAGGCCGCGGCGCGCACTTTGTACGCAGCGTTTCAGGGAAGCTTGCTTGCGTGCCGCCTGTTTCAGACGCGCACGCGGCTCGAAGAAGTCGCGGATGCGGTCCGGCGGTAGATAAGGCTGTGGATAACCTTGTGAAAAACAAGTGAATTCACGGTTGATTATCTATCGTTGAGTAGATAGATTTTGGTTGGATAAGGCAGTTTTCTGAGCGGCGCGGTGGTTTCGTCGGTTTATATGGCGAGATGCCGAGCATTTCGGGAAGAAAGCGCCCGTATCGGACTTCATCGGGTCCTACTGCCGTTCAAAATCTATCTAGTAGTAGATGTAGATTCGAATTTGGCGTTGTTTTGTTTCACCTCCCGTTCCGCCGCTGCCGACAAAACAACGGCTCAACCGAACCCAAGAAGGAATGCATCATGACAAAGCTCAAGGCCGCGCTCATCGCCACTGCCGTTGCAACTGCCGTGCTGACGCAATCCGCCGCGCATGCGCAATCCGCCGCGCCCGTACTCGAACCGGCGACGCAGCATTTCATCGATACGCTCGCCGCGAGCAAAGCGCCGCCGATCTACACGCTCTCGCCCGCCGACGCGCGCAACGTGCTCGCCGGCGCACAGGCGCAGCCGGTGAAAAAACAGGTGGCGAAAATCGAAGATCGCGTGATCCAGGCCGGCCCGACCGGCAAGATCGCGCTGCGCATCGTGCGGCCCGAGCACGCAAACGGCCCGCTGCCGGTCGTCATGTACTTCCACGGCGGCGGCTGGGTGCTCGGCGACAAAAACACGCATGACCGCCTCGTGCGCGAGATCGCGAATGGCGCGCAGGCGGAAGTCGTGTTCGTCGACTACGACCGCTCGCCGGAAACGAAGTATCCGGTGCCGATCGAACAGGCCTACGCTGCGACGCGCTACGTCGCGGATCACGCGCGCGAATTCAACGTCGATGCATCGCGCATGGCCGTCGCGGGCGATAGCGTCGGCGGGAACATGGTGGCGGCCGTCACGCTGCTCGCGAAGGAACGCGGCGGTCCGAAGCTGCGCGCGCAAGTGTTGTTCTACCCGGTGACCGACGCGAATTTCGACGACGCCTCGTACAACCAGTTCGCGAACGGCCCGTGGCTCACCCGCGACGCGATGAAATGGTTCTGGGACGCCTACGCGCCGAACGCCGCGGACCGCGAGAAGATCACGGCATCGCCGTTGCGCGCGAGCCTCGACGAATTGAAGGGATTGCCGCCGGCGCTCGTCATCACCGACGAAAACGATGTGCTGCGTGACGAAGGCGAGGCGTACGCGCGCAAGCTGACGCAAGCGGGCGTGCCGGTGACGTCGGCGCGCTACAACGGCACGATCCACGACTTCGTGATGCTCAACGCACTCGCCGAAACGCCCGCCACGCGCGCGGCGATCGCTCAGGCGAACGCGACATTGAAAGCCGCGCTGAAGAAGTAAGCGCTTCGGCGCCGGGAATCAGTCCGGCGCCGTATCGACGAAAGACGGGCGCTGCGAAATGCGCGCGTAGTACTTGTCGAGATTGGGATGCGCGTCGCGCCAGTTCAGATCGGGCATGCGGAAGTCGAGATAGCCGAGCGCGCATCCGCAGGCGATATCCGCGAGCGTGAAGCGGTTCGCCGAGCACCATTGCCTGGCGTCGAGACCGCGCGACATCGCGTGCAGACCGTCTTCGATCTTGTGACGCTGACGCGCCAGCCACTTTTCATTGCGATGCGCTTCCTCGCGCAACACGCCTTCGAGCCGGATCAGCACGGCGGCGTCGAGCATGCCGTCGGCGAGCGCTTCCCAGCAACGCACTTCGGTGCGCTCGCGGCGCTCCTGCGGCAGCAGCTTGCCGACCGGCGTGAGCGTGTCCACGTACTCGCAGATCACGCGCGAATCGAACACCGCTTCGCCGTCGTCCAGGATGAGGCACGGCACCTTGCCGAGCGGGTTGTAGTCGTGGATCTTGGAATCGGATGCCCAGACGTCCTCGAGCACCAGTTCGCAATCGATCTTCTTTTCCGCCATGACAATCCGCACTTTGCGGACGAACGGGCTGGGATGCGAACCGATCAGTTTCATCATCTAATTTTCACAATTGATCCGAATACGGGCGACGACGATCTTAACCGGCGCGCGCGAACCATCGGCAAATTAGAGGCGGCTTCCGTTTTCGATGTCGTCTGCCGACAACATGAGCACGCCCGGACGACGCCGGGCAAGGGGCAAATCATTGCGCGCTGGCAGTCGTCGCGGCGCTCGCGGACGGACACGGCAGAACCGGCGCGGTCGCGGGCTTCGCGTTCGCGCCGCCTTTGCTTTTCGCCGACGCTGCCGGCCCGGCCGCCGTCGACGGAAGCGCGCTCAGGCTCCGCACGCCCGCGGAAATCGCGGAGGCGAGCGCGTCGACCGCCTTGCGATGACCGTCGACGAGCGCGTCGTAACCCGCGTCCACGCGTTCCTGCGCGACGGTCCGGCACGTCAGCACCGTGTCCGAGCCGGCGGCGCGCACGCTCCACACGGCGTCGAGCACGGCCTGCGAGCCCGGCCACGATTCGAAGCGCTGCACGTTCACCTTCACGCGATACACCGGCACCGACTCGGGATGCGGCGTGCCGTAGACATCGATCGCGCCGAGCTGCTGCGTGAGATCGGCGGAGAGCGCGCGCCGCACTTCGTCGCCGGGCAGCGACGCCCAGCGCTCGTCTTCGAGCACGCGCACCTGCGCGGGACTCGTCTGCACCACCAACTGATTCTTCGCGACCTGCTGCGGCACATCGACGGGCGCGAGCTCGAAATAGAACGACGCCTGCGTGGACGGCACGGCCCGCGCGTCGCCGCCGCCGAGCGTGTAGAAACGGCTCGCCGGCGAAGCGCAGGCGGCGAGCATCGCCGACGCGCTCAAGGTCAACATCAACGAGCCGAACTTCATGGTTTGTCTCCCGATTTTCCGCGCAAGAGCGATTCCGGATGGCGCTCCAGATAATCCGCGAGCGAGTTGAGCGATTGCAGCGTGCGCGTGAGTTCCTGCAGCGCCTGATGCACGTCCGACTGAAGCGGCGAGTCCGATTGCAGCGTCGATTGCGCCTGGCCGAACGTCTTCTTCGCCTGCGTGAGCGTGTCGCGCATTTCCGGCAGGACCTCCTTGTCGAGCCGGTCGAAGAGCGCATTCGCGTTCTTGAGCGATCCGTTCAGATTCGTGCCGATCTGGTCGAACGGAATCTTGTCGATCTTGCGCGCGATGTCGGCGATCTGCAGTTGCAGTTCGTCGAGCGTGTTCGGCACGGTCGGCAGTTCGAGCGGATCGTTGGCGACGCTGACCTTCGCGGGCGGCGCCTTCGGGAAGAAGTCGAGCGCGATATA
Source organism: Caballeronia novacaledonica (assembly GCF_900258035.1). GTDB lineage: Bacteria > Pseudomonadota > Gammaproteobacteria > Burkholderiales > Burkholderiaceae > Caballeronia > Caballeronia novacaledonica. The sequence continues at coordinate 182,291 of NZ_OGTP01000006.1, read as the reverse complement.
CAACTGGCTCGTCAGCAGATTGCCGGTGCGCAACTGTCCGCGCAGCCCGCGATTCACGAGCAGTTGCAGCATGTCCTGACTCGCCGTCGAACCCTGTTCCGGCAGCGCCTGCTTCGCGCGCCGGCCGAGACGGTCGGGATAGAGATCGATCGTCACCGGCATCATGAACGAATGCGATTTCGTATCGTATTGCACGCCGATGCCCGTCACCTGACCGAGCACGATGCCGCGGAAATCGACCGGCGCGCCGACCGACAGCCCGCGCAGCGACTGGTTGAAGTTCATCACGACGTGAACGGCCTGACCGTCGGGATCGCGCATCGCGTCGGCCTGATCGCCGGCGAGACGGAACGTGGTGTTGTTCTGCGCCTGCGGACCGGATTGCTGGCTCGGCGGCGTCTGGAACGCGATGCCGCCCAGCACGACCGTCGCGAGCGATTGCGTGTTGAGCGTGAAGCCGCTCGAGTCGAGCCGCAGATCGACGCCGCTCGCATGCCACCAGCGCGAGTTGCTGCCGACGTACTGATCGTAGGGCGCGGTGACGAACACCTGCAGCGTGACGCCGGTTCCGTCCTTGTCGAGCGAGAACGCGACGACCTGCCCGACCTGCACGCGGCGATAGTAGACCGGCGAGCCGATATCGAGCGAACCGAGCGACTCGCCGTGCAGCGTGAAGGTGTGGCCCTTCTGATCGCCGGTGACGGCGGGCGGCGTTTCGAGACCGACGAAGTACGTCTGATCGTCCGTCGATTTTCCGGCATCGACGCCGATATAGGCGCCCGACAACAGCGTCGACAGACCGGTCACGCCGCTTGCCGCGACGCGCGGGCGCACGACCCAGAAGCGCGTGTCCTTCACGGCGAAATCGGTGGCTTCCTTGGTGAGCTGCACATCGACGAGCACGCGCGAATGATCCTTCGACAGCGTGATGCTCTTGACCGTGCCGATATCGACATCCTTGAACTTCACCTTCGTCTTGCCCGGTTCGAGGCCTTCCGCGCTCACGAAGCTGATCGTGACGGTCGGTCCGCGGCTCGACACCGTCTTCACGACGAGAATCACGCCGATCAGCGCCGCAACGAGCGGAATGACCCACACGAGCGAAGGCAGCCAGCGGCTGCGCGGCTCGATCACGGGCTCGGGCAGATTCGGCGGCAGGCCGCCGCCTTTGCCTTTGTCGCCGTTGCCCCGGTTGTCTGTCGGCGGCGCCGGCTGCTTCGGGTCGTTCGGACCTTGGGCACTAGTCATATTTCTTTCCTGACGGTTCGATGTTGTCCCACATGAGGCGCGGGTCGAATTGCATGGAGGCGATCATCGTCAGCACGACGACCGACGCGAACGCGAGCGCGCCCGGCCCCGGCGTGATGACAGCGAGCGACTTGAAGCGCACGAGCGCGATGGTGAGCGTGATGACGAAAACGTCGAGCATCGACCATCGGCCGATGCCTTCGACGATGCGAAAGAGCGTCGTGCGCTGACGCGGCCGCCACGTGGAGCGCCGCTGCACGCTGATGGTGAGAAAGCCGAGCGTGACGAGCTTCAGCATCGGCACGAGAATGCTGGCGATGAAAATCACCGCGGCGAGCGGATAGTCGCCGTCGTTCCAGAAGAGCGCGACGCCGCTCATGATGGTGTCGTCCTCGGAACCGAGAATCGACGACGTGTGCATGATCGGAAAGAGATTCGCCGGAATATAAAGAATCGCGGCGCTGATGAGCAGCGCCCAGGTGCGCGCGATGCTGTCCGGATGACGCCGGTGCACGGCCGCGTCGCAGCGCGTGCAGCGTTGCTTCTCGACGGTGCGCGCGAGCGGTTGCACGAGCCCGCACGCATGGCACGACACGACGTTCGCGCGCGACGCCGTGGTGTAGTACGTCTCGCTGGCTTGCTCGCCCGTTCCGGGATCGATCGGATCGTTCACGTTTTCTGCCTCGCTTCGGAAGGGATGCGCTTGCGGCCGTTCGCCGGCTTGGTCGCGCCGCGCGGGCCGAGCGTGCTCGCGATGTCCCACAGCGCGCGCGGATCGAAACTCACGACGACCGCGAACATGAGCGTCAGCGCGCCGAACGCGAAGAGCGCCGCTTCGGGAATCACGCGCGCGATGCTGACCATCTTCACGAGCGTGACGAGCACGCCGAGCATGAAGACTTCGATCATCCCCCACGGACGCACGAACTGAATGCCGCGCAGCAGCGCGTTGAAGCCCGGCGGCACGTAGCCCGAGCGCAGCGGAAGCAGCACATAGAGCAGCGCGAGCAACTCGCACAACGGAAAGAGAATGGTCGAGCAGAAGACGAGCACCGCCATGATTTCCATTTGCTCGTTCCACAGCGCGACGATCGCGCCGATGAGCGTGGTCTGCGAGGTAAGCCCGTTCGCATCCAGTTCGACGATGGGAAAGCCCTGCGCGATCACGAACGTGACGAGCGCCGCGAGCGTCATTGCGCAGATTTTGTCGAGGTTCGACGAGATGCTGCGATAGAGCAGCGATCCGCAGCGCGGACACTTCGCCGAAGTGCGCCGAGGCAGCGCACATTTGTTGAACAGCGCGTCGCATTCGTGACACGCGATGAGATCATCCGGTTCGTTCGCGTTCATGGTCGAGGCCCGAGACGTGTCGAGCATGTTTGTCGGGCGCCGCGAGGACCGGCTCCGACGGAGCTTAGCAAACAGTGGGCCAGCACAAAAAGTAACAGCATGGTATCAAATGGCGACTCGCTGTCGGATTGGGCAGGATGCGTGGCGTGCGCGGAATTAAATCGCGGGTCCGCTCGTTATTACTTCAATGCCGGAATCCGTCGCGGGCCGCGCCGCTTGTTCGCGTTTTCATCGACCGTTGCACGCATGGAATAGTTCGTTGCATGCGCGGCATACGAAGGCCCGAAAACATCGCTTGAAAGCCCGCAAAGCCGCGCCGGCACTGGCTCTTCGGGTTCTGCGCGGGCGTCTTTGCGCGTACTGGCAATTCGTTATCGTTGATGTAGCATGGCGGCCTTGAATGCTCGTCGTCGGCCGGCGACAGCGCCGGGCAATATCGAACACATGAGGTGAAAGCAAAATGGAAAGCACCGCTCGCATCGCGGCGACGCCGCCGGCGCAACGCTACAGCGCCACGGCGATCGGCCTGCATTGGCTGATCGCGTTGTTGATCGTGTGCGGCTTCTGGCTCGGCTGGATCATGACCGACATCCCGGGTTTCACGCCGACGAAGCTCAAGTACTTTTCGTGGCACAAGTGGATCGGCGTGACGGTGTTCGCGCTCGCGCTGTTGCGTCTCATCTGGCGCGCGACGCATCAGGCGCCGCCGATGCCCGATGGCATGCCGCGCTGGCAGCAGAGCGCGGCGAATCTCACCCATTTTCTGCTCTACTTGCTGATGCTCGTCATTCCCGCTTCGGGTTATCTGTACAGTTCGGCGGCCGGTCTTCAGGTGGTCTATCTCGGCGTGCTGCCGCTGCCGACGATCATCGGTCCGGACAAGGCGCTGAAGGCGACGCTGCGCATCGTGCATATCGCGTTGAACTACACGTTGCTGTTCTTCGTCGCGATGCACGTGCTCGCCGCGCTGAAGCACCATTTCGTCGATCGCGACGGCTTGCTCGCTCGCATGCTGCCGTTCCTCAAGTAAGGGCATCGCATTGTTTCCTCGCCGTTGGCAGGGCGTTTCTCGGCGGCTGATAGTTATCGCGTTCTTATGATTTCCAATACTGGTTTGTTCGGTCGAACCGTTTGAATAGGGCACACATGAAAGTGAAACTCAATCGTTGGATGCTGGCCACGGCGGCTTCGCTCGCTCTCGTCGCCGCCGCGCAGGCGCAGGTGGACGTGAGCAAGAGCACGGTGACCGCCACCTCGAAGCAGATGAACGTCCCCACGGACGGCAAGTTCAACAAGTTCAGCGCGCAGATCGCATTCGATCCGGCGAAGCCGACGGCGGGCACGGCGAACATCTCGATCGACACCGGCAGCTACGACCTCGGCGACGACGACTACAACAAGCAGGTGCGTGGCGCGGAATGGTTCGACGCCGCCAAGTATCCGACGGCGACTTTCGTCTCCAGCGCGATCGCGCCGGCGGGCGGCAACAAGTACAACGTGACCGGCAAGATCACGATCAAGGGCAAGTCGCAGACGGTCACGGTTCCGGTGACGGTCACGCAGCAGGGCGCGACGGAAACCTTCGACGGCGCGCTGCCGATCAAACGCACCCAGTTCGATGTCGGGACGGGCGAATGGAAAGATACGTCGATCGTCGCGGACGACGTCGTCATCAAGTTTCACATCGTTGCCGCGAAGAAGTGAGCGGCGCTTTCATCACACGACGCAATTGAGCGTATCTGGTTAGTCAGGAGAACAACTTGAAAAAGCTTTCGATCATCGCCGCGGGCGCGGTTGCACTGGGTCTTTCGTTCGGCGCAATGGCCGCCGACACGTACAAGCTCGACCCGAACCATACGTATCCGAGCTTCGAGGCCGATCACTTCGGTGGCGTGTCGACGTGGCGCGGCAAGTTCAACAAGAGCAGCGGCGAAGTCACGCTCGATCGCGCCGCGAAGACCGGCACGGTCAACGTGACGATCGACGTGTCGTCGGTCAACACCGGCAATGCGAAGCTGGACGAGCATCTGCAGAAGGCCGAGTTCTTCGACGTCGCGAAGTATCCGACGGCCGAGTACAAGGGCACGTCGATCAAGTTCGATGGCGACACGCCTTCGGAAGTGATCGGCACGCTGACGATGCACGGCGTGACGAAGCCGATCAACCTGAAGGTCGAGAGCTTCAAGTGCTTCATGAACCCGATGATGAAGAAGGAAGTGTGCGGCGTGGAAGCGACGACGACCTTCGATCGCGGCGACTTCGGCATGGATTACGGCAAGTCGTACGGGTTCAGCCTGAAGACGGTGCTGCATATTCAGGCCGAAGGCGTGAAGCAGTAAGTTCCGACGCCTCAAAAGAAAGCGGCCGGTCAACGATGACCGGCCGCTTTTTTACGCCTGTGCAAAATGCGTGACGCTCAGACTTGCGCCCCGGCGTTCGGATCGTTCGGATCGAACTTGTCCTTCTTGTCCTTCACGAGATCCTCGCGCTTCACGCCGAACCACATCGCGAGCGCCGCCGCCACGAACACCGACGAATAGATGCCGAACAGAATACCGACGGTCAGCGCCAGCGCGAAGTAGTGCAGCGTCGGGCCGCCGAAGAAGAACATCGACAGCACCATCATTTCCGTACAGCCGTGGGTGATGATGGTTCGCGACATCGTGCTCGTGATCGCGTGATCGATCACTTCCTTCACGCTCATCTTGCGCTGCTTGCGGAAGGTTTCGCGAATCCGGTCGAAGATAACCACCGACTCGTTCACCGAGTAGCCGAGCACCGCGAGAATCGCCGCCAGCACGGACAGCGAGAACTCCCACTGGAAGAAAGCGAAGAAGCCGAGAATGATCACCACGTCGTGCAAGTTCGCGATAATGCCCGCGACCGCGTACTTCCATTCGAAGCGGAACGACAGATAGATCACGATGCCGATGACCACGCACGCGAGCGCGAGCAGGCCGTTCGTCACGAGTTCCTTGCCGACCTGCGGACCGACGAACTCGACGCGCTGCAGCTTCACTTCGGCGTTGTCGGTCTTGAGCGCGGTCATCACCTGATCGCTCTGCTGCGCGGACGTCAGGCCCTGCTTGAGCGGCAGACGGATCAGCACGTCCTGCGACGTGCCGAAGTTCTGCACCTGCGCGTCGGGATAGCCGAGCCTGGACATCGACGTTCGCACCGGTTCGAGCTGCGCGGCCTGCGGATACTGCACTTCGACGACCGTGCCGCCGGTGAACTCCACCGACAGATGCAGGCCGCGATGCACGAGGAAAAATACGGCCACGAGAAACGTCACGAACGAAATCACGTTGAAAATCAACGCGCGTTCCATGAACGGCAAGTCGCGGCGAATACGGAAGAATTCCATTGTCTATCTCTCCGGACTCAGCGGAATCAGCGGGACTCGCCCGGTTTCTGTTGATCGATGCCCGGGCCCGAACGACGGCGCACCGTCGGCTTGCCCGTGCGCGCTTGCGCCCGGCCCGCCGCCGCGCGCGGCGCAGCCACCGCCGTCTTCGTCTTGCCCTTGGCGGTTTTCACGATTTCGTCGACAGGCGATTCGTCGCCGCGCTGCGCCGCGAGATAGGCCGCGGCGGCCGCTTCGGCGTTCGCGCCATCCGGACGCCACACCTGGCCGATCGCGAGCGACTTCACCTTCTTCTTGCCGCCGTACCACAGGTTCACGAGCCCGCGCGAGAAAAACACCGCCGAGAACATCGACGTGAGAATGCCGATACAGTGCACGACCGCGAAGCCGCGCACCGGGCCCGAACCGAACGCGAGCAGCGCGAGACCGGCGATCAGCGTGGTGACGTTCGAATCGAGAATCGTGGCCCAGGCGTGCTTGAAGCCTTCCTGGATCGCGGTTTGCGGCGGCGCGCCGTTACGCAGTTCCTCGCGGATACGTTCGTTGATCAGCACGTTTGCGTCGATCGCCATGCCGAGCGCGAGCGCGATAGCCGCGATACCCGGCAAGGTCAGCGTCGCCTGCAGCAGCGACAACACGGCGACCAGCAACAGCAGGTTGACCGACAGCGCCAGCATCGAGAACACGCCGAACAGCAGGTAGTACGCGATCATGAAGATGGCGATCGCGGCGAAACCGTAGGTCACCGAATCGAAGCCCTTTTTGATGTTGTCCGCGCCGAGGCTCGGGCCGACCGTGCGTTCCTCGATGATGTCCATCGGCGCCGCGAGCGAGCCTGCGCGCAACAGCAGCGCGAGGTCCGTGGCGGCTTGCGGCGTGGGCTGGCCGGTGATCTGGAAGCGGTCGCCGAGTTCGGACTGGATCGTCGCGACCGTCAGCACTTCACCCTTGCCCTTTTCGAACAGGATCATCGCCATCGGCTTGCCGATGTTGTCGCGCGACACGGACGACACCGCGCGCCCGCCCGCCGAGTCGAGACGGATGTTGACCGACGGACGCTGATGATCGTCGAAGCCCGCCGATGCATCGATGATGCGGTCGCCGGTGAAGATCACCTGCTTGCGCAGCAGCACGGTGCGGTCGCCTTGCTTGAACGCTTCGTCGCCGGGCGGCACCGCTTCGTTCGGGCCGATGTAAGTGTTGACCGGATCGGCGAGGCGCGCTTCGAGCGTCGCCGTGCGGCCGATGATGTCCTTCGCCTTCGCGGTGTCCTGCACGCCCGGCAGTTCGACCACGATGCGGTCCGAGCCCTGCTGCTGGATCACCGGCTCCGCGACGCCGAGTTCGTTCACGCGGTTATGCAGCGTCGTGATGTTCTGCTTGAGCGCGCCATCTTCGACGAGCTTCTGCGCGCTCGGCGAGAACGTGCCGACCACCTGGACGCCGTCGCCGCCCTGGCGCGTCACCCATTGCAGTTCGGAGACGCCCGTCTGGAGCTGCGTGCGCGCGCTGTCCGCGCTCGCCTCGTCCGAAAAGTTCACGACGACCGACTGCCCGACGCGGTTCACGCCGCCGTCGCGGATATTGCGGTCGCGCAGATAGGTGCGCGCGTCGGCGGCGTCGGAGTCGAGCTTCTTGTTGAGCGCGCCGGCCATGTCGACCTGCAGCAGGAAGTGCACGCCGCCGCGCAGATCGAGACCGAGGTACATCGGCAGCGCGTGCAGGGCCGTCAGCCAGCGCGGCGAGGCGCTCTGCAAATTCAGCGCGACGATGAACTGCGGATCGGTCGGATCGGCGTTCAGCGCCTTCGAAAGAAGGTCCTTCACGTGCAATTGCGTGTCGGTGTCTTTCAGGCGCACGCGGATGTTCGCGTTCAGCTGCGAGTTGTCGAAGGTGACTTCGTCGGCCTTGATGTTGCTCGCGGCGAGCGCGGCTTCGACGTTCGAAAGCGTCGAGGAATCGAGCTTGACCGTCGCCTTGCCGCTCGACACCTGGACTGCGGGTGCCTCGCCGAAGAAATTGGGGAGCGTGTACACGAGACCGATGACGAGCGCCACCAGCATCACGACATACTTCCAGAGGGGATAACGATTCATGGGAATGGCCGACCGGAAAGTTGGCTTCGGAGGAGAGGGCGTCCGGCGTTATGCGCGATGAGCCGGTTGTGAAGACTCGGACGGCTCGGTGAGCGAGGCCGCGCCGGACGCGATGGAACGAGTGGCCTTACAGCGACTTGATGGTGCCCTTGGGAAGAATGGTGGTCACAGCAGCTTTCTGGATGGTGATTTCCGTGCCTTCGGCGATTTCCACGCCCACGTACGCATCCGTGACCTTCGTGATCTTGCCGACGATACCGCCGTTCGTGACCACTTCGTCGCCCTTGGCCATGGCGGAGAGCATGTTGCGATGCTCCTTCTGACGCTTCATCTGCGGACGGATCATGATGAAGTACAGCACCGCGAACATCAGGATCAGCGGCAGGAAGCTCATCAGGCTCGATTCCGCGCCACCCGCGGTTACGCCTTGTGCAAAGGCATTGGAAATGAACGACACGTTGGTCTCTCCGTTGAAAACGTCACAAATACGTTCGAAAAACTCGAATAGAAATTAGCCCGCTATTCTACCACCCGCCCATGCCGTGAGACTCCGGGAATGCGCTTTGTCATCAAGCCGTTACGGCGCGGATTCCCGGACTTTCGCGGCATTTTCCGCAAGTGGTGGAAAGGTGATTGTAATACTCGTCGCGCGTTTCGAGACGCGCGTCAATCAACGCCGCGCGCGCGATTCTCCGCAAAGGTCTTGCGGAATGCTTCGAACGTGTGATTTTCGATCGATTCCCGCACTTCGCCGATCAGTTGCAAGTAATAGTGCAGGTTGTGAATCGTATTGAGCTGCGCGCCGAGAATCTCGCCGACGCGATGCAGATGGTGCAGATAACCGCGCGTGAAATTCCGGCACGTGTAGCAGGCGCAGGATTCGTCGAGTGGCTTCATCGAATTCTTGTGCGTCGCGTTCTTGATCTTGAGATCGCCGAAACGCGTGAAGAGCCAGCCGTTGCGCGCGTTGCGCGTGGGCATCACGCAGTCGAACATGTCGACGCCCGCCGCGACGCCCGCGACGAGATCTTCCGGCGTGCCGACGCCCATCAGGTAATGCGGCTTGTCCGCCGGCAGCTTCGGGCCGATGTGATTCAGCACGCGCATCATGTCTTCCTTCGGCTCGCCGACCGAAAGCCCGCCGATCGCAAAGCCATGAAAGCCGATGTCGGACAGACCCGCGAGCGATTCGTCGCGCAGGTCTTCGAACATGCCGCCCTGCACGATGCCGAAGAGCGCGTTCGGATTGCCGAGCCCGTTGAATTCGTCGATGGAGCGCTTCGCCCAGCGCATCGACATGCGCATGGAGTCGGCGGCGTCCTTGTGCGAAGTCGGAATGCCGTTGGTCGCGTAGGGCGTGCATTCGTCGAACTGCATGACGATGTCGGAGTTCAGCACCTTTTGAATCTGCATCGACACTTCGGGCGAGAGGAAGAGCCGGTCGCCGTTGATCGGCGACGCGAACGTGACACCTTCTTCGGTGATCTTGCGCAGTTCTCCCAGCGAAAACACTTGAAAGCCGCCCGAATCGGTGAGAATCGGCCGGTTCCATCCCATGAACTTATGCAAGCCGCCGTGCGCGCCGATGACATCCAGCCCCGGACGCAGCCACAGATGAAACGTGTTGCCGAGGATGATCTGCGCGCGAATTTCTTCGAGTTCGCGCGGCTGGATCGCCTTGACGGTGCCGTAGGTGCCGACCGGCATGAAGATCGGCGTTTCGACGACGCCGTGATTGAGCGTGAGACGGCCGCGGCGCGCCTGGCCATCGGTCGTGAGCAATTCGAACTTGAGGCCGTTTTCGGGCGGGATGTGATGGGTCGTCATTGAGGTTCCTGTGCGACCGGAAAACAGTCCGGCGCTGCAGTGGTTGAAATTCAGCGCTGGTGCGTCAGCAGCATCGCGTCGCCATAGCTGAAGAAGCGGTAACGCTGCTCGATTGCGTGCCTGTACGCATCCCGGATCGTGTCCATGCCGGCGAACGCCGACACGAGCATCAGCAGCGTCGACTTCGGCAGATGGAAGTTCGTCACCAGCCGGTCGACGACGCGAAATCCGTAGCCCGGCGTAATGAAGATATCGGTTTCGGCCTGCGTCGCGGCGAGCGGCCGGCCGGCGTCGGCGGCATCGCGCGCGGCGGCTTCGAGGGCGCGCATCGACGTCGTGCCGACCGCGATCACCTTGTTGCCGCGCGCCTTCACGGCCGCGATGCGATCGACGAGCGATTGCGGCAGGTCGTACCACTCGCTGTGCATCTTGTGCTCGGCGATGTTCTCGACGCGCACCGGCTGGAACGTGCCCGCGCCGACATGCAGCGTCAACGTGGCGCGCTCGACGCCGCGTGCATCGAGCTCGGCGAAGAGCGCGTCGTCGAAATGCAGGCCGGCCGTCGGCGCGGCCACCGCGCCCGGATTTGCGGCATAGACCGTCTGATAGCGCGTTTCGTCGTAGGCGTCGGCGTCGTGCTCGATGTAGGGCGGCAGCGGCAAACGTCCGAATTGCTCGATGAGCGTCAGGCATTCGGCCGGAAAATGCAGCGTGTAAAACGGCTCGACGCGTTCGCCGACGGTGACGTCGAACGCATCCGCGAGCCGGATCGTGCTGCCTTCGGCCGGGCTCTTGCTCGCGCGGATCTGGGCGAGCGCCGTGGTCGCGCCGGTCAGCCGCTCGACCAGCACCTCGACGCGGCCGCCGCTAGCCTTCTGGCCGAAGAATCGCGCCTTCAGGACTTTGGTATCGTTGAACACCAGAAGATCGCCCGGCGCGATCAGACCGGGCAGTTCGGAAAAGCGCCGGTCGACGAGCGTGGCGGGCGTGACGCGGTTGTCCACCTCGAGCAGGCGGCTCGCGCTGCGCTCGGCAAGCGCGCTCTGCGCGATCAGCTCGGGCGGCAGATTAAAATCGAAATCGGAAAGCGTGAACATGGCGTGAACAAAGGCACGAACGAGGCGAAAACGCGCCGAACAAACCCCTTATTGTACTTGCGAAGAGATTAGATGCCCTTGTCCGACCGCCGCCTGGCCTCGACCGAGCCGCTCCCCGAAGAGGAAAGCGATGCGCCGCGCGCCGCCGCGCCGGCGCGCAAGAAGGCGAAAGCGGACGAAAAACCCAAGCCCGTCGTTCGCACGGCGGACAAACTCGCGAAGCTCGGCCTGAAATCCGACATCGATCTCGTGCTGCATCTGCCGATGCGCTACGAAGACGAGACTTCGCTCACGCCCATCGGTGAACTGATTCCCGGCGATATCGCGCAGACCGAAGGCGTCGTGTTCGACAACGAGATCGCGTACCGGCCGCGCCGCCAGTTGCTCGTGAAGATCCACGACGACGCCGGCGACGAACTCACGCTGCGCTTCCTCAACTTCTACGGCTCGCAGGTCACGCAGATGGCCATCGGCGTGCGCCTGCGCGTGCGCGGCGACGTGCGCGGCGGCTTCTTCGGCATGGAGATGGTGCATCCGGCGGTGCGTCCCGTCGATGACGACACGCCGCTGCCGCAGGCGCTCACGCCGGTTTATCCGTCGACGTCGGGTATCTCGCAGGCTTACTTGCGCAAGGCGATCGATTCGGCCATTTCGCGCGTGTCGCTGCCGGAACTGCTGCCCGAGCCGATCGCGCGCGCGCATCTCGCGCCGCTGAACGTGCCCGGCCTGCTCGACGCCGTGAAAACGCTGCATCATCCGCGCGCGGATTCGGACGAAACCGCGCTCATCGACGGCACGCATCCGGCGTGGACGCGCATCAAGTTCGAGGAATTGCTCGCGCAGCAACTGTCGCTCAAGCGCGCGCACGAGGAACGGCGCACGCGCGCCGCGCCCGCGATGCCGCGCCGCCTGCCCGACGATGACGCGTCGCTCGTCGTGAAGCTGTTGCGCGCCTTGCCGTTCGCCTTGACGGGCGCGCAGCAGCGCGTGGTCGCCGAAATCGCGGGTGAACTGACGCTCGCGCATCCGATGCAGCGTCTGCTTCAGGGCGACGTCGGCAGCGGCAAGACGATCGTCGCGGCGCTGGCGGCGGCGCAGGCCGTCGACGCGGGCTATCAGGCCGCGCTCATGGCGCCGACCGAAATCCTCGCGGAGCAGCACGCCCGCAAGCTGCGCGGCTGGCTGGAGCCGCTCGGCGTGACGGTCGCGTGGCTCGCGGGCAGCCTGAAGGCGAAGGAAAAGCGCGCCGCGATCGAGGCGGCGGCGCTCGGCACGGCGAAGCTGATCATCGGCACGCACGCGATCATTCAGGATGCGGTGGAGTTCGCGCGGCTCGGGCTCGTGATCGTCGACGAACAACATCGCTTCGGCGTCGCGCAGCGGCTTGCGTTGCGCGCGAAGGCGCTGAACGCGGCGGACGGCGCGCGCGATTTCCAGCCACATCAGCTCATGATGTCCGCGACGCCGATCCCGCGCACGCTCGCGATGACCTACTACGCGGATCTCGACGTCTCGACCATCGACGAACTGCCGCCCGGCCGCACGCCGATTCTGACCAAAGTGGTGTCGGACGGCCGGCGCGACGAGATCATCGGCCGGGTGCGCGAGGCGGCGCTGACCGGACGGCAGGTGTACTGGGTCTGTCCGCTGATCGAGGAAAGCGAGACGCTGCAATTGCAGACGGCCGTCGAGACTTACGAGACGCTCGTCGCCGCGCTGCCCGAATTGCGCGTCGGGCTGGTTCACGGGCGGCTCGCGCCCGCCGAAAAAGCGGGCGTGATGGACGCGTTCTCGCGCAACGAAGTGCAATTGCTCGTCGCGACGACGGTGATCGAAGTCGGCGTGGACGTGCCGAACGCGTCGCTGATGGTGATCGAGCATGCGGAGCGGTTCGGCCTCGCGCAACTGCATCAGTTGCGCGGGCGCGTGGGACGCGGCAGCGCGGCGTCCGTGTGCGTGCTGATGTATTCGAACCCGCTGTCGCAGACCGCCCGCGCGCGCCTGAAAACGATGCGCGAAACCACCGACGGGTTCGAGATCGCCCGTCGCGATCTGGAAATTCGCGGTCCCGGCGAATTCCTCGGCGCGCGGCAATCGGGTGAAGCGATGCTGCGTTTCGCGAGTCTCGAAAACGACGGCTGGCTGATCGAACCGGCCCGCGCCGCCGCCGACGAAATGCTCGCGCGCTTCCCCGACGCCGTCACGCGGCATCTCGCGCGCTGGCTCGGCGCGAGGGAACACTATTTGAAGGCGTGACTGAACTCGCGCGGGTCCTGTCGGTCCCTATTTAGCAGGCTCGACTGGCGAATCGGCAAAAGTTGTCGAACGGCGCTTGGCAGGTGTATAACTCAAACCTATTGAATCAATGTATTTCATTGGCCGCCAATGACCCTCACTGAACTGAAGTACATCGTCGCGGTCGCGCGCGAGCGGCATTTCGGCCGCGCGGCCGAGGCGTGCTTCGTCAGCCAGCCGACCCTGTCGGTGGCAATCAAGAAGCTCGAAGACGAACTCAACGTGCAGATCTTCGAGCGCGGCACGAGCGAAGTCAGCGTGACGCCGATCGGCGAGCAGATCGTGACGCAGGCGCAGCGCGTGCTCGAACAGACGCTCGCCATCAAGGAAATCGCCAAGCAGGGCAAGGATCCGCTCGTCGGACCGTTGCGCCTCGGCGTGATCTACACCATCGGGCCATATTTGCTGCCGACGCTCGTCAAGCAGATGATCAAGTCGGTCCCGCAGATGCCGCTGATGCTCCAGGAGAACTACACGCTCAAGCTGATCGAGCTCCTGAAGCAGGGCGAAATCGATGTCGCGATCATGGCGCTGCCGTTCCCCGAAACCGGCCTGATGGTGCGCGCGCTCTACGACGAGCCGTTCGTCGTCGCGATGCCTTCCGGGCACGCGTGGGAGAACCGCCCGAAAATCGATCCGGACGATCTCAAGCAGGAAACCATGCTGCTGCTCGGCAGCGGACATTGCTTCCGCGATCACGTGCTCGGCGTGTGCCCCGAACTCATGCGCTTCTCGCAGAACGCGGACGGCATCCAGAAGACCTTCGAAGGCTCGTCGCTGGAGACGATTCGTCATATGGTCGCGAGCGGCGTCGGCATTACGGTGCTGCCGCGCATGTCGGTGAGCGAGGTGAAGCCGCACGCGGCGGGCATCGATTCCGGCCTGCTCAGTTACGTGCCCTTCGACGAGCCGGTGCCGGACCGGCGCGTCGTGCTCGCGTGGCGCAAGAGCTTCACGCGCATGCCGGCTATCGACGCCATCTGCGAAGCGATCGCCAACTGCGATCTGCCGGGCGTGAGGAAGCTGGATATGCCGGTGGCGGTGAACTGATTTTTTTGCGGACGCCGCGCTCTGGCAACGGAGCGCGGTTTTTTTGCGCCTATCGAATAGATAAATTTAATCGAATTATAAAAATCGATAGCCTAAGTTAGGATCCTTTCATCGTCGGTACTCGGCCGACATCACGACAGAGAGGACTCCATGACCGCCGCCACCTTCATCGAACGCTGGAACAGCCTTCGTGACTTGACGGTTTCGATCCTTGCCGATTTCGCTCGCGTCGCGTGACGCGCACGCCTCGCATCATCAACGCAAACCAAGCAAGCAGGAGCATCACGATGACGACTCAACGACTCACGACCGCAGCAGGCGCACCCGTCGGTGACAATCAGAACTCGCAGACCGCCGGCCCGCGCGGCCCGGTCACGCTGCAGGATTTCTGGCTCGTCGAAAAACTCGCGCACTTCGACCGCGAAGTGATTCCGGAGCGCCGCGTTCACGCGAAAGGCTCCGGCGCGTTCGGCACGTTCCGCGTGACGCACGATGTCTCGCGCTACACGAAGGCGAAGTTGTTCGCGGACATCGGCAAGGAAACGCCGATCTTCATGCGCTTCTCGACGGTCGCGGGCGAACGCGGCGCCGCCGATGCCGAGCGCGACGTGCGCGGCTTCTCGATCAAGTTCTACACGGAAGAAGGCAACTGGGACGTCGTCGGCAACAACACGCCGGTGTTTTTCATTCGCGATCCGCTGAAATTCCCCGACTTCATCCATACGCAAAAGCGCGATCCGTACACGAACATGCGCAGCAACGTCGCGGCGTGGGACTTCTGGTCGCGTCATCCGGAATCGCTGCATCAGGTGACGATTCTCATGAGCGACCGCGGCATTCCGAAGAATTATCGGCAGATGCACGGCTTCGGCTCGCACACGTTCTCGTTCATCAACGATTATGGCGAGCGCTTCTACGTGAAGTTCCATTTCAAGTCGCAGCAAGCGCTCGACAACTTCACGGATGCCGAAGCCGCCGCGGTGGTCGCGAACGATCGTGAGAGCGCGCAGCGCGATCTCGTGGAGAACATCGACAACGGCAATTTTCCGCGCTGGAATTTCCGCATTCAGGTGATGACGGAAGAAGAGGCGGCGCAGTCGAAGGTGAATCCGTTCGATATCACGAAAGTGTGGTCGCACAAGGACTATCCGCTGATCGACGTCGGCGTGATCGAGTTGAATCGCAACGCGCAGAACTATTTCGCTGACGTCGAGCAGGCCGCGTTCTCGCCGGCGAACGTGGTGCCGGGCATCGGTTTCTCGCCGGATCGCCTGTTGCAGGGCCGCCTGTTTTCGTATGGCGACACGCAGCGGTATCGTCTCGGCATCAACCATCATCAGATTCCGGTGAATGCGCCGCGTGCGCCGGTCGCCAATTCGTTTCATCGCGACGGCGCCATGCGCACCGACGGCAATCTCGGCGGACGCGTGAACTACGAGCCGAACCGCTACGGCGAATTCGCGCAGGACGCCGGCGTGAACGAGCCGCCGCTCGCGGGCGGCGCGGTTTATCGCTACGACCATCGCGAGGACGACGACTACTACAGCCAGCCGGCGGCGCTCTTCAGGCTCTTCGACCACGCGCAACGCGAGCGCTTCTTCGGCAACATCGCGCGGCATATTCACGGCGTGCCGAACGAGATCGTCGCGCGGCAGGTCGAGCATTTTCGCCGCATCGATGCGGCTTACGCGCAGGGCGTGATCGACGCGCTCGCGAAGCTCGGTCAGCAAGTCGACGAGGAAAATGCCGCCGCCGTCTGACGGCGGCGTCCGGTAACAACGGGAGAAAACATCATGTCTCAGGCGTTGAATCACATCGCTCAGGCGGTCGAGCACATCGAAGCGTCCAGCCGGCGGGCGTCGCGCGGCGTGCGCATCGCGATTGCGTTTGGCATCGTCGCGGCGGGTTATGGGCTCGTCGTTGCGAGCGGTGTCGTGGGCGCGTGAGCGTCGTTTGGGCGCGGCGGCCGGCGCCCGAAAGTCGCGCCATGCAATAAAGAGGTTCGCCGTTTCTACGATAAACTGTCGAGCGCTCGAAGCCGCGCGGCACGGCGATGCGCGCGGCGTTCGCACCGTTCGAATCACTCTCTCACGGAGTCATCATGGCGAAGAAAGGCACTGCACCTGCCGTCAATATCGGCATCAGCGACAAAGACCGCAAGAAGATCGCCGACGGGCTGTCCCGGCTTCTGGCCGATACCTACACGCTCTATCTGAAGACCCACAACTTTCACTGGAACGTCACGGGTCCGATGTTCAACACGCTGCATCTGATGTTCGAGACGCAGTACAACGAACTTGCGCTCGCCGTCGATTCGATCGCGGAACGCATCCGCGCGCTGGGCGTGCATGCGCCGGGCAGCTACAAGGAATTCGCGAAGTTGTCGTCGATTCCGGAAGCGGACGGCGTGCCGGCTGCCGAAGAGATGATCCGCCAACTGGTGGAAGGTCAGGAAGCGGTGGTGCGCACGGCGCGCGAGATCTTCCCGGCGACGGAAGCCGCGAACGACGAGCCGACCGCCGATCTGCTCACGCAACGCATGCAGACGCACGAGAAAACCGCGTGGATGCTGCGCGCGATGCTGGCCTGATTGCATCGGTTGGCCGTTGAAAACCCCGCTCCCGAAGCGGGGTTTTCGCTTTTTGGGCAGACACAATGCGCTGATCTAAAATAGTCCGTCGTGTTCTTCCGGCTGACCCTCATGCTCGCCCGTCTCCCGCTCTACATGCGCCTCGTGCGCCTCGACAAGCCCATCGGCAGCCTGCTGCTGCTCTGGCCCACGCTCAACGCATTGTGGATCGCGTCCGAAGGCCGGCCCTCGCCGATGCTGCTCGTCATCTTCACGGTCGGCACGATCCTGATGCGCTCGGCGGGCTGCGCGATCAACGACTACGCCGACCGCGATTTCGACCGCCACGTGAAGCGCACCGCCGAGCGGCCGATCACGTCGGGCAAAATCAAGGCGTGGGAAGCGGTGGCGCTGGCGGCGGCGCTCGCGCTCGTCGCGTTCCTGCTGATTTTGCCGCTCAACACGCTCACCAAGGAGTTGTCGGTGTTCGCGCTGTTCGTCGCGGGCACGTATCCGTTCACCAAGCGCTTCTTCACGATTCCGCAGGCGTATCTCGGCATCGCGTTCGGCTTCGGCATTCCGATGGCCTTCGCCGCCGTGCAGAACCATGTGCCGGCGCTCGCGTGGATCATGCTCGCGGCGAACGTGTTCTGGTCGGTCGCGTACGACACCGAATACGCGATGGTCGATCGCGACGACGACATCAAGATCGGCATTCGCACCTCCGCGCTCACGTTCGGCCGATACGACGTGCTCGCCGTCATGCTGTGCTATGCGGCGACGCTCGGGGTTTATGTGGGCATCGGCATCGCGCTTGCGTTTGGCTGGCTCTACTGGCTCGGCTGGCTCGCGGCGGCGGGCTGCGCGGTTTATCACTACGGGCTGATCCGCAATCGCGAGCGCGTGGCGTGTTTCGCTGCGTTCAAGCACAACAACTGGCTTGGAGGCATGCTGTTCGCGGGGATTGCGCTGCATTACGCGTTCTCGAATTGAAATAGAGCCGTTCGAATTCGATGCGCTTTTCTAGAGTCTGCGTTCTTCCAGTTAAATCGCAGTTCATGGAAGATGGATCGGAACCGGTACGGCTACCAGTATGACTGACTGAATTAATGACAATTGCGATGCTTGATTTGCATTGCATTGTGCGGGTCGAGCTTTGAACTCGTCGTGTTCAAAGCTCGGATTCCGTCATGTCTCTACCCGAACGTCCCATCGCTTTCGTCCTAGCCGCGTCGAATCACTGCACCATGATCGTTAATCGAAACGACGTCGCCGTTCATAATAATTTCGCTTACGGCGTGGGTCATCAAATACTCAGTACATCCAGTTTCGACGCAAGCGAAGTTTCGTTCGTGCTCCGGTTGCTGACGCTGCGCCGCCGTTATTTCGGCGATGGCGTCTTTGCGATCGATGGCGGCGCCAATATCGGTTGTGCATTCGATCGAATGGGCTCGTCGAATGCACGGCTGGGGCAACGTGCTGAGCTTCGAGGCGCAGGAAATCGTGTACTACGCGCTGGCCGGCAATCTCGCGATCAATAATTGCCTGAACGCGCGCGAAACTCGCGGCGCTCGGCGAATCGGTCGGCCAAATCATCGTTCCGCAACCGGATTATCACGCGCCTGGAAGTTTCGGCAGTCTCGAATTGCGTGAGAAGGGCACCACGCTGGGTGTCGGACAAGAAGTTTCGTACGATCCCCGGAAAGGCGCTGCGGTGCCAATGATCAGCATCGATTCGCTGGCGCTCGAACGCGTCGATTTCATCAAGATCGACGTCGAGGGCATGGAAATGGACGTGCTGAAGGGCGCAGCCGAAACGTTGAAACGCTGCGCACCGGTCCTGCTGGTGGAAACGCTCAAAAGCGATGCAAACGCGATCCGCACGTTTCTGGCCGGCGTGGGTTATGCGGACTTTTACGCGGTGAATCCAAACATGATTGCCATCGGCGAGCGTGACCCCGTGCGCAAGAACGTCGTGAAACGCGAAAACGCCGTTCATATCGTCTGAACCGGGCAATCGCACCGGGCGTGCTGAACGCACTTCAGCCGCCCGGTTCCGTGAGGCGCGGCGTATGTCTCAGGCCGCGCCCAGCTCATCCCCCATCTCTTCCGCCCGTGCCTGCGCCGCCAGCGCGCCGCGCACGATCGCGTCCTTCACGCCCTGGGCATCGAACGATGCGAGCGCCGCCGCCGTCGTGCCGCCTTTCGACGTCACGCGCTCGCGCAGCACGCTCGCCGGCTCGCCCGATTGCGCCGCCAGTTGCGCCGCGCCCGTGAACGTGGCGACCGCGAGCGCGCGTCCTTGCTCTTCGTCCATGCCGAGCTGGCGCGCCGCTTCCTGCATCGCTTCGATGAAATAGAACACGTAGGCCGGACCGCTGCCGGAGATCGCGGTGACGGCGTCGAGC
Organism: Caballeronia novacaledonica; assembly: GCF_900258035.1. Taxonomy (GTDB): domain Bacteria; phylum Pseudomonadota; class Gammaproteobacteria; order Burkholderiales; family Burkholderiaceae; genus Caballeronia; species Caballeronia novacaledonica. Next base: position 162,984 of record NZ_OGTP01000006.1, on the reverse strand, counting down.
TTCGCTTCGTCGTCGAACCAGACGGCGGCGCCGACCGCTTCCAGCACGTGCGATGCGAGCGCCTTCGCCGCGTCGCTCACGCCGGGCAGCGCGGCCAGACCCGTCACGCCCATACCGATCAGCGCGGGCGTGTTCGGCATCGTGCGCACGATCTGCGTGTAGCCGTTCAGCCAGCGCGAGAGATCCGTCGCGCGAATGCCCGCCGCGATGCTGATGATCGTCTGCTTCGACAGATGCGGCGCGAGCGCTTCGGCCACGCTCTTCAGCACTTGCGGCTTCACGGCGAGCACGATCGCGTCGTAGCCGGCGAGCGCCGCGTCGACGGCCGCGCCGGTCTTGATGCCGAACTGCTTCGCGGTGCGCTCGCGCGCTTCGTCGTTGATGTCGATGGCGTAAATGCCGGACGGCTCGACGCCGCGTTTGACGAGACCGCCGATGAGCGCCGCGGCCATGTTGCCGCCGCCGATGAATGCAATTTTCATGGTTGAAGGTGAGGTCAGGTGGTGTAAGTGCGCGCGCCGAAAATCGCGGTGCCGATGCGCACCATCGTCGCGCCTTCGAGCACGGCGGCTTCGAGATCGGCGGACATGCCCATCGAGAGCGTGTCGAGATCGAGGCCGTCGGCGCGTAGCGTGTTCAGCAGGTCGCGCAGGCGGGCGTGCGGCACGCGTTGCGCGTCGAGGGTGTCGGCGGGTTCGGGAATCGCCATCAGGCCGCGCAGGCGCAGGCCGGGAAGGGCGGCGACCGCGTGCGCGAGCGCGGCCGCTTCGGCCGGCTCGACGCCGCTCTTCGACGCCTCGCCGCTCACGTTCACCTGAATGCAGACGTTGAGCGCGCGCGTGCCTGCCGGACGTTGCGCCGAAAGCCGCTCCGCGATCTTCAGCCGGTCGATGGAATGCACCCAGTCGAACTGCTCGGCGACGACCTTCGTCTTGTTCGATTGCAGCGGCCCGATGTAATGCCACTCGATGCCGCCGCGCAGATCGGCGAGTTCCGCGATCTTCGCGATGCCTTCCTGCACGTAGTTCTCGCCGAACGCGCGCTGGCCGGCGTCGAAGGCAGCGCGCACGTCGGCGGCGGGAAAGGTTTTGGACACGGCGAGCAGCGTGACGCAAGCCGCATCGCGCGACGCGTCTTGCGCGGCCTTCGCGATGCGTTGATGGACTTCTTCGAGATGTTGAGCGATGGACATACCTAAGACAGTCTTGAGAACCATCCGGCCATTATACGAATCGCTCAACCGTACAGCAGATGTTCCAGCAGTTGAATCCAGTGCGTGACGGGCGTCGACGTGCCGCTTTGCAGATGCGCGATGCAGCCGACATTCGCCGACACGATCATTTGCGGCTCCAGCTTCTCCAGCCGGTCGAGCTTCTGATTGCGCAGCGTGTACGAGAGCTTCGGCTGCAGGACCGAATACGTCCCCGCCGATCCGCAGCACAGATGGCTATCGGCGGGCAGGCGCACTTCGAGCCCGAGCGCGGTCAGCAAATGCTCGACGCGTCCGCGAATCTGCTGTCCGTGCTGCAACGTGCACGGCGGATGGAACGCCACCGTATGCACGCCGCGGCGTCGCGAGAGCGCGACGAGTTCCTCTTCGTACATCGGCAGGATTTCGGCGAGATCGCGCGTCAGCTCGACGATCTTCTGCGCCTTCTCCGCGTAAGCCAGATCGTTGCGCAGCAGATGCGCGTACTCCTTCACCGTCGCGCCGCAGCCCGACGCGTTCATCACGATCGCCTCGACGCCACTTTCCACATACGGCCACCATGCGTCGATGTTGTTGCGCACGTCGTCGAGCGCGTCGTCGTTGTAGCCGAGATGCAGACGGATCGCGCCGCAGCAGCCCGCCGACGGCGCCGTGACGATCTCGATACCGAGCGCATCGAACACGCGCGCGGTCGCGGTGTTGACGTTGGGCATCATCGCCGGCTGCACGCAGCCCGCGAGCATCAGCATCTTGCGGTCGTGCTTGTTCGTGGGCGCGGCGAGCGGCCGCTCGGGCAACGGAATCTTCGCGCGCAGCTTGCGCGGAAGGATGCCGCGAAACTGCTGGCCGAGTTTCATCGCGGGCGTGAAGAGCGTGCTGTTCGGCAGGAAGCTCGCGAGCAGGCGGCGTTGCAGGCGCTGCCGCATCGGCCGTTCGACTTTTGCCTCGACGACCTTGCGCCCGATTTCGACGAGCTTGCCGTACTGCACGCCCGACGGGCACGTGCTTTCGCAGTTGCGGCACGTGAGGCAGCGGTCCAGATGCAGTTGCGTACTGCGCGTGACGGGCGCGCCCTCGAACATCTGCTTCATCAGGTAGATGCGCCCGCGCGGCCCGTCGAGTTCGTCGCCGAGCAACTGGTATGTCGGGCAGGTCGCCGTGCAGAAGCCGCAGTGCACGCATTTGCGCAGGATGGCGTCGGCTTCGTCGCCATCGGCCGTGCCGCGGATGAATTCGGCGAGGTTGGTTTGCATCGAAGCGCCTAGAAGTCGGGATACAAACGCGCGCGATTGAAGATGCGCGCCGGATCGAATGCGGCTTTCAATCCACGATGAATCTTCATCAGCGGCGCGGGCAGCGGCGTGAACACGCCCGCATTGCGATCGTAGGCGGAGCCCGCGCGGAAAATCGTCGCGTGTCCGCCCGCCTGCTTTGCGCTGATGCGCACGGTCTGCGGATCGGTGTCGGTGATCCACCAGCGCTGCGCGCCGCCCCATTCCATCAGTTGCGCGCCCGGCAGATGCAGCGGCTCCGCGATCGACGGCAACGCGAGCCGCCACAGCGCCGAGCGCGGCTCGATCACCGCGAAGAACGGGTCCGTCTGTTCGCGCAGCCCGATCCAGAAACGATCGGCTTCGACCGCATCGACGACCTCGCCGCCGAGCGTGTTGCGCGCCGTCTTCACGGCCGTCTCCGCGCCCGCGAGACGGAGCGCCAGCGTGCCGTCGCGCCACGCGCTGCCGCAGATCGGCAACGGATGGCCGCCCCATTCGTTGAGCTTGCGCACGCCGTCGGTGGCGTGCATGTCGAACTTGAGCGTGGCTTCGGCGACGGGGCGCGGCAGCACCTTGATCGACAGTTCGAGAATCAGCCCGAGCGTGCCGAGCGATCCCGCGAGCAGACGCGCCACGTCATAGCCGGCGACGTTCTTCACCACTTGCCCGCCGAAATGCAGCACTTGTCCGTGCCCGTTCATGACCACCGCGCCGAGCACGAAATCGCGCGGCGCGCCGGTCCATGCGCGGCGCGGGCCCGCGAGCCCCGCGGCGATGCAGCCGCCCAGCGTCGCGTTGCGCCCGAAGTGCGGCGGCTCGAACGGCAACATCTGGTTGTGCGCTCTCAGCGCGGCTTCGATCTCGGCGAGCGGCGTGCCGCTCTTCGCGGTGATGACGAGTTCCGCCGGATCGTAAGCGATGATGCCGCGATGCGCGCGCGTGTCGAGGATTTCTCCCTGGAGCGTCTGGCCGTACCAGTCCTTCGTGCCGCCGCCGCGAATGCGCTGCGGCGTGCCGGTTTCCGTGGCCCGGGCGATTCTCTCCGACCAGCCGGCGACGATGTCGTCCTGTTCCATGCGTGTTCCGCTTGCCTTTCGATTTCTGTTGGGCTGTCCGGTCGATTGTACCGGTCGCTTAACGGCGCAATACCGGGTGAAACGTGGATAGCGGAACGCGATCCGTCGCCTAAAAGCGCGGCAACTCGGGATGCGGCAGCAGCCCGCCGCGAACATGCATCTTGCCGTACTCGGCGCAGCGCGCACGTGTCGGGATGCCCTTGTCGGGGTTGAGCAGGCCCGGCGGATCGAACGCGCGCTTGACCGCGAAGAACGCGTCGCGCTCTTCCGGCGAAAACTGCACGCACATCGAATTGATCTTCTCGATGCCCACGCCATGCTCGCCCGTCACCGTGCCGCCCAGCTCGACGCAGCATTCCAGGATGTCGCAGCCGAAGGCCTCCGCGCGATGCCATTCGTCGAGATCGTTGCCGTTGAAGAGAATCAGCGGGTGCATGTTGCCGTCGCCGGCGTGGAACACGTTGATGCAGCGCAGCGCGTACTTCTTCTCCATCTCTTCGATACGCTTGAGCAGCGGCCCGATCGCGCGGCGCGGCACGGTGCCGTCCATGCAGTAATAGTCCGGCGAAATGCGGCCCGCCGCCGGGAACGCGTTCTTGCGGCCCGACCAGAATTTCAGCCGCTCGGCTTCGGAACGCGAAATCTGGATACGCGACGCGCCGTGCTCGCGCAGCACGGCCGTCATGCGGACGATTTCCTCGGCGACTTCGTCGTGCGTGCCGTCGGATTCGCACAGCAGGATCGCGGCGGCGTCGAGATCGTAGCCCGCGTTGACGAACTCTTCGACGGCGCGCGTCGCGGGTTTGTCCATCATTTCGAGGCCGGCCGGGATGATGCCCGCCGCGATGATCGCCGCGACGGCGTTGCCGCCTTTCACGACATCGTCGAAGCTCGCCATGATGACCTGCGCGGTTTGCGGCTTCGGGATCAGCTTGACGGTGATCTCGGTGACGATCGCGAACATGCCTTCGCTGCCGATCAGCACCGCGAGCAGATCGAGACCGGGCGCGTCGGGGCCGAGCGAGCCGAACTCGACGACATCGCCGTCCATCGTCACCGCGCGCACGCGCAGGACGTTGTGGACCGTGAGGCCGTATTTCAGGCAGTGCACGCCGCCGGAGTTTTCGGAGACATTGCCGCCGATCGTGCACGCGATCTGCGACGACGGATCGGGCGCGTAGTACAAACCATAGGGCGCGGCCGCTTCCGAAATGGCGAGATTGCGTACGCCCGGCTGCACGGTCGCGGTGCGCGCATACGGATCGACTTCGACGATCTTGCGAAAGCGCGCAAGCGACAACACGATGCCGTGGCGAATCGGCATTGCGCCGCCGGAGAGGCCGGTGCCCGCGCCGCGCGGAACGATCGGAATGGAAAGGCGCGCGCAGATCTGCACGACGCGCTGCACTTGCGCCTCGGTTTCCGGCAGCGCGACCGCGAGCGGCAGACGCCGGTACGCGGCGAGGCCATCGCATTCGTACGCGGCGGTGTCTTCGTCGCGAAAGAGCAGACAGTGCGTGGGCAGCACGGCCATCAGCGCCTGCACGACTTCACGCTGACGCGCGGCGAGCTGATCTTCGCTCAGTTCGGGCGCGTCCTCGTGCGGCAGATTGGGCGACATCTGCTCGGCCTTGAGCTCGTCGGGTGCGTTCACGTCTCCTCCTTTTGATGCCTGCGCGGTCTTGGCGCTTATGTCACCTGTGCATCTTGCGCGACTTCGTCAGCCTTCGAAAGTGAAGATTTTCCCCGGGTTCATCAGGTTCTTCGGATCGAGCGCCTGTTTGATGGCGCGCATCGTCGCGACGGCGTCCTCGCCGTGCTCTTCGACCAGAAAGCCCATCTTGTGCAGCCCGACGCCGTGTTCGCCGGTGCAGGTGCCGCCCATCGCGAGCGCGCGTCCGACGATGCGCCGGTTGATGCGCTCCGCTTCTTCCAGTTCTTCGGGCCTGGCGGGATCGAGCAGCATCGCGACGTGGAAATTGCCGTCGCCGACGTGACCGACGATCGGGCTCGGCAAATACGAGCCTCGCAGATCCTTTTCCGTTTCCTCGACGCATTCGGCGAGACGCGAGATCGGCACGCAGACATCGGTGGTGACGGCGCGGCAGCCGGGCTTCAGTTGCAGCATCGCGAAGTAGGCCGAGTGGCGCGCGTTCCAGAGACGGCTGCGGTCTTCGGGGCGCGTCGCCCATTCGAAGTCCTCGCCGTGGTTCTCCGCGACGATCTCCTGCACGGTCTGCGCCTGTTCCTTCACGCCGGATTCGGTGCCGTGGAATTCGAAGAACAGCATCGGCGATTCGCGCAGCGTCAGATTCGAATGACGGTTGATCGCGCGCACGGCGAGCTTGTCGACGAACTCGACGCGCGCGATCGGCACGCCCATCTGAATGGTTTCGATGACGGCGCGCACGGCGTCGCCCATCGACGGAAATGCGCACACGGCCGCCGAAATCGCTTCGGGTTGCGGATAGAGACGCACGGTGATTTCGGTGATGACGCCGAGCGTGCCTTCCGAGCCGACGAACAGACGCGTGAGGTCGTAGCCCGCCGACGATTTGCGCGCGCGCGTGCCGGTTTTGATGATGCGGCCGTCGGCGAGCACGACGGTGAGGCCGAGGACGTTTTCGCGCATCGTGCCGTAGCGCACGGCGTTGGTGCCGGAGGCGCGCGTCGCGGACATGCCGCCGATGCTCGCGTCCGCGCCCGGATCGATCGGGAAGAAGAGGCCGGTGTCCTTGAGCGCTTCGTTCAGTTGCTTGCGGGAGATGCCGGGTTGCACCGTCACCGTGAGGTCTTCGGCGTTGATCGAGACGACCTGATTCATCTCGGACAGGTCGATGGAGACGCCGCCCTGGATCGCGAGCAGATGGCCTTCGAGCGAGGAGCCGTTGCCGTAGGGGATGATCGGGACGTCGTGTTGCGCGCAGAGTTTTACGATGGCCTGCACCTCGTCGGTGCTGCGCGCGAAGACGACGGCGTCGGGGAGTTGCGGATCGAACGGCGATTCGTCGCGGCCGTGGTGTTCCCGGACTGCTTGCGATGTCGAGACGCGGTCGGCGAATTGCTGCTTCAGTGCTTCGAGAAGTGCGGCGGGGAAGGGGCGTTTTTGGAGCGCCTGGTGTTCGGTGGGGTGGTTCACAAAGTGTCTCCGGGCGGTGCGGATTTGTGTTCTGGTTTCGCGCTTGGCGTTGCGGGTTTTGCGATGCTTCATCCGCGATCGGCGCGAGTTTCGTACGGTGTTTATCTCATTTTACGCCGTCGGGGGGAAGGTCGGCGGGGCGGGTTTGGGGCGCGGGGGCGTGCCTATAATGGGTTTTTCAGGGAGTCTGCGATGGGTCACCGCTTAAGCAAAATCGCCACGCGTACCGGCGACGATGGAACCACAGGTTTGGGCGATGGAAGCCGCGTGCCGAAGGACGATGCGCGTATTGCCGCAATCGGAGATGTCGATGAATTGAATTCCTGCATCGGCGTGCTGCTTTGTGAGCCGATGCCTTCGGATGTGCGGGACGCGCTGACGCAAATTCAGAACGATTTGTTCGATCTGGGTGGCGAATTGTCGATTCCCGGGCATTCGATGATTCAGACTTCTCATCTTGCGCAATTGGATGCCTGGCTGGAAGAGTACAACGCGACATTGCCGCCTTTGAGCGAATTCATTTTGCCGGGCGGGTCGAGGGCGGCGGCTTTGGCGCATGTGGCACGGACGGTTTGTCGAAGAGCGGAGCGGGCGATTGTGGCGTTGGGGCGTGTTGAAAATGCCGGGGTTAATGAGGCGCCGCGGAGGTATGTGAATCGGTTGTCGGATTTGATGTTTGTGTTGGCGCGCATTCTCAATCGCGCCGACGGCGGCGCGGATACGCTATGGAATCATGCCCGACGATCCCTATAACGTGATTAGTTATATATCGTGTTCACGGCGCGAAAATCGTATCGCTGCAATCAGTTTATACGGCGTTTTATATTTATCGATTAAGCGCACTACTGGAAGACGTTGAGGGACGCGCCCGTAACTTACCTCGGTGAAGGAGGTCAGATTTTCGGGCGCGAGTGGCAAGTGGAACGCGGTGCTTCAGTTGCCTCGACCTCTGGCAATTCTTCGCTGGATGACAGATGTTGACAGGCGTTCAAGCACCCCAACACTCTCCTCCCACCCAATACAAGCATCGGTAACGCTTTGGCCGTACGTGAGTTCACACCCTTCCTTCAAATCCTGCCGCCCAGCCACGAGATGCGACTCCACCATCACCCCCACAATCCGCTCATCTCCGCCAGCGAGTTGCTTGCCGATATCCTCACAAACCGGAATCTGATTTTCATGCTTCTTCGAGCTATTGGCGTGACTCGCATCGATCATAAGACGAGCGGCTAATCCAGCCTTGCCGATATCGCTACAAGCAGCATCGACACTCGCCGCATCGTAATTAGGCGCTTTCCCGCCGCGCAAAATGATGTGGCAATCCTCATTTCCTGCGGTCGAAACAATCGCCGAGTGTCCGCCCTTGGTGACGGAAAGAAAATGATGCGGCTGCGACGCCGCCTTGATCGCATCGACGGCGATTTTCACATTCCCATCCGTGCCATTCTTGAATCCGACGGGACAAGACAAACCGGACGCCAATTCGCGATGCACTTGAGATTCCGTAGTCCGCGCCCCAATCGCCCCCCACGAAATCAGATCGGCGATGTACTGCGGACTAATCATGTCGAGATATTCGGTTCCGGCCGGCAAGCCAAGCTCATTGATATGCATGAGCAACTCCCGCGCGGCCCTCAACCCGTCATTGATCTTGAAGCTGTTATCCATATACGGATCGTTGATCAACCCCTTCCAGCCCACCGTCGTGCGCGGCTTTTCGAAATACACGCGCATCACGATTTCCAGCTCGCCCGCGAACCGTTTCCGCTGCTCGATCAACCGCCCCGCGTACTCCATCGCGGCACGAGGATCATGAATCGAGCACGGCCCGATGATGACGATCAACCGGTCATCCATCCCGTGAAGAATGCGATGCATCGACTGTCGCGCGTTGTAGATCAGTTCCGAAACGGGCTCGGCGCAGGGAAATTCGCGGATCAGATGCGCGGGCGGGGTCAGCTCTTTCAACTCGCGGATACGAACATCATCGGTATTGTGCGGGGGCATGTCGGTTCTCCAACGGCAGCGTTCTAATCAAACTATGAGACGAAAAAAAACCGCCAGACTCGCTGGCGGTTTTTTCGGGAATTCGGTTTGTTCAACCTGTGTACGACTCACCCTCTCGATCCGCCAGCGGCTTGAGATGCCAAAAAAAATAAAAATAAAACTTGGCGGACATGTTGGATCGAAGGCGCGTCAGAAAAGTTGTGACTGCTTTTATAACCTCAAACGTACGGCGCTGACAACCCTGCATCTGCGAAAACGCGGACAATCCGCACCGGACGATGCGGCCAGGCCGCAAACAAACGCATCCGATGCGGAAAAGCCGCATAAAAATCACACCGTCCCGCCGACCGTCATCTTCTCGATGCGCAACGTCGGTTGACCGACGCCCACCGGCACGCTCTGGCCTTCCTTGCCGCACACGCCGACGCCGCTGTCGAGCGACATGTCGTTGCCGATCATCGTCACGTACTTGAGCGATTCCGGTCCGCTGCCGATCAGCGTCGCGCCCTTCACCGGATACGTGATCTTGCCGTTCTCGATCATGTACGCCTCGGAAGCCGAAAACACGAACTTGCCGTTGGTGATATCGACCTGACCGCCGCCGAAATTCACCGCGTACAAGCCGTTCTTCACCGACGCGAGAATTTCCTGCGGATCCTTGTCGCCGTTGAGCATGTACGTGTTCGTCATGCGCGGCATCGGCAGCGCGGCGTACGACTCGCGGCGCGCGTTGCCCGTCACCGGCATTTTCATCAGGCGCGCGTTGAGCGAATCCTGGATGTAGCCCTTCAGAATGCCGTCCTCGATCAGCGTCGTGCATTGTGTCGGGTTGCCTTCGTCGTCGATGTTGAGCGAGCCGCGCCGATTCGGCAGCGTGCCGTCATCGACCACGGTGACGCCCTTCGCCGCCACCTGCTCGCCGATCATCCCCGCGAACGCCGACGATCCCTTGCGGTTGAAATCGCCCTCCAGCCCGTGTCCGACCGCCTCGTGCAGCAGCACGCCCGGCCAGCCCGGCCCGAGCACGACGGTCATCGCGCCCGCCGGAGCAGGGCGCGCTTCGAGATTGACGAGCGCGGCGTGCACGGCATCGTTGACGTATTTGTTCAGGATGTCGTCGGTGAAATAGCCATAGTCGAAGCGTCCGCCGCCGCCGCCCGTGCCGATTTCGCGTCGCCCGTTCTGCTCGGCGATCACCGTCACCGACACGCGCACGAGCGGGCGCACGTCTGCCGCGAGCGCGCCGTCGCTGCGCGCGACGAGCACGACGTCGTACTCGCCGGCGAGACCGGCCATGACCTGCGTGATGCGCGGATCCTTGCCGCGCGCCATCTGTTCGACACGCTCGAGCAGTTTCACCTTGGCGTTCGCATCGAGCGAATGCAGCGGATCGGAGGGCAGATACAGATCGCGCCCGGACACGCCCGTGAGCGTGCTCGCCGGCTTGACCTTGTGCTTGCCGCCGCCGGCTTTGGCGATGGCGCGCGTCGCGATCGCGGCCTGGCGGATCGACTCGGGCGAGAGGTCGTCCGAATAGGCGAACGCCGTGCGCTCGCCCGACACGGCGCGCACGCCGACGCCCTGATCGATGCTGAAACTACCCGATTTGACGATGCCTTCTTCGAGACTCCACGCTTCGCTGCGCGTGGACTGGAAATAGAGGTCCGCGTAATCGACACGATGCGTGAAGATTTCCGCGAGCGTGCGAGTGATCAGCCCTTCGTCGAGACCGTAGGGCGTGAGCAAAACGTCCTTCGCCGTGACGAGATTACGAATGCCGGGTTCGATGATGTTCATGCGGTGCCTATTGCGTGTTCTGTGACGAGTTCGATATATATTTCAGACGAATCGCGGACTATTCTACGGTCCGATTCGGTCAGTTCATGTGCGGGGGAAAACCCGCGTCTTCAAGTCATCCGGTGAGCAAGCCGCGCGATCACCCGATCACGCGATGCCGATAAGACGGCAAGCTCTGCCGCACGATCGCGATGCGTTGCAGATCGATGCCGCCGGCCACGACGCCCGGGCCTTCGTCCCGGATATCGACGATTTCGCCCCACGGATCGATCAGCATGCTGTGACCCCACGTGCGGCGTCCGTTCTCGTGATTGCCGCCCTGCGCCGCGGCGAGCACATAGCATTGATTTTCGACGGCGCGCGCCTTGAGCAGCGTCTGCCAGTGCGCGCGGCCGGTCGTGTAGGTGAACGCGGACGGCACGACCATCAGCGCGCAATCGCCGAGCTTCCGGTATAGCTCCGGAAAACGCAGGTCGTAGCACACCGACAATCCCACGCGGCCGAACGGCGCGTCGAACGTGCGGACCTCGGTGCCGGGGAAGATGGTGCGCGCTTCGTCGTACGATTCCTCGCCGCGCTCGAAATTGAACAGATGAATCTTGTCGTAGCGCGCGACCTGAGTGCCGCTCGGATCGAAGACGAGCGTCGTGTTCAGCACGCGGTTCTCTTCGGGTGATTGCATCGGCAGCGTTCCGCCGATGATCCACACGCCGTGCGAACGCGCCGCGTCGGCCAGAAATTGCTGGATCGGACCCGAGCCGGGCGTTTCGCGGATCGCGAGTTTGTCGGTGTCCTTGAAGCCCATGTAACAGAAATATTCGGGCAGGAGCACCATCTGCGCACCGCGGCGCGCGGCGTCGGCGATGAGTTGACTGGCGTCGGCGAGATTGCGGTCCCGGTCCGGCGTGCTGACCATCTGGAGCGCGGCGACCTGAAACGGGGCCGCGCTTTCGCTCGATCTTTCGCTCATGTCTCTTTGCGCTGGTAGAAAAAGGGGAACGAAAACGGCGTCGCCGGAACTCGCGCAACGCCCGTTTTTAGCGGGCAGCGGACGGGGCCACGGCGGCGGCGGGTGTTTCGATCTTACCCTGATCGCCATTGAGCCGCTTAACGACGGGTTTGCTCCACGAGCCGGTGATCGAATAGTCGAGCGCGAAGGCTTTCTGGATCGAAGCCGACAGCGCGATGTCCGCCGCGAGCACGCCGAGCCCGAGCAGCGGATTGATCACCGCCGCGCCGATCGCCGCCGCGCCCGCGCCGACCGTCGGAATTACCTTCACCTGAAGATCCTGCGTCTGCTTCGGCATATCGACGACGCCGTGCATCTGCACGCGCGCGGGCGACGTGACCATCAGGAAGTCGTCCGTTCGGCTGATGCCGTCGACGATCTTCGCATTGCCCGTGATCTTCTCGAACGGCAGCCCCTTGCCGACGACATCCTCGAAATGCAGCGTCAAAAGATTGGCGAGGCTGCGCAGGCTGAAGATGCCGAGCCATTTCGCCGCGCCCGGCGCACGCAGGATCTGGCCGTGACGCAGATCGACATTCACGTTGCCATCGAGCGTGTTCACGTCGACGGCCGTCGGGCCGCCGTTCCAGCCCGCGTGGCCCGAGACCGTGCCGCTGCCCGAATTGACGACGTGCGGCGCGCCGAAACGGTCGATCAACTGTCCGCCGTTTTTCACGTCGAGCTTGAAATCGAGCGACGTGCGGCGCGGGAGGGCGTCGTCGGCGTCGGAAGAGGGCGCGGTGTCCGGCTGCGCGGCCCTGTTGACGCCGCCCGGCAGCGTGCGCCACGTCGCGTTCGCGGTGAGCGTCGCGTCGGGATTGACGAGTTCGAGCTTGTCGAGCGTCCAGATCGGCTCGTCGGCGACGACTTCGTTGTGCGCATCGACTTCGAGCCGCCCGAGGCTGTGGCCGCGAAACACGAGCTCGTTCACGATGAGATCGATCGTCGGCATGTTGCGCGGCGGCTTTCGCATGACCTGGCCGACGGTATCGGTGCCTGTCTTTTCCGGAATCACGACCCTCGCCAGGCGCGCCTGCAATGTGCCGGGGCTGTCCCTGGTCGCGCCCGGCGTCCAGGCGACATCGCCCGACACCTGATCCGACGCGATGTTCGCCTGCCACTTGCGATCCGCCTCGCTCGCGCCGATCGCGACGTTGTCCCAGCGCCGGTCGAGCAGCTTGAGCGTCGTGAAGTGGATGTCGGCGCGGGTCGGAATGAACTGTTTGACGTTCTCGTTCATCGGCGGGCGCGGCGCGTTCGCGGCGGCGGCCGCTTCCGCCGTCGTGGCGCTGGCGGCGTTGATTTCGGCGAAGGTCTTGCGCCATGCGTCGGCATCGAGCTCGTTCAGATCGACGTTTGCGCTGACGCCTTCGGCGGGCAGATCGGCGGGCTTGTTCACCGCGATCGCGCCGCGCACGACTTTCAGGCGCGCGCGCATGTTCATCGGTTCGGCGGCGTCTTGCGGATCGATCTTGACCTGCGCGCGCCCGATCTGCTGCAGCACGTAATGCGCCGCGACCGGACCGAAGCTCAGTTGCGCGTCATGCAGATCCGGCGCGCCGCCCGGCGCGGGCTGGAAGGTGAAGGAGAAGGGCATCGGCGTGCCTTGCGGCTTGCCGAACGGCGCGGGCAGATCGATGCCGAGGCCCGTCAGATCCGACTTCGCCTGCACGTTCGGCAACGCGTTCTTCGCGCCGTGCACGTGCAGCGCGTAAGTCGCGGTGCCGTTGATGCGCTTCATGAATTCCGCGACCTGCGGCGTGATCCGCCTGTCGAGGCGCGTGGCGGCATCCGCGCCGATGCGCCCGTTCACGTCGAACACATAGCTGCCGTCGGGCTGCACGCCGCCTTTCGCGCGGACGTCGCCGCCGAGCAGTTGCGCGGTCAGGCCGTCGAGCGTCACGGTCTTCGCGGCGAAGTCGGCCTTGCCGCGCAGATGCGTGAGCGGCGGCAGATTGCTGTACGTGATCTGGTTGTCCGCGAAGGTGAGCGATCCTTTGTAATCGGGCTTGAGCGGCGGCAACGGCGCGGGCGGACGATAGCGCGGAATGCCGAGCGTGAGCGCGAGCACGGCATCGCCTTTGGCGTCGATCTTGCGCGTCGCGTGCTTCGCCATCAGGCCGAGCGAGCTGTCGTCGACGTATTGAAGCATGTCGGAAAGCGGGCCGCGCGCCTTGCCGTCGATCCACAGCCGGGTTTCGCGATTGCCCGTATCGTCGATACGTCCGGTGACTTTCGCGACCTTCACGCCGCGGTAATGTCCCTTGTCGATATCGAACCCGAGCTTGTTCTGCGCGAGCGTGAACGTGCCGTCGATGCCCTCGAACGCCGGCCAGAAGTTCGGCAGGCCGTTGGCCATCTTGCGCGGCGGAAACGGCGTCGGGTCGAACTTGCCGCCGCTGAACGGCGTGTGGATGCGGAAGATGCCCGCGTCCGGAAACTTGTTGTACGGGAAGCGCGTGAGATCGCCGTGCACTTCGATCGTCCCGTTTCTCGCGACGCCCGCCTGCAGCGCGTGGCCGAGATAGATGCGCACGCGCTCGGTCAGGCTCGTCGGCAGATAGCGCACGAGGCTCGTCACCTTCAGATGCGCGACCTTCGCTTTCAGGTCGAGATTGCCGCGTCCGTGGCCCTGGTTCCAGTAATCGGCGGTGGCTTCGCCTTCGGCGTCGGCGTTCTTGACGTGCAGCCGTTCGACATGGACCGTGAAGGCGCGCCGCAATTCGCCCGGCGCGATGGCATCCGCGACCGTCCAGCGCGCGTTGCCTTGCAGCGAGTCGAAAGCGAGGCGGGGATCGTCGAACGCGCCGGGAATGATGACGACCACTTTCTTCGTGTCGATCGCGATCCGGCCTTCCTTCTCGTTCGCGTCGAGCGTGCCCCAGAGGTTCTCGACGCCCGGGATGCCCGCGCGCGGATGATTGTTGATCGTGAGTCCGGGCGGCGGCTCCTGCGCCTGGATGCTGAGACCCTGGAGATCGCCCTTGAACGCGTAGTGCAAGAGCGGCGCGTCGCCCTTCTTGCGTTGCTGCTGCGCTTCTTCTTCGGTCCTGGGCGCGGCGCGCTCGGTGAAGATCGTGTAGTTCGCCACCTGGCCGCGCGGATTGACGCGCACGAGCTCGTTGAGCACTCTCGCCGGCACCGGCAGCGCACGCACGAATTCAGCGAGGATGCCGATATCGACGGAATCGCCCGTCAGCCGCACCAGTTGCCCCTTGCCGACGCCCGGCGGACGATACGTGCCCGTCAGCGAGCGCGACACGAGCAGGCGCGCGACCGGCGTGCCGTCATCGAGCGGCGTTTGGCCGAGTTCCGCATGAAGGTCGCGCAGATTCAGCGTGTACTCGGTGTCGTTCTTCTCGATGCGCCAGCCGAAGCGCGCGATCGGCAGATCGAGACGCGGCTGCGTTGCGCGCACCCGCAGCGCGATGCTCGAGCCGGTCAGCTCGCCGCTCGCGTTCTGCAACTGGCCGCCGGCGAAGTTCAGCCAGATCTCGTTGTTGATGCGCCCGCTGTACATCTGGAACGGCAGTTTCACGTAGCGCGCGAGCATCGGCAGATCGACCGGCCCCGTCGACATGTAGAGGCGGCCGCTCCAGTTGGCCGGCGCGCCCATCGCGGAGAAAGGCTGATGACGGAAGTCCGCGCGGAAGTCGAGCGGCCCGTGCAGCACGTCGCCGTCGGCGGGCGCCTTGAGCGCGAGCCGATGGCGCGTGCCGTCGTTGATGATCGCGAGATGCAGGCGCTTGAACGCGACCTCGGGCGCGGCGCGTTGCGTGTCGCGCCAGCGCAGCGTGCCGTCGCGCAGAAGAATGTGATCCTGGCCGAGCAGCCAGGTCGTGAACGCGTTCGAGCCGGTGCGGTGCGTGGGCAGCGGCACGCCCGCGACGGACAGCGCGCCCTCCGCATTGCGCGCGATGATCACGTCGGGACCGTCGACGGTCAGATCGGCGAGCTTGGGCCGCAGATGCAGCAGCGACGCCCACGCGATGCTCGCGCTCGCGTGCGGCACGGCGAGACCGGGCGAGCCATCGGCGGCGTCGATGCTGAGATTGTCCAGATCGATCGTCGGCGAAAGTCCCGACCATCGCGCGGAAATCCTGCCGATATGCAACTGCGCGTGAATCTTCGACGAGACCAGTTGCTCGATGCGCGGCCGGAACGAATCGACCTGCGGCATGACGATGTAGCGCAGGCCGACATACAGGCCCGCGACCACGAAATACGCAATGGCCGCGATGACGAGAACGAATTTGAAGACGCGTGAAAGCACGCGCTCGGCGTTGCCGCTGGGCTGGGCTTGTCCAACTTCGGTCGGGTCGACGGATCGTCTGCTGTCGGACATGCTGCTGCTGTCGGGCGATATGGTAGTTTTGCGTGTTTGACGCTGAAATGTAACACGGGCATCGCGGGGACGGCCGCTGCCCGTGCACTCGTGGATGCTTGCAAAGCCGCGCCCGGCAAGACTCGCGGCGCAGTGCGTGAAGCCCTTGTCTTACCGGAAGCAATGAGCGAACCCAACCTTTCATGACCGACGCCACTCTTCTCAGTTCCGACTATTCCAACTATGCGGCGCGCGCGTATGCGGCGCGGCCCGAACTGGCGTCGAATGTCGCGCAGTGGGCGAACTCGCGCATCACGCGCGAATGGATCGAAGCGCGACTCGATGCGCACTGCACGCCGTGCACCGAAAGCGGCGTGCTCGACGAAGCCGCGCTCAAGGCCGCGCTGCGGCGCCTGCGAACGGAAGTGTTCTGCACGGCGATGGAGCGTGATCTCGCCGGCGCGGCGGACGTCGCCGAAGTCACCGGCGCGATGACCGATCTCGCCGAAGTCACCGTGCAGCGCGCGCTCGCGGTGTTGTCGGCGGATCTCGAAGCGCTCTTCGGCGAGCCGCGCGGACCGGACGGCGAGCGCCAGACGCTCGGCGTCGTCGGCATGGGCAAGCTCGGCGGTCGCGAGTTGAACGCATCGTCGGATATCGATCTGATCTTCGTCTATGAAGAGGATGGCGAAACCTCGGGCGGCACGCGCTCCGCAATCGCGACGCAGGAATTCTTCACACGGCTCGGCAAACGTCTGATCGGCGCGCTCGCGGAAATCACGCAGGACGGCTACGTGTTTCGCGTCGACATGCGGCTGCGGCCCAACGGCGATTCCGGCCCGCTCGTGTGCAGCCTCGGCATGCTCGAAGAATATTTCTACGTGCAGGGCCGCGAGTGGGAGCGTTACGCGTGGATCAAGGGGCGGCTCGTTTCGGAGACGCAAAGCGACTCTGCGAAGCGCCTCGCGAAGCAGCTCGAAGCGATCGCGACGCCGTTCATCTACCGGCGCTATCTCGACTACGGCGTGATCGCGGCGATCCGCTCGCTGCATCAGCAGATTCGGCAGGAAGCGCGGCGGCGCGCGTCGATGCGTCCCGACAAGGCCGACGACATCAAGCTCGGTCGCGGCGGCATCCGCGAAATCGAGTTCAGCGCGCAGGTATTTCAGTTGATTCGCGGCGGTCAGGCAGCGGAATTCCGTATTCGTCCGACGCTCGCGGTGCTCGAACGCGCCGCCGCCAACGGCCTGCTCGCGCCCAACGTGTGCGAGGCGCTGTCCGACGCGTATCTGTTCCTGCGCACGGTGGAGCATCGGCTGCAATATCGCAACGACGCGCAGACGCACGCGATGCCCGTGGCGGACGACGAACGCGCGCTGCTCGCGAAGTCGCTCGGCTTCGCGGACTATGCCGCGCTGATGGAAAAGCTCGACGCGCATCGCGAGCTGGTCGAGCAGCAGTTCGACGCGATTTTCGCCGACAAGGTGAGCGGGCAGGGCGGCTGCGGCGTATCGGAGGAATCGGCTGCGTCGTGGATCTGGAGCAGCGCGCTCGCCGACGACTCCGCGCAGGAAGAACTCTTCGCGGGCCTCGCGGAACTCGGCTTCGCGGACCCGGCGCCGGTGCTTTCGCGTCTGACGGGCGTGTGGAATTCGGCGCGTTATGCCGGCTTGCCGTCGCAGAGCCGCGAGCGTTTCGACATCGTCGCGCAACGGGCGCTCGAAGCCGTGCAGTCGGCCGATGCGGGCAAGCGCGGCGACATCATCGTGCGTCTTTTCGATCTGCTCGAAGCCATCGGCAAGCGCGGCGCCTATCTCGCGCTGCTGACGGAATATCCGGCGGCGCTGGAGCGCGTGCTGTCGGTGCTGTCGGGTTCGCGCTGGGCGGCGGGCTATCTGATCCGCCATCCGCAACTGCTCGACGAATTGCTCGACGACGAAGCCATCGCCAGCCCCTTCGACTGGTCCGAGTTCAAGCGTTCGCTGATCGCGCGGCTCGACGCCGCCGAGGACGTCGAACATCAGATGGATCTGCTGCGTCACGCGCATCAGGCCGAAGTGTTCCGCATTCTGCTGATCGATCTCGCCGGCCATCTGAGCGTCGAGCACGTGAGCGACCGTCTCTCCGAACTTGCCGACGCCGTGCTCGACGTGACCGTGCGAACCGTGTGGAAGCAGTTCCCGAAGCGGCATCGCGAGACGCCGCGCTTTTCGATCATCGCGTACGGGAAGCTGGGCGGCAAGGAACTGGGCTACGCGTCGGACCTCGATCTCATCTTCCTTTACGACGATGACGACGACGCCGCCTCCGACATCTACGCGATGTTCACGCGCCGTCTCATTACGTGGCTCACGGCGGCGACCGGCGCGGGCACGCTCTTCGATGTCGATTTGCGCCTGCGGCCGAACGGCGAATCCGGCTTGCTCGTGACCGATCTCGCCTCGTTTCGCCGCTATCAGATTCGCGAAGGCGACGCGGCGAACACCGCGTGGGTCTGGGAGCATCAGGCGCTTTCGCGGGCGCGCTACAGTGCGGGCGACGCCGAAATCGGTGCGGAGTTCGAGCAGATTCGCGCCGACGTGCTCGTCATGGAGCGCGACGCGGCCGCGCTGGCGCGCGAGATCGCGTCGATGCGCCAGCGCGTCGCCGACGGGCATCCGAATCGCAGCGACCTGTTCGACCTGAAGCACGATCGCGGCGGCATGGTCGATATCGAGTTCATCGTGCAGTACTGGGTGCTGCTGCATACGCGCGAGCATCGCGCGTTTCTGCGCAATGCGGGCAACATCACGCTGCTCAAGATCGCTGCGCAAAGCGGATTGATCGCCGAAGAGCAAGCCGATGTGATCGGCGCGGCGTACCGCCATTACCGCAAGCTCCAGCACACGCTGCGGCTCGACGGCATGGAGAAGGCGCGCGTCGATCCGGCCGAGGTTCAGGCCGAACGCGACGCGGTGACGGCGCTGTGGGACCGGGTGTTTTCCGTGGCGGACTGAGCCGGCGTTCAGGCCGCCAGCATTTCCTTCGCGTGCTTGCGCGTGGTCGCGGTGATTTCGAGGCCACCGAGCATGCGCGCCACTTCCTCGATGCGCCTGCTCTTGTCGAGCGGCGTCACCGTGCTCACGGTGCCGCCGGCGTCGTCGGAAGACTTCGCGACCTGGAAATGCTGATCGCCGCGCGCGGCCACCTGCGGCAAATGCGTGACGCACAGCACCTGACGGTCGCGGCCCAGTTGATGCAACAGGCGCCCGACCACTTCCGCGACACCGCCGCCGATGCCCGTGTCCACTTCGTCGAAGATGAGCGTGGGCGTCGGGCTCGCGGTGCTCGCGATCACGGCGAGCGCGAGGCTGATACGCGCCAGTTCGCCGCCCGACGCGACTTTCGCGAGCGGCCTCAACGCGACGCCCGCGTGACCGGCCACGCGGAACTCGATCTGCTCCAGCCCGTTCGCGCCGCCTTCCGCGAGCGGCACGAGCGCGACTTCGAAGCTGCCGCCCGCCATCGACAATTCCTGCATGCCTTCCGTGACCGCTTTCGAAAGATGCTTCGCGGCCTTCGTGCGCGCCTTCGACAGCACTTTGGCCTGCGCGAGAAATTCGTCTTTCGCCTTTTCGGCGGCGGCGTTCAGCGCGCCGAGATCGGCGGCGGCGTCGAGTTCGGCGAGCTGGCGGCGGCGCGCGTCGTGTTCCTCGGGCAGCGTTTCAGGTTGAAGGCGGAACTTGCGCGCCGTCGAATGCAGTTGATCCATGCGCCTTTCGACTTGCGCGAGCCGGTCGGGATCGAGTTCGAGCCGTTGCGCGTAGTGCGACAGCGAATACGACGCCTCCTGCAACTGAATCTCCGCCGGTTCGAGCGACGCGAGCACGTCGTTCAGCGCGGGATCGATATCGGCGAGGCCGCGCACCTTCGAGATGATCGCGCCGAGCTGCGAGATCATGGCTTCGTCGGATTCGGAGAGTGCGCCGAGCGCGCCCTGCACGCCGTCGATGAGACTCGCCGAATGCGACAGCCGGTGATGCTCCGCGCTCACTTCTTCCCATTCGCCGGGTTGCGGCGCGAGTTTGTCGAATTCGCTCAGTTGCCACGCGAGGCGTTCGCGCTCCAGTTGCAGTTCGCGGTCGCGGTTTTGCGCGGTCTCGACGGCCTGCTGCGCGTCACGCATGGCGCGCCAAGCGCGATTCACCGCGCCGGCGGTGTCGAGCAACTGCGCGTGCGTGTCGAAGAGTTCGCGTTGCGCGTCGGGACGCATCAGCAACTGATGCGCGTGCTGTCCGTGAATATCGACGAGCATTTCGCCCACTTCGCGAAGCTGCGCGAGCGTCGCGGGCGTGCCGTTGACGAACGCGCGCGAGCGGCCGCCCGAATCGATCACCCGGCGCAGCATCACCGAGTCGCCGTCTTGCGACAGCGCGTGCTCGTCCAGCCATTGCACGACGAGCGGATGCGTGCCGAATTCCGCGGTGATGTCCGCGCGCGACTGGCCCGCGCGCACGACGCTCGCGTCGCCGCGGGCGCCGAGCGTGAGTGCGAGGGCATCGATCAGGATCGACTTGCCCGCGCCGGTTTCTCCCGAAAAGACCGTGAAACCTGGATCGAAATCGATATCCAGCGTGGCGACGATGACGAAATCTCGAATCGAAAGATGACGGAGCATGGACGCTTCGGGGAAGGGGAATACGAGAGTGGGTTCAGAGCGACGAGGCGTCCTGCGACGGATGCTCGTTCCAGTGCAGTTTCTTGCGCAAGGTCGCGTACGTGCTGTAGCCGACCGGATGCAGCACCGGCACCGTATGCTTCGAGCGCCGCACTTCGATCGCGTCGTTCAGTTCGACGGCCGTGAACGACTGCATGTCGAAATTCACGTTGACGTCCCGCCCGCCGATGATCTGAATGGTCACCTTCGAATCGTCGGCCAGCACAATCGGACGGTTCGACAGCGAATGCGGCGCAATGGGCACGAGCACGAAGCCCTGCAATTGCGGATGAAGGATCGGCCCCGCCGACGACAGCGCGTAAGCGGTCGAACCGGTAGGCGTCGCGACGATCAGGCCGTCCGAGCGCTGGTTGTACATGAAGTGGCCGTCCACCGACACCCGCAGCTCCGCCATGCCGGAAAAGCCGCTGCGATTCACCACGACGTCGTTGAACGCCAGCGCGTGATAGATCGGCTTGTCGTCGCGCATGATGCGCGCTTCGAGCAGGCTGCGTTCCTCGCGCTCGAACTGGCCGGCGAGCATCTGCGGGATGATCTCCTGCATCGCCTTGAGCGGAATGTCCGTGATGAAGCCGAGCCGCCCATGATTCACGCCGATGAGCGGCGTCTTGTACGGCGCGAGTTGCCGGCCGATGCCGAGCATGGTGCCGTCGCCGCCGAGCACGATCGCGACGTCCGCGCGCGCGCCCATCTCCGCAATGGAAAGCGCCGGAAACTCCGTCACGCCGACGTCCTTCGCGGTGCCCGCCTCGAACACGACCTCGAAGCCTTGCTGCGCCAAAAGACCGGCGAGCGATCTCAGCGGCGCCTCGATGCCTGGCGTGTTGGTGCGCCCCACGAGCGCGACGGTCTTGAATTGGCCAATTTCCATGCCGGCATTACACCATAGTCAGAGGGCGAAAAGAACCGTGGGCGATGGCGGACGAGCGTGCTGCGACGTGACCACGCGAGCGCGCGCGGCACGCCGGTCGTTTCTCGCTAGAATGGAGCGGACGTTGAACGCAGCGCACGCGGCGCGGCTCGCCGCCCTTCGACTCGTTGAGCTAAAATTTCCCCATGCTAGACCCACGTGCACAAACCCTCCTTAAAACGTTGATCGAGCGCTACATCGCCGAAGGTCAGCCGGTCGGTTCGCGCACGTTATCACGCCATTCCGGTCTCGAACTGAGCCCCGCGACGATCCGCAACGTGATGTCGGATCTCGAGGAGCTCGGCCTCGTCGCGAGCCCGCATACATCGGCGGGACGGATTCCCACGCCGCGCGGCTACCGGCTCTTCGTCGACACGATGCTGACTGTAGAAGCACCGGAAGACGAGGCCATGACCACCGCGGTCAAGACCCGCCTGCAGGGCGAGGAGCCGCAAAAAATTGTCGCGGCGGCGGCGAGCGTGCTCTCCAATCTGTCTTCGTTCGCGGGCGTCGTGCTCACGCCGCGCCGCAGTCACATGTTCAAGCAGATCGAGTTCATGCGGCTCTCGGACAAGCGCATTTTGCTCATCATCGTGACGCCCGAGGGCGACGTCCAGAACCGCATGATGGCCACGCAGCGCGATTACTCGCCATCTCAACTCGTCGAAGCCTCCAATTACATCAACGCGCATTTCGCGGGCCTGTCCTTCGACGAGGTGCGCCGGCGGCTGCGCGAGGAAATCGACCAGTTGCGCGGCGACATGACCACGCTCATGCAGGCGGCCGTGGTCGCGAGCACCGCCGAGACGGACCCCACGGACACCGTGCTCATTTCCGGCGAGCGCAACCTGCTCGAAGTGGCGGATCTCTCGTCCGACATGGCGCGGCTGCGCAAGCTGTTCGATTTGTTCGATCAAAAGACGAGCCTCCTGCAATTGCTGGATGTGTCGAGCCACGCGCAAGGCGTGCAAATATTTATCGGCGGCGAGTCGAATCTCGTGCCGATCGAGGAAATGAGCGTCGTGACGGCGCCGTACGAGGTCAACGGGAAGATCGTCGGCACGCTCGGCGTGATCGGCCCGACGCGCATGGCGTACAACCGTGTGATCCCGATCGTCGACATCACCGCGCGCCTGCTCTCGATGTCGCTCAGTCATCAATGACGCCATCTTGGCGCGGCACGCAAGGCCGCGCCACTAGGCCGTTCGGCCAATGATGCGCGTTCGAACCCGCCGCTATAATGGGCTTCACCTTTTACGCGCCGCTTGCCCTATGCGTTTCGACCTCGAGTTGCCTTCGCAGCCCAGCGCTTCGCATCGCGTCGCGGTGCTGCTGATCAATCTCGGCACGCCGGACGCGCCCACGCCGCGAGCGGTGCGCAAGTATCTGGCGCAATTCCTGTCCGATCCGCGCGTCGTCGAAATTCCGTTGCTCGTGTGGCAAGTCATTCTGCGCGCGCTGATCCTGCCGTTCCGCGGGCGCGCGTCGGCGAAGAAATACGCGCAAGTGTGGATGCCCGAAGGCTCGCCGCTGCGCGTGCATACGGAAAAGCAGGTCGAGGGTTTGCGGCGGCTGTTCGCCGCGAACGACTATCACGTGATCGTCGACTATGCGATGCGCTACGGTTCGCCCGGCATCGGCGCGATGCTGAATCAACTGAAGCTCGAAGGCGCTGATCGCATTCTTCTGTTGCCGATGTATCCACAGTATTCGTCGTCCACGACAGCCACCGCGTTCGACGCTGCCTTCGCCGCTTTGAAACGCGTGCGCAATCAGCCGGAGATCCGCACGATCCGCCATTACGCGGATCATCCGGCGTATATCGCCGCGCTGGCGGAACAGGTGCGCGACTATTGGCGGCATCACGGTCAGCCGGATTTCGCCGCGGGCGACAAACTCGTCCTGAGCTTCCACGGCGTGCCGAAGCGCACGATGGACCTCGGCGATCCGTATCACGACCAGTGCCAGTTGACCGGCTCGCTGCTTGCGTCGGCGCTCGGCCTCACGCCGGTGGAATGCCGCGTGACGTTCCAGTCGCGCTTCGGCCGCGCGGAGTGGCTTCAGCCGTACACCGCGCCGACGGTCGCGGAACTCGGCGCGGGCGGCGTCGCGCGCGTGGACGTGTTCTGTCCCGGCTTCACGGCGGATTGCCTGGAGACGATCGAGGAAATCGGCATCGAGGTGCGCGACGAATTTCTGAAGGCGGGCGGCAGGCATTTTCACCGCATTCCCTGCCTGAACTCGGCGCCCGCGTGGATCAAGGGGCTCGGCGAAATCGCCGCGCAGCATCTGCAAGGCTGGCCCGTGCAGTCCGTGCAGCCGCTTTCCGCGGTCGCCTGAGCGCGGCATTTTTTAGCATTCACCCATGAACTACACGATTTCGACGGAACCCGACGCGCGTTTGCGCATCGATAAGTGGCTTTGGGCGGCGCGTTTCTTCAAGACCCGTTCACTCGCGACGGATGCGGTCGAGAAGGGGCGCGTGAAGATCGGCGGGGCGAACGTGAAGCCGTCGAAGGACGTGCGCGTCGGCGATATCGTCGAAATCGATATCGAGCGGCTCGTCTGGCAAGTCGAAGTGCGCGGGCTATGCGACGTGCGCGGCCCGGCGACCGTCGCGCAGACGCTCTACGCCGAAACCGACGAAGGCCGGACGAAACGCGTGGCCGAATCGGAACGCCGCAAGACGTTCCGCGAACCCGCGGCCGGCTTGCAGGGCAGACCGACGAAGCGCGACCGTCGCACTATCGACAAATTTTCTCGTTCGGATTGAAGTAACTTTCGATGGTCGCGTGAACGCCGCCGTACTCGGTGTTACGGTCCGTCACGACGCCGGACATGCAGATGGTGGTCGTTCCCGCGACGAGTACCAGGGCGACCACCGCGATAGCAAAGGTCAGTTTCATGGTACCCCCGGAAAACGGGTTGCCCGGTCAGAAAGCGGCCGGTTCAGGAAACGGGCAAGGGCTGAAAGCGGTTTGAAGCATTTCGTAGGATTAGGGTATACGTGCGTCCTGCGGTGCTTGATTGAAGTGTAGGCGAGTCAGGGCTTTCCCTCAATCTCAAAATTGCGCGCCGCGGCGAAGTGTCCAATGCCGGCCATTTCGGCGTCATCGTCGTGCTTAAATTAGTCCGAAAAATCCGCGCCGGAGGCTTGAAAATGCCTTCGACGCCCCAATTTCCGGCGCTAGTGCGAAAAACGGCCCGGACAACTCACGCCGGTTATCGCAGCCGATTCAACTCAACAGCAATACACATTGAGCGACATGGAAAACACGCAAGAAAATTCAGCGAGCCAGAACCCGACGCCCGCCGACGAAAACGCGCGCCAGGCCGCAGACACGACGAGTACGGCGCAGGCCGCGCCGGCAGACGCGGCAGCCGCCCCGCAACCCGCGCCGAACGAGGCCGAAGCCGCGCTGGCCGAAGCGCAGGCCACCATCGCAGCGCTCAAGGAAGAGTTCCTGCGCGCCAAGGCCGAGACGGAAAACGTCCGCCGCCGCAGCCAGGAAGATGTCGCGAAGGCGCATAAATTCGCCATCGAAAATTTCGCGGAAAATCTGCTGCCCGTACTCGACAGTCTCGAAGCCGCGCTTGCCGACCAGTCGTCGGATCTGGCCAAGGTTCGCGAGGGCGTCGAGCTGACGCTGCGTCAGTTGACTGGCGCTTTGGAGAAGGGCCGCGTCATCGCGCTGAATCCTGTCGGTGAAAAATTCGATCCGCATCGCCATCAGGCCATTTCGATGGTCCCGGCCGAACAGGATCCGAACACCGTCGTCACGGTGCTGCAGAAAGGCTATGTCATCGCCGATCGCGTGCTGCGTCCGGCGCTCGTGACCGTCGCCGCGCCGAAGTAACTCATCCGGCGTGGGCCTGTAAAAGATCGGCTCGCACAAAAAAAGTTATAGACCGCATTGTTTCAAGGGTCTTGAAATCGAAACTGGCGCTCTTATCTTGCGTACAGGTATGAATTTTGGGCGTTCGGCCCGGTAAATCGGCAAAAGCCGGCGTCAGGCACGACACACCGCCGCCGCAACGCCATTGCGATCAAAGCTAGGAGAGTATAAAAAATGGGCAGAATCATCGGCATCGACCTCGGCACCACGAACTCGTGCGTGGCGCTGATGGAAGGCAACCAGGTCAAGGTCATCGAGAACTCGGAAGGCGCGCGCACCACGCCGTCGATCATCGCTTACATGGATGACAACGAGATTCTCGTCGGCGCGCCTGCCAAGCGCCAGTCGGTCACCAATCCGCGCAACACGCTTTACGCGGTCAAGCGCCTGATCGGCCGCCGCTTCGAAGAGAAGGAAGTGCAGAAGGACATCAACCTGATGCCCTACAAGATCGTCAAGCACGACAACGGCGACGCATGGGTCGAAGCGCACGGCAAGAATCTCGCGCCGTCGCAGGTTTCGGCCGAAGTGCTGCGCAAGATGAAGAAGACTGCCGAGGACTACCTCGGCGAGCCGGTCACGGAAGCCGTGATCACGGTGCCGGCGTACTTCAACGACAGCCAGCGTCAGGCAACGAAGGACGCGGGCCGCATCGCCGGTCTGGAAGTGAAGCGCATCATCAACGAGCCGACCGCGGCCGCGCTCGCGTTCGGTCTGGACAAGGCCGAAAAGGGCGACCGCAAGATCGCGGTGTTCGACCTGGGCGGCGGCACGTTCGACATCTCGATCATCGAAATCGCGGACGTGGACGGCGAAATGCAGTTCGAAGTGCTGTCGACGAACGGCGACACGTTCCTCGGCGGTGAAGACTTCGACCAGCGCATCATCGACTACATCATCGGCGAGTTCAAGAAGGAGCAGGGCGTCGATCTGAGCAAGGACGTGCTCGCGCTGCAACGCCTGAAGGAAGCCGCTGAAAAGGCGAAGATCGAACTGTCGTCGACGGCGCAAACCGACATCAACCTGCCGTACATCACGGCCGACGCGTCGGGTCCGAAGCACTTGAACCTCAAGTTCACCCGCGCGAAGCTCGAAGCGCTCGTCGAAGAGCTGATCGAGCGCACGATCGAACCGTGCCGCATCGCGATCAAGGATGCGGGCGTGAAGGTCGGCGACATCGACGACGTGATTCTCGTCGGCGGCATGACGCGTATGCCGAAGGTGCAGGAAAAGGTGAAGGAGTTCTTTGGAAAGGACCCGCGCCGTGACGTGAACCCGGACGAAGCCGTGGCCGTGGGCGCCGCGATTCAAGGTCAGGTTCTGTCGGGCGACCGCAAGGACGTTCTGCTGCTCGACGTGACGCCTCTGTCGCTCGGCATCGAGACGCTCGGCGGCGTGATGACGAAGATGATCAACAAGAACACCACGATCCCGACGAAGCACGCGCAAGTGTATTCGACGGCCGACGACAACCAGGGCGCCGTGACGATCAAGGTGTTCCAGGGCGAGCGCGAAATGGCCGTGGGCAACAAGCTGCTCGGCGAGTTCAACCTCGAAGGCATTCCGCCCGCACCGCGCGGCACGCCGCAGATCGAAGTGACCTTCGACATCGACGCAAACGGCATTCTGCACGTCGGCGCGAAGGACAAGGCGACGGGCAAGGAAAACAAGATCACCATCAAGGCGAACTCGGGTCTGACCGACGCGGAAATCGACAAGATGGTGAAGGACGCCGAAGCCAACGCCGAAGAAGATCACAAGCTGCGTGAACTCGCGGATGCCCGCAACCAGGGCGACGCGCTGGTCCACAGCACGAAGAAGGCCGTCGCCGAGTACGGCGACAAGGTCGACGCTTCGGAGAAGGAAAAGATCGAAGCGGCGCTGAAGGACCTCGAAGACGCGCTGAAGAGCAGCACGAGCGACAAGGCCACGATCGAAGCGAAGGTCGAGGCGCTGGCGCAGGCTTCGCAGAAACTCGGCGAAAAGATGTACGCCGACATGCAGGCTCAGCAAGGCGCGGCGAGCGCGGCTGCCGGTGCCGCGGGCGCGGGCGCTTCGGCGGAAGCGGGCGCGAGCCAGCAGCACGACGATGTCGTCGACGCCGACTTCAAGGAAGTGAAGAAGGACTAAGCCGACTGAAGGCGCGCGCCCGGAAACGGCCGGGCGCCTTTACCGGTGGAATGATCGGGACGCGTTGGGCGTCTTTCGTGGAACGCGCCTGGCGAGCTGTCTAGCTCTCCGGGCACGTTGTTTTTAGAGGCGCTTCGTTTCGGCGGGGCGTCAGTGGTAACGCAGATCTGACAGGAACCGTCGCGTGACGCGCGGCGGCATCGAACCGACATGGCGAAACGGGATTACTACGACGTTCTGGGCGTCGCGAAAAACGCGAGCGACGACGAGATCAAGAAGGCGTATCGCAAGCTCGCGATGAAGTATCACCCTGACCGCAATCCGGACAACAAGAAGGCGGAAGAGAATTTCAAGGAGGCGAAGGAAGCCTACGAAATGCTCTCCGACCAGCAGAAGCGGGCCGCGTACGATCAGTACGGCCACGCGGGCGTCGATCCGAACATGGCGGGCGCGGGCGCGCAAGGTTTCGGCGGTTTCGCCGATGCCTTCGGCGATATCTTCGGCGACATCTTCGGACAGGCGGCGGGCGGTGCGGCGCGCGGCGGCCGTGGCGGCCCGCAGGTGTATCGCGGAGCCGACTTGCGCTACAGCATGGAAATCACGCTAGAGCAGGCGGCGCACGGCTACGACACGCAGATTCGCGTGCCGAGCTGGGTGAACTGCAACATCTGTCACGGCTCGGGCGCGAAGCCGGGCACGAAGCCGGAAACTTGCCCGACCTGTCACGGCCAGGGCCAGGTGCGCATGTCGCAGGGCTTTTTCAGCATCCAGCAGACGTGCCCGAAGTGTCACGGCAGCGGCAGCTACATTCCCGATCCGTGCGCGACCTGCCACGGCGCGGGCAAGGTGAAGGAAACGAAGACGCTGGAAGTGAAGATTCCGGCGGGCATCGACGACGGCATGCGCATCCGCTCGGCGGGCAACGGCGAGCCGGGCATCAACGGCGGCCCGAACGGCGACTTGTACGTGGAAATCCACATCAAGCAGCACACGGTGTTCGAGCGCGACGGCGACGACCTGCATTGCCAGATGCCCATTCCTTTCACCACGGCGGCGTTGGGCGGCGAGATCGAAGTGCCCACGCTTGCGGGCCGCGCGAGCTTCACGGTGCCGGAAGGCACGCAGTCCGGCAAGACGTTCCGTCTGCGCGGCAAGGGCATCAAGGGCTTGCGTTCGAGTATCGCCGGCGATCTCTACGTGCATGTGCAGGTGGAAACGCCCATCAAGCTCACGGAACAGCAGCGCGATCTGCTGAAGCAGTTCGAGAAGTCGCTGGAGCAGGGCGGCGCGCGGCATAGTCCGCAAAGCAAGAGCTGGTTCGACCGCGTGAAGAGCTTCTTCGACTGATGCGGTTGAAAGGGTCGCACGTCGTGCGAGCATGACGATGAAAACCGAAGAGCGCAGCGCGGTGTTTGCGCTGCTCGACGATTGCGACTCGACCGCCGAAAGGCGGTCGAGTCGTTTGTACACGGACTTCGCGCACGAACGCGTTTGTGTGGATGCGCGTGAGCTCGATGCGGTCTGCGGCGACATCGAGCGCGATCTGCAAAGCGGTCTTCATGCGGTCGTCGTCGCGGACTACGAGTTCGGACGCAATCTGCAGTTCGGCAGCATCGGACGCGGCGACGATCATGCGCTGCGCGTGCTCATGTTCCGCGAGTGCGCGCGTCTTTCGCGCGATGAAGCCGACGCATGGCTCGCCGCCGAAAGCGACGACACGACCGCAGGCGTCGCGGGCATCGAATCGAGCGTGACGCGCGACGAGTTCGATGCGTCGATCGCCGCCGTGCAGCACGCGTTGCGCGAAGGCGAGTCGTATCAGATCAACTACACGTTCCGGCTGAACTTCGACGTATTCGGCGCGCCGCTCGCGTTGTATCGGCGCTTGCGCGAGCGGCAGGCCGTGCATTACGGCGCGTTGATCGCGTTGCCGGACGGCAGGTCGGTCGTATCGTGCTCGCCGGAATTGTTCGCCGAGAAGCACGGCGAACTGCTGCGCGCCCGGCCGATGAAAGGCACCGCGCCGCGCGACGCCGATCCCGAGGCGCTGCGCCACGATCCGAAGAATCGCGCCGAAAACGTGATGATCGTCGACTTGCTGCGCAACGACATGTCGCGCGTGGCGGTCACGGGTTCGGTGCATGTGCCCGTGCTGTTTTCGGTCGAGGCGTACGCGTCGGTGTGGCAGATGACATCGACGATCGAAGCGCGCGTGATTCCCGGCACGTCGTTCGCCTGCATCGTGCGCGCGCTCTTTCCGTGCGGCTCGATCACCGGCGCGCCGAAATATCGGACCATGCAACTGATCGATGAAATCGAGAGCACGCCGCGCGGCCTCTATACCGGCGCGATCGGCTGGCTGGATGCGAGCGGCGACTTCTGCATGTCGGTGGCGATCCGCACGATCGTCGTCGATGCCGCGGGCAAGCGTGGCGTGCTCGGCATCGGCGCAGGCATCGTGCTCGACAGCGTCGCCGCCGACGAATACGAGGAGTGCCTGTTGAAAGCGCGCTTTCTGACCGGTGCGGATCCGGGCTTCGAACTGTTCGAGACGGTTTATTCGACGCGCGATGGCGGCGTGCGTCACTTCGAGCGGCACGTCGCCCGATTGAAGGCGAGCGCCGCGTATCTCGACTTTGCCTTCGACGAGCGCGCGCTCTCGGCTCAGGTCGAAAAGCATTGCGCGCAATTCGATGCGGACAAGCCGTATCGCATGCGCATCGCGCTCAACAAGAGCGGGCGCATCGCGCTGACGAGCGCGCCGCTTGCGCCGCTGGCATCGGAGAGCGTGGAGGTGTTGCTCGCGTCGGATCGCGGGTTCGCGCCGCAGTCATCGAGCGATCCGCTGCTGCGTCACAAGACGACGCGCCGCGCCGACTACGACCGCGCGTGGAAAGCCGCCGAGGCCGAAGGCGCGTTCGACATGCTCTTCGTCAACGAGCGCGGCGAAGTGACCGAAGGCGGCCGTACGAGCGTCTTCGTGAAGCTCGGCGGCACGTGGTTCACGCCGCCCATCGATGCCGGCGTGCTGCCGGGCGTGATGCGCGCCGTGTTGATGCAGGAACTCGGCGCCGCAGAACGCACACTGACGCCGGACGACTTGCAGAACGCCGAAGACCTGCTCGTCAGCAACGCATTACGCGGCGGCGTCAAAGCAAGACTTCGGCGCTGAACGCATCACCACTCCGCGACGCTGCCATCCGCGTGACGCCACACCGGATTGCGCCAGCGGTGCCCGACCTTCGCCATTTCGCGCACTTTCTCTTCGTTCACCTCGATCCCTAATCCCGGTCCCTGCGGGATCGAGACCATGCCGTCTTCATACTTGAAGACTTCCGGATTCTTGATGTAATCGAGCAGGTCGTTGCCCCGGTTGTAGTGGATGCCGAGACTCTGCTCCTGAATGAACGCGTTGTAGCTCACGGCGTCGATCTGCAGACATGTGGCGAGCGCGATCGGACCGAGCGGACAATGCAGCGCGAGCGCGACATCGTAGGCTTCGGCCATCGTCGCGATCTTGCGGCATTCGGTCAGGCCGCCTGCGTGCGACGCATCCGGTTGAATGATGTCCACGTAGCCGCCCGCCAGAATGTGCTTGAAGTCCCAGCGCGAGTAGAGCCGTTCGCCGAGCGCGATCGGCGTGCTCGTCTGGTTGACGATATCGCGCAGCGCCTCGACGTTCTCCGAGAGCACCGGCTCTTCGATGAACATGAGCTTGAACGGATCGAGTTCCTTCGCGAGCACTTTCGCCATCGGCTTGTGCACGCGTCCATGAAAATCGACGCCGATGCCCACGTTCGGGCCCACCGCCTCGCGCACGGCGCGCACGTTGTCGATGACGCCTTGCACCTTGTCGAAGGTATCGATGATCTGCAACTCTTCCGAGCCGTTCATCTTCACGGCCTTGAAGCCGCGCTCGACCACGGCGCGCGCGTTGTTCGCGACATCGCTCGGACGGTCGCCGCCGATCCACGAATACACCTTGATCTTGTCGCGCACCTGACCGCCGAGCAGCGCGTGCACCGGCACGCCGTGGTGCTTGCCGAGAATGTCCCACAGCGCCTGATCGACACCCGCGATCGCGCTCATGCCGATAGGTCCGCCGCGATAGAACCCGGCGCGATACATCACCTGCCACAGGTCTTCGATATGGCGCGGGTCTTTGCCGACGAGATAGTCGGCGAGTTCATCGACGGCGGCGGCGACCGTATGCGCGCGGCCTTCGACGACCGGCTCACCCCAGCCGGTGATGCCTTCGTCCGTTTCGATCTTGAGGAAGCACCAGCGCGGCGGAACGATGAAGGTCTCGAGTTTCGTGATTTTCATTGAGCGTCTCCTGAACGGATTCACATATTAGCAAAAGGCGTCGCTTAGGCATATTAATAGTATTATTCTTGGAGCGCCCAAAATTACGAAACATCAGTGGAATACTCCATAATCGTGCTCACCACTACAAGGAGACCATCATTCATCGGGATTTACATGGCCGCGTGGCACATGAACTGGGCACGGCGATTCTGCGCGGCGACTTCGCGCCCGGTTCGCCTCTGCCGCGCGAAGCGGCGTTGATGGAGCGCTTCGACGTGAGCCGCACGGTGTTGCGCGAGGCGTTGCGCACGCTTACGTCGAAAGGGCTGATCGAGTCGCGGCCGAAAGTCGGCACGCGTGTGCGCGCGAAAGCTGCCTGGAATCTGCTCGATTCCGACATGCTCGACTGGTACTCGCGCGTCGCGCCGCCGCTGCAATTCGCGCTCAAGCTCCAGGAAATGCGCGAGATGATCGAACCGTACGCCGCCGCGCTCGCCGCCGACAACCACGAGGAAGCCACGCGCGAACGCCTGACGCGCGCGCATCAGGCGATGGTCGGCGCACAGAATGTCGAAGAATGGGTGCGCGCGGATCTCGACTTTCATCTGTGCGTGCTCGCCGCGTGCAGCAACGAACTGCTGATTCCGCTCGGCGCGCTGATCGAGCGCACGCTGGAAGGTCAATTGCGCCTGAACGCCAAACGCGCCGATGTCTACAACGCGTCGCTCGCGGAACATACGGCCGTGTTCGAGGCGATCGTCGCGCGCGATTCGAGCGGTGCGCGCCGCGCGATGGCCGATCTGCTCGGCGTGACGCGCACCAGAATCGAAGGTTAAAGCGCGTTCAGCGGAATCTTCAGATACGTCGTGCCGTTGCCGGCCGCTTCAGGAAAGTGGCCGGCGCGGATATTCACCTGGATCGCGGGCAGAATGAGCATCGGCATGCCGAGGGTCGCGTCGCGTGCCTCGCGCATCGCGACGAACTCGTCCTCGGTTCTGGCGGCCCCGACGTGAATGTTCTGCTCGCGCTGTTCGCGCACGGTGGTTTGCCATCGCGGGCCGCGTGAGTCGGGCGGATAGTCGTGGCAGACGAAGATTCGCGTATCCGGATCGAGCGCGAGCAGACGCTGGATCGATCGATACAGCGTGCGCGCGCTGCCGCCGGGAAAATCGCAGCGTGCGGTGCCGAGGTCGGGCATGAAGAGCGTGTCGCCGACGAACACCGCATCGCCGATCCGATACGCCATGTCGGCGGGCGTGTGGCCCGGCACGAACAGCGCGGTCGCCTCGATTTCGCCGATCATGAAGCGCTCGCCATCCGAAAAGAGCTGATCGAATTGCGAGCTGTCGAGTTGAAACTCGGGTTCGAGATCGAAGATTTTCTTGAACATGCCTTGCACGGCGCGTATCGATTCGCCGATGCCGATCTTCCCGCCGAGCATGCGCTTCAGATACGGCGCCGCCGAAAGATGATCGGCATGCGCGTGCGTCTCCAGAATCCATTCGACGGAAAGCTGCTGCTCGCGCACGAACGCGATGACCGCATCGGCCGATTGCGTCGAGGTGCGCGCGGCTTTCGGATCGTAGTCGAGCACGGAATCGATGATCGCCGCAGCCGAACCGGCCTCCTTGTAGACGACATACGTCATCGTGCCGGTGTTGATGTCGAAGAAGGGCTGAATGTTGGCTTGCACGCTGGTTTCCGGGTGCCTCGCGTTGTGCTCTTGCCGCCCGGATGGATTGGGCAGCTTTGTCACGATCACGTTACAGTGTAACCCTTTGCGCCGGACCCGAATGTCCCGGCGCGACCTTCACGAAAGCTCGCTCAAGAGGTTCGAATGCCGCACGTCCCGACTTCGCTCGCGTCGTCGTGGGGCGCGTGGGCCGTCTTCGTCAGCGTCCTCGCGACGCAACTCGGCGTGCCCGTCCCCGCCGCGCCGATGCTGATTCTCGCCGGCACGCTCGTCGCCGCCGGCAACGCGCCGTTCTGGCAAATGCTCGCGGCCGCGGTGCTCGCCGTGCTCATCGCCGATTCGCTCTGGTTCGCCGCAGGCCGGCTCTACGGCCGCCGCTTTCTCAATTCGCTCGTGCGCTTTTCGTTGTCGATCGATTCGACGCTGCGCACCGCGCGCCGCTGGTTCGAGCGCTTCGGCGTGCCGCTGCTCGCGGTGTCGAAGTTCGTGCCGGGACTCGGGCTCGTGTCGGCGCCGCTGCTCGGCACCACGCAGATCGAAGTGCGCGTGTTCGTGCTGTGGGATCTGATCGGCGCGACGGCGTGGGCGAGTTTCTGGATGCTCGGCGGCGCGGCGCTGCAGGAACAGATTGGACGGCTCATCGTGCTGGTGCGCGCCAACGGCACGACGGTGATCGACGTTCTCGCGATGGTCGCGCTCGGCTTCGTGCTGTATCGATGGATTCGGCGCGAGCAGTTTCGCCAGTGGCTCGCGAAGTATCACATCACGCCGGACCAGCTCGACGCGATGATGCGCTCCGACACGCCGCCCGTGATCTACGACGCGCGACCGGCGGAGATTCGCCGTCGCGAGCCGTATCGCATCGCGGGCGCGATCGCGCTGGATCTCGATTCGCCGGATCGCGTCGATCAGTTGTATTCGGAGCACGAGGTGGTCGTGTATTGCGTGTGCCCGAACGAGGCGACCGCGAAGATCATCGCGCGGCAGATGCGCGCGAAGGGTTTCAAACACGTGCGGCCGCTGAAGGGCGGGCTGGACGCGTGGGAGAAGCACGGCTATCCGGTCGAAGCGATGCCGCCCGAGCACCTGCACGCGGCGTCCGATCACGACGACGACATCGATCACGACATGGTCACGATTCGCGCGACCGCGCCGGAATGAGCTACGTCCCGCGCGGCGGCCGGTTCACGAGCGCGATGCCCGCGAGCACCATCGCCGCGGCGGCCATGAAACGCGCGGTGAAATGCTCGCCGAGCAGCAGCACGCCGAACGTGACGCCGAAGATCGGCGTGAGAAACGAGAACACCGAAAGCCGCGACGCCATATAGCGCGTGAGCAGCCAGAACCACGTCAGATAGCTGATGAACGCGACGACGACCGCCTGATACGCGAGGCTCGCGATCGCGAGCGGCGAGACGTCGCCGACGTGCGTCTGTCCGATGCCCGCCGCGAGCACGAGCAGCAGCACCGCCGACACCGCCAGTTGATAGAACAGCGTTTTGCTCGCGCTCGCCTGCGCCAGCGACGACGCGCGCACGACCACTGTCGTCGCGGCCCAGAAGATGCCCGCCATGATGCCGAGCGCATCGCCCGCGATGCCCCGCAACGCCGATGCGCTGCTCGGATTGCCGTGCAGAAAGCCATCGGCGAAGGCGAGTGCGATACCGCAGAACGCCAGCACGATGCCGCACCACTGCGTGCGCGAAAGCCGCTCGCCCGCGACGAACGCGTGCAGGCCGAGCGCGGTGAAGCAGGGCGCGGTGTAGAGAAACACGGCCATGCGCGTCGCGGTGGTGAGACTCAGGCCGAAGAAAATGCAGACGAACTCGCCGCCGAACAGCAGACCCGCGAGCAGGCCGGCGGGCAAGGTGTCGTCGCGCTGGAAGAGCGGCACGCCGCGCGTGCGCGTCCAGATCCACACGAGGCAGGTCGCGATCAGCGAGCGGATGCCCGCTTGAAGCATCGGTGGAATCGACGCGTTCGCTTCCTTGATCGCGACTTGCTGGAATCCCCACGCGCCGCACAGCGCGATCATGACGATGATGGCGGTGGCGTCGGGGGCGCGGCGCAGGGCGAGGGACGTGCTCATCGGCTGTCGGTTACGCGTGCACTGAATTGGAGCGTCGATTGTGCCAGCGTTTGCGCGCCGCGACGAGTTACGAATGCTTTTCGATCAGCTCGACCTTGTAGCCGTCCGGATCTTCGACGAACGCGATCACCGTCGTGCCGCCCTTGACTGGACCGGCTTCGCGCGTGACCTTGCCGCCCGCCTGGCGGATGCGCTCGCATGCGTCGGCGGCGTCGTCGACTTCGAGCGCGATATGGCCGTACGCCGTGCCGAGATCGTATTTATCGGTGCCCCAGTTGTAGGTCAGTTCGAGCACGCTGTTCTCGGTTTCCGGACCGTAGCCCACGAACGCGAGCGTGTACTTGTACTCGGTGTTCTCGCTCTGACGCAGCACTTTCATGCCGAGAATGCGCGTATAGAAATCGATGGAACGCTGCAGGTCGCCGACGCGCAGCATCGTATGGAGGAGTCGCATGGTGGGATTTCCTGTTTATGTGATTGCGGGGGGAACAGGAAAGAAATTGTACCGTCGGCGCTTTTCGTGCGCTGGCGACGGTTACATCGCCGGCAACAAATCCGGCGGATGATGCTTGAGCGTATGCCGCGCCTCGCGGAATTCCGGGAAGATGGATTCGACCGTCTGCCAGAAGCGCGGGCTGTGGTTCATCTCGCGCAGATGCGCGAGCTCGTGCGCAACGACGTAGTCGATGATCGACATCGGGAAATGAATGAGCCGCCAGTTCAGGCGGATCTTGCCGTCGCTGGAACAACTGCCCCAGCGCGTCGCCGCCGATGACAGCGCATACGCGCGATACTCGACGCCGAGCTTCGCCGCATACACCGCGAGCCGCTCGCCGAAGATGCGCTTCGCTTCCGATTGCAGCCAGCCTTGCACGCGATCCTTGATCTGCTGCGCGTCGGCGAGCGCGGGCATCGCAAGCGAAAGCACGTTGGTTTCGTCGTCGAAGGACAGCGCGCTCGCTGCCGATCCGAGCGACACGCTGATCGTCTTGCCGAGATACGGAAACTGCGCGCCGTCCTTCCAGTCGATACGCGGCAGCGCGCGCTGCTCGACGCGCGTCTGCCATTCGGTGAGCTTCTTGACGATCCAGTTCTGCTTGTCGAGGATCGCGCTTTCGATGTCCGCGATCGTCACCCAGCGCGGCGCGGTGATCGCGAGCCCGGTGCCGTCGATGCAAAAGCCGATCGTGCGCCGCGACGAACGCCGCAACCGATACTCCAGCGCGCCCGCCTTCAGCGTGATGCGGCGCAGACGCACGCCGTCGGGCAGCGGTGCAGGCGGAGCCGGGGGCGTGAGGACGGGAGCGGGATCGGTGGCGGGGACGTCGCCGCGCAGCGGAGCGGGTCCGTTCGCGGGCGGCGCGCCGGAGTACGCCGGCGCATGTTCGAACGGCAGATCGAGTTGCAGCGTATCGAGCGCGACGGCGGGGCGCTGTCGCGAAGGGGCTTTCCGCATCGGCTCGGCTTTGCGCTCACGGCGCAGGAATGACGAGAAGAATGAGTAAGGCACGCCGCGGCTCGATCCGAACGCTGCCGCTTCAGCGGCCCGCGCCCGCGGCGCCGGCTTCACCCGGTTGCGCGTTCGGTGCAGCGTAAGCGTGCGGATCGATGCGGCGCATTTCCGCTTCGATCCAGCTTTCGACGCGCGTGTTCACTTCCTCGGGCGTAAGGCCGGCTGTATCGATCGGCTTGCCGATCGACACCGTGACTATACCCGCATATTTGATGAAGGAATTGCGTGGCCAGACATGACCGGCGTTATGCGCGATCGGCACGACCGGTGCGCCGGTCGCAACGGCGAAACGCGCGCCGCCCGTCTTGTACTTGCCCTGGCTGCCTACACGCGTGCGCGTGCCTTCCGGAAACATGATGACCCACGCGCCTTCGTCCATGCGCGCGCGGCCCTGGCGCGTGACGGACGCGAACGCATCGCGCCCTTGCTTGCGATCGATATGCACCATCTTCAGCAGCCCGAGCGCCCAGCCGAAGAACGGCACGAAGAGCAGTTCGCGCTTGAACACATAGCAGAGCGGATGCGGCATCAGCGCGGGAAACGCGAGCGTCTCCCAGGCGGATTGATGCTTCGAGAGCAGCACGGCTGGCCCGTCCGGCAGATTCTCCATGCCCTGGATCGTGTAGCGAATCCCGATCAGATACCGCAGCACGACGATGGTCGACTTGCACCAGCCGGCGGCCATCCAGTAGCGCTTGTCGGCGCGCATGAACGGAAATGCAATGAAGCAGGCGATCGCGTACGGCGTCGTGTACACGACGAAGTAAAGCATCAATAGCAAAGAGCGGATGAAGCGCATGACGTCTCGATGTTACTGGCCCGCGGAGCGGTCCTGATGCCGTGCGAGGAACTCCAGCGCGAACGCGCGCAAGTCCTTGTGAACCACGGTGCCTTCGGGCAACTGGCCTTCCTTCAACGTTCTTTCGCCCTTGCCGGTGAGCACGAGATGCACGGGAAAGCCGAGCGCCGCGCCCGCCTGCAGATCGCGCAGCGAATCGCCGACGACGGGTGTGTCTTCAGGATCGATCTCGAAACGGTCGATGATCTGCTGCAACATGCCGGGCCGGGGCTTTCTGCAGTCGCACTGATCTTCCGCCGTGTGCGGGCAGAAAAACACCGCGTCGATGCGCCCGCCGACAGCCGCGGCCGCGCGATTCATCTTCTGATGCATCGCGTTCAGCGCGGCCATGTCGAAGAGACCGCGCCCGATGCCCGACTGATTCGACGCGATCGCCACGCGATAGCCCGACTGATTCAGCCGCGCGATGGCTTCGAGACTGCCGGGAATGGCGACCCATTCGTCGGGCGACTTGATGAACGCGTCGGAATCGACGTTGATGACGCCGTCGCGATCGAGGATGACCAGTTTTCGGTTCATGACCATGGCGGCGCGTCAGGCGGCGAGCTTGGAAATATCGGCGACGCAGTTCATCTGCTGATGCAATGCGTTGAGCAGCGCGAGCCGATTGTTTCGCAGCGCGGGATCTTCCGCGTTCACCATCACGTCGTTGAAGAACGTGTCGACGCTCTCGCGCAGTGCGGCGAGCGCGCTCAGCGCTTCCGTGTAGTTGCGCGCGGCGAGCTGGCTCTGCACGCGCGGCGTTACCTGCTCGATCTGCGCGTACAGATTCTTCTCCGCCGCTTCGACGAGCAGTTCCTTGTTCACCGACGAAGGCGCGCCTTGCTCCGACTTCTTCAGGATGTTCGAGATGCGCTTGTTGGCGGCCGCGAGCGCTGCCGCTTCGGGCAGCGCGGCGAACTCGCGCACGGCATCGAGGCGCGCGACGATGTCGTCGAGACGCGTCGGGTTCAGGCTCAGCACCGCTTCGATATCGTTCGCTTCGAAGCCGCGTTCGCGCAACAGACCGCGCAGGCGATCGAGGAAGAACGCGTAGATGGCTTCGGTCGAATCGGCGACTTGCGGCATGCCCGCGAACTGGCGCTGCGCGATGCCGACGAGATCGCGCAGATCGATCGGCAGCTTCTTTTCCAGCAGGATGCGCAGCACGCCGAGCGCGTGACGGCGCAGCGCGAACGGGTCCTTCTCGCCGGTCGGCGCGAGGCCGATGCCCCAGATGCCGACGATCGTTTCCAGCTTGTCCGCGAGCGCGACCGCGGCGCCGACGCCCGTCGACGGCGTTTCATCGCCCGAGAAGCGCGGCTGATAGTGCTCCGAGCACGCGAGCGCGACTTCTTCCGGCTCGCCATCGTGGCGCGCGTAGTACGTGCCCATCGTGCCTTGCAGTTCCGGGAACTCGCCGACCATGTCGGTCAGCAAGTCGGCCTTCGCGAGACGCGCGGCGCGGCGCGCGAGCGCGGCATCGACGCCGACCATCGGCGCGATTTCGCCCGCAAGCGCTTCGAGACGCTCGACGCGTTGCAGCGTCGAACCGAGCTTGTTGTGATAGACGACGTTCGCGAGCAGCGGGACGCGATCTTCGAGACGCCGCTTCTTGTCCTGCGTGAAGAAGAACTTGGCGTCGGCGAGACGCGGGCGCACGACGCGCTCGTTGCCTTCGACGATCTCGCCCGGCGTCTTCGTGTCGATATTCGACACGATCAGAAAACGCGAGCGCAGCTTGCCGTGCTGGTCGGTGAGCGCGAAGTACTTCTGATTGGTCTGCATCGTGAGGATGAGACATTCCTGCGGCACCTGCAGGAATTCCTCGTCGAAGCGGCATTCGTACACGACCGGCCATTCGACGAGCGCATTCACTTCGTCGAGCAGCGCTTCGGGCATCACGACGCGGTCTTCGCCGGCGAACGCCAGAAGCTGCGTGCGAATCGATTCGCGGCGATCGTCGAAATTGGCGACGACGTGACCTTTGTGACGCAGCGTGTCGGCGTAGGCATCGGCGTTCGGAATCGCGACGAAGCCTTCCGACATGAACCGATGCCCGATGGTCGTGTCGCCCGAATCGACGCCGAGCGCGCCGACCGGCACGACGTTGCGGCCGTGCATCGCGATCAGGCGCTGCACCGGACGCACGAACTGCACGTTGGTGCCGTCCGGACGCTGATAAGTCATGACCTTGGGAATCGGCAGCTTGCCGAGGGTTTCGTCGAGCGCGGCTTGCAGGCCGTCGGCGAGCGTTGCGCCGGGCGCGGCGTAGCGCAGGAAGAACGCTTCCGCCTTGCCGTCCTGCGCGCGTTCGAGTTCGGCGAGCGGGAAGTCGGGGAAGCCGAGCGCCGCGAGTTTCTTCGCGAGCGGCGGCGTGGGATTGCCTTCCTTGTCGAGCGCGACCGTCACCGGCAGCACTTTTTCGCGCACCTGCTTTTCCGGCGCGACATCGCGCACATTCTTGATGAGCACGGCGAGGCGGCGCGGCGTCGCGTACTTTTCGAACGTGGGCGCGCCGTCGATCAGATCGCGCGCGGCGAGACGCTCGACGATGCCTTCGGCGAAAGCGGTGCCGAGACGCGCGAGCGCTTTCGGCGGCAATTCCTCGGTAAGCAGTTCGACGAGCAGGGAAGCGTGGTTGGATTGCGTCATTGTTCTGTCGAGCCTCGTCAAACCTGTTCGTTGTTGCTGCGTTCGCCCGGCGGCGTGCTTTCCGGCTTCAGCGGCGGCGCCCATGCGGGACGCTGCGCTTCCTGTTCGTCGGTGACGAGATCGCGATCGCCGCGCACCGGGTTGCCGAGCATCGGGAAGCCGAGCGCTTCGCGCGATTCGTAGTAAGTCTGCGCGACGAGGCGCGACAGCGCACGAATGCGGCCGATGTACGCCGCGCGCTCCGTCACGGAAATGGCGCTGCGCGCATCGAGCAGATTGAACGTGTGGCCGGCCTTCAGCACGAGTTCGTAGGCGGGCAGCGCGAGCTTGGCATCGATCATCTTCTTCGCTTCTTCTTCGTAGCTCTTGAAGAACGTGAAGAGCAGATCGACGTTCGCGTGCTCGAAGTTATACGTGGACTGTTCGACCTCGTTCTGGTGATACACGTCGCCGTAGCTCAGTTGGCGCAGCACGCGGCCGTCCGGTCCGTCTTCTTCCCATTCGGTCCAGACGAGGTCGTACACGTTCTCGACTTTTTGCAGATACATCGCGAGACGTTCGAGGCCGTAGGTGATTTCGCCGAGCACCGGCTTGCAATCGATGCCGCCCGCCTGCTGAAAGTACGTGAACTGCGTCACTTCCATGCCGTTGAGCCACACTTCCCAGCCGAGGCCCCACGCGCCGAGCGTCGGGTTCTCCCAGTCGTCTTCGACGAAGCGCACGTCGTTCTGCTTCAGGTCGAAGCCGAGCGCTTCGAGCGAGCCGAGGTACAGATCGAGGATGTCTTCGGGCGCGGGCTTCAGCACGACCTGATACTGATAGTAGTGCTGCAGGCGGTTCGGGTTCTCGCCATAGCGGCCGTCTTTCGGGCGGCGCGACGGTTGAACGTACGCCGCGCGCCACGGCTCGGGGCCGATCGCGCGCAGGAACGTGTGGACGTGCGACGTGCCCGCGCCGACTTCCATGTCGATCGGCTGAAGGAGCGCGCAGCCCTTCTCGTTCCAGTAGGACTGCAGCGTCAGAATGATTTGCTGGAATGTGAGCATGATTGCCTTGTGCGGGGCGGACGCGGCGCGGCCAGTGTCGTGAGGACGCGACTCGGAGGCTCGGCCAAAGTGCTGAAACAGAGAATTTTAGCCGAACGGAAGGGCGGGTGCGGCTTTTTGGGGATCGGCACGCCCGGAGAAACGGACGCGCGGGCCGCGTCGCGTGGCGCAACGCGGCATCGTTTCAGTCGATGTTCAGCGCGTGCCCGAACGTTTCCGGTTCGGCGCAAATGCAAACCCGAACGCCAGCAACAGGAGCGATACCGCGATCACCGTCATGTTCCCGCTCGTCACATACGGCGTGCTTCCCGACGTCCCCTGCACGCGCGCTTCGAGC
Source organism: Caballeronia novacaledonica (assembly GCF_900258035.1). Taxonomy (GTDB): domain Bacteria; phylum Pseudomonadota; class Gammaproteobacteria; order Burkholderiales; family Burkholderiaceae; genus Caballeronia; species Caballeronia novacaledonica. The sequence goes on along the minus strand of NZ_OGTP01000006.1, from coordinate 121,016 downwards.
ACGCCGGTCGTGAACGTCGGCAGCTTCGACACGACATCGCCGTTCGCCGCGATCACCGCCGTCATGCCGGTGTTGGTCGAGCGCAGCATCGGACGGCCGGTTTCGATCGACCGCATGCGCGCGATCTGAAGATGCTGATCGAGCGCGATCGTGTTGCCGAACCACGCGAGATTCGTCGAGTTGACGAGAATGCCCGCGGGCGTTTCCTGCTCGCGGAGCGTGCGCGCGATCTCTTCGCCGAAGATGTCCTCGTAGCAGATATCGACGGCGACCGGCTGGTTGTGCACGATGAACGCCTTCTGCGCGATCGGCCCGCTCTTGAGATCGCCGAGCGGAATGCCCATCAGCCGCACGAACCAGTGAAAGCCGAGCGGCACGAATTCGCCGAAGGGCACGAGGTGATGCTTGTCGTAACGGTACACGCCGTTCACGTGCGGCGTGACGCCGAAGAGGCTGTTGGTGTAATCGGTCGCGCGGCCGTCGGGGAGAATCGTGACGCCGATCGCGCCGAAGAGAATCGACGAGTTCGTGGTGTCCGCGAAGTTGCGGATCGCGACGGCGAAGTCCTGCGGAATCTGCACCGACAAAACGGGCAGCGCGGTTTCCGGCGTGACGATCAGATCGGCCGGCTTCTCGGTGATGAGCCGCTGGTACAGCGCGAGCGATTCATCGACGCCGGACTGTTCGAACTTCATCTCCTGTTTCACGTTGCCTTGCAGGAGACGCACGTCGAGCGGCGCGTTGGCGGGCGTCGTCCATTCGGCGAACGACAGCAACATGCCCGCGACGATCAACGCGATCGCCGCCGCCGCCGGGATCAGCGCACGTGCGCCCCGGCTCGCGTGCCGCCAGTGATAGACCGCCTGCACGATCAGCGCGGCGACGAGCGCGAGCACCCAGCCGACGCCATACACGCCGACGATCGCGCCGAAACCCTTGAGCGGTCCGTCGACTTGCGCATAGCCGCTCGCGAGCCACGGAAAGCCGGTGAACACGAGTCCGCGCAGCCATTCGCCGAGCGCCCACGCGCTCGCGAATGCGAACGCGCCGTGCCACGTCGGTGCGAAGCGCGGCGAGGCGTCGATGTCGCGTGCGGTCGCGCTGTCTTCATCGCCGAAGCGCGCGCGCCCCGCGACGAACGACCAGACCACGCTCGACAGCGCCGGATAAATGGCGAGATACAGCGAGAACAGCGCGACGGCCGCCGCGGCGAGCGGCGCGGCCATGCCGCCGTACACGTGCATGCTCACGTAGAGCCACCACACGCCCGTCACGAAGTTGCCGAAGCCGAACGCCCAGCCGGTCGCGGCGGCGCTGCGCCAGTTGCTCGTGCGCGAGAGCCACGCGAAAAACAGCGCGAAGACGGCGAGCTCGATCCAGCCGCCGTGCGGCGTCGGCGCGAAGGAGAGCGTATTGACGGCGCCGAGCACGGCCGCGACGAGGTAATGCCAGAACGGCAACGCGCGCGGCGACTCGGAGACGACGGCCCCGTCGCGTTGGCGGGAGAGGAAGCGAAATGATGAATCGGCCATTGATGACGGTCGAGATGAAACGGAAACGGGCGGATGGGGAATGGCGGGCGCGTTCGGACCAGCGCCCGCGATGCGCTTAGTCGCGCAATTCGTCTTCGTCGTCGCTCGCGTGATGATGTTGCTGCGCGAGATTCGGCACGCGCCGCACGAGAAGAACGTGAATTTGCCGGGCGTCGCCGCGCAGGATTTCGAACGCGAAATCGTCGATGCGCACCTTTTCGCCGCGATGCGGCACGCGCCCGAAGCGATGCGTGACGAGGCCGCCGATGGTATCGACTTCTTCGTCGGAGAAATCGGTGCCGAACTCCTCGTTGAATTGTTCGATGCCGGTCAGCGCGCGCACGCGATACTTGCCGTCCGGCGTCGCGATGATATTGCCGGCTTCTTCGTCGAAATCGTATTCGTCCTCGATGTCGCCGACGATCTGTTCGAGCACGTCTTCGATCGTGATGAGGCCCGCCACGCCGCCGTATTCGTCGACGACGATCGCGATGTGATTGCGGTTCACGCGAAAGTCGTGCAGCAACACGTTCAGGCGTTTCGATTCGGGGATGAAAACGGCGGGGCGCAGCATGCCGCGCACGTCGAATTCTTCTTCGGCGTAGTAACGCAGCAGATCTTTCGCGAGCAGCACGCCGATGACGTTGTCGCGATTGCCTTCGTACACGGGATAGCGCGAGTGCGCCTTGTCGAGCACGAAGGGAATGAATTCGGCGGGCGTTTCCGAGATGTTGATGGCGTCCATCTGGGCGCGCGGAATCATGATGTCGCGCGCGCAGAGATCGGACACCTGGAAGACGCCTTCGATCATCGAGAGCGAATCGGCGTCGAGCAGGTTGCGCTCGTGCGCGTCCTGGAGCACTTCGAGTAGTTCGTCGCGCGATTCGGGCTCGTGCGAGATGAAATCGGTCAGGCGTTCGAGAAGAGAGCGCTTTTCCACGGGTTTGTCGGTGTGGCGTCGACTGGGATAGGGTTCGTTCATAGCGGAGCGCCCGGGAGTTCCCGGGCGCAGGTTGGCGGAAGTTTAAGCATACACCAAGGAAAAATGCGGGCTGGGTGGCGCGGTGCGCATGTCTGGAGCCATGCTAGCCGATAAATATGCGAGAAGTATGTCCAGCCGCGCGCGTTGGCTGAACGGACGACCCGCGCCGCGACCTCACACGAATACAAAAAGCACGCGCGTCATTTATTTCCCTCCGCCCGGCAGCGCTTCAACAGCGCCTCCAGCGCCCGATCCGGCATTCCGCTCTCGCGCAGCGCCTCGACGGTGCGGCTGACGTAATCCAGCGTTGTGCCATAACGCCCGCTCGCGCAGCCGAGCACCGTGCGGACGACCGGATCGGCGAGCTTGCCGGTGTAGGAAGTGGCGTCCCGGCGCATCACGAACGCGAGCGCATCGACGCGCCGTCCGTCCGCGAGCGTGCAGGGCAGCCACGCCGGCCGGTACGAGGCCATCGCCATTTCGCGGCGCCATAGCACCTGGAGATGCTCGATCGCATCGGCGCCCGCGAGCCTGAACGCCATGCCGGTGCACGAGCCGCCGCGATCGAGCGCCAGCACGAGGCCCGGCTGCTCCGGCGTGCCGCGATTCACGCGCGACCACAGATAAAGCCCGCGATGGTAGCCATGCACCTTGCCGCGCACGGCTTCGAGCGTCGGCAAACCGGGATTCCAGATCAGCGAGCCGTAACCGAACAGCCATAAATCCGACTGCCGGTCCCAATGAACGAGCGCCGCGTCGCGCGATGCGGCCAGTTCCTCGTCCGTCAGCAGCGCGGATTCGCCAAGCGCGGGCGGATAGTCCGGGCAGGGCGCGGGCGTCGGATCGGCTTCGGAAGGTGCGAGTTGCGCGGGTTCGGGCGTCTTGTCGTTCACGGCGCGTTCAACATCGAGGGCATCGGGCCGGCTTCAGGTCAACGGCACGTAAGGATCGGAAAATCCCAGAGACTGCATGATATCCGTCTCGATGGATTCCATCTCTTGCGCTTCGCTTTCGACTTCGTGGTCGTAACCCTGCGCATGGAGCGTGCCGTGGACGATCAGATGCGCATAGTGCGCGGCGAGCGGCTTGCTCTGTTCGTCCGCCTCGCGCTCGACGACCGGACAGCACAGAATCAGATCGCCCGCGACGGGATCGTCCTCGGATTCGGCGTAGGCGAACGTGAGCACGTTCGTCGCGTAATCCTTCTGCCGATACGTGCGGTTGAGCATCCGGCCTTCTTCCTCGTCGACGAAGCGCACGGTCAGCTCGGCATCGGCGAAAAGGGCAGCCTTGATCCAGCGCGCCACCGTCGCGCGCGGCAGGACCGCCTTGTGCGACGGATACGCTTTCGCGGCCGGAAACTGCATCGTCAGAGCGAGGCGCGGCTTCATTCGGGCTTCTGCTGCGACTGCTGCGCGACGCGCGCGGCTTCCGCGAGCGCCGCATCTTTTTGCGATTGCGCATCGTAAGCCTCGACGATGCGTGCCACGAGCGGATGCCGCACCACATCCGCCGACGTGAAGTGCGTGATCGCGATGCCGCGCACTTCCGACAGCACATGCTGCGCCTCGATCAGCCCGCTCTTGTGGCCGCGCGGCAGGTCGACCTGCGTGGTATCGCCGGTGACGACCGCCTTCGAGCCGAAGCCGATACGCGTGAGGAACATCTTCATCTGCTCGGGCGTGGTGTTCTGCGCCTCGTCGAGAATGATGAACGCGTGATTCAGCGTGCGCCCGCGCATGTACGCGAGCGGCGCGATCTCGATCATCTGGCGCTCGAACATCTTCGCCGTCTTGTCGAAGCCGAGCAGATCGTAAAGCGCGTCATAGAGCGGCCGCAGATACGGATCGACCTTCTGCGCGAGATCGCCCGGCAGGAAGCCGAGCCGTTCGCCCGCTTCGACGGCCGGCCGCGTCAGCACGATGCGCTTCACCTGATCGCGTTCGAGCGCATCGACGGCGCACGCCACCGCGAGATACGTCTTGCCCGTGCCCGCCGGCCCGATGCCGAACGTCACGTCATGCGCGACGATCTGCTTCAGATACTCGCGCTGAGCCGGCGTGCGGCCGCGCAGATCGGCGCGGCGCGTGTAGAGCTTCGGCCCGTGGTCTTCGTCTTCGCCGAGGTCGATCGTCGCGCTCGGTTCATCGAAAGGATGATCCGGATCGCCGCGAAAACGCGGATCGATTTCGCCTTCCTCGCCGTTGGCTTCGCGCGCGTCTCTCGCGCGGCGCGTCGCATGGCGCGCTTCGACGAGCGCGAGCTGAATGTCGTCGACGGAAATCGGATCGCGCGCGCGGTTGTAGAAGTTTTCGAGCGCCGCGAGCGCGACTTTCGCGCCACGGCCACGAATCGCGATCTTGTGGCCGCGCCGCGAAAGCGTCACGTCGAGCGCCTGCTCGATCTGCCGCAGGTTTTCGTCGAGCGGGCCGCAGAGGTTGGCGAGCCGCGCGTTATCCTCGCGCGGTGCGGTGAATTCCAGATGCTGCGTAGGAGCGTTCTTCAAGGTGAACTTGAGTTCCTTTCTTTAGTGCGTCAGCTCGGGCGCCATGACGAGTTCGCCGCGCAGCGAGTGCGGATAAGCCTGCACGATCTTCACGTCGATCATCTGGCCGATCAGCCGCGCGTGCGACTCGGCCGGCGCGGGGAAATTGACGACGCGATTGTTCTGCGTGCGCCCGGCCAGTTCGTTCGGATCCTTGCGCGCGGGCCGCTCGACCAGAATACGCTCGACCTTGCCGACCATCGACGCGCTGATGCGCTGCACGTTTTCCTCGATGGTCGCCTGCAAATGTTGCAGACGCTTGAGCTTCACTTCGCGCGGCGTGTCGTCGTGCAGGTTAGCGGCCGGCGTGCCGGGACGCGGGCTGTAGATGAACGAAAAGCTCGTGTCGTAGCTCATCTCGTCGACGAGCGTCATCATCTTGTTGAAATCGTCCTCGGTCTCGCCGGGGAAGCCGACGATGAAATCGGTCGACAGCGACAGATCCGGACGGATCGCACGCAGCTTGCGGATGACCGACTTGTATTCGAGCACGGTGTAGCCGCGTTTCATCGCCATCAGAATGCGATCCGAGCCGTGCTGCACCGGCAAATGCAGATGCGAGACGAGCTTCGGCACCTTCGCGTAGGTGTCGATGAGGCGCTGCGTGAATTCCTTCGGATGCGACGTCGTGTAACGAATGCGTTCGATGCCCGGCACTTCCGCGACGTACTCGATGAGCGTCGCGAAATCCGCGATGTCGTGCGAGCCGAGCGTCAGCGCGCCGCGATACGCGTTCACGTTCTGGCCGAGCAGCGTGACTTCGCGCACGCCTTGGTCGGCGAGGCCGGCGATTTCGGTGAGCACGTCGTCGAGCGGGCGCGAGACTTCCTCGCCGCGCGTGTAGGGCACGACGCAATAGCTGCAATATTTCGAGCAGCCTTCCATGATCGACACGAACGCGCTCGGACCGTCTACGCGCGCGGGCGGCAGATGATCGAACTTCTCGATTTCCGGAAACGTGATGTCGACTTGCGCGCGGCCGGTGGCGCGGCGCTGATCGATCATCGCGGGCAGGCGATGCAGCGTCTGCGGCCCGAACACGAGATCGACATACGGCGCGCGCGCGACGATCGACGCGCCTTCCTGGCTCGCGACGCAACCGCCCACGCCGATCAGCAGATTCGGGTTCGCTTCTTTCAGCTCGCGCACGCGGCCGAGATCGGAGAACACTTTCTCCTGGGCCTTTTCGCGCACCGAGCACGTGTTGAACAGAATGACGTCCGCGTCTTCGGGCGTGTCCGTCTTGACGAGTCCTTCCGCCGCACCGAGCACGTCGACCATTTTGTCGGAGTCGTACTCGTTCATCTGGCAGCCGAAGGTCTTTACATAAACTTTCTTGGTCATGAATCGTCGCCGGTCGCAGTGGTTGATCTGGGGGCGCTGGTAAGAGATTGAAGAAGAGGTTTCGCGGGCTTCTACCGCGATCTGCCCGCTTTTTGCTGTAATTTAGCCCGATATTATAGCGCCGACGGCCATTCCTGACGCAGCGGCGACTTGTCGGGCGGATAGGCCAGATCGCCGAGCAATTCGTGCGTCGTTTTCTCGAAACGCTCCACCAGAAAATCCAGCAGCACGCGCACGCGCGGCGCCATGTAGCGGTTCGCGTGGAAGAGGGCGTGGACGGCGGCCTCGTGCGTGCACCAGTCGGGCAGCACCATCTTCAGCGTGCCGGCGCGCACGTCGGCGGCGATATCCCAGATCGATTTATGCGCGATGCCGTGGCCCGCGAGCGCCCACACGCGGGTCATCGCGCCGTCGTTGGTTTCCCAGGCGTCCGCGAGCGGGATCGTGTACGCGTAGCGCTCGTCGCCGCGCACGAAGGCGAGTTCGTTGAGCGGTCCGCCCGCCGTGACCACGACGACGAAATCGTGACCCATCAACTCCGCGGGCGTCTCGGGCACGCCCTTGCGCGCGAGATATTCCGGCGATGCGCACAGCACGCGTCGATTCGGTGCGAGCGCGCGGGCGGCGAGCCCGCTGTCCGGCGGCGCGCCGAAGCGGATCGCGAGATCGATCTCTTCCTGAAGCAGATTCGACACCGAATCCGACAGCGTCAGCGCGAACCGCACTTCCGGATGCAGCGCGCTGAATTCGTCGATCCAGCCGCGCAGCATCGAGCGCCCGAAATTCGACGTCGCCGAGATGCGCACCTTGCCGCGCACCACGTTCTGGCCGGCCTGCAGCGCGGCCTCGGCGTCGTCGATGGCTTGCAGCGCGATCCGGCAATGTTGGAGATACATGCGTCCTTCGTCGGTGACGCGCAACTGGCGCGTCGTGCGCTCGAAGAGCCGCGTGTGCAGCGTCTTCTCCAGCTTGATGAGCCGCGCGCTCGCCGCCGCCGGCGACAGCCCGAGCTTGCGCCCCGCCGCCGACAGGCTGCCCGCGGCCGCTGCTTCCACGAAAAGGCGCATGTCGCCGAGCCGATCCATCGTCATTTTCAAATTCGTTTTGATAATGATTCAAAGCGTAGACCAATTCTCAAAGTGCCGCACGACTCGCACAATGCGACCTACGCGTAAACCCTTGCGGAGCGTTCAAGTCATGCAGCTCGATCACGTCACTCTCGTCGCGCCCGACTGCGATGCGTTCATGCGCTTTTTCGTCGATATCGCGGGAATGCGGGTCGGGCCGCGGCCGCCTTTCGGTGTCGGCGGCTACTGGCTGTATCTCGGCGCGCGGCCGGCGGTGCATCTGATCGCCTCGGGCGTCGCGGATTCGCGTCCGGCTGAACGGCCACACGCGACGCGCATCGACCATCTGGCGCTGCGTATCGACGACGAAGCCGAATGGCGCGCACTGCACGAACGTCTCGAATACCACGGCTATGCCTGGCAGTCCGCCGAAGTGCCGCTCGCCCGCGAGCGTCAGCTTTTCGTGCGGCTGAGCCCGAACGTGGTCGTCGAATTCGTGACCGCTCAAATTTGATCTGGAGCCACCATGCCTCTTCCACTTCTCGCGCTGGCGATCAGCGCATTCGCCATCGGCACGACGGAATTCGTCATCATGGGCCTTTTGCCCAACGTCGCGCACGACCTCTCCGTATCGATTCCGTCGGCGGGCCTGCTCGTCACCGGTTACGCGCTCGGCGTCGCGGTCGGCGCGCCGCTGCTCGCCGTGCTGACGAGCAAATTGCCGCGCAAGCTCGCGCTGCAAGGGCTCATGCTCGTGTTCATCGTCGGCAACGTGCTGTGCGCGGTCGCGCCGGACTATGGCCTTTTGATGGTCGCGCGTGTCGTGACGTCGTTCGCGCACGGCTCGTTCTTCGGCATCGGCGCGGTCGTGGCCGCGTCGCTCGTGCCGGCGGACAAGCGCGCGAGCGCCATCGCGCTGATGTTCACCGGGCTCACGCTCGCGAACGTGCTGGGCGTGCCGTTCGGGACGTTCGTCGGTCAGGAACTGGGCTGGCGCGCGACGTTCTGGATCGTCGCCGGACTGGGCGTGCTCTCCGCGCTCGGCGTGACCGCGCTCGTGCCAAATCGCCACGATGCCGCGCCGAGCGGACTCGGACGCGAAGTGCGCGTGCTGCGCGACGGCCAGGTCTGGCTCGCGCTCACGATGACCGTGCTCGGTTTCGGCGGCGTGTTCGTCGTGTTCACCTATATCGCGCCGATTCTCGAACAGGTTGGCGGCTTCTCGCCGCGCGCCGTCACGCTGATTCTGGTCCTGTTCGGCGTCGGGCTCACGATCGGCAATACGATCGGCGGCAAGCTGGCCGACCGCGCGCTGATGCCCTCGCTGATGGGCATTCTCTTCGCGCTCGCGATCGTCATGGCCGTGTTCGCGATCACGAGCCACAGTCAGACCGGCGCGATCGTCACGATTTTCGTGTGGGGCATCGCGGCGTTCGCGACGGTGCCGCCCTTGCAGGCACGCGTCGTCGAGAAGGCGAAAGACGCGCCGAATCTCGCCTCGACGCTCAATATCGGCGCGTTCAACGTCGGCAATGCGGGCGGCGCGTGGCTCGGCGGCGCGGTGCTGACGCACGGCCACGGTCTCGACGCGCTTCCGTGGGCCGCCGCCGTGGTCGCGCTCGCGGCCCTTGCTGTGACGGGGTTCGCTGCGCGGCTGGATGCGCCGCGCATTCCGTCCGAAGTAAAAGCAGCCGACGCTTGCTGAACGCTTATCATGTTGGCTCAACGTAATTCGAGCCAACATGATCGATCATCTCATCTGCGATTGCGACGGCGTGCTCGTCGATAGCGAAGTCATCGCGGATCGCGTGATGCTGGACGTCCTGAGCGAGACGTTTCCCGGCATCGACTTCAAACCGGTCGTCAAGACGGCTTTCGGGCAGCAGACCTCGCGCTTCCTGACCCATCTGGAAACGAAGTTCGGCATCGTGATGCCGCCGGATTTCGTCAACACGATCGAGGCGCGTGTCTCCGTTGAACTCGCGCGCTCGGTCGGACCGATCGCCGGCGTGCGCGCCGCGCTCGAAGCGTGCGGCTTGCCGGTCGCGGTGGTCTCGAACAGCCGTCTGGAGCGCGTGCGGGCGTCGGTGCGGCGCGCGGGACTGGACGAAGTCGTCGGCGCGCGCGTGTTCAGTGCGCAACAGGTCGAGCGGCCGAAGCCTTATCCCGATGTCTACCTGCTCGCGGCGCGCACGCTCGATGTCGCGCCCGAGCGCTGTCTCGTCGTTGAAGACAGCGTCGCCGGACTGACGGCGGCGCGCGCGGCGGGCATGAAGACCATCGCGTTCGTCGGCGCGAGCCATATTCCGTTAGGCTACGCGCAGGTGCTCCGCGAAACCGGCATTACACGGATCATGGAGCATATGGACGAACTGCCCGCGCTCGTCGCGGCGGGCGTGCGAGGAGATTTCGGCGACGTGCTGTCCTGAGCGCTTTTCGACTCAGGCCGCTTCCTCCACGGACTCGCGTGCCGCTGCGAGCGCCGCGCGGAATTCGACGAGTTCCGCGATGGTCAGCATCGGCAGGCTATGTTCCCGCGCGAAGCGCTCGACTTGCTCGCCGCGCGTCATCGTGCCGTCCGCGTTCATCAGTTCGCACAACACGCCTGCGGGCTTGAGCCCCGCGAGAATCGCGAGATCGACGGTGCCTTCCGTGTGGCCGCGCCGCGCGAGCACGCCGCCCGGCATCGCGCGCAGCGGAAAGACGTGGCCGGGCCGGACGATATCGCCCGGCTTCGCATGATCGGCAATGGCCGCGCGGATCGTCGTCACGCGATCCGCCGCCGATACACCCGTGGTCACGCCTTCGCGCGCTTCGATCGACACCGTGAACGCGGTGCCGTAGCGGCTGCCGTTGGCGGCGGCCATCGGCGGGAGTTCGAGCGCGCGCACTTTGTCGTCGGGCAGGCACAGACAAACGATGCCGCTGCATTCGCGGATCAGAAGGGCCATGGTGGCGTCGGTGAGCTTCTCGGCGGCGACGATCAGATCGGCTTCGTTCTCGCGATCGTCATCGTCTTGCAGGACGACGGGACGGCCTTCGCGCATGGCGTGAAGCGCTGCGGCGATGCGCGGCGGAACGTCGAACGAAGCGAGTTGGGGAAGATCGGCAAAGGCGTCGTCGGCGATGACGGCGGGTGCGGCGAACGACAGGCTGCTGCTGGTTTGAGTTTGAGACATGTGAAACGCTCTCGCGGAGAAATTAGGCGAAAAACGTTTCAGGGCATTGCAAACAGACAGAACGACACCCCACGGCGACACGCCCGAAGGCGCGGCGTCGTCCGGTTCGGCGCGATGCAAAAAACGCCAGGGGGAACGGACATGACCATCTGCACATCTTCTCTCATCCGGACTGTGACCGTCGGCTCTGGCGTTTCACCAGATCTGCTGACCCCGCGCATGCTGCCGGCGCGGGCGCTCGCGGGCTCGTGGTCTAGCCGCGAGGCCTCGCCACATACCGCCGGTGGGGAATTGCACCCCGCCCTGAAGACGTACTGAATGCCGCCGGGCCGAATGACCCGTCAGCTTTTTTAGGATAACGCACGCGGCGGTTTTTTGCACCGCCGCATGGCGGGTGGTTCCGGAAAATGATGTCAATTGTCCGCCCATGACTTCGCCGCATTGACCGCGCGTTGCCATCCGGCGAGACAGGACTCGATCTCCTGTTTCGGCATCGACGGACTGAAGCGGCGCTCCAGTTGCCACTGGGCTTTGAGTTCCGCGAGATCCTTCCAGTAGCCGACCGCGAGCCCCGCGAGATACGCCGCGCCGAGCGCCGTCGTTTCCGCGATGCGCGGACGTGCGACATCGACCCCGAGAATGTCTGCCTGAAACTGCATCAGAAGATTGTTCGCGCAGGCGCCGCCATCGACGCGCAATTCGCCGATGCGCATGCCCGAGTCCGCTTCCATCGCCTTAAGCACGTCGAACGACTGATACGCGATCGAATCGAGCGCCGCTCGCGCGATATGACCCGACGTGGTGCCGCGCGTGACGCCGAAGAGCGTGCCGCGTGCACGCGCGTTCCAGTGCGGCGCGCCGAGGCCGGCGAACGCGGGCACGAGATAGACGCCGTCGCTATGCGGCACGCCTTCCGCGAGTGTCTCGATCTCGGCTGCGTGGCGAATGAGCCCGATGCCGTCGCGCAGCCATTGCACGACCGCGCCCGCGATGAAGATGCTGCCTTCGAGCGCGTAATTGACCTGATCGCCGATCTGCCAGGCGATCGTCGTGACGAGATTGTTGCGCGACTCGATCGGTTTGTCGCCCGTATTCATGACGAGAAAGCAGCCGGTGCCATAGGTGTTCTTCACCATGCCGGAATCCGTGCACATCTGGCCGAAGAGGGCCGCGTGCTGATCGCCGGCGAGCGAGGCGAGCGGGACGTCCGACGCGAACACCGTGCCTTGCGTCGTGCCATACACCTCGGACGAACTGCGCACTTCGGGCAGCATGCTGCGCGGGATGTCGAGCGCGTCGAGCAGATCGTCGTCCCAGCGCCGCTCGTGAATGTTGAACAGCATGGTGCGCGATGCATTCGTGACGTCCGTGACATGCAGGCCGCGCCGCGTGAAATTCCACACGAGCCAGCTATCCACGGTGCCGAACGCGAGCCGTCCTTGCTTCGCCTTGTCGCGGGCGCCTTCGATGTTGTCCAGAATCCAGCGGATCTTGGTCGCGGAGAAATACGCGTCGATGGGCAGACCGGTTTTCGCGCGCACCATGCCTTCGAGTCCGCGCGATTTGAGCTCGTCGCAGAAGCCGGCCGTGCGACGGTCTTGCCAGACGATCGCGTTGTAGACCGGCTTGCCTGTCTCGCGGTCCCAGACGATCGTGGTTTCGCGCTGATTCGTGATGCCGACCGCAGCGATCGACGAAGCGCGCGCGCCGGCGCGCGTGACGGCTTCGGCGGCGACGCCTGCCTGCGTCGACCAGATTTCTTGCGGATCGTGCTCGACCCAGCCTGCTTCCGGATAGATCTGCTGGAACTCCTTCTGCGCCACGGACACGACGTTGCCGTTTCTGTCGAACAGCATGGCGCGCGAACTGGTGGTGCCTTGGTCGAGTGCGAGAATGTACTGATCCGGCATGGTCTCCTCCGATTTGAGCCGACATCGACGCCTCGTGCAACGCCAGCCGATGTCCGTTTGCGCAATCTATCGGAGCGAGGCGGCGCGGACAACCTGGCCGAATGGCATAAGCCATTTGACACATTTTCGCTCGAATGTCGTTTGGCCTATGCCATTTGGCCGAGTGGCGCGCCGATTCCGTTCGTCCGATACTGGCGGCACGAAGTCGATCGAAGGTGAATGCGATGCGAATGTTGTGGGTTTCCGGTGTGCTGAGTGCGGCGTTGCTGGCGGGCTGCGTGGGAACGCCGAGTCTGGACGGATCGATGGGCGCGCCCACATTCGAGGCGCTGCAGGGCATGTGCGGGACGTCGCCGGTCGATTACGGCGCGGACGCGCAATCGGTCTATTCGACTTTCTACGACGCCTATGTGGCCGAGCGGCGCGGCGGGCTGTCCAGGGAGCGCTTCTGCGCGTTCCAGACGGCGATCGCCGAGCGTTATCGCACGTATCGGGCGAATCCTGGCCCCGAGGCGCAAAGCGCGTGGGCGAGCTTCTTCCTGGATCAGCGAGCGCAGGCGCTGAGCTGGCGCGCCGCAGTCGATCCGACACTGCGTGCCGGCTGAAGTCGCTTGATGAAGAGTATTGGAAGAGGTGAATCGGACGCGGCCACGGGCCGCGTCCCGAGTCCTGCTGCGCGAGCTACGAGTAGCGCTTGAAAGCCTTGACGGTGGAATCGCCGGTGGCGGTGAGGCGCCATTGCTGGCGTCCGGATGTGAGATTTTCGAGTTGAACGAGCTGACGTTCGAGCAGAGCGTCGAGCTCCTGGCGTTCCATGTCGACCTGATTGGGCGCTTCCTGAACCAGTAGCAGCGTGGCAAATTCGTGCGGACTCAGCATTGTGTTCTCCATGACGACCGAACGGCATAAGCAGCCGGCTTTGTAAGCCGGATCTTTTTGCTTCGAAACGTTGTACGGGGAAACTGAAAAACCGCCGGGCAAACGCGTCGATTGTGTGCCGCGGATGCCGGGAATTGGGATTGTAGGCAAGCGTCTGACAAGTGCCAAATCCGCGTTGAAAATTTTGGCTTTGACTTTTTCCCGCCGTGGAAGCGGTCCGTCATCGGCGTGAACTCGGAGAATCAACCTGAAGTTCGTGCGGCGGTGCACACAAACATGCGACACCTGAAGACGCGCGAAGTAGTCCGAATGCGTGCGACCAATTCATGCGCTGTTTTCATTAATTTATACGATAAATGAATTTGTTTTGGATTAAGCGGACAATGCAATATTCCTCTTTTGCCCGGCTCGCCAGCAAATCCGCCCGGCATGTTCTGCCCGCTCGTATTTCGGACTTCATTCAATGACTCGCTTCAACTGGCAAAACCCCTATCCCACGCCGCGCCTGCCGGTGTTCGCCCGCAATATCGTTTCGACGTCGCATCCGCTGGCCGCGCAAGCCGGATTGCGCATGCTTTGGAAAGGCGGCAATGCCGTCGATGCAGCGATCGCCGCGGCGGCCGCCATCACCGTGGTCGAACCCGTGTCATGCGGCTTGGGCGGCGATGCGTTCGCGCTCGTCTGGGACGGCCGGAAGCTGCACGGTCTCAATGCATCGGGCGTGTCGCCGGCGGCATGGAACGTCGACTATTTTCGGCGCAAGTACGGCGAAGAGAACGGACTCGCCCGTCAACCGAAGCGCGGCTGGGATGCGGTGACGGTGCCCGGAGTCATCGCCGGATGGGAGGCGCTGCACTCGAAGTTCGGCTCCCTGCCGTTCGCGGACCTGATGGAACCGGCCATCGAGATCGCCGAACGCGGGCATGCGGTGGCGAGCATCGTCGCGTACAAGTGGGCGGCGGCGGTGCCCGAGCTCAAGGATCAGCCAGGCTTCGCTGATGTGTTCATGCCGCACGGCCGCGCGCCCGAAGTGAGCGAACTCGTGCGCTTCCCCGGCCATGCAAAAACGCTGCGCCTGCTCGCGCAGCACGGCCCGCGCGCTTTCTACGAAGGCGAGATCGCCGAGCGCATCGCCGCGTTCGCGCGCGAGGGCGGTGCCGCGCTGACCATGAACGACTTGCGCAACTATCGCGCGGACTGGGTCGAGCCGATCAGCAAGGACTATCGCGGCTACACGGTACACGAGATTCCGCCGAACGGGCAGGGCATCGCGGCGTTGATCGCGCTCGGCATTCTCGACAAGTTCGACGTGAGCGCGCTGAGCGTCGATCGCATCGAATCGCAGCATTTGCAGATCGAGGCGATGAAGCTCGCCTTCGCCGACGTCTATCGCAACGTCGCCGATCCGCGCTCGATGGAAGTCACGCCCGAACAGATGCTCGATGACGCCTATCTGGCGGAACGCGCGAAGCTCATCGATCCGTCGAAGGCGACGCAGTTCGATTTCGGCATGCCCAAGGCGGGGGGCACCATCTACATGTCGGTGGCCGACGAGCGCGGCATGATGGTGAGCTTCATCCAGTCGAATTACATGGGTTTCGGCTCGGGCGTCGTCGTGCCGGATACCGGCATTTCGCTGCAAAACCGTGGCTGCGGTTTCTCGATGGATCCGAAGTCCGCGAACGTGGTCGAAGGCGGCAAGCGTCCGTTCCATACGATCATCCCGGCGTTCCTGACACAGGAAGTCGAGGGCAAGCGCGAAGCCGTCATGAGCTTCGGCGTCATGGGCGGAGACATGCAGCCGCAAGGGCACCTGCAATCGATCGTGCGCATGCTCGACTACGGCCAGCAGCCGCAGGCAGCGTGCGACGCACCCCGCTGGAAGGTGAATCGCGATTTCACGATCGACATCGAAGCCACGCTCGATCTCGAGACCGCGCGTGCGCTCGAAGCCCTTGGCCACACGATCAAGTCTGTCGACGACCCGTATATGGACTTCGGCTCGGGCCAATACATCTGGAAGCTCGATCGCAATGATCCCGAGCGTGGCTATGTCGCGGCGAGCGACAGCCGGCGCGACGGACTCGCGGCGGGGTTCTAGCGCCACCATCGGAGGCCGGCCGTCGCCGGTCTCCCTTCATAAGAAAACTGCATCGGTCGCTGCAATCTTGCAGGCGACGGGGATGCGCACGCCTGTATCCACGACACGGAAGCAGGGAGGAGAAGTCATGAACGAACGCGCGTATGAAGCGCCCGATACCCGGAGCGCCACGGTAGCGAGTGCCGCTCCGGCCGCGCCGTCGAAGGCGATGATCCGCCGCATCGTGTTCTCGTCGTCGATCGGCAACGCGCTCGAGTGGTTCGACTTTCTCGTCTACGGCTATTTCGCGACGGTCATCGCGAAGGCGTTCTTTCCGTCGCACGACGAATGGCTGTCGACCATGCTGGCCATCGGCACGTTCGGCATTTCGTTCCTGATGCGGCCGCTGGGCGCGATCGTGCTCGGCGTCTACGGCGATCGCAAAGGTCGCAAGGCCGCGCTCACGCTCGCCATTCTGCTGATGATGGTCGGCACGCTCACGATGGCCGTGATGCCTTCATATCAGCACATCGGTGTCGCCGCGCCGCTGCTGATTCTGCTCGCGCGCCTCGTTCAAGGCTTCGCGGTCGGCGGCGAGTTCGGCAGCGCGACCGCGTTCATGGTCGAGCACAGCGAGGCGCGGCGCGGCTATTACGCGAGCTGGCAGTTCGCGAGCCAGGGGCTCGCCGCGATCATGGCGGCGGCGTTCGGCTCCGTTCTGAGCGCCTGGTTGCCGCAGCCGCAACTCGAAAGCTGGGGCTGGCGCATTCCGTTCGTCTTCGGTTTGCTCGTCGGGCCGGTTGGCTACTACATCCGCTCGCATCTGGACGAAACGCCGGAATTTCTGGCGACGCGCTCCGAGAGAAAGGCACATGCTCCCGGCGTCTCGTTCTCGAATCAATGGCTGAATCTGCTGCTGGCCGTGGGCATCGTGGCGCAATCGACCGTGGGCGTGTATGTCTTGCAACTCTACATGCCGATGTACGCGGTCAAGCAGTTGCATCTTCCGGCGACGGCATCGTTCGCCGTCGTCGTGCTCAACGGCGGACTTCAGTTCATTTTCTCGCCGTTGATGGGCGCGCTCTCCGACCGGCTCGGGCGCATTCGCATCATGCTGGGCACGTCGATCTTCATGGGCGTAACAATTTATCCGATGTTTGCCTGGCTGCAGGCGCATCCGACCGTCGCGTCGCTCGTCGTGCTGCAAGCGGTAGCGGGAATCTTGAAGGCGGCGTACTCCGGTCCGATGCCCGCGCTCATGTCCGAGATCTTCCCGACGCGTGTGCGCTCGACCGGCCTGTCGATCGCTTATGCGCTCGGTGTCACGCTGTTCGGTGGCTTCGCGCCGACGATCGTCGAGGCGTTCATTCACTTCACCGGCGACAAGCTCGCGCCCAGTTACTACGTGTTGCTGGCCGCGGTGATGTCGGGGGTGTCGCTGGCGATCGTCGCCTGGCGCATGCATGCGGCACGCCGCGCGATGTCGTGATGCTTCGTCGGCACGTTTTTTGCGATTTCGCATCAACTATGCTCGCCTGAGTGTAAGAATTCGGCACGCAAGGAACCGGCGCGCCGCGCGTGAGTCTGTCCCCATGTCTGCAAACTCGTTGCAGGGCGGCTAAGATGGAAAAACAAGCCGCTAACACTTGAAGTAGAGGACGCCAGGACCGAACCGTTCACGGCGTCGCCTGAACCTCGGCCGTCTTTGTTGGCCGATGGCGCGTTCAGTCCAGCTTGGGAGCGCGATATATGCATACAGACAGTACACACGTGATGCCTTGGCGCATCGAAGACATCGATCTATCCAGGATCGATCGGCAGAAGGCGGCAGCGAACGAGCATCTTCTCTTGTTGTTGTGCGCCTGCTCGTTTATCGAAAGCGGCACCGATCTTTATACGAGCAACCTCAGCAAGTATTTTCACGACGACCCCGAGATTTCGGCGTGGCTGAACAATGAATGGGAGCCCGAAGAAATGCAGCACGGCCGGGCGCTCAAGACATACATCAATCACGTGTGGCCGGAGTTCGACTGGGACACGGCGTTCAGGAATTTCTTCGACGAATACTCGCTCACCTGCTCCTATGAGGCATTCGAGAAGAAGCGCGCGCTCGAAATGGTGGCGCGCTGCGTCGTCGAGACGGGAACCGCCACGCTTTATCGCGCAATCAACGATTGTTCGGACGAGCCGGTGCTGAAAGAAATCACCGACAACATCCGCACGGACGAAGTGCGGCACTACAAGCACTTCTTTCACTTCTTCAAGAAGTGGAACAAGATCGAAGGCAATGGCCGTATCGCCGTGCTCGGCGCGCTCGTGCGGCGCGTGGTGGAGTTGAAGAGCGAGGATTCGGAGATCGCGTTGCGGCACGTCTTCGCCATTCGTTATCCTGAGCGCGCGCAGGATGCCGAGTACAACCGCGAGCTTTCCGCGCGTGTGAATGCGCTCGTGCGGCGCAATCTGTCCGCGGATCAGGCCATCAAGATGCTGCTGAAGCCGCTCGATTTGCCCGCGCGCATACAGCCCGGCGTGCACTATCCGCTTTCGAAAATGACGCAGTTGTTCTTCCGCTAACCTCGCCCAACGATGCCGGTTCACAGCCGGCATCCTTCCATGTCCGATCACAACGCGCCGCAGCCGTCGCTCTCTTCGCAGACCGTTTTCGACGAGTGGCCGCCCGAGTTGCGCGCGCTTTTCGACGGCACGCTTGCCATCGCCAATACCGGTTTCACCGCGTCGCTATGCGCGGCCGATCGCGCTCATCGTGTGCGAACCGCGCTGCTCGGCGCCGGTGAATTGCTCGCGCCCGATGCGCGCACGCTCGCCTTCGCGCTTTGGCCGTCGTCGCGAACCGCGCAGTCCGTCATCGCAACCGGGCGCGCAACGCTTGCTTTCGTATTCGACGACGCGTTCTATCAGGTGCATCTGGATGCGCGCCGCGTGCCGCTCGACGACGTGCCGTTGACGTGCTTCGTCGGCACGATCGAGAGCGGTGAAATTCAGCGGGTGGGGTATGCGCGACTCACGAACGGAATCGTCTTCGAACTGACTGATGCGCAATCGGCGCTCGCGCGATGGCGCGAGCAACTCGATTGGCTGAAGCGGGCGGCGAGCGCCGCCGCCTGAAATATCGCCTTAGCGGCTGCGGTCGCCCGATCGCAGCGCATCTCGCCGGCCGCCGAGCAACGCGCCCGGATTGCCCGACGGTTTGCGCGAATTCGCGGCATGACCCGCCTGCACCGGCTCAGGACGTCGCGGCGCCGGATTCGGATTCGGGTTCGCGTTTGGCTTGTTAGGGTTGCGCGCTTCGCGAGAAGGCTGTGCGCCGCCGTTGTTTGTTTTCGCCGGACGCGCGCCACGCGCCTCACCGCTGGGACGGCCGCCTTCGCGGCGAGCCTCGCCATTCGGCCGACCTTTCCCTTCGCCGTTGCGCGGATTTTGACGCCCCTGACTCTGGCCTTGTCCCTGACCGCGCCCTTGACTGCGGCGCTGGATCGGCTCCGGCTTGGCGTTCGGATCCGGCTCGAAGCCCGGAATCACTTCATGCGGAATCGGCCGCTTGATAAGCCGCTCGATGTCCTTGAGCAGTTGATGCTCGTCGACGCACACCAGCGACACCGCTTCGCCTTCCGCGCCCGCGCGTCCCGTGCGGCCGATGCGATGCACGTAATCTTCCGGCACGTTCGGCAGATCGAAGTTGACGACGTGCGGCAGTTGATCGATGTCGATGCCACGCGCCGCGATATCGGTCGCAACCAGCACCTGCAGCGTTTCGGCCTTGAATTCGCTGAGCGCGCGCGTGCGTGCCGATTGGCTCTTGTTGCCGTGAATCGCGAGTGCGCTGATGCCGTCGCGCGTCAATTGCTCGGCGAGACGATTCGCGCCGTGCTTCGTGCGCGTGAACACGAGCACCTGAAACCAGTTGTTGCCGCGGATGAGATGCGTGAGCAGTTCGCGCTTGCGGTCGCGATCGACCGGATAAATCTTCTGCTCGACCTTCTCTGCGGTCGTATTGCGGCGCGCGACTTCGATCAGCGCGGGCGAATCGAGCAGGCTGTCCGCGAGCGCCTTGATCTCGTCGGAGAACGTGGCCGAGAACAGCAGATTCTGACGCTTCTCCGGCAGGCGCGCGAGCACGCGCTTGATGTCGTGGATGAAGCCCATGTCGAGCATGCGATCGGCTTCGTCGAGCACGAGAATTTCGAGCTGCGAAACGTCGATCGTCTTTTGCTGCATGTGATCGAGCAGACGCCCCGGCGTCGCGACGACGATATCCACGCCACGGCGCAGCGCGTCGATTTGCGGATTGATGCCGACGCCGCCGAACATCACCGTCGACTTGAGCTTCAGGTACTTGCCGTACGCGCGGACGCTTTCCTCGACCTGCGCGGCGAGTTCGCGCGTAGGCGTGAGGATCAGCGCGCGCACCGGGCGTTTCGCGCCGCCCGCAGCCGGTGCGAGTTGCGACAGGCGTTGCAGGATCGGCAGCGTGAAGCCGGCGGTCTTGCCCGTGCCGGTCTGCGCACCCGCGAGCAGATCGCCGCCCTTCAGAACGGCGGGAATCGCCTGAAGCTGGATGGGTGTGGGACTGGAATAGCCGAGTTCGTTGACTGCGCGCAGCAGTGGTTCCGACAGACCGAGTGAATCGAAAGACATAAATGGGATACTTATTCGTTGTGTCGAATGGCGCGCATGCGACTCAGGCCGCGGCGAATCAGGCTTCGGCCGGCAGAGCGCATGTGCATCGCTCGACGAAAAATCGGGCGGCGGGTCATTGGCGATCAGCGATCGCCGCACGTTGCCGCGAGGTTCGACGTGCTATCAAGACACGTCATCTGGCGCTAAGTTGCATCGATGGACACTTCGACGCGGCGGCGCCCGTTCCAGCCCACGTTCACGCGACGTAGCGCGCGACGCTCACGAACTGACACAGGCTGCCTGCCAGCACGAACAGATGCCAGATTCCGTGTCCGTGCCGGATGCGCTCGTCGTTGATGAAAAACCAGATGCCCGCGGTGTACACAACGCCGCCCGCCACCAGCCACGCGGTACCCGCGGGCGGCAGCGCCGTCACGAGCGGATGAATGGCTACGAGCGCGAGCCATCCCATCAACACGTACAGCACCATCGATACGCTGCGGGTTCGCCGCCCGAGCGTCAGTTCCTGCGTGATGCCGAGCGCCGCAAGTCCCCAGCTCACACCGAAGAGGGACCAGCCCCAAGGGCCACGCAAGGTCACTAGTGTATACGGCGTGTAGCTGCCGGCTATCAACAAGTAGATGGCCGAGTGATCGCACTTCTGCAGTATGGCTTTCATGCGCGGCGTGCGCGCGCAGTGATACACCGTGGAGACGATATAGAGCGCGCAGAGCATTGCGCCGTACACCGCGAAACTGACCACCTTGTAGGCGTCGCCGTCGAGCGCGCCCATCGTGACGAGCGCCGCCAGTCCCGCCACCGACAGCACCGCGCCGATCAGATGGCTGATGCTGTTGAAACGCTCGCCTGCGTGCATGAATTCGATCCGCCAAAAGACAAGGGGCGCGGCCCCAACTGCGAAGGCTGCGCCCCAAACGCGTATTGTACGCTCTCCTGGCGGATGACCGCTGCGGACCTCAGTCGAGCGGTGCCGAACGCAGGTTGCTCACCTGCTGCGGCGACACCGGCGTGCCGTGGTTGCCCCACGACATACGGATGTACGTCACGACCGCGGCCACTTCCGTATCCGACAGCGCCTGTGCGAAAGGCGGCATGCCGTGCGGCATCGGGTTGCCTTCCGTGCTCGGCGGATAGCCGCCGTTCAGCGTCATGCGGATCGGGTTGACGGCGGAAGGCATCTGGATCGACTGGTTGTTGGCGAGCGGCGGATAAGCCGGCGGCTTGCCAAGGCCGTTTTCCTGATGGCACTTCGCGCAGTTTTCGGTGTAGACCTTCTTGCCCAGCGTGAGCAGCTCGCCGCCGAACTTCTCGGAGGTCTCCAACTGCATGACTTCCGGCGCTTCCTTCTTCTGCGGGATCGACTTGAGATACGTCGAGATCGCGTTGACATCCGCGTCGGTCATGTACTGCAGGCTGTTGTGGACCACTTCGGCCATCGGGCCGAACACCGCGCCGCGCTGCGACACGCCGGTCTTCAACAGGTCGTTGATGTCCTTCAGGTCCCAGTCGCCGAGGCCCGCTTCCTTGTTCGACGTAAGCGACGGCGCGTACCAGTTCTGCAGCGGGATCAGGCCGCCGGCGAAGGCCGCCGAGCTGACCGGGCCGCCCATCGCGTTGATCGACGTGTGGCACATGGCGCAGTGGCCGAGGCCTTCGACCAGATACGCGCCGCGGTTCCATTCGACCGATTTGGTCGGATCCGGCTTGTACTCGCCTTCGCTGAAGAACAGCGTACGCCAGCCGATCAACAGGTTGCGGTTATTGAACGGGAAGCGCAGTTCATGCGGACGGCTCGGCTCGGAAACCGGCGTGACCGAACGCAGATACGCGTAGATCGCGTCGGAGTCGGCGCGCGTGACCTTCGTGTAGCTCGTGAACGGGAAGCCCGGATAGAGCAGGGAACCGTCCTTCGAACGGCCCGTGTGCATCGCGCGATAGAAGTCGTCGGAGGTCCACTTGCCGATGCCGTATTGATCGTCGGGCGTGATGTTCGGCGTGAACATCGTGCCGAACGGCGTGGCCATCGGCAGGCCGCCCGCGAATTGCTTGCCGCCGCGCACTGTGTGGCACGCGATACAGTCGCCGGCGCGCGCGAGGTATTCACCTTGCTTGATGAGCGCGGCCTTGTCGGCCGGCGTCGCCGCGACGGCGCCGCCCGAATGCAGATTGTCGCCGCCCGACCAGAGGACGGCGCCGGCTGCGACGGCTGCCACCACGACAGCCGAGGAAAGTGCGAACAGGGACTTGCGTTTCATTATGTTGTCGCTCCAGACGCCTTATTGCAGTTCGCTGCCGCACTTGAGCGGCATCTTCAACGAGCCAGCAGGCGCGGGCACCGGGTTGGCGGGTGCGGTTTGCGTGGACAGCCATGCGGCGACGGCGGTCACGTCGTCGTCCGTCAGGCGCGAGGCGATCTGCTGCATGCAGTCGGGCGCCTTCGCGTGACGCGTGCCCGACTTCCATGCGCCGACTTGCGCGCTGATGTAGTCCGAATGCAGGCCGACGAGACCCGGAATGGCCGGCTGCATGCCGGTCAGGCCCTTGCCGTGGCAAGCCGCGCACGCGGGAATGTTCTTCGATGCATCGCCGTTCAGCACGATCTGCTGGCCGCGCGCGAGCGTCGTTGCCGAGACATTCGACTTGGCGGGCGGCGGATACGGCGGACGCTGGTTCGAGAAGTACGTCGCGATCTGATGAAGATAATCGTCCGAGAGATACGTGACGAGGTAGTTCATCGGCGGGTACTTGCGCCGGCCTTCGCGGAAATTCTGGAGCTGGTTGTACAGATAGTCGGCCGGTTTGCCGGCCAGACGCGGGAAGTAGTCGTTGTCCGTGCCTTCACCATGAACGCCGTGGCACGCCGTACAGCCTTGCACGCGCGCGGCCATCGTGTCCGGTGCGATCGGCTGGTTCTGCGCCTGCGCGGCGGAGCTGAAAACGCCCGCGCTGCCGATCAGGGCCGAGGCAAACGCCATAGCGAGCAGCGGACGAAAAATGCGTCTTGAAAACACGCGACACTCCATGAAATTCGGGGACCTGCCGAGCTTCGTACGGCTCGGTGCGAAGGTGGCGAACCACGGCCACGCAGGGGGCGGTGGGTGGCGGACCACGGCCACAGCGGCTCGACGAGCCTCTGATGCGACGCGGCATTCTATCATCGATGCATGATGATGACTATTTGACACAATCTCGCTCTAAGTCCCGCTGCAGCGCATTCGCGACAATTTGCCACGCGTCTATTGACCGCCCGAGACGAACTTTATAGACGCAACTCGTCCACGGCCTATCGACAAATATTCGACCCGGTGCGAGACGCTCGACCGATGTGCTTCCAGCAGTTTCGGAAGCGCCCGGCAAAAATTCAAGGCGTTTCGACGACGTTCGATGCTGTGCTGCACCGTGGACATTCGTTTAGACTCCGCAGACTTCCTTCGATGAACCTCCGCCGCGCCCCGTCCCGCATGATGAACGACGATCCTCTCTGGCTTGCGCAGACGGCCTTCGCGGCGCTCGCCGATCTCGCCTTTGCCTGCGCGCTCGGCACGCTGCTCCTGAACGCATGGCTGGCACGCGAACAGACGTTCGCGCAGCCTGGCTGGCGGCGCGCCGCTCGCGGCTGTTCGATCGCCACGATCGCGCTGGTCTCGTGCAACTTCGCTTGCCTGTGGCTGCAGTCGGCCGCGATGAGCGGCGCGCCGGTCCTGGAAGCGGGCGCGTCGCTGTGGCTCGTCGCGACGGGCACGCACGCGGGCATCGGCTGGTCGGTCGCGCTCGCGGGCAGCGTGCCTTTGTTGCTCGCGGCGAGCGGCGCGCCGCTATCGATGTCGCGGATCGGATCGGCGGCGCTGGCCGCGCTGATCGTCGCGGCGGGCAAGTCGGCGATCGGTCACGCAGCCGACGCGGGCGCGTTCTCCGTCGCGGAAGGCGTGCAAACGCTGCATCTGCTCGCGACCGCGGCGTGGGGCGGCATCGTCATCGCGGGGGCGTTCGTGTTGCCGGCGCTCGATACGTCCGTGGCGCGCGCGGTCCTGATCCGCACGGTCGCGCGCATGTCGAAAGCAGCGTCGGCCGCGGTCGCGCTCGTGATTCTGACGGGTCTGTTCAACGCGTGGCGCGGCGTCGGCGGCTCGCTCGCGGCGCTCACCGCGAGCGCCTGGGGTCACGCGCTGATCGCGAAGCTCGCACTCGTCGCGGCGGCGCTCGCATTCGGCGCGCTGAACCGATGGTCGGCGTTGCCGCGTCTGCAACGTTCGGCATCGACGATGGACGCCCACACGGTCATCAACGTGATGCGCATCGAAGCCGTGATGATGGCGGGCGTGTTCGCGGCGGCCGCCGTGCTGTCGCACAGCGTGCCGGGATCGGCGCTTGCGGGCTGAAACCGCGCGCTTATTCGTAGCCGAGTTTGTGAGAGACGATCGGCGCGCAAAAGAGCGCGACCGCGCAGCCGATGATCTTGCCTTGCAGCTCGACGAAGGCCGTATGCGAGTCGGCGACGAAGACGACTTCGAGCAATTGCGGCAGGCAGAACACGAACGCCGCGCCGATGAACCAGCGCGTCACCGCCGCGATGCGCCAGTTGTGCTGCGCGCCGATGCCCGCCGCCACGACACGCGCGACGCCCAGCGCGACGAGTGAGCCCACGGCCAGTTGGGCTCGGACGTATTCATCGGGAAGGACGTGCCACATGATTCGTTCTCGCTCTTTTAGTGACTATTGGCAAGCGTACGCGCAAGAAGCTCGCCAGTATGTACGAGAAAACGCAGATCGTGAAGCGCGGCCCGCGCTCGTTCAGAAAGTGTGCTCGGGGCCCGGGAAACTGCCGTCCTTCACGGCGCGCACATAGGCTTCGACGGCCGCGAAAATGCTCGGCTGGCCCTGCATGAAATCTTTGACGAAGCGCGGCCGCTTGCCGTGGAAAATGCCGAGCATGTCGTGCAGCACGAGCACTTGTCCGGAGCAGTCGACGCCCGCGCCGATGCCGATGGTCGGAATCGCGAGCGCCTCAGTCACATCGCGCGCGAGCAGCGTGGGCACCGCTTCGATCACGAGCAGTTGCGCGCCCGCGTCCTGCAGCGCGATGGCGTCGCGCTTCATCTGCTCGGCCGCCGCTTCGGACTTGCCCTGCACCTTGAAGCCGCCGAACGCGTGCACCGATTGCGGCGTGAGGCCGACGTGCCCGCACACCGGAATCGAGCGCTCCACGAGAAAGCGCACGGTCTCCGTGAGCCATTCGCCGCCTTCGATCTTCACCATCTGCGCGCCCGCGCGCATCAGTTGCACGGCGTTCGCGTAGGCATCTTCCTTCGAGCCGATCGTGCCGAACGGCATGTCCGCGACGATCAGCGCGCTCCGGTTCACGCGCGCGACCGAAGCCGTGTGATACGCGATGTCGGCGAGCGTGACGGGCAGCGTCGTGCTGTGGCCTTGCAGCACGTTGCCGAGCGAATCGCCGATCAACATGACATCGACGCCCGCGCGTTCGAGCAGCGCGCCGAAACTCGCGTCGTAGCACGTGAGCATCGCGATGCGCTCGCCGGCCTCGCGCATGGATTGAAGCTTGGGGACGGTGATCGTCGAGCGATTCGTTTCCTGCAGATACGTCATGATCGTTTCACTAAAGAGTCGCTAAAGAGGGCGTGGCCGCGCGGCGCTTAGACCGAGACGCCTTTGACAAAGAATTCCTTGCGTCCGCGCATCGATTCGATGCGCTCGACGAGCAGCGCGAGATCGTCGTCCGATGCGAGCGGATTCAGGTGTTCCGCGTTCACCGTGAGCAACGGCGTCGCGTCATAGTGATAGAAAAACTCGTTATAGGCGTCGCAGAGCGCGCGCAAATAGGAATCGGAGATTTGCAGTTCCATCGGCAGCGCGCGTTTCTGAATGCGCGAGAAGAGCACTTCGGGACTCGCCTGCAAATAGACGACGAGCTCGGGCGCGGGGCCGCTCGAACGGACGCGCGAGGCGACCTCCCTGTACAACTGGAACTCGTCGTCGGGCAGCGTGAGACGCGCGAAAAGCTCGCTCTTCTGCGTGACGAAGTCGGTCATCAGCGCGGCGCCGCTCGTCACGATATCGGCGGCTTCCTGTGTCTGCGATGCGCGCTGCAAGGCGAAGCTCAATTGCGTGGCGAGCGCGTGACGCGTGGTGTCGCGATAAAAGCGTTCGAGAAACGGATTGTCCTGCGGACGTTCGAACAGCGTGCGCATCGACCAGCGTTCGGCGAGCAGCGTCGCGAGCGTCGTCTTGCCGACGCCGATCGGCCCTTCGATCGCGATATAACGATGCGGCGGCCGCAGTTGCGGCGCGGTCACGGTGAGTGGCGGAACGCTCATCGGCAGTCTGTCTTGTCGTTGGAAGAAGAAGGGGCGCTTGCGCCGGCGTCGCGCGGCGTGGCCGCGACCATGCACTGGCACGTCGCGACTTTCTCGATGCGTTGATCGGCGACGCCCGCGACGAACGCATTGGCGCGGCCGCGTTGGGGAAGAATGAGATCCGGCTCCAGTTCGACGAGCGGCACGAGCACGAAGGCGCGCTCCGTCATGCGCGGATGCGGCACGACGAGATCCGCTTCGTCGATGCTCGATGCGCCGTACAGCAGGATGTCGAGATCGAGCGTGCGCGGCGCATTGCGATACGGCCGCTCGCGACCGAACTGCTCCTCGATGTGATGACACAAACGCAGAAGCGAACGCGCGGGCAGGCTCGTTTCGAGCTTGACGACGCAATTGAAGTAGTCGTCGCCCGATGCATCGACAGGCGCGGTGCGATAGAGGCTCGACTTCGCGAGCACGGTGATCGTGTGCTGCTGGGCGAGACACACGACTGCGTCTTTCAGGGTCTGGCGCGCATCGCCGAGATTCGCCCCCAGGCCCAGATAAGCAATCGTCATGGCAGAAGTCCTACGCGTGGGTCACAGCGAAAAGCGGGAAAGCGAAATCGCTCTTCGCTACTGTAACCAAAACCGGCGTTACTCGTTGTCGGCGCCTTCGCGCTTGCTCGCCGCGCTCGAGATCGCGTCGCCATCGTTTCCCTGTTCGGCCTGCTCGGATGGCGCACCCGATTCGCCCGAACGGCGCTTCGCGTTGCTGCGGCGCCGCCGCTTCTTCGGGCCGCTCTTCTCCTTGCCGCCTTGCGACAGCAGCACTTCGCGCCCCGCGTGATCGCCGCTGATGAAGTCGCTCCACCACTGGCCGATGGCCGCATCGAGCTCGCCCGATTCGCAACGCAGTAGCAGGAAATCATACCCCGCTCTGAATCTTTGGTGTTCCAGCAGCTTCAGCGCGCTGCGGCCGCGCTTTTCCAGCCGATGCTGAAGACTCCAGATCTCGCGCATGTCCGAGGAGAAGCGCTTGTGAATCGCGAGTTTCTCGGTCTGCATGTCGAGGACATCGTCCATCGCGCGATGCAAGGCGGGCACCGGAAATTCGCCGTTCGCGGTGTATTGCTGCCAGCGCGTCTGCACGTCGTGCCACAGGAGCGTGGCGAAGAGAAAGCCCGGCGAAACCGGCTTGCCCGCGCGCACGCGCTCGTCGGTGCTCGTGAGCGCGAGCGTGACGAACTTCTCGCCGTGCGGCTGTTCGAGCACGACGTCGAGCAGCGGCAGCACGCCATGATGCAGGCCTTCCTGACGCAGCCGCGTGAGACACGCGAGCGCATGGCCGGACAAGAGCAGCTTCAGCATCTCGTCGAAGAGACGCGCGGCCGGCACGTTGTTCATCAGATCGGCGAGGTCTTTGATCGGCGCGCGCGTGGCTTCGTCGATCTCGAAGCCGAGCTTCGCCGCGAAACGCACGACGCGCAGCATGCGCACCGGATCTTCGCGATAACGCGTGGCCGGATCGCCGATCATGCGCAACAGGCGCGCGCGGATGTCGGCCATGCCGTCGTGATAGTCCAGCACGGTTTGCGTGGCCGGATCGTAGTACATCGCGTTGATGGTGAAGTCGCGGCGCGTGGCGTCTTCGTGCTGCTCGCCCCAGACGTTGTCGCGCAAGACGCGGCCGCTCGCATCGACGGCATGCGTGCGGCTATCGAGTTCGCCGCGCCTGAGGCGTCGCGGCGGTTCGGCGGACGGCTCGGGCGGCGCGTCCATCAACGCGCGAAACGTGGACGTCTCGATGATCTCCTGCCCGAACTGCACATGCACGATCTGAAAGCGCCGCCCGATGATGCGCGCGCGGCGAAAGAGCTTTTGCACCTGATCGGGCGTGCCGTCGGTGGCGACGTCGAAATCTTTCGGCGCGACGCCGAGCAGCAGATCGCGCACCGCGCCGCCGACGATGAACGCGCGATGCCCCGCGTGCTGCAGGCCGTCGGTCACGCGGACCGCGTTCTTCGAGATCAGCGACGGATCGATGCCGTGAACGTCCGACGACAGGATGACTGGCACGTTCGGATCGCGCTTCGCGGGCGCGGCGGCTTTCTTGCGCGTGCTCTTGCGGGCAGGCTTGGTGTCGGGCGAAGCAGCCGGCGTGTCGTTGGTTGCGCTTTCGTCGGAGTCGGCGCTTTCTTGCCCGAACAGCTTGCGGATGAGTTTTTTAATCACGTGTGTCGAACAGGTTCAGGATGCGCCAGCCTTTGGCTTGCGCATGCGCGCGCAGGGTGTCGTCGGGGTTGGTCGCGACCGGATCGGTGACGCGCTCGAGGAGCGGGATGTCGTTGTGCGAGTCGCTATAGAAATAGCTGTGCTTGAAATCGGACAGCTTCTTGCCGATCGATGCGAGCCATTGCTCGACCCGCACGATCTTGCCTTCGCGATAGCTCGGCGTGCCCGCCGGACGGCCGGTGAGCGCGCCTTGCGGATGGTCGTCCA
Organism: Caballeronia novacaledonica; assembly: GCF_900258035.1. Taxonomy (GTDB): domain Bacteria; phylum Pseudomonadota; class Gammaproteobacteria; order Burkholderiales; family Burkholderiaceae; genus Caballeronia; species Caballeronia novacaledonica. The sequence goes on along the minus strand of NZ_OGTP01000006.1, from coordinate 92,024 downwards.
CCGTTTCCACCTCGCATGCGATCAACGTTTCGATGCCGAACGCTTCAGCGATCGGCCCGGTGATGAACGCGTTGGTCGCGGTGACGAGGCAGCAGAGATCGCCGTTGTCCTGATGCTCGCGCACCAGCGTGACGGCGGCCGGCACGATGCGCGGATTGATCACTTCGCGCATGAACTGCGCGTGCCAGTCGGTGAGCTGCTCGCGCGAGTATTTCGCGAGCGGTGCGAGCATCGCGTGCAGATACGCGTTGATGTCGAGCACGCCCGCCTTGTAATCGGCATAGAAGGCGTCGTTCTGACGCGCGAAAGAATCCGCGTCGACGATGCCGAGCTTCACCATGAAGCGGCCCCATTCGTGGTCGCTGTCGGTGGGAATGAGCGTGTGGTCGAGATCAAAGAGGGCGAGGTTCATGGGTGCGCATTTTACTTGAAGCGGGTCGGAGCGTTGTCGGGCGTGGCCGGGCCGGATTCGGGGCCGCCCGGATCGCCGGGTGTCCGGTCTTGCGCCGTCATGGGAACGAGCGGCGCGGCGCGGCCGCTTTGCTGGAGCATCGTGCGCAGGAGCGCTCGCGTCACCGCGCGCTTTTGCTCCAGCGAGAAGCGGTCGAGCTCGTCGAGCAGCGCCATGAGGCTCGGCATGTCGCGCCGGAAGTGCGTGAGCAGATAGCCGGGCACGTCCTCGGCGAGCACGATGCCGCGTTCGCGCGCCGCGTGCTTCAGCACCGACGCCTTCGCTTCGTCGGAAAGCGGCTGCAGATGAAACACGAGGCCCCAGCCGAGCCGCGTGCGCAGGTCTTCGCGCACGGTGAGCGCGAGCGGCGCGTCGTTGCCGGTCGCGACGAGCGCGCTTGTAGGGTGCGCGCGCACTTCGTTGAAGAGATTGAAGAGCGCGATCTGCTGCGCGGCCGACAGACGGTCGCAGTCATCGACGGCGTAGAGCGACACGCGCGGATCGAAACCGAATGCGTGGAGCGCGCTTTGCGGGCTCAGGTAGCGCGCGTGGCCCGCGGCCTCGTATGTGAGCGCCTGCAGCAAGTGGCTGCGGCCGCTGCCCGGCTCGCCCCACACGTAGAACGTGCGGTCGGCGACCGGCCCGGCCGCGAGTGCGCCTTCGAGCTCGCGCAACCGCGCGATCAGCTCGTGATTGCCGGCGGCAAAGAAATTGTCGAAGGTGGCGGGCGGCGGCGTGCCCAGATCGAGCGTCAGTTGGCGTTGCACGGGAGATCGGTGTCGTCGGGCCTTGAGTCGGGCATATCTTGAAATCTGCCGGATGAGCCGCGGGTATACGCGCAAAGCCGCAGCGGAGCGCCCTGTACGCGAATGGCTCGGGCGCTTTCGAGAAAGCCTTCAATCTCGAAATGAACGCCTTCGTGGTTTCTGCGAACGCGGGAAAATCCGGCCTGCCGACTGTCGCCGGGTCATCATCGGGTAAAATCGCATTTTACCGACCTTCTCGCATCCCTCCCCATGAATCAACCGAAATCCGCTCCGGACGCCCAGGGTTTGTCGTATCGCGACGCGGGCGTGGACATCGACGCGGGCGACGCGCTCGTCGACCGGATCAAGCCGTTTGCCAAGAAGACGTTGCGCGACGGCGTGCTGGGCGGCATCGGCGGATTCGGCGCGCTGTTCGAAGTGCCGAAGAAGTACAAGGAACCGGTGCTCGTGTCGGGCACGGACGGCGTCGGCACAAAGCTGCGCCTCGCCTTCACGCTGAACCGGCATGACACCGTCGGCCAGGATCTCGTCGCCATGAGCGTGAACGACATCCTCGTGCAGGGCGCCGAGCCGCTCTTCTTCCTCGATTACTTCGCCTGCGGCAAGCTCGACGTCGACACCGCCGCCGACGTCGTGAAAGGCATCGCGACGGGTTGCGAACTGGCGGGCTGCGCGCTGATCGGCGGCGAGACGGCGGAAATGCCGGGCATGTATCCCGATGGCGAATACGACCTCGCGGGCTTCGCGGTCGGGGCGGTGGAAAAGAGCAAGATCATCGACGGCAGCACGATCAAGCCGGGCGACGTGGTGCTCGGGCTGGCATCGAGCGGCATCCATTCGAACGGTTATTCGCTGGTGCGCAAGATCATCGAGCGCGCGAATCCCGACCTGAACGCCGACTTCGACGGCCGCTCGCTCGCCGACGCGCTGATGGCGCCGACGCGCATCTACGTGAAGCCGCTGCTGTCAGCGATGCAAAGCGTGACCGTGAAGGGCATGGCGCATATCACGGGCGGCGGTCTCGTCGAGAATATTCCGCGCGTGCTGCGCGAAGGGCTCACCGCCGAGCTGGATCATCGCGCGTGGCCGCTGCCGCCGCTGTTCGCGTGGCTGCAGAAGCACGGCGGCGTCGCGGATGCGGAGATGCATCGCGTGTTCAATTGCGGCATCGGGATGGCGGTGATCGTCGCGGCGGAAGATGCGCAAGCGGCTATCGGATTGCTGTCGGGCGCGGGCGAGCAGGTGTGGAAGATCGGCGTCGTGCGCGAGAGCAAGGAAGGAGAGGCGCAGACGGTCGTGGTTTGATCTCGCCGTGTGTTGCTGAAAAAGCTGAAAAAACCCTCGCCGAGTGCGAGGGTTTTTTGCGTTTGAACACTACGTTCGCGTTGCCTGTTCGATTGCCTTGACCGCCTGCTCGGTCGCATCCGCCGCGCAGCAATCCACCACGACGCGCTCCGGCATCGCCCGCAACCACGTCAACTGCCGCTTGCACAACTGCCGCGTCGCGAAGATGCCCTTGTCGCGCATCTCGTCGTAGCCCGTTGCGCCGTCGAGGTATTCCCACGCCTGCCGATAACCGACGCAGCGCATCGACGGCATCGACAGATCCAGGTCGCCGCGCGCACGCAAGGCGCGCACTTCGTCGATGAAACCGTGCGCGAGCATCGCATCGAAGCGCGCGGCGATACGCGCATGCAGCACCGCGCGATCCGACGGCTCCAGCGCGACCGGCACGAAGCGATACGGCGCATCGACATGCTGGGTGCGCGGCGCGGCGAGGAGCGCGGACATCGGCTGTCCGGTCAGCATGAAGATTTCGAGCGCGCGCTGGATGCGCTGCGAGTCGTTCGGCGCGAGCCGCGCGGCCGTTTGCGGATCGACCGCCGCGAGGCGCGCGTGCAGCGCAGGCCAGCCGTCGCGCTCCGCATCGGCGTCGAGCGTGGCGCGCACGCCGGCGTCGGCGGTGGGAAGATCGTTCAGGCCGTGCGTCAGCGCCTTGTAGTAAAGCATCGTGCCGCCGACCAGCAACGGCACGTTCCCGCGCGCGATGATTTCGCCGGCGAGCCGCAGCGCATCCGCGCGAAACTGCGCGGCGGAATAACTCTCGGCGGGATCGATGATGTCGATCAGATGATGCGGCGCCGCCGCGCGCTCGGCCGCGTCCGGCTTGGCCGTGCCGATGTCCATCTCCCGGTAGACGAGCGCCGAATCCACGCTGACGATCTCGACCGGATGCCGCGCCGCGAACGCGAGCGCCGCCGCCGTTTTTCCCGACGCCGTCGGCCCGAGCAGACAGGCCACACGCAAAGCGGACTCGCTCATTGTCCGCGCATGAAAAGGCGGTCGAGATCGGCGAGCGTGAGTTGATACCACGTCGGCCGGCCGTGATTGCACTGATCGGCGCGCTCGGTCGCTTCCATCTGGCGCAGCAGCGCGTTCATCTCGTCGAGCGTGAGCCGGCGATTCGCGCGCACCGCGTTGTGGCACGCGAGCGTGCCCAGCAATTCGTGCTGGCGCTCGGTGAGCACGCGCGATCCGCCGTAGGCGTGCAGGTCGGCCAGCACGGCGCGCGCGAGCGATTGCAGATCGGCGTCCTTCAGCAACGCGGGCACGGCGCGGATCGCGATCGACGTCGGCGACAGCACCGCGAGATCGAAGCCGAGCGCATCGAGCGTGTCGCGCTCTTCCTCGACAATGCCGATCTCGACCGGTTCCGCCGTCATCGACACGGGAATCAGCAGCGGCTGCACCGCGATCGCGCGATCCGCGAGCGCGTGCTTGAACTGCTCGTAGAGAATGCGCTCGTGCGCGGCGTGCATGTCGACGATCACGAGACCGCGCGCGTTTTGCGCCAGCACGTAGATGCCGTGAATCTGCCCGACGGCGAAACCGAGCGGCTGTTCGTGCGCGTGATCGAGCGCGCTGTCGCTCGCCATGACCGGCGCCGATGGCCGCTCGTTCACGCCCGGATAAGGCGTGTCGGCGGAAGTCGTCGCGTTCGGCGTGCCCGCGCCCGTGTCCTTGCGGCCGAACAGCGCGTCATACAGCGCGAGCGGCTGCGCGACCGGCAGCGTGCCTTGGGTCATGCGCGACTGGCGCATCCAGTTCGTGCCGTTCTCGCTTTTCAGATGCAGCGTGTCCGGCGCGCCGGCGAATGGCTTTGCGCTGAACGACGCGGGTCCGGTCGGCTGCAACTGCGCCGCGTGTCCGCCCGATGTCGTCTCCGGCGAAGCGCCCGCGTGCCGCGCGAGCGCGCGCTGCACGGCATGGAAGACGTATTGATGAATCGAGCGCGAATCGCGGAAGCGCACTTCGATCTTCGACGGATGCACGTTCACATCGACGGATTCGGGCGGCAGATCGAGAAACAGCACGTACGCCGGATAGCGGTTGCCGTGCAGCACGTCTTCATACGCGGCGCGCACGGCGTGCGTGAGCAGCTTGTCGCGCACGAAGCGGCCGTTCACGAAGAAATACTGCTGGTCGGCGCGGCCGCGGCTCGCGGTCGGCAGGCCTGCGCAACCGTAGACGGCGAGCGGCCCGGCGCGCTCGTCGAGCGGCAGATGCGCGGTTTCGAACACTTCGCCGAGAATCTTCGCGACGCGCGTTTGCGGATCGCTCGCGTTCCAGTGCTCGACCGCCTTGCCGTTATGCATCACCGAAATCGCGACGTCGGGCCGCGCGAGCGCCGTGCGGCGGATCACGTCGAGGCAATGCCCGAGTTCGGTCTGCTCGCTCTTCAGGAACTTGCGGCGCGCGGGCGTGTTGAAATACAGCTCGCGCACTTCCATCGTCGTGCCGACGGTGCCGGCCGCCGGCGAGATCACGCCGGTCTGCGCGTCGATGCGCGTGGCGTGCGGGCAGCTTTCCGTGCGGCTCGTGATGAACAACTCCGCAACCGATGCGATCGACGCGATCGCTTCCCCGCGAAACCCCAACGTGGCGACGGCTTCCAGCTCGGCGAGCGAGCGGATCTTGCTCGTCGCGTGGCGCATCAGCGCGAGGGGAAGCTCGGTCGGCGGAATGCCGAGGCCGTCGTCGGCGACCACGATGCGTTTCACGCCGCCTTCGTCGAGCGTGATGCGCAACGTCGTCGCGCCCGCGTCGAGCGCGTTTTCCAGCAGTTCCTTGACGACCGAGGCCGGCCGCTCCACCACCTCGCCCGCGGCGATCTGGCTGATGAGCTGGTCGGGCAGCGGGGCGATGGCGCGCGAACGGCGTGCGCCGTCGGCGGTCAAATCGCCAGCGGAAGTTTCGTTGAGTTCGGACATGGCGAAATTATAACGATTCGCAACGTTTCGCCATCATGCTGCACGATGGCGCCTGATTACGGGTTTTTTAACCGGTTCGACGTACCACTTCGGTATCATGGCGCGACTCCCGCCTTCGATGCCGATGCGCCGCTTTTCCGGCGCGGGCTCAACTTTTTGAGGAAAGATTTTTGGACACGTTGCTGCAATTCCTGGGACTCATCCTTCACATCGACAAGTCGCTCGGTGTCTTCATCCAGAATTACGGCGCCTGGGTCTACGCGGTGTTGTTCCTGATCGTGTTCTGCGAAACGGGGCTCGTCGTGTTTCCGTTCCTGCCGGGCGATTCGCTGCTGTTCATCGGCGGCGCGTTCGCCGCGTCGCACGAAATGGATCTGTTCGCGCTGATCGTGCTGCTGCTCATTGCGGCGGTGACCGGCAACACGGTGAATTACTGGATCGGCCGCGCCATCGGGCCGAAAGTCTTCGATACGAACATTCCCGTGCTCGAACGCTTTCTCGACCGGGCCGCGCTGCAGAAGACGCACAACTTCTATGAGAAGCACGGTGGCAAGACGATCGTGATCGCGCGTTTCGTGCCGGTGGTGCGGACTTTCGCGCCGTTCGTCGCGGGGGTATCGTCGATGAGTCACACGCGCTTCCAGTTCTTCAATATTCTGGGCGCGCTCGTCTGGGTGCTGCTGCTGGTGCTGCTCGGCTATTTCTTCGGCAACATTCCGTTCATCAAGCAGTATCTGAACGTGATCGTGCTGGTGGGGATTGGCGCCGCGATCGTGCCGGTCGCGATCGGCGCGCTCTGGAAAATGAGCCGGCGCAATTCGAAGGCTTGAGAAGAATTACGCCCGCGAAGCTGCCGGATGCCGGCTTCGCGGGCGCTGCGCTGTTGACTCGCGGGTCAGGCGCGGCGGAACAGGCGGATGATGAAGAGCAGCACCACTGCACCGATGACGGCCGTCAGCAGTGTGCCGAGGATGCCGTTGAATGAGAGGCCGAGCGTGCCGAAGATCCATCCACCGATCACGCCGCCGACGATACCGACGAGAATATCGACGATCACGCCGAAGCCGCTGCCGTTCATGATGAGACCGGCGAGCCAGCCGGCCACGCCGCCGATGATCAGGCTGAGGATGATTCCGTGATGCATGAGTTCCATGGGCTGAGACTCCTTTCAGATTAAGGGGGGCGGGATGCAGGCGAAATCCGCATCCGAGCGCGGGCAATGTAGCGGAAATGGCCCTTGCAAGGGCCTGTCGAATGTCAAGGATTGTCAACGCGTCCCGGCGCCGATACCCGGCCGACGGATGACGCGTAGCCGTGGGCATTTCGTCAAAAATTTAGAACGCCAAAGGGTTAGGTCGGCGATTTCGCCTGGTGTGTCGTTTAGGTGACTGAGGCGAATTTGTTTCTGTAATGTTTTATGCTGGCGGGATCGTGTTTTTTCAGTATTAGAGCGTAGCGATCAATGTCTGCGCATAACGAAGACGTCGCGCGGACGAACCGCCGGCGAGTAAAAAAGTTCAAGACGACAAGCATGAGAAAGCTGGCGGTGATGCATAAGGAAGGTTTCGGATCCGACTCGCGCGGGGCGATCGCGGGCATGGCGCTCGTGGCGGCGATGGCAGCGGCATTGGCCGGCTGTACGTCGACGCCGCGCACGCCCGCGCCGATCGTCGAGAATTCGGCGTTGAACGCGCCGCCGGTCGTGCAGGGCGCATCGCCGGGCGTGACGCCCGCACCGGTCGTGCCGCTCGGACCGACGACCGCCGCGCCGGTCGAACCCGGCTTCTATCGCGTGAAGCCGGGCGACACGCTTTTTGCCATTTCGCGCACCTTCAGGCAGAAGCCCGCCGATCTGGCCCGGTGGAACACGCTACCGGAAAACAATCAGGTGAACGTCGGGCAGGTGTTGCGTGTCGTGCCGCCGGGTGCATCGGTGACGGCTTCGGGCGCGTCGGTCACATCGAAGACGGCGCAGCCGCCGCTCTTGCCGACGCCGGATAAATCGACGGCGCAAAAGCCGGCCGCGGCGAACGAAGAACCGCCGCCGGCCGTTGCCGCGAGCGCGTCGAAGGGCACCTTCGTCTGGCCCGTTCGCGGCGAAGTCGTGCGCAAGTTCGGCGCGAGCGGCAACAAGGGCATCGATATCGAAGGCAAGGTCGGACAGCCTGTCAAGGCGGCCGCGCCGGGCAAGGTGGTGTACGCGGGCAACGGCTTGCGTTCGTACGGGCGCATGATCATCGTCAAGCATGGCAACGACTATCTGACCGCCTACGCGTACAACGATAAATTGCTCGTGAAGGAAGGCGATACGGTGAAGCAGGGCGCCACCATCGCGGACATGGGCACCGGGCCGACCGGCACGCCGGTGCTGCATTTCGAAGTGAGAAAGTCGGGTGCGGCCGTGGACCCGCTCCCGCTGCTCGGCGCCGCGGGCGGCTGATGCGATGCATGCAGGAAGGGGATGGAAGGTGAAGAAGATCGTAGTTGCCGCGCTGGCCGCGGTTTCGTTGACATCGCTGCTTTCGGGATGCGACCAGCAGCAGAGCGAGGAAGGATTGAACAAGCTCAAGGCATTTTTCAATGCAGTGAAGCCGGACAATCTGCTGCTCAAGAATCTGCAGCCCGGCGTCACGACCGAGGCGCAAATCCGCGATCAGATGGGCGAGCCGGAGACCGAGCGCGCGTTCACCGACGGCAGCAAGCGCCTGGAGTATCCGCGCGGGCCGGCGGGAACGACTACCTATATGGTCGATCTCGATTCGGACGGCCTCTTCGTCTCCGCGACGCAGGTGCTGACCGCGGAAAATTTCGCGAAGGTGCGGCCCGGCATGACGATGGATGAAGTGCGCAGACTGCTCGGCAAGCCGACCGAGATCGCGGAATATCGGCTGAAGAAGGAACGCGTCTGGAGCTGGCACTGGCTGGAAGACGGCGTCAATCAGGACGCGATGTTCAACGCGCATTTCGGGCCCGACGGCATCGTGGTGACGACCTCGCGCTCCGAAGCGATCCGCGGCGGTCAACGCTGACTTAGAAGCACTGGAACGATGAGCGATTACGTCATCAGCAACACGCGCCTTCGTCTGATGGACGAGGCGTCGCGCTATCGCGACGACGCGCAGTGCGACGCCGGCGAGAAAGCGATCACTCGCTGGGACTGCGACCGTGGGCATCGCTGGGACAAGACGCTGGGCGTCGCGCAGAACGTGCGCTGCATGAATTGCGCGTCCGAGCGGCTCGAACTGGAAACGAAGCGCCTGCGCGAAGTGGCGCAGGTGCGCGGCGGCGCGTTGCTCTCGCGCGCCTATGTCGACGCCGCGACGCCACTGCGCTGGCAATGCGCACACGGCCACGTGTGGGACGAGCTTCCCGGCAAGGTGAGCCGTCGCTGGTGCGTCGAATGCGCCGAGACCGTCTTCGCGGACTTCCGCTGATCGTTTCGCGGACTTGCATTTCGCGTGCGGCGTAACGGCATCCGAAGCGTGCGGCGCACCTGACGCGGCAAAAGAAAAAGCCGGCGGCTGCCGGCTTTTGAGCTTCTTTGTCGGGGCGCTGGCCTCCTTCGCCTGCTACTCGTCGTGTCGTCGGCAAAAACGCGCGCTTTGGTTTTAGTTGTCGCGCTGTGTTTCTTCCCGCCACCCGCTCGAGTGCTGCCCATCCTGTTTCGTCGGTCTCTCGGCGCGTTTTACTGCTTCCCCCCGTGCGCTGAAATAAGTATTGCCAAAGGCCATTCCTAAGAATGTACGCTCGCAAACACATGCGCAATTGATAAGCGCATTGAGGGTAAGCACCGAACCCGTGCGATCTTCAGCCTGCCGACGAAACCGCTTGCGCGCGTCCGATGCCCGAACGCATGTTCGCCGCGACGAGCGATTGCGTGACCATGCGCGCTTCGGCCTGCGCGATGTGTTCGAGCGTCGCGTCTTCCAGTTGCAGCGAGAACACGGCGAGTGCGGTGCAAAGCCGCGCGTGTTCATCGGCGTCGAGCGTCCAGACAGCGTCGGCCGAATGACGCGCATCGAGTTCCACCAGCGCCTCGTGTGCGAGCGTGATGACGTCTTCGCATTCAGGCGCGTGGCCGAGCTGGCAGAGTTCTTCCGCGACCAGCATGTGACGGCACAGCGTCATGAAGAGCGGCTGCGAGCCGTGTCCGCGATGAAACGCGTCGAGCGCCACATAACAACGCAGCAGCATTGCATCGACCATCGGTTCGCGCGTGGCGCGGCTGTACGTCAGCGCGCGCAGCAGCGGCGACATCGCGGGACGGGCGGATTTCATGTTCGTCGATTTCTTCTTCACGGCAGTACTCCCGAAAGAGGTGTTCGCGCGGGCCGGGGCTGTCTGTTGCGCCGGGGCGCTGTATCGCTGGATGCGTTTGACGTGGGAAGCATCATCGCACCGGAAAATTAGGTTTGTCTTAAGGCGCGCCGCGCTCGCTCAGCCGATCGCCGCGCGCGGCTTCGTAATTGAAACTGCGATCTCGCGAACGGCGTTCATGACAGCGACTCCTGTGGGTGCCTGCCAGCTATAACGCCGCCCGGCGCGGACGGTGTACGCGATTGCTGTGACATTTGTAAGCAATCGTCGCGACGCGCGTGGTTTCGGTGAGGATTAGGGCGAATACATATGTTGCTAATATTTTGTTGATGGCAACATATGTATCAATTCACATGGAACGAGGTCGTCATGAAATCCACGTCGCTGCTCGCATCGTCTGTCGCGTTCGCCGCGTTGTCGCTCGTCGTCGGAACGAGCTACGGGCAGGACGGACAGCCGACGCTCGCCAAGATTCAGAGCGTCAACCTGATCGCGATCGGCCATCGCGAAACGTCGGTGCCGTTCTCGTATGTCGATGCGAACAACGACGTCGTCGGCTTTTCGCAGGATTTGTGCAACAAGGTGATCGACGCGGTCAAGGCGAAGACGAAGCATCCGGATTTGCGCGTGCGCTTCATTCCGGTGACGTCGCAGAACCGTATTTCGCTCGTGCAGAACGGCACGGTCGATCTCGAATGCGGCGTGACGACTAATCTCACGTCGCGGCAGAATCAGGTCGCGTTTTCCGACACGTTCTTCGTCGCGACGACGCGCCTGCTCACGAAGAAAGATTCCGGCATCAAGGATTTTCCGGATCTCGCGGGCAAGACCGTCGTGACGAATCAGGGCACGACGTCCGAGCGCCTTCTGCGCAAGATGAACGAAGAGAAGAAGATGAACATGAGCATCATCAGCGCGAAGGACTACGGCGAAGGGCGCGCGACGCTCGAAACCGGCCGCGCGGTCGCCTACATGATGGATGACGTGCTGCTCGCGGGCACGCGCTCGCTGACTGCGAAGCCGTCGGACTGGGTGCTCGTCGGCACGCCGCAGTCGTCGGAGGCGTACGGCTTCATGATGCGCAAGGACGATCCGGAATTCAAAAAGCTCGTCGATGACGCGATGAGCCAGGTGATGAAGAGCGCCGAGATCAAAACGATTTACGACAAGTGGTTCATGAAGCCCGTCCCGCCGAAGAACATCAACTTCGATTTTCCGATGAGCGAGACGACGCAGAAACTCTATGCCCAGCCGAACGACAAGGCGTTCGAGTGAGGCTCAATCCGCGAAGGGCAGCGCCGTCTGCCCTTCGGCGCGCATGTTGAAAGTGTTGAGCGTCATCGCGACGAGCGCGTAATAGCCCAGCAAGCCGACGAGATTTACCACGACCGTATGTCCGAAGCGCGCGACGGCGGCGTCGTACGTTGTGTCGCTTACGCGCTTCGTATCGTAGAGTTCGGTCGCGAAATCGAAGATGAGCTTGTCGTCGGCGTCGGCGAAAACGGGCGTCTGGCCGGTGCGCAAGGCTTCGGCGAGATCGGCGGGCACGCCGGCATCGAGCGCGATCGGCTGATGAATATGCCATTCCGCCTGCGAGCGCCAGCGCGCCGCGGTCACGAGAATCGCGAGTTCGGAAAGCCGCAGCGGCAGGCCCGTCTTGTAGCGGCAGAATGCGCCGAGTTTTTGCGCGTTCTGCGCGAGTTCCGGGCTGAAGATCCAGCCGAGAAACGGGCCGTTGAGACTGCCGCGCGGGCCGCTCAGGATGTCGTGCAGCACCGCTTTTTGTTCGTCCGAGGCGGTGGCGCTGTCGAAGTCGGGAAGCCGTTTGCTCATGATCATTCTCATGCAATGGTGGAAAGCGCGCCGTCGATGGCGTCGGAAAGCCGCTCGACGATCGTCTCGATCTGATCGCCCGTCGTGATGAACGGCGGCGCGATGAGCACATGATCGCCGGTCCGGCCATCGACGGTGCCGCCCATCGGATAGACCATGAGGCCGCGCTTCATCGCCTCGCGCTTGATGACGGCGTGCAGTTTGTGCTTCGGATCGAACGGCGTCTTGCTCTCGCGATCTTTCACGAGTTCGACGCCGGTGAGAAGGCCGCGCCCGCGCACGTCGCCGATGAACGGATGATTCACCTGGCGCTCGCGCAGCAGCGCGCGCAGTTGCTCGCCGCGCGCTCTCACGTTGTCGAGCAGCCTGTCTTCGGCGATCACTTTCTGCACTTCGAGCGACGCCGCGCACGCCGTCGCGTGGCCGATATACGTGTGACCGTGCTGAAAGAAGCCCGAGCCGCCGACGATCGTGTCGAAGATCGCGTTGCTGACGAGCGTCGCGCCGATCGGCTGATAGCCCGCGCCGAGACCTTTCGCGATCGTGAGAATATCGGGCGACACGCCGTCTTCCTCGCACGCGAACAGATAGCCGGTGCGGCCCATGCCGGACATCACTTCGTCGAGGATCAGCAGCACGCCGTACTTGTCGCAGACCGCGCGGATCTTGCGGAAGTACTCGCGCACCGGCGGCACCGCGCCCGCCGTCGCGCCGACGACCGTTTCCGCGACGAACGCCGCCACCGATTCCGCGCCGAGTTCGAGAATTTTCGCTTCGAGTTCGTCGGCGAGGCGTTGCGCGAAGGCTTCATCGGATTCGCCCGCCTGCTGCTCGCGATATGCGAAGCAGGGCGTGACGTGATGCGCTTCGATCAGCATCGGCAGGAACGGTTCGCGCCGCCATGCGTTGCCGCCGATTGCGAGCGCGCCGAGCGTATTGCCGTGATAGCTCTGGCGACGCGCGATGAAATGCCGCCGCTGCGGCTCTCCCTTCTCGACGAAATACTGACGCGCGAGCTTGAGCGCGGCTTCCATCGCTTCCGAACCGCCGGAGACGAAATAGACGTGACCGAGATCTTTCGGCGCTTGCTCGACGAGCAGATCCGCGAGTGCTTCCGCGGGTTCGGTCGTGAAGAACGACGAGTGCGCGTAGGGCAATTGCTGAACCTGACGCTGGATGGCGCCGATCACGCGCGGATGGCTGTGACCGAGACACGAGACGGCCGCGCCGCCGCATGCGTCGATGTAGCGCTTGCCCGTCGAATCGACGATCTCGATGCCGTCGCCGCGCACGGCGACAGGAAGCTTGGCGCGCGGCGCGCGATGAAATACCGTGGACATGGCTCGTGCCTCTTGAATGTGTTCGCAACACGCGATGCGTCATTCTAGCTCGAAAACAACATATGTTGTCAAAAGGCTAGCTCGCCGCGTAGGCGCCTTGCGAATGCAGCGCGGCTTCGGCCTGCTCGAGATTGGCGACCGCGTCCTTGCCTTCGAGCGCGAGCAGATGCGCGACGAGCATTTCCGCCAGCGCCGACGCCGCGACGAGCGACGGAAAGAACGACGGCGATTCGTGCGAGAAGATCAGCGTGTGATCGGCGTTCAACGCGATGGGCGACACGGCGCTGTCCGTGAGCGCGACGAGTTTCGCGCCGCGCTCGCTCGCCGCCTGCGCGACGCGCACCGCTTCGACGGAATACGGCGCGAAGCTGACGACGACAACGGCGTGCCGCTTTTCGATGCCGCGCAACTGCATTTCGAGCGTGCCGGCTTCACCGCTGACGAGGCTCACGGACGGACGGAACAAGCGATAACCATAGAGCAGGCTGAACGCGACCGGATAGCACGACCGAAAGCCCGCGACGTGGACATGCGGCGCTTTCTTCAATGCCTTCGCCGCGTCGACGACGCTCTCGGCGTTTTGCGCGAGCGTGAGGTCGAGATTGTGCGACTGCGCTTGAGCGAGATCGCGGCCCAGATGATTGTCGGCGCCGCTTTTGACGAGCGAGCGGGCGCGCGTCGTCAGCGGTTCGGGACGCGTGCGCACGCGGCTGACGAAGATCTCGCGCAGTTCGTTCCAGCCGGGAAAGCCGAGTTGTTGCGCGAGGCGGACCATCGCGGCGGGCTGCACCTTCGCGCGTTCGGCGACCTTGCGCATCGAGAGGACGGCGACCTCATCGGGATAGTCGAGCAGAAACGCGGCGCCGGCCTGGAACTGCGGGCTCAGGCCGGGGAAACGGTCGCGGATGGACGCGGCGAGTTGGTCGAAGGTGGGCACGTTGGAGTCGGGATGAGGCGGACGTGCTATTTAAGCATGAGCGCGGCGGGGAACGCGCGAGAGAGGGGAAAGCAAAAAGCCGCTGTTTCGTGAGAAACAGCGGCTTTTTTAACAACTTGGTGGCGAATCAGGGATTCGAACCCCGGACCTGCGGATTATGATTCCGTCGCTCTAACCGGCTGAGCTAATTCGCCGAAACAGAACGAGATTATGGCGAGCGGCGAACGGGCTGTCAACCCCTTCTACGCGATTTGTTAAAAGATCCTCGCCGAACGCCGATCAATCCTCGTGATAGACATTCGACTTGCGCGTGTCCTTCACGAACAACATGCCGATCACGAACGTCGCCAGCGCGATCACGATCGGATACCACAAGCCCGAGTAGATATCGCCCCTGGCCGCGACGATCGCGAAGGCCGTCGCCGGCAGGAAGCCGCCGAACCAGCCATTGCCGATGTGATACGGCAGCGACATCGACGTATAGCGGATCCGCGCCGGGAACATCTCGACCAGCATCGCCGCGATCGGGCCGTACACCATCGTCACGAAGATCACGAGGATCGTCAGGACGACGATCGCCATCGGCCAGTTGATCAACGCAGGATCGGCCTTCGCCGGATAGCCCGCGCTCTTCAGCGTGCCCGCCAGCGTCTTGTCGAACGCCGCGCCTTGCGCCTTGGCATCGGTGGTTTTGCCGTCGTACGTGTTCACCACCGTCTCGCCGACCTTGATCTGCGCGAGCGTGCCCGCCGGCGCCGCCACGTTCTCATAGTTCAAGCCCGCCTTCGACAGCGCGCTCTTCGCGATATCGCACGACGACGTGAACTTCGACGTGCCCACCGGATTGAACTGGAACGAGCATTCGTCCGGATTCGCGATCACGACGATCGGCGACTTCTGCGTCGCGGCTTCGAGCGTCGGGTTCGTGTAGTGCGCGAGCGCCTTGAAGAGCGGGAAGAAGGAGAGCGCGGCGATCAGGCAGCCCGCCATGATGATCGGCTTGCGCCCGATACGATCCGAGAGCGAGCCGAAGAACACGAAGAACGGCGTGCCGATCAGGAGCGCCACCGCGACCATGATGTTCGCGCTGGTGCCATCGACCTTCAGCGTCTGCGTGAGGAAGAAGAGCGAATAGAACTGGCCCGTGTACCACACGACCGCCTGGCCCGCCGTCAGACCGAAGAGCGCGAGCAGCACGATCTTCAGGTTCTTCCACTCGCCGAACGCTTCCGTGAGCGGCGCCTTGGAGGTCTTGCCTTCCGCCTTGATGCGCTCGAACACCGGCGACTCGTGCAGCTTCATGCGAATCCACACGGAGATCGCGAGCAGCAGGATCGACACGAGGAACGGAATGCGCCACGCCCACGCGCCGAACTGTTCCTCGCCGACGGCAGTGCGCACCGCGAGAATCACGATCAGCGAGATGAACAGGCCGAGCGTGGCCGTGGTCTGGATCCACGCCGTCCACGCGCCGCGCTTGTTCGAAGGCGCGTGCTCTGCCACATACGTCGCCGCGCCGCCGTACTCGCCGCCGAGCGCGAGCCCCTGCAACAAGCGCATCGCGATGAAGATGACCGGCGCCGCGATGCCGATCGTCGCGTATCCCGGCAGGAAGCCGATCAGGAACGTCGACAGACCCATGATCACGATGGTCACGAGGAACGTGTACTTGCGCCCGACCATGTCGCCGAGCCGGCCGAACACGATCGCGCCGAACGGACGCACCGCGAAGCCCGCCGCGAAACCCAGCAACGTGAAGATGAAGCCGGCCGTCGGGTTGACGCCCGAGAAGAAGGTCTTGCTGATGTAGACGGCGAGCGAGCCCGCCAGATAGAAGTCATACCATTCGAACACCGTGCCGAGCGACGAGGCGAAGATGACTTTCTTCTCCTCCGCCGTCATCGGTGCGTGTGACACGCGCCCCTCAACCGTAGCCATGTATCGTCTCCTGATTTGAATTTTCGAATACATCGGTCCGCAACTAGGCGGCTCCGGTGCAAAGATTATTGGAACGAAAACTTACGGCGTTCTGACGCGGCGCATAAACGGGCAAATTCAGTGTTATAAGGCGATTTGCGCGGAACTGATCGCCATGTTATTCGAACGTTCGTCTAAATTCTTCTAATGTCGCTCTTCTTGCGCGACGAAAAAGATCCCGCGACGCTTGCGCTCAGGGTTTGTCCCGGGCAGGAAAAACCCGCTGGAGGCTGACCCGCACAAGGGTTCCGGCGAGTTTCGGGCTCTGCTGATACACGTGATCCTCGATGGCGAGCGCGCCGCCATGCATCGTCGCGATCTCCTTGACGATCGCGAGCCCGAGCCCGCTGCCGTCGCCCTCGCGCCCGAGAATGCGGTAGAAGCGCTCGACCACGCGCGCGCGCTCGGCCGCCGGAATGCCCAGGCCCGTGTCTTCCACTTCGAGATGCACGAGATCGAGATCGGTGTCGTCGGTCCGCACGCGCACCGTGATGCGACCGCCCGCCGGCGTGTAGCGAATCGCGTTGTCGATCAGGTTCGACAGCATCTCCCGCAGCATCACCACGTTGCCTTCCACTTCGACCGGAAACGGCGGCTCTTCGTAACCGAGGTCCATGCGCTTGGCGAGCGCGGCCTGCACCCAGTCGCGCACGGCGAGGCGCGCGAGATCCGTCAGCACGATGGGCGTGAATATCTGCCCCGTCGCGCGATTCTCGGCGCGCGCGAGCGCGAGCAGTTGCGTCACGAGGCGCGCGGCGTGCTCGGAACTCGTGGCGATCTGTTCGAGCGAGCGCTGCACTTCCGCCGACACGTCCTGGCGCATCGCCAGTTCCGCCTGCATGCGCAGGCCCGCGAGCGGCGTCTTCATCTGATGCGCGGCATCGGCGATGAAGCGTTTCTGGAACTCCATGTTCTGTTCGAGGCGCGTGAGCAGATCGTTGAACGACGCGACGAGCGGCGCGATCTCCGGCGGCGCGCTGCCCGCCTGGAGCGGCGAGAGATCGTCGGGGCGGCGCGCGCGGATGTTCGACTGCAGCGCATGCAGCGGCGCGAGCCCGCGCGACAGCCCGAACCATACGAGGATGATGGCGAGCGGCAGGATCACGAACTGCGGCAGGATCACGCCCTTGATGATGTCGTTGGCGAGCTGGCTGCGCTTGTCGAGCGTTTCGGCGACCTGCACGAGCACCGGCTGCGTGCTGCCCGGATCGCGTCCGGGCGCGAGATCGGGCAGATCGACCGTCGTGTACGCGACGCGAATGTCGTTGCCGCGCAGCACGTCGTCGCGAAATTCGACGATGCCCGGCTGCGGACGATCGTCGTCGTGCGGCAAGGGCATGTCGCGGTCGCCGCCGACCAGCTCGCCGCGCGTGCCGAGCACCTGGAAGAACACGCTGTCGACGTTATCGGCGCGCAGGAAATCGCGCGTCGCATCGGGCAGGCGCAATTCGGCGACGCCGTTGACCGGCTGAATCTGGCGCGCGAGCACATAGGCGTCGGCTTCGAGCGCGCGGTCGAAGGGCCCGTTCGCGATCGATTTCGCGACGAGATACGTCACCGCGATGCTCATCGGCCAGAGCAGCAGAAGCGGCGCGAGCATCCAGTCGAGAATCTCGCCGAAGAGCGAGCGCGGATGCGTCTCGCTGTCGGGTTCGAGTTCGTCGGGCGGCGCGAAGGGATTGGCGTAGCGCGCGTCGCGCAGGGCGTCGGAATCGTCGTTCGCTTGCGCGTTTCGCTGAGTTTCGTGGGAAACGGGCGACGCCATGCGGCCTACTTATAGTGATGGCTGGCGGACTCGCCGGCGTGTTGCGTGCCCGCGCCGTTCGCCGCGCCCGCTTTCTCCAGCGTGTAACCGAGGCCGCGTACCGTGATGATCTTCGCGCCGCTCGGCTCGATCTTTTTCCGCAGCCGATGCACGTAGACCTCGATCGCGTTGTTGCTGACTTCTTCGCCCCACTCGCACAGATGATTCACAAGCTGTTCCTTCGACACGAGCCGGCCGGTTCTTTGCAATAGCACTTCGAGCACGCCGAGCTCGCGCGCCGACAGATCGATGACCTGACCGCCGATCGTCGCGATCCGCCCGACCTGATCGAAGGACAGCGAGCCGTGCTTCACGACCGTCGGGCCGCCGCCCGCGCCGCGCCGTGTGAGCGCACGCACGCGTGCTTCGAGCTCGTTCAGCGCGAAGGGCTTGGCCATGTAGTCGTCCGCGCCGAGATCGAGGCCTTTGACGCGTTCATCGACGCTGTCGGCGGCGGTCAGGATCAGCACGGGCATCTGCGAGTTGCGCGCGCGCAGGCGGCGCAGGACTTCGAGGCCGGACATGAGCGGCAGGCCGAGATCGAGTATCAGCAGGTCGAACGTCTGCAGCGAAAGGGCGGTGTCCGCTTCGACGCCATGCTTCACATGGTCGACGGCGTATCCCGATTGGCGGAGTGATCGGACGAGGCCGTCCGCGAGTATGCTGTCGTCTTCGGCAATGAGGATTCGCATCGTCGTGTGCGCCTTATATTGCCGGCACCGTTTGTCGCCCGGCGCGGCGGTCTCCAGGTGTTTTGTAGTTTTCGCGCGGCGTGCGCGGCGTGGAAAAAAAGCCGCGCCACGTCGTGACATGCTTGCAAAAACTACTGTTTTTTTATACAGTGTCTGCGTGAGTGGTAAGCGCGGTTTTGTATGCTCGATCGAGCAACGGAAAGACCCGTGAACACTGCCTCAGACGCCGTTCATCATAGCAAAGGACGATTCATGGAAGAAAGCAAGAAAGGCCCGGCTGGAATGACTGCGGAAAAGAGCAAGGCCCTGGCCGCCGCGCTCTCGCAGATCGAAAAGCAATTCGGCAAAGGGTCGATCATGCGGCTCGGCGCAGGTGAGGCGGTCGAAGACATTCAGGTGGTCTCCACCGGTTCGCTCGGACTGGACATCGCGCTCGGCGTCGGCGGTTTGCCGCGCGGCCGTGTCGTGGAAATCTACGGTCCCGAGTCGTCGGGCAAGACCACGCTCACGCTGCAGGTGATCGCGGAGATGCAGAAGGTCGGCGGCACGGCGGCGTTCATCGACGCGGAACACGCGCTCGACGTTCAATACGCGGGCAAGCTCGGCGTGAACGTGCCCGAACTGCTGATTTCGCAGCCGGACACGGGCGAGCAGGCGCTGGAAATCGCGGATGCGCTGGTGCGCTCCGGCTCCATCGACATGATCGTCATCGACTCCGTGGCGGCGCTCGTGCCGAAGGCGGAAATCGAAGGCGAAATGGGAGACTCGCTCCCGGGTCTGCAAGCGCGTCTGATGTCGCAGGCGCTGCGCAAGCTCACCGGCACGATCAAGCGCACGAACTGCCTCGTGATCTTCATCAACCAGATCCGCATGAAGATCGGCGTGATGTTCGGCAACCCGGAAACCACTACGGGCGGTAACGCGCTCAAGTTCTATTCGTCGGTGCGTCTGGATATCCGCCGTATCGGCTCGATCAAGAAGAACGACGAAGTCATCGGTAACGAAACGCGCGTGAAGGTCGTGAAGAACAAGGTGTCGCCGCCGTTCCGCGAAGCCATCTTCGACATCCTTTACGGCGAAGGCATCTCGCGTCAGGGCGAAATCATCGATCTCGGCGTGCAGGCGAAGCTGGTCGACAAGGCCGGCGCCTGGTACAGCTACAACGGCGACCGCATCGGTCAAGGCAAGGACAACGCGCGCGAATTCCTGCGTGAGAATCCGGACATCGCACGCGAGATCGAGAACAAGATTCGCGCATCGCTGGGTGTGGCCGCGTTGGGCGAGGCGGTCGTCGCACGCGCCGAAACGGCTGACGACGAATAAACATCGGGCTTGAAGGGCGATGCAGAAGCGTCGGTTCGGATCGAAGGCTGACACGGCGGATGACGGAGCCGACAACGGTTCCGAGTCCGCCGATCGCTACGAACGAAGCAGCGAGCGACGTGGTGCATCGTCGAAGCCCGGTGGCCTCAAACACGGTAATAGGCGACGCGCCGACGCGAATTCATTCGCGTCGGCGCGTCGCGTTTTTGAGCCTGCCAAAGACGGCGACGGCGGTGCGAACGCGAGCGATCGCGCCGCGCGACTGGAGCAAGCGCGCGCTTTGATGAAGCAGGCCAGCGAGCAGCCGAAAGCGCGTTCCGCACCAAGCAAGCCCTCCGAACCCAATCACTTCACCGACCCATCCGAAGACGCCGATCCTTTCGAGCCGTTCGAGCAATGCGCGCCGTCCGAGCCACCACGCGCCGAATCGGGCGAACCGGTCTATAGCCGCTCGAGCCAGCGCACCCGAAAGACGTCGGCAAGCGAAGCCAGCAATCCCAAACGCCCGCAACGCTCATTGAAGGGGCGCGCGCTCGCTTTTCTCTCGCGGCGCGAGTACAGCCGCGCGGAGTTGTCGCGCAAGTTGCGTCCGTACGTCGAAGAAGCCGATTCGCTCGAATCGTTGCTCGACAGCCTCGAACGCGATGGCTGGCTGTCGAACGAGCGCTTCGTCGAGAGCGTGGTGCACCGGCGGGCGTCGCGCATGGGCGGCAGCAGGATCATCAACGAACTGAAGCGCCATGCCGTTGGCGATGCGCTCATCAGCGAAACCGCCGACAAACTCGCGCAATCCGAAACCGCGCGTGCCCAGGCCGTGTGGGAGAAGAAGTATGGCGTGCCGCCGGAGACGCCCGCCGAGCGGGCGAAGCATGCGCGTTTCCTGGCCGCGCGCGGCTTTTCCAGCGGCACGATCGGCAAGATCCTGAAGGGCGGCGACGAAGACTGGAGCGAAGAGATCGTCGACGACTGAGCGCCGATCCCTCTGCGGCAAGGTCCATGCCCGGCTCCAAATACCCAATATGCTAAAATTCCATGGTTTTCTCCGCACCGGCTCACTTCCAGCATGCCTCTCTCGCCTCCCGCTCCCCGACAATTGCGCCATCGTCGCGCGATTCGGCTGGAAGCGTTCGAGCGTGACGACAGCCTGTGGGATATCGAAGCCTGTCTAACCGATGAGAAGCCGCGCGACTTTCGCCTCGCGACGGGCGTCCGGCCACACGGCCTGCCGATCCATGAACTCTGGCTGCGCATCACCATCGACCGCAAGCTCACCATCGTCGACGTCGAAGCATCGTCGAACTGGTCGCCGTATGGCGCGCTGTGCGCCGAGTCCAATCCGGTCTATCGCAAGCTCATCGGGCTCAACCTGCTCCAAAGTTTTCGCCGCGAAGCCAGCAAGCTGCTGCGCGGCGCGGCCGGGTGCACGCATCTCACCGAATTGTGTGGCGTCCTGCCGACCGCAGCCATTCAGGCATTCGCGGGCGACGTCTGGCAGATCGAGGACGGCAATCCGTTCAATCATTCCGACGCCGCCGATCCCTCCGCGACCACGCCGGACGAGCCGCCATTTCAGCTCGGCCGATGCCACGCGTTGCGTTTCGACGGTCCCGCAGTCAAGGAGTATTACCCGCGCTGGTTCGGCCACGCGCCGGCCGGGCAAACGGATAGCGGCACAACGGTACAAGACAGGCCGGAGACAAAGTCCGCCTCGTAGCGCGCAGGCAGCGCGTGCGCGCACGCACGGAATTCAAAGAAGAATCGAAAATCAGCGGTTCAAGCACACAGAAGTTCACTCCAACTCTCAGACTGAAGGAATCACGCATGAAGATTCACGAGTACCAGGGTAAGGAAATCCTGCGGAAATTCGGCGTCGCGGTCCCGCGCGGCAAACCCGTGTTCTCGGTGGATGATGCGGTCAAGGCCGCGGAAGAGCTGGGCGGCCCGGTTTGGGTCGTCAAGGCGCAGATTCACGCCGGCGGCCGCGGTAAGGGCGGCGGCGTGAAGGTCGCGAAGTCGATCGAACAGGTCCGCGAATACGCGAACCAGATCCTCGGCATGCAGCTCGTCACGCACCAGACCGGCCCCGAAGGCCAGAAGGTGAATCGCCTGCTGATCGAAGAAGGCGCGGACATCAAGAAGGAACTGTACGTCGGCCTCGTGCTCGACCGCGTTTCGCAGAAGATCGTCGTGATGGCGTCGAGCGAAGGCGGCATGGACATCGAAGAAGTCGCGGAAAAGACGCCCGAGCTGCTGCACAAGTTCGCCGTCGAGCCGTCGACCGGCCTGCAAGACGCAGACGCCGATGACCTCGCACGAAAGATCGGCATTCCCGACGCATCGATCCCGCAAGCGCGCGCGATCCTGCAAGGCCTGTACAAGGCGTTCTTCGAAACCGACGCATCGCTCGCGGAAATCAACCCGCTGATCCTGACCGGCGAAGGCAAGGTCATCGCGCTCGACGCCAAGTTCAACTTCGATGCGAACGCGCTCTTCCGTCACCCGGAAATCGTCGCGTATCGCGATCTGGACGAAGAAGATCCGGCTGAAGTCGAAGCGTCGAAGTTCGACCTCGCGTACATCTCGCTCGACGGCAACATCGGCTGTCTCGTGAACGGCGCGGGCCTCGCGATGGCAACGATGGACACCATCAAGCTGTTCGGCGGCGAGCCGGCCAACTTCCTGGACGTCGGCGGCGGCGCGACGACGGAGAAGGTGACCGAAGCGTTCAAGCTGATGCTGAAGAACCCGAACCTGAAGGCGATTCTGGTGAACATCTTCGGCGGCATCATGCGCTGCGACGTGATCGCGGAAGGCGTGATCGTGGCGTCGAAGGCCGTGGACCTGAAGGTGCCGCTCGTCGTGCGCATGAAGGGCACGAACGAAGACCTCGGCAAGAAGATGCTGGCCGACTCGGGCCTGCCGATCATCTCGGCGGACAGCATGGAAGAAGCCGCGCAGAAGGTCGTCGCGGCAGCCGAAGGCAAGTAAGCGCATTTTCGCTTACCGAGCCTAAGAGAGCGTTCCACCAGATACGAATGGCGGTCGCCGGGCGCGAGCCCGGGCGACGCCAAACGAACAGAGGTCACTACATGTCGATTCTGATCAACAAAGACACGAAGGTCATCACGCAGGGCATCACCGGCAAGACCGGCCAGTTCCACACGCGCGCGTGCCGCGAATACGCGAACGGCCGTGAGGCGTACGTCGCGGGCGTGAATCCGAAGAAGGCCGGCGAAGATTTCGAAGGCATTCCCATCTACGCATCGGTCAAGGAAGCGAAGGCCGAAACCGGCGCGACCGTTTCGGTGATCTACGTGCCGCCCGCGGGCGCAGCCGCCGCGATCTGGGAAGCCGTCGAGGCCGATCTCGATCTCGCGATCTGCATCACGGAAGGCATTCCGGTTCGCGACATGCTCGAAATCAAGGACCGCATGCGCCGCGAAAACCGCAAGACGCTGCTGCTCGGACCGAACTGCCCCGGCACGATCACGCCGGACGAGCTGAAGATCGGCATCATGCCGGGTCACATCCACAAGAAGGGCCGCATCGGCGTGGTGTCGCGTTCGGGCACGCTGACGTATGAAGCAGTCGGCCAACTGACGGCGCTGGGCCTCGGCCAGTCGTCGGCGGTGGGTATCGGCGGCGATCCGATCAACGGTCTCAAGCACATCGACGTGATGAAGATGTTCAACGACGATCCGGACACGGACGCCGTCATCATGATCGGCGAGATCGGCGGTCCGGACGAGGCGAACGCCGCTTACTGGATCAAGGACAACATGAAGAAGCCGGTCGTCGGCTTCATCGCCGGCGTCACGGCGCCTCCGGGCAAGCGCATGGGCCACGCAGGCGCGCTGATCTCGGGCGGTGCGGACACGGCGGACGCCAAGCTCGAAATCATGGACGCGTGCGGCATCAAGGTCACGAAGAATCCTTCGGAGATGGCGCGTCTCTTGAAGTCGGTTCTCTGACATCGAGCGGGCAAAGTACACGAGGGTTTGGTACTCTTACTGATTCCTTTCGTATAAGCCGACCCAAGCGAGGGAGCATTGCTTCCTCGCTTTTTTTATTTTTGCCTCATGTTCGAATTTTTCTCGACGCTCCATTGGGGCGCGGTCGTCCAGATCATCGTGATCGACATCCTGCTCGGCGGCGACAACGCCGTCGTGATCGCGCTCGCGTGCCGCAATCTTCCGGACCGGCAGCGCACGCGCGGCATCGTGTTCGGAACGCTCGGCGCGATCATTCTGCGCGTCGTGCTGATCGCGTTTGCCGTGATGCTGCTCGACATTCCGTTTCTCAAGTTCTGCGGCGGCGTGCTGCTTCTGTGGATCGGCGTGAAGCTGATGCAGCCCGACCATGACGAGCATCAGATCAACGCGTCGGACCGTTTGTGGGCGGCGGTGAAGACGATCATCATCGCCGATGCCGTGATGAGCCTGGACAACGTGATCGCGATCGCCGGCGCGGCCGAGGCCGCCGATCCGCGTCATCGGCTCGCACTGGTGATCTTCGGGCTGATCGTGAGCATTCCGCTCATCGTGTGGGGCAGTACGCTGGTGCTGAAGCTGCTGGACCGTTTTCCGGTCGTCGTGCTGCTCGGCGCGGGTCTGCTCGGCTGGATCGCGGGCGGACTCATCATCGACGATCCGTTCATCGACCGATGGCCCGCGCTCAACACCGAGTTCGCCGCTTACGCGGCGCGCGTCGCCGGGGCGTTCTTCGTCATTGCGTTGGGCTGGCTGCTCAAGCGCCGCGCGCTCGCCGGCGGCAGCCGCGCGACGGGCTGACCGTTCGCGTTGGCGAAATCTCCTAGGCCGTTCGGCTGACTGTCGGCTGCGTCACTCCTTGAATACGATCGAAGCGTCCTGACCGCATTGCGCGGAAGGGCGCTTTCTTGTTTTCCTGGAGCAGCAATGACAACGATGGTTTTTGGTTTGAACGCGCCGCGCGAACGGCGCGCATGGTGGTTCGGGACGCGCGCGAAAGAAGCGCTGGCGCGCGGCTTCACGCTGATCGAACTGATGATCGTGCTCGCGATCGTCGGCGTGGTCGCGGCGTATGCGATACCCGCTTATCAGGACTATCTCGCGCGCAGTCGCGTGGGCGAGGGCATCACGCTCGCGGCCGGGGCGCGGCTCGCGGTGGCGGAGAACGCGTCGAGCGGCGCGGATCTTTCGGGCGGATTTGCATCGCCGCCGGGCACGCGTAACGTCGAGTCGATTCACGTCGACAGCGACACGGGGCAGATCACGATCGCCTACACGACGCGCGTCGCGCCCGCCGGTTCGAACACGCTCGTGCTCGTCCCCTCGGCGCCCGATAACGCGGACGCCCCGACCGCGCGCGTCGCGCTCAGTCGCGGCACGGTGCAAGCGGGCTCGGTGACATGGGAATGCTTTGCGGCTGCGAAGACGGATTCGTCGCTGCCCGCGCCGGGCGCCGGCCCGTTGCCCGCGCAGGCGCCGACGCTTCGTGCGAGCCTCGCGCCGCCGGAGTGCCGCACGTAAGCGGTGCGAAAGACCTCGACGTATGAGAACGGCGCGGCGGCACGATTTACGGCGCCGCCGCGTCGTCGCAGCGTCGTTTTTGCGCGAAAAGCAGCGAATTCGTAGCAATTCCGGCTGTTCGACGGACAGCGCGGGCAAAGTTTTGTATAGTGCGCCGGTTGCCGACGTTCCCTGTCCCTCATGCCTTCCCAATACGCCCGTATTCTCTGCTTTGCTGTCCTGTGTCTTGCGTTGACGATTCCTTTCGCGGTCGTCAACCACACGTATCCGATTCCGACTTTCTACGCCGAATACAGCGCGCTCGCGCTCTATCTGGCGCTCGGCGCGACGGTCGCGCTGCTCGTGCGTGTATCGGAGTCCAAGGTGTCGTTCGCATCGCCGGTCGTCGCGCTGATGCCGCTTGCGTTCGGCGTGCTGCTCGTCGCGCAGACGCTGTTGCTGCCGGTCGCCCAACCGTCGATGAACTGGCTCGGTGGCGCGTATCTGCTGGCGTCGTTCATCGCGGTGCATACGGGCTTCGGATTCGTGCGCGCGGGGCTTGCGGAGAAGGCGCTGAGAGTCGGCGCGGCGGCGCTGATGGTCGGCGGTTTGTTCGCGGTCTTCTGCCAGATCGTGCAATTGCTGCATCTGGAAGTGAAGTTTTCGCCGATCGTGGTGGCGTACAACGTGATGGTCGAAAGGCGTCCGTTCGGCAACATGGCGCAGGCGAACCACCTCGCGACCGTGATTGCGTTCGCGCTTGCGGGTGCGCTGTATTTCGTGCAGACGCGGCGGCTCCCGATCGTCTTGTGGGTGATCTTGTCGGCGGTGTATTCGCTCGGCCTCGCGCTCACGGTGTCGCGCGGGCCGTGGCTGCAGACGGCTGTGATCGTCGTCGCCGGATTCTGGATGGCGTTCGTGCTCGGGCGTGCGGTCGCGTCCGAAGGCTTTGACGGGCCGGGCCGGCGCGATGTCCGTGCGTGGATCGTCCCGATTCTGCTTGCGGTCGTCTTCTTCGCCGTGAACGCGGCGGTGCGCTGGGCGAACGTGCGCTACGACTTCGGCCTCGCGCAATCGGCGGCGGAGCGCATGCAGGAAGCGAGTCAGATCGCGCCGCGCCTCGCGCTCTGGAAATATGGCTGGACGATGTTCAAGACGCATCCGCTGCTGGGCGTCGGCTGGGGCGAGTTTCCGCGTTATCAGTTCGATCTCGTCCGCGATCTCGGCGGCGTGGAGATCGCGAACAATGCGCACGACATCTTCATCGACCTGCTCGCGAAAACCGGTGCGCTCGGCATGGCGATTCTCGTCGCGGGCATCGTGTTCTGGCTGATTCGCGTGCTGCGCGCGCCGCAGACGCCGGCGCGCATTTTCGGGCTGTCGCTGCTCGGCGTGCTGATGATGCACGCGCTCGTCGAGTATCCGCAGCAGTACATGTTCTTCCTGATGCCGGCGATGCTCGTCATCGGCTTGCTGGAGACGCGGCCGCTGCGGCTCGTCGCGCGTCCGCTGTCGTATGGCGTGTATGTCGTGCTCGTGCTCGGCGGGCTTGCGGCGCTCTATCCGACGATGCGCGACTACAACCGCGCCGAAGTGCTCTATTACGGCTCGCGGCCGGCGGAGCAATATCGCGACGATCCTTCGTTCCTGTTCACGGCGTGGGGCGAGTACGGTGCGGCGACGCTGCTGCCGATCAACGCGCAGAACGTCGAGGAAAAGCTCGCCGCGCATCGGAAGGCGATCGCGTTGCTGCCCGGTGAAACGGTGTTGCGCCGATACGCGGTTTTGCAGGCGCTGGCGGGACAGCGCGCCGAAGCGCTCGACACGATGGCGCGCCTGAAGATTTTCGCAACGCAATTGCACGACTGGCCGAAGCAGCTTGCCGCCGTCTACGATCTCGCGGACGAGGCCGGCACGTCGCTGGCCCCGTTCAGGGCGGATCTGGTGAAACTGTATGGGGTGCCGGCGCAGAGCCAGGAGTCTTCGTCGGAAGATGACGAGGAGTGAGGAAGATCAGGGTGTCGGCGGTGTGTGATCGTCCGCCACCCAATCTCCGGACTTCCCCCCATGCTTCTCCATCACCCGCACGTTGGTGATGGTCATTCCGCGATCCACGGCCTTGCACATGTCGTAGATCGTCAGCAATCCGACCTGCACGGCGGTCAGCGCTTCCATTTCCACGCCCGTGCGCCCGACCGTCTCCACACGCACTTCGCAATGCACGCCGGGCAGCGCTTGATCGATCGTGAAATCCACCGCGACACGCGTCAGCGCCAGCGGATGACACAGCGGGATCAGATCGGCGGTGCGCTTTGCTCCCTGAATCGCGGCGATGCGCGCAACGCCGAGCACATCGCCTTTTTTCGCGCGGCCTTCGCGGATCAGCCCGAGCGTGGCGTCGAGCATCGCGATCGAGCCGCGCGCCACGGCAACGCGCCGCGTTTCGCTCTTAGCGCCGACATCGACCATGTGCGCCTCGCCGGCGGCATCGAAATGGGTGAGTCCGGACATAGCGTCTCCTTCGAATGGGCGCCTATCATACCAGCGTGATTTCGGGCAGTTTTTCACGAAACGCCCCACGCGCGACACTCGCCACACTTGATACGATAAGCTGGTTTTAGTTTTCGAGCCGACCATCGGCGCTTCGACCGTTTCGCGCCATGCATCCGACACGTCCGAGCCGCGTGCTCATTTCCCTGCTGTGCATCGTCCTCGCCATGCCGCCCGCGGCGCTGGCGCAATCGAGCTCGTCTTCAGCCAACGCGACCGGCACGCTCGCGGCGTCGCAACTGCGTTCGTCGCAGGAAAACGCCGGCAACGACGTGCCCGCGAACGTCGCGGAAGGCGTGTTCGGCGTGTACGGCGGCGCCGAAAGCCGTTTCGCGAACCGGCCCGGCACGATGTCCGGTCTGCGCGCGCCGCTTTCGTCGGTACAGCTACCGGATCTCGGCGACGGCTCCGGCGGCGCGCTCACGCCGCAGGCCGAGCGCAAGGTCGGCGAGCGGATGATGCGCGAAGTCCGCGCCGATCCCGACTATCTCGACGACTGGCTGCTGCGCGACTATCTCGATTCGATCTCGTCGAAGCTCTCCGCCGCCGCGGCCACGCAGTATCTGGGCGGCTATCGTCCCGATTTCGACCTGTTCGCCGTGCGCGATCCGCAGATCAACGCGTTTTCGATGCCGGGCGGCTTCATCGGCGTGAATACGGGCTTGATCGCCGTGACGCAGACCGAGTCGGAGCTGGCGTCGGTGATCGGCCACGAAATGGGGCACGTGCTTCAGCGTCACATCGCGCGCATGCTCGGCACGCAGGAAAAGAGCACCTACGCGGCGCTCGCCGCGATGGTCGCCGGCATGCTCGCGGGTTTGCTCGCGCATAGCGGCGACCTCGGCATGGGCATCGCGATGGGCGGGCAGGCGTTCGCCGTCGACAATCAATTGCGCTTCTCGCGCGCGGCCGAGCACGAGGCCGATCGCGTCGGCTTCCAGATGCTCACCGCCGCCGGCTACGATCCGTACGCGATGGTCGCGTTCTTCGAGCGCCTCGACCGCTCGTCGATGTCGGATAACGGCGTGCCGCCCTACGTGCGCACGCATCCGCTCACGACCGATCGCATCGCCGACATGGAAGGCCGGGCGCGGCGCGTGCCGTACCGGCAGCCGCGCCAATCGGCCGAATACGCGTTCGTGCGCGCCCGCGCGCGCGTGTTGCAGGTGAACTATGCGAGCGATTATCGCGAGGTCGCGAGCCGGCTCAAATCGGAAATCGAAGATCAAACCGCGCTGAATCCGGCGTCGAACTGGTACGGGATCGCGCTCGCGCAATCGTTGATGGGCAACTACGACGCCGCCAGCGACGCGCTCGCCAAGGCGCGCAAGCTGTTCGAGGGCGAGGAGGCGAGCGCGGCGGCGGCATCGGCGCAGGTTCAGCAGGAGGATCGCGGGCGCACGCCGAAGGAAGTCGTCGCGACGAAACCGCCCGCGTCGTCGCCGCGCAGCCTGGATGCGTCGATGACCGCGACGCCGCTCGACAACGCGCGCGCGGCGCTGAATCTCGGCAACGCGCCGCGGCCCGATCCGGCGCCGGCGCAGCCGGCTCGCGTGGCGAGCGACATCGCGCTCCCGACGGTTCACGTCGAAGGCCGATCGCCGCCGCCGAAACCGCAGCCCGCGCCGCCCGCACCGGCGGCGCTACGCAGCACGCCGAGCCTCGACGTGCTCGCGGCCGACATCGCGCGCCGCGCGGGCCGCAACGACGACGCGATCCGCCTCGCGGATATCGCGCAAAAACGCTGGCCGGAATCGCACGCGGCCATCGACGTGCATCTGCAAGCGCTGCTTTCCGCACGCCGTTTCGCCGAAGCGCAGGTTCTCGCACGCCGCGAAACGCGCGCCGAACCGACGCGCCCCGACTGGTGGTTTTATCTCGCGCAGGCGAGCGCGGGTCTCAACGATCCGCTGCAACAGCATCAGGCGATGGCCGAGAAGTTCGCGCTCGACGGCGCCTGGCCATCCGCGATCCGGCAACTGAAGGAGGCGCGCGACGTGAAGACCGCGAGCTTCTACGATCTCTCGACGATTTCCGCGCGCCTGCGCGATTTCGAGACGCGCTACAAGGAAGAGCGCGACCTGGAGAAGAACAGCTAGGTCAGTCTTTTTTGGCGGCGGCGCGGGCGGCGGGACTCGCGACGAAGCCGAAGCGCGTCTCGACGTCGGCGCGCGCCACCGGCTGCACGGGCAGATCGACGCCATCGCGCCAGTGGAAAACACCGCCGTTGGCCGCATCGTCGAGCGACGCGTGATTCGCGAACACTTCGAGATCGTGGTCGTGCAGCGCGGCCACGCGCGCGGGCGATGCATCGTCGGCAAAGAGGATGCCGCCTTCGTCGTCGAGATACGCCTGCGCAGGCTCGAACGCCGCGCCGGAGTGATCCGTCAGGCGCAGTGCGCCGTCCGTCGCATGAAGGCGGACGATCCACGGCGTGTACGTCAGCTCCACATACACGCGCTGCGGACCGTTCTGAAAGAACCACTGGCCGTCGGCATCGCTTTCGTAGTTGCGGTTGATGAAGCCCAGCAGCGCTTCATGCCGGATCGGCGTGCCGAGTTCGCCGGCGGCCTGCGCGGCGTCGTCGCGCATGCGCCACTGGCCGCGCCGGTCGAGCAGCAGCCAGCCCGTGCAATGTGGAACGTTGGGCCATTTGGCGAGCGCCTGCCTGACGATTTCATCCATGTCGATTCACGAAACGAAGTTCTCCAGATAACCGAACACGCGCAGCGACAGCCAGTCGATCCGGCCGGGAAACGGTCCCGTCATGAAGCCGACGTGCCCGCCGTGATTCGGCTGATCGAGCGTGACGCGCTCCGACACCTCGGCCGCCGACGGCAGCGCGAACTCGGGCAGGAACGGATCGTTGCGCGCGTTCAGCAGCAGCGCGGGCACTTCGATGTACTTCAGATGCGCGCGGATGGTCGCCGTGGACCAATAGTGGTTCGTGTCGCGAAAGCCGTGCAGCGGCGCGGTGACGACGTTATCGAACTCATACAGCGTGCGCGCGGCGAGCACGGCGTCGCGATCGTAAAGACCGGGATACTGGCCGAGCTTCGCGAGCGCCTTCTTTTTCAGCGACTTCAGGAAGCTGCGCGTATAGACCATGCCGAAGCCCTGCGAAATCGCAAGGCCGCCCGCGTGGACGTCGAGCGGCGCGGAAATGGCCGCGGCCGCGCTGACGATCGACGCGGACTTGCCGCTCTGACACAGCCAGTGCAGCAGCACGTTGCCGCCGAGCGATACACCCGCCGCGACGATCGGCCCGGCATGCGTTTGCGCGAGCCGGTGCAGGATCCAGTCGACTTCGGCGCTGTCCGCGAGATGGTAGAAGCGCGGCAGCAGGTTGAGCGGCCCGCTGCAACTGCGGAAATGCGGCACGACGCCGTGCCAGCCGCGCGCGCGGGCGGCGGCCATCATCGTGCGGGCGTAGTGCGAGTCGGAATTGCCTTCGAGGCCGTGAAAGAGCACGAAGAGCGGGGCGTTCGCGGCGGGTTCGTCGGCGGGATCGTGCGCGAGGAAGTCGAGATCGATGAAATCGCCATCGGGCGTATTCCAGCGCTCGCGCCGGTAGCGCACGGCGGGCTTGCGGCCGAAGAGCGCCGGGACGATGGTCTGCGCGTGGCTCGTCGGCAGCCAGCGCGGGGCGTCATACAGCCATTCCGAGCCCGGCAGCCCCGGCATGCGCGCGGTCGCCTTCAGTGCCACGGCAGGCGCTTTGTCCACGAATGACGAATCGTGTTTCAACAACGGATCGCGCTTCATGGCCCCTCCCCGACAGACGTCTTCTTCAGCGCTTCAAAATCTTTAGTGCAGCGGTCCCTGACCGTGACGCAGCTTCGCCGCGAACTGGCCCGCCGTTTCCAGCGGCATCTCGCTCGCGTGAATATGCGCGATGCGCCACTCGCCGCGCTCGTGGACCATCACATAGGTCGTGTAGATCATGCGCGGCACGCTCGCCGGCGCGGCCGGCTGATGCGCCTCGGCGATCGCATACACGACCGTTCCCAGACTGTCGTACACGCGGATATCGAGCGGCTCGATGTTCACCGCCTGCGTTTCGAATTGCTTGCCGAGACCGGCGCGTATGCTTTCCAGCCCGTGCAGATGCGTGCCGTCCGCACAGATGCAGGTGGCGAACTCCTCGTCGATCCACAACGACATCACACTGTCGATGCTGTTGTCCGCGACCGCCTGATAGTAAGCGTTGAGAGTATCGGCGGCGGCTTCGAAGAGGCGGGCGAAACGTGGCATGGCTTGTGGGTCTCTGGCATTCGGTGCTGCGCACCGCGCGAAGCCGCTGAAGGCGGCAGACGGAACGGCGCGCTGCATCGGTCATTGGTCAAAGCATGCCTCCGTTCGGAGACATTCGCGTGTCCGCACCCGCACACACGGCTGGAACCGTCGAGTTGGACACGCGTTTTCGACGCGTGAGCGCAACATCAGCGATGCGCGAGCAGCATCCCTCGCAAATCGCCGAAGACCTGTTCGGCCGACAGTTCGCGCAAGCAGTTCAGATGGCCGAGCGGACACTCGCGGGCAAAGCACGGACTGCATTCAAGATGCAGCCATTGTACCTTTGCGAGATCGGACAAGGGCGGCGTGTGGCGCGGATCGGTCGAGCCGTAGACCGCGACGAGCGGCCGGCGCGACGCCGCCGCGACGTGCATCAGGCCGGAATCGTTGGTGACGATCGCGCTCGCCCGCGAAATGAGCGCGCACGCTTCGCCGAGCGAGGTCTGGCCGCACAGGTTGCGGACCATCGGCGCGCGCTCCGCGATGGCCTGCGCGATCGGCGCATCCTTGTTCGAGCCGAGCGCGATGATGCGCGCATACGGAAACGACTGCGCGATGAACTGCGCGAGCGACGCGAAATGCTCCGGCGGCCAGCGCTTGGCCGGACCGTACTCCGCGCCGGGACAGAACACGACGAGCGGCGCCCGCGTGTCGAGATCGAAGCGCGCGGAGACGCGCGCGGCTTCGTTCGGATCGGATTCGAGACGCGGCACGGGAAGCGTCTGCGCCTCGGGCGCCGCGGCCGCTTCGGGCTGAGCGAACCTGTCGACGAACGGCAGCTTCGCGCCGGGCGCGTAGGCGAGCGCGGCGTAATGCGCGGTCATCGGCGGACGCTCGGTCTTCGGCGGATTCGCGTGCCGTACGTTCAAGAGCCCGTAGCGGCTCTCGCCCGTATAGCCGATGCGCAAGTTGATGCCCGCCATCCACGGAATCAGCGCGGATTTGACGGAGTTGGGCAGCACGTAGGCGGCGTCGTAGCCGACATCGCGCAAATCGCTCGCGAGCTGCCAGCGGCGCAGCAGTTGCAGCTTGCCGTGAGCGAGGTCCGTCGCGTAGACGTCGCGGATCTCCGGCATGCGTTCGAGCACCGGCGCGACCCAGGTGGGCGCGACGGCATCGATCGCGATGCGCGGATGCAGTTTGCGCAAGAGCGTAAAGAGCGGCTGCGCCATCAATGCGTCACCGATCCAGTTCGGTGCTATTACCAGCGCATGGCGCATCTGTCGTTATCCGATCTCAAAATAAACGCGGCCCGCCGCCTTCGGGCGGGTCGTCGGTGGGTGTGGGTTAGATGCGCCGGCGGCTGCGTAGCGCAAAAGTGCAGGGCGCGGCCGGCGCCTGCGGTGCTTCAGTGACCGCCCTTGAGCACTTCGCCGTCTTTCAGCTTGTAGCGCGTGCCGCAGTACGGGCAGCGCGCTTCGCCGTGCGTCACGTCGATGAACACGCGCGGATGCGTGCTCCAGCGCTGCATCTTCGGGTTCGGGCAGAAGGCGGGCAGATCTTTCGCCGACAATTCCACCAGCGGCATTTCCTTCAGGTCGCTCATTGCTATCTCTTGTCAGATGTCCAGCGGGCGGCGAGCGTTCGGCTCGCCGCGCCGCATGAGGTCGGTTAAACCTTCGCGAGCCAGCTCGCGTACTTCTCGTTCTTGCCGCCGACGACGTCGAAGAACGCGCTTTGCAGCTTCTCCGTGACCGGGCCGCGCTTGCCGGAGCCGATGGTGCGGTTGTCGAGTTCGCGGATCGGCGTGACTTCGGCGGCGGTGCCGGTGAAGAACGCTTCGTCGCAGGTGTAGACCTCGTCGCGGGTGATGCGCTTCTCGATGACCGGAATGCCGAAGTCGCGCGCGAGCGTGATGACCGTGTCGCGCGTGATGCCGTCGAGGCACGAGGCGAGGTCCGGCGTGTAGATCTTGCCGTTATTCACGAGGAAGAAGTTCTCGCCGGAGCCTTCGGAGACGTAGCCGTCCACATCCAGCAGCAGGGCTTCGTCGTAGCCGTCGGCGACGGCTTCCTGATTCGCGAGAATCGAGTTCACGTACCAGCCGGACGCCTTCGCGCGGACCATCGACACATTCACGTGATGGCGCGTGAACGACGACGTCTTCACGCGGATGCCCTTCGCGAGGCCGTCTTCGCCGAGATACGCGCCCCACGGCCACGCGGCGATGGCGACGTGAATCGTGTTGCCCTTCGCCGACACGCCGAGCTTTTCCGAGCCGACCCAGATGATCGGGCGGATGTAGCAGGTTTCCAGATTGTTCGCCTTGACGACTTCCAGTTGCGCGGCTTCGAGCGTGGCGGCGTCGAACGGGACGTCCATCTGGAAAATCTTCGCCGAGTTCAGCAGGCGCTTCGTGTGTTCCTTCAGGCGGAAAATGGCCGTGCCCTGCGCGGTCTTGTACGCGCGCACGCCTTCGAAAACGCCCATGCCGTAGTGCAACGTGTGCGTCAGAACGTGGATCTTGGCATCACGCCAGTCGATCAGCTTGCCATCCATCCAGATCTTGCCGTCGCGGTCGGCCATTGACATACGGTTCTCCTAGCTGTCTCGGTTCAAGTGAGTTCGGGGCAAGCCGCCCGATGCGTCCGGGGCGGCGGCGCTCGTGCGCATTTTCGCGCGCGTTCTGCGCGACTGACTCCGTGAGAACGCGCCTTCGAGGGGCGCGAAGGCGGTAAAAGTCCGTCATTTTAGCGTCTTTTCACGACGAAACCGATCTTGGAGCGCCTTTCACGACGCTATAATTTGCCTTTCGCCGCCCGCTGAAAACAGCGGAACGAAACGGCGAAGCTCACCATTCCCGATTTTCCCGGTTTTTCCCGATCCGTCGCGCAATCGATCGAGGCCGCGCAATGGCATCACGGGTTGTCTTCTTCGCCTCGCATTCGCTCATGCTCGACCGGCTGTCCGACACGAATCGCCGCGCGTTTTTCGAGGGCGTGCGCACCTTCTCGCCCGCCGTCCTGGCTACATTCTCCTGGGGCCTCGTGACCGGCGTCGCGATGACGAAGTCCGTGCTCACCGTGCCGCAGGCCCTCGGCATGTCGTTCGCGGTGTACGCGGGTTCGTCGCAACTCGCGGTGCTGCCGCTGTTCGCCGCGAAGCTGCCGCTCTGGACCATTCTCCTGACCGCCGCGATGGTCAACCTGCGCTTCGTCATCTTCAGCGCGGGACTCGCGCCGCATTTCTCCTATCTGCCGCTCAAGCGCCGTCTGCTGCTCGGCTATTTCAACGGCGACATCATCTATCTGATGTTCTCGAAGCGGAATTTTCCGGTCGGCTGGCAGCCGGGCAAGGAGGCGTTCTTCTGGGGGCTGGCGGTGTCGAGCTGGGTGTCGTGGCAGAGTTCGTCGGTGATCGGCATTCTGCTCGCGAGCCTGATCCCCGATAACTGGGGCCTCGAACTCGCCGGCACGCTCGCGCTGATTCCGCTCATCGTTTCGGCGATCGCCACGCGTTCGACGCTCGCTGCCGTCGCCGTCGCGAGCGTGGTCGCGCTGCTGGCGTTCGATCTGCCGTATCGCTTCGGCTTGCCGCTCGCGGTGTTCTCGGCGCTGTTCGCGGGCACGCTGGCGGACGTGATCGCGGAGCGCATCGGCCCGAAGCCGGCCGCCGATGCCGCGAAGGGCGACAAGCCCGCCGCCACGAGGCCCCTCCGATGAGCGCGCTGCACGTCTGGCTCGCGATTTTCGGCATGGGCATGGTCACCGCCGTGACACGCGCGCTCTTTCTTATCGGCGGCGAGCGCATGGTGCTGCCGCCGCGCGTGCAGCGCGTGCTGCGCTACGCGCCGGCCGCGGCGCTCGCGGGCGTCGTCGTGCCGGATTTGCTGGAGACGTCCACGGGTTTTTCGCTTGCGCTGTCGAATCATGCGCTGTGGGCGTCGGCGGCGGGGCTCGCATACTACTTGTGGCGGCGCGGCATGATGGGCACGATCGCCGTCGGCATGATCGTTTTCACGCTGCTGCGGCTCGCGGCGTGAACGCGCCGCGCGTGTCGCATGCGTCGGCGCTCAAATACGCGTCATCAACGATTGCACGCTAAAAGCCGTCAAGTTGATCGGTTAAAATGATGGTCTTTCCCGAGGGAGCGAGGTCGAAAGTGTGTCCGGCAGTCACCGCGCTACGATATTCAAATCCGCCGCTCCCGGCCGCGTCCCCGCGCCCGAGCGCGCTCGGCGCGCATCTCCGGATTCATCTGTCCGATCCCTTTCTCCCGCTTCCGGCACGCGCGTTCGGCTTCCGCGCGCGGCCTTCGCCTCCAGCCTGATCCGCGCGCGAGCCGTCCTGCCCGGCGGCCCGCGCGCGGCGACTCCACGAACCGGCCGCCCCGACGGCCGTCCCCGCCCGAACCGCTTCCTTACCTACGTTGACTCCCATGACGAAAGTACTGCGTTTCACCGATCTGATCGCCGAAGGCAAAGTCTCCGGCAAGCGCGTGTTCATCCGCGCGGATCTCAACGTGCCGCAAGACGATGACGGCAACATCACCGAAGACACGCGCGTGCGCGCCTCCGTGCCGGCAATCAAGGCCGCCCTCGACGCGGGTGCGGCCGTGATGGTCACGTCCCATCTGGGCCGTCCGACCGAAGGGCAGTTCAAGCCGGAAGACTCGCTCGCGCCGGTCGCGAAGCGTCTGTCGGAATTGCTTGGCCGTGACGTGCCGCTCGTCGCCGACTGGGTCGACGGCGTTCAGGTCCAGCCGGGCAATGTCGTGCTGCTGGAAAACTGCCGCTGCAACAAGGGCGAAAAGAAGAACGACGACGCCCTCGCGCAGAAAATGGCGAAACTCTGCGACGTCTACGTGAACGACGCGTTCGGCACCGCGCACCGCGCCGAAGCCACGACGCACGGCATCGCGAAGTACGCGCCGGTCGCGTGCGCGGGCCCGCTGCTCGCCGCCGAACTCGACGCGCTCGGCAAGGCGCTCGGCAACCCGAAGCGTCCGCTGGTCGCGATCGTCGCGGGCTCGAAGGTGTCGACCAAGCTGACCATTCTCAAGTCACTGGCCGAAAAGGTCGATCAGTTGATCGTCGGCGGCGGCATCGCGAACACGTTCATGCTGGCGTCCGGTCTCAAGATCGGCAAGTCGCTCGCGGAAGCCGATCTCGTCGGCGAAGCGAAGGAAATCATCGACGCGGCGCGCACGCGCGGCGCATCGGTGCCGATTCCGAGCGATGTCGTGACGGCCAAGGAATTCGCGCCGACCGCGAAGGCGGAAACGAAGCCCGTCGCGGATGTCGCCGACGACGACCTGATCCTCGACATCGGCCCGGACACGGCGAAGGCGCTCG
Organism: Caballeronia novacaledonica; assembly: GCF_900258035.1. Taxonomy (GTDB): domain Bacteria; phylum Pseudomonadota; class Gammaproteobacteria; order Burkholderiales; family Burkholderiaceae; genus Caballeronia; species Caballeronia novacaledonica. The sequence goes on along the minus strand of NZ_OGTP01000006.1, from coordinate 54,684 downwards.
CCGCGCAGCTCGAAACGGCCGGCACGATCGTCTGGAACGGCCCGGTCGGCGTGTTCGAGTTCGACCAGTTCGGCAACGGCACGAAGACGCTCGCGCAAGCCATCGCGAATTCGTCGGCGTTCTCGATCGCGGGCGGCGGCGACACGCTCGCGGCCATCGCGAAGTACGGCATCCACGACAAGGTGAGCTATATCTCGACCGGCGGCGGCGCGTTCCTGGAATTCCTGGAAGGCAAGACGCTGCCCGCGGTGGAAGTGCTCGAGTCGCGGGCTTAAGGCGTTGGCGGCCCGAGACAATCCGGCGAAGGCAGTCAAGAAGGGCGCGCAAGCAGCCGGCGGCGCGCAAGACGATGTGACGCGGGACGTGATCGACAGCGGCGCGCTCGACGCCGCCGCTGAAGCAGCGCTCGCGATCGCGGAAGCGGCTCAACCCGATCAGGCCATACCCGAAGGCGAAGCGGTCGTTCCGGCCACGCCTCCGGTCATCATCGGCGGCGTGCCCGCCCATGCCCTGAAAGAAATCGACAAAGCGACGCCGGCACGAACCGGCGCGCGCGCGCAAACGGTGAGCAACACCTCGCCGCAAGCGCAACGTGCTCGCAGCGTAGTTACGGGCGATCCTACTGAGACGAGGAATTCCATGCATCGCGCTACAAAGATTGTTGCCACCATCGGCCCGGCTTCCACGAGCCCGGACATCCTGCTGCAAATGCTGCAGGCGGGACTCGACGTCGTCCGTTTCAACTTCTCGCACGGCACCGCCGACGACCATCGCCAGCGCGCCGAAATCGTCCGCGAGGCGGCGCGTCAGGTCGGCCGCGAAGTCGCGATCATGGCGGACCTGCAAGGCCCGAAGATCCGCGTCGGCAAGTTCGAGAACAACAAGACGATGCTCGTCGCGGGCAACCCGTTCATCCTCGACGCGAATTGCACGCTCGGCAACAACGAGCGTTGCGGCCTCGACTACAAGGATCTGCCGCGCGATCTGCGCGCGGGCGACGTGCTGCTGCTGAACGACGGCCTCATCGTGCTCGACGTGACGCGCGTGATCGGCGAGGAAATCCACACGACCGTGAAGGTCGGCGGCGAGCTCTCGAACAACAAGGGCATCAACCGCCAGGGCGGCGGCCTCACCGCGCCCGCGCTGACCGAGAAGGACATGGAGGACATCAAGACGGCGATGTCGCTCGGCGCGGATTTCGTCGCGGTGTCGTTCCCGAAGAACGCGACCGACATGGAAATGGCGCGTCAGCTCGCGAACATCGCGGGCGCGCCGTACGGCATCAAGCCGAAGATGATCGCGAAGATCGAGCGCGCCGAAGCCATTCCGGCGCTGCAGGGCATTCTCGACGCATCGGACGGCATCATGGTCGCGCGCGGCGATCTCGCGGTGGAAGTGGGCAACGCGGCGGTGCCGGCGCTGCAAAAGCGCATGATCCGCATGGCGCGCGAGTCGAACAAGCTCGTGATCACCGCCACGCAGATGATGGAGTCCATGATCCACGCGCCCGTGCCGACGCGCGCGGAAGTGTCGGACGTCGCGAACGCCGTGCTCGACGGCACCGACGCCGTGATGCTCTCGGCCGAAACCGCAGCCGGCAAGTATCCGGTGACGACCATCGAAACGATGGCGGCGATCTGTATCGAGGCCGAGAAGTCGGAGGAGTCGCAGCTCGACCGCGACTTCCTCGACCGCACGTTCACGCGCATCGACCAGAGTATCGCGATGGGCGCGCTCTTCACCGCGTATCACCTGGGCGCGAAGGCCGTGGTCGCATTGACCGAATCCGGCTCGACGGCGCTGTGGATGTCGCGTCACTGGTCGCACGTGCCGATCTTCGCGCTGACGCCGCGCGTGTCGAGCGAGCGCACGATGTCGCTGTACCGCAACGTGACGCCGCTGCACGTCGACACCAACATGGACCGCGACGCCGCGCTGAATTCGGCGCTGGAAGTGGTCGTGTCGAAGGGCTATGCGGCGCGCGGCGACATGGTCGTGCTCACCGTCGGCGAGCCGATGGGTCAGGCGGGCGGCACCAACACGCTCAAGATCGTGCGCGTCGGCGACCATATCTGAGCGTTTTTGAGAAGGCTGCGCGGTCAAACGCCGCGCGATTTGTCGCAGTCCCGAGGCGCGCGCCGATCCAGCAGCGGCGCGCGCCTCGATCAAGCGCGCAAGACGACGAACATGACGATCCGCCCAAGAGCGGAAATCGGGCGCGCTGAAGAATTCGTTTCACATCATGGAGTCTCACCACAATGCCTCTCGTATCAATGCGTCAACTGCTGGATCACGCGGCCGAGCACGGCTACGGCCTCCCGGCATTCAACGTCAACAATCTGGAACAGGTGCAGGCGATCATGTCGGCCGCGAACGAAGTGAACGCGCCCGTCATCATGCAGGCGTCCGCCGGCGCGCGTAAGTACGCGGGCGAAGCGTTCCTGCGCCATCTGATCGAAGCGGCCGTCGAGTCGTATCCGCACATTCCGGTCGTGATGCATCAGGATCACGGCCAGTCGCCGGCGGTGTGCATGGCCGCGATCCGCTCCGGCTTCACCAGCGTGATGATGGACGGCTCGCTCGAAGCCGACGGCAAGACCGTCGCGTCGTACGAATACAACGTCGCGGTGTCGAAGCAGGTCGTGGAGTTTTCGCATTCGATCGGCGTCACGGTCGAGGCGGAACTGGGCGTGCTCGGCTCGCTCGAAACGATGAAGGGCGACAAGGAAGACGGCCACGGCGCCGAAGGCACGATGACGCGCGAGCAGCTTCTGACCGACGTCGAGCAGGCCGCCGACTTCGTCAAGCAGACGCAGTGCGACGCCCTGGCGATCGCGATCGGCACGTCGCACGGTGCGTACAAGTTCTCCAAGAAGCCGACGGGCGATATTCTCGCCATCGACCGCATCCGCGAAATTCACCAGCGCATTCCGAACACGCACCTCGTGATGCACGGTTCGTCGTCGGTGCCGCAGGAATTGCTCGCCGAGATCCGCGAATTCGGCGGCGACATGAAGGAAACCTACGGCGTGCCGGTCGAGGAAATTCAGGAAGGCATCAAGCACGGCGTGCGCAAGGTGAACATCGATACCGATCTGCGCCTCGCGATCACCGGCGCGATCCGCCGCTATCTGTTCGAAAATCCGTCGAAGTTCGATCCGCGCGACTACCTCAAGCCCGCGCGCGAAGCGGCCAAGGAAATCTGCCGTCAGCGCTACATGCAGTTCGGCTGCGAGGGCATGGCGGGCAAGATCAAGCCCGTTTCGCTCGACAAAATCGCCGAGAAGTACAAGTCCGGCGCGCTTGCGCAGATCGTCAAATGAGACCGATCTGAATCAGGCGGGATTTGTAAAGTAAAATCAACGGGTTCCGGGTTCGGAGCCCGTTCGCGTTTCTTTCCCCGCGTCTCGTGCACGAGGCGCGGGGCTCATCATTTCAGTCCTTCTTCGGTACATGACGATGTCCACGCTATACGAATCCACGATCAAATCGCTGCCGCTGCTCGGCCGCGGCAAGGTCCGCGACAACTACGCAGTCGGTCAGGACAAGCTCCTGATCGTCACGACCGACCGCCTTTCCGCATTCGATGTCGTCATGGGCGAGCCGATTCCGAACAAGGGCCGCGTGCTGAACACGATGGCCGATTTCTGGTTCGAGAAGCTCGGTCATATCGTGCCGAACCACAACACGGGCATCGAGCCTTCGACCGTCGTCGCCGCCGATGAAATCGAGCAGGTGAAGGGCCGCGCGGTCGTCGTGAAGCGTCTGGAGCCGATTCTCGTCGAAGCGGTCGTGCGCGGTTATCTCGCGGGCAGCGGCTGGAAGGACTATCAGGCGACGGGCGCGGTGTGCGGCGTCGAGCTGCCGCCGGGCCTGCAGAATGCGCAGAAGCTGCCCGAGCCGATTTTCACGCCCGCCGCGAAGGCCGAAATGGGTCATCACGACGAAAACATCACCTACGATGAGATGGAGCGGCGCATCGGCACCGAGCTGTCGGCGACGATCAAGCGCATTTCCATCCAGTTGTACAAGGAAGCGGCGGAGTACGCGGCGACGCGCGGCATCATCATCGCGGATACGAAGTTCGAGTTCGGCCTCGACAACAAGGGCGAACTGTTCCTGATGGACGAAGTGCTGACCGCCGATTCGTCGCGCTTCTGGCCCGCAGACGGCTATCAGGTCGGCACGAATCCGCCGTCCTTCGACAAGCAGTTCGTGCGCGACTGGCTCGAAACGCAACCGTGGAAGAAGGAACCGCCCGCGCCGAAGCTGCCGGACGACGTGATCGCGAAGACGTCGGAAAAGTATCAGGAAGCGTTGCAACGTCTCACGGGCAAGACGCTCGACTGAAGGAAGTTGATTCGATGACGAACGAAGTACACAAGCACGAAGCGCCGCTCGTCGGCGTGTTGATGGGCTCCAGTTCCGACTGGGACGTGATGAAGCACGCCGTCGCGATGCTGCAGGAATTCGGCGTGCCGTATGAAGCGAAAGTCGTCTCGGCGCATCGCATGCCGGACGAGATGTTCGCCTACGCCGAAAGCGCGCGCGAGCGCGGCGTGCGCGCGATCATCGCGGGCGCGGGCGGCGCGGCGCATCTGCCGGGCATGCTGGCGGCGAAGACCACCGTGCCGGTGCTCGGCGTGCCGGTGGCGAGCAAGTATCTGAAGGGCGTCGATTCGCTGCATTCGATCGTGCAGATGCCCAAGGGCGTGCCGGTCGCGACTTTCGCCATCGGCGAGGCGGGCGCGGCGAACGCGGCGCTGTTCGCGGTGTCGATGCTGAGCGTCGCCGATGCGAAATACGCCGATGCGCTCGCCGCTTTCCGCGTGAAGCAGAATCAGGCGGCGCGGGACATGGCGCTGCCGCCGCTTTGAGCATCGCTGTAATCTCACTTCGCAACGTAGCCCACGTTCAGTCACGATGAACCCACAAAACTCCCCGATCTCTCCCATCCTGCCGGGCGCATGGCTCGGCATGGTCGGCGGTGGCCAGCTCGGCCGCATGTTCTGCTTCGCCGCGCAGTCGATGGGCTATCGCGTCGCCGTTCTCGATCCGGACGAGACGAGTCCCGCGGGCGCCGTCGCGGATCGCCACATCCGCGCCACCTATGAGGACCGCGCCGCGCTCACCGAGCTCGGCCGCCTGTGCGCCGCGGTATCGACGGAATTCGAGAACGTGCCGTCCGCGAGCCTCGAATTTCTCGCGTCGTGCACGTTCGTCAGTCCGGCTGCGGGCTGCGTGGCGATCGCGCAGGACCGGGTCGCGGAGAAGCGCTTCATTGCGGCGGCGGGCGTGCCGGTCGCGCCGCATGTCGTGATCGAATCGCCGCAGGCGCTCGCCGCGCTGCCCGACGAGAAGATCGCGGCGGTGCTGCCGGGTATCCTCAAGACCGCGCGTCTCGGCTACGACGGCAAGGGACAGGTCAGCGTGCGCAATGTCGCGGATGTGCGCAACGCGTATGCGTCGTTGTCGGGCGTGCCGTGCGTGCTGGAAAAGCGCATGCCGCTCAAGTACGAAGTGTCCGTGCTGATCGCGCGCGGCGGCGACGGCAAGTCGGCCGTGTTCCCGCTCGCGCAGAACGTGCACGTGAACGGCATTCTCGCGAAGACGGTCGTGCCCGCGCCCGATGCGTCGGCTTCGCTCGTCGCCCAGGCGCAGGACGCCGCGCTGACCATCGCCGCGAAGCTCGGTTATATCGGCGTGCTGTGCGTCGAGTTCTTCGTGCTGGAAGACGGCACGCTGATCGCCAACGAAATGGCGCCGCGTCCGCACAATTCCGGCCACTACACGGTCGATGCCTGCGCGACGAGCCAGTTCGAGCAACAGGTCCGCGCGATGACCGGCATGCCGCTCGGCGATACGCGCCAGCATTCGCCCGCCGCGATGCTGAACCTGCTCGGCGACATCTGGTTCGACGGCGACAAGGCGCGCTCGCCCGCCTGGACGGAAGTCGCGGCGATGCCGGCGGCGCGGCTGCATCTGTACGGCAAGGAAGAGGCGCGCCGGGGCCGCAAGATGGGCCACATCAATTTCACGGCGGCGACGCTCGAGGAAGCGCGCACGGCGGCGCGTGACTGCGCGCGCATGCTGCATATCCCGCTCGACTGAGTTTTTCGCAGCTTTTTTGTAGTAGAAGCAATGACCATCAACTATCCGAGCGCGGCGCAGATCGACGAAGCCGCCGCCTTGCTCGATGCGGGCGAACTCGTCGCGTTCCCGACCGAGACGGTTTACGGCCTCGGCGGCGACGCCGAGAATCCGGACGCCATCGCGCGTATTTATGCGGCGAAGGGCCGTCCGGCGAATCATCCGGTGATCGTGCACCTCGCACCCGAAGCCGATCCGGGCTATTGGGTGCGCGAACTGCCCGCCGATGCGCAGAAGCTCATCGATGCATTCTGGCCCGGCCCTTTGACGCTGATTCTCAAGCGGGCGTCGCATATTCCGGCGGCGGTCAGCGGCGGCCAGGATTCGGTGGGCGTGCGCTGTCCGTCGCATCCGGTGGCGCAGCAACTGCTGTCGGCGTTTCATGCGCGGCGGATGGGGACGGGCAAGCAGGGCGGCGTGGCGGGGCCGTCGGCGAACCGCTTCGGTCACGTCAGCCCGACGACCGCGCAGCACGTGCGCGACGAGTTCGGCGGCGCGGTGCATGTGCTCGATGGCGGGGCGGCGGATGTCGGCATCGAATCGACCATTCTGGATTTGTCGCGCGGATTTCCGGCGCTGCTGCGGCCGGGGCATGTGAGTCCGCGGCAGATCGCGGATGTGATCGGCGTTGCGCCGATGTTGCCGGATGGATCGGATGCCACGGCGCCGCGCGCGTCGGGGACGCTGAAGGCGCATTACGCGCCGCGCACGCCGCTGGCGTTGCTGCCGTTTGCGTCGATCGAGCCGTTGATCGCGGCGTTCGATCGATCGGGCGGCGGGAAGGTCGCGTTGGTGGCGCGGCCGTCGAGCGCGGGCGAGTGGGCGCATGCGGGGCATGTGCATTTCGTCGCCGCGCCGGAAGATCCGCAGAGTTATGCGCGCGATTTGTACGGCTTGCTGCGTGCGCTGGATCGGGCGAATGTCGAGCGGATTCTGATCGAGAAGCTGCCGGAGACGGTGGAGTGGATCGCGGTGAACGATCGGCTTGGGAGAGCGGCGGCGGCGTTCGAAGAGGAAGAGTGACGGGTCGCAGGGGATTTGTTTTGGGATCAGTGGGTTAGGATTTTCAGCAAGTCCCCTCCGCTTTCGCGAAACCCATCCTCAAAACAAAAAACCGCCCGGCGATCCCCAGCCGGGCGGTTTTCCCATCCACTAACGCAAGAACCCGCTTACTTCCCGAGCCCCGTCCCCGCGACCGTCTGCTCCGCGAACTGCGCATAGAGCGCATGCAGATGCGTCGTCGGGTGCACGGTGTCGGCGTACATGTACGTCTGATCCGCGCCCGCGACCGTCAGCGTCTCCGGCGAGCAGAAGAGGCTCGTCGCGAAATCCTGCGGATCGGGTTCGCCGAATTTCTGGGCCGCCTCGGCCATCGCCTTCAGATTGCACGCCGTTCCCGTGTTCGACACGGTGAAGCCCAACTGCTGATAGTTCGCGGTGATATTGGCGAGTTTCGGCGGAACATCCAGATAGATGACCTTCGACTTCAGATTGACCGCCTGCAGCGCGCCGTCGAGCGTCTGATTGAAAATCGACGAAAAGGTGGAGAGCGCGCCGCGCGTGGTGGCGTCGCTGAGCATGCCCTGGGGCGTCGTGCCGATGTCCGGCACGTTCGAAACCAGCACGTGCGTCGCGCCGCTTTGCAGGATCGTGCCGATCACGCCCACGAGGTCTTTCGCCGCCTGCTGGATCGCGCCCGCCGCCGCGAGCTGCGTCATCTGACCCGCCGCGACCAGTTGCAGGTTGAACAGAACGTCGTTCGCGCCGCCATTCACGATGACGAGCTGGTTCGCATTGAAGCTGCCGTGCGCCTTGATGTAGTTCTGCACCTGCGTCACGACCGGCACCGTCAGCGCGCCCGTGTAGTTCGCCGGATCCGTCGTCGCGTGCCCGATGCCGATCGGATTCGTCACGCGCGAGCCGCCCTGCGCATAGCCGAAGCCCGCTTGCGTCGCGGGCGGCGTGCCGAAGCCGCCTGTCATCGCGGGCGTGAGCGTATCGCCGTAATACTGCGCGACGTTCTGCACCCAGACCTGACCCGGATTCGTCGTGAACCGGCCGCCGCCGAAGTTCGCCGCCGCGACCGGCGCATACGTGCCGACATCGGAAAGACTGTCGCCGAACGAAACCACCTGCAGTTTCACGCCGCCCGCCGGCGTGGAGTTGTCGTCATCGCCGCCGCCGCCGCACGCGGCGATCAGGGCGAAGGCCGCGCTGGCCGTCGCGACTTGGGCAAAGCGCACCAGTGCGGCGCGCGTCGAGCGTTGCTTCTTCATGGACCTCGTCTCCCTTCTTACGTGTTTTCTAGTTTGATTGCGGCGTCCGACCGTGTTGCGGTCTTCATGCCGCCAGCTTGCGAGTTTAAGCGATGCCGCGCGCCCCTTCCGGCACGCGAAGCCTCCGGCCGAGCGCCGTGCCCGACAGCGTACACGCCGCGCGCGTCTTCCCGGGCGTCACTTCGTAGAAGAAATCTTCGGTCCCGCCGGGCAGCCGTGCCCGCGCGCGCGGCTCACTCCGCCGCGCCCGGCTTGCGCGCGCCTTCGTAGACCCATTCGAGCAACGCGTCGTGCGCGGCGCGCGCGGCTTCGGCGCGCGGATCGTTGATGAAGCTCACGACGACATAGCTCTCGCCGTTCGCCGCGCCGACATAGCCCGCGATCGCCCGCACATCGCGCAGCGTGCCGGTCTTGATGTGCGCGTTGCCGAGCGCGCCCGCGTTGGTTAGGCGGTTGCGCATCGTGCCGTCGACGCCCGCGACGGGCAGCGATTCGACGAACACCTGCGCAACCGGACTCGCGTTCGCCGCCATCAGCAGGTCCGCGAGCGACGTCGCCGTGATGTGCTCGTCGCGCGAAAGGCCCGAGCCGTTGTCGAGCGTGAGGCCGTTCATCGGCAGGGCGCTGCGCTTCAGGAACGCCTGGATCGCCGCAGCCGATTTCGCGGTCGTCGCGGGCGGCTTCGACTGGGCCGCGCCGATCGTGAGGAACAGGTTGCGCGCCATCACGTTGTTGCTGAACTTGTTGATGTCGCGCACGACGTCCGACAGCACCGGACTGCGATGCGTGCCGACGAGCCGCGCATTCGACGGCGTCGGGCCTTCGCGCGTCGTGCCCTGGAACGTGCCGCCCGCCTGCTTCCAGAGCGCGAGGAAGCCGCCCGCGAAGAACGTCGAGTGATCGAGCGCGGCGACGTTGATCGTGCGCGAACCGCAGCGCAACGGATAATCGCCGACGAACGATGCCTGCACGAAGCCGCCCTGCGTCTGCGCCACGCTCGGCGACGCCGCCTGGAGCGAGCCCGTGCAGGCGCCGCGCGTGACGCGCAGTTCGTTGTCGATCTGCAATTGCGCGAGTTGCGGCAGCACGTCGATGGAAACTTGTCCGTCGGAACTCGGCGTCAGCGTGAACGACAGCGACTTGAATGCGTACAGCAACGGGTCCGGGCCGACGTTGTAGGGCGCGCTGTCGTCGTTGTCGAAGGCGGGCAGGTCGCGCGTGGAGGCGTCGAAGTAGCGCTTGTCGAGCACGAGCGCGCCTTCGATGCCCGTGATGCCGTTCTTGCGCACCTGATCGACGAGATCGATCAGCTCTTCCGGCACGAGCTTCGGGTCGCCGGTGCCCTGAATATACAGATTGCCGTGCAGCACGCCCTGGGCATCGACTTCGCCGTCGGCGTACGCGGTCGTTTTCCAGCGATAGTCCGGACCGAGCATCGAGAGGCCCGCGTACGTGGTGACGAGCTTCATCGTCGAGGCGGGCAGCATCGGATCGTTCGCGTTGACGGAGACGAGCGGCACCGGCGCGCCGACGCGCTGCACGACGACGCTCATCGACGAAAGCGGCACGTGCGCGTGCGCGAGCGCCGTCATCACCGATGCGGGCAGCGGCCCGGCGGGCACGCTCGCCTGCGCGGCGCGCTCGGCCTTCGCGCGCTTCGATTTGGCGCCGCCTATCGCCGCGCGCTGCGGCGCGTGGCCTTGCGAATCGGCCTTCGAGCCGCCGCCGCGCGCGTTTGCATCGTCCATATGACCGGACGTCGCGCAAACGAAGGCTGCGGCGAGCGCGAAGGAAGTAAGACGGCTGGACACGGAGCGAAAAACAGGCGGCATGGACGAGCGTTGTTCTTGGGGCTGAATGGCTGGCGGCGCGCGGGGCCGCGCGGGAAGCGGCTATTGTAGACAAGCTGGCTTGCGGAAATCGTACGGCGGGAAAATCGATCGCTACAGTCGATGTCCTCCGAAAGCGGACGATCCGCGACGTTAAGTCCCGTTTAAGCCTGCGGCGAGCACGCACGGCTACAATGAGTCGCGGCTTCGAGGCCGCCCATGCAACTACGAACTGAACTGTGCCATGCGAATCCTGCTTGTCGAAGATGACCGGATGATTGCCGAAGGCGTGCGCAAGGCGCTGCGCGCGGACGGTTTCGCCGTCGACTGGGTGCAGGACGGCGAGGCGGCGCTCACGGCGGTCGCGGGCGAGTCTTACGACCTGATGCTGCTCGATCTCGGGCTGCCCAAACGCGACGGCCTCGACGTGCTGAAGACGTTGCGCGCGCGCGCCAACTCGCTGCCGGTGCTGATCGTCACGGCGCGCGACGCCATTGCGGATCGCGTGAAAGGGCTCGACGCCGGCGCCGACGATTACCTCGTCAAGCCCTTCGATCTCGACGAGCTCGGCGCGCGCATGCGTGCGCTCATCCGCCGGCACGCGGGGCGGGGCGAATCGCTCGTGCGGCACGGTGAACTGACGCTCGATCCGGTCGGTCATCAGGTGACGCTCGCGGGCGCGCCCGTGTCGCTCTCGGCGCGCGAATTCGCACTGCTCGAAGCGCTGATGGCGCGGCCCGGCGCGGTGCTGTCGAAAAGCCAGCTCGAAGAAAAAATCTACGGCTGGGGCGAAGAAATCGGCAGCAATACGGTCGAGGTGTATATCCATTCGCTGAGAAAGAAGCTCGGCGCCGATCTCATCCGCAACGTGCGTGGCCTCGGCTACATGGTCGCGAAGGACGCCTGATGCGGTCTATCCGCCGGCAATTGCTGATCTGGCTGCTCGCGCTCGTGATCGTCGGCGTGGGTTTCGCGGGATGGCTCATCTATCGGCAGGCGCTCGCGGAAGCCAACGAACTCTTCGATTATCAGTTGCAGCAAATCGCGGCCGCGCTGCCGTCGGAGCCGTTTTCGTCGGTGCTGAGTTCGCGCAGCGAGAGCGACGAAGGCGTCGTCATCCAGATATGGAACCGCAACGGCGCGCTGATGTACTTCTCGCATCCACGCGTGCCGCTCGCGCCGCACGCCGAACTGGGCTTTTCCACCGAATCCACGCCGCGCGGCGAATGGCGCGTGTATAGCGCGATCGTCGGCGACAACGTCGTGCAGCTCGCGCAGCCGCTGTCGATCCGCAATCGCGTCGCGGCGGGCGTCGCGTGGCGCACGCTGTGGCCGCTCGTGCTGCTGCTGCCGCTGCTCGGGCTCGCGACCTGGGTGATCGTCGGGCTGGGCCTCGCGCCCTTGCAGCGCGTGACGCGCGCGCTCGACACGCGTCATCCCGAAGCGCTCGATCCGCTCTCCGATCAACGTCTGCCGCAGGAAGTGCGGCCGGTCGTGCGCGCGTTGAATGCGCTGCTTTCGCGGCTCTCGGCTGCGCTCGATACGCAAAAGGCCTTCGTCGCCGATGCCGCGCACGAACTGCGCACGCCGCTCGCGGCGGTGCAGATTCAGGCGCAACTCGTCGCGCGCGCACAGGACGACGAGACGCGCCGCGAGGCGCTCGCGGATCTGCATGAAGGCATCGCGCGCGCCACGCGGCTCGCCGAACAATTGCTCGCGCTCGCGCGGTCGGAGCCGGACGGCAAGGGCGTCGAGACACAAGTCGATCTGAGCGCGCTGCTCGAAAGCTGCGTGCGCGGTTATGTGCTGGTCGCGCAGGCGCGCGGCGTCGATCTCGGCATCGAGGCGAGCGAGCCGGCGACCGTGAAGGGCGATGCGGATGCGCTGCGCGTGATGTTCAACAATCTCATCGACAACGCGACGAAATACACGCCGAAAGGCGGGCGGGTGGACATCACGCTCACAGTGAAAAATGGCCGGCCCGTGGTCGAGATCGCGGATAGCGGGCCGGGCATTCCGGCCGAAGAGCGCGACCGCGTGTTCGACCGGTTCTATCGCGTGGGCGGTGGCGCCAATCGCGCGCGCACGGACGTCGCGGGCAGCGGACTCGGCCTTGCGATCGTCAAGCGCATCGCGGATCAGCACGGCGCTCGCGTCGCGCTTGCCGAAGCAGCGAGCGGAGGCCTTTCAGTCAGCATCAGTCTGTAATGAGCGAAGCGCCGAAGCCGGTGCGTTTGGGCGCTTGCCTTTCGGCTGCATGTTCCAACGCTGGGCGGCCCTTTTCGCATCGCGTATTCCGCGCGACTTTCAACATTTAAGAAGCATTTAAGCGACGCCCCGTAATCTTCGTTCATCGAATCGCGCGAACCCCAGAGCGCATCGCATCCCGTCAGGAGCACACACGATGAAAGCGAAGATCCTCACCCGCAGCGCCGTCGCGGCGGCCGTTGCCGTTGCCTTGTCGGCGGGTTATGTGGCTGGACACAACAACGTCCCGGCGCCGCAGGTCATCGCGCCCGCGCAAGCGGCCTTGATGCCCGCCGAAGCCGCTGCGAAAACAGGCATTCCTGACTTTTCCGGTCTCGTCGAGACCTATGGGCCCGCCGTGGTGAACATCAGCGCGAAGCACGTGGTGAAGCAGACGTCGAATCGACGCAGCCAGAATCAGGTGCCGATGGATCCGGACGATCCCTTCTACCAGTTCTTCAAGCGCTTCGGCGGCATGCCGGGCTTCGGCGGCGGCGATGGCGGCCCCGGCGCGGATCGGCCGAGCGAAGGGCTCGGTTCGGGTTTCATCGTGAGCAGCGACGGCTACATTCTGACGAACGCGCACGTCGTCGATAACGCCAACATCGTCACCGTGAAGCTCACGGACAAGCGCGAATATCGCGCGAAGGTGATCGGCGCCGACAAGCAGTCGGATGTCGCCGTGCTGAAGATCGATGCGAAGGACTTGCCGACGGTGAAGATCGGCGACCCCAACGGCAGCAAGGTCGGCCAGTGGGTCGTCGCGATCGGCTCGCCTTATGGCTTCGACAACACCGTGACCTCGGGCATCATCAGCGCGAAGTCGCGCGCGCTGCCCAACGAAAACTACACGCCGTTCATCCAGACCGACGTGCCGGTGAATCCGGGCAACTCGGGCGGCCCGCTCTTCAATCTGCAAGGCGAAGTGATCGGCATCAACTCGATGATCTATTCGCAGACGGGCGGCTTCCAGGGCCTTTCGTTCGCTATCCCGATCAATGAGGCGATCAAGGTAAAGGACGCGCTCATCAAGACGGGTCACGTCGATCGCGGCCGTCTCGGCGTGACGGTGCAGGGCATGAACCAGACGCTCGCGAATTCGTTCGGCATGAAGTCGCCGCAAGGCGCGCTCGTGAGCTCGGTCGAGCCGGGCGGACCGGCCGCGAAGGCGGGCCTGCAGCCGGGCGACGTGATCACCGCGCTGAACGGCGTGCCGGTGGCGGATTCGACTTCGCTGCCGTCGCAGGTGGCGGGTCTCGCGCCGGGCACGTCCGCGAAAGTGACGGTGTGGCGCGACAAGAGCGCGAAGGATCTCTCCGTGACGATCGGCGCGTTGAAGGACGCGAAAACCGCGAGCGCGAACACGGGCGGCGGCGACGGCGCGTCGGCGCAGGACGCGCGGCTCGGCGTCGCGGTGCGCCCGCTCACGCCGGAAGAGAGGCAAAACGATTCGCTCGCGCGCGGCCTGCTCGTGCAGCAGTCGAACGGCGCGGCGGCGAGCGCGGGCATCCAGCCGGGCGACGTGATTCTCGCCGTGAACGGCCAGCCGGTCACGTCGGTGCAGCAACTGAAGGCGATGGTTCAGCGCGCGGGCGACAGCATCGCGCTCTTGATCCAGCGCGACGACGCGCAGATCTTCGTTCCCGTCGATCTCGGCTGACGCCTTCGCCGCGCTGCGCGATGCGGGCACGAACCATGCTCCACGGTTCCCTGGTGCCCCATCGCGCGAAACCGGCGCATCGGGCGTGACGCCGCCGGCTCGCGGGCGCGGCGGCATCGGATAAAGGAGCGGAAACATGACGAGCAAGACCACGGGCAAGCTGGCCGTCGCAGTTCTCGTTGCGGCGATGAGCGCAGGCATGGCGGGCGGCGCCTGGGCGCAGACGACCGGCGGCACGACCACCGACAACTCGAGCGCCGGCAACACCAACGGAGGCGGCCTGCCGCAAATTCAGCAGCAGGGCGACGTCTCCTACACGTCGGGCGGCGTGGGACTCGACGAATCGCGCGCATTGTTGCGCGAACAGGCGCACTGGCCGTTGTCGCTGCGCTTTACGGGCCCGACCGCCGACTACCTTTCGGGCGTGCACGTGCGCGTCGTCGACGGCAAGGGCGCCGAGGCGCTCTCCACCGAGTCGATGGGACCGTATATGCTCGTCAAGCTGCCGCCGGGCAGCTACACGGTCTACGCGAAGTACAAGGATCAGGAGAAAAAGCAGGCGGTGACGGTCGCCGGACCCGGCAAGGCCAAGGCGGCGTTCCACTGGAACATTCAGTAGCCGCGAGCGTCGAAGGGACATACGCCCGGGGCATCGAAAGCGCTCACGCAGCATCGGAAGTTTGTCTCATAATTAAGCCACGGTCGTCTCGATGACACGTGGCTTTTTCTTGGGATGTCGGTTCTCACGCGGGAGGGGCAGCACGATGGGCACGGAACTGAACGACGGGCACCAGGCGGCGCATCACATCGAGATCACGCTGAATGGCCGGCGCTGCCGCGTGATCCATCAGGGCGTGACTTACGCCGATACGCACGCGTCCCTCACGCTCATCGAGCCGGGTACGGAAAAAGTGCACTACTTCCCGCGCGCCGACGTGAACATGGCGCGTCTGGAGCGCTCCATCCACACCACGCATTGCCCGATCAAGGGCCCGGCCACGCACTATCACCTGCTGACCGAAGATGGCCCGGTGGAAAACGCCGCGTGGAGCTACGAATCGCCGCTCGACGCCGCCGTGAAAATCAAGGGCTATCTCGCGTTTTACGGTTCGCGCGTCGATCGCATCGACGAAACGTCGTAGGCGCGCATCCGAACAGACACCGCAACCCCGCTCAGCCATAACGGACGCATGCGATCCTTTTGCCGGAGGCTCGAATGGAAGTCACCGATGCCTTGTGCGTTCCGCTCGACCCGGCGCATGTCCGGGAGGCGTTGAGCGATCTCGCGCTCTTGCGCGCGAGCCTCGACAATTGCGAATCGTTCACGCGCACGCCCGGCGGCGAGTATGTCCTCACGCTGATCGTGCCGCTCGGCGCGTTGCGGGCGCGCTACGAGATCCGCGCGCACGCCGCCGGACGCACGCGGCAGGCGGCGCACGCGGAAGGCGAAACGACCGGATCCGACGATGCCGTCTACGCCCGCACGCTGAGCTTCAAGGCGCGCGGCGAGGGCGTGGGCTCGTTGCGCGGGCAGATCGCGGTCGCGTTGAATCCGGACGACGACGGCGGCGCGACGTGGATCGAATACACGGTCTGGGCGACGGTATCGGGACCGCTCGCCGGTCTGCCCGCTCGCCAGATCGAAAACGCGTTGCGCGAAGGCGCCGACGAATTCTTCGCCGAATTCTGCGAAGTGGTGCGCGCGAAACACGGCTTGCCGTCGATGCGCGCGGCGGGCGATCGCGCCGAGCGCCGGCACGTGTTCCTGCGGCCGAGCGCGATGTCCGCGGCGTTCTCGCGTCGCTCGGGCGCGATGCGCGCGCCGTCGGCGGATGCCCACGCGAGCGGCGTGCTGCGGCATCGTCTGCACGGGCACGGCTTCGGGCATCCCGAGCGCGATCATTCGCACGATCCGCATCCGCTCGGCTTGCCCGTCTGGGCGTGGGCGGCAATGCTCGTGTGCGTCGCGCTGTTCGCGTATTTGGCGCAGCACGTCGGGCTGCAGTGAGGGCTAGGCGCCGCGAAACGCCCTTCGATAAGCCGACGGCGACGTCTTCAGCGTCTGCGCGAACTGCTGGCGCAGCGTCGCGCCGGTGCGAAAGCCGCTTTGTTCCGCGATGCGATCGATCGGCAGATCCGTGTCTTCGAGCAGGCGCTGCGCGAGCGCGACGCGCTGTCCGACGAGCCACGCGCCGACCGTCGCCCCCGTCGTTTCCCGAAAGCGCCGCGTGAAGTTGCGGCGGCTCATCGCCATGCGCGCGGCGAGCGCATCGAGTGAATGATCCGTTTGCAGGTTGGCGCGCAGCCAGTCGAGCAGTCCGGCGAGCTTTTCGCCGTTGTGGCGCTCGGGAATCGGCTCGTCGATGAACTGCGCCTGCGAGCCCTGCCGATGCGGCGGCACGACGAGCCGCCGCGCGACCTGATTCGCCGCGTGCGAGCCCGCCAGCTTGCGCACCACGTGCAGACAGCAATCGAGTCCGGCCGCGGTGCCGGCGGAGGTCGTGATGTTTTCGTCGTCGATATAGAGCACGTTCGGATCGAGCCGCACGCGCGGATATCGGCGCGCGAAATCGTCGGCCCACGCCCAGTGCGTCGTGGCCGCGCGGCCGTCGAGCAGTCCCGCCGCCGCGAGCACGTACGAGCCGAGGCACAGCCCGACGACATGCGCGCCGCGTGCGTGCGCCGCGCGAAGCGCGTCGAGCAGCGCATCGGGCGGCGTCTCGTCCGGATCGCGCCACGAGGGCACGACGATCACGTCGGCGTCAGCGAGGGCGTCGAGCGCATGCCGGGCCGCGATCGTGAAGCCGGCGGATGTCGCGAGCGCGTGCGGCTCGGCGGCGCACACGCGGAAGTCGAACGACGGCACGCCGATTCCCCCGCGCTCCTCGCCGAACACGATGCACGGCACCGCGAGATGAAACGGGCTGATGCGGTCGAATGCGACGACTGCGATCGAATGACGGGTCATGGGCGGCTCCAACAAAACATCCAATCCGTGCATTTTGGCCCGATTCCGATGAAAGTTGGCGATCGGGCCACTTCTTGACGCCGTGCGTGCGCGGCGACAATGCTCCGATCATCCACGAAGGAGCTGACCATGCCGCGCCGCGCCCTGATCGTCATCGATGTGCAGAACGAGTACGTCGACGGCAACCTGTTGATCGAATATCCCGATGTGAAGGTGTCGCTCGCGAATATCGCGCGCGCGATGGATGCCGCCGAGAAGCACGGCGTGCCGGTCGTCGTCGTGCAGAATTTCGCGCCGCCGACCGCGCCGGTCTTCGCGCGCGGCTCAGCGATGGCCGAACTGCACGAAACGGTCGCGTCGCGGCCGCGCGCGCATTACGTCGAGAAATCGCTGCCGAGCGCATTCGCCGGCACCGATCTCGCCGACTGGCTGACGGCGCACGACATCGACACGATCGTGATCGCGGGCTACATGACGCACAATTGCGACGATTCCACCGTCAGGCACGCGGTGCACGCCGGTCTCGCGGTGGAGTTTCTCGTGGATGCGACGGGCGCCGTGCCCTACGAAAACAGCGCGGGGCGGGCGAGTGCGGAAGAGATCCACCGCGTCTTCACGGTGGTTATGCAGTCGCGTTTCGCCGCCGTGCTCGGCACGGACGACTGGATCGAGGCGCTGCAAACCGGCGAACCGCCCGCGCGCGACAACATCTACGCGTCGAACCAGCGGGCGCGCGCCGCGAATTCAGGCGCCGGCCGCTAAGAGCAGCGACGGACTGCAACGCAAGGCGTCGAAGCACGCATCGATGAGCGCTTCGGCGTCGCGCTCCGGATGCACGAGGTCCGGCAGCATCAGCGAATCGTGCAGGATGCCGGTGAAGAGGCAGTGGAGCATGGTCGTGGCGCGGCGCGTGTCGAGCGTCGCCGGAAGCTGCTTCTTTTCGACGGCGTTGCGCAGCGCGCGCTCGATGCGCTCCATGCCGTCGCGCATGTTGTTCTGATGCCGCTCGCGCACCGGTCCCATTTCCTCGACGAACTCGCACTTCATGAAGAGGATGTCGAAGATGCGCCGGCGTTGCTCGTCGGTCGTGATGTTGCGCATGCACCAGACGAAAAGCTCCCGAAGGCGCGTGAGCGGGTCTTCTTCCTTGCCGTCGAGCGTGGTTTCGATGAGCTCGTCGAGCGGCAGCAGGCTGCGGTCGAACATCGCGTTGAAGAGATCGCCCTTGTTGGCGAAGTGCCAGTAGATCGCGCCGCGCGTCACGCCCGCCGCCTGCGCGATATCCGCGAGCGTCGTGCGCGACACGCCTTTCTCATAGAAGACGCGCTCGGCCGCGTCGAGAACGCGATTGCGCGTCGCCTGCGCTTCTTCCTTGGTTCGTCTGACCATAACTTGCGGCCTGCGGGCCGTCTGCTCCTGCTCTTGCTGCCGTTGAACTGGCGCGCGCCTGCGCCCCTGTCGAAGATCCGTCGACCGTAATCGATTCCCCTGAGCGAATTCTTTCCCGTCTCAAATGGGTACAAACGCGTACGGTTTTATACATTCATCCACGAATGTATATACAATACCACCCGTTCACCAATATTCACAAATTTCAGCCGACGAGCGGTTTGCGATTAAGCTTTCGTTTCCATTGCCGTTCCGACCGTCCCTGGGTCACAGGCGGCGCTTCCGAAGCGTCGCGCACGGTCATGAAACGCCGGCTGCTGGCCGGCGGCGCGGCTCAATCGTCGGACAAGTTTTGTTTATTGGCAGCGTCCTGAACGGACGCTCGTGCGCGGCATTGCCCGGGGAAGGCCGCCGCGCACCTAATTCACTCTCAGTCTTAGACAGAGGTCGCTCCATGCGCGTCGAACGGGTTCCACTCCGCTTAATCACCGCCGCGACGGCTGCCGTGTTCCTGGCAGCGTGCGGACAAAAACAATCAGCACCTCCGCCACAAACGCCCGAAGTGGGCATCGTCACCGTGCAGCCGACGAGCGTGCCGGTCGTCGCCGATTTGCCGGGCCGCACCAACGCCTATCTCGTCGCGCAAGTGCGCGCTCGGGTGGACGGCATCGTGCTGCGCCGCGAGTTCACCGAAGGCTCCGAGGTCAAGGTCGGTCAGCGGCTCTACAAGATCGATCCGGCGCCGTACATCGCCGCGCTGAACAACGCGAAGGCGTCGCTGGCGAAGGCGCAGGCGAACGTCGCGTCGCAGAACGCGCTGGTCTCGCGCTATAAGGTGCTCGTCGCGGCCAACGCCGTGTCGAAGCAGGACTACGACAACGCCGTGGCCGCGCAAGGCCAGGCCGTCGCGGATGTCGCGGCGGGCAAGGCATCGGTCGATACGGCGCAGATCAATCTCGGCTACACCGACGTCGTCTCGCCGATCAGCGGCCGCACGGGTCTGTCGCAGGTCACGCCGGGCGCTTACGTGCAGGCGAGCGCCGCGACGCTCCTGACGACCGTGCAGCAGCTCGACCCGATCTACGTCGACCTGACGCAATCGAGCGTCGAGGGCCTGCAACTGCGCAGGCAGATTCAGGAAGGCCGCCTTCAGACCGAAGGCATCCACGCCGCGAAGGTCACGCTCGTGCTCGAAGACGGCCGCAACTACACCGAGCAGGGCAAGCTCCAGTTCTCCGACGTGAGCGTCGACCAGAGCACCGGCTCGGTGACCGTGCGCGCGATCTTCCAGAACAAGGACCGCGTGCTGCTGCCGGGCATGTTCGTGCGTGCGCGCATCCAGGAAGGCATCAACGATCACGCGCTCGTCGTGCCGCAGATCGGCGTCACGCATGACCAGAAGGGCACGCCGACCGCGCTCGTCGTCAACAAGGACGACAAGGTCGAACTGCGCCAGCTCGTCACGAGCGCCACCTACGGCAACAACTGGGTGGTCGACAGCGGCCTGAACGCGGGCGACCGCGTGATCGTCAACGGCGTGGAGAAGGCGAAGCCCGGCATGCAGGTGAAGCCGGTCGCCGCGAAATTCCCGTATCCGGCTTCCGACGCGCAGGCAGGGGGCGCAGCCGCGCCGGCCGGCGCCAGCGGCGCGAGCGGTGCGCAAGCCGCGTCGGCTGCTTCGGCGGCGTCGGGCGCGTAATAAAAGGGAGCCTGTTACATGGCAAAGTTTTTTATCGATCGACCGATCTTCGCGTGGGTGATCGCGATCATCCTAATGCTGGCGGGGATGGCGTCGATCTTCACGCTGCCGGTCGCCCAGTATCCGACGATCGCGCCGCCTGCGATCCAGATCAGCGCGACGTATCCGGGCGCATCCGCGAGCACCGTCGAAAACACGGTGACGCAGGTGATCGAGCAGCAGATGACCGGCCTCGACCACTTGCTGTATCTCTCGTCTACGTCGGATGACTCGGGCACGGCCACCGTCACGCTGACGTTCGCGGCGGGCACGAACCCCGACATCGCGCAGGTGCAGGTGCAGAACAAGCTGCAGCTCGCCACGCCGCTGCTGCCGCAGGTCGTGCAGCAGCTCGGCACGAAGGTCACGAAATCGAGTTCGAGCTTCCTGCTCGTGCTCGCGTTCGTGTCCGAAGACGGCAGCATGAGCAAGTACGACCTCGCGAACTACGTGGCGTCGAACGTGGCGGATCCGCTTTCGCGTATCGACGGTGTCGGCACCACGACGCTGTTCGGCTCGCAATACGCGATGCGCGTCTGGCTCGATGCGACCAAGCTGACGAACTATTCGCTCACGCCGGTTGACGTGAAGAACGCCATCACCAACCAGAACGTGCAGGTGGCGGCGGGCGGTCTCGGCGGCACGCCGGCGGTGGCGGGGCAGATGCTCCAGGCGACCATCACGGAAGCAACGCTGCTGCGCACGCCCGGGCAGTTCGGCGACATTCTGCTGAAGGTGAATCAGGACGGCTCGCAAGTGCGTCTGAAGGACGTCGCGAAGATCGACCTCGGCGGCGAGAACTACAACTTCGACACGAAGTACAACGGCGCGCCGACGGCCGGCTTCGGTATCCAGCTCGCGACGGGCGCGAACGCGCTCGCCACGGCGAAGGCGGTCCGGGCCAAGATCGACGACCTCTCGAAGTACTTCCCGCACGGGCTCGTCGTGAAGTATCCGTATGACACGACGCCGTTCGTGCGCCTGTCGATCGAGGAAGTGGTCAAGACGCTGATCGAAGGTATCGTGCTCGTGTTCCTCGTGATGTATCTGTTCCTGCAGAACCTGCGGGCGACGATCATCCCGACGATCGCGGTGCCGGTCGTTCTGCTCGGCACGTTCGCGATCATGTCGGCGGTGGGCTTCTCGATCAACGTGCTGTCGATGTTCGGCCTCGTGCTGGCAATCGGCCTGCTCGTGGACGACGCGATCGTGGTCGTGGAAAACGTCGAACGGGTGATGTCCGAGGAGCATTTATCGCCGAGAGAGGCGACGCGCAAGGCGATGGGCCAGATCACCGGCGCGCTGATCGGCGTGGCGCTCGTGCTGTCGGCGGTGTTCGTGCCGGTGGCGTTCTCGGGCGGCTCGGTCGGCGCCATCTACCGGCAGTTCTCGCTCACGATCGTCGCGGCGATGGTGCTCTCGGTGATGGTCGCGCTGATTCTCACGCCGGCGCTGTGCGCAACGATCCTGAAGCCGCATCCGGAAGGGCATCAGCCCGAAAAGAAGGGCTTCTTCGGCTGGTTCAACCGCACCTTCAACAAGAGCCAGGAGAAGTACCACAGCGGCGTGCAGCACGTGATCCGGCGCTCGGGGCGCTGGCTCATCATCTATATCGTCGTGATCGTCGCGGTGGGCATGCTGTTCCTGCGTCTGCCGAAGTCGTTCCTGCCGGACGAAGACCAGGGCACGATGT
Organism: Caballeronia novacaledonica; assembly: GCF_900258035.1. Taxonomy (GTDB): domain Bacteria; phylum Pseudomonadota; class Gammaproteobacteria; order Burkholderiales; family Burkholderiaceae; genus Caballeronia; species Caballeronia novacaledonica. The sequence continues at coordinate 32,734 of NZ_OGTP01000006.1, read as the reverse complement.
TCGTGCTCGTGCAGGCGCCGGCCGGTTCCACGCAGGAATACACGGCGCACGTGCTGAAGGACGTGCAGGAATATCTGCTGAAGGACGAGAAGGCGATCGTCGAATCGGTGTTCACGGTGAACGGCTTCTCGTTCGCGGGCCGCGGCCAGAACTCCGGTCTCGTGTTCGTGCGGATGAAGGACTACGCGGACCGCCAGCACGGCGACCAGAAGGTGCAGGCGCTCGTGGGGCGCATGTTCATGCACTTCGCGCCGTACAAGGACGCGCTGATCTTCCCGGTCAATCCGCCTTCGATTCCCGAACTCGGCACGGCGGCGGGCTTCGACTTCGAGCTGCAGGATCGCGCGGGCCTCGGCCACGCGAAGCTGATGGAAGCGCGCAACATGCTGCTCGGCATGGCGTCGAAAGACCCGACGCTCGCGCAGGTGCGCCCGAACGGCCTGAACGACACGCCGCAGTTCAAGGTGAACGTCGACCGCGAGAAGGCCAACGCGCTCGGTGTCGCGATTTCGGACATCGACCAGACGTTCTCGATCGCGTGGGCGTCGCAGTACGTGAACAACTTCCTCGACGTCGATAACCGGATCAAGAAGGTCTACGTGCAGGGCGACGGTCCGTTCCGCATGAATCCGGACGACATCAACAAGTGGTACGTGCGCAATGGCGCGGGAACGATGGTGCCGTTCGGCGCGTTCGCAACCGGCGCCTGGACCTACGGTTCGCCGAAGCTCGAGCGCTACAACGGTATCTCGGCGGTGGAAATCCAGGGCGCGGCGGCGCCGGGCAAATCGACCGGCCAGGCAATGACGGCGATGGAAGCGATCGCGGCGAAGCTGCCGGCGGGCATCGGCTACGAATGGACGGGTCTGTCGTATCAGGAACGTCAGTCGGGTTCGCAGGCGCCGATCTTGTACGGCATCTCGATTCTCGTCGTGTTCCTGTGTCTCGCGGCGCTGTATGAAAGCTGGTCGATTCCGTTCTCGGTCATCATGGTCGTGCCGCTCGGCGTGCTCGGCGCGCTGCTCGCCGCGACGCTGCGCGGTCTGGAAAACGACGTGTTCTTCCAGGTCGGCCTGTTGACGACGGTGGGCCTCTCGGCGAAAAACGCGATTCTGATCGTGGAATTCGCACGCGAGCTGCGCATACAGGGCATGTCGACGGTCGAAGCGGCGATGGAAGCGGCGCGGCTGCGGCTGCGCCCGATCCTGATGACGTCGCTCGCGTTCATTCTCGGCGTGATGCCGCTCGCGATCAGCAACGGCGCGGGTTCGGCGAGCCAGCACGCGATCGGCACCGGCGTGATCGGCGGCATGTTGACCGCGACCTTCCTGGCCATTTTCATGATCCCGATGTTCTTCGTCGTGATCTCGAAATTCAGCAAGAGCAAGGACGTGCCGTCGCCGGGTACATCGGGCGACATCGAAGGCCCGAACGGTAAGGAAGGACACTGAGATGCTTAAACATTCCTTGATCGCGGCCGCCGTGGCGGTATTCGCCGCGGGCTGCACGCTCCAGCCGAAATACGAGCAGCCGGCGGCGCCCGTCGCGCAGACCTTCCCGGAAGGCGGCGTGTACGCGAACCAGCCGGACGCGTCGTCGACGGCGAGCAATGGCCGCACCGCGAACGGGCAGAGCGCGCCCGAGATCGGCTGGCGCGATTTCTTCGCCGATGCGCGCCTGCAGAAGATCGTCGAACTCGCGCTGAAGAACAATCGCGACCTGCGCGTCTCGGTGCTCAACGTCGAGGCGGCGCGCGCGCAGTATCAGATCACGCGCGCGGGCCTGTTCCCGACGCTCGACGCGGTGGCGTCGCAGAGCAAGCAGCGCACGCCGCGGAACTTGTCGTTCTTCGACCAGACGATCTCGAACACGTACTCGGTCGGCCTGAACGCGTCGTGGGAAATCGACTTCTTCGGGCGCATCCGCAGCCTGAAGGACCAGGCGCTCGCGCAATATCTGTCGACGGCCGAATCGCGCAAGGCGGCGGAAATCGCGCTGGTGTCGTCGGTGGCGGATCAGTATCTGACGATGATCGCCTTCGACGATCAGCTCACCGTCACGCAGAACACGCTCAAGACCGCGCAGGAGTCGTTCCGCATCACGAAGCTGCAGTACGACAACGGCACGGGCACCGAGTTGGACTTGCGTCAGTCGGAAGGCGTCGTCGAAGAGGCGCAGGCGAATCTGCAAACGCAGTCGCGCTTGCGCGCGCAGGCGGAAAACGCGCTGGTGCTGCTCGTGGGCGAGCCGTTGCCCGCGGACTTGCCGGCCGGCATGCCGCTTGACACGCAGAACCTGCTCTCGGACATTCCGGCGGGCCTGCCGTCCGATCTGCTGACGCGCCGCCCCGACATCGCGGCGGCGGAGCAGTCGCTGCTCGCGGCCAACGCGAACATCGGCGCGGCGCGCGCGGCGTTCTTCCCGCGCGTCTCGCTGACGGGCAGCTTCGGCACGCTGTCGCCGACGCTCGGCGGCCTGTTCAAGCCCGGTTCGGCCGCGTGGTCGTTCGCGCCGCAGATCACGGTGCCGATTTTCGAGGGCGGCGAGAACAAGGCCAACCTCGATCTGGCGAACGTGCAGAAGCGCATCGAGATCGCCAATTACGAGAAGGCGATCCAGACGGCGTTCCGTGAAGTCGCGGACGGTCTCGCCGCGCGCGGGACGTTCGACGAGCAGATCAAATCGCTCGAACGCTTCGTGAATTCGCAGAGCCGGCGTCTGGAGTTGTCGGACCTGCGCTATCGCAACGGCGTCGACAGCTATCTCGCGGTCCTGACCGCGCAGACGGCACTGTACGAGGCGCAGCAGTTGCTGATCACGGCGCGGCTGAATCGCCTGACCAACCTCGTCGATCTGTATCAGTTCATGGGCGGCGGATGGATCGAGCGTGCCGGCGACGCGCCGCGCCCCGCGGATGCGCCCGTCGACTACGGCTCGCAGGGCACGCCGCCGCAGCCAGCCTCGGCTCCCGCGGCGAGCTGATCCGCCCCGGCGTGTTGCACACGAAGCCCGGCCAAGCGCCGGGCTTTTTCATGCGCGTTTTCCGCGATGTCTCACTTCTCTGCGCATTCGGCAGATTTGTTTTAGCTGCCATCAATTTTTGACAGAACCGCCGTTGGATCGAGCGTCCGCGCCGCGATCGATCAATATAATCGACGGCTCGTCATCACGCGACGACGCGTTTTGACAATTTAGTTATCCCAAAAATATCGCCTCCTTCGAGGCGATCAACCTCTCCGACGCCCGGCCGCACCGGGCGCCGCGATCCGCGACTTTCGCATCGCACGAGAACACGCCGCGTGCGCGGCCCGCCATGACGCGAGGACGCGCGCGCCTTTCATCTTCAGCAAACAGAGAGGCCTTGCGTCCCATGCGTTTCAAACGGATTCCATACCGCCTCATCGGTATCACGACGGCCGCGCTGATCGCGGCCGGTTGCGGGGAGAAGCCTCCCGCGATGGCGTCGCATACGCCGGAAGTCGGCGTCGTCACGCTCGCGAGCGTCGCGGTGCCGGTCACCTCGGAACTCACGGGCCGCACGAGCGCGTTTCTCGACGCCCAGGTGCGCGCCCGCGTCGACGGCATCGTGCTGCGCCGCGAATTCACCGAAGGCAGCGTCGTCAAGGCGGGGCAGCGGCTCTACAAGATCGATCCGGCGCCGTACATCGCACAACTGAACAACGCGAAGGCGTCGTTTGCGAAGGCGCAGGCGAACCTCGTGTCGACGACCGCGCAGGCGGATCGCTACAAGGTGCTCGTCGCGTCGAACGCGGTCAGCAAGCAGGACTACGACAACGCCGTGGCGGCGCTCGGACAGGCCGAAGCGGACGTCGCCGCCGCGAAGGCCGCGATCGACGCCGCGCAGATCAACCTCGGCCATACCGATGTCACGGCGCCGGTTTCGGGGCAGACGGGCATCTCGCAGGTCACGCCCGGCGCTTACGTCCAGGCGGCGCAAGCGACGTGGATGGCCACGGTTCAGCAGCTCGATCCGATGTACGTCGATCTCACGCAATCGAGCCTCGATGGCCTCAGGCTGCGCCGTCAGATTCAGGAAGGGCGCCTCTCGACGAGCGGCCCGAACGCCGCGAAGGTCACGCTGATTCTGGAAGACGGCCGCGTCTATCCCGAACAGGGCAGATTGCAATTCAGCGATGTCACCGTGGACCCGTCGACCGGCTCGGTCACCGTGCGCGCGATCTTCCCGAACAAGGACCGCGTGCTGTTGCCGGGCATGTTCGTGCGCGCGCGCTTCGAGGAAGGCGTGAATCCGAATGCGCTCGTCGTGCCGGTGCAGGGCGTCACGCACGACCAGAAAGGCACCGCGCTCGCGATGGTCGTCGGCAAGGACAACAAGGTCGCGATGCGTCCGCTCGTGACCTCGGGCACGCACGGCCAGAACTGGGTGGTCGAGAGCGGCCTGAATCCCGGCGACCGCGTGATCGTCGAGGGCATCGACAAGGCGCGTCCGGGCATGGACGTGAAAGCGGTGCCCGCGCACTTGCCCGAAGCGCCCGCGTCCGCCGCCGGCGCGTAAGGACGGGGAACGCTTCATGGCCAAGTTCTTCATCGATCGCCCCATTTTCGCGTGGGTGATCGCGATCCTTCTGATGCTGGCGGGCATCGCGTCGGTTTCGACGCTGCCCGTCGCGCAGTATCCGACCATCGCGCCGCCGTCCATCCAGATCTCGGCGACGTATCCGGGCGCGTCGGCGCAGACGGTGGAAAACACCGTCACGCAGGTGATCGAACAGCAGATGAGCGGCCTCGACCATCTGCTGTATCTCGCATCGACCTCCGACGACAGCGGCACCGCCACCGTCACGCTGACCTTCGCGGCGGGCACCAACGCCGATATCGCGCAGGTTCAGGTGCAGAACAAGCTGCAACTGGCGACGCCCAATCTGCCGGCCATCGTGCAGCAACTGGGCACGAGCGTGACCAAGTCGAGCAGCAGCTTCCTGCTCGTGCTGGCGTTCGTGTCCGAAGACGGCAGCATGACCCGCGATGACCTCGCGAACTACGTGGCGTCGAACGTGCAGAACCCGATCAGCCGTCTGAACGGCGTCGGCACCGTGACGTTGTTCGGCTCGCAATACGCCATGCGAATCTGGCTCGATCCGAACAAGCTGGCTCAATACAGCCTCACGCCGCTGGACGTGCAGAACGCGCTGCAGTCGCAGAACGTGCAGGTCGCGGGCGGGCAGCTCGGCGGCGTGCCCGCCGTGCCCGGCCAGTCGATGCAGGCGACCATCACCGAAGCGACGCTGCTGCGCACGCCCGAGGAGTTCGGCAACGTGCTCCTGAAAGTGCGCCAGGACGGCTCGCAGGTGCGCCTGCGCGACGTGGCGCGTGTCGGTCTGGGCGGCGAGAGCTACAACTTCCGCACGGAGTACAACGGCCGTCCGGCGGCGGGCTTCGGCATTCAGCTCGCGACCGGCGCGAACGCGCTCGCGACCGCCAGCGCCGTGCGCGCGAAGATCGATCAGCTTTCGAAGTTCTTCCCGCACGGCCTCGTCGTGAAATATCCGTACGACACGACGCCGTTCGTGAAGCAGTCGATCGCCGACGTCGTCAAGACGCTCTTCGAGGCGATCGTGCTCGTGTTCCTCGTGATGTACCTGTTCCTTCAAAACCTGCGCGCGACGCTGATCCCGACCATCGCCGTGCCGGTCGTGCTGCTCGGCACCTTCGGGATCATGGCGGCGGCGGGCTTCTCGATCAACACGCTGTCGATGTTCGGCCTCGTGCTCGCGATCGGCCTGCTCGTCGACGATGCGATCGTGGTCGTGGAAAACGTCGAGCGCGTGATGACCGAAGAGGGTCTGCCGCCGAAGGAAGCCACGAAGAAGGCGATGAGCCAGATCACCGGCGCGCTCATCGGCGTGGCGCTCGTGCTGGCGGCCGTGTTCGTGCCGGTCGCGTTTTCGGGCGGCTCGGTCGGTGCGATTTATCGCCAGTTCTCGCTGACCATCGTCTCCGCGATGGGCCTCTCCGTCCTCACCGCGATGGTCCTCACGCCGGCGCTGTGCGCGACCATGCTCAAGCCGCATCCGCAGGGCCACGAGGAGAAGAAGACGGGCTTCCTCGGCTGGTTCAACCGCACGTTCGCGAAGGGACAGGTGAAGTACCACGGCGCCGTGGCGCACGTGATCCGGCGCTCGGGGCGCTGGCTCATCATTTATCTCGTGGTGATCGTGGCGGTCGGCATGCTGTTCGCGCGTCTGCCGAAGGCGTTCCTGCCGGATGAAGATCAGGGCACGATGTTCGTGCTCGTGGCTACGCCCGCCGGCGCCACGCAGGAAATGACGCAGCGCGCGCTCAACGACGTCGCCGGTTATCTGCTGGAAAAGGAAAGCGCGGTCGTCGAATCGGTGTTCACGGTGAACGGCTTCAGCTTCGCGGGCCACGGGCAGAATTCGGGTCTCGTCTTCGTGCGGTTGAAGGACTTCGACAAACGCACGGGTGCCAGCGGCAAGATTCAGGCGCTCGTGGGCCGCACCTTCGGCGCGTTCGCGGGCTACAAGAACGCGCTCGTCTTTCCGGTGAATCCGCCGTCCATTCCGGAACTGGGCACGGCGGCGGGCTTCGATTTCCAACTTCAGGATCGCGCGGGCGTCGGTCACGCGAAGCTGATGGAAGCGCGCAACATGCTGCTCGGCATGGCCGCGCAGGACCCGTCGCTGGCTCAGGTGCGGCCGAACGGCCTGAACGACGCGCCGCAGTTCAAGGTGAACATCGACCGGCAGAAGGCGCTCGCGCAGGGCGTCGATCCGGCGATGATCGACCAGACGTTCTCGATCGCGTGGGCGTCGAAGTATGTGAACAACTTCCTCGACACCGACAGCCGCATCAAGAAGGTCTACATGCAGAGCGACGCGCCGTTTCGCATGTCGCCCGAGAACATCGATAGCTGGTACGTGCGCAATGCGTCCGGCGCGATGGTGCCGTTCTCGTCGTTCGCGACGACCGAGTGGACCTACGGTTCGCCCAAGCTCGAACGCTACAACGGCCAGTCGTCGATCGAAATACAGGGCGTTGCGGCGCCGGGCAAATCCACGGGCCAGGCGATGGCCGCGATGGAAGCGCTCGCCGGCAAGCTGCCCGCCGGCATCGGATACGAATGGACGGGACTTTCGTATCAGCAGATCCAGTCCGGTTCGCAAGCGCCGATTCTTTACGGCATCTCGATTCTCGTCGTGTTCCTGTGTCTAGCGGCCTTGTACGAGAGCTGGTCGATTCCGTTCTCCGTGGTCATGGTGGTGCCGCTCGGCGTGATCGGCGCGCTGCTCGCCGTGTCGTTGCGCGGACTGGAGAACGACGTGTTCTTCCAGGTGGGCCTGCTCACCACGGTGGGGCTGTCCGCGAAGAACGCGATTCTGATCGTCGAGTTCGCGCGCGATCTTCAGCTCTCGCAAAAGATGGGTCCGATCGCGGCGGCGCTGGAAGCCGCGCGTCTGCGTCTGCGGCCCATTCTGATGACCTCGCTCGCGTTCATTCTCGGCACGCTGCCGCTCGCGATCAGCAACGGCGCGGGTTCGGGCAGCCAGCACGCGATCGGCACCGGCGTGATCGGCGGCATGTTGACCGCGACGTTCCTCGCCATCTTCATGGTGCCGATGTTCTTCGTCGTCGTGCGTGCCCGCTTCGGCGGCGACAAGGAAGACACCGAAGCCGCGCTCGCGCGTTACGAAGCGCAGCGGCGCGCGCAACACGGCAACGAAGGACACTGACATGCGTAGACTTTCCCTGATTGCCTTGGCCGTCGCCGTGCTGGCGAGCGGCTGCACCTTGGCGCCGACGTACCAGCGGCCCGCGATGCCCGCATCGGCGAGCTTCCCGGCGGACGGCGTGTACGCGGCGCAACCGCACGCAACGAACGGCGGCGCACGCAGCGCGAACGGCGTGGCCGCGGCCGATATCGGCTGGCGCGATTTCTTCGTCGATGCGCGGCTGCAGCGGCTCATCGACATCGCGCTGAAAAACAACCGCGATCTGCGCGTGGCGATGCTCAACGTGCAGGCCGCGCAGGCGCAATACCGCATCACGCGCGCCGGGCTGTTCCCGGCGCTCGGCGCGCAGGCGAGCCAGTCGAAATCGCGCACGCCGGCGAATCTGTCGTTCCTCGACCGGACCATTTCGAACACGTATGACGTGGGACTGAACGCGTCATGGGAGCTCGACTTGTTCGGCCGCGTGCAGAGCCTGAAGGATCAGGCGCTCGCGAAGTATTTCGCGACGGCGTATGCGCGCAAGGCGGCGGAAATGTCGCTGGTGTCGCAGGTCGCGACGCAGTATCTGCAAGTGCTGCAAGCCGATGACCTGCTCGCCGTCACGCGGCAGACGCTCAAGAGCGCGAGCGATTCCTACGGCATCGTGAAGCTTCAGTTCGATCACGGCGTGACGTCGGAACTGGATCTGACTCAGTCGCGCACGGTGATGGAAAGCGCGGCGGCGAATCTTCAGGCTCAGGAACGTGCGAGAGCGCAGGCGGTGAACGCGCTCGTGCTGCTCGTCGGCGAGCCGATGCCGGACGATCTGCCCGGCAGCATGCCGCTCGACGCGCAAAACCTGCTCACGGATATTCCGGCGGGCTTGCCGTCGGATTTGCTGTTGCGCCGGCCGGACATCATGGAGGCCGAGCAGAATCTGCTCGCGGCGAATGCGAATATCGGCGCGGCGCGTGCGGCGTTTTTCCCGAGCATTTCGCTGACCGGCAGTTTCGGCACGCTGAGTCCGACGCTCGGCGGGCTGTTCAAGCCCGGCTCGGCGGCCTGGAGTTTCGCGCCGGCCATCACGCTGCCGATCTTCGAAGGCGGGCAGAATCTCGCGAATCTGGATGCCGCGAACATCGGGAAGCAGATCGAAATCGCGCACTACGAGAAGGCGATTCAGTCGGCGTTCCGCGACGTGGCCGACGGTCTCGCCGCGCGCGGCACCTTCGACCAGCAGATCGCGGCGCTCGAACGCGATGCGTCGGCGCAGCAGCGCCGGCTGGATCTGTCGACGTTGCGGTACAGGCAGGGTGTCGACAGCTATCTCGGCGTGCTGACCGCGCAGCAGGATCTGTACGCGGCGCAGCAAACGCTGATCGTCGCGCGGACGCAGCGGCTCGCGAATCTCGTGACGCTGTATCAGGCGCTGGGAGGCGGGTGGATCGAGCGCACGGGCGATGCCCCGCGCGCCGCGGATGCGGGTTAGCGCATCGCGTTTCATCGGCGGCTGAAGCAAAAAAAAACGCCGCGGCTCACACCGCGGCGCCCAACGCAAACATCCAGCAGACACTTCCAGCCTTGCGACTTCCTTAGTGCGCGTCGCCCGCGTGGGCCGCGCCTTCGAACTCATGCGCGGCTTCACGCGCGTCACGCCGCGCATCGCGTTCCTTGCGCACGCCGTTGAACACGATGTTCAACACCACCGCCGACACCGACGCCAGCAAAATCCCGCTATGGAGAATCGGCTCCAATGCGTGCGGGAGTTGCGTGAAGAATTTCGGCGCGACGACCGGCACCATGCCCATGCCGACGCTCACCGCGACGATGAACAGATTGTGCTGGTTCTTCGAGAAGTCCACGCGCGACAGCGTCTTGATGCCGTTCGCCGCGACCATGCCGAACATCACGATGCCCGCGCCGCCGAGCACGAACGGCGGCACCGACGCCACGACCTGCGCCATCTTCGGAAAGAGGCCGAGCACGACGAGAATCACGCCGCCGGTCGCGCAGACGAAGCGGCTCTTCACGCCCGTCACGCCGATCAGGCCGACGTTCTGCGAAAACGACGTATGCGGGAACGAGTTGAAGATGCCGCCGATCAGCGTGCCGAGCCCATCGACGCGCAGGCCGCGCACGAGCGCCTTCTGATCGACCGGACGCTCGACGAGATCGCCGACCGCGAGGAACATGCCCGTCGATTCGATGAAGGTGACGAACATGACGATGACCATCGTCGCGACGGAGAGCGCATCGAAATGCGGCATGCCGAAGTGGAACGGCAGCACGATGCCGACCCACGGCGCGTGCGCGACGCCGTCCATGTTCACGCGGCCGAGCATCGCGGCGATCACGAAGCCCACGACGATCCCGAGCAGCACCGAGATATTCGCGATGAAACCGCGCGCGAACTTGTTGATGAGCAGAATCAGCGTGAGCACGATGAACGACAGCAGCAGATACACCGGATTGCCGTATTCGGGATTGCCGATGCCGCCCGCCGCCCAGTTGATGCCGACGCCCATCAACGAGAGACCGATCACCGCGATCACCGTGCCGACCACGACCGGCGGGAAGAATCGCAGCAGCTTGCCGATCATCGGCGCGAGGAAGATGCCGATCACGCCGGCCGCGATGGTCGCGCCGAACACGTCGAGAATCCCGAGCGAAGGATTCGTGCCGATCGCGACCATCGGGCCGACGGCCGCGAACGTGCAGCCCATGATGACGGGCAGGCGAATGCCGAAGATCCACAGCCCGAGCGTCTGAATCAAGGTGGCGACGCCGCACGAGAACAGATCGGCGCTGATGAGGAACGCGACCTGGTCTTTCGGCAGTCCCATCGCCGCGCCGAGAATCAGCGGCACCGCGACCGCGCCCGCGTACATCACGAGCACGTGCTGTATGCCGAGCGTCAGCAGTTGACCGGCGGGCAGCCGTTCGTCGCACGGATGCACGGACCGGTTCACCGAACTTGAAGCCATGTCTCTCTCCTATGTCACCTTCCATTTGAATGGCCTCCAAGTTAAGTGCATCGGAACGCGTGAACAAGACCACGCGGCGCTATACGTCGCGTTCGCGTGTCGATATGGGTTTCGCGCGCCATCGGTGGAGCGAACCCGCGCAAGCCCTTGCCGCAAGGGGTTTGACGCACATCGCCGGAAATTAGTCGCGTGACGAAAGGCCGCTTTCTTCGAGTGCTCGTTATGATGTTCATCACGCCGCGCGTATAGTCCGTTTTTCGTGTTCATCGCGCGATCGCGGGGTATACCCGCGTTTTACGCGTTTTCCCTAACGGCTTTTTCAGACTCGGAATCCCATGCGGTTTTTAGGCATCGATCTCGGTACGGGCTCCCTGAAACTCGCCATCGTCGATGAAGACGGGCGCGAAATCGCATCGTCGAGCGCGGCGTATCCGGTGACCAGCGCGCAGCCCGGCTGGGCGGAAACGACGGTCGATGCGTGGTATCGCGCGCTCGTCGGCGCCGCGTCGCGCCTGCCCGCGAACGAGCGCGAAGCGGTGGGCGGAATCGGCTTTTCCGGCCAGATGCACGGCGTCGTGCCGGCCGCAGCCGATGGCCGCGCGCTGCGCGCGGCGATGCTCTGGCCCGACACGCGCGCCCGCGATCTGCTCGACGCATGGCGCGCGCCGCAGCCGAATCCCGTCGCGCCGGGCATGGCGGGGCCGTTGCTGCGCTGGCTCGTGTCGAACGAACCGCGCATCGCGGACGCGACGCGCCGGGCGTTGCAGCCGAAAGACTGGTTGCGCGTGAAGCTCGGCGGCGCGTTCGTCAGCGACGCATCCGACTCGTGCGCGACCGCGCTCGCCAAGCCATCGGGCGAATGGGACGATGCGCTCATCGACACACTCGGCCTGCCGCGCGCATGGTTCGCGCCGCTGGCGGCATCGCATGAGCGCGGCGGCGCGCTGTCGGACGAAGCGGCGGCGGAACTCGGCCTGCGCGCGGGAATTGCGCTGGCCGTCGGCGCGGGCGATACGCCATGCGCCGCGCTCGGCAGCGGTTTGTCGTCCGACGGCGACGCGCTGCTCACCACCGGCACCGGCGGACAGATCGTCGTGATGTGCGCCGATGCGCCCGCGCCCGTGCACGGCTTGCACACGTATCGTGCGGCCACGCCCGCGTGGTATCGCATGGCGGCGATGCAGAACGTCGGCGTCGCGCTCGAAGCGGTGCGCGGCTGGCTCGGCTATGCGTCGTGGCGCGAAGCCTACGACGACGCGTTCGCCGCGAACGCCAGCGCGTCCGTGAGTTTCCTGCCGTATCTGAGCGGCGAACGTTCCCCGTGGATGAACCCCGACGCGCGCGGCGGCTGGCTCGGACTCGGCCTCGACGACACGCGTGCGACGATGATGCGCGCCGCGTTCGAAGGCGTGGCATTCGCCTTGCGTGCCGGACTGGACGCGATCCGCGCGAACGGCACGCCGCTCGATTCGATGCGGCTCGCGGGCGGCGGCTCTGTCGATGCGCGCTGGCGTCAGTTGCTCGCCGATGCGTTGCGCGTGGAACTGCACGCCGTCGATTGCCCGAACGCGGCGACGCGCGGCGCGGCGATCCTCGGCGGCATCGCGGCGGGACACTGGCGCATCGACGATCTCGCTTCGCTCGCGCCCACGTCGACGCTCGTCGCGACGCCGCGCGCGGACGCTTCGCTCGACGCACGGCTCGCGCGTTTCATCGATCTGTACAGGCGTGCCGAAGACTGGTTCGCGATCAGGAACGAGTCCGCTTAAACTTTCGTAGCCTTAATTCCGATGCCATCCGCGTCGGGGATCATGAAGCGTCGCTTCATATGAGCGGCAACTGAAGCGCGCTTCGTCAAGACAACATCGAACTCAGCCATGCCCGCACCTTCACCGTCACATCCCGATTTCCGCGCGCGCGCGTTCCTGCTCGACCACGCATTGCGCACGATGACCTTCTATCACCCGCACTGCATGGATCCGGCGGGCGGTTTCTTCCACTACTACAAGAACGACGGCACGATCTACGACCGCACGTCTCGCCATCTCGTGTCGAGCACGCGCTTCGTGTTCAACTACGCGATGGCGTACAAGCACTTCGGCCTCGACGAATATCGCGGCGGCGTGGCGCATGGAATCGAATATCTGCGCGAGTTTCATCGCAATCCGAAAACGGGCGGCTATGCGTGGACGCTGAACGGACGCGACGTGACGGACGCGACCAATCATTGCTACGGCCTTGCGTTCGTCGTGCTGGCGTATGCGAAGGCGGTCGAAGCGGGGTTCGACGAGGCGCGCGCGTGGCTCGACGAAACCTGGAACGTGATGGAAACGCGCTTCTGGGACGCGCAGCACGGCCTCTACAAGGACGAAGCGACGGCCGACTGGCAGGTGTCCGACTATCGCGGCCAGAACGCGAACATGCACGCGTGCGAGGCGCTGCTCGCCGCGTTCGAGGCAACGGGCGAAGCGCGCTATCTCGACCGCGCGGCCCTGCTCGCCGACAACATGGTGAACCGTCAGGCCGCACTTTCGGGCGGCCTGGTCTGGGAGCACTACAAGCCGGACTGGTCGATCGACTGGGACTACAACAAGGGCGACCGCAGCAACATCTTCAGGCCGTGGGGCTTTCAGCCTGGGCATCAGACCGAATGGGCGAAGCTGCTGCTGATCCTCGACCGTCATCGCCCGGAAGCGTGGCACGTCACGCGTGCGCGCGAGCTGTTCGACCGCGCGCTGGAATGCTCGTGGGACGACGAGCACGGCGGAATGGTGTACGGCTTCGATCCCGACGGCAAGTTCTACGACGAGGACAAGTATTTCTGGGTGCAGGCGGAATCGCTCGCGGCGGCGGCGCTGCTTGCGGAGCGCGCGCAACGCGACGGCGACGCCGCGCTCGCCGTGCGTTACTGGAACGATTACGACCGCTTGTGGACATATAGCTGGGAGCATTTCGTCGATCACAAGTGGGGCGCGTGGTATCGCATTCTCACGCGCGACAACCGCCAGTACAGCGACGAAAAAAGCCCGGCCGGAAAGACCGACTATCACACGATGGGCGCATGCTACGAAGTCCTGAACGTCGTGCGCTGAGACATTCACAACCTTGGGAATTGAACGATGAAAACGAAAGCAGCAATCGCATGGGAAGCCGGCAAGCCGTTGACGATCGAGGAAGTGGATCTCGAAGGCCCGCGCGCGGGCGAAGTGCTGATCGAGGTCAAGGCGACGGGCATCTGTCACACCGATTACTACACGCTGTCGGGCGCGGACCCGGAAGGCATCTTTCCGGCGATTCTCGGCCATGAAGGCGCGGGCGTGATCGTGGATGTCGGGCCGGGCGTCGGCACGTTGAGAAAGGGCGATCACGTCATTCCGCTGTACACGCCGGAATGCCGTCAATGCAAGTTTTGTCTGTCGCGCAAGACGAATCTCTGTCAGGCGATTCGCGCGACGCAAGGTAAGGGCCTGATGCCCGATGCGACTTCGCGTTTCTCGCTCGATGGCAAGCCCTTGTTTCACTACATGGGCACCTCGACGTTTTCGAATTACATCGTCGTGCCCGAGATCGCGGTGGCGAAAGTGCGTGAAGACGCGCCGTTCGACAAGATCTGCTACATCGGCTGCGGCGTGACGACGGGCGTCGGCGCGGTCGTCTATTCGGCGAAAGTGGAGGCGGGCGCGAATGTCGTCGTGTTCGGTTTGGGCGGTATCGGGCTGAACGTGATTCAGGGCGCGAAGATGGTGGGCGCGGACAAGATCATCGGCGTCGATATCAATCCGGGCCGCGTCGAACTCGCGAAGAAGTTCGGCATGACGCACTTCATCAACCCGAAGGAGGTCGAGAACGTCGTCGACCATATCGTGCAACTCACCGATGGCGGCGCGGATTATTCGTTCGAGTGCGTCGGCAATGTGAAGCTCATGCGTCAGGCGCTCGAATGCACGCACAAGGGCTGGGGACAGTCGTTCATCATCGGCGTGGCGGCGGCGGGCGAAGAGATCAGCACGCGTCCGTTCCAGCTCGTCACGGGCCGCGAATGGAAAGGCTCGGCGTTCGGCGGCGCGCGCGGGCGCACGGACGTGCCGAAGATCGTCGACTGGTACATGGAAGGCAAGATCAACATCGACGATCTGATCACGCATCATCTGAAGCTGGAGCAGATCAACGACGGCTTCGACCTGATGAAGAAGGGCGAGTCGATCCGTTCCGTCGTCATCTATTGAGCGAGGAAAGAGCGATGCTGGAACTCGTGGAAGAACATCGTTGCTTCGACGGCGTGCAGCGCATTTACCGGCACGAATCGGAGACGATCGGCCTGCCGATGCGTTTCTCGGTCTTTCTGCCGGCGCGGGCGTCGTCCGGAAAGGTGCCTGCGTTGTTTTATCTCGCCGGCCTCACTTGCACGGAAGAGACGTTTCCGATCAAGGCGGGCGCGCAGCGTTACGCGGCGGAGCACGGCATCGCGCTGATCGCGCCGGATACGAGTCCGCGCGGCGCGGATATTCCCGGCGAGAAAGATGCGTGGGACTTCGGCGCGGGCGCCGGCTTTTATGTCGATGCGACGCGCGAGCCGTGGGCGAAGCGATATCGCATGTACTCGTATGTCACGCAGGAATTGCGCGAGGTCGTGCTCAAGGCATTGCCGGTTCGCGAAGATCGCATCGGCATTTTCGGGCATTCGATGGGCGGTCACGGCGCGCTCGTGCTGGCGTTGCGCAATCCTGATCTATACAGGTCGGTGTCGGCGTTCGCGCCGATCGCGGCGCCTTCGCGGTGTCCGTGGGGCGTGAAGGCGTTCTCGGGCTATCTCGGCGACGATCGCTCCGCCTGGGCGCAATACGATGCGAGCGAATTGATTCTGGGTGATGCGGCGGGGCGCTTTGAAGGCGGCATTCTCATCGATCAAGGGCTCGCGGATCAGTTTCTTGCCGAGCAGTTGCATCCGGAGGTGTTGGAGCGCAACGCGCAGAAGGCGGGGCACAACGTGACCGTGCGGCGGCATGAGGGCTACGATCATGGGTATTTCTTTATTTCGACTTTCGTCGGGGAGCATGTTGCGCATCATGCTCGGGTTTTGTGTTTTTGACGTTTTTTTTGTTTGTTTTCGCCGGATCCCGTTTTGTTATTGGTTTATTAGCGTTGCCCCTGTGCGGGGCGGCAGTCACTTTCTTTGCTGCTGCAAAGAAAGTAACCAAAGAAAGCAGCTTTCCCCATCCAAAGTGCCTCACGCCGGCCGCGGCACAGGCGATTGGCTGAATGGCCCGGCAGTAGCGAGTGCCCTCACAAGCAGAATAGGGCTTGGCTCGCGCACGGTCTGCCGCACCACATGTTTTAGGGCGCTGGTTCAG
The DNA here is from genome assembly GCF_900258035.1 of Caballeronia novacaledonica. Taxonomy (GTDB): domain Bacteria; phylum Pseudomonadota; class Gammaproteobacteria; order Burkholderiales; family Burkholderiaceae; genus Caballeronia; species Caballeronia novacaledonica. Next base: position 16,687 of record NZ_OGTP01000006.1, on the reverse strand, counting down.
CACGAAATAGCTTCGGCACAGCGCTGCGCGCTGCCGCCGGGTCTGCAAGGGAAACCGTCGGTCTGCGGGGCGACGCGGTGAGAAAGAGGTGTAGCAAGTACGCGTGCGCGTGCAAACCCGATTGACCCGTCGGCCGCGAAGCGGGCTGGAGCCGTTTTGTGCTGAACCAGTGTGTTGTGTGGCGCGATGTGTCGGACCGTGCGCGAGCCAAGTCGCGAGAGTTTTGTGAGGGCACTCGCTACTCTGGGGGCCATTAGGTCAATCGCCTGTGCCGCGGCCGGTGTGAAGTGCTTAGGCTGGGGATAGCTGTTTCTTTGGTTACTTTCTTTGCAGCAGCAAAGAAAGTGACTGCCGCCCCGCACAGGGGCAACGCTAATAGACCGACGCGAATACGGGACCCGGCAAAAAAAACCTAATGCCCCTACCGCCGAAGCAAACTCGCCCCATAAACAACCGCTGCAAGCATGGTGATCCAAAAACTGGTTGGCCAATCGGTGTAATAGGCGAGCGTGAGCCCCCCCCACGCCTGCGCGAGCGCAAACAAAGCTGCAAGCACCAATCCCGACGACAACCGCGTCGTCACATTCTGCGCAGCGGCCGCCGGCCCGACCATCAACGCAAACACCAAGAGCACCCCGACGATCTGCGTGCAAGCCGCGACCGCGAGCGCGGTGATCGCGAGAAACAGCACCGAAACGAGCCGCAACGACACGCCTTTGGCTTCCGCAAGCTCCGGCTGCAAAGACGCGAACAACAACGGCCGCATGATGAACGCCAGCGCGCCAAGACTAACGGCGGCAAGACCCGCCAGCACGATCAACGTCTCATGACTCACACCGAGCACGTTGCCGAAGAGCAATGCCGTAGCCTGCGTCGCATACGCAGTGAAGAAATGCAGAAACAGCAAGCCAAAACCGAGCGATAGCGAAAGAATCACGCCGATGGCGACATCGCGTCCCGAAAGGCGCTCGCCGAGCGCGCCCATGCCGACACCCGCCGCGAGCGTGAATCCGACCATCCCCCAGAGCGGCGGCATGCCGAGCAGCACGGCACCCGTGGCACCGGTGAACCCGACGTGCGACAACGCATGACCCGCGAACGTCTGCCCGCGCAGCACGAGAAAATACCCGACGATCCCCGACAGCACCGCGACGATTCCCGACGCCGCGAATGCATTCACCATGAAGTCATATTCGAACATTGTGATTTCTATTTGACGTGACTGTGGCCGTGACTGTCCGCATGGCCGTGCTCATGCTCGTGTTCATGCTCATCGCCTTCTTCGTGCGCGTGATCGAGCTTGTCGATTTCGACATCGCCCGACATCACGAAGATGCGGCCGTTCACGCGCATCACGTCGATGGGCGATCCATACAGCCGCGACAGCACCGGCTTCGAGATGACTTCATCGACGGTGCCGAGCGCCGCGCGCCCGCTGCCCAGATACAGCACGCGGTCGAGCGAATTCAATAGCGGATTGAGCTCGTGCGCGGAGAACAGCACGGTGATGTTCAGTTCGCGCTGCACGCGCCGCACGAGTTCGACGACGCCCGTCTGATGACGCGGATCGAGACTGATGAGCGGCTCGTCGAGCAGCAGAAGACGCGGATTGCCGAGCAGACATTGCGCGAGCAACAGACGCTGTCGCTCACCGCCCGACAGTTCCGACAAAGGACGCGATGCCAGTTGATGCGCGCCGACGAGTTCGAGCACGCGCTCGACATCGGCGCGGATGCGTGCGTTGCGATGCGGCAGGCCCCAGTGATGCCCGTCGGCGGCCATCGCGACGAAATCGCGGCCCAGCACGCGCCGATTGGCGAGTCCGGTGCGGATCTGCGGCATATAACCGATCGACGCATTGCCGCGCACGACCGCTTCGCCATTCACGCGGATCGTCCCGCTCTTGAGCGGCACGAGCCCGAGCAGCGCGCGCATCAGCGTGGTCTTGCCCGCGCCGTTCGGCCCGAGCACGCCGATGAACTCGCCGTTCGTGACCGTGAAACTCGTGTCGTTGAGAATCTCGCGCCCGCCGAGCGCGAGCGTCACGCGATCCACTTCGAGCGCGGCTTGCGACGTTGCGACGTTCATCGTTGCCATCCTTGCAGCGCGCCCGAAAGCGTGTCCAGTTGCGACTGCATCCATTGCTGGTACGTCTTGTTCGCGGGCAAGGTTTCCGTCACGCTGATGCTCGGCACATGCGCGTCCTTCGCGATGGCGAGCATGCGCTTCGTCAGCGCGCCCGTCGCCTGGCTGTTGTAGATGAGCACGTGCACACGGCGCTCGCGCAAGTCTTTTTCGAACGCGGCGATATCGGCGGGGCTCGGCTCGGTCTCGTTCATCGAGGCCATCTGGAAGCGCAGGTTGCGCATCTCGAAGCCGATGGCATCGGCCATATAGCCGAACACCGGCTCCGTCGCCGTGACGGGCACGCCCTTGTAATGCGTCTTCAATCGGGCGACGCTCGCATCGATCGGCTTCATCGAATCGAGGAAGGTCGCGAGGCGCGCGTCGTAATCGCTCTTGTGCGACGGGTCGGCGCTCACGAGATACGCGCTCACCGCTTTCGCGACGGCGGGCATCGTCGCCGGGTCGTACCAGAGATGCGGATTGTCGCCGGACTTTCTGCCGACGAGCTTCGCCGCGACGATCACGGTGCGCTTGTCATCGCTCTTCGATGCGGCGAGCAGCTTGTCCATCCACGGATCGTAGTCCGCGCCGTTATAGACGACGAGCGCCGCGTGCTGCAACGCGCGCGCGGTCTTCGGGCTCGCTTCGAAGAGATGCGGGTCTTCGTCCGGATTGCTGAGAATGCTCGTCACCTGCACGTGATCGCCGCCGAGCTGGCGGATGACGTCGCCGTAAAAGTTCTCCGCCGCGACGACCGGCACGCGCGCGGTCTGCGCCGATGCCGTGTTGCACAGGCCGAGCGCGACGGCGAAGCAAGTCAGGACGTACGCGAGTTTCATCGATTTCCTTTCTGGATGCGTGGTTTTCGACGTGACGCGAATCACGCGTCGCGATGCTTTTTCTGGCATTCGGCGCACAGACCGCTCAGTTCCACGACCTGGTGATGGACCTGAAAGCCGTGCGCCGGCGGGCTCGCGGACAGCGACGAAGCGAGTTCGCGGCCCTGGATTTCGAGCGTCGCGCCGCATTCGTCGCAAATGAGGAACTGGCTTTCGTGCGGCTTGCCGGCGTCGCAACACGCGATGAACGCGTTCTTCGATTCGATGCGATGCACGAAGCCGTTTTCCACGAGAAAGTCCAGCGCGCGATACACGGTGGTCGGCGGCACGCGCGCGCCGCGCTGCGGCTCCATCGCGTCGATGAGGTCGTAGGCGCCGATCGGCTTGTGCGCCTTCAGCACGAGTTCGTAGACCTGGCGGCGTAGCGGCGTGAGCGCGACGCCGCGCTCGGCGGAGAGCGCTTCGGCTTGCGCCAGCATGGTTTCGACGGATGCGGTCATGTTCATCTATCTCGGGGTGTAACGCGAGCGGGCGGAGCGCTCGTCGGACGATTTCGAGATGATATAACGTATCGCGATGAAGCGCTCGCGAGCGGCGGTCGAGTTCGGCGCGCCGCGGTACGCCGTTTGCTCCCCCACCCCTCACCAAAACAGGTTTTCCCCAACTTCCCGGCCTTTGCGCGTCGCAACATCGAAACCTGTGTCGACGCCTTGACACGATCACGCGCAACACCGATCATTCGATCAAAGTTAGAGCAATTGCTCATTTGCAGAGCGTTCGCTCACACGAAGGGCGATTCGAAGAATCGGAGACATCGGTGAGACTGAAAGACAAGGTCGCGATCATCACGGGCGCGGCGAGCGGCATCGGCGAGGCGGTCGCGCGGCGCTATCTCGATGAAGGCGCGCAGGTCGTCATCGTCGACGTGAAAGACGAGCACGACATGACACAGCGCTTCGCGGACGTTTCCGCGAGCGTGCTCGCGCTCAAGGCCGACGTCACGCGGCGCGAAGACATCGAGCGCATCGTGGCGCGCGCCGTCGAGCGTTTCGGCGGCATCGACATTCTCTTCAACAACGCGGCGCTCTTCGACATGCGCCCGATCCTCGACGAATCCTGGGACATCTACGACCGCCTCTTCGCGGTCAACGTCAAAGGCATGTTCTTCCTGATGCAGGCGGTCGCGCTTCGCATGGTCGAGCAAGGCCGTGGCGGCAAGATCATCAACATGTCGTCGCAAGCCGGGCGGCGCGGCGAGGCGCTCGTGTCGCATTACTGCGCGACCAAGGCGGCGGTGATCAGCTACACGCAATCGGCGGCGCTCGCGCTCGCGAAAGAGCGCATCAACGTGAACGGCATCGCGCCGGGCGTCGTCGATACACCGATGTGGAAGGAAGTCGACGCGCTCTTCGCGCGCTACGAGAATCGTCCGCTCGGCGAGAAGAAGCGGCTCGTCGGCGAGGAAGTGCCGCTCGGGCGCATGGGCGTGCCCGCCGATCTCACGGGCGCGGCGCTCTTTCTGGCGTCATCGGATTCGGACTACATCACCGCGCAGACGATCAACGTCGACGGTGGCAACTGGATGAGCTGACGCACCGCATGCGCCTTGAAGCGCGGGAAGCACCGTCTATAGTGAAACGGCATCTCCACGACGACGAAGGCAGGCGCGGCAAAGAATAACCCGGTAACCACGCGATCTTCGGATCGCGCAACCTCAAAAGCAGGCAGCGGCATCCACGGCGCTTGCGGTCATGCATTCCCTGTCCGCTGCGCCCGTGCCAACAAAAAGGAGACGAACCGATATGAAACGCACCCAACGCATCGTTCGAGCACAACCGCGCGCGCGTCGCGCTCCGTTCGTGAGCGGCGCGCTGTCGGCCGCGCTGGCCGTGGCCGCGCTCGTGCCGCTGTCGTCGCACGCCGCGACGACCATCACGATCGCGACGTTGAACAACCCGGACATGATCGAGCTTAAGAAGCTCGCGCCGGCCTTCGAGAAGGCCAATCCGGACATCCAGCTCAAATGGGTGATTCTCGAAGAGAACGTGTTGCGTCAGCGCGCGACGACCGACATCACCACCAACAGCGGCCAGTTCGACGTGATCACCATCGGCACGTACGAGGCGCCGCAATGGGGCAAGCGCGGCTGGCTCTCGCCGATGACCGGCCTGCCCGCCAACTACGATCTCGACGATGTCGTGAAGACCGCGCGTGACGGCCTCTCGTCCGGCGGCGTGCTCTATGCGCTGCCGTTCTACGTCGAAAGCTCGATGACGTACTACCGCAAGGATCTGTTCCAGGCGGCCGGCCTGAAGATGCCCGACCAGCCGACCTACGACCAGATCAAGCAGTTCGCCGACAAGCTCACCGACAAGTCCAAAGGCCAGTACGGCATCTGCCTGCGCGGCAAGGCGGGCTGGGGCGAGAACATGGCGTACGTGTCGACGGTCGTGAACACGTTCGGCGGCGAATGGTTCAACGAGAAGTGGCAGGCGCAGCTCGACACGCCCGAATGGAAGAAGGCGGTCGGCTTCTACGCCGATCTGCTGAAGAACGACGGCCCGCCGGGAGCGAGCTCGAACGGCTTCAACGAGAACCTCACGCTGATGTCCTCCGGCAAATGCGCGATGTGGATCGACGCGACGGTCGCCGCGGGCATGCTCTACAACAAGTCGCAGTCGCAGGTGTCGGACAAGATCGGCTTTGCCGCCGCGCCCGTCGCCGTCACGCCGAAGGGCTCGCACTGGCTGTGGTCGTGGTCGCTCGCGATTCCGAAGACGTCGAAGCAGCAGGACGCCGCGAAGAAGTTCGCCGCGTGGGCGACGTCGAAGGAATACATCGAGATGGTCGGCAAGGACGAAGGCTGGGCGTCGGTGCCGCCGGGCACGCGCAAGTCGACCTACGCGCGCCCCGAGTACAAGCAGGCCGCGCCGTTCGGCGACTTCGTGCTGAAAGCGATCGAAACCGCCGACCCGAACGACGCGACGCTGCACAAGGTGCCGTATAGCGGCATCCAGTTCGTCGGCATTCCGGAGTTTCAGTCGTTTGGCACGGTGGTCGGCCAGTCGATCGCGGGTGTCGTCGCGGGCCAGACGAGCGTCGACAATGCGCTGAAGGCGGCGAACGCCGCCGCGGATCGCGCCGTGAAGCAGGCGGGCTATCAGAAGTAACTCTTCCGCAGTACGCGGGCCGCGTCGTCTGATGCGGTCCGCCGGCATCATCATCGAGAGGTGAAACGATGAGTCAACTGAATCCCCCCATCACCGATCATCATCTGGAGGAGTCCGCCGCCGAACGCGACAAGCGGCGCGCGAAGTCGGTGCGATGGCTGATCACGCCTTCGACCGGACTGCTCTTCCTGTGGATGGCCATTCCGCTCGCGATGACGATCTGGTTTTCGTTCTCGCGCTATAACCTGCTCAATCCCGACGTCAAAGGCTTCGCGGGCTTCGACAACTTCGAGTTCCTCGTCACCGATCCGGCGTTCGGCCCGTCCATCGGCCATACGCTCACGCTGATCATTTCGGTGCTCGTCATCACGGTCGTGGGCGGCGTGCTGCTCGCCGTGCTGTTCGATCGCAAGTTCTTCGGGCAAGGCATCGCGCGTCTGCTCGTGATCGCGCCGTTCTTCGTGATGCCGACGGTCTCCGCGCTCATCTGGAAGAACATGATCCTGCATCCGGTGTACGGCCTCATCGCCAGCCTGATGCGTTCGATGGGCATGCAGCCGATCGACTGGTTCGCCGACTATCCGCTGTTCGCGGTGATCGTGATCGTCGCGTGGCAATGGCTGCCGTTCGCGTTCCTGATTCTCTTCACGGCGATTCAGTCGCTCGATCAGGAGCAAAAGGAAGCGGCGCGCATCGACGGCGCGGGTCCGTTCGCGATGTTCTTCTTCATCACGCTGCCGCACCTGAAGCGCGCGGTCGCCGTGGTCGTGATGATGGAAACCATCTTTCTGCTGTCGATCTTCGCGGAAATCTACACGACGACGGGCGGCGGCCCCGGCACCGCGACGACCAACCTGTCGTACCTGATCTACGCGCTCGGCCTGCAGCAGTTCGACGTTGGCCTCGCGTCGGCGGGCGGCATTCTCGCGGTGATTCTCGCCAACATCGTCGCGTTCTTCCTCGTGAGAATGCTCGCGAAGAACCTCAAAGGGGAGTACGAGTCATGAGCACGCAAACGGTCAACGTCCGTCCCCGGACCACCGCGCTCGGCCATGCGAAGAACATCGTGCCTGGCATCGTCGCGTGGATCGTGTCCATCCTGCTGTTCTTCCCGATCTTCTGGATGACGATCACCGCGTTCAAGACCGAGCAGCAGGCGTATTCGTCGTCGCTGTTCTTCACGCCGACGCTGGAAAGTTTCCGCGAAGTGTTCGCGCGCAGCAATTATTTCGGCTTCGCGTGGAATTCGGTGCTGATCTCGGTCGGCGTCACGCTGCTCTGCCTGATTCTCGCCGTGCCGTGCGCCTACGCAATGGCCTTTTTCCCGACGAAGAAAACGCAGTCGGTCCTGCTGTGGATGCTCTCCACGAAGATGATGCCGTCGGTCGGCGTGCTCGTGCCGATCTATCTTCTTTGGAAGAACACGGGCCTGCTGGATACGGTGTCCGGGCTCGTCATCGTGTACACGCTCATCAACCTGCCGATCGCCGTGTGGATGGCCTTCACGTACTTCAACGAAGTGCCGAAGGACATTCTCGAAGCCGGCCGCATCGACGGCGCGACGACGTGGCAGGAAATCGTCTATCTGCTGATGCCGATGGCGCTGCCCGGTCTCGCATCGACGGGTCTCTTGCTCATCATCCTGTCGTGGAACGAGGCGTTCTGGAGCATCAATCTGTCGAGCTCGAACGCGGCGCCGCTCACGGTGTTCATCGCGTCGTATTCGAGTCCGGAGGGGCTTTTCTGGGCGAAGCTCTCGGCGGCTTCGCTGCTTGCGGTCGCGCCGATCCTGATCGTCGGCTGGGTCTCGCAGAAACAGCTCGTGCGCGGCCTCACGTTTGGCGCGGTGAAGTGAGGATGCGAGCGTGAATCTCACTCCTTCCCACGAGGCCAATGTCGAAGATCGTCTGCTGATCTGCGATTGCGACGGCGTGCTGATCGACAGCGAAGCGGTGGCGGCGCGCATGCTCGTTGGCGAGTTGCAGGCGCTGTGGCCGGGCGTCGATGTCGAGCCGGTCGTGATGCCGCTGCTCGGCCTGCGCATCGAGGCGGTGCTCGCGAGCGCCGCCGACACGGTGAACCGCACGCTCACGCACGATCAGGTCCTCGCGATCCGGCGCGCCGTGGAAGCGGCGGCGGTCGAGGCGCCGGCGGTGCCGGGCATCGCCGAGGCGCTCGCGGCCGTGCCGTTCACGAAAGCGTGCGCGAGCAACAGCTTTTCCACCTACGTCGATGCCGTGCTGCAACGCACGGGCCTCCTGCGCTTTTTCGGCGAGCGGCGTTTTTGCGCCGACATGGTCGCGAATCCGAAGCCCGCGCCCGACGTCTATCTCGCGGCGGCGCGCGCGATGCGCATCGATCCGCTGCGCTGTCTCGTCGTCGAAGACAGCGTGACCGGCGTGACGGCGGCGAAGGCGGCGGGCATGTCGGTGCTCGGCTTCATCGGCGGCGGGCACGCGACCGAAGGACAGATCGGCGCGCTCGAAAGGGCGGGCGCGCAAAAGGTATTCGACGACATGACGCGATTGCCTGCGCTCGTCGAGCAATGGCTGCAGAACGCGACGTTCGAAATCAGATAGCGAAACGCGCGCGACGCATCGCTAATGAAGACTGGAGACACACCATGGCTAGCCTGACACTGCGCAACATCAGCAAGCGTTATGAAGAAACCGAGGTGATGCGCAACATCAACCTCGACATCAACGACGGCGAGTTCGTCGTGTTCGTCGGTCCGTCGGGCTGCGGCAAGTCGACGTTGATGCGCATGATCGCGGGTCTGGAAGACATCAGCGGCGGCGACCTGATGATCGACAACGCGCGCGTGAACGAGCTTGCGCCCGCGAAGCGCGGCATCGCGATGGTCTTCCAGTCGTACGCGCTGTATCCGCACATGACGCTCTACGACAACATGGCGTTCGGCCTCAAGCTCGCGGGCGAGAAGAAGCCCGCGATCGACGCCGCCGTGAAGAACGCCGCGAAAATCCTGCACATCGACCATCTGCTCGATCGCAAGCCGAAGCAGTTGTCCGGCGGCCAGCGTCAGCGCGTGGCGATCGGGCGCGCGATCACGCGCAAGCCGAAGGTGTTCCTGTTCGACGAGCCGCTCTCGAACCTCGACGCCGCGTTGCGCGTGAAGATGCGCCTCGAATTCGCGCGCCTGCACGACGACCTCAAGACGACGATGATCTACGTGACGCACGATCAGGTCGAGGCGATGACGCTCGCGGACAAGATCGTCGTGCTGTCGGCGGGGAACATCGAGCAGGTCGGCACGCCGAACACGCTGTATCACGCGCCGGCGAACCGCTTCGTCGCGGGTTTCATCGGCTCGCCGAAGATGAATTTTCTGTCGGGCACGGTCGCGCAGATTCAGAACGACGGCGTGCTCGTGAAGTACGCGACGGGCGAGACGCAACTCGTCGGCGTGCTGCCGGGCAACGCGAAGCCGGGCGATGCGGTGACGGTCGGCGTTCGTCCGGAGCACTTGCAGCCGAACGCGTCCGATGCGGGCGACTACGGCGTTTCCGCATCGGCGATGACGGTCGAAACGCTCGGCGACGCGGCCTATCTCTACGCCGAAACGGATGTCGCGCCGGACGGATTGATTTCGCGCATTCCGCCGCTCGAGAAGCACGCGCGCGGCGAGAAGCTGAAGCTCGGCACGACGCCGGAGCATTGCCATTTGTTCAACGCGGAAGGGCAGGCGTTCACGCGCAAGGTCGTGGATGCATGGACGCGTGAGCACGCGACGGCGGCGTGAGCTTGCGCGCAGGCACGGCGCTCGACACGATCGATTCACGCGTCGAGCGCGGCCTTCGCACACAATTCGTCCGTCACGAGTCCCGACAGCCATTTCCCTTTCAGCGCGGCGATCAGCGCCTCGCGCTTGCGCTCGCCGCCCGCGAAGCCGATCGTCGGGCGTTTGGGCGGCGCATCGAGCTTGAGGCTCGTCACGCGCGCGCCGGTTTTCGACGTGACGCGCTTGCCGTCCGAATCGATCGGCAGGCCGAGCCATTCGGCGACGGCGCCCGCCGACATCATTTCATCGACTTCCGCGCGCGTGATGAAGCCGTCCTGGTGCAGCGGACAATTCACGCCCACATTGCCGATGCCGACGAACGCGACATCCGCCTGCTGCGCGAGTTCGCTGACGATGCGATACAGCCGGTGATTGACCCACTGCGCGCGCTCGGTTTCGCTGTCGGCCATGAGCGGCGCGGGCAGCATGAAGTGCTTGCCGCCGGTCTTTTCCGATAGCTGCTGCGCGACGTCGTAACGATTCGACGATCCGTCCTGCGCGATGGCGCCGACCATCGAGACGAAACGATGCTGCGGCCGGTCGATCTGCCCGATCTGCGCGACGCAGGCTTTCAACGTGCGTCCGCTGCCGATCGACACGACGAGCGGTTTCTCTTCGAGCAGATAGCGCTCCATCACCTGCGCGCCCGCGACGGCGAGCTTGCGGTCGACTTGTTCGGGCGCATCGCCGTCGATGGGGACGACTTCGCACATCGCGAGGCCGTAGCGGTCGCTGAGCGCCTTCGCGAGCGACAGACAATCGGCGATGCGATGATCGACGCGCACGCGGATCAGGTTCTTTTCTACCGCGAACGCGACGAGTCGTTGCGCCACCGGACGGGAGATCTGCAGCTTTTCCGCGATCTCGTTTTGGGTGTTGCCGGCAACGTAGTAGAGCCACGCTGCGCGTGTTGCGAGATCGAGTTTTTCGGTGGATTTGGGCACGGGGGGATTTTTTTGAGTGGTTTGGGTTTGCGTTGGGTTTCGCCGGATCCCGTTTTGTTTTTGGTTTATAAGCGTTGCCCCTGTGCGGGGCGGCAGTCACTTTCTTTGCTGCTGCAAAGAAAGTAACCAAAGAAAGCAGCTATCCCCATCCTAAGCACTTCACGCCGGCCGCGGCACAGGCGATTGACCGAATGGCCCCGCATTAGTGAGTGCCCTCACAAGCAGAATCGGGCCTGGCTCGCGCACGGTCCGACACATCGCGCCACACAACACACTGGTTCAGCACAAAACGGCTCCGGCCCGCATCGCGGCCGACCGGTCAATCGGGTCGGCGCACGCTTCTTTCTCGCTGGTTTCCCTTGCATACCCAACGGCAGCGCGTAGCGCTGTGCCGGAGCTATTTCGTGCTGAACCAGTGCGTTATGACTTCTGGTTCGTCCGATCGTGCGCGGGCCAAGCCGTGTGAGTTTTGTGAGGGCGCTCGCTAGTGCCGTTCCATTCGGCCAATCGCCTGTGCCGCGGCCGGCGTGAGGCACTTTGGATGGGGAAAGCTGTTTCTTTGGTTACTTTCTTTGCAGCAGCAAAGAAAGTGACTGCCGCCCCGCACAGGGGCAACGCCAATAAACCGACACGAAAACAAGTTCCATGAAAGCCCACGACAACCACAAAATCAAGCCAACCGCGGCCGAGCGGGATCGAACAACGGCCTCACGTGCTGATAAAGCTCGCGGAATCCCTTAAGACGCTGCCGCAGCATGGCATGCCGCTCGCCGTCAGGCGTAAATTCCTGCTTAATAGCCGGCTTGGCCAAAACCGTCGCCGGATCGCCGCCGGCAGCAAGCCATCCGAGCCGTGCCGCGCCCAACGCCGCGCCGGTCTCGCCGCCGCCGTGCGTCCGCGTCGGCGTATCCAGCGCATCGGCGAACATCTGCGCCCAGTACGCACTGCGCGCACCGCCGCCCAGCATCGACAACGCCCGCGCCTGCGTCCCCGCCGATTCGAGCGCGTCGAGGCCGTCGGTCAGCGAGAGCGTCACGCCTTCGAGCACCGAGTAGCCGAGCAACGCGCGGTCGGTCGCGTGCGTCATGCCGAAGAACACGCCTTGCGCGTACGGATCGTTGTGCGGCGTGCGCTCGCCGCTCAGATACGGCAGAAACAAGGGCGCAGAAGGCAGCACATCGCCCGGCAAGGCTTCGATTTCCGCGAGCAAGGTCGGCTCGTCCGTCGACGTCAGCTTGCACACCCAGCGCAGACAACTCGCCGCCGATAAAACCACGCTCATCTGATGCCAGCGATCCGGAATCGCGTGACAAAACGCATGCACCGCCGACGCCGGATTCGGCCGGAAACGATCGCCGATCACGCACAGCACGCCCGATGTGCCGAGCGACAGAAAGCCGTCGCCCGGATCGGTCGCGCCGATGCCCACCGCGCTCGCGGCATTGTCGCCGCCGCCCGCCGCGACGACCACGCCATCGCTCAGGCCGAATTCCCGCGCGAGCGCAGGCCGCAACGTGCCCGACGGCTCGCTGCCCTCGGCCAGCGACGGCATCTGCTGGCGCGACATGCGGCACGCGGCGAGCAGTTCGTCGGACCAGTCGCGGCGCGCGACATCGAGCCAGAGCGTGCCCGCCGCATCGGACGGATCGGACACCTTCGTGCCCGTCAGATGCATGCGCAAGTAATCCTTCGGCAAGAGCACGCAGGCGGTCTGCTTGAAGATTTCGGGCTCGTTGTGCGCGACCCAGAGCAGCTTCGGCGCGGTGAAGCCGGGCATCGCCAGATTGCCGGCGATCTCGTGCAGATTCGGCGCGCGCTCGTAGAGCTCGGCGCACTCCTTGTCGCTGCGCATGTCGTTCCAGAGAATCGCGGGGCGCAGCACGTTGTCTTGCGAATCGAGCAGCACCGCGCCGTGCATCTGGCCCGAGAGACCGATGCCGCGCACCTGCGCGAATTCACTCGGAAACTTCTCGCGCAGCTTGAAGAGCGCGGCGCGCGTGCCTTCCCACCAGTCGAGCGGATTTTGCTCCGACCAGCGCGGCTTCGGACGCGATACGGTGAACGGCGTGCCCGCCGTGCCGATGACGCTGCCGTCGCTCGCGAGCAGCAGCACTTTCACTTCGGAGGTGCCGAGGTCGATGCCTAAGTACATGAACGGACCCTTTGTCGTTGCCGGGTTCGAGCCCGGCCAGAAACGAGGCGTGACGCCAATGCAGCGGGAGGCGCTAATTTAACGCCACGCGGCGCGGCGCGCCATGGGCACATTACCCGAGCGGCGCGGCGCCGGTTTTAACCTGCGATCAGGACGGGGATAACACCGCGCTTATGGCCGATTCGCGAGCCACGCATCGACCTTCGAAATCGCCGCGCGCATCACGCGTTCGAGACCATCGGTCTGCGCCATGCTGCCCCACAGCAGCTTGTCCGCCGTGAACGCCTCGATGGGATCGGGCGCCGTGAAGAAGGCGTGCGCGCTCGCCGGGTCCATCACGCCATCCTGATAGGCATAAGGCAGCTTGCCTTCGTGCCAGCGTTCGAGAAAGCGGAAGAAGAGCGCGGGCAGGATGGCGGTCGAATCGGGATCGACGTCGCGCGCGAAGCATTCGGAGAGTGTCGGCGCGATGAAGCCGGGCAGCTTCGAGAAGCCGTCCGCCGCGACGCGCTGATTCGTGTCCTTGATATACGGATTGCTGAAGCGGTCGAGCACGACATCGCGATACTTCGCGAGATCGATCGGGCTCGGCGTGAGGCAGGGGATCACGTCGTCGGTGACATAGGCGTCCGCGAGCGCGCGAATCTCCATGTCCTGCGTGCCTTCGTGGATGTATTGCAGCCCGACGAGCGTGCCCGCCCACGCGATACAGCTATGGCTCGCATTGAGGATGCGGATTTTCGCTTCCTCGTACGGATGCACCGATTCGACCATCTCCGCGCCGACCTTCTCCCACGCCGGCCGCCCCGCGATGAAGTTGTCCTCGATCACCCACTGGATGAACTTCTCGCCCATGACGGGCGCCTTGTCGTCGAAGCCGGTCGCGGCCTTCACGCGCTCGGCGACGTCGGGCGTCGGACGTGGCGTGATGCGATCCACCATCGCGTTCGGGCACGACGTATTCGCGATCATCCAGTCGCGCAGCGCGGTCTCGCCGCGCCGCTCCAGGAATTCGAGCATGCCCGCCTTGAAACGGTCGCCGTTGCTGCGCAGGTTGTCGCAGTTCTGCAGCGACACCTTGCCCGCGCCGTTTTTCATGCGCGCGTCGAGGATGGCGGCAAGCGCGCCGTAGATGGTCGTTTTCGCGCCTTTGAGATCGGCGGCGAGATCGGGATTGGCGGTGTCGAGCTTGTCGTGCTCGTCGAGGTAATAGCCGCCTTCGGTGACGGTGAAGGAGACGATCTTCGTCTTCGGATCCGCGCCCGTCGCGATCAGTTCGTTCAGATCGGCGGACCACGGCACGACCTTTTTGATCGCGCGGATGGTCTCGTATTCGCGCTCGCCCTTCGGCGTGACGGTTTCGAGCGTGTATTCGCCGTTTTGCGCGGCGAGGGCATCGAGCACGGCGTTCATGTCGCCGCGAATATTGCCGACGGCGAGCGACCAGCTCTCATCGCCTGTCTCGTTCAGTCGATGCAGATACCACGCCTGATGCGCGCGATGAAAAGACCCGGCGCCGATGTGCAGGATCACGTTGGCTTCGCTAGTCATGTCGTCTCTTCCTCTGATTGGCTGCGCGTCCGTTCTTCGCGGACGGCGGGTCGCGATGGCGCGCGAGTCGCTCAACGCGGATGAAGTGAGCATTTGCTCTATCGATGATCGAATGATCGTATTCGCCCGGACGAAAGTCAAGGCGCGATGCCTTCCGGGAAGCTTCCTGCGCGGCGCAATTTGCGCGCCTCGTGAACGGCGCATGCGCTGGACGCGCGCGGATCGGGAATAACCCGTATAGGCAACGTGACGGGCAATGAACGAAGGTGCGTGAGCCAATTGCCTTTAACGATAGGCGCTAAAAACAGAACGCGGGAGACGGACATGGATTACGTGATCGGCATCGATATCGGCACGCAGAGCACGAAGGCGTTGCTCGTCGACACCGGCGGCGCGATCGTCGCGCAGCATTCGAGCGCTTACCATCCGGACACGCCCAAGCCGTTGTGGGCGGAGCAATGGCCGTCGGTATGGTTCGACGCCGTGACGGAGTGCATTGCGGCGGTCGTCGCGAAGGCGCGCGAGAAGGGCGTCGCCGCGAGCGATGTGAAGTCGCTCTGCGTGAGCAGTCTGTACGGCGGCTCGGGCATTCCCGTCGACGAGCACATGGAACCGCTGTATCCGTGCCTCATCTGGATGGACCGGCGCGCGACGGCCGAAGTCGACTGGGTGCGCGAACACGTCGACATGAAGCGGCTGGAAAAGATCACCGGCAACGGCGTCGACAGTTACTACGGCTTCACGAAGATGCTGTGGCTGCGCGGCCATCAGCCCGACGTCTGGAACAAGACGCGCTATTTCCTGCCGCCGAATGCGTTCGTGATTCAGCGTCTGACGGGCGAGCTGGCCGTCGATCACAGTTCGGCGGGCAATATCGGCGGCGTGTACGACATCGGGAAACGCGCGTGGTCGCAGGAAGCGCTCGACATGCTCGGCATTCCCGCATCGATGATGCCGCAGCGGCTCGTCGAATCGTCGGAAGTGGTGGGCGGATTGAAGCCGCAATGGGCCGACAAGCTCGGGCTCGCGACAGGCACGCCGGTCGTCGCGGGCGGTGTCGATGCGGCGGTCGCGACTTTCGCGGCGGGCGTCACGAAGGCGGGCCATCACGTCGCGATGATCGGCACGAGCATGTGCTGGGGCTATGTCAACCAGACTGTCGATGCGAGTCACGGACTCGTGTCGATGCCGCATGTGTACAACGGCAAGCACGATCTCTATGTGTTCGGCGGCGCGAGCACGGCGGGGCAGTGCGTCGCGTGGTATCGCGATCAGTTCTGCCAGGGCGAAATCGCCGCGGCGAAGACGATGCCGCACGGCGATCCGCATCGGTTGCTGGAAGAGGCGGCGTCGAAGGTCGCGGCCGGTTCGGACGGCGTCGTGTTCCTGCCGTATCTGATGGGCGAACGCAGTCCGGTCTGGGATGCGCGGGCGAGCGGCACGTTCGTCGGGCTCAATCTTTTTCATACGCGCGCGACGCTTTATCGCGCGGTGCTCGAAGGCGTCGCGTTCGCGCTGAAGCACAACATCGAGGCGGGGCGGCGCGGGGCGCAGTCGCTCGATGACCGGTTGATCGTCGTCGGCGGCGCGGCGCATTCGGATTTGTGGATGCAGATCATCGCCGAAGTGACCGGCTATCCGGTTTTGTCGATCGAGCAGGATGTCGAAGCGGCGATGGGGGCGGCGTTGCTTGCCGCGCTTGGCGTCGGATTGGTCTCTCGGGAAACCGCCGAGGGCGGGTGGGTCACGCTTGTTGACCGCGCGCGACCCGACTCGGAGCGGCAGGGTGTTTATGCCGAGCGGTTCGGGGTTTATATCGATCTTTATCCGGCGTTGAAGCCGCTGATGCATCGGTTGCGGGGGCGGTGATGCTGCTTTCTTGCTCTCGCTTGTTGCCGGATCCCGTTTTCTTAGTGGTCTATAAGCGTTGCCCCTGTGCGGGGCGGCAGTCACTTTCTTTGCTGCTGCAAAGAAAGTAACCAAAGAAAGCAGCGGCGGATTCAACCGGTCGATGCAACACCTCTGGTTTAATTATCGGGAAAGGGTGTGGGAGCATCGATGAGTCGACAGAGAAAGGCTTGGATGGGCAAAGCGGAGCGGCAGCG
>NZ_OGTP01000062.1 GCF_900258035.1 Caballeronia novacaledonica | reverse complement strand
GAAAACCGCCGCCAGGAAGATCACATCGAGCTGATCGCGTCGGAAAACTACACGAGCCCGGCCGTGATGGCCGCGCAGGGCTCGCAACTCACGAACAAATACGCCGAAGGTTATCCCGGCAAGCGCTATTACGGCGGCTGCGAGTATGTCGATATCGTCGAGCAACTCGCGATCGACCGCGTGAAGCAGCTTTTCGGCGCCGAAGCGGCGAACGTGCAGCCGAACTCCGGTTCGCAGGCCAATCAGGGCGTGTTCTTCGCGGTGCTCAAGCCCGGCGACACGATCATGGGCATGAGCCTCGCCGAAGGCGGCCACCTGACGCACGGCTCGCCCGTCAACATGTCGGGCAAGTGGTTCAACGTGGTGAGCTACGGCCTGAACGAAGCCGAAGACATCGACTACGACAAGACCGAAGCGCTCGCCAAAGAGCACAAGCCGAAGCTGATCGTCGCGGGCGCGTCGGCGTTTGCGTTGCGCATCGACTTCGAGCGGCTGTCGAAGATCGCGAAGAGCGTCGGCGCTTACTTCATGGTCGATATGGCGCACTACGCGGGTCTCGTCGCTGCGGGCGTGTATCCGAACCCGGTGCCGCACGCGGACTTCGTCACCACGACCACGCACAAGAGCCTGCGCGGCCCGCGCGGCGGCGTGATCCTGATGAAGGCCGAGTTCGAGAAGCAGATCAACTCCGCGATTTTCCCCGGCATTCAGGGCGGCCCGCTGATGCACGTGATCGCCGCGAAGGCCGTCGCGTTCAAGGAAGCGCTGGCGCCGGAGTTCAAGGCGTATCAGCAGGCCGTGATCGACAACGCGCGCGTGCTGGCCGAAACGCTCGTCAAGCGCGGTTTGCGCATCGTGTCGGGCCGCACGGAAAGCCACGTGATGCTCGTCGATCTGCGCGCGAAGAAAATCACCGGCAAGGCTGCCGAAGCCGCGCTCGGCGCCGCGCATATCACGGTCAACAAGAACGCCATTCCGAACGATCCGGAAAAGCCGTTCGTCACGAGCGGCGTGCGCCTCGGCTCGCCCGCGATGACCACGCGCGGCTTCGGCGTGAAGGAAGCGGAGATCGTCGGTAACCTGATCGCCGATGTGCT
>NZ_OGTP01000034.1 GCF_900258035.1 Caballeronia novacaledonica | reverse complement strand
CATTACTCACAGGCTGAATTGAACGCAATTGCCAAGCGACTCAATGAAAGGCCGCGGCAGACCTTGGGCTTTATGACCCCAGCGGAGAAATTGGCCGAGACGTTGGGGGTTGCGTTGACCGGTTGAATCCGCCGCTTTTATCGCGTTCGGCGCGAGGGCTCTTTGTGTGAGTGAAACTTGCTTTCGCGTCGGTCTATTGGCGTTGCCCCTGTGCGGGGCGGCAGTCACTTTCTTTGCTGCTGCAAAGAAAGTAACCAAAGAAAGCAGCTTCTCCCATCCAAAGTGCTTCATGCCGGCCGCGGCACAGGCGATTGGCTGAATGGCCCGGCAGTAGTGAGTGCCCTCACAAGCAGAACCGGGCTTGGCTCGCGCACGGTCTGCCGCACCACATGTTTTAGGGCACTGGCCCAGCACGAAAGAGCACCGGCACAGCGCTACGCGCTGCCGTTGGGTATGCGAAGGAAACCATCGAGAAAGAAGCACATGCAGCCCCGATTGACCCATCGGCCGCGAAGCGGGCTGGAGCTATCTGGTGCTGAACCAGAGAGACAAGCGGTGCGATGAGTCAGACCGTGCGCGATCCAAGTCGCGTGAGTTTTGTGAGGGCACTCGCTACTCTGGGGGCCATTCAGCCAATCGCCTGTGCCGCGGCCGGTGTGAGGCACTTTGGATGGGAAAGCTGCTTTCTTTGCCTACTTTCTTTGCAGCAGCAAAGAAAGTAGGTGCCGCCCCGCACAGGGGCAGTGCTAATAGACCGACACGAACACAGGTTTCACGAACACCCGAACGAGCGAACAAACAAGCGAACGAACGAAGAAGCAAAAAAGCAACATCAAGGCTGATCGATCAACGACCGCGTCGCCTCCGCGACGAGCCCCCGCAACCAGCGGACCTCATCCGAGTAATGACACCGCTCATGCCACAACTGGTAATACTGCATCGGCGGAAAATCGAGCGGCGCGGGCACGACCGCGAGCGGCAGGAACCGCGCGTAGTGATCGGCAAAGAGCCGCGTCGTGGTAAAGACGAGATCCGACTTGATCAACACGTAAGGCGCGAGATTGAAGTACGGCAACGTCACGACGACATGACGCTTCAATCGCTCGCGCGCAAGATGCACGTCGATCGCACCGCGCTGGCCGACGGAATAGGGCGTCGGCGCAAGATGCGGCGCGTTCAGGTACTGATCGAGCGTCAGCCCCCCGCGCTTCGCGAACGGATGCGTATTGCTGACAAGACACACGATCTTGTCGACAAACAAGTTGGAAAGATGCAACTGCTCGGGCGGCTCGGGCCAGTTGCCGACGACGATATCGAGCTTGCCATCCTCGAGCGCGAGTTCGTAATCGAACGCCGGGCCGAGCGAATGGAACTCGAGCGTCGCGTTGGGCGCGGCCTGCCGGAATCGTTCGACGACAGTCGGCACGAACAGCACGTTCAGATAGTCGGGACAGCCGATGCGATAGCACCGCACCGACGTCGAAGGATCGAAATTGTGCTGCTGGACCTTGATGCGCTCGATTTCGCGCAGCGCGTTCTGCGTGGGCTCGAGCAGGCGCAGACCGTATTCGGTCGGCACCATGCCGGACTTTCCGCGCACCAGCAGCGGATCGCCGGTAATGTCGCGCAGCCGGCGCAACGCAGCGCTGATGGCGGGTTGCGACTGATTGAGCTTGACGGCCGCACGCGTCACGCTGCGTTCCATCAGAAGGGTATGCAAGACGCGCAACAGATACGTATCGATCGCCTCGCGTTGCTGACTCATGTTATCTCCACTATATGTTCTGGCTGATCGATGCGGGGTTACAACATATCATTTTTAATATGACGTGAAAAATTCGTCAAGGTGTGAGTTACCCGCAGGGACTGGCTTTTAGCGGCATGCAACACATAATTTTGAGTGATCGACTTAGCGTTCCGAATTCTGTAAATTCTGCCCGCGATATGAGTTCGCGCGACACGACCCCGTCGCGCGCTCGTGAGCGGTAACTTTTCCAGTCCGGCCTGCTCGGTGGCCGGACGCATTTCTGGATCTCAATGGGCGACGCCATTTCCACGTCGATGACGCCACCGCGCCTGGCGTTGTCGGGTATCAGCAAGCAGTATCCGTCCGTCAAGGCGAACGACGGCGTGCATCTCGTCGTCATGCCGGGTGAGATTCACGCCGTGCTCGGCGAGAACGGCGCGGGCAAATCCACGCTGATGAAGATCATCTACGGCGCGGTGCGTCCGGATGAAGGCGAAATTCGCTGGCAGGGCGAAGCGGTCGAGATCGGCAGCCCGGCCGCCGCGCGCAAGCTCGGCATCGGCATGGTGTTCCAGCACTTCTCGCTGTTCGAGACGCTGACGGTTGCCGAGAACATCGCGCTCGCGCTCGACGAAAAATTCGACATGAAAGCGCTCGGCAAGCGCATCCGCGACGTGTCGAAGGATTACGGCCTCGACGTCGATCCGCAGCGGCACGTGCACAGCCTCACCGTGGGCGAGCGGCAACGCGTGGAAATCGTGCGCTGCCTGCTGCAGAACCCGCGTCTGCTCATCATGGACGAGCCGACTTCGGTGCTCACGCCGCAGGCCGTCCAGAAGCTCTTCAAGGTGCTGCGGCGTCTCGCGTCCGAGGGCTGCAGCATTCTCTATATCAGCCACAAGCTCGACGAAATCCAGTCGCTCTGCGAGAACGCCACGGTGATGCGAGGCGGGCGCGTGACCGGCAACGTCGATCCGCACAAGGAGACGCAGGCGTCGCTCGCGCAACTGATGGTCGGTCATTCGCTGCCCGACTACACGCGCCGCGAGCACAATCCGGGCGACGTGCGGCTCGCGGTGCAGAACCTGTCGGTGGCGAGTCCCGATCCGTTCGGCACGTCGCTCGACAATGTGTCGTTCTCCGTGCACGCGGGCGAGATTTTCGGCATCGCGGGCGTGTCGGGGAACGGGCAGGCCGAACTGCTCGCGGCGCTCTCGGGCGAAATTCGCGACCGGCACGTCGCGCCCGGCGCCGTCTCGATCTGCGGCAAGCCGGCCGCGCGTTTGAGCGCCGGCGGACGGCGCCGGCTCGGCTTCGCGTTCGTCCCCGAAGAAAGGCTCGGGCGCGGCGCGGTTCCGGCGATGTCCCTCGCCGATAACGCCTTGCTCACCGCGCATCGCGAAAACATGGTGCGCGGCGGCTGGATCAAGGCGGGCACCGTGAAATCGTTCGCGGAGCGCTGCATCAAGTCGTTCGACGTGCGCTGCGGCGGCAGCGGCGCGCTCGCGCAAAGCCTGTCGGGCGGCAACCTGCAGAAGTTCATCGTCGGGCGCGAGATTCTTCAGGAGCCGAAAGTGCTGGTGGTCGCGCAGCCGACCTGGGGCGTCGATGTCGGCGCGGCGGGCTTCATCCGCCAGCAGTTGCTCGATCTGTCGGCGCGCGGCGTCGCCATTCTCGTCATTTCGGAAGAGCTGGAAGAACTCTTCGACATCTGCGACCGGCTCGCCGTGATCGCGCGCGGCAAGCTCTCGCCGGTGCGCAAGACGAGCGAAACCAACGCGGAGGAAGTCGGCCTCTTCATGGCCGGTCTTTTCGAAGGCAAGCCCGCGCCCGCCGCCGAACCCGACTCTCTCTTGAAGCACTAACGCACGATGATCTTCCCCTATCGACTCGAAGCGCGCCCGACGCCCTCGCGCGTCATGCAGCTCGCGGTGCCGGTGGTCGCCGCCGTCGCGACGCTCGTTATCGGCTTTCTGATTTTCAGTCTCGTCGGCCAGGACCCGCTGCGCGCGATGCACGCGTTCTTCATCGAGCCGCTTTCGAGCATCAACGGCTGGTCGGAACTGGTGCTGAAGGCGTCGCCGCTATGCCTGATCGGACTCGGGCTCGCGGTCGGCTATCGCGCGAACGTGTGGAACATCGGCGCGGAAGGGCAGATGCTGCTCGGCGGCATTGTCGCGGGCGGCATTGCGATTCATGCCGGCGATGCCTCCGGCTGGTGGACGCTGCCGCTGATGATGCTCGGTGGCGTGGTCGGCGGCATGCTGTGGGCCGCGATTCCCGCGCTGCTCAAGAGCCGCTTCAACACCAATGAAATCCTGACGAGCCTGATGCTCACCTACGTCGCCACGCAGTTGCTCATCTATCTCGTGAGCGGTCCGTGGCGCGATCCGGAAGGCATGAACTTCCCGATCTCGGCGATGTTCGGCGACGACGCGCTGTTCCCGCGCCTCTACGGCGACTGGCACTGGACGTGGCTCAAGGGCACGCGCATCAACGCATCGGTGTTTCTGACGGCGATCGCGATTCCCTGCGTGTGGCTCTTCATGCGCAAGAGCTTCGCGGGCTTCCGGATGAACGTCGGCGGTCTCGCGCCGCTCGCCGCGCGCTATGCCGGCTTCTCCGACAAGAAGACGATCTGGACGTCGCTGCTCTTGTCCGGCGGCCTCGCGGGCCTCGCCGGCATGGGCGAAGTGGCCGGTCCGATCGGCCAGCTTCAGGCGGGCTGGTCGCCGGGCTACGGCTTCACGGCGATCATCGTCGTGTTCGTGGGACGTCTGCATCCGGTGGGCATCGTGCTCGCGAGCCTGCTGATGGCGCTGCTGTATCTCGGCGGCGAAGCCGTGCAGACCTCGCTACAACTGCCGCAAGCGCTCGCGGGCGTGTTCCAGGGCCTGCTGCTTTTCTGCCTGCTCGGCTGCGACCTGTTCGTGAATTTCCGCATCAAGCGCAGGACGCCTGCGCATCACGCCGCATGACGAGGCAATAAGAAATGGACATCAATCAGGCCAGCAACCTCGCGTCGAGCGCCGTGATCGCCGCCATCCCGCTGATGTACGCGGGCGCGGGCGAACTCGTCGCGGAAAAATCCGGCGTCCTGAATCTCGGCGTCGAAGGCATGATGCTGATGGGCGCCGTCACCGGCTACGCCGTCACCGCGATCACCGGCAGTCCGTGGCTCGGCATCGTCGCTTCCGTGTTCGCGGGGCTCGCGATGGCGCTGCTCTTCGGCTTTCTCACCATCACGATGCTCGCCAATCAGGTCGCGACAGGTTTGTCGCTGACCATTTTCGGCATCGGCTTTTCGGCGTATGTCGGCAAGCCGTACACGTCGGCGGCGGTGCGCTCGACCATCGACGTGATGCCGATTCCCGGCCTCGCGAACATTCCGGTGCTCGGTCCCGCGGTCTTCTCGCTTACGCCGCTCGGCTATCTCGCGTTCATCATGTTCGGCGTGATCGGCTGGTTTCTCTACAAGACGCGCGCGGGGCTCGTGCTGCGCTCGGTCGGCGAATCGCCCGCGGTCGCGCATGCGGTGGGCTTTCCGGTCGTCGGCGTGCGCTATGGCGCGACGCTCTTCGGCGGCGCGATGGCCGGCATCGCGGGCGGCTATTACTCGATCGTCTATCTGCACGTCTGGCAGGAGCAACTGACTTCGGGGCGCGGCTGGATCGCGCTTGCGCTCGTCGTGTTCGCGACGTGGCGGCCGGGGCGCCTTCTGATCGGCGCGCTGCTGTTCGGCGCGGTGATGGCGCTGCAGTTCTACGCGCAGGCGATCGGCGTGCCCGTGCCGACGCAATTTCTCGCGATGCTGCCGTATATCGCGACGATCGTCGTCCTCGTGCTCATCTCGCGCAACCCGAACACGATCAAGCTCAACGCGCCGGCATCGCTCGGCAAGCCGTTTTTCGCGGCGAGCTGATGCTGTTGTTCTCGCGCAGCATCGCGGTTTCGCTCTCATTTTTGACCGACCACACTGATGCGGGCCGGCAATACCGTGTCACACACAACATCGACCAGGAGAATCACAATGAATAAACCATGGCTGAAGGCGATCACCGCGACGGTCGCGCTGTCCGCCACCGTCGCGGCACTGAGCGCGCGGGCGGCGGATGCGCCGGGCGTCGCGTTCGTCTATCTCGGCAATCCGGGCGATGCCGGCTGGACCTTCGCGCACGACGCGGGCAGCAAGGAAGCCGAAGCGAAGTACGGCAGCAAGATCAAGATCACGCGCGTGGAGAACGTGCCGGAGTCGGCGGATTCGGAACGCGTGTTCCGCGATCTCGCGAACAAGGGCAACAAGGTCATCTTCGCGACGAGCTTCGGCTATCAGGATTTCGCGCTGAAGGTCGCGAAGGATTTCCCGGACACCATCTTCCTGACGGCCACGGGCTTCAAGAAGGCCAAGAACTTCGGCACGTACGACGTGCGCATGTATCAGGGCGCGTATCTCGCGGGCGTCGCGGCGGGTTACGTGACGAAGACGAACACGCTCGGTTTCGTGGCGTCGGTGCCGATTCCGGAAGTGGTGCGCAACATCAACGCCTACACGATGGGCGCGCGCTCCGTGAATCCGAAGGTCCACACGAAGGTCATCTGGATCAATAGCTGGTTCGATCCGGGCAAGGAAAAGCAGGCCGCCGAAACGCTGATCGGCCAGGGCGCCGACGTGCTGCTGCAGAACACCGACTCGAACGCGACGCTAAACACGGCGAACGAGAAGCACGTCTACGCATTCGGCTGGGATTCGAACATGAAGAAGTTCGGTCCGAACGCGCATCTGGGTTCGGTGGTCGCGCACTGGGGCGTCTATTACAACGACGTCATCCAGAAGGTGCTCGACGGCAAGTGGAAGAACGATCCCGTGTGGCTCGGCATCCCGCAGAAGGCCGTGGATCTCGAAGACCTGAACACCGGCGTGATTCCCGCGAAGGCGGCGCAGGCGGTCGCCGCGAAACGCGACGAACTGCACACGGGCAAGTGGGATGTGTTCAGCGGCCCGATCAAGGATCAGTCTGGCGCGGAGAAGGTGCCGGCCGGCAAGACGCTGTCCGATCCGGAACTGCAGCGCATCAACTGGTACGTCGAAGGTGTCGACGGATCGTTGCCGAAATAATCAGCCTGCCGCGCAATACGAAACGCGCCTCGCTTCGCAGCGAGGCGCGTTTTTTCATGATCTCGGAAACCGCATCAATCCTCGATGCGCAGTCCGACTTTGATCGTCACCTGCCAATGCAGGATCTTCCCGTCCTCGATGTGTCCGCGCGTTTCCACCACTTCGAACCAGTGCATGTTGCGCAGCGTTTTCGACGCCTTCTCCAGCGCGACGCGCATGGCGTCATCGCTCGATTTCGGCGACGAGCCGGTCAGTTCGATCTGCTTGTAGACGTGTTCCGACATGGTGTTCTCCTTGTAATCCCCCGAAGGCATTTCCTGCGGGGCATGTTAGATCGGCGTCGAGCGACTGGACGTGTCGCAAGAGCTTGCAAACCGATGCAGCAAGGCACGCGCCATCACGCTTTCGCGCGTGGCTTCCATTAAAGGACAGGAATGCGTGCGGGAGTAGTCGGGGTTTGCGCGAAGCGCGCCGACACGCGGACGACGACACGCCGGGCCTCGATCACGAGGCCCGCGCGCATCAAAAATAAACGGGGAAGGTCGGAGATGAGATCAACGCAGCGGGCGCGAGGCGGCATCGCCCGCGTCCTGACGGCGCGTGCCGCGACGCCTGCGCGCCGAAACAGTGGCGCCGAATTCGCTCAGGATCTGCGTCCGGGCACGGCTCGCGAACACGAGGAAGCCGAAGCCGTTCGCCTCGTACCAGTAGCCGCCGTTCTCCAGTCCGTCGAGCGGCTGCTCGAGCGCATTGGTGATCGATTCGACACAGCGCCGGTGCAACTCGTCGATGGCCGGGTACGGCGGCTGTGCGCCCCGCACGCTGCACAACAGGACATCGAGTCCCGGCAGAACATGCGCGTAGAGCACCGGTTCATCCTGGGCGCGCGCTCGCGCGATCTTCGTGTCGAGTTGACCAAATGGCTTGAAGTGCCGCAGCACGGCGAGAAAAGACTCGTCGCCATCGGCCTTCACGCGCTTACGCTTTTTCGGGAAGGACATAAAAACTCGCCTGAAAAAGAATTGCAAGAAACGCAGCGTCCTCATGCGGCCACTCCCGTCTTGCGTGCCGCACGTCGATCTTTTATAGCGCATCGATGTGATTAGGTCACGGTGAATCGGGCCATCATCCTCGTGACCGGCGAGCCGCCGGTGCACGCTACTGGCGCATGATTCGTGCCGATGACCGTTTGGCGGCCCGCTTGGCATCCCTCTGAGCATCTATCCCAATAATAGTCCTGCTGCTACCCGCGCGAACAGCTTTCGTAAAGAAAAAAGCGGGTGGACGCACCAAGCGAGCGGGGTGGCTATCCGGGAAGACCTGAGCGGGTCGCGCGGGTTCCATCTATTTCGAACGATTTGCCGGCTAGACGCGCGGCGCGTTTTTGAGTTCGTCGCGAATTTCGCGCAGCAGGAGCACGTCTTCCGGCGTCGCGGGCGGCGGTGCGGATTCGGCGGGCTTGCGCAGATTGTTGATGAACTTGACCATCAGAAAAATGATGAACGCGAGGATGATGAAGTTGATCAGCGTCGTGATGAACGAGCCGTAGCCGAACACGGCGACGCCCGCGGTCTGCAAGTCCTTGTACGAATCGGGATTGCCTTTGAAAGTTGGCGGTATCGGTCCGAGTTTGACGAAGAGATTGGAAAAGTCGAGGCCGCCGGTGGCGAGGCCGACCACCGGCATGATCAGATCCTTCACGACGGAATTTACGATCGTCGAAAAAGCGCCGCCGATGATGACACCGACCGCGAGGTCCATGACGTTGCCTTTGAGGGCGAAGTTCTTGAATTCTTCGATCATGCTCATGCGCGGCTTCCTCCAGTTTGAGTCAGACGGTTGTATGGCCAGAGCGGCAGCAAGGGCTATGCCATTGAGACGTCCGCGAAACGCACGGCGAGGTGCGTTTCACTGCGGACAGCGTCAATGATAGTCAATTCGACTGCGGACCGCCCGCGCGCCGACAATCGCGCGCCAGACGTTCAGGCGGCCGGCACGCGGCCGACGCTGATCGCCGCGCAGAAGGCGGCATGATCGGCGACCGTCTGCGCGCCGTAGCGTTCGGCCCAACTCGCGTAGGCCGCGTCGAGGCGATCCGAGTTGCCGCAATAGCCCGCGATGAGCGCGGCGTCGCCCGTGCGCGCGTGGGCGCGGCCGAGAAGCAGGCCGAGACACCACGCATAAAAATCGAAGGTGGCGCCGTGCAGCCAGTCGACGGGAATCGAGCCGCGAATCTGCTTCATCTGCCGCACGTAGAAATCGCGGCCGGAGATGGTGGTCCAGCCGAGCAGCGCGTCCGACGAGCTTTGCATGAGCCGCTGGCCATGCACGACGCGCCGTCCCTGATGCCGGTAAGGCTCGTCGAGCGGCGGCACGAAGGGCGCGGCCGCGGGCACGATGCCTTCCTTCACCTGAAGAAAAAGCGGGTCGCCGAGCGCGCGGCCGAGCATCAGCACGAGATACGCGCGCGTGCCGACACTGCCCACGCCGACGACCCGATGCGCGACATCCGCGACGTCGTAGCGCTCCAGCATCATGCGCCATTCGCCCGCGATGGTCTGCAGATACGCCTTCAGGCCATCGATCACATGATTTTTTTCGGCGGCGTCGAGCGCGGTGAGGATCGGCGGATCGGCCTTGAAGCGATAGCTCTTGCCGACCGGTTCCGCCACTTTCGCGAGCATCGTCGCGTGCGAGCGCTTCATTGCGCGCTCGACGGTCTTTTCGATGGTCGCTTTCTCGTCGGCGTCGAGCTTCGTCGGGGCGTCCATGTGCAGCGCGCTCGCGTAGGAGCGCATTTGCCAGAGATCGTAGGGGCTCACTTGCCAGAGGCCCGCCATCGTCGTGCGATACGCGGCGCATGCCGAGCGCACCGCGCGCTCGCGCCCGCCGGCGTCGACGCCGTTCTCGCGCGCCGCGACATTGATGCTCGCAGTCAGCCGTTTCAGATCCCATTCCCACGGACCGACGAGCGTTTCGTCGAAGTCGTTCAGATCGAACACGACATCCTGGCGCGGCGTGCGAAAGAGGCCGAAATTATTGATATGCGCGTCGCCGTCGATGATCACGTTGTGCCCGATCGACGGCGACTTCGCCAGATCCCACGCCATCACGGTCGCGGAGCCGCGCAGGAACGCGAACGGCGATTCGGCCATGCGCTGCATGCGCAACGGAACGAGCCGCTCCTGCCGGCCCGCATTGCCCGCGAGCACGCGCTCCACGGGATCGGGCCGGTCCGGCTCGGGCGACCACGCGCCGTGGGCCTCGAACGGAACGGCGTCGCGCAGCGCGCGGCCCGTCACGCGGCTTTCTTCGGCCGTGCCGTTGATCGTGGAATTCGCTGCGGAGGGAGCGGGGCGGGTGGACAAAGTGTGTTCTCCTTCGGCGTTGTACCGGCGCGCCAGAAATTTGGCGCACCCGGCGGAACGTTTTACACGCGGCGCGCTGCGAACGCGAGCGTTCAGCGGTCGCGAGCGGCCTGAAGCAAACCGCGCGCCGAAGCATCAAGCGGGCACGTTAAATGCTCCTTACGATCCGCTGAAGCCCCGCCATGCCACCGCGCGATCCCGACGCACCGCGCGTCAACCATTCGAACATCATCTCATGCCGAACGAACTCCGCATTGCCGAAGGCTCCCCGTTTCCGCTCGGCGCGACCTGGGACGGGAAGGGCGTCAATTTCGCGCTATTTTCCGCGAACGCGACCAAGGTCGAGTTGTGTCTCTTCGACGAGAAGGGCGAGCAGGAAACGCAGCGCATCGAGCTGCCCGAATACACCGACGAAGTCTGGCACGTCTATGTGCACGGCCTCGAACCCGGCACGGTCTACGGTTATCGCGTACACGGCCCTTACGAACCGGAAGCCGGACATCGCTTCAATCCGAACAAGCTGCTGCTCGATCCTTACGCGAAGGCCCACGTCGGCACGCTGAAATGGGATCCGGCCTTGTTCGGCTACACGCTCAACGCCGAAGGCGACGATCTCACCTTCGACGAACGCGACAGCGCGCCTTTCATGCAGAAGTGCCAGGTCGTCGATCAGAATTTCACCTGGACCCACGCGACGCGCGTGCGCGTGCCGTGGGAACACACGATCTTCTACGAGACGCACGTGCGCGGCTACACGAAGCGGCATCCGGCGATTCCGGAGCACATGCGCGGCACCTTCGAAGGACTCGGGCAGAAGGACGTGGTCGAGTACATCAAGAGTCTCGGCGTGACGTCGGTGGAACTGCTGCCGATCCACGCGTTCGTCAACGACAGTTACCTGCTCGACAAGGGCCTCACGAACTACTGGGGCTATAACACGATCGGCTTTTTCGCCGCCGATCCGCGCTATTTCGCGCGCGGGCCGGGCGCCGTCGCCGAGTTCAAGGAGATGGTCGACCGGCTGCATGAAGCCGGCCTCGAAGTGATTCTCGACGTCGTGTACAACCACACCGCCGAAGGCAACGAGCGCGGCCCGACGCTGTCGTTCCGCGGCATCGACAACGCGTCGTACTACCGGCTGATGCCGGAAGAATCGCGTTATTACATCAACGATACCGGCACGGGCAACACGCTCAATCTCTCGCATCCGCGCGTGCTGCAGATGGTCACCGACAGCCTGCGCTACTGGGTGACGGAGATGAACGTCGACGGCTTCCGCTTCGACCTCGCGACGATTCTCGGCCGCGAGCCGTACGGCTTCGACGAAGGCGGCGGCTTTCTCGACAGTTGCCGTCAGGATCCGATTCTGTCGAGCGTCAAGCTCATCGCGGAGCCGTGGGATTGCGGGCCGGGCGGCTATCAGGTCGGCGGCTTTCCGCCGGGCTGGGCGGAATGGAACGATCGCTATCGCGACACGGTGCGCGAGTTCTGGAAGGGCGACGAAGGCGTGTCGCCGGAACTCGCGACGCGCATCACCGCATCGGGCGACAAGTTCAACAAGCGCGGACGCAGGCCGTGGGCGAGCGTCAACTTCATCACCGCGCACGACGGCTTCACGCTGAACGATCTCGTGTCGTACAACGACAAGCACAACGAGGCGAACGGCGAAGACAACAAGGACGGCCATTCGGACAACAAGTCGTGGAACTGCGGCGCCGAAGGCCCGACCGACGACGCGGAAATCCGCGCGCTGCGCGAGCGCCAGAAGCGCAACCTGCTCGCGACGCTCCTGTTCTCGCAAGGCACGCCGATGCTGCTCGCGGGCGACGAGTTCGGCCGCACGCAGGAGGGCAACAACAACGCGTATTGTCAGGACGACGACATCAGCTGGGTGAACTGGGACATCGACGACGATGGCCGCGCGCTCACCGAATTCGTGCGCAAACTCACGACGCTGCGTCACACGCTGCCCGTCCTGCGGCGCCAGCGCTTCCTCACGGGCGAGTACAACGAGGACTTGCAGGTCGCGGACGTCAGATGGCTCGGCACGACCGGCGACGAGCTCACGCAGGAGCAATGGGACGATCCGAACATGCGCTGCTTCGGACTCGTCTTCGACGGCCGCGCGCAGGCGACGGGCATCCGCAAACCGGCATCGGACGCGACGCTTTTGCTGATCGTGAACGCGTATCACGACGTGGTCGATTTCACGCTGCCCGATATTCCGGGCCCGGACGAGTGGATTTGTCTGATCGACACGAACGCGCCGATCCGCGAGGAATTGCCCGAATTCGGCTCGGATGACGTCTATCAGGTGACGGGCCGTTCGCTGCTGTTGTTCGCGCTTCAGCCGCGCGGCGCGACGAAGCGGATTTTCAAACGGCTGGAAGAAGCGCTGACGGACGAAGCGCCGCCCGAAAGCGACGAGAAGAAAGCGGAGGGCTGACGCGCCCATCGACGGGACGCCCTGCGCGACCGGGTATCATGCGATTTTTGCGATAGCGACGGAAGGCGGCGCGAGCCGCCTTCTTTTTTCCACGATGCCTGTTTCATTCACACATGAACGCGCGCTCATCGAAGCCCGCGCGGCGCCGACGGCATGATCCTGCGCGCCATTCTGCACGTCGCGAGCTGGGATCAGCTCGAACGCATCTGGGAGTTCATCGTCGGCTTCTTCAAGTTTTTGTGGGGTCTGCTGCGCTTTCTCGGCGGCGGTGGCTGATGCGCTGACCGTTCACATTGCAACGAAAAAGGCCCCGCGCAAACGAACGGGGCCTTCGAATCATGCGTGCGTGACAGGCTTAGTCAGGAATCGCGCCAGCCGT
The DNA here is from genome assembly GCF_900258035.1 of Caballeronia novacaledonica. Classification (GTDB taxonomy): domain Bacteria; phylum Pseudomonadota; class Gammaproteobacteria; order Burkholderiales; family Burkholderiaceae; genus Caballeronia; species Caballeronia novacaledonica. The sequence continues at coordinate 39,632 of NZ_OGTP01000034.1, read as the reverse complement.
CGTCGTTGCTGCCGAGGTCGAGACCGCCTCCGCCGCCGCCGTCGTTCCAGTCATTCGAGCCGTTGCCGAAGTCGAGGCCGCCGCCGTTGTTGTTGCCGAAATCGAGACCACCGTTGTCGTTCTGCGACGGGCGATCGACGGGCACTTCGCGCTCGATCACGCGATCGCGCCCATGCGACAGCGCTTCGCCCAGCAACACGCCGGTGAGCAGTCCGCCCATGCCGCCGCCAAACCCGCCGCCGCCTTGCTGAATGATGACAGGCGGCTGTTGCCCTTGCTGCGGCGGATACGGCGGATAGGGCCCCTGCTGCGGATACTGCTGCTGGCCGCGGCCGAAACGCTCGGCTTCCTGCGCATACGGCGAGCCGTTCGGCGCGCCCGCCTGGGCGTTGCCGGCGGCGTTGGGATCGGGCCTGCCTTCGGCGCGGGCCTTCAGACTCGCGACCTGATTCGCCAGATCGTCGATCGCATACGGCGGCACGGGATTCTTCGAGTTCGACAGCGACTCGACCATCTCGCGCAATTGCGTCTCCGCGCCTTCGACATCGCGCAAGAGCGCCTCGTGGCCCGGCGCGGTGGAGAGCCGCACGTCGAGCTTGAGCGTGCGCACGTCGTTGAGCAATTCGGTCGCGCGCTTGATCTGCGAGCGGCGGTCGTTCTCGGCCTGACCGTCGTCGCGTGCGCGCGCACGGCGCAAGCCCCAGCGCAGCACGAGCGCGATCGCCGCGATCAGGAGCGCCAAGCCGATCCACGCGCCCATGCCGATGCCGTGCTTTTGCGGCGCGGCGGCGGCCTGATCCTGATTGAACGGATTCTGCGCGTTCGATGTGGCCGTGCCGTTGTTCGAGCGCGGCGAGATGCTCGCGCGGGTCGCATCGGCCTGAATGCGGGCTTGCGTGGCGGCGAAGCGCGACGGGTCCGTGAAGCTCAGCGAAGGATCGAGCGATTTCGCCTGTTGCAGTTGCGAAAGCGCATCGCTGTAGCGGCCCTCGCGGTCGAGCACCTGCGCGTACAGATAGTGCGCGTGCGCGTTTTTCGGATGCGCGTCGAGCACTTCGCTCAACTGGGAGTCGGCCTGTTGCCAGTTGCCCTGCGTCATCGACTGCTCGACCTGCTGCGCGGTCGGCACGGCGAACGCGAGCGGAGAAGCGAGCGACAGCGACAACGCCAGAGCCGTCAGAGTCTTTTTCATGATGCGGGCCGGACGCGATGAACGTCCGTCTCCTTTCGATGCTGCGAACGGGTGATGCAAGTCGTGATACTCAAGGTGACGCATATTCCTGCGACGCGCGACGCACCCAGGAGTTCGCCGCGCGCCGCCGCCTTTCTGATGCCAGCACTTATTGCGCCGGCGTATTCAACTGCTTCTTCAGCGCTTCGAGACGATCCTCGACCGAAGGCCCGCGATTGAGCGCGGCGAGTTTGTCGTCGAGCGCCTTGCCGGATTTCTGGTCCGCCGAGTTCAGACGCGCGTCCGAGCGGGCGTTGGAGAGTTGCACCTTGTCTTCGAGTTTCTGAAAGTCCTCGGAAAGATTTTTTCCGCCGATGCCGCCCAGCGCCGTCGCCGCGGTGTCCTTCGCCTGCGCGATCTGCTGCTTGGCCTGAAGGATGTTGGAGCGCGCGTTGAGATCGTTGCGGCGCTGGCGCATGTCCGCGATCTGCTTCTTCAGCAGGTCGACCGAAGGCACCAGCGTCTGCAGTTCCGCCGCGAGCGCGTCGCGTTCGGTTTCGGCATTCGACTGCGCGGCGAGCGCTTCGCGCGCGAGACCTTCATCGCCGGACTGCAGCGCGCGCTTCGCGCCGTCTTCGTACTTCTTCGCCTTGTCGGCGGCGGCGTCTCGCTTGCTTTGCTGCGTCGCGACCTGCGCTTCGATCTCGATGAGCGAGTTCTCCGCCTTCGCGATGCTGTCGTCGAGCTCGCGCACGATCTGGCGTGCGTCGCGCGAAGGGTCCTGCATGGTGTCGGCGGCGTCGTTCAAGAGGCCTTTGACCGTGCGCGTGATGGAATCGAAAAGCGACATGTATTTCTCCTGGATGAAGACGGCGGCGTGCGCTTGCCTGCGTGCCACGCGGCTCGAATGTGAGGCGCAACGCGCGGGATTGCAAGCGTCGGGCGGGTAACACTTTCACGCCGGGTTTACCCGCCCATTAGATCATGCCGTGACTTAATCGGGACTTAACGGAAGGTTAAGGAGTGTAACGATGCGCCATGTCGATCAAGCGACGAACGCGCTAGCGCTCGGAGCGCGTGTCGTCCGTCAGCGAGGCGTCGTCGCCCTGATCCGTGTCGGGCTCGATTTCTTCTTCAGATTGCGCTTGCGAAGCGATCCGCGCCTGCGCGGCCCGTTTGGTCGCGCTCGCCGCCGCTGCCCGGGCTTCGCGCGCGGCGGCTTTCTCGGCGACGCTTTTCAGCGCCGCGTTGAGCGGATCGGGCGCTTTAGGCGCGCGCAGACGATCGACGATGCCTGCCACCTTGATCTGCTCGCTCGTCGCGTTGAAGTTGAGCACGGCGCGCCGCATGAGCTCGCTCACGCTGATGCCGAGGGTATCCGCTGTCTTGCTGATGGCCAGCTTCTGCGCGGGAGTCACGAAAACAACGATGCGTTCGCTGGGTTTGGTCGTCATGAGCGGCTCGCAAACAGTAAGGCGATCGTAGGGGACGATCGGGGCTTCGGTTCATCAAACGGCGCGACATCGTTACGGCAGGCCCGCCCGGGACATTTCGGGGAACCTGCGAATCATTCAACCATCATATCGGTTTGCGCGCGGCCGTGCGTGTGAACCCCCTCGCATCACACGCGTTGAGCGTTGCGTAAAAACGGCGCGCGATCAACCACTTGGATATTTTCTCATAGGGTTGTCCACAAGGCTCTCAACACTTTCTGTGGGTAACTCAACATACACCCGCATTCTTGCGGCGCGCGGGCATTTACTTACAAAAAAATCCGGCCGCTTTTGTAGCGGTGCGTGCGAATTCTTTAAAATGCGCTGTTACCCTCGGTCGAAACCGGGCCATATATCGCTCGTCCCGTCTTTGCAGTAGCGCCGTGCTTCGGCGCATCGCATCGAAGCACGGCAGCGCGCGCGCTTCACGGCGCGCCGAACGAACCCAGTCATGCCTATCATCAAACGACCCGACTCATCCAATTCCTCGCGATACGATCGCGAACCGCGCTGGAACGACTCTCGCAACGACTCACGCCATGACTCGGGCGGCCGCGACGGCGGTGGACGCAACGGCGGAAACGGCCGCAACGGCCGCAATGACCGTAACGATCGCAACGGCCGCGGGCGAGGCCGTTCGCCCATGGCGCGCATCGCGCTCTGGCTCGCGGGCCTCGCGGCGATCGGCGTGGTGGTCGGCGCGCTCATCGTCGGCTATGCGCTCGTCGTCATGGCGCCGAATCTGCCGTCGCTCAATGCGCTCATCGACTACCGGCCGAAGGTGCCGTTGCGCGTCTACACCGCCGATCACGTGCTGATCGGCGAGTTCGGCGAGGAGCGGCGCAGCCTCGTGCGCTTCCAGGATATTCCCGACCAGATGAAGAAGGCCGTCCTCGCGATCGAGGACTACCGCTTCTACGATCACGGCGGCGTCGACTTCATCGGCATTCTGCGGGCGGGCGTGACCGATCTGACGCACGGCGGCGCATCGCAGGGCGCGAGCACGATCACGATGCAGGTCGCGCGCAACTTTTTCCTGTCGAGCGAAAAGACCTACACGCGCAAGATTTACGAGATGCTGCTCGCATACAAGATCGAAAAGGCGCTGACGAAGGATCAGATCCTCGAGTTGTACATGAACCAGATTTATCTCGGCGAGCGCGCCTACGGCTTTTCGGCTGCGGCGCGCGTGTACTTCGGCAAGGACCTGAAGGACATCTCGCTCGCCGAAGCGGCGATGCTCGCGGGCCTGCCGAAAGCGCCGTCGGCGTATAACCCGGTCGTCAATCCGAAGCGCGCGAAGGTGCGTCAGCAATACATTCTGAAGCGCATGCTGGACCTGAACTTCATCACGCGCGAGCAGTACGATCAGGCCATCGCCGAAGAAATCCACACGAAGTCCGCGGGCACCGAGTACAAGGTGCATGCGGAATACGTCGCGGAAATGGTGCGACAACTGATGTACGCGCAGTACAAGGAAGAAACCTATACGCGCGGCCTCACGGTGACGACGACCATCGACTCCGCCGATCAGGACGCCGCATATAAGGCCGTGCGCAAGGGCGTGATGGATTACGAGCGCCGGCATGGCTATCGCGGGCCGGAGGGCAACATCAATCTGCCGGCCAGCGCGGACGACCGCGCCGAGGCGATCGAAGACGCGCTCGTCGATCATCCGGACAACGGCGAACTCGTCGCGGCGGTCGTGACGAACGCGAGCCCGAAGCAGGTGACGGCGCAGTTCGTCGGCGGCGATACGGCGACCATCGCGGGCGACGGCCTGCGCTTCGTGGCGGCGGGACTGCGCAGCAACGCGTCGAAGGCGCTCGCGATCAAGCCGGGTTCCATCGTGCGCATGACGAGGGACGACAAGGGCAACTGGCAGATCACGCAGCTTCCGCAGGTCGAAGGCGCGCTCGTGTCGATGACGCCGCAGGACGGCGCGATCCGCGCGCTCATCGGCGGCTTCGACTTCAACAAGAACAAGTTCAATCACGTCACGCAGGCCTGGCGTCAGCCGGGTTCGAGCTTCAAGCCCTTCATCTATTCGGCGGCGCTCGACAAGGGCCTCGGACCGGCGACCATCATCAACGATGCGCCGCTCTTCTTCCCCGCGGCGGGCGGCGGCGACGCATGGGAGCCGAAGGACGACGACCAGCCCGACGGCCCGATGTCGATGCGCACCGGCCTGCAGAAGTCGAAGAACCTGGTGTCGATCCGCATTCTGTCGTATATCGGCACGGGCTACGCGCAGGACTTCGTCACACAGAAGTTCGGCTTCGACAAGGACAAGACGCCGCCTTATCTGCCGCTCGCGCTCGGCGCGGGGCTCGTCACGCCTTTGCAACTGAGCGGCGCCTATTCGGTGTTCGCGAACGGTGGCTATCGCATCAATCCGTACCTCATCGCCGATGTCGCCGATGCGCGCGGCACCGTGATCTCGCGCGCGAATCCGCTCGTGGCGGGCAGCAACGCGCCGCAGACGCTCGAGGCGCGCAATGCGTACATCATGAACAGTCTGCTGCACACGGTCGCGACGCAGGGCACGGGTTCGGGCACCAACGTTCTGAAGCGCAACGACCTGCAAGGCAAGACCGGCACGACCAACGACGCGAAGGATGGCTGGTTCGCCGGCTATCAGAAGCAGCTCGTCGCGGTCGCGTGGATGGGCTACGACCAGCCCAAGACGCTCGGCAGCCGCGAGTTTGGCGCGCAACTCGCGTTGCCGATCTGGGTCGAGTACATGGGACGCGCGCTGCGCGGCATTCCGCAGGAGCAGATGGCGAAGCCGGATGGCATCACGACCGTCGACGGCGAATTGTTCTACGCCGACCGCACGCCGGGCACGGGATTCGTCGCGAGCATCGGACTGGACAACACGAACCCGATGGCGGGCGATGCGACCACGATGGGCGGTGTAGGACCGGCGGGCATGCAGGCGCCGCCCGCGCCGCAAGTCACGACCGACGAACGCAAGCAGATCATGGACATGTTCAGCAGGCCGTGAGTTGACGCTGCATGGTCGTTAGAAAAAGCGCGCCGGGCTTCAAACCCGGCGCGCTTTGCGTTTGGTGAACTCAGTGGCCGACGGTCGCTGGCGATTTCACTTCGCAGTTCACCGCGAGTTTGGATTTGTCCGCGAAGGAAAGGGTGAGGGGAATGGTCGAGCCGACCTTGAGCGGCTTGCCGGGTTCTTCGAGCATCAGGTGATAGCCCGTCGGCGCGAAGCTGAGCGTGCCGTGCGCGGGGACGTCGACGGAATCGACGGGCGACATCGTCGCGGTGCCGTTCTTGCTCTCGGACTTGTGCATCATGGCCATGCCGAAGGCGGGCGTCTCTGCGGCCGTGATCGTTACGGGCTTGTCGCCGTTGTTGGCGACGGTGAAATAGCCCGATGACGGCAGATTCGGCGGCATCGCTCGAATCCAGCAATCGCGGGCTTCGAGCGATGCGGCCTGTGCGAGCGATGCGCAGGCGAGCGTGCCCACGAGTACGGCGATTCTTTTCATTGTGTTCTCACTTGACGGTGAAGTTGTAGTGGCCTTGCGTCCGATGCCCATCCGCTGCGACCGCGGTCCATTGCACCTTGTAGACGCCCGGCGCGAGATCGGGAAGCGCGGCGCTCATGTGCTTCTTGTCGCTGGCATCGACGGTGGATTTCGCCGTGTTGATCTGCGTGCCCTGCGCATTGGTGACGATGAGCTTGCTGAAAGTGGGTTCGAGCGCTTCGCTGAAGTCGATCGAGACTTCATGCGGCGCGCTGACGGTCGCGCCGGGGCCGGGCTGTTGCACCTTGGGCAATGCATGGGCGAGCGCGAGCTGCGTTGCGCCCAAGAACGCCAGCGCGAGCGCGCCGCGCTTGATCGATGATGAAAGCATGAGGGTTCCTTGCGTGCTCGAAGCCGTTGGCGCTTCGAGCGATATTGGTGTGTGCGAAACGCGCAGGAGCGTGAATCAGGCGAAGGCGGGCGGGGCGCGCGGTTGCGCGGCGTTGAGCAGTGCGCGGCGAGGCGCATCCGTCTGCGGAGCGACGATGAATATCTCGCGTGGCGCAAACGCGGAGAACGCTCGATCGAGCGAGATGGGCGGCGTAGGCGCGTGCGCGATGAGATCGCAATACGCGCACGCGTCAAGATGGCCGATGGCGTCGTGCTTCGGCGGATGCGTATCGCGCGATGCCTGCGCATCGGCTGCGCACACGGACGCGAGCAGCGCTTCGATGCGCGCATGTTCGAACGCCTGCGATGCGACGGGCGCGAGCGAGAGCAGCAGGATCGCGCATATCGCCGCGAGCCCGCTTATCTTCCCGATGATGCCTCGACGCAAGTGATGCATGTCGCGTTGGATCCGTTATCGATACCTAGACCATGTTGAGCGGACGATTATGCCACGCGTGTTTTGACTTTTTCTTCGCTAAAAGCAAAGAGGGTGTTGCGGTAAAGTAAGGGAGGACTTATAATCTTTTCTTCGACGGACGCGGGGTGGAGCAGTCTGGCAGCTCGTCGGGCTCATAACCCGAAGGTCGTAGGTTCAAATCCTACCCCCGCAACCAACACCGTCCAGCATCAAGCAGAAAAGCCCGGTCAAGCCGGGCTTTTTGCATTTCCGCGCACGCATCGCAACACGTCTACTGCGCGAACCCAAGTCGCAATCGAACCAGTCCGCGACCGACCCGCACATGGCGACTTCACTCGCGCATGTCAAAATCGCAAGTCCATTCCACGCACGCAAGAAGGACGCCTCGCTCATGGACATCCCACACGTTTTGCAGGCCATCGCGCATCAGGAACACACGCTCGTCTTCCCGCAGTTTCACGCCGAGCACGCGTGGCAGATCGGCTCGCAACTGCGCGAGATGGCGCTCGCACGCGACGCGGCCGTCGTCATCGATGTGCGCACGTTCGGGCGCAAGCTCTTCTACGCCGCGATGGACAACACATCGCCCGACAACGCGCGCTGGGTCGAGCGCAAGTCGCGCACCGTCGAGCATTTTCGCCGCAGTTCGTATGCAATCGGACTCACGCTGCAGCAGGCCGGCGCGACGCTCGCCGACAAGTACGCACTCGATCCCGCCGAGTTCGCCGCGCACGGCGGCGCATTTCCGTTGCGCGTATCGGGCGCGGGCGTGATCGGCTCGGTTGCGGTGTCGGGACTTCCGCAGCGCGAAGATCATCAGATGGTCGTCGAAGCGCTGTGCGCCGTGCTCGGCGAAAACTTCGGCAATCTTTCGCTCGGACGCGACTGACCGACATGCGCTCAACCGCTTACGTGCTTCTCGCCATCGCGATCGTTGCCGAAGTCGTCGCGACCTCCGCGCTGCGCGCCTCCGATGGCTTCACGCGCGCGCTGCCCGCGGCCATCGTCGTGGCCGGATACGGCGTGTCGTTCTATCTGCTGTCGCTGACGCTGCGCGCGTTGCCCGTCGGCGTCGTGTATGCCGTGTGGTCGGGCGCGGGCATCGTGCTCATCACCATCGTCGCGGCGCTGCTCTTCAAGCAGACGCCCGATCTGCCCGCCATGCTCGGCATGGGCCTCATCGTCGCGGGCGTCGTGGTGCTCAACGTGTTCTCGAAGATGAGCGCGCACTGACACGCCCTCACGCGTGCGCGCTTACTTGCAGCGCACGATCATCGAGCGGTTCTTGACGTTCGCGGAGATCACGTTCGTGATGCCGCCGCCGGTTGGTCCGCCTTCCTCGTTGTCCTTCGAAACGATGTCGTAACCCGTCGCGCCGCATTTCTTGCCGGCGAGCACGTAGCAGCTCGCCCAGCTCGATCCGGCGTCCGCGCCGCTGCAATTGACGGCGTAACCCGTCTGTCCATCGGGCAAATTGATGAGCGACGCTTCATTCGACGACGCGCACGCGCCGAGACCCGCGATCGCGACGACAGCCGCGCCAAGTGCGACGCGAGCGGAGATACGGCGCATGCGCCGGCCAGCTTCCTTCATCTTTACCTCGTGAGAGCGAATGGCGATATGCGCCGCAAGCCTTGGATCAGCGGCGAGGGCGCATTTTTGAGATGTGCATTGTCCCATACGCGGCTTACGCGACTCGTAAGCGGTTGTTATCGTCGCGGAGTACTCCGGAAGGGCGACATTCGCGCGGGCGCGTTGCTTGCGAATAAACGATTGGATGCGCGCGTCCGATGAACTATTTTCCGGATCGCGCACCTTAACTATCTCAAGTTTCGGTTGGAATTGCTCAAACGGCATTCACGCCAAGAACAAGGGAGATCAAGCCATGGCGGAAAGAGTCACGGGGCCATATCGAGGGTATTACATCAGCGCTTCGGCGCGGCTCGTGCAGGCCCACGGCGAACACGCGGGCGACGCGCCGATCTACGTCGGTTCGGTCAGTCTCGCGCGCGGCGGTCCGGACGACGCGCATCGTTTCGAGGCGCTCGTCGATCTCGGACCCGAGCGGCGCTTTGCGACCGAAGGCGAAGCGCTCGCGCATGTGGAGCAGGCCGCGCGCGAGTACATCGACCGATTGCTGCAATCCACGTGATGCGTCCCGTTCATCTCCGGCACACCGTGCTGTACGACGTCGCGATCTGCCTGATCGATCTTTTTCCGAGCGGCGCGGATGTCGCGGAGATCGGTCTCGACGCGACGCCCGCGCTTTTCGTGAGCTGGCGCACGGGCGGCGTGGCGAACCATCCCGGCAATATTGCGTGGGGTGTGCACTATCGGTTCGACGCGCAGGTGCTGCGCGACTATCCGCATCTGTCGGAGCAAGCGCGGCAACGCGTGTGCGATCGCGTGCGCGAGATGAGCCGGCTGCTCGACTTCAACTATGCGGATCCTCTGGCAAGCTCGCTGCTCGTCGTGGATGTCGACGAAAGCGTTCTCGCCGCGTGAAGGGCGCAGCGCTGGACCGCGCGGCGCGAGCGCGGGTACCATAGTCGCCGAATCGATTCGTGCGATCGTTGGCGGCGCAGCCAACGCATTCGCATCGAATGAAGCGATGAAGCGCTTGAACGTCTTCGCGTCGGCGCCCGCCTTTTGCTTTCCCGGCCGGGCGCCACGCATCAGCAACGAGACAATCATGGACATTCGATTCCTCCCGGAAGCGCCCGATTACCGCGATGCCAATCTGACCGTCGAGTTCGCCGCGATCGTCGATGGCCGGCGCGTGCCGTGCGCCATATCGGTCGAAGCGCTGGAAGATCACTTCGGCGCGCAAACCTACGACACCGCCGGCTGGATCGATGCGTTCGATGCGGGCCGCACACGCATCGAAGCCGTGGCGCGCGAGCATCTGCGCGTAACCAACGGCATGCCGGTGCTTCTCAAGAGCGGACACTTTCCGCCGGGGCGCGTCACGGTCTGACGCCGCGACGCGTATGCATCGTCTTCTCTTACACGGCGCGATGTAAGACCTCCATCGCGCGCTCGTCTTTATCGATGGCGAAAACGGTGCGGCGCCTTCCGCGCGATCGCGCAACGGAGTACCATCGCTCCATTGGCCGCACGCGACGCGATTCGCTCGGCACATAACTTGCTCATTGGCTTGCGCTTTTCATTGGGCATCAAATATAAAAATCGCACGGGGTCGTCATGCTTCATTCCTTTCTTCACTCACTTGTCGAGTCCAATGCGCTATGGCTCATCTGGGCAGCCGTTGGTGTGCTGATTCTTGCGTTGTGCATCGTGTTCGCGTCGGTCGTGCTGAGCGACTCGGACGAGCCGCTCTATCGGGCGGCGTCGCGCCGCAACGACGACGGCAAGATGATCATCTGAACGCACGCGGGCGCGCAGCGATTTGACTTCGAAAGAGGCGGTGCCGACAATGCCTCGCATGGGACCGCAAGAGCGGCGCACCGAGCAAAGACGCGAGCAGCGCCAGGCGCTGCGAGAGCGCATACTCGAGGTCTCGCGCGAGATCGTGAAGCGCGAAGGGTTCGCGTCGCTGTCGATGAGAAAGCTCGCCGAGGCGATCGACTATTCGCCCGCCGCGCTCTATCTTCACTTCAAGAGCCGTGGCGATATCGCGCGGGCATTGCGCCGCGAAGGACACGCGAGTCTGCGCGACGCATTCCTCGCGCATACGTCGATCGCGGACCCGGCCGCGCGTCTGAACGCGATGGGGCGCGCGTATGTCGAATTCGGGCTGGCCGAGCCCGAGACGTATCGGCTGATGTTCATGGAGCCCGCGAGTTCCGCCGAAGCAGCCGCCGGTGTCGACGACAACGGCAACGGCCGCGCGGCGGAGTCCGGTGCGGCGACGCTTTCGCTGATTGCGGATGCGTTCGTCGAGCTGCGCGCGGCCGACCGGCTGCCGTCGCGCGCCGCGCCGGTTGCGTGCGCCGAAGGGCTGTGGGCGAATCTTCATGGCATCGTCGCGCTCAAGCTGAATGGCGCGGCGCTGCCCGAGACGCCGGCCGCGATGCTCGTCGAGCTGTCGCTCGATGCCTGGTTCGCGCCGGTCAAAGGAACTGAACTTCGATTCAGCGGACCGGATCGATCCGACACTTCAACACGATGACCACCGAAGATATCCGTATCGACACCGCCAACGGCATCGGCTTCATTGCGCTCGATCGTCCGAAGGCACTCAACGCGTTGACGCCGCCGATGCTGCGCGCGATCAGCGAGGCATTGCGCGCCTGGCGCCACGATCAGGCGATCCGCGCCGTCGTGGTCTATAGCCCGCACGTGCGGGCCTTCTGCGCGGGCGGCGACATCCGCTTTCTGTACGAGTCGGCGCAGGCGGGCGCGCGCGACGCGATCGACGCGTTTTTCACCGACGAATACAAGCTCAACCACGCGATCTTCACGTTCCCGAAGCCGTATGTCGCGGTCGTGAATGGCGTCGTGATGGGCGGCGGCATGGGCATCTCGCAGGGCGCGCATCACACGGGCGGCCTGCGCATCGTCACGCAATCGACCAGAATGGCGATGCCCGAGACGCGTATCGGCCTCTTTCCCGATGTCGGCGTGAGCTGGTTCCTCGCGCGCGCGCCGGGCGCGATCGGCCGCTATCTCGCGGCGACGGGCGCGAGCCTCGCCGCCGCCGACGCGCTCTACGCCCGCATGGCCGACGCCTATCTCGACGACGGCGCGCTGCCGGGACTCGTCGAATCGTTGAGACATCAGCGCTTTCTCGACGGCGTGGAGATCGTGCGCTTCGTTCAGAACGAGACGACGAAGTACAAGGTCGCGCCGATTCCCGAGCGAAGCGAACTGGCCGGCGCGCGCACGATGATCGACAAGCACTTCGCGGCGGGCAACGGCGCTTCGATTCTCGCGTCGCTCGAACGCGAGGCGGACATCGGCAACGATTGGGCAAAGCGCACGGCCGCCGAGTTGCGCGAGCGCTCGCCGCTTTCGGTCGACGTGGCGTTGCAGCAGGTCGATCGCGCGAAGTTTTCGACGATGGCCGAGACGCTGCGCCGCGATCTCGATCTCACGCGCACGATGTTCGAGCGCGGCGACGTGCTGGAGGGTATTCGGGCGCGCATCGTCGACAAGGACAACGAGCCGCGCTGGAAGATCGCGCGCGCCGAGGAAGTGAACGCCGCCCATGTCGACCGCATGTTCGAGAGCGCGTGGACGCCCGCGGCGCATCCGCTGCGACTGCTGAAGGATTGATGCTCGGAAGAGCGGCCCGCGTGGGCCGCTTTCGTTCGATCCGCCGCACTGCGGTAAAATTGCGGATTCCCCTTCAGATTCAATCGGTTCGCGCGAGAGCGTGGCCGTCGTCGCCCATGTCAGCCGTATCGAAGATCAGCCCCCGCCGCATTTCCGTCGCACCGATGATGGACTGGACGGATCGTCATTGCCGTTCCCTGCACCGGCTCGTGTCGCGTCATACGTGGCTTTACACGGAAATGGTGACGACCGGCGCGCTGCTTTACGGCGATGTCGCGCGGCATCTCGCGTTCACGCCCGCCGAAGCGCCTGTCGCGCTGCAACTCGGCGGCAGCGAGCCGGCCGATCTCGCAAAAAGCGCGAAGCTCGGCGAACAATGGGGCTACGACGAGATCAACCTGAATTGCGGATGTCCTTCCGAACGCGTGCAACGCGGCGCATTCGGCGCGTGTCTGATGAAGGAGCCGCAGCTCGTCGCGGATTGCGTGAAGGCCATGCGCGATGCCGTCTCGATTCCGGTGACCGTCAAGCACCGGATCGGCGTGGATACGGTCGAGGAGTACGAGTTCGTGCGCGATTTCGTCGGCACGGTCGCCGATGCGGGCTGCGAGGTGTTCATCGTGCACGCGCGCAACGCGATCCTCAAAGGACTGAGCCCGAAGGAGAACCGCGAGATCCCGCCGCTCAAGTACGAGTACGCGTACCGGCTGAAGCGCGATTTTCCGCATCTGGAGATTTCGATCAACGGCGGCATCAAGACGCTCGACGAAGCCGAAGAGCATCTGAAACACGTCGATGGCGTGATGCTCGGCCGCGAGGCCTATCACAATCCGTATGTGCTCGCGGGCGTCGATACGCGCTTCTACGGCGCCGCTACGCCGGTGCCGTCGCGCGAGGATATCGAGGCGGAGCTCATCGACTACGCGCGTCACGAACTTTCGCGCGGCACGTATCTCGGCGCCGTGACGCGGCATGCGCTGGGGCTGTATCGCGGCGTCGCGGGCGCGCGCGGATGGCGTCGCGTGTTGTCCGACAGTCGCCGGCTCGCGAAAGGCGACCTGACGATCTTCGACGAGGCGCGGACCCATCTTCGCGAGGCCGTGGAAGCAATCGAGTCCTGAGGCGCGAACTTCGGAAAAAGATGCTCGGAGGTACTAGGCAAGCGCAATCATTGTTCGTATAATCTCGCTTCTTGATTGCTGCGGTAGTTCTGAAGCAGTCAGGGTCGCGGTAACAGTGGTGGCTGTAGCTCAGTTGGTAGAGTCCAGGATTGTGATTCCTGTCGTCGTGGGTTCGAGTCCCATCAGCCACCCCACCGAGAATTCATGCAAAAAGCCCAGTCATTCGACTGGGCTTTTTGCTTTGTGGAGTCCGTGTAAGCGTTTTTCGCCTTTTGCAGTCGGTCCGATGCGTGCGTACTCGCGTGCCGCCGCTCATTTCCTTACGATGGTTTTTCGTATCGAACCACGTAGTGCGCCGTGATGAGTACTCCGCTGCCGTCCGGTTCGCGAATCTCGGCAGAACGCAGTCGCGGCCCGGTGTTACTAGTCCGCGAACTATGCCGAATCTGGTTATGCATGCGGCGGATCATTCTCGCGTCTGTTACGTTGTCGGCAGTCGAAAAGCGCGGTCGCATGGCGGATCCGGTCAGCAGTAGCCGCAAGTACCGCGCCCATGCTTTCTCGCGCCGCCGATGGCGGGCAATTATTTTCCGAAGTTGCAGCGACAGGAAAAAACGCGATAGCACCGGTAGCCCCGCGCCAGCAAATGCGCGCGATGCGCGGCCAATTGTGCCACGTCGAACGGCGTACTTGCGCCCATCGGTCGGCCTCCCGCGCGGCGCGGTCGCTTCGAGCAAGCGGACAAGGGCTTGACCGCGCGTTTCGTCATGACGCCGATAAGTGTTGAGCCAGCGCCGCAGTTCGCGGTCGCATCCGGCTAGCCGTTCGAATCGAGCAGGGCGCCACCGTTCGCGACGTTGGGCGGCCCGGTGGAGTCAGAAGGCAAGGTCGTCGTCCTCCAACGCTTCACGTGCGGGCGCGCTTGCGCTCGGACGCTTGGCGGGTTCCGACCTGCGGGCGCCGCCGCTTGCCTTGCGACGGCGCTGCACGTCGTAGGGCGATAGGACCGCAAGCAAAGTCAGTTTCATGCGCCGCCCGCGCGCGTCGTGCGGTTCGCTCCTGCCAATTGACAAAACGTGAGTGCTACAAACAAACACCCCAATTCCGCAGACTCAATTTAGCGAAGTCCTCATTTGGAATTCTGGTCGTTTATCGGTGTTCTTTCGACCTAAACGTTTCTCCGCATACCTCTTGAAAAAAATCCCCTTTACGTTTCGCTCGTCGTGATACAGCGGTCAGAAGGACACGACGCAATGTTGAACGTCAGCGAAGCAAGGAGATTCAATGTTTAACGCAGCGGTACGAGACGGCGATTCTACGACAACCGGAGGCCGGGTTTTCGGGTCTGGTTTTCCCGCCGACGGAAGGAATGTTGCTCTCGATGGTGATGATGCAACTTGCGGTGAATGTCCGGGCAAGTATTCAATCCGAGGATCGCGACACGGCGCGATAGTCAATGGGCGCGCTATGGTCATGGAAGGTGACAGCGTCGAATGTCCATGCGGCAAGAACCGAGTGGGAGCGAGCTTTTCAGGAATCGTCTTTGAAGGGGTATCTACACAACGACAGGAGTATGGCTACGGAACGCGTTCGGAGTTCACGTCTCGTCATGCGAATGCTGGCGATGTCTACGACGAGCAGGTACGCGCCGCAGGTGTATCTCACGGCTACCCGTATTTCATCGAAATGGCGGACGGTCGCACGACCTCGGGCCGCATCGACTCTGGCGGGGCGCTGCCGCGCATTATCTCAGGCGAAAGTGCCGACAACTACACCGTGTATTGGGGCGACGACGCCCTTGTCAAAGCCGACGGGAATTGAACGATGCCGAATAAACCCACTGTAGTGCGTACCAACTCGACCCCGAATTCAGTGAAGGTCGTGCAATTGCGAGTCGTGACGTTTCAGGAACTGTGGGCAGCATATCCCGAGTCTGCACCTTGCATCGATCCAGCGACGGGCAAGGCTGCATTCGAAGACGAATGTGCAATCAGGTTTGGAACATGCCTCGCAGGTGTTGGCATTACGAATAAGTCTTTCAAAGGTGAAACGTGTTGGTTTCACGGGCATCCGCGAAGCCATATGCTTCGTGCAAAAGAGGTCGCACAATGGCTTCACTTACAGCCGTTCGCCGGGTGTCCGAAGCCGGAAACGATCACGGGCAGCGACTGGAAGGACAAAATCAAAGGACGTACCGGCGTAGCTTTCTTTGGTAGCTACTGGCGGCGCTCGCTAAAAGAGAGGCAACCCAGCGGCGACCACATCGACCTATGGAATGGTGAACGCCTTACACCGAGCACCGAGACGACCCTGCGATTCAGTTTAGGCATTTCGCGTGTGTGGAACCCCCTCTCCACCATCGGCATTGGCCCCGAAAATTTCTATTCCGACCTGTCGCAGGCAAAGTCGATTCTCTTTTGGGAGGTTAAGTGAAGAGCGCGCTTCTGTACGTCGGGCTGTTTGTTTCCGGCGCGCTCATCGCAGGATTTGCGAGCCTATATTTGGTCTTGCCCGACGCGAATATCCCGTGCGGCGACGAGTGCGGTGGACGTGCCTTGGCGACGGCATTTCGCGGAGCTTTGGGCGGAGCTTTTACGTTCCTGTTCGCTGGCATTGTTCTCATATGGCGTCAACGACGGAACCGAAAGTAGCGGGGTGGACCGCATTCGGCGCGGTGCTGCACCGACGTTGCGCCGCCTGGTCGGTTTCAGAGGGCAAGGCCGTCGTCCTCGAACGCCTCACGTGCGGTTGCGCTCGGGCGCTCGGTGGGTTCCGACCTGCCGGCCGCGCGGCTTGCCTTGCGACGGCGCTGCACGTCGTAAGTCTATAGGACCGCCTGTATCGTTACGGCGATGCTCGGGCGCGGCGGGGCGACGTCGTCGGGTTGATAGACGCCAATTGCGAGCGGCCCCGCCAGTGCGACCGAATCGCCCTTGACGAGCGCCAGCAAGGCATGCGGCGCCGGTCCGCCGAATTCGCAGCCCGACATGTAAAGCGCCGCGCCATCGGCCAGCGCTACCAGCACGCTACTGTTACAAATGAGTTGCCGTTGCGACTGGTGCGCGCGACCACCAGCAGACCAATCAGATACGCTTTCATCATCGGATTTTCAAGCCGGCGAAGAGCAGCGAACCATCCGGCCAACCAGTTGCTACCGTTGCAGGGCGTCCGTTTTGGTTCCGAACTTCGGTAATGCGTCTTTCGAGAGTCGTGTAGAAACGGCCAGCGGGTCAATCAGGCCGCGATAATCCGTCTTCGATTTGCGCAGGCCGCACCTCGGGCACGCCTGATGCACAACGAAGTTCTCCCCTCTGCGGAGAGCGATCATGACCCGCCATCACCTCGCGACAGCCGCGCTTCTGCTCGTCACGACATTCGCGGCCCACGCCCAGACCGCGCGCCCCGACGAAAACGCCTCGATGGTCAAGCCGCCGAGCGCACCCGGCTCGCCATCCGCGAGCGCCACGCGTCCCGACAACCCCGACAACATGCCGGTCAAGCGTCCGAATCCACCGCAAAACAGCGATCGCATGCTGCATCACGATCCGGCGAGCGACGCCATCGCAAAATAGCTCCGGACCCGGCCTGGAAGCCCGCGCGACGCCACTATAATGGCGCTCGTCACGACAATCGGAGAGAACCGCGCCCTCCGGCTCCAGGCGGTCCAGCCAATGCAAAAAGTCATACTGCCGTTAGTTTCCGGTTTTCTTGCCGCACTCTTTTTCCGCGAATCGACCTTGGCGCTGCTGCATACAGCGGGTCTCATCGATCCGGCCGGCTTCTCCATCGCACCGTTTCTTCCGCTCGGCATCCCCGAATTCATCGCGAATGCGCTATGGAGTTCCATCTTCGCCGTGCTGATGGTGTGGCTTCTGCGCGTCGCGCCCGACCGCAGCGCACCGTGGATCGGCGCGCTCGTCTTCGGCGGCATCGTGTTGACGGCGGTCGGCGTGTTCGTCATCGATCCGGCGCGCGGCATCTGGCCGAGCGGCAACATGCTGTCGCGTCTCACGCCAAACTTCATCGCCAACGCGATCTGGGGCTGGGGCGCGCTCGTCTTCATGCGTGCGTTCATGGCCGGCAGCGAGCCGGGCTGATCCGGCGAGGTCGCCCGGTCCGCCCGATTCGCATCGCGCAAACGTTCACCTGCTTCGCGTCACCATGCTAGGATTTCCAAACCACCCCCAACGACGGCACTGGAGGCAGACATGACCACTTTGGCGATCGACGGTGTGCGCTGGGTCAACGACCGCGTGAGCAGCGTGCGCTGGGGCAATTTCGATCCGGCCACGAACGACTGGGCCGCGCCCACGACCATCGTGGACGTCCAGCAAGTCGTGGACGCCCTCAAAAGCGGCAAGGAAGTCCGCACGCTCTTCACGCTCGGCGGCCGCGCCTTTCTCGGCCCGAAAGTCAGCGCGCTGCCTTATACGAATGGTCATATCGGCATCGAGGCGCGCGTGCAGGACGGGCAGATCGAGAAATCGCTCGAAGACCTTCCGCCCGTCTGACACGTCGCAACAGGGCGCTCCCGGAGACGAGCATTGAATCCGGAACAGACGCTGCGATTCGAGACCGAATTCATGCCGCGCATCGCCGAACGCACGATGCGGTTTCTCGGGCGCGGCGTGCGCGTCGAAATTCTTTCCTACGAAAGCGCGGCCGTGCCGACGCGTCTGCATGTGAGCGCCGATGCGCACCAGGAGGGCGATGAACATCAGCACGTCTATCCTTATCCGCTGAATGTATTTCTGACCTGGGACGACGAAGAGATTGAGCGTCTGATGAGCGTGGGCGGCGAGGCCCGATTCCTGCGTTACCTCGACGCGATGGCCGCCAAGCTCGACGCCTGGCAGGGCGCGCGCGACGTCGATCTCGCGACGCGTTCGCAGGCGCAGCCTTCGGTGCTCTTCGGCGGTCTCGATTTCGAAGCCTGATCACGGCGGCCGGCTGCCGCCCGTTAGCGCCCGTTCAGCCGACGCATCGCATCGCCGGTGCTCACGCAAATCGTGACGCCGGCAGGGCGCATCAACTTGAACGTGGAGGTCGGTATGGCATCGTCGAATGAAGGCGATCTGCGCGCATTCGTGCAGACCGCGGAACAGGCGGGCGGTTTCGTGTGGGTCATCGCGCTGGTCGATTTTTCGGCGCGCGCGATCAAGCGCGCGCTCGTCTCCGAAGAAAATTTCGCTACCGCCGATGCAGCCCGCGACGCCGGCAACGATCGCCTGAAAGGGATGTCGAACGACCGCTGACGCAGCCTCGCGCGCGCGGTCCGCGGCGGATTCACTTCGTCGCGATCACCATCGAATCCGGTCCCGCCAGCGGCTCGACGCGCGCCGTGGCAAACCCTGCTTCCTTCATCCAGGCGCAGCATTGCGCGCCGGTGTAATCGAAGCCGCCCGGCGTCTCGATCAGCATGTTGAGGCTCATCAGAAGACCGAATGCGTTGTGACGGCGTTCGTCGTCGATCATTGCGTCGTACACGATGAGCACGCCGCCCGGCGGCAGCGCGGCGTGGCATTTCGCGAGCAGTTCGCGTTTTTGCGCCAGATTCCAGTCGTGCAGGACGTGACCCATCACGAGGACATCCGCCGACGGGCACGGGTCCTTGAAGAAATCGCCCGGATAAAAGCGCAGCCGGTCCTGAAGTCCGTTCGCCGCGACATAGTCGTCGAAAATCGGCCCGACCACGGGCAAATCGAAACCGCCTCCCGTCAGATGCGCGTGCGCCCGCGCAACCTGCACCGGCAGCGCGCCCTGCGCCGCGCCGATATCGATGAACGTCCGGTAGTCGCCCCACGGAAACTGGCGGGCGATCGCCTGCGCCGCGCCCATGCTCACGCCGCTCATCGCCTGCAGAAAGCCGCGCAGGCGCGCCGGGTCGCTGTAAAGCGTCTCGAAGAGATTGCCGCCGTGCTTCGATTCGTTCTGCGGCAAGCCCGTGCGCAGCGCCTCGGTGAGCGATCCCCAGAACGGGTACAGGCGCGCGTTCGCCATCTCCAGCAATCCGCCGACGTACGAAGGCTTGTCGCGGTCGAGGAAGAAATCGGCGTCGTTCGTGTTCGCGTAGCGGCCGTCTTCGCGCGTGAGCAAATTGAGCGCGACGAGCGTATCGAGAAAATCCTGCGCGCCGCGCGGATGCAGCTCGAGCGCCTGCGCGAGGTCTTCCGCCTGCCGCGGCCCGTTCGCCAGTTGCGTGAACACGCCGAGTTCGACCGCCGACAGCAGCGTTTTCGATGCCCAGAACGCCATGCCCATTTGCAGCAGCCGCTCCGGGTTCGGCTGTGCGTTGATACCGTCTTGCGCGTCGTGCATGATGTGGCTCCCTGAAGCGCGTAAGCAGACTGGAAAGGTCTGCGTAACTCTAGGAGCCGTTCGCGCCCGCTTCAAGGAAATATGTGGCCCGCAACACGCAGTCGAAACATGTTCGAAAATCTCGAACGTGTGCGCCAATCCTGTCGTACGGCAGCGGCCGAAGTCCCGCCCATAATGGCTTCACACTGATCAACGTTCAAGGAGAACGTCATGAATCGCTTCGAAGGCAAGACAGTTCTGGTTACCGGCGGCAACAGCGGCATCGGTCTCGCGGCGGCGCAGGCATTTGCGGCGGAAGGCGCGCGGGTCGTCATCACGGGTCGCGACGAAAGCGCACTCGCCACGGCGCGCGAGTCGCTCGGCGCGAACGCCATCGCCATTCGCAATGTGGCTGGCACGGTCGGCGCCGCGCGTGAGCTCGCCCAGGCGCTCGTCGATGCGAACATCCGCCTCGACGCGATTTTCATCAACGCGGGCGTCGGCACGTTCGCGCCGTTCACCGACATCGACGAAAAAGCCTGGGACGAAACCTTCGCGATCAACGTGAAAGGGCCGTACTTCCAGATTCAATCGCTGGTGCCGCTGCTGAACGAAGGTGCGTCGATCGTGCTGAACGGCTCGATCAACGCGCATATCGGCATGCCGATGTCGTCGGTGTATGCGGCGAGCAAGGCGGCGCTCGTGTCGCTCGCGAAAACCCTGTCGGCGGAATTGCTGCCGCGCGGCGCGCGCGTGAATGTCGTGAGTCCCGGCCCGGTTTCGACGCCGCTGCACGGCAAGCTCGGTCTCGTCGACGAAGCCGCCGCGCAACTCCAGAGCCAGATTCCGCTCGGGCGCTTCGGCAAGTCGAGCGAAGTCGCGGCGACGGTGCTGCATCTGGCGTCGCCGGAATCGGGCTTCATCGTCGGCACGGAGATCGTGATCGACGGCGGCATGAGCCAACTCTAAGTCATCCGCGCGGACCGCACGCGCGGTCCGCGCACCGCGAGGAGTTCATCATGAGTGACGACATCACGTCGTTTGTCGTGCATCTGCCGGGCAAGCCGGAGCATCGGGAAGAACTCGAAACGCGCCTTCTCGAAGTGCTGGAGCGCATGTCGGAAGAGCCGGATTTCATCAACACGTATCTGCATCGCGCGGCGGACGATCCGGACACGCTCGTGCTGTATGAAACGTGGGCGTGCTCGGCCGAGCATTTCCGTGCGCATCATCTGGGCCGGCCGTATCGGCAGATGTATGAGGCCGTGCTGCCGCGATTGCTCGCGCGCGAGCGGACGATCGAGTTTCTGACGCCGCTTCGAAGCTACGTCAGCGCATCGCCGGCTGCAGTTCGCCCCAACTGACGAGGATTTGCTGGATGCTGCGGGCGTAGGCGTCGCGATGTTTCGGCGACTCCGAGTGATAGGCGCCGATCGCGCGCCACGTGTTGCCGTACTTCATCATCTTCTGCTTCAGCAGCCACGCGGCGACGAACACGTTGACGCACGGATCGGCGAGCGCGCGATGCGGAATACCCTGGCGCGCCAGATCGGGAAAGTGGATCGAGTTGATCTGCAACTGGCCGATATCGATCGAGCCATTGGCGTTGCGGTTGAGCGCGGCGGCATCGCCTTTCGATTCGCGCCAGGCGACCGCGCGCAGCACGAGCGGATTGACGCCCTGATAGGCGGCGGCCTGCTCGAAGCAATCGTCGGCGCGAGCGGCGCCCGGCGCGAGCGATGCGCCGAGCAACACGCAGGCGCAGAGTGCGGCGTAAATGGGACGGAACATGTTGCGTGGCTCCTTCGATTACGGCGCGAGCGCGACGTCGATGCGATGCTCGACGTCCTTCATGTACGTCCGCGATTCATCCGACACCACGAGACGCGGTTCCGGACCGTTGCATTTGCAATCGACGACGCGGCGCGTTTTCTTGCCTTTTTTGCTCGCGGATCTGGCGGGCGGATCTTCTTCGTCGACGGCGGCGGGCGGCAGCATCGCGAGTGTCGGCAAGGGCGGGTAGACCTTCTGGAGGGCGGGTCCGAGCGCCGCGAGCGTTTGCACGGAGGCGGGCGCGCTCACGTCGAGCGGACCGGCGAGGGCGCTCGCTGAAATCAGCGTTGCGGATGCGAGGATGACGATTCGGCGCATCGCGTCAACCTCCCTGCGACGGCTTGATGGACACGCTATACGGCTGTCGCGCGCCGGCGGTCAGGTTTTCCAGACTGAGCTTGACCGTGTGCCGGGCGGGCACGCCTTTCCAGATCGCCTGGTTGAGATACGGGAAGTCCTGCGCGAGGGCGGTGACGAGGATGGTCGTCGGCTGCTTCTGCGCGGCCGCGAGCGCACCGGCTTTCGCCAGGATCGCGGTGAGTTGCGCATCGCGCGCGCCGAGCGCGTCGGCGGGAATTTCGAAGCGGATGATTTCGGCGCTCGCCGCCGGCTTGTCGGTCGGAGCCGTGCTGGCCACCGGCATCGGCGCGCAGCCGGTCACGGCGATGGCGACGGCAATGGCGAAAAAAAGTGACGCTGCCCCCTTCACTGGCATCTCCTGATTGAGTCATGGCGATATCCGAGTTGACGGCGCGCGTGCGCGCGACTTGATAGCGGCGCGCAAACGTTTCGCCAAATAGCAAGACTTGACTCAGAAGACGGCGATCCGCGAAATCAGCCGACGCGGATCGCGTAAAACGATGCCACGCCCTTGTCGATGTGACGGTGAAGTGACGCCGGGAAAGGTCAGATGGGCCACCACGTGCCGATACTCGGCTCGGCATCGAGCGCGCGGAGGAAATCGTCGGCGAAAGCGTCGGCGGCGAGCTGACGCTCGGGCGAGCCTTCGGGCAGATCGTGGGGATTCTTGAGGCCGCGCGCGTGGCGGATGACGGCGACCGTTTCGGTCAGGGCGGCGAGGGCGTCGAGCGTGTGGGTGTTCATACCGCGGATTTACGGCACGGGCGGCGAAGGCTTGAGCCCTCGCCTCATAAAACCATCACGCCTTCGGCTTCCGATGCCCCGACACGAGCGCGCCCGCATCCCGCGCGAGCCCGAACAGATCGAGCACGGCGACCAGCCCGACAAACGCGACGATCAGGAACGCGACGCTGAAATCCTCCGGCCCGATGGAGTGCGCATCGTGCCCGTGCAGCCATTCGCCGATGCGCAGCGCGATCGCGCCGACCGCGACGCCGATGCCCATCGTCATCTGAAAAAGCGTGCTGGATAGCGCCGACGCGCCGCTCATCTGCGCTTTCGGCACGTCGGCGAAGCTCAGCGTGTTGAGCGCCGTGAACTGCAGCGAGCGCGACAGGCCGCTCGCGAACAGCACGACGGCGATCGCGAGCTTAGGCGTCGCCGGCGTGAGCAGGCTCATCGCGGCAAGCGAGAGCGCCGCGAGCACGCCATTGACGATCAGCACCGGCCGGAAGCCGAACTGGCGCATCACCGGCGTGGTGACGAGCTTCATCGACAGATTGCCCGCGAACACGGCCAGCGTGAGCAGGCCCGATTCGAACGCGTTCATGCCGAAGCCGACCTGAAACATCAACGGCAACAGGAACGGCGCCGCGCTGATCGCGATGCGAAAGAGCGATCCGCCGCCCATCGCCACAGCGAAGGTTTTCACCTTCAGCGCCGACAAATCCACGACCGGCTGCGCCGCCCGCCGCAGATGCCACCACGAAGCGAAGCCGGCCGCCACGCCCACGGCGACCAGCACGCCGACGAACGTCCAGTCGGCGTCGCTGCGGCCGACCAGTTCCATCGCGTAGAGCAGTGTCGTGCACGCGATGCCGCAGAGCGCAAAGCCCGGCAGGTCGAAGCGCCGCGTGGCGTCCCCGCGCTCGTTGCCGATGAAGCGCAGCGTCAGCAGCAAGCCGATCAGACCGAGCGGCACGTTCAGATAGAAGATCCAGCGCCACGACGAATACGTCGTGATGAAGCCGCCGAGCGGCGGTCCGATCACCGGGGCGACGAGCCCCGGCCACGTGATGATCGCGATGGCGCGCATC
The DNA here is from genome assembly GCF_900258035.1 of Caballeronia novacaledonica. Taxonomy (GTDB): domain Bacteria; phylum Pseudomonadota; class Gammaproteobacteria; order Burkholderiales; family Burkholderiaceae; genus Caballeronia; species Caballeronia novacaledonica. The sequence goes on along the minus strand of NZ_OGTP01000034.1, from coordinate 15,946 downwards.
AGGCCTTCCTTGGGCGTCGCGCGCAGCACGGCGAGCCGGCCGACCGGCACCATCATCGCGCCGCCGATGCCCTGCAGCACGCGCGCGGCGGCGAACGCGGGCAAGGTCGAAGTGGTCGCGCACAGCACGGACGCGGCCGTGAATACCGCGATCGCGCTCGCGAACACGGTGCGCAGGCCGAAGCGGTCGGCGGCCCAGCCGGAAATCGGGATGAAGACGGCGAGCGTCAGCAGATACGCCGTGATGCCGAGGCTCATGTCGGCGGGATGCACGTTGAACGAGCGCGCCATCTGCGGCAAGGCGGTCGCGATGATCGTGCCGTCGAGGTTCTCCATGAAGAAAGTCGCCGCGACGAGCGTGACGATGAGCGACGAGCCCTTGTTCTCGCGATCGCTTGCGGACGGCATCGGTCGGGCGCTCCTGCATGAAGGGTCGGAAGCTTGCCATTCTAGTCGCGAGAGCAGAGCTTTCGCGGCTATGGTAGTTTTTGCGATTGCCGGAAAACCAGCCAGGCAGCATTTCCGACAATGCGCCGACAACGCGCAAACACAACCCCAACAAGAGGAATCAGCAATGAAGTTTCGGAAACTCGGTGATTCGGGTCTCGACGTCAGCCTGATCGGGCTCGGCACCATGACCTGGGGCGAGCAGAACACCGAAAGCGAAGCGCACGAGCAGATCGATTACGCGCTGGCCCAGGGCGTGAATCTGATCGACGCCGCCGAAATGTACCCCGTGCCGCCGCGCCCCGAGACGCAGGGCCGCACCGAGGAATACATCGGCACATGGCTCGCGAAGCATCCCGCGAAACGCAAGGACATCGTGCTCGCGACGAAGATCGCCGGCCCCGCGCGGCAGCCGCACAATCCGCGACATATCCGCGGCGCGGGCAACCAGTTCGATCGCAAGAATTTGAACGAAGCCATCGACGGCAGTCTGAAGCGTCTGCAAACGGATTACGTCGATTTGTATCAATTGCATTGGCCCGACCGCAGCACGATGACCTTCGGCCGCCCGGCGTATCCGTATCTCGACGACGAATACACGGTGCCCATCGAGGAAACGCTCGCCGCGCTTGGCGATCTCGTCAAGGCGGGCAAGATCCGTCATGTGGGCGTGTCGAACGAAACGCCGTGGGGCGTCGCGCAATTTTTGCGCGCGGCCGAAAAAGCGGGGCTGCCGAAGATCGTCAGCATTCAGAATCCGTACAGTCTCGTGAACCGCACGTACGAGCTCGGCCTGTCCGAGTTCACGCACAAGGAAGGCGTCGGGCTGCTCGCGTATTCGCCGCTCGCGTTTGGCTGGCTGTCGGGCAAGTACGAAGGCGGGGCGCGTCCGACGGGCGCGCGCATCACGCTGTTCGAGCGATTTCAGCGCTACAGCAAGCCGCAGGCGCTCGCCGCGATCACGTCGTATGTGGAACTGGCGAAGCGGCACGGCCTCACGCCGACGCAACTCGCGCTCGCCTTCGTCAACACGCGGCCGTTCACCACGAGCACGCTGATCGGCGCGACGTCGCTGCCGCAGTTGAAAGAGAACATCGACAGCGTGAACGTCGAATTATCGGAAGAAATTCTGGCCGAAATCGAGGCGCTGCACGAGCGCCAGCCGAATCCGGCGCCCTGAAATTCCCTGCCCGGTCAGGGATTTGTCGAAGAATCCGATGCCCTCGCCGCGAATGTGTCAGCATTGACGTTCGCGTCATCGTCCGATATCGCTTTGTAACGCCGGGCTAAGTTTTCGCTCGTATCCTGCCGTAAAACGCCGCCGCGACCGCCGCTTTCGAAGGCGGATGCGGCGCGCTTCCGTGTCACCCGCGGTGCGGTGCCTTTTGTAAGGCACTACACTTGCTCGATGGTCCTGGTTGCCCGCTGCGGCGCCTTTCGCCACAGCGCGCTCTTCGCAAAGGAGTCGTCGCTCATGTCTCAAGCAACGCCGCAGGACAAAGATCTCGATCGTCTCACGATCGACACGATCCGCACGCTCTCGATGGACGCCGTGCAAAAGGCCAATTCCGGCCACCCCGGCACGCCGATGGCGCTCGCGCCCGTCGCGTTCCATCTCTGGCAGAACCATCTTCGTTACGATCCCGACGCGCCGCTATGGCCCAATCGCGACCGCTTCGTGCTGTCGGTCGGGCATGCGTCGATGCTGCTGTACTCGCTTCTGCATCTCGCGGGCGTGAAGGAATTCGATCAGGACGGCAAGCCGACCGGCAAGCCCGCGGTCTCGCTCGACGACATCGAGCACTTCCGCCAGCTCGACAGCAAGACGCCGGGTCACCCGGAATACCGCATGACGACCGGCGTCGAGACGACGACCGGCCCGCTCGGGCAAGGACTCGGCAACAGCGTCGGCATGGCGATGGCCGCGCGCTGGAAAGAAGCCCACTTCAACAAAGGTAAGGACGCGATCTTCGATTACCGCGTGTACGCGCTCTGCGGCGACGGCGACATGATGGAAGGCGTGTCGCACGAAGCTGCGTCGCTCGCGGGGCATCTGAAGCTGTCGAACCTCATCTGGATTTACGACAGCAACCGCATCACCATCGAAGGCCATACGGATCTCGCCTACAGCGACGACGTCGAGGCGCGCTTTCACGGCTACAACTGGCACACGCTGCACGTCGACGACGCCAACGACGCGCAGGCGCTCGAAGACGCCATCAACAAGGCGAAGTCGCACACGGACAAGCCGACGCTGATCGTCGTGAAGAGCATCATCGGCTGGGGCGCGCCGAACAAGCAGGACACGGCGAGCGCGCACGGCGAAGCGCTCGGCGAGGAAGAAGTCAAGCTCGCGAAGAAGTTCTACGGCTGGCCCGAGGACAAGCAGTTCTATGTGCCCGACGGCGTGATGCAGCATTTCGCCGACGGCATGGGCGCGCGCGGCAAGAAGCTGCATGCCGAATGGAAGCAGCGCTTCGACGCCTACGAAAAGGCCAATCCGGAACTCGCGAAAGAAGCGTGGCAGATGCTCGAATCGAAGCTTCCCGACAACTGGGACGCCGACATTCCGACCTTCGAAGCCGACGCGAAAGGTCTCGCCACGCGCGATTCGTCGGGCAAGGTGCTGAACGCCATCGCGCCGCGCGTTCCCTGGCTGATCGGCGGCGCGGCGGATCTGTCGCCATCGACGAAGACGAACCTCAAGTTCGAGGGCGCGGGCAGCTTCGAGCACGACAGCTACGGCGGCCGCAATCTGCACTTCGGCATTCGCGAGCACGGCATGGGCGCGGTCTGCAACGGCCTCGCGCTGTCCGGGCTGCGTCCGTACGGCTCGACGTTCCTGATCTTCAGCGACTACATGAAGCCGCCGATCCGCCTTTCCGCGATCATGGAAGTGCCGGTGGTCTACGTGTTCACGCACGATTCGATCGGCGTCGGCGAAGATGGCCCGACGCACCAGCCGATCGAGCAACTGGCTTCCTTGCGCGGCGTGCCGGGCCTGTGCACGCTGCGCCCCGCCGACGCGAACGAGGTGGCCGAAGTGTGGCGCGTCGCGCTGACGCATTCGACGGAGCCGTCGTGCATCGTGCTCACGCGCCAGCCGCTGCCGACCTTCGATCGCAAGAAGTACGGTTCGGCCGACGGCGTGAAGCGCGGCGCCTATACGCTCGCCGACGCCGATGGCGGCAAGAAGCCCGAGGTGCTGCTGCTCGCGACCGGCAGTGAAGTGTCGCTGTGCGTCGAGGCCTACGAGAAGCTGAAGGCCGAAGGCATCGCGGCGCGCGTCGTGTCGATGCCGTCGTGGGACATCTTCGAGAAGCAGGATCAGGCGTACAAGGACTCGGTGCTGCCGCCGGACGTGCATGCGCGCGTCTGCGTCGAGCAGGCCGCGACGCTCGGCTGGGATCGCTATGTCGGCCGCCTGGGATCGCAGATCGTGATGCACACGTTCGGCGCATCGGCGCCACTGAAGGCGCTGAAGACGAAGTTCGGCTTCACGCCGGACGCGGTCTACGACGCCGCGAAAAAGCAGATCGAACGCGTGAAAGCCAACGGCAAGGAGTGAATCATCATGCAGATCGGCATCGTGGGACTGGGGCGCATGGGCGGCAACATCGGGCGGCGGCTGATGCGCGCCGGGCATACGTGCGTCGCGTACGATCACAATCCGCAAGCGACCGAAGCGCTCGCGAACGAAGGCGCGACGGGCGCGAAGGATCTGGGCGATCTCGTCGCGAAGCTGGCCGCGCCGCGCGTCGTCTGGCTGATGCTGCCGGCGGGAAAGATCACCGAAGACACGCTCGACGATCTGCGCGAGATCCTCGGCGCGGACGACGTGATCATCGACGGCGGCAACAGCTTCTACAAGGACGATATCCGCCGCGCCGGGCAATTGCGCGAGCAGGGCATCCATTACGTCGATGTCGGCACGTCGGGCGGCATCTGGGGACTGGAGCGCGGCTACTGCATGATGATCGGCGGCGACGAGGCGGTCGTGCGCCGGCTCGATCCGATTCTCGCGACGCTCGCGCCGGGACGCGGCGACATTCCGCAGACGCCCGGCCGCGAGGGGCGCGATCCGCGCGTCGAGAATGGCTACATGCATTGCGGGCCGGTCGGCTCGGGGCACTTCGTGAAGATGGTGCACAACGGCATCGAGTATGGATTGATGCAGGCGTATGCCGAGGGCTTCCACATTCTCAGGCACAAGGAGTCGAAGGATCTCGCGGAAGGCGAGCGCTATACGCTCGATCTCGCCGATATCGCCGAAGTGTGGCGGCGGGGCAGCGTGGTGTCGTCGTGGCTACTGGATTTGACCGCGGGCGCGCTCGCCAGCGACGGCACGCTCGAACGCTTCTCGACGGAAGTCGCGGACAGCGGCGAAGGGCGCTGGACCATCGAGGCGGCGATCGAGGAAGCGGTGCCCGCGCAAGTGCTGTCGGCGGCGCTTTACACGCGCTTCAAATCGCGCGACGCCGAGTCGTTCCCCGAGCGCATGCTGTCAGCGATGCGCTTCGGCTTCGGCGGGCACCACGAGTTTCCCGTGAAGTAGCCTTGTTTCGTCGACGATGTGAATGCGGCGATGGACTTCAGCGGTCCATCGCCGTTTTTCATTTCATCATGCGCCGACGGAAAAGCCACGCGCACAGGAAGAAAGGCACCACCGCATACGCGGCCAGCACGATCACATGCAGCGCGGCGCCGTCGAACGGGCGGCCGAGCATTGCCGGGCGAATCAGCTCGACCGCATGGAAAAGCGGCAGAACCTGCGTGACGTGCCGCGCGATCGCGGGCAGTTGCGCAATCGGAAAGAACACGCCGGAAAGCAGGAGCATCGGCGTGAGCGCGAGCGTCTGATAGAACATGAAGAAGTCGTAGCTCGGCGCGAGCGCCGTGATCACCATCGCGGTGCTGGCGAACGCGAGTCCCGTGAGCACGATGACGGGCAGCGCGATCAGCATCGACGGAAAGTTCGCGTAGCCGAGCGCGCCCGCGACGATCATGATCGCCGCGCCCGACAGCACCGACTTGCTCGCGGACCATACGATCTCGCCGAGCACGATGTCGCCGAGCGTGAGCGGCGTATGCATGATCGCTTCCCACGTGCGCTGCACGTGCATGCGCGAAAAGCCCGAGTACATCGCCTCGAAGCTCGCGGACATCATCACGCTCGACGCCGCCGTGCCCGCCGCGAGAAACGCGATGTACGACACGCCGTCGACATGGCCGACCATCAGGCCCAGACCGAGGCCGAGACCGAAGAGATAGATCATCGGATCGGCGAGGTTGCCGATCATCGAGGCGATCGCGAGCTTTTTCCAGACGAGGTAGTTGCGACGCCACACCGACATCCAGTGCGTGGCGTTGGCGGGCAGCGCGCTGGACAGCGGCGTGAAGCTTTCCGCGTGCTTCGGCTCGCGTTTTCTTCCGATGCGAGTGCGTTCGAGCGTATCCATGATTCAGTCCACCATCTCACGTCCCGTGAGACGCAGGAAAACATCTTCGAGATTCGCCGGACGATGCAGATAGCGCACGTCCGCGCGGCCTTTCACGCGCGCATGAACGGGCTGCGGATCGTCGACGTAGCAAAAGAGCGTTTCGCCGCTCACTTCCATGCGCTCGACGAACGGCGCCAGTTCCGCTGCGAGCGCTTGCGGATCGGGTCCGTAGATCTCGATCACATCCGAGCCGATCACCGATTCGATGAGATCGCGCGGCCGTCCCTCGGCAATCTTGCGGCCTTCCTCGATCACGCAAAGACGATCGCACAGGCGCTCGGCTTCTTCCATGAAATGCGTCGTCAGCAGGAGGGTCTTGCCGCGCGCGAGCAGCGAGCGCAGGCGCTCCCAGATCAGATGCCGCGCTTGCGGATCGAGGCCGGTGGTCGGTTCGTCCATCACGAGGACATCTGGATCGTTGACGAGCGCGCGCGCGAGCGTGAGACGCCGCTTCATGCCGCCCGAGAGTTCGCCGACGCGCGCATCGGCCTTGCTCTCCAGACGCGCGAATTCCAGCAGCGAAGGGACGAGCGCGTCCATGCGCGCGCCGGTCAGACCGAAGTAGCGGCCGAAGACGGTGAGGTTTTCGCGCACCGTGAAATCGGGATCGAGGTTGTCGAACTGCGGCACGACGCCCACGCGTTCGCGCGCGAACCGGGCGCGCGCGGGCACCGGCTCGCCGACGAGGCGGATCGCGCCGCTATCGGGCGAGGTGATGCCGAGCAGCATCTTGAGCGTGGTCGTCTTGCCCGCGCCGTTCGGGCCGAGCAAACCGAAGCATTCGCCGGGACGCACATCGAACGACAGGCCATCCACGACGATACGCTCACCGTAGTGCTTCCTTACTTCGCTGAACTCGATGGCCGGCGCGCCGTGTTCATCGGACTCGTGTGGAGTGCTTTCGTGAAATGTTTGATCAGTCATGCATTCGCGCCGCAGGAAAAGCCGCATGGGGAAATCCAGCGGGCTAGTGTAATCCATTGCACCAGCGCGATGCGTGGCGTGCAACCGCATGCGGCGAGCGCGTGTCAAACCTGTGCGGCGCGCGTCGGACCGGTTTCGGCCGAAAGTGCCAGAGGCTTGTCCGTCGGCGGATCCGGAGTTCTGGCACGGTGCGAGCTAGCATGTTCGCGCCGGTAAGCGTTTTCCAGCGTTGTCACCCATGTGACGACACACGATGATGAAGCAACGCCGCAAGTGAATCGCGCTTCCGGTCGCATCGAGCGGGCGCGAAGGGCACGTTGGCCAGGGAGGTCGAGATGGAAAGCTACCGAAAAATCCTGCTCTGCTATGACGGCTCCAGAGAGGGGCGCAAGGCATTGCGGCAAGGCGCGAATCTCGCGCTGGACCTGAATGCCGAAACGCACGTCCTCGCGGTCGTGGACATGCGCTCGAGCATCGCGCAGAGCGCCGGACTGCTAACCGATATGGCCTGCGGACGTTTCGAAGACGCCGCCCGTGACATTCTTCAGGAAGGCGTCGACTGGCTGCGCGAACGGGGCCTTCCGGCGCAGGGGCACTTCGCGTTCGGACATCCGATCGACGAGATCGCCGCGCTCGCGGAAAGCCTTCAGGTCGATCTCGTCGTGGTCGGGCATCGCTGCCGCAACGGTCTCGCGCGCTGGTGGATGGGCGCGGGCAATACGCCGCTGCTCGATCGCGTGAAGTGCAGCATTCTCGTTGCCGTGTGTCAGGCGGGCGAGTCGGCGGAAGCGGAAGACGAAGCGGCTTACGCGGCGAAACCGGTGAAGGCCGAAGCGGGCGCGTGACGCGTCAGCCGTTGAGATCGACCGCGACGAGCTTCCATGACACGAGCCCGTAGCGGTGGAAGATCGCCGAATAACGTGCGTCTCCGGCGCCGTGCTGATACGTGACGACAAACGTATTCAGGCTGCGATAACCGGCGCTGGCCTGCGGCGGCTCCTTCGGCGCGTGCTGCGCCGTGGCGACGCCGGAAGACGCTGCATTCGACGGCGCTGCCTGCGGCGGTTGCTCACCCGGCTCGCCGCGCGGCGGAATGCCGTTCAGAATGGCCGCGACGCCGTCCGGTGTCGCATACGAATCCACCAGAGGACCGACGAGCGCCGCGCCGATCATCGCCCCGATGATCGCGAGCGGATTGCCGCTCTTTTGAATATCGACGCGGCGCGTGAGCAGCGCGCCGACCTGTTCCTTGAGGCTTGCGCGCAGCGCGGGAAAATCGACGTACTGATTGACGGTCTGCGCGTCGCGCGCATCGGCTGCGCGCTTTACGCGATTCAGCGCGATGTAAGGTGACGCGTAGATAAAAGCGAGCGCCGCGACAAGAATCAAAACGGCGAACGCGGAAACGACGGAGCGGGTAGTGCGGGACATGCGACGGCAAAGCCTCTTAGCAAAAACGCGACTCCGGGATTGACCGCGCCGGCACGCGATAAATCCCGCGAAATCACGTTCGGCGCGGTGAGCCTCGATTTCAGGCGAGGATGCCGCCGGCGAGCCCCGCGTTTTCCTCCGCGATGCAACGGTCGATCATGCGCGACACTTCGTCGATCTTGCCCACCAGAATCACGCGCGACTGTCCGCGATAGACGCGCACCGGCGCCCGCTGTTCCGGCTCCGCATGCACTGTGCTACTCAGCGAAACGCGCGCGAAAGCCGGCTGGCGGGACGGCAGCGCGGGCATTTCGTCGAAGAGATCGGGAGCGGCTTCGGCTTGCGGCGTGCCGCACGCGATCAGCGCACGCAGATGGCGCAGACGGCCGAATTGACGGAAGGGCAGCAGACGGGCAAAACGTTCCATGATGACTCTCCAGACGATAGGACGCACCGCGGCGCACCGCGCGCGGCGGCCGTCATGCTTGTTGTGTTTGAGACGCCTCGACTGGGCGTTGAAGCGTTTGGTGAGGCTATCTTGCGATGTCAACGGGACATTTCTTGTCCCGTTCATGTCTCTTTATGAAAGTGAGCGAGCGATCTGCACGCAACTTTCGCTTCCCGCCCGCGCCGAGCGGAGACCTCAGAACTCGCCCGAACGGATCAGCCCGACCGCGATGCCTTCCAGCGCGAAATCACCGCTGCCCGAGCGCACGAAAATATTCTCGTAGTCCGGATTCTCGGCGATCAACTCGACGCCGTCAGAGCGGCGTTTCCAGCGCTTGACCGTGACGTCGTCGCCCAGACGCGCGACGACGATCTGTCCGTCTTTCGCCTCGTTGCGTTTCTGCACGGCGAGCAGGTCGCCGTCGAGGATGCCGGCGTCGCGCATCGACAGGCCGCGCACTTTCAGCAGATAGTCCGGCTTGCTGGAGAAGAGCGCGGGATCGCATGCGTAAGTTTGCGAGATGTGTTCCTGCGCGAGGATCGGGCTGCCTGCCGCGACACGCCCGACAAGCGGCAGCGACAGTTGCATGATGCTCTGATGCGGCAACGTGAACTGATGCGGCATCTCCTCCGAACGATCGATGCGCGATGCGTCGCCCAGCAGCCGGATACCACGCGACGAACCCGCCGCCAGTTCGATCACGCCCTTGCGCGCCAGCGCCCGCAAGTGCTCCTCGGCCGAATTCGCCGAACTGAAGCCGAGCTCCGCCGCGATCTCGGCGCGCGTCGGCGGAAAGCCCGTGCGGTCGATCGCGCGCCGGATCAGTTCGAATACCTGCTGCTGCCGCGCGGTAAGTTTGGATGTCTTGGTCACTGGCTCGAGCCCCTGGTGCACTGTATGGATGGACAGGTGACTGTATTTTTATACAGTATTTCCAGCTTTTCAAGCTTTACTTTAAGTTCGCCCGCGTCCGGCTTCCGAACGCTCGATCCGCTCCCATACGCGCTTCTTCCATCCAGGAATATCGTTCTTAGCAGTTTTACGTATAAAAAAGTGAATAACGATTATTTCTAATCATATAGACGCGTCGATAGACTGATTCCGTCCATTCGATAAGACGGAGAACGGGGAATGCAAAGCATCGGCACGGGATTGCGACGATTTCTGGCGGCGGCGACGTTGAGCGCGGCGGGATTGATCATGACGGCGCCAGCGACGGCGCAGACGTCGTTTCTGAACGTCTCCTACGACCCGACCCGCGAGTTGTATCAGGACTTCAATCAGGCGTTCGCGAAGAAGTGGAAGGCCGAGACGGGCGAAACGGTGACGTTCAAGCAGTCGCACGGCGGCTCGGGCGGACAGGCGCGCGCGGTGCTGGACGGCCTGCAGGCCGATGTCGTCACGCTCGCGCTCGCTTACGACATCGATGCGCTCGCCTCCAAAGGACTCGTCGGCGCGGACTGGCAGAAACGGCTGCCGGACAACGCGTCGCCGTACACATCGACGATCGTGTTCCTGGTGCGCAAGGGCAATCCGAAACACATCAAGGACTGGGACGATCTGACCAAGCCAGGCGTGTCGATCGTCACACCCAATCCCAAGACCTCGGGCGGCGCGCGCTGGAACTATCTCGCGGCGTGGGCGTATGCGCAGCACAAGCCGGGCGGCAACGAGCAGACGGCCAAGGACTTCGTGACGAAGCTGTACAAGAACGCCGGCGTGCTCGATTCCGGCGCGCGAGGCGCGACGACGAGCTTCGTGCAGCGCGGGCAGGGCGACGTGCTGATCGCGTGGGAGAACGAGGCGTTCTTGTCGCTGAAAGAGTTTGGGCCGGAGAAGTTCGAGATCGTCGTGCCGTCGGTGAGCATTCTCGCGGAGCCGCCGGTCGCGGTAGTGGACAAGGTCGTCGACAAGCACGGCACGCGCAAGCTCGCCGACGCCTATCTCAAGTATCTGTATAGCGACGAAGGACAACAGATCGCCGCGCGCAACTTTTATCGGCCGCGTTCGGACAAGGTGCCCGCCGAACTCACGAAGCAGTTTCCGAAGCTGAAGCTCTACACCATCGACGACACGTTCGGCGGCTGGACCAAGGCGCAGAAGACGCATTTCGCGGACGGCGGCGTGTTCGATTCGATCTATCAGCCGCAATAGGCGACGAAGCGGGCGACGCGGCGCGTCCATGACGCCGCGCGCCCGAAGCAGCGACGCGCTGACCCCGGCGCACAAAAGGATCAATCAAGGATGACGACCCTCACATTCAGGAAGCCGAGCGCGCTTCCCGGCTTCGGCCTGACGCTCGGCATCACGGTGGCCTATCTGAGCCTCGTGGTGCTGATTCCGCTCGCCGCCACCTTCGCGAAAACCGCGACGCTCGACTGGGCGCAGTTCGTGCGCGCGGTCACGTCGCCGCGCGTGCTCGCGTCATATCGGCTCACGTTTTGCGCGGCGCTCGGCGGCGCGCTCATCAACGCGGCGTTCGGCTTTCTCGTCGCGTGGGTGCTCGTGCGCTACACGTTTCCGTTCAAGCGTATCGTCGATGCGATCGTCGATTTGCCGTTCGCGCTGCCGACGTCCGTCGCGGGCATCTCGCTCGCCGCGGTCTATGCGGGCAACGGCTGGATCGGGCAATTTCTCGCGCCGCTCGGCATCAAGGTCGCATTCACGCCGCTCGGCGTGCTGGTCGCGCTGACGTTCATCGGCTTGCCCTTCGTCGTGCGCACGGTGCAGCCGGTGCTCGAAGAGTTCGAGCGCGAGCAGGAAGAAGCCGCCGCGTGTCTCGGCGCGACGCGCTGGCTGACGTTTCGCCGCGTCGTGCTGCCTTCGGTGTTTCCCGCGCTTCTGACCGGCTTCGCGCTCGCGTTCGCGCGTGCGCTCGGCGAATACGGCTCGGTGATCTTCATCGCGGGCAATGTGCCGATGAAATCCGAGATCACGTCGCTGCTCATCATCACGAAGCTCGAACAGTACGACTATGCCGGCGCGACCGCGCTGGCCGTCGTGATGCTGTGCGTGTCGTTCCTGATGCTGCTCTTCATCAATACGCTGCAATGGTTCCTGCAGCGGCGCACGAGCAGGACGGGCGCGTTGCCCGCGAACGTCGCGCTGGCGGCGGGAGAGACGGCATGAGCAAGGTTCTTCCCCTCGACGTACCCGCCGCGCGCGACGCAAAAAAGCTCAATCCCGTGACCGAGCCGCGCGCCGTGCGCTGGCTGCTGACGGGCATCGCGCTCGTGTTTCTCGCGCTCTTTCTCGTCGTGCCGCTCGTGGCCGTGTTCGTGCAGGCCTTCGCGAAGGGTATCGGCTATTACTTCGAGTCGCTGAAGGATCCGGACGCGTGGTCCGCGATCAAGCTCACGCTGATCACCGCCGCGATCGCCGTGCCGTTGAACGTGGTGTTCGGACTGGCGGCGTCGTGGGCGATCGCGAAGTTCGAGTTTCGCGGCAAGGCGCTCCTGACCACGCTCATCGACTTGCCGTTCTCGGTTTCGCCGGTGATTTCCGGACTCATCTACGTGCTGATTTTCGGCGCGCAAGGCTGGTTCGGCCCGTGGCTCGCCGCGCACGACGTGCAGATCATCTTCGCGGTGCCGGGCATCGTGCTCGCGACGATCTTCGTGACGTTCCCGTTCGTCGCACGCGAACTGATTCCGTTGATGCAGGCGCAAGGCAACGACGAAGAAGAAGCCGCGCACGTGCTCGGCGCCTCGGGCTGGCAGATCTTCAGGCGCGTGACGCTGCCCAACGTGAAGTGGGGCCTGCTCTACGGCGTGATTCTCTGCAACGCCCGCGCGATGGGCGAGTTCGGCGCGGTGTCGGTGGTATCGGGCCATATCCGCGGCCAGACCGACACGATGCCGCTGCACGTCGAAATTCTCTACAACGAATACAACTTCTCGGCCGCGTTCGCGGTGGCGTCGCTGCTTGCGCTGCTCGCGCTCGTGACGCTCGCGCTCAAGCTCATCGCGGAGCGGCGCATGTCGCAAGCCGTCACCGAAGCCCGGACATCCGCACAGCATTGAAGAGGCCGACAACATCATGAGCATCATCGTTCGCAATCTGCAAAAACGCTTCGGCGATTTCACCGCGCTCGACAACGTCACGCTCGATTTTCCGGCGGGCGAACTGGTCGCGCTGCTCGGACCCTCGGGCTGCGGCAAGACCACGTTGTTGCGCGTCATCGCCGGCCTCGAATTCGCCGATGCGGGACAAGTCGTGCTGCACGGCGAGGACGTCGCGGCGGTCGGCGCGCGTGAGCGGCAGGTCGGCTTCGTGTTCCAGCATTACGCGCTCTTCAGGCACATGACGGTGTTCGAGAACGTCGCGTTCGGCCTGCGCGTGAAGCCGCGCCGCGAGCGTCCGGGCGAAGCCGCGATCCGCGAGAAAGTGCACGAACTGCTGAAGCTCGTGCAGCTCGACTGGCTCGCCGAACGTTTTCCGTCGGAGTTGTCGGGCGGGCAGCGGCAGCGCATCGCGCTGGCTCGCGCGCTGGCCGTCGAACCGAAAGTGCTGTTGCTCGACGAGCCGTTCGGCGCGCTCGACGCCAAAGTGCGCAAGGAACTGCGTAGCTGGTTGCGCCGCCTGCACGACGATCTGCATATCTCGACGCTCTTCGTCACGCACGATCAGGAAGAAGCGCTCGAAGTGGCGGACCGCATCGTCGTGATGAATCACGGGCGCGTCGAGCAGGTGGGCAGTCCGCAAGACGTGTACGATCATCCGCAGACGTCGTTCGTGTACGAGTTTCTCGGCGCGGCGAACCGGCTGCAGGGCAACGTCGATGCGAACGGCTTCGTCGCCGATGGCGCCGCGAGCCCGATCGCGGCCCAGGCGCATTTCAGCGGCCGCGCGCTCGCGTACGTGCGGCCGCACGATCTCGCGCTGTATCCCGCCGATGGCGCGCATCGCGATGGCATCGTGGTCGGCGTGCGGCGCGTCGTGACGCTGGGCGGCTCGGTGCGCGTCGAGCTCGAAGGCAGCGCGGGCAACGTGATCGAGGCGGAGCTGGATCGCGAGGCATGGCGCGCGCTCAAGCTCGATATCGGCGACGGCGTGACGGCCGTGCCGCGCGCCTTGCGAGTTTTTCCCGCGCAGTGACACCATCATAAGAACAGAGGGGCGGACATGAATTTCCAGCAATTGCGCTTCGTGCGTGAGGCCGTGCGTCAGAACATGAATCTGACGGAGGTCGCGAACGTGCTCTACACGTCGCAGTCGGGCGTGTCGAAACAGATCAAGGATCTGGAGGACGAACTCGGCGTCGATATCTTCATTCGCCGCGGCAAGCGTCTGACGGGTCTCACCGAGCCCGGCAAGGAAGTGCATCAACTGATCGAGCGCATGTTGCTCGACGCGGAGAATCTGCGGCGCGTCGCGCGCCAGTTCGCGGATCAGGACAACGGCCACCTCGTCGTCGCGACGACTCACACGCAGGCGCGTTACGCGTTGCCGAAGGTCATCCGTCAGTTTACCGAAGTATTTCCTAAGGTTCATCTCGCGCTGCGTCAGGGCAGTCCGCAGCAGATCGCGCAGATGATCATCAATGGCGAAGCGGATATCGGCATTTCGACCGAGGCGCTCGACCGTTATCCGGACATCGTCACGTTTCCGTGCTATTCGTGGCATCACACGGTCGTCGTGCCGAAGGATCATCCGCTCGTCGGGAGCGAGAACATCACGCTCGAGCAGATCGCCGAATATCCGATCGTCACCTACGACCAGGACTTCACCGGCCGCTCGCACGTGGATCAGGCGTTTGCGAGCGCGGGCGCGATTCCCGATATCGTGCTGACCGCGATCGACGCGGACGTCATCAAGACATATGTCGAGCTTGGCATGGGCATCGGCATCGTCGCGGCGATGGCCTACGACGCGAAGCGCGACACCGAGCTCGTCGCGCTCGATACGCAGCATCTGTTCGAGGCCAGCACGACGCGCGTCGGCCTGAGAAAGGGTGCGTTTTTGCGGGCGTACGCGTATCGATTGATCGAGATGTTCGCGCCTCAACTCGAGGAAGCGCAGATCGCGGCGCAGTTGCGCGAAACGGCGTGATTTACAATCGCCGGCATGAATACATCCTCACTCCCTCGCATCGCCGTGCTGGCAACGGGCGGCACCATCGCCGGGTCCGCTGGCGATGCATCGAAGACGGCGGGCTACAAGGCGGGCGTCGTCGGTGTCGACAAATTGCTCGAAGCCGTGCCGGCGCTCGGTGCGGTCGCGCGCATTCATGCCGAGCAGATCGCGAGCATCGACAGCAAGGACATGAGCGCCGCGCTGTGGACCACGCTCGCATCGCGCATCAATGAACTGCTCGCGCAGGACGATATCGATGGCGTCGTGATCACGCACGGCACCGATACGCTCGAAGAAACTGCGTACCTGCTGCATCTCACGGTCAAGAGCGCGAAGCCTGTGGTGCTGACGGCGGCGATGCGTCCGTCGACCGCGCTGTCCGCCGATGGCCCGCTCAATTTGCTAAACGCGGTGACGGTCGCGGCGTCGAAGGACGCGGCGGGCAAGGGCGTGCTTGTCGCGTTCAACAACCAGATCCACAGTGCGCGCGATGTCACCAAGACGAGCACGTACGCCGTCGATGCGTTCCGCTCGCCCGAGACCGGGGCGCTCGGCTTCGTGCAGGACGGGCGCGTCGAGTTTCAGCGTACCGTCGTGCGGCCGCACACGGCGTCGAGCGAGTTCTCCGTGGCCGATCAATGGCCGATGGTCGAGATCGTCGCGAGTTACGCGGATGCATCGCGCGTGATGGTCGATGCGCTCGTCGCGGCGGGTGTGCGTGGGATTGTCGTCGCGGGAACGGGCAATGGCTCGATGCACGCGACGATTACGCAGGCGCTTGTCGATGCGGTTAAGCAAGGTGTCGCGGTGGTGCGCGCTTCGCGCGTGGGGGCGGGGCATGTGATGCGCAACGGCGCCGCGGATGACGATGCGCTGGGTAGCGTCAGCGCGGGGACGCTCAATCCCTACAAGGCTCGGGTGTTGTTGATGCTCGCGTTGGGGGCGCAGGTGGACGACCTGCAGCGTGTTTTCGATATGTATTGAGGCCGGTGCTTTTTGTCGCCGGATCCCGTTTTCGTATTGGTTTATTGGCGTTGCCCCTGTGCGGGGCGGCAGTCACTTTCTTTGCTGCTGCAAAGAAAGTAACCAAAGAAAGCAGCGGCGGATTCAACCGGTCGATG
>NZ_OGTP01000003.1 GCF_900258035.1 Caballeronia novacaledonica | reverse complement strand
GGGCGCGCTCGCGGTCGGGCGCGGCGTGGCGCTCAGGCCGCCGCCGATCGCGTTGCGCGCGGTCGCTTTGGGATCGAGCACGAACTGGACATCGACCGGCGCGCTGAAGAAGTCGCGCGCCACGTCGGCGATACGGCCCGAAAACTGGCTCTTCACCCAGTCGAGCTTGAAGCGATTGGGAGCGGCGATGCGCAGGGTGTTCGCGTCGGCATCGAAGTCGACCGGGGTCAGCGGCTTGATCCACGTGACGTACTGCTGCGGCGTGAGTTCTCGCGCAAGCAGTGCGGAACAGTGTTCCCAGAAATCGTTCATCGAATGCGGTCGTTATGGTTGCTCCGCACCTGCAGGCCGTGCTTGCCGAACGTTCGGACAAGTCCCGGCACAGCCGAGCAGGCATGCTCCGGAGGCTTACGCCGCAAGGGTTTGCGGGCGGACGGCGGGCCGAAGCAGCGGGCGGATATTTGGGAGTAAGGCGAGATTCTAACGCCAAACGAGGGTGGCGCGCGAGTTATCCACAGGGTCAAATCAGCACGTCGAGGAGGCCGAAAATCTACCTGAATACGCGTTCGCTGGCGCTAACCTATTGACGGTCAATAGGAAAACGGTTTAAATAGCGGGTTCCGCGAAAACAGAATTCCTGAACCTCCGGCCATCGCGCTTGCAGTGACCACACTGGAGCCAAGCCCGCGCGGTCAATCAACTCAAGTGAGAGCACCATGAAACGTACTTACCAACCTTCCGTGACGCGCCGCAAGCGCACCCATGGCTTCCGCGTTCGCATGAAGACCGCTGGCGGCCGCAAGGTCATCAACGCTCGCCGCGCGAAGGGCCGCAAGCGCCTGGCAATCTAAGTCTGCCGAGCCCGCTCGCGGTTGTATCTTGCACTCGACAGCGAGCCGCTCACGCGCCGCACAGAAGTCTTGAGACAGGACATCGTTCAGTTGCCGGCGCAGGCCGCGTTCCCCAAGGCCGCAAGGCTGCTGAAAACGGATGAGTTCTCATCCGTTTTTCGTTTGCGGCCCTGGCGGCGTTCGCCGCACTTCGTCCTGTACGGCAAGCCGTCCGGGAAAGAAGCGCGGCTCGGGCTGGTGATCGGCAAGAAGCAGGCGCCGCGCGCCGTCACGCGCAATCTGATCAAACGGCTTGCGCGCGACATCTTCCGGCTGCGGCGTGCGCAGTTGGACGGATTCGATATCCTCGTGCGGCTGCACGCGAAAATCGACCGAAAGGCGATGTCGAGCGCGAGTTCGCCGCCACTTCGGGCGCTCGTCGGCAGCGAGCTGGAAACATTGTTCGACCGTGCCGTGCGCGAAGCCGCGCGCCGCAAGGCCGAAACCGTGGCGGCGCCGCCGGAGGCGCCCGCCGTCGACGAATCATCCGGCCCGTCAGGGTCATGAAGCGCGGTTGCGCCAGACGTCAGCCTTCCACGGCGAGTCCGGCGCGCGGCGCGAAGACTATGCAAACGGCACTCATCGCGTTGTTGCGCTTCTACAAGGTTGCTGTGAGCCCGCTGCTCGGCAACCGGTGCCGTTTTTATCCTTCCTGTTCCGACTACGCGCGCGAGGCAATCCAGTATCATGGCGCCGCGCATGGCACGTATCTCGCCGTGAAACGGCTGTGCCGCTGCCATCCTCTTTCGGCGGGCGGCGTCGATCTCGTGCCGCCTCCCAACGCACACGAATCGAGCGCGGACGCTGAAGCCTCCGGGCAAGACAAGCTTTCAACACTAAACGGCGCTGAAGCGCTTTCCGATCGACACTGAGACAACGCATGGATATCAAACGCACCGTCCTATGGGTCATCTTCTTCGTGTCAGTTGTCCTGCTGTTCGACAACTGGCAGCGGGACCATGGGCGCCCGTCGATGTTCTTCCCGAGCGCGACGCAACCTGCCAAGACCGCCAGCAACCCGGCACCGGGCTCCGCCGCATCCGGCGCGCAGCCGTCCGAATTGCCGAACGCGCCTGCGGGCACGGCCGCGCCCGGCGCGACGACGCCTCCCGCCACGGCGCAAGCCCAGCTCGTCAAGTTCACGACGGACGTCTACTCCGGTGAGATCGACACGCGCGGCGGCACGCTCTCGAAGCTCGCGCTGATGAAGGAAGGCGACGGCAAGCAGCCTGACCTCTACATCACGCTCTTCGATCACACCGCGAATCACACGTACCTCGCGCGCACGGGCCTTCTGGGCGGCGACTTCCCGAACCACAACGACATCTTCACGCCGGTGCCCGGCCAGACGTCGCTGACGGGCGACGAGAAAACGCTGAAGATCGCGTTCGAATCGCCGGTGAAGGGCGGCGTGAAGGTCATCAAGACCTACAGCTTCACGCGCGGCAGCTATGTGATCAACGTCGATACGAAGATCGGGAACGTCGGCACCGCGCCGGTCTCGCCGAAGCTCTACATGGAACTCGTGCGCGACAACACGCCGGTCGAGACGCCGCGTTTCTCGCATACGTTCATCGGGCCGGCGGTCTACACGGATCAGAAGCACTTCCAGAAAATCGATTTCTCCGACATCGACAAGAACAAGGCGACGTTCGAACCTTCGTCGGATAACGGCTGGATCGCGATGGTGCAGCACTACTTCGCGTCCGCGTGGATTCCGCAGCAAGGCGTGAAGCGCGACATCTACGTGCAGAAGATCGATCCGGACCTGTATCGCGTCGGCGTGACGCTGCCCGCGCAGACGATCGCGCCGGGACAGACCGTGAACGTCGACGCCCGCCTCTTCGCCGGTCCGGAAGAAGAGCGCATGCTGGAAGGCATCGCGCCGGGTCTGGAGCTCGTGAAGGATTACGGCATGGTGACGATCATCGCCAAGCCGCTCTTCTGGCTGCTCGAGAAGATTCACGGCTACGTCGGCAACTGGGGCTGGGCGATCGTGCTGCTGACGCTGCTCATCAAGGCCGTGTTCTTCCCGCTGTCGGCGGCGAGCTACAAGTCGATGGCGCGCATGAAGGAAATCACGCCGCGCATGCAGCAGCTTCGCGAGCGTTTCAAGAGCGACCCGCAGAAGATGAACTCCGCGCTGATGGAGCTCTACAAGACCGAGAAGGTGAACCCGTTCGGCGGCTGTCTGCCGGTGGTCGTGCAGATTCCGGTGTTCATCTCGCTGTACTGGGTGCTGCTGTCGTCGGTGGAAATGCGCGGCGCGCCGTGGATTCTCTGGATTCACGATCTGTCGCAGCAGGACCCGTACTTCATCCTGCCGGTGCTGATGGCCGTCTCGATGTTCGTGCAGACCAAGCTGAACCCGACGCCGCCCGACCCCGTTCAGGCGAAGATGATGATGTTCATGCCCATCGCGTTCTCGGTCATGTTCTTCTTCTTCCCGGCCGGTCTCGTGCTGTACTACGTGGTGAACAACGTGTTGTCGATCGCCCAGCAGTACTACATCACGCGCATGATGGGCAGGAGCAAGAAGAAGCCGGCGTAACGCGCGGCCTGGCTCTGTCAGATGTGAAAACGCCCGGCTTGCCGGGCGTTTTGCTTTTGTGGGACGAAATCTAGCGCTTCATCGATCCATAAAACTGCTCGATGAGTTCCTCGAGCAAATACCGGTGATGCGGCGACAGCGCCTCGATCTTCGTCACCAGTTCGAGCGTCTCCTCGGACGCGGGATACCGCTCGTCGCGCGCGAGCGGCTTCGGCGTGACTTGCGGATTGCCGCTGGGCGGCGGCCCGTAATGCAGCCAGTGCTGATCGACCTTGAACCACTCAGCAAGCGTCTTCAGCTTGTCGACGGTGGGAATCGAGCGGCCGGACAGCCACTTGTGCGCCGTCTGCGGCGAAACCGATTCGCCCTGATAACGCAGATTGAAATGCAGTGCGAGATCGGTCGCGCCGCGCATCTTTTCAGGTGCACGGGTCATCGAGAATTTGAGCCGCTCGGAGAAATCGGCCTTTTCTTGTGTTGTAGGCATGGGCTGGATTGTGCGAGGCAATCGTTGCTTACCAGTCAACCAATCGGGCTATATTTGGCGCGACTTTGCCCGCTTTTATCTTAAATACGCACGCAATTTGTTTGCCGTATGGCAGCGAACTTTCGGCGCGACGCCCACACCCGTATGACTCATCGTTTCCAGCGATGCAGCGTTTCCGTTTCAGGCCGGTTGTAACGTTCTATCTCAAAAAAGCTAACATTGTCACCGCTGCCTTGCCGATGCGCGACGGTTCGATCGGTACCCCGCGATACAATGCCCGCACTTCAAAATCATCCGGCTGCACGACCGACATGCTGAGTAACGACACCGATCCGATCGTCGCAATCGCCACCGCGCCCGGCCGTGGCGGAATTGGCGTCGTGCGTCTGTCGTTCGGCCGTGCGGGCGAAGCCGCCGCGCAAAAAGCGATGCACGCGTTGTGCGGACAGGCGCTGGCGCCGCGTCACGCGAGCTATGTGCCCTTCGTCGACGGCAATGGCGAAGCGCTCGATCGCGGCATCGCGCTCTATTTCCCCGCGCCGAACTCCTACACGGGC
Source organism: Caballeronia novacaledonica (assembly GCF_900258035.1). Taxonomy (GTDB): domain Bacteria; phylum Pseudomonadota; class Gammaproteobacteria; order Burkholderiales; family Burkholderiaceae; genus Caballeronia; species Caballeronia novacaledonica. Next base: position 378,178 of record NZ_OGTP01000003.1, on the reverse strand, counting down.
GAGCACGTGCTGGAACTGCAAGGCCACGGCGGACCGATCGTGCTGCAACTGGTGTTGCAACGTGCGATCGAAGCGGGTCGCGATTTCGGCCTGCGGCTTGCCGAGCCCGGCGAATTCACGCGCCGCGCTTTTCTCAACGACAAGCTCGATCTCGCGCAGGCGGAAGCCGTCGCCGATCTGATCGAAGCGAGCACGGAAGCCGCCGCGCGGTCGGCCGGCCGCTCGCTGGACGGCGCGTTCTCGCGCGAAATCCATGTGCTCGTCGAGGACGTGATCAATTTGCGCATGCTCGTCGAAGCGACGCTGGATTTTCCCGAGGAAGAAATCGACTTTCTGGAAGCGGCCGATGCCCGCGGCAAACTCGCACGCATCCGGCAGCGGCTCGACACCGTGCTCGCCGACGCGCGTCAGGGCGCGCTTCTGCGCGAAGGCTTGTCGGTCGTGCTTGCGGGGCAGCCGAACGTCGGTAAATCGTCGCTGCTGAATGCGCTTGCGGGCGCGGAACTCGCGATCGTCACGCCGATTGCCGGCACGACACGCGACAAAGTCGCGCAGACGATTCAGGTCGAAGGCATTCCGCTGCACATCATCGATACGGCGGGCCTGCGCGAAACGCAGGACGAAGTGGAGCGAATCGGCATCGAGCGGACGTGGGGAGAAATCGAGCGCGCAGATGTCGTGCTGCATCTACTGGACGCACGCGAGGGCGCGACGCCGGAAGACCAGGCCATCGCGGCGCGCTTTCCGGCGGGCGTGCCTGTCGTGCGGGTGATGAACAAGACGGATCTCGCGGGCACGCCGTCCACCGTACACGACGCTGAAGGACACGCGCGGGAGGTCAACCTGTCGGCGAAAACCGGCGACGGCATTTCACTGCTGCGCGATGAACTGCTGAAGATCGCCGGCTGGCAGGCGGGTGCCGAGAGCGTGTATCTCGCACGCGAACGTCACCTGATCGCGCTGCGCGAGGCGCGCGACCACCTCGCGCTCGCCGCCGAACATGCCGGCCAGCATTCGCAAGTGCTCGATTTGTTCGCGGAAGAACTGCGGCTCGCGCAGGACAATCTCAACTCGATTACCGGAGAATTCACCTCCGACGACCTGCTGGGCGTGATCTTCAGCCGCTTCTGCATCGGAAAATAAAGGCGGACCGCTTACGCGCCCTCGGGTTTGCCGACCTCGCGCAACTCCGTGTTGAGCTTTTCGGCCTCCTCGGTCCGCCCGTGAAATGCCGCCGGCGTGTTCTGAAACATCTCGACCCGATAGACGCCGTCGCAGAGCGACAGCACCACCGTCTGAATCGCGTTCAGGCTCGGTTCGAGTTGCGTCGCGCCGCGCGGCCACATGCCCGCGACGGCGCGCAGCAGCAGTGTCTGCCCGTTCGCCATGCGCCTCACCTCGCGCACTTTCGCGACGAAACGCGGCGTCGGATGCTGGGCGAAGATCGGCTGAAGATGCGCTTCGATGGCGGCACGTCCATCGATCGCGCTGCCGTCGAAGCCGACCAGACTGCCGCGCTCGGTGAAACGCGCCGCCATCGAGACCGCGTCCTGCCTGTTCCAGTCGTCGAGCAGGCCGAAATACACGTGCCGTGCGCTCGCGGTCCAATCGTCGAGCTGGTTCATGTGGCCTTCTTCCACGCCGCCGCGAAAACGCCCGCGCCCATTAGCAGCGCGCCACCCGTGCGGTTCACGGCGCGCTGCACGGAAGGCCGGCGAATCGCCTTGCGCGCGCCGGACGCGAGCAGCGCGTAAGCGAACGCGTTGGCCGTCGCGAGCCCGACGAAGGTCGCCTCGAGGATCGCGATCTGCGAGACGCTCGCCGCGTGTGGATCGACGAATTGCGGCACGAACGCAACGAAGAAAATGATGCTCTTTGGATTCAGCGTCGTGACGGCGTAGGCGTGCGCCATGATGCGGCTCGTGCGCAGTTCGCCGGTGGGCTGCACGGCGTCCGTATCGACGACGGGCGCGCTCCACAACTTGATGCCGAGGTAGACGAGATACGCCGCGCCGATCCACTTCACCACCATGAACAGCTCCGCCGATGCGGCGAGCAGCACGCCGAGGCCGAGCATGGACGCCGTCATCGCGGTTAAGTCGCCGAGCGCGACGCCGAGGGTCGTCGCAAACGCGTACTTGCGGCCGTGGCCGAGCGCGTAGGACACGACGAGCAGCACGGTCGGACCGGGAATCGCGACGAGAATCGCCGACGCGATCGCGAACGGCAGCCATTGAGCGAGGGTCATGCTTGATCTCCTGAGTTTGATGCGTCGATTTATCCATGAACGCAGGCCGCTTGCAATAGGCCGTTCAGCCAGCTTGACGACGTCGAGGCAACTTCCTCCAGCATTGTTGGATACGCCTCGTTTTCGCCTGGTGCGACGCACCAAAGACGGTGGCGAGGCAAATTGCCGCACTTCCACGTGCGCCGGTGCGAACTTTCATTCTTTCCGAATCAACATTTCGAAGATTTTTAATTCATCCATCGCTTGTTGGATTCGCTTAAAAAGCCTGCGACATTCTGACGTGTTGCGATCGCACACAACATATGCTTGCAAGTTTGATGCACTCATCTAGCATGAGTTTTGCGGTCATTCGCTTTTAAATACATAGCTAATTTCGAAACGGCTTCGTTTGGGAGGCTATACATGCAGAAACGCACCGGTGCTCTCCTCGCGATAATGGGTTTGTTTGCAGCCGTTTCCACGGCACAAGCCCAGGACAGCGTTGTTCAGGCTCAGCAGACCTTCACTTTCCGGCCTAATTCGTATGGCTGCTTGTCCAAGGACAAGTTCGATTCGGCCGACCAGCATGCAAAAGCCGGCGAGCATCAGAAGATGCAGCAGTATTTCGAGGGTTTCGAATGCATTTCGACTCCGGTCGATTCGCACTTTCGCGTAATTCGCGTGGTGGGCCATGACGTGGAATTCGTCAACGCCGCCAATAGCGATACACAAGGCATGTGGACTGCGGATCGATTTATCGATCAATAAGCGGTTTTTGCGCTTTTCCCTATCCGCAATCCGGCGCGATTTTCGAATCGCGTCGGCGATATGATTTATCCGTTCGGCATAAATCGATTGCGGCGTTCACGCTGCGTGGCGCTCCCGCGCGCGCTCGTTGCTGACTTCCACATTTGCACCGATTCGCCGCACAATGTCGGTTTCGCGCGCGTTTGATGCCGCGCTTCGACATTCCTTCCTCGCCGGCCAAAGAACCGGCGCCCCACGCTGAATGGCTCTCAAATCCACGATCTACAAGGCCGACCTGCAAGTCGCCGACATGGATCGCCACTACTACGGCGATCATTCCCTGACCATTGCGCGCCATCCGTCGGAGACCGACGACCGGATGATGGTTCGCGTCGCTGCGTTCGGACTATTCGCCGACGAGCGGCTCGAATTCTGCAAAGGCCTCTCCGACACCGACGAACCCGATCTTTGGCAGAAGGATCTCACCGGCCAGATTCAAACGTGGATTGAAGTCGGTCAGCCCGACGAACGGCGCATCTCGAAGGCGAGCGGCCGTTCGGATCGCGTGATCGTCATCGCTTATGCCGGCAAGACTGCGGATATCTGGTGGAATGGCGTGAAGGGCAAGGTCGAGCGGTTGCAGAACGTGACGGTGTGGTCGCTCGCGGATGGCGTCGCCGAAGCGCTCGGCAAGCTGGCCGAACGGACGATGCGTTTGCAATTGATGGTGCAGGACGGTGACGTATCGCTGAGCAGCGAGACCGTCGAGGCCGTTTCGATTCGCTGGAACGAGCTGAAGGCTTGATGTCTGACGTTCAGGCTTCGGGCGGTCCCTTGAGCTCCACCATGTTGCCTTCTGGATCGAACAGATAGAGCGACGGGCCGAAACCTTCGGCGCCGTAGCGCCGCGCGTCTTCCCCGATGCGTGCGCCGTGCTTTTCCAGGTACGCGCGTAACGTGTGCACGTCGAAGGGCTCGACGCGTACGCAGAGATGATCCATGTTGCGCCCCGCTCCCGGCTGGCCGCTTTCGGGCCGATCGATCTTGGCGCCGACGGCCAGCAAATCGATGAGCGAGCGGCCCGCGCGCATCTGCACGAGGCCGAGATCGCGCTGTTCTTTCTCCACGGGACAGCCCAACACGGTTCGATAGAAATTAACCATGGTGTCGAGATCGGCGCAGCGGATCACGACGTGATCGATTTCGCGGATGTTGAGATGCATGGCGATCTTTGACGTTCGATGTGGGATTGAGTCTAGCGCGAATGGGGGCGGCGGGTTCAAATGCGAAAAAGGGGTTGGCGGTTGAGCCAAGCCCTTGAATTCGTGATGGATAGAGGAGGAGGATCGAACTCCCGACCTTCGCATTGCGAATGTAAAAACGGTGCCTTTTACGGCAATGGTTCTAGCGCTATTTCGGATTATTTGCCACAATCTTGCCACAACCGTTCGAGCAGACAGCGAGAAATGCCGACCATACGAAAGCGTGGACAATACCAGTGGGAGGCGCAGGTTCGCCGGCGCGGCTATCCAGCGCAGAGCAAGACCTTCAACACCAAAGCTGAGGCTGAGGCTTGGGCCAGCATGATCGAATCGGAAATGTCGCGCGGTGTATGGGTCAGCCGTAGTGAAGCCGAAGCGACGACGCTTTTTGAGGCGCTGCAACGTTACGAGGAAGAAATCTCACTGACAAAGAAGGGAGCCGCGCAGGAGTCGTCCATCATAAAAACCTGCAGGGCGATCGACTTGGCGAGGCGGCCGCTCGCAACAATCCGCAGTGCAGACGTGGCGAAGCTCCGCGATCAATGGCTGAAGGACTACAGGCCCGCGACGGTACTACGCCGCTTGGCGGTACTGTCCCATGTCTTCAACATCGCCCGCAAAGAATGGGGCATGGACAGCCTGTCCAATCCGGTCGAACTGGTTCGAAAGCCGCAGCCTAACAACGCTCGTACTCGGCGCATCGCTGACACCGACTCGGCCGTCAGCGCGGCAGGCGGAGAAGAATCAGAATCGTTGCGCGGCGCGCAAGACGGGGAGCTCGAACGAGTAGCTAAGGCCAGCGGTTCGCCGCTGCTGCCGTCGATCATTTGGCTGGCGGTCGAAACAGCAATGCGCCGAGGAGAGATCGTGTCCCTCTTGTGGGTGCATGTGGACCTGAATCGCCGCGTCGTACACCTGCCGTCAACGAAAAACGGGGACGCGCGTGACGTACCATTGTCTTCGCGCGCCGTTGCGGTGCTGCAGACACTAAGAGACGCACGGGACAGCGCCACGATTGGGACGGCTGAAAGCTACGAAGATGAAGCCGATCGCGTATTTAAAATCCGGAGCGACGCCGTTACTAGGGCTTTCGAGCGAGCAGTATCGCGTGCTCGTAGTCGCTACGTAGAAGAGTCCAAGGCTACCCAGTCGAGACCAAATAGCAAATTCCTAACGGACCTTCGCTTTCACGATCTGCGACACGAAGCGACATCACGCTTGGCCTCCATCTTTCCAATGCATGAATTGACGAAAATAACCGGACATAAAGATCCGCGTATGCTCATGCGTTACTACCACCCTCGCGCTGAGGAGCTCGCGAAGCGCCTTGCCTAGGTCGTCGGCCCGAGCGTTCGCCCCGAGACGAACGCGACTCGTCAAAGTTCGCTGGACATGACAAGTCGTCACGCGCTCATGACCCAATATTTTGGCGGCCGCACCTACCGCATTTCGTCAATCGGCCAAGATCAGCGATGATTGCTCTTTCGAGAGACCATAACATTTGCAGACTAGCTGATCCATCCGTTTTTGAAGGGCGGTGCGTTGCTTATTGTCCCCTTCTTGTTTGGCCGTGCACAGCTCACGCGCTAACGCGGCGATCTCTGATATTTGCTTAGATGATGCAGATGGAAGCGGAAACGAGACAATGTCCGTAATTAATATTTTGGGAAAGGCTCCTTTTGTTGCTTTAGGCGACGAATTGAAATGGTAGTACGTAGCCAAACGGGAGTTCAAGATCCCAAGCAACGCTTCTAATGGAAATTCTCCGTCTTCACAATCGAGCACGATCAATAACGAAGGATCGTTATAGCTCTCGCCTTCTGTGATGGCAGCATAGATGCTCGGATTGGTAATCTCTCGCACCAAAAGTCGCCTGCCTAAGAAAAATTTCGGCTTTCTTCGGTTTGCAACTCCTTCAGCATAATTGAAATAATCCACACCGTTCCAAGTACATGAATACGGCGTTACATCCTCGCCTCGCAGCCATTTCTTATTGTGAACCTTCGAGCGGACCTGTGAGTGAAAAATCCGATTCGCGATCGTATCCGCGTCCTGCCCTTGGTATTTATCATAAGCAATCAACCCCTGACTTACTTCCGGAAAATACTCACTCAGCGGTTTTGAAGCGCTCTTGATTGCATCCAGGACGCCTAAAGTCTCAGCGGGCAGGCGGAGCGCTAATGACCAATTTGCATTTAGATTGATCAGATCCGATTTAGTTTTTTTCTCGATAGGAGCGTTTAAAATGTCTTTAAGGGACTTAGCTCCTTGCACCTCGCGGTAAGGAATGTCCTCTACGCTTGCGCCTTTACCCAGTGAGAGAATTACGTTTTGAACGACCGCATCGGGGAAAACGCCGAAATCGGTACAGTCCGCAATCTCCAGAACATTCCAATTTTTAAGAAGATCAAGCCTGAATTGACGAGCAAAAACGTTGTACATGATTCCGTTCGGAATGATATAGGCTAATTCCCCGCCGTCCTGTAACAGCGCTCGGCCGAGCAATAAAAACCAATAGTAGATTTCCTTATCAGGAACAGTCCCAAGCGTCTTTACAAGTCGTTCACAGGTTTTCGCGGCGAGCTTCACCCCGTAAGGAGGATTTCCGATCACAGCATCGAAACCCTTGAAACTAGCGGCTTCGTCCAACGCTTCAGGAAATTCGAAACGCCATTCGAAAGCATGTTGATACAGTTCCGCTTTCTCGAGTTCTTCCAATTTTTTCTCAAGCTTCTCGATGTCTTCGTCGAGACGTTCAATTTTGCGGTTTTTAGCTGCTTCATCTGAGCTAGGTCCGCCGAAAAGTGAAGATTGGTTGACTAGAGTGCGTCGCTGTTCCCGCTTGCTTTCTAGCAAGGCAGTATCTCGATCATTCTTTTTTATCTCAGAACGAAAATTCTCTTTTACCTTACTGATAAAGTCGGCGAGCGCCTTCTTTGCTTGCTTGCTATTCGCGTTTGTATAGTCATGAACCGCGCGCCTGTATGCGTCGATTGAGTAATTCGCGGCGTTTGTGGTTCTGCGACTGAACGTCACCTTTAGGTCTGAGGCGAGCGCAAATCGACTGATCAATGAATTGCCAGTCTTGATATTAATGTCGATATTCGGCAGCGTTTCAAGTCCGACAAGTCGATCCGCATCTTTATAGTACGACGACTTCAGAAGTTCGATCCATAGACGCAGTCGGCAAATATGAGCCGAAGTAGGGTTAATGTCCACCCCAAACAAGCAGTTCTCGATCAATAGCCGCTTTTGAGAAAACAAGAGTTTTTGCAGTTCATGCGAACGTTGTAGACGGGGCTGATATTCAAAGGGTTCGCCGTTTTCATCCAAGATGATCAGTTCGTCCCCTTCGGCGGTGATTTGACCTTTAAAGATTTTTCCGTCTGGGAACTTTAAAAGACCAAGTTCGTGCTTTACGCTTATCAGTTCGTTCAGCGCAGCAACTAAAAAGTGACCGGAACCGACAGCTGGATCGCAAATTCGGACCGAAGATACGACTTGCTCCACCGCGTCGAAATTCTTCGGGGTAATTTTGTTATAGAGGTCAACGAGGGTTGAGCATTCCCATTCGAACGCACTGTTAACTTTACGTATAACGGTCCGGCGTATAGTATTTCGACAAATATAAGAAGTTACCGACGCAGGCGTGAAAAACGCGCCGTCCTGATAGTTATTGATCTTTTCAAATATAAGACCGAGAACTGCGGCGTTAATAAGAGGCTTATTCTGGTCCAAAACGGCCTGAGACGAAACGGCAGAAAAATCATAAGCATCTAGAAAGCGAATCAAATAGCGAGATATGTCGAGGTCGCCAGAAAATCGTTTCCCAGACTCATTACGCAGGACAGTCGATTTATAAGCTGGCAAGCGAAGATTGCTCTTCAACCCACTGATTGGAATCGTTTGCTTTTCCAATTCAGTAGGCTCGAATAAGGAGCTGTTTAAGTAGGGTACGTTTGGGTATTTCTTTTGTAGCTCTGCCGACCGTTTATCGAATTCAACGGCGAGAACGTCGAAAAACAATTCCTCGAAATCCTGGTAGCTGCTTATCTTTTCTTCGGTAATAAAAGGCTTGACTCTCTCATTCCTCTCATACTTGGACAACTGCCCCTCAAGCAGCTTGATGAATAGTATCCGATTCAGCCAAGTGGTACAAAGTTGCAGTCCGATAGAGAGCAACTGCGCATTCAACGTTTCACCGTATTGCGGCAGGTCTTTGACGTTTGCCAGAAGGCCACGCGACAGTATTATCTGCAGTGTATTTTCCAGCATTGAAGCGGGGAGGCGTCCACTTTCCGGCTTTCTCTGAATAACCCGTTTCTGCTTTTCTTTTGCCTCTTCGAGACCAAGTACGTGAAGCAATTCCGCGTAAAATGCCTGATTAAGAGAGTTGCCTACGTTTTCAAACGGCAACCTTAGCAAGCTCTCGGGCGAAAGAAACTTGCAAATTGCGCTGACTTTCTTTCCAGGCCGTACGTCGCCGTTTTGAATGCATTCATTCAAGTTGAAATACGTGAATGTAATTTCATCAATGTGGCGTGCAATTGCTGGCTTCGCTATTTCCGCGTAGAAGGCCTCTGTCTTGGTTGCGGAAAGGGAGCCACGTTCGAAATCGACGAAAGCCTTAATGAGCGAGGTGTCTTGATAAAACGCACTCTCGAACACGCGAGAATCAAAAACAAACCAGTTTTCGACATCAGTAATAACGATATTTTTTATATCGAGATTAGGTTCCCGCACCATGACTTTGCCGACGCGTTCTCTCAGGTAATAAAGCAACGCCTCCTGCAGCGCTTTTCTGTTGAGATCGGAAGGCCGACAAAGTTCGGAGCTTCCAGGTTTTTTAGTCTCAAATATTACGGATATGCGCGCGCCCGGCGTGCTCGACTCAAAGATTGCGAGATCGATCTTATCGTTAACGTTTATGAAGTACTTTCCGCCGTAACCAATTTCATTGAGAAAGTCGCGTAGAAGCGTTTTATGATATTCCTCACCCTGCTTCGCATGCACTTGATGGTCCGCCAGTTTCTGGAGGGCGGCCGAAAAGGTAGTGAACGCGGCATGGGAAAGAGGCCGGTTAAGGAAGGTCCGATTAATCGACTCTGATGGAGTGATTCCTACAGCGGGCATTTTTTTCCTGAGAATAGTCTTTTATCGCCGCGTAATCTTACCCTTAGACTCACTTTCTTCCAAGTTTGACACGAGGCACGCTTACGGGCGAGTTTCAGCGTGTCATTACTCTCCAAGAATAGAAAAGCTTCAGCGATTGGTTTATTTGAGAGATCAAAAATTTCGTTAGCTGGACGCGGAACGGACGCTCGGCTACTTGTCGGTAGATCGCGTTGCAGAACGCCGTGATAACTACACACGGATTCGCTCCACCTCGTCTAAGCTGATGTCATCGTGACGCCGGTCATAAAGCTGCGTCGTGCGCATTGACGCGTGATTGGCCATCGCCGCTGCATTTTCCAAGGTCCCACCATTTTTCAGATACGCGGTGATGCCTGTCGCACGGAAGGTGTGATTCCCAATCTTCGTCGCGATGCACGCTGCGGCGGCTCGGCGCTGAATCATCGCGTAGGCGTTGGCCTGCGGCAAGGGTGTTCCACTCAAATGCTTAGTGCCGCGTGCGATCGTCCGAAAGAGCGGGCCCTTCGAATCAGTCGAGATCCCTGTTCCATCGAGGTATGCGTGCAGGTACGCCTCAAGCGTGTGGTGGCACGGCATCGCGTGTCGCTTGCCACCTTTCTCGCGCAGGCGCACCCAAAGCCGGCGTTGCTGCACGTACACATCCTCGACGCGCATCGCGAGCGCCGCACCAATCCGTGCGAACGAAAACACCATTAACGCAATCAGCGCCCGATCGCGTAGCCCAATCGGCGTCGACACATCGATGCTGTCGAGGAGCTGCCGCGTCTCGCTCGCGTCGAGCACGGGCGTCTTTCCCTTCTTGGCAGTATGGCTCGGGCCGCGCACCGATGCGGCCGGGTTGTGTGGGACGATCTGGCCGGTGACGAGCCAGTCGAACAAGTGACGGATGGCGGCCAAGCGCTGCTTGGCGGTCGGCGACGAACGAGTCTGCATCTGTAGCTCGATCCAAGCGGCCACGTGTAACGGCTGCACTGCGATGATTGATGGCACACCTGCGCCGGCGCACCACGTCAGAAAATCCTCAACCGCCCGCGCATACGCGCGGCGCGTATGCGGATTGCGAATTGCCGACGCAAAAAATTCCAAGAAGCGGATACGAGCTTGTTTTCCGGCTGCCGTCACCAGCGCTGGTGGACCGATTCGCTCCTTCAAAACGAGCGGATTCATTTTGGGGCGGCTTGTAGCCATGCGCCGAGCGCATCCCTGACGCAAAACTGGCGGAGATCGAGGCGTACTTTGCTGCCGTCACCAAATATAGAGCCGCAGCCGGCCTCAAAAGAGATCGATAGCTGTTCATGCCGATCGAAATCACCTACCTCAGGTGTTATGCGCCGCTGGCATCGGTCGGAAATGCAGGCAGCCACCTCCAGCACAGTCCCGTGGCGATATTCGAGCATCTCCATCACTGCCATGACTCTTTACGAATTTCATCAAGCACCGGGCTGTCTCCTTGAATGTGTTCACCGCACGCTGTGCGGGCATACGCTTTTCGGAGGCTTTTCGAATGCTGCAGAACGGGCTGAATTGCAAAGTACACAGATACCGCCTCCCGAGCTTCGAGTCGCCGTGGCCAGGGTCTTCCATCGAAAACCTGCGGATCTGTAACCGTGATTCTCTTCCCGCGCCTCTGACCATCATCCATCAATGTAAATCCCACTTCTGAGACCGTCACGGCGAAGCTGCTCAGATTGAGCACCTCGATCGAAAAGCTTGGATGTCCTTGCGGCACGGCGAAGGCAACCGCCGGCCGCACGCGCAACCGCACGCGACGCTGGCTGATCGTATTCCATGTGTTCATCACGCCAAGTGCCGCCCCGAGCAGTGCTACGCCAGTCGTTACCGAACTCTGCAGATCCATGCTCACGTTCACGATATGCGCCCTCTTTATATATCTGATAAAGGACATTATCACATATAGCGCGTGGTGACTTGCCTTAGCTCCCGATCCTTTCAGCCATGCTTCAACGTGCATTGCAAAATATTTGAAAGCCCTTGACGAGCCACTTTTTGACACGCACAATGTGCCCATAAATGACACGAAAGAGGCCGGTATGCAAATCACACTGCACATGAGATCTCGCATGAACCAGCGCAGCTTCAGTCCCGCCATGGTCAGCACGATTCTCGAACTAGGCGTGATGAATGATAGAGGCGACCGGCTCACTCTGGATCAGCGCAGAGCCAGCGACCTAGAAGAAGCCATTGTTGAAAAGAGACGGGAGCACAAACGGCTAGAGCGCGAAATCAGGGATCTCGAACGCCTGCGCAAGAAGGGGCCCGTCACTGTCGTTACCCAGAACGAGCTTCTTATCACTATCTACCGCAACAACCGGAGATGAGGGAATGAGTGAAAAATTAACTAGGATGCTCGTCTCGGATGGCGGAATGGAATACAGCCTTGCTCTCGACGTGGACCGGTTCGGCGAACCAAACGAACGGTCTATCACGAGAGGCAAGCACGATCGGAGATATAACATCAAAATCAGGCAGGAGGATGTCGCGTTGCTTGATGCGTTGGTGGCCTTGAACGAAGTTCCGCGCTCGCTTCTCCTGAATAACCTTTTGCACGACATTCTGCTGAACGCGCTGCAGGACATCAAAGACAATGATGTACGGCTGCTACTCGCACACACCGCCGATCAGCGTGCTCACTACGATGAACTGTCGTGCCCATGGGTATTTGACGCAATAGAGACCGAATGCCGTCAGATTATGCAAAATATTTTTCAATACAACCAAGCGGCAGTGCAGGTTCAGGACGATCCGAATGCACCAAGCGATCACTCTTGGAATAGTGAAGATTTTCTAGCTGTGAAGGAAGCCTTAGAAGGACTGGACAAGTGAACCCAAACATCATTTCCAAAGCAATTTCGAAGGCGGTCGAGGCGAAGTCCGAGAAAACCCATGAGGGCTACATCATGGTGAACATAAGGCCAGGTGAAAAAGTCTCAGCGATGCTGGATGTACTTTCGCATTTGAATGGCAAAACACCGTCCGAGATCATCGGACAAGCGCTCTCAGGAAAGCTAGCAGAGTACGCAGCCTCCTCGCCCGATCATGGGAGCGCGATACTGGATGCGCTTGAGCAAGTTATGACCGACCATGGAAATCCGCACGAAAATAGTGCATTGGGAATTTTGAAAAAAGAGGGGCTAGTCAAAATAAGCAATCCCTTTATCGCGAAGGTGGCACTCCCAAAAAAGAAATAATAGGGCCGCCTGTACAACAATACAAATGCAGGTCCTGGACATCGCGACCCAAAATAATAAAGAATCGAAACATAGACAGGGGAATAATGGAAACAGCTTACATCACAAAATCGAGCTACAAGCGCTTGGGGAAAGCGCTTGTGGTTGATGATAATGTATCTATTGACGAGATTTTCGCTGCGCTTTATGGAGAGAGCCTGCGCCAGATCATCAATTCAAAAGAAGCAAAAGATTTGCACATCCGGAAGCTGATGATTGAAGAAGGCTTCGCGAATCTCAAAATGGCGCCGCGCAGATTTTCCCCTGCATATGTCTTGAGTGTCGGAAATCCAAAATTTCATTTAATAAAGGACTGCAGCTATTTACAGTCAGATTTCTTAAACTTTTTGGTTCCCCCCGAGATCGAGGCGCAAGGCCACGATAAGGTCCGTGAGTTTCAAGAATATTGCGAGGAAAACCGGAAAGAACTTTACAAAGAACCCAATGATGCATTTTGGGCGATCGTTCGAATCAAATTTAAAATCAAAAATACCCCCAAACAAATCAGCATTCTAAACAGCGGAGTTCACGATTTGGGCGATATATCGGTCGAAGACCTTCAGGCGGCGATCGATAAGTCGATCAAAGAAGCAAACCGAATGCTCCATGATCCTCATGCTGGAGCCAGCATTAGAGCGGTCAGGTACGCGCGGCATATCAACGTGGCATTGTCGAGCTTGACGGAACGTAGTCTTACCGACGAGTCGATTGAGAAAACAGTGCGCGCCTTCTTCGACACGAAATGGAAGATCATCAATTCCCTTTTCGATCTCTATGTCAAGCAGTCCGGCCTAAGAAGCTTTGTGGTGCCCCTTACCATTCTCAAGTCCGCTTCCTTTGAACCGTGTCGCGGTTGTTGCTTTTCTAGCAAATCTTAAGCTGTAAATTATCTTCGTCTTTACGTAACGTCCGTCTTTTTCTCGTTGAAACGCCGGAGGTCAGCCTAACATCTGCGTGCGCAAGGGGTTGGTACAAACCCATCAAAGGACAAGACACTGTCCGAGTCAGAGATGCGCTGGCGCAAGAACTGGTTTGGCCTGCCGTTATCATGGGGTACCCCGCGCAAGGTCCACTAACGAGGAAAATGATGGATCAGGATGATTTGAAGAAGGCAAATACGCGCCGCATTAGGGCCGCAGGAACTGCCAGAACCTGGGATGATGAAAATGTGCGCCGGAAGCGTATAACGCGTCACACATGCACGGTCACCTGTAACGGGGTTACGACTGAACATGACTCGGTCCACGCCGGATTCAAAGCTTACGGGTTGCCGACGGGGAGTCATATTTCGTTCCGCAGCAGGGCGAAAATTGATGGCATGGCGACCCTTGAACACGAAGGACTAACTTACTTGTTCAAAACCTTCCCAAAAGACTCCAACATCGTGCCGACACCTTCGGAGCCGAAGGCGTCGCAACAGCTGAAGGGAGGGAACCTCAAGGGGGATGAGCAAACGGCTGATGAACAGCTCGCGATCGTGTACGGGGTGATGATGCACGCAGCAGGAACCGGGTTGTTCAATGCGACCAAAGCACGGGCGATCTACAGTCATGTCATGGCAAGCAAACTCAAAATGCAATTGAGGACCTTCACAGGCAAAGTATCCCGCGCTGCTGCTGCCGACCCCGAGGCAAAGCTGATCCTTGAACATTTTCATCGGATACAGCACAGACTTACCTTGCTTGTCGCAGATCATATGAAGTCCGGGCCGGACGTCGCCGCCTTCATTGAAGCGGTGCGACGCATGGAACAGGTGCATATCGTCACCTTTGAGGAAAACTATGCGGCACATCGGGCTAAAGGCTGCTATGACGCCGCAGGCATCGAACTGCTCGATTGGGTTGATCTGCCTGAGGATGTGCGCCGGACTTTGTACAATCGCAAACTGAAAGGATCAGTATCGAACGCGAAACAGTACGCGGTCTGACGCGTCGCCCACAAATCGGCGGCCAATAGCTAAGCTAGTTTCGAGGCGCGGTTGCTTGCGGCGCAACGATTGCCTAGCTCTCGACCAGTGAAAGGACTTACCTGAGGCTGATCTTGCCCTCGAATCGAGGGCAAGAGAGCGTTAATTTGCATCGAAAGACGCCTGGCCTGCAGAGTATCGAGTGGCCGGGTTGAACTAGCACTCTGACCGCCTCGGCTCTGCCCCGTTTGCCGCTGGGAAGAGCTACGTGCATCGCTGCTATGATGCGAGGGAAACGCACAAGGCTCATCAAAAGCTCCTATAACGCTGCTGGACGAACATTGTTGGAGCGCCGTTTACGAATTTTTCGATCCAACTTTCGGACACGCTTCTCAAGCTCCTCGATCGCGATGAGGTAGGGCCTGAGATCATCCATGATGCGATCCTCACGTTCTCTGAGCTGCTTGATCATGAATGAGTACTCCCGCTCATACTTTTGACGAGCTGCCCACGTATCCGACCACGCACGATTGAGGTGTTCGCTGTCCTTTCTAAGTTTCCGCAGTTCGCGGATTGCGGCCTTCAGTTGCGCCTCTTCTGCCAGTTCGGCTGCTAGTTCAGGGTTCATTTCGGACTTCACTCGCCCACGGTCTAATGGCTTACCGGCTCGGTAACGGCTCAAGCAGTGGCCACCCTTCATGCGGACGGATCGTGAAAACTACGCGCCCCCGTACTGTCAACGAAATCAAGCTGACAACCCTAAGCGCCTTCGCTTTTTGAGCACCCGAGAGAAGATGAGAAGGCCGTGGCTCGATCTGAAGCCACGCGACATGGCCTCGAAGCCTTATGGAACGGGCGTGAGCCTAGATCGTTGCAACAACCGCGCCTCAATGTCGTCGTAGTCAGGCTCCGCGGTAATCATGCCTCCACTATGACGTTGACAGTACGGGGGCGGTCCCAGTTGCCGTCGATTCAGCTCTTGTCGGGCTCATCTTCCATATTGTCGATACGCAGATTCGACGCGGCGATGAACGACAGAGCGTCGTCGAGCGCGTCATTGGCCTTCTGGGTGGACGCGACAATCTCCGCGAGTCGCAGACTAAGAGACGCTTCATCAACCAAGTCTACGATTCGGCCTTCCTCTCCCAAGACGTCGAGATGCACCCACGCCGGATCGAAGTCGAAATTGACATCGTCACCTTGTCGCGCCAGGAAGTCGGCGGTGGAGCACGTCGGATCATCTTCGTTCAGCGTACAGATGACCGATTCACGCCCAGTCGTCCGATCGATGGTGATCCACTCCCGATGTCCGTCCGAATACTTCTTTACACAAACCCCAGCGGGCGTGTCCGTCTCGCGATAGTAGATCGCTCGTCCTGCCGCTAGATGTTCCCGTGCCGCGCGGCCATCATCGGTTTGCAAGAGGCGAATCCATTCGTCTGTATCAACAGGCAGTCCCTCTAGCTGGTCGTCTTTCATTCTTGACGGAAATCCGAAAGTGAGAATTGAAGTTTAGCCGCTAAATTTGCCCAGCCCGTCAACGTCGTCTCGATGACGGCAGCGGTGAGTTCGAAACACTGAACGATCGCCCGCGGCGAGAGATCAAAAGCCGGTCGGAAAATTTAGCAGCTAAATTTCGATCAGCGTCGAAACACATCGTGAGTGACCTCGAATGCACCGTGTTTTTGCCTTCCTCGAACGAACTCAACTTTTCCGGAGCGAGTTGACAGGCGCTACCCGCCTTGATTCGGTGCGGCGGGAACGTTCGCCAACCATTGGCAATGCGTGACGAAGAGCCGAAACGCTACCGGTTAATCGGTTTTTTAACGAGGTCCAGCATTGCTATTTGCATCGTAACAATTCTTTCGAGGACGCCATGAATAACTCTGCGCATTTGCTGAGGATCCTGCGTGCTCAGTTTTTCACTATTCGTCAGCCACAGCTTCAGTAAACCGCCAAGCCGCCCTTGATCTCCATTAATCTTGGCGAGTTTCAATACTAGTTCCGCATCAATGACTCCCTTGATGCAATAACCCATCCCGACATTGCGCAGGTACATCGAAACACTCATTCCTGCCTTACGGGCATTCTCCTCAATGCTCGCCTTTTCCTCCGGCAAGCACCAAACTTTGATTGGCGTGGAACCTTTTCTGGTGGCCTTCATTTCTCATCCTGGCGTTCATTCAGTATGTGCGCGTCGGCAAGGGCCGCCGTTGCCACAAATTGTCGGCTCTCGTCAGCAAGATTTCCGTTGAGCGCGAAGCGCGAATAAGGAAGAGTGAAGAAGGTCCGCCCGCTCGCGGGTGGGCCTACTTCACCTATCTTGCCCCGAAAATTTGCGGTACGTTTCGGCGACAGTTGCGGAAAGAATCAAGATAAAACCGATCAACGCCATGATGATTGCAGCGTTGCTCGCAAATTGAGCGCTTTCTTCGCGATTGAACGACTCTTGCACAGTGGTTGTTCGACAATTCCGCAAATTTGTCTTGATCGTTGATCACGTTTTTCGCAGAACCAACTCGTTCACGTATCGACGAAAGGCTTGATAACCAAACGAAATCACACCATCGGCCTTCAGCGACTTATATATGGCCAAGATTGACCAGCCTTGGCTAAGTGCGACTTGTACCTCGTTCCGCACAGAAAGAAATGTTGCGCGATTGGCTGCGCCCGGTGAGCGGCCAGGTTCGGCTAAAACCATGGCGGCGATTCTCTGCGACAGACTCATTTCATCCACTTTTGTTTTCCCATCAGGTTTTGGAGTTTCAATTTTGACTTTGCAAAGCGCACAATTCACGGTAAAAATACGAACAATTTTCGACACGTTACGATCAATCAATGGATATAGGCAAAGGAAACACGTCTCCAGCAGAGCTATTGAAACGACGGCGCATTCGAACAATAGTGCTGATGCACGACTTGATGGCCCGAGTCGGGGCGGTCAACGCGAATCAATTCGCGAAATGGTTCGATTTGTCGACTGAAGGTTGGTCGCGAACGACAGCTGCGGAATTTGCATCCGATATGGCGACGCAGGTTGCGGAAACTCAAGACTCTAAAAAGTGGTATCGGATTGTGAGCGGAGCCCAACCACTTTCTGAGCGGTCGCTGTCGAACCTCCAGCGTTTGTTTCCCGACGCTCGACGGATCTTCTTTGACGGCCCAGAACGTATTTTTGAGGCGTTGTGGGGCGAGATTGACACCCTCTGGTCGGTATGTCGCGTAGTAGGCCATGCGTACGAGTTTCCAGACCCGAAACGCCCCGTCGATGTCTCAACGTTTGATCCGGATGATCTTGAAGTACTAGCTGACGCCAGCCTTTCGTTTGAAGAGTCGCTTTACAACTTCGAGTGCTCAATTCTTGCGTACAGAGAATTTGGCGACGAGTTGACAATCGATTGCCTGTCTGAAGCAATCGCGTTGTATCGCATTCACGACGCGATCAGTAGACTTTGCAAAGTCGACGGGGTGGGCGCGTACCGGTGCGTCCGAATGTGCCTCAACGATCAAGCGATCGCGACGCAGCTGAGAACATTTAATTCACACCGCGCCACGATCGATGTCTACGAAAGCATATCGAACGAGCTTTTCACTGCAGAGGTACGCAGACTACGCAACGACCTGGAATATAGGAAGTCCGTCGGCGCTGAAGACTTCGCCGAATATGCACGCGATCCAGAATCTCTTTGCTCGTCTGAAGCACGTGCGGAGTTGCTGCGCATCGCCTAAGCATCAGCGGTGCATCCAGGTGCCAGTTATCCACCGATTGACAAGATAAAGCGCGTTAAAGGTTTTAATAGTTAACAAACCGCGCGCGCGCGTTACGCGTCACGCCACTATCGTGAAAACCCCGTCCTTTCTGGCGTCGCGGTAACTGTCGGTGGTTGATACCACGTAGGGCCGGTGGGCGAAAACACGTACCTATCCACAGGTTTTGGTGGGTGAAACCACGTGTCCGAGCTTTGGCCATTCGAGGGCGGTGGGTGAAAACACGTTAAGACGGCTAGGCAATGGCTGACAGCTTCGAAGGTCCGGGCAGACTCTGTACGAGCCTCGCCGTATTCCTCGTGTAGAAAGTGACAATGTCTTTCTCGCCTAGGAGAATTTTGTAGTCGGGAAGGTTGTCCGCGCTTGCGATGGCACGCACCATTCGGCGAAACTCTTTCAGCGTCGCCTTGCTGCCTGCCTTCTGACGAAGCAGCTCCAGTCCTATCCTCGCTAGTGCCTGATGCCCGCAATGCTTGCGCGCCAGTTCGTATAATCGCCGCTCCAGCGGCTTCCTCAATCGAAAATACGCTTTGTTTAGCGTGAAAACCTCGAATGCGCATAAGGCGCGATAGAGCCACGAAGACAGCTCCACCTCCACAAAACCCGATTTCGAGGAGGCTTCTTCGTTCGTCACCATCCTCCAGCAATTAACAAGATTGATCCCATCGTCGATCCGAATCCCGCCGGTACGGACGTTGGTCGTTAGCGTAGTCCCATGGAGTCTTTCGAGCGATGATCTAAGTCCGTTGTACTCTGCACCGCTCACCCCACGTCCAGTCGCAACTAGATAGTCATATGCCCTGAATCGGACCGTTCTGGTATTCGTGTCCGGTAGACCGCGGTCTAGACCCGCGACGAGCTGGGAAGCGATGAAGATGAGTACGTCCTTGTCATGGAGAGTGGCGCGCCCAAGCATGCTCGGCCTGACCGCAATCCGTCTCATCCCATCTTGACTCTCCCATTTCGAGATTGATCGGTCCGGCTTTGTCGACAGCGAGAAGATCGGCAATTCCATGCTTGCGGCGTCACACTTGAAAGCGTAGTCATGGAGGTACGCAGGAAAAAAATCCGCCGTGACTCGATTTGCTTCGACGAGTGGTTCGGCCTTAATTGCCCGACTGTTGCTGGAGTACGGTTTCAAAGCTTGGCCGCACCTACGCGAACATTCTCAACGGGTTTGCCGCTGCGCTGCCTGGCGATCTGCTCAGCTTTGGTGGGGCGGCCGCGTCGCCTCAAAGAACCTACTGCCGCGTGACTAGCGACCGTACCCTCGGATGCAACGTGCTCAAGCAGCCACTGCTCGACGTCTTCTATGCGCCAGAGTAAGCGCTTGGTGCCGGGTAGTCGGCATATGGGAGGAAGCGCTTGAGGGTTGCGCGAGGCGTCACTCCGAATGCTCGCGACAGACTTATGCAGGTAGACGGATAGTTGATCGACGGTGAGAAGCGCTTGCATGGCTTAGACCTTGTGGCGCCATGCACGACTTTGCACATGACGGCGGTGGTTTGCGAATGCATGCAAGCTTCTCGTCTATGCCAACACCGGTCCCGGTAATTTAAGCGGACTTTTTTTACACATGTAGCCCGACTGATCGTGCAACACGTCATCGCCACAAATCTGCCACACCTAGTGTGCAAAAAACCGCTTCAGAAAGCAAAACAACGCACTACATCGCAAGATGTAGTGCGTTGTTTCTAAAGCGAATTCGTGGTGGAGAGGAGGAGGATCGAACTCCCGACCTTCGCATTGCGAACGCGACGCTCTCCCAGCTGAGCTACCCCCCCAACGAACAAAAATTGTATCACAGGCAAATCGCCCGCAGGCAAGCCTTCGGACGATTCGACGCAGCACTTACTTCTGCGGCGCCCCCGTCAATACCCACGCGACGACCGTCCTGATATCCGCGTCGTTCATCCGGGGATGCGACGGCATCGGAATGGAGCCCCATACGCCCGCGCCGCCGTTCTTCACTTTCTTTGCGAGCTTCGCGCCCGCCTGCGGATCGCCCTTGTACTTCTCCGCGACCTGCTGAAACGACGGTCCCACGAGCTTGCGATCGATCGCGTGACAGCCCATGCACGCATTGCTTCGCGCGATCACCATCGCATCGGCGGACGCGACGGGCTGCTCCGCGGCAGACACACCGAAAGACGCGGCGATCAACACCGCGCCGAACATCGAGCGCGCCATACTCATTTCACCGCTGGAGCCGGACTAGGATTGCCCGGATGCACATCCGAGTTCTTCACGGGCGCGGGCGACTGCATATCGAGCGGACGCGACGTCACGCCCGAATCAGGCACCGTGCCGACCGTCGCGTCGGCAGCCGCAGGCGGGTTCGCCGCGGAGACCGCGCTCGCATCGGATGCGGCCGCCGCTTCCAGCGCTTGCGCCTCTTCAGGCTTGATGTACTGGAACACCTTCACGACCTGCTCCACGCCCGGCGCGCGCGCGGCGACATCCGCGCCATGCGCGCCTTCGTCCGTCGTGACGAGCCCCATCAGATAGACGACGCTACGCTCGCACACCACCTTGTAGTAGTTCGCGCGCAAGTCCTTCTCGCCAACCATCGCGGTCTTCACGCGCGTCTCGAGATAGGAGTCGTTCGCGCGCGACGAGATCGAGCTCGCGCCCTGAATCGACAGTTCGTTGACGATGCTGCCCACGTTGTTGATGTCGCGCACGACGGCCTCGGCCTTCTGCTTCGACGCTTCGTCAGGCACCTCGCCGGTCAGCAGCACGCGCCGATTGAACACGGTCACGTTGACATGCGCCGTATCGGGCAGGTTCTCGTTGATCCGCGAAAGCGCCTTCACCTGAATCTCGCGGTCTTCGGTCTGCGCGCCGAGCGTGCGGCGATCCGTGGCGATCAGCGTGCCGCCAGCAGCCGCGCCGACAACCGCAAGCGCGCAGCCCTGCAACGTCAACGCAACTCCCGACAACATGCTCACCACGAGCGTGGCTTGGGCCAGCGTCGCCTTGACGCGTGTCTTGTTCATCAACTCCGTTCCCCCTTTTCAGTTTCAATCGTCTCCGAGCAGCATCGAATCGATGCCGTCGCACAGACAGTGAATGGTCAGCAGATGGACTTCCTGAACGCGCGCCGTTCGATCCGACGGCACGCAGATGTGAATATCGGTTTCGGCAAGTACGTCGGACATCGCGCCGCCGCCCTTGCCCGATAGCGCGATCACGATCATCTCGCGCTCGTGCGCTTCCTGAATCGCCGCGAGCACGTTGACCGAGTTGCCCGACGTGCTGATCGCGAGCAGCACGTCGCCCGACTGACCGAGCGCGCGGACCTGATTCGAGAAGATCTGCTCGAACGCATAGTCGTTGCCGATGGCCGTGAGAATCGATGTATCCGTCGTCAGCGCGATGGCCGGCAAGCCTGGCCGCTCGCGCTCGAAACGGCCGATCAGTTGCGCGGCGAAACGTTGCGCATCGGCAGCGGAACCGCCGTTGCCGCAGACGAGAATCTTGTTGCCGTTGGCGAGTGCGCCGAAGAGCGTATCGACGGCGGCCGCGATCGGAACCGCCAGCGCGTCGAGTGCTTCGAGTTTGAGTGCCGCGCTGTCGCGGAATTGCTGCTGGATACGTTCGACTGACATCGACTCTCGATCATCGGCCGCGAATGGCGGCGGTATGTGGCTTGAACGCTCGAAGCGTCGGTTGTTGCGCAGTTTACCGCATGCATCATGCGACGAACCTCGCTCATGCTTCGTCGGCGCGAAACGCATCGGGCAGCCAATGCACGCGACCCGCATCGAACGCGACGACATCGAAGCGGCATGCGGGCAACGCGCCACGCCACGTCGCGAGGAAATGCTGCGCGGCGTGGACGAGCCGCGCGCGCTTTCGCGCATCGACACTCGCGGCGGCATTCGCATAACGCCTGCTCTTGCGCGCCCGAACTTCGACGAACACGAGGGCGTCGCGCTCATCGAGCATCACGAGGTCGATCTCGCCGCCCCGGCAAGCCACATTGCGCGCGACGAGTCGCATGCGTTGCCGCTGCAGGAACTCCAGCGCGCGCGTCTCGAACACATCGCCGAGCGTTTTGGACAAGGCTCCTCCATAAAAGTTGTCGGCGAGCCATGCGGGTCGCGCGTGGCAAAATGACGTCCTTTCCCTGGACGCCCGCGCTCATGCTTCAGATCTCCGAACTCGCCGCCGGGCAGAACTATCCGACGGGCGCGCTCTATGTCGTCGCGACACCGATCGGCAACGCGGCCGACATCACCGTGCGCGCGCTGCATGTGTTGCAACTCGCGGATCGCATCGCCGCCGAAGACACGCGCAACACCGCGCAACTGCTCGCGCGCTACGGCATCTCGAAGCCCTCGATCGCCGTTCACGAGCACAACGAGCGCAGCGCCGCCGAGCGCGTGATCGAGCATCTGCGGAACGGCGAGCGCATCGCGTGCGTATCCGACGCCGGCACGCCCGGCATTTCCGATCCGGGCGCGCGTCTCGTCGACGCCGTGCGTGAAGCGTGCCTCCCCGTCGTTCCACTGCCGGGCGCAAGCGCGCTCACGACGGCGCTCTCTGCTGCCGGCGCGTGGGTGCGCGGCTTCTCGTTCATCGGCTTCCTGCCGACGAAGCCGAAGCAGCGCGCCACGCAACTGCGCACGCTCGCGAATCACCCGATGGCGCTGGTGTTCTACGAAGCGCCGCATCGCATCGTGGAAACGGTACGCGCGCTCGGCGAGGTGCTCGGCCCAGAGCGGCAACTGCTGATCGCCCGCGAACTGACGAAGTTACATGAGAGCCTGCATCGATGCACCCTGGCCGAAGGGCCAACGTGGCTCGAAGCCGATGCGAATCGTCAACGCGGGGAATTCGTTCTGGTGGTGGAAGGCGCGCCCGAAGCGCAGGACGCCGACGACGCGCACGATGCGCTGCTCTCGACGTTGCTGGAAGAGTTGTCGGTGAAGAGTGCGGCGCGCATCGCCGCGACCTTGACGGGCGCGTCGCGCAACGCGCTGTACGAGCGCGCGCTCAAGCTCGCGAAGCGCGGCGAAAGCGAAGCGGAATAAAAAACGGGCCGTCGCGAGACGGCCCGTTCGGGTTTTGCGAAGTGCGAAGCGGATCAGTTCACGCTGTCGTCGGCAAGCGCTTGCGCCTGCTCTTCGCGCGCCGCACGCGCTTCCTGCTGCGTGAGACCTTCGATCTTCACCTTCTGCGTGCCGGCGCCGCGCATGCCGAGCACCGCCGCGGCAGCGTACGACAAGTCGATCACGCGCCCGCGCACGTACGGACCGCGGTCGTTGATCTTCACGACCACCGTCTTGTGGTTGGACTCGTTCGTCACGCGCACCCACGACGCGAGCGGCAACGTGCGGTGCGCCGCGGTCATCGCGTTCATGTTGAACTTCTCGCCGCTCGCGGTCTTGCGGCCATGGAACATGCGGCCGTACCACGACGCCTTGCCCTTCTGTTCGAAGTTGCCGGCGTCGGGACCGGTCGTGATCGGCTCGGCGCTCGAAAGCGACTGAGCCTGGCTGGATTTGTCGGCCGGCAGAGCGGAGAGATGCGAATCGAACGCGAGCGGCGCCGGCGAGCGGGCACTGCTCGTGCTCAGAGAGTCTGTCTTCTGAGGATTGGCTGCGACATCGCCCGAACCCGGCGCGGCGCAGCCGGCTAGCACACCCACTGCCAGCAGGCTTCCGACATGTCGAATATATCGAGCATTCATAGACGTGTTTACGATAAAGGAGCGGCCGCGCTGCGCTGGTCGGCGCGCGATGGCTGCTCGAGGCTTTGCCGTGCAAAGCAGAACGCCGCTCGGTCAAGCGAACGGCGAACTGTGCTCGGATGCGGCGCACTCGTGCCGCAAACGCCCGGTTATTGTTCACGTCTGGCGCAACCTGTCCCCGGCAGCCTGACCAGACCCCACAAGCCGCCATCGAACGTGGCATCACATTCGTGCGCTGAAAAACCTTATGTAAGCGCAGGAACGGCGGCGTAGGCCCCATCCGGCGTGACGGCTGCAAAGGCCATCTGACAGACGCGCGGCGTCTGGCCGGACAAGACGTGTGCACCCACTGGAGGTGCTTGAGTTGCAATTGCGAGGCTTTTGGCCCCGAACAGCGTACTGACAGCGATTGTAAAAACGCACTGGCGTTTCGACCTTCGCCTTTTGACGGCATGGTTAGATCCATGCACAAGTAGTGCCATTATACAAAAAAACAGCGGTTCGTCTCGCCCGACCCAACATTCCGTCATTGATTTTCTCTATGAGCGTAAGAATTGCCGACATTTTAGGGTTTTCCAGCGCTCGAACCGTCATCGTTGCACGCGTTATGGCACCGGTACAATGAACGTTTTTACAGACCCGCGCGTACCGGCGACAGTCATATGAAAGTCATTCTCGTTCCCGTGACGCCCTTCCAGCAGAACTGCTCCATCGCAATCTGTGAGGCGACCCGGCGCGCCGCCGTCGTGGACCCGGGCGGCGATATCGAGCGCATCATTGCGGAAGTGGACCGGCAGCGCGTGACCGTCGAAAAGATTCTTCTGACGCATGGTCACCTCGATCACTGCGGCGGCGCGAAAGCGCTCGCCGACCATTACGGTATACAAATAGAAGGACCGCATCGGGAAGACGCGTTCTGGATCGATCAACTGCCCGCGCAGACGCAGCGCTTCGGGTTCTCGAACGCCGAGGCGTTCACGCCGGAACGCTGGCTGGCCGACGGCGACACCGTGCAGTTCGGCAACGAGTCGATGGAAGTCTATTTCTGTCCGGGTCACACGCCGGGCCACGTCGTGTTCTTCAGCCGCGAGCACGAGCTCGCGTTCGTCGGCGACGTGCTGTTCGCCGGTTCGATCGGCCGCACGGACTTTCCGCGCGGCAATCACGCGGAACTCATCCGCTCGATCCGCGAAAAGCTCTGGCCGCTCGGCGACGACGTCACTTTTGTTCCCGGTCACGGCCCGGCGTCGACGTTCGGCGAGGAGCGGCGCACCAACCCGTTCGTACGCGACGGAGTGACAGCGTGAACGCGATTCCTGAAA
Source organism: Caballeronia novacaledonica (assembly GCF_900258035.1). GTDB lineage: Bacteria > Pseudomonadota > Gammaproteobacteria > Burkholderiales > Burkholderiaceae > Caballeronia > Caballeronia novacaledonica. The sequence goes on along the minus strand of NZ_OGTP01000003.1, from coordinate 352,846 downwards.
TCTACGTCAGCACCGACGTCGAGGCCGATGGCCCGATTCCCGGCCCGCATTCGATGCTGAGTTTCGCCTCGGCAGCCTTCACGGCCGACAAGCAGCTCATCGGCACGTTCTCCGCGAATCTCGAAACGTTGGAAGGCGCGGCGCCGCATCCGGTTCAGGCCGCCTGGTGGAAAACGCAGCCCGACGCGTGGGCCGCGTGCCGCAAGGATCTGCAAAAGCCGGAGATCGCGCTGCCGGCTTATGTCGAATGGGTGGAGGCGCTGCCGGGCAAGCCGGTGTTCGTCGCGTATCCGGCGGGCTTCGACTTCACCTATATGTTCTGGTACATGATGCGTTTCGCCGAGCGCTGCCCGTTCTCGTGGTCCGCGCTCGATATCAAGACGCTCGCCTTCGCGATGACCGGCCTTCCGTACCGCAAAGCGATCAAGCCGCGTCTGCCGAAACATTGGTTCGACGAGCTTCCGCACACGCACGTCGCGCTCGACGATGCCATTGAGCAAGGCGCGCTCTTTTGCAACATGCTCGCGGAACTGCGGACGTCGCAGGCGGCGCTGGCGCGGGCATCTGCCGAATCCAGCGACGACGCCGAAGGTAAAACCGCGCAGTCAAGCCAGTGAGTTAGGGAATCTCCCTCAGTGCGGGCGCGTTGCATTGCGTTTCCTTTCTGGCGCCTCTACTATTAGCGTCAATCGCGACCGAACGGAGGCGCAGTTGACTCTCGATACATTCTCACAAAAAATCCTGCGTCTTCTGCAGCTCGACGCGCGGCGCTCCGTTCAGGAAATTTCCGACCAGGTCGGCTTGTCGAGCACGCCATGCTGGCGCCGCATCAAGGACATGGAGCAGTCGGGCGTCATTCAGCGCTACACGGCGCTGCTCGACCGCGAGAAGCTCGGCCTCCACGTCTGCGCGCTCGCGCATATCCATTTGACACGTCACACCGAAGGCGGCGTCGAGCAGTTCGAGCGCGAAATCGCCACCTGCCCGGAAGTGACCGAGTGCTACAGCACGACCGGCGAATCCGATTACATCCTCAAGATCGTCGCGCCCGATATCAAGGCGTACGACTCGTTCCTGCACGATCGCATCTTCAAGATTCCCGCCGTCGCGCAGGTGCGAACGAGCGTCGTGCTTCGCGAAATCAAGTTCGACACGCAATTGCCGCTCTGAGCGGCGTTCAGCGTGGCGTATCGATCGCGCGTTTCGTCGCCGACGACGCACGCGCGAGATCGAGCGCCTGCGCGACATGAATTTCGCGCGCCCCGATCTTGCGCCTGAGCGCGTCGAAATCGATCGACTTCAGCTTCGCGGCCGCATCCGCCGCGCCTGTCGCGGGCAGCGTGACATCGACATTGAAGCCGCTGCTCAGATAATGCAGATTCAACGTCTCGACCGCCAAACCCTCCTGCGCGAACGCCGCGCGCACGGCGTCGCTGACGGTTGAGCGCAGCGGGAAATTGCCCGGCAGCGGATTCAGTTCATCGAGTTCGGGATCGACGTGAATGAGCGCGTCGATGACCCGCGTATCGGCCAGCATGTTCGCGCGCGCCGATTCGGCGATGTAATGCCCTTCCGAAACCGAAATCAGCGGATCGACGAGAATGTGCGCATCGACGATTGCGAGATCGCCCATTTTGCGCGTGCGGAAATCGTGGACTTCGCGCACGCCGGGCGTGGCCAGCAAAATGGTGCGCAAATCGTCGGTGGTCGATTTATCGAGTGCGCGATCAGAAAGATCTTGTAATGCGTCCCACGCGAACGTCCATCCCATTTTACCGACCAGGAAACCGACGAGCGCAGCGGCGATCGGGTCCAAAATCCGAAACCCTGCCAAACTGCCGATAATACCGAGCGCGACGACCAGTGAAGAAGCGGCATCCGAGCGTGCGTGCCACGCATTTGCGACGAGCATCGCGGAGCGCACTCGTTCCGCCGCGCGCAGCATATAGCGGAAAAGCGCTTCCTTGGAGACGAGCACGATAATCGCGACCGCGAGCGCGGCGGCCTTTACCGGCGGAATATCCTGAAGGTTGACAATACGCGTCCCGGCGCGCCACAACATTCCGACACCGACGGCAACCAGTAATCCGCCGAGGAATAATGACGCCACCGTTTCATAACGGTTATGGCCGTAGTTATGATCGACGTCCGGCGCGGCGCCTGCGTGCTTGTTCGCGATCAGCACGATAAAATCGGACACGATGTCCGCAAGCGAATGAACGCCGTCCGCAATCAGCGCCTGGGAATGCGCCAGAAAACCTACGACGAGTTGCGCCGTGGTAAGCCCGCTATTTAGCGCGATGCTTGTCCACGTGGTCCTTCGGGCAACGTCGTGTTTTTCCGCGGCGTGCGTCGCTGAAAGCGTCATGTAATTTATCTCGGGCCCTTCACGCTTGAATGCTAGCAGCCGGCGCGTCGCGGCGCTTTCGAGGCCGTGAGCAACGGCGTCGCCGTTTTATCGGGCACGAAATAAAAAGGCCGCGTATTGCAACGCGGCCTTTTTTGCATGTTCAACTCAGAACTTACTTGCCGATCAGGAAGCTATCCCGGTCTTGCCCAGCGATCCACTTCGGCGGCTTGCCGCGGCCCGACCAAGTGCTGCCGCTTTCCGGGTCGCGATATTTCGGCGCAACGCCAGACCGGCTGCGCGCGGCCTTCGCGCTCTTTGCGCCGCGGCCGCCAGCCAGTTCCTGAAGCGTGATCCCATAATCCGCCATTTTCTGCTTGATCTCATTAAGTACTTCGGCGTATTCGCGCGACTTCGCTTCTTCAATCTGACGTTCGAGTGACTCGCGCTGAGCGAGCAGTTCCTTGTATGACGGCATGGCATTTCCCTAAGTGGTTTGCTGACTTGCGAATCGGTGCGCTCGCTTTCAGTTATGAGTATAACCTCGGATTGGGACGCAGATTAACACAGTTCCTATTATCGCGGCATGTGCGAATTGCCACTTAATAAAAAGTTTAGCAACTTTCTTCGTAACATTTGCCGAAAATTCCGAAGTTTGGGGCACTTGTTGATCCGGCGTAGAAACACACCGTTCATTGACACGGCGGCCGGGTGATGGCATCGGATGAAAACAACGGCAATAGCGCCCGTCAGAAAGTTTCATGGGATGGCAACTTGCCGCGATTTATTGAGCGATCCGGCTCGATGAGCCGCGAAGTCGGGCCGCAACAATTCGGATTTATCGCCCTGAAATGTCCCCTTGACGCTCAAAACAATCGATAAGTGCGGCTTTCAAATCCCCCTTCGTCAGTTTTGGGTAATCGAATGTAAAACGATTGCGCGTATCTGTGCTGGTAAGCAGCAAATCGCAGCCGTACCGGTCCACCCCCAATAAGCGCAGATTCGGCTGCCTGAGCGCAGCCGCATCGCAATATTCGTAGAGCATCGATTCATCGGCCGCGCTTACTGGCGGCAGCGAATCGAGTTCATCGCCGGAGAGCCATCCCATCGCGCCGAATCCGCCGATATACCGCATGCGTTCCACCGACATCACCCAGAATACGAAATCGCCGAGTTGCAGATTACGCGCCGTATCCGGGTGATAACGCAGGTATCGCCGCGCGAGCCGCCTTCCGCTACGCGATGCAGCAAATGAAGCGGCGCTTGCGACGGAATGTTCATCCGGGTTTCGTACGTTGTCGATCGTCGGACGATGGTAATGCAGCGCATGCGAGCGTGTCGCCTGGCCGTTCGATAGAATCGAAAGCCTTCGCGTCCGATGGCATCATGTCCGGTCGCACTCCCGTCTCGCGCAAGCTTTGCGCGCAATCCTCAAAACGACTTCTCTCGTGTCCGACTCGACTACCGCCTCCGCCGCCTGCGAATCCAATCCGACGCTCGCGCTGCATCGCAGCCTTCCGCACGCCACGCGCGTCCGTGCGCGCTACGCGACGATGGCCGTCTTCTTCATCGCCGGCATGATGTACGCGTCGTGGGGCGTGCACGTGCCGACCGTGCGCGACAAGTTCGCGCTCAGCCCCGGCATGCTCTCGTTCGCGCTGCTCGCCGTCGCGGGCGGCTCGATCTTCGCGATGCTCACGGCCGGACCGTGGATCGCGCGCGCCGGCACGCGCACGGCCTGTCTGGCGGGCGGCATCACGATGATGCTCTGCGGCTCGCTGATTCTGATCACGCCCACGTACTGGCTGCTGCTGATCGTGCTCGCGATCTTCGGCTTCGGCATGGCGACGCTCGACGTCGCGATGAACGCCGAAGCGAGCGCGGTCGAGCAGGCGTTGAGCCGGCCGATCATGTCGTCGCTGCACGGCATGTTCAGCATCGGCGGGATGGCGGGCGCGGCGGTGGGCGGCGCGTTGCTCGCGCACGGACTTTCACCGGCTGCGCATCTCGCGCTGGCGTCGGGCGTGAGCCTCGTCGTCCTGCTCGTTTCGATGCCTGCCGTGCTGCCGCACGTGCCTCATCACGACGAGCACGCGAAGGCGTCGTCGTCGAATCGCTGGCGCTCGGGCGCGCTGTGGGCGCTCGGCGGCCTCGCACTGATCGCGCTGATCGCGGAAGGCGCCATGTACGACTGGGCGACGGTCTATATGCGCGATGTGGTCGAGGCCACGCCGTCGGTGTCGAGCGCCGCCTATGCCGCGTTTTCCGGTGGCATGGCGGCCGGACGCTTCGGCGGCGACGCGGTGCGCGCGCGCTTCGGCGCGCCGCAACTGATCTTCGGCAGCGCGGGACTCGCGTTCGTCGGCATGGTGATGGCGCTCGTGCTGCCGAACACCGTCGTCACGATGACCGGCTTCACGCTGATGGGCCTCGGCCTCGCGAACATGATGCCGGTGCTGTTCGCGGCGGCGGCGCGCGTCGAAGGCGTCACAGCCGCCGAAGGACTCGCGCAGGTCGCGGGCCTCGCGTATTTCGGCTTGCTGCTCGGGCCGGTGCTGATCGGCGGCGTCGCGCAGATCAGCACGCTGCCCATCGGGCTGTGCGTCGTCGCGGCGTGCTGTCTGATCATCACGGTCATCGGGCCGCGCATTCTGAAGCGCTGGAAAATATAAAGCGCGCGGGCCTTTCGGCTCCGCGCGCTTTTCGAGACCGAAGTCCCGCGTCGATTACATCTTCACGACGTCGAGCAGCGTCTTCTTGCCGCCCTTGTAGTTGTACAGCGAGATCACGCCGTGCTTCAGATCGCCCTTCGAATCGAAGGTCGTCTCGCCGATCACGCCCTTGTAGTCCGTGTTCGGCATCGCGGCGACGATCTTCGCCGGATCGGTCGAGTTGGCGCGCTTCATCGCGTCGACGATGATGTACACCGCGTCATACGTGAACGGCGCGTAGATCTGGATCGGCTGGCCGAAGCGCTTCTGGAACTTGTCCGCGAACGCCTTGCCGCCGTCCATCTTCTCGAGCGCCATGCCCGCTTCCGAGCACACGACGTTGTCGGTCGCGTCGCCGGCCAGATCCGACAGCTTTTCCGTGCAGACGCCGTCGCCCGCCAGAACCTTCGCGCGCAGGCCGAGCTGCTTGGCTTGCTTGGCGAACGGGCCGCCGGTTGCGTCCATGCCGCCGTACATCACGGCGTCGGGGTTCTCACCCTTGATCTTCGTCAGAATCGCGCGGAAATCGACGGCCTTGTCGTTGGTCGCGTCGTGCGAGATCACTTTCAGGCCGAGCGACTTGGCGGTCTTTTCGAACTCGTTCGCGAGGCCCTGGCCGTAAGCGGTCGAGTCGTCGACGACGGCGACGCTCTTCACCTTCAGTTGCTTCGCCGCGTAGTTGGCGAGCGCCGGGCCTTGCTGCGCATCGGTCGCGACGACGCGGTACGTCGTCTTGAAGCCTTGCTGCGTGTAGGTCGGGTTCGTCGCCGACGGGGAAATCTGCACGATGCCCGCGTCGCTATAAATCTTCGAAGCCGGGATGGACGTACCGGAGTTCAGGTGACCGACGACGCCAACGACCTTGTCGTCGACCAGCTTCTGCGCGACTTGCGTCGCGGTGCGCGGGTCGGCTGCATCGTCTTGCGCGTCGAGTTCGAGCGTGACCTTCTGGCCGTTGATCGTCAGGCCCTTGGCGTTGATCTCTTCGACTGCGAGCCGCGCGCCGTTTTCGTTATCCTTGCCCAGGTGAGCAATGCCGCCGGTCAGCGGAGCGACGTGACCGATCTTGACGACCTGGTCGGCTGCTGCGGACGTTGCCAACGTAGCGAACAGCACGGCTGCGGCGCTGATCGGCAACAGTTTGTGAAGCTTGGTGTTCATGTAAGTCTCCAGTTTCGGTCCCAAAAACAACGTAATCGCCCTGTGCCCCGTCTTTCATCACGATCGCTCAGTCCCGTGGACGACCACGCCGGATGCATCGTCATGCACTTGGCAAGTCCTTCCGGCAGGCCGTTCGTGGCAGCCGCCATCCGCACTGCGCGCAAGTGTAGGGTTGTCAAATTAATTTAGGGAAGTTTTTTAAGATAGTGGTGTCACTACCAATTAACGGCTAGTTGTGATGCGTCGCCGTTTGTGCTGGCGTTCCTGTGAAGAAGCCCTGTACATGCGGGTTTCCACGACATCGGCGCGCAAAGGTTTGGCCATCATTCAAGTTCGGCAGTCGCGCGCCGATAATCATTGCCCGCCGGCATCATTAGCCTGTTCTTTTAAGGCTTCTTTTTAGCCGGTGTTTAGATTGGGGCCTCTAAAAATGCGCCGCACGTCAAACGGCGTGCCAGGCGCGCGCAGGCGTTCAGGGCGACTGAAAGGGAAAGCTGGCAAACTCGTCCGGCCAACCATTTCACCAACGCAAGGAGTATCGACGTGACCGTATCCGTGACTTCCCGCTGGATCGACATTCCCGCCGATGGCGACAGCTTCCAGGGCTATCTCGCGCTACCCAAGACGGGCAGCGGACCCGCCGTGATCATCCTGCAGGAGATCTTCGGCGTGAACGGCCACATTCGCAGCGTCGCCGATCAATACGCCGCCGATGGCTACGTCGCGCTCGCCCCCGATGTCTTCTGGCGCACGCAGCCGCGCGTCGAGCTGGGCTACGAAGGCGCGGATCGCGAAAAGGCGATGGAACTCCTGCAAAAGACCCAGCTCGACGCGGCGGTCGCGGACGTCGGCGCGGCCGCGAAAGCGCTGCGCGCGCTGCCCGAAGTGACGGGCAAGATCGCGGCGATCGGCTATTGCTTCGGCGGCCGGCTCGCGTATCTCGCGGCGGCGCAAGGTTCGGTGGATGTGGCGGTGGCCTACTACGGCGGCGGCATTCAGAATGCGCTGGATAAAGCCGATCAGGTGAAGGTGCCGATGCAATTCCACTACGGCGAACTCGACGCGCACATTCCCGCCGATGCCGTGGACGCCGTGCGCCAGAAGTTCGCGGGCCGCAAGAATTCCGAACTGCACGTCTACGCGCAAGCCGACCACGGTTTCAACTGTGGCGATCGCGCGTCGTACAACGCCCGGGCGTCAGCGCTCGCGCATGGGCGCACGCTGAGCTTCCTCGGCGAGCATCTTTAAAGCAGCGTCTTCGGCGAGCGCGCCCGCGCGGGGCGCTCGCTAGATCAGCGCGGGCAGTCCTTCGACAAGCAGAAACGCAGCGAGCACGCCGAGCAGCGCGCCGAACACACGCAGCACGTTGTTCTTGAAATGCGTCGCGCAGGGAATGGCCCCGAGGAACAGCGCGCCAGCCAGCGCCATCGGGATGATCAGGATGAAGTCGCCGATCGTGAAGTACGTCATAGTGCGTCTCCCATCGTCTTGCTTTCTGGCTTTGATCGTCGCGCGTGGAAAAGCGGCATCGACAATTCGAGTATAGGCCGCTCCGTGGCGAGCGTCGGCCGAACTTCGTGCGCTGGGAAACTGCATCGACAGATGAAAGCCTTGCGTAACAAGGCTTTAGACGCGATCTTTTTTAAGCGGACGCGGAAAACCCTTAGTTCCGTTCCATTTCAGGCGGCTTTCGATTTTCAGGCGAGCGTCGCGCGCTCGTGCCGGTTCAGATACGCCGCGCCCGCCAGCCCGACGACCAGCAGCGCGCCGATCAGCCCGGCGACGCCCGTCCATCCGAACGCCGTCCAGAAGTGGCCGCCATACGATCCGATCACGCTCGATCCGATGTAATACGCGAGCAGATAAAGCGCCGCCGCCTGCCCTTTGGCCTGCGCGGCGAGCCGGCCGACCCAGCTACTCGCGACGGCGTGCCCGGCGAAGAAACCGAAGGTCAAACACGCGATCCCGGCGATGATCACCGCCAGCGCGTTCGACAACGTCAGCGCCACGCCTAGCATCATCAGCAGAAGACTCGCGATCAGTACGCGGCCGCGTCCGAAGGCATCGGCCATCTTCCCGGACCACGGCGACGCGACGACGCCCGTCAGATACACGGTGAAGATCGCGCCGATCTGCGTCTGACTGAGTTGAAACGGCGCGCCGAGCAGCCGGTAGCCGACGTAGTTGTAGAGCGTGACGAAGCTGCCCATCAGCACGAAGCCGATGAGAAACAGAAACGGCAAACCGCCATGCCGCAAATGACCGGCCAGCGAGCGCCGATGATGCGCGAACCCGACGCCGCGCCGTGGCTTGAATCGCCGCGACGGCGGCAGGAGCGAGCGGAACGCGAGCGTCGCGAGCAAACCCAGCAAACCGATGCCGCCGATGGCCACGCGCCAGCCGAACAGATCCGCGAGGACGCCGCTGATCACGCGCCCCGCCATTCCGCCGATCGCCGTCCCGCCGACATACAGGCCCATCGCGAGACCGAGGCCTTCCGGATGCACTTCCTCCGCGAGATACGCCATCGCGACGGCAGGCACGCCGCCGAGCGCGAAGCCTTCGAGCGCGCGCACGACGAGCAGCGCGTGCCAATTCGGCAACACGGCGGCGACGACCGTCAGCGACGACGACGCCAGCAGCGAAAGCGTCATCAATCGATGACGGCTCCAGCTTTCCGAGACGAATCCCGCGATGAAGATCGCGATCGCCAGCGCAGCCGTGCTCACCGATACCGTCAACGCGCTGACCGCCGGGCTGACGCCGAACGCCTTCGTGAACTCGGGAAGCAGCGGCTGCACGCAATACAACAGCGAGAAGGTTGCGTAGCCGGCGAACAGCAGCGCAAGCGCCGCACGCCAGTACGCGCGCGAACCGCGTTCGAGATACGTGTGATCGTCGGCGTTCGGGCGCTGCGGCGACGGTGAAGCGTTCACGAATGTAGTCTCCGCTGAAAAACCCTTAACAATACGCCGATACCAAGGGTTTTGCCTAATGCGAAAGATGCCTTACGCCGACGATCACCAGTAATTACTGCTAGTCGTCTGCGATCGGCAACATAACGAGGCATTTGGCGTCGCGCCGACGCGCCGCGATGCGCTAAAGTAAGAGCACAATCGTTCATGAAAGCCGCGCAAGTCGCGCTTGCCGCAACAAAGACGCGGCGATTGTCTGGTGCACGAGCCGTGAAAAGCCTGTGCTTGGTGAAATATACGACCGGCGTTCTATTCCCAGCCGGCGCTGAAACGGGGATTCATCATGCAAATCGGTTCGATTGTCCGCTCCGTGCATATTGCCGTGCCGCAAGGCGCGCGCGGCATCGTAATGCGCATTCTCGGCGACATGGCGATGGTCGCCTGGTACGCGGGCGAGCCCGGCGTGACCAAACTGCTCAATACGGAGCCGTTCTTCCTCGAAGATCTAATCGACACGGGCGATATCGTGCGTCCGTCGAACACGGTCGTTCATTGAAGTAATGGTGCCGCCCGCGCGAAGGCCGGGCACAATGCCGGGATGAACTCGATCCATCCCGATTCCGACGGCGCGCCCGCCGACGACGCGCCGCCCTTCGCCGGCCTCACGCCCGAGCGCGTGCTCGATGCGCTCGACAGCGTGCTGATTCCCGCCGGCGCGCGCACCGACGGCCGCCTGCTGCCGCTCAACAGCTACGAAAACCGCGTGTATCAGGTGGGCGTCGAAGATGGCGCGCCGGTCGTCGCCAAGTTTTATCGTCCGAAACGCTGGTCGAATGCGGCGATTCTCGAAGAGCACGCGTTCGTCGCCGGACTCGTCGCGCGCGAAATTCCGGCCGTTCCGGCCCGCGTGCTCGAAGGCGCGACACTGCACGAATTCGACGGTTTTCGCTTTTCGATCTTCGAGCGGCGCGGCGGACGCGCACCCGATCTCGACCGCCGCGACACGCTCGAATGGCTCGGGCGCTTCATCGGGCGCATTCACGCGGTGGGCGCGATCGAGCCTTATCGCGAGCGGCCGACGCTCGATATCGACACCTTCGGTTACGAACCGCGCGAGTTTCTGCTGACGCACGCCTTCGTTCCCGCCGACGTGCGCGAAGCCTGGGAAACCGTCGTGTCGATGGCGCTCGAAGGCGTCGCGCAGTGTTTCGATCGCGCGGGCGACGTGCGGCACTTGCGGCTGCACGGCGACTGTCATCCGAGCAACGTGCTGTGGACCGACGCGGGTCCGCATTTCGTCGATTTCGACGATAGCCGCATGGGCCCGGCGATTCAGGATCTATGGCTGCTGCTGCCCGCGGGACGCGCGGACGCATCGCGCGCGCTCACGGATCTGCTCGCCGGCTACGAAGACTTCTGCGAGTTCGATCCGCGCGAACTTCATCTGACCGAAGCCTTGCGCACGCTGCGGCTGATTCACTACTCGGCGTGGCTCGCGCGCCGCTGGAACGATCCGGCGTTTCCCGCCGCCTTTCCGTGGTTCAACACGCAGCGCTATTGGGAAGACCGCATCCTCGAATTGCGCGAGCAAGTCGGCGCGATGCAGGAAGGGCCGCTCTGGCCTGTCTGAAATTTTTCGTGACATTTGCGGAATGTCAGGCAATCGCAAAGCATTGAAATGCGCTTTTGCGCATGCAATGATAACAATTCTCATTTGCCCGCCTTCCGTCGATCGCCGCGCGTTCGTTCGAACCCGCCGATCGGGGCGCGGCTTTGTCTGCCAACGCCCGAATTCTGGAGAGACGCGTGAACGCGCCTGACACCCTCAATCCGCAGCCGCCCGCGACGAGCGGCCCGACGCACTATCGTCCGCATGGGCGCCTCATCGACGATGCCGAGCAGTTCGTGCGCAAGAACCGCTCGCGCCGCTCGACGTTCCTGAAGTGGCTGCGCAAGGTTCACGGATGGATCGGCTTGTGGGGCGCGCTGCTCGGCCTGCTGTTCGGGACGACGGGTTTCCTGTTGAATCATCGCGCGCCGCCGCTGCGCATTTCCACCGGCGAGCCGCAGGTTTCGCAGATGCAGATGCCGCTGCCCGCCGAAGGCTTCAAGACGCCGCGCGACATGGGCGCGTGGCTGAAGAAGGAATTGAAGATCGAAGGCAATCTCGGGCGCGCGAAGCGCGAGCCGGCGCATCCGGTCGGCTGGGGCGACAAGAGCACGATGCAGCCGGAGCAATGGTCGGTGATGGTGGCAGCGCCGGGCGGCAGCGTGATGGCCGAGTACTGGGTGGGCAACAACTTCGTGTCGGTGAAACGCACCGAAAACACCTTCCTCGCGATGATGACCAACCTGCACAAAGGCGTGGGCCTGAGCGTGGGCTGGGTGCTGCTCATCGACACGTTCGCGGGCAGCATCATTTTGCTGTCTCTGACGGGCGTGCTGCTGTGGACCGAGCTGAACAGGAAGCGCACTGCGGGCGTGGTGATCGTCGCGGCATCGCTGGTCGCGGCGATCGTTTGTGGATTGATGTGACTTGCGCTTACGCCGCGTGAGTCATGGACGAAGCGTGCCAGGCGTTCGTCACGGCGTAATCGCGCTCAAACGCCGCACACTTCGCCTTTCCCCGCGACTTCACGCGCCGCCTTCGCGCCTTCGACCTGCAACAATTCCGGCAGCGACACGCCGTTCTTCGCCGCCGTGACCTCGGCGAGAATCGACACCGCGATCTCCGGCGGCGTCCTGCTGCCGATGTAAATTCCCACCGGCCCGTGCAATCGCGCGAGCTCGGCTTCGCTCAGATCGAACTCCTTCAGACGCTCGCGACGCGCCGCGTTATTGCGCCGCGAACCGAGCGCGCCCACGTAGAACGCGGGCGTTTTGAGCGCTTCCATCAACGCCAGATCGTCGAGTTTGGGATCGTGCGTGAGCGCGATCACCGCGCAGCGCTCGTCGAGCTTCATGTCCATGACGGTGTCGTCGGGCATGGTGCGCACGATGGTCGTGCCCGCCACATCCCACTCTTCCGTGTATTCCTCGCGCGGATCGCAGACGGTGACCTGATAATCCAGCCCGACCGCGATGCTGCACAGATACCGCGACAACTGCCCCGCGCCGATCACCAGCATGCGATAGCGCGGACCGTGGATCGTCAGAAGCCGCTGGTCGTCGAAGAGCACGCCGTCCGTGGCTTGCGCGGGTTCGAGGCGCGCGTCGCCGGTCGCCATGTCGAGCGTGCGCGCGACGAGCCCGCCGCTTTCCACCGTCGCGCACAATTCGGCGATGCCGCTCGACATCGACAACGGTTCCAGCACGAGCTGGATCGTGCCGCCGCACGGCAAGCCGAACCTGTGCGCCTCTTCCGCGCTGATGCCGTACTTCACCGCTTCCGGCTTCGTCTGCTCGATGCCCCGTTGCCGCACACGGTCGATGAGATCGTCCTCGATACATCCGCCCGACACCGAACCGACGACGTGACCATCGGCGCGCACGGCGAGCATCGCGCCCTCGGGCCGCGGCGACGAACCCCACGTCTTCACCACCGTCACGAGCAATACGCGATGCCCTTCTTCGAGCCATCGCGCGCTGTGTTTCAGGACTTCGAGATCCACGCTGTCCATGATTTCTTTCCCTTCTCGTGCGTCTCGCCGCCGTTTTCATCGCCGGCGGCGCTATCCTGCGATTCCGGCCCGCCCTGCAACTGCGCGCTGAATCGCTTGAAAAATTCCCCGGCAATCTTGCGCGCCGCGCCGTCGACGAGCCGCGAGCCGATCTGCGCGAGCTTGCCGCCGACCTGCGCGTTTGCACTGTAGCTGAGCTTCGTCGTGTCGGCTTCGTCGCCGGGTTCGAGGTTCACGGTCGCGCTGCCCTTGCTGAAACCGGCGGCGCCGCCCTGCCCTTCGAACACGATCGTGTAAGTATGCGGGGCGTCGATATTCGTGAGTTCCATTCGTCCCTTGAAGCGCGCCTTCACCGGTCCGACCGACGCCGTCATCGCGACGTTGTAGGCGTTCTCGCCATCGGCGTCGATGCTGTCGCAGCCGGGAATGCATATCTTCAAAATCGACGTGTCGTTGAGCGCTTCCCAGGCGCGCGCCTGCGGCACCGGTAACGTGTGCGTTTCGGTCAGTTCCATCGCGTGTCTCCTGTGTGCCGTGATAGCGCGGCCAGTTCCGGCCCGACGGCGCAAAGGCTGTCGAGGTTATGGGCCGCGAGCATCGCATCGACGTGCGGCAGGATCGCGCGCACGCCCCGCGCGCGCGGCGTGAAATCGGCGAAGCGCAACAGCGGATTGAGCCACACGAGCCGATGCGCAAAGCGCCTGAGCCGCTGCATCTCGGCGTCGAGCACGTCGATGGCTTCGTGATCGAGGCCATCGGTGACGAGCAAAACCGTCGCCCGGCCGGCCAGCACGCGGCGCGCCCAGCGTCGATTGAACTCCGCCAGCGTCGCGCCGATGCGCGTGCCGCCCGACCAGTCCGCCACGTTCTGCCCGAGCGCCGCGATGGCGACATCGGGATCGCGTTCGCGCAATGCGCGCGTCGCGTTGGTCAAGCGCGTGCCGAACAAGAATACCTGCAGACGCTCGCGCGACTGCAAAAGCGCGTGACAGAAATAGAGCACGGCGCGCGAGTACGCGCTCATCGATCCGGAAATGTCGAGCAGCAAGACGAGCGGCGGCCTGCGCTCCACCGCCGCGCGATACTTCCACGCGGTCCAGTCGCCGCCCGAGCGCACGGCGTGGCGCGCGCTCGCCTTGAGATCGGCGTGGGTGCCGCGCGACGCCGCTTTCAGCCTGCGCGTCGGCTCGGTCGCGAGCGGCATCCGGTGCGCGCGAATCTGATGCCGGAGCGTGCGCCATTCGTCGGCGCTGAGCGTGTCGAAATCGCGATGACTCAGGCGGTCCTGCGAACTGAACGTGATGCGCGCATGCGCCTCTTCCGGCTTCGATTCCGCCGCCTGCGTTTTCGATGCCGCGGCGCGCGTCGCCAATGCATCGGCGAGACGGTTGTTGCGCTTCGGCGGCGGCATGCCGTTCGTCACCTTCGGCAAGAGCAGCGCGCGCAGCTTGCCTTCCCAATCGGGATCGCGCCAGAAGAGATCGAACGCGGCGTCGAAGATATCGCGCTCGTCGCTGGCGTGAACGAGCAGGCACGCGAGCGTCGCGCGTACGTCGTCGCGGCGGTTCAGATCGACAAAGCGCAACGCGTCGAGCGCGTCCACGGCATGCGCGGGCGACATGCCGAGCCCCGCGCCGCGCAGCAGCCGCACGAAATGCACGACGTTGCAGGCGAACGGTTCCATCGTCATGGCGTGGCGGAGAGGCAGTGCGCGAGCGTGTCGGCGTCCATGCGCGCGAGATCGTCCTGATACTTCAGCAGCACGCCGAGCGTGTCCTGAACCGATTGCGGATCGAGCTCCGACACCGACAACGCCGCGAGCGCGCGGCACCAGTCGATCGTCTCCGCGACGCCCGGCGCCTTGAAAAGATCCAGCCTGCGCAACGCGTGCACGAATGCGACGGCGCGCTTCTGCAACGCGCTGCCCGCTTCCGGCGCGCGCGCCGCGACGATCGCGAGTTCGACATCCCGCTCGGGATAACCGATCCACTGATACAGACAGCGCCGCTTCAACGCGTCGTGAACCTCGCGCGTGCGGTTCGACGTCATCACGACGAGCGGCGGCCGCGCCGCCCGCACCGTGCCGTACTCCGGAATCGACACCTGAAAATCCGACAGCAATTCGAGCAGAAACGCTTCGAACGGCTCGTCGGCGCGATCGATTTCGTCGATCAGCAAGACGCGGCGCGCGTCTGAATTCGCGGGATCGGGCAGCAACGCCTGCAGCAACGGGCGCTTCAGCAGAAACTCGCCGCGATACAGCGAATCGTTCGACGGCGTGTCACCGGATGCCTCCGCGAGCCGCAGCGCCATGATCTGCCGCGGATAATCCCACTCGTAGAGCGCGCTCGCGGTATCGAGACCTTCGTAGCATTGCAGGCGCAGCAGCGTCGTGCCGCATAAACCCGCCGCCGCTTTCGCCAGCTCGGTCTTGCCGACGCCCGGCTCGCCTTCGAGAAACAGCGGCCGCTGCATTTTCAGGGCGAGAAAGAGCGCCGTCGCGAGTTCGCGGTTCGCGAAGTACCGCTGCTCGCGCAAACGCGCGAGCGTTTCGTCGATGGATTGCGGCTCTGGCACTGGCACCGGCGTCGCGAACTAGAAGGACATCGCGCGCTCGATCGCGCGGCCCGCGAGCACCGGAATCAGATCCGCGCGATATTCGGCGCTCGCGTGCATGTCCGCGCTCAGTTCGTCGGGCAGAATCTTCACGCCGCGCGCCGATGCGACCGAAAAATCCTTCGACAACGCCGCTTCCAGCTCGGCCGGCCGGAACACCGACGACGCCGCGCCCGTCACGCCCACGCGCACGCCGTCCTTGAACTTCGCGACGAACACGCCGACGAGCGCGAAGTGCGACGCGGGATTGCGAAACTTCTCGTAGCCCGCGCGCTCGGCGAGCGGAAACTCGACGGCCGTGATGAGTTCGTCGGGTTCGAGCGCGGTCGTATACATGTCGATGAAGAAATCGTCGGCGGCGATGCGCCTTCTGTCCGTCACGACGGTCGCGTTCAGCGCGAGGACGGCGGACGGATAGCACGCCGCCGGATCGTCGTTCGCGAGCGAGCCGCCGATCGTGCCGCGCTCGCGCACTTGCCGGTCGCCGATGCGGCCCGCAAGGTCCGCGAGGCCCGGCAGCGCCTTTTTTACGTCGGCGTTCGACGCGACGTCCGCATGGCACACCGCGCCGCCGATCGTGAGCGTGTCGCCGCCGAGCGTGACGCTTTTCATCGACGCGATGCGCGTCACGTCGATCAGCGCCGATGGCTGCGCGAGGCGCAGGCGCATCGTCGGCAGAAGGCTCTGGCCGCCCGCGAGGAACTTGGCGTCGCCGTTCGCGCTCAACGCGGCGACGGCCGCTTTCGCTTCGTCGGCCTTTTGATAATCGAATGAATACATGTCGGGCTCCTCAGGCGTTATGCATCGCGGTCCAGACGCGGTGCGGCGTCGCGGGCATCTGCAAGTCCTTCACGCCGAGCGGCGCGAGCGCATCGAGAATCGCGTTGATGACGGCGGGCGGCGAGCCGATCGCGCCCGCCTCGCCGCAGCCCTTCACGCCGAGCGGATTGTGCGTGCACGGCGTGCCCTTCGCGGTTTCGACGGTGAAGTTCGGCAGATCGATCGCGTGGGGCATCGCGTAATCCATGAACGAGCCGGAAAGCAACTGGCCGGTGCTGTCGTCGTAGACGCAGCGTTCGAGCATCGCCTGGCCGATGCCTTGTCCCAGACCGCCGTGCACCTGGCCTTCGACGATCATCGGGTTGATCACATTGCCGAAGTCGTCGACGGCCGTGAATTTCTGGATGCGCGTTTCGCCCGTGTCCTGATCGACTTCGACTTCGCACACATACGCGCCGGACGGATACGTGAAGTTGGTCGGATCGTAGAACGCGTTCTCGTTGAGACCCGGTTCCATGGTTTCGAGCGGGAAGTTGTGCGGCACGTACGCGGCGAGCGAGACGTCGACGAACGTCTTCGTGCGGTCCGTGCCCGCGACGCTGAACACGCCGTTCTTGAACTCGATGTCCTCCGCCGCCGCTTCGAGCAGATGCGCGGCGATTTTCTTCGCCTTCGCCTCGACCTTGTCGAGCGCCTTCATGATCGCCGAGCCGCCGACGGAAATCGAGCGCGACCCGTACGTGCCCATGCCGAACGGAATGCGGCCGGTATCGCCGTGAATGATCTCGACGTTGTCGATCGCAATGCCGAGCCGGTCCGCGACGACTTGCGCGAACGTCGTTTCGTGCCCTTGCCCGTGACTGTGCGAGCCGGTGAAGACGGTGACCGAGCCGGTCGGATGGACGCGCACTTCGCCCGCTTCGAAGAGGCCCGCGCGCGCGCCGAGCGCACCCGCCACGTTCGACGGCGCGAGCCCGCAAGCCTCGATGTAGCACGAATAGCCGATGCCGCGCAGCTTGCCGCGCTGCTTCGATTCTTCCTTGCGCGCCGCGAAGCCTTTCACATCGGCGAGTTCGAGCGCGCGATCGAGACACGCGTCGTAATCGCCGGTGTCGTAGGTGAGACCGACCGGCGTCGCATACGGAAACTCGCGGATGAAGTTGCGGCGCCGCAGTTCGACCGGATCGATGTTCAACTCGCGCGCCGCCGTTTCCACGAGACGTTCGACGACATAGGTCGCTTCCGGACGGCCCGCGCCGCGATACGCATCGACGGGCACCGTGTTCGTGAACACGGCTTTGACTTCGGCGTAGATCGCGGGCGTCGTGTACTGGCCGGCGAGCAGCGTGGCGTAGAGCACGGTCGGAATCGACGATGCGAACGTCGACAGATACGCGCCCATGTTCGCCGTCGTATGCACGCGCATGCCGATGAACTTGCCGTCCTTGTCCAGCGCGAGTTCGGCCTTGGTCACGTGATCGCGGCCGTGCGCGTCGGAGAGGAAGGCTTCGGAGCGCTCGGCGGTCCATTTGATCGGCCGCCCGACTTTCTTCGACGCCCACGTCAGCGCGACGTCTTCCGGATACAGGAAAATCTTCGAGCCGAAACCGCCGCCCACATCCGGCGCAATCACGCGCAGTTTCGACTCCGGAAGCTGCAGCACGAACGCGGCCATCAGCAAGCGCTCGACGTGCGGATTCTGATTCGCGACGTAGACCGTGTAGCTGTCGTCGTGCTTCGAATAGCTCGCGTTGACGGCGCGCGGCTCGATCGCGTTCGGCACGAGGCGCTGGTTCACGATATCGAGCGTCGTCACGTGCGCGGCCTGGGCGAACGCGGCGTCGGTCTTCGCCTTGTCGCCGTGGCCCCAGTTGTAGCAGACGTTGTTCGGCACGCTGTCGTGCACGAGCGGCCGGCCGGCGTCCGAGGCGCTCGCCGTATCGACGGTCGCGGGCAATTCTTCGTAATCGACGTCGATCAGTTCGAGCGCGTCCTTCGCCTCCTTCACCGATTCGGCGACGACGAGCGCGACCTGATCGCCCACGTGCAGCACCTTGTCGTGCGCGATGACGGGATGCGGCGGCTCGTGCATCGGCGAGCCGTCCGTGCTGTGGATGAGCCAGCCGCACGGCAATCCGCCGACGTTCTCGCCCGCCATGTCCTTGCCGGTGAAGATGCCGATCACGCCCGGCGACTTCATCGCGGCTTCGGTATCGATGCGCTTGATCCGCGCGTGCGCGTGCGGCGAGCGCAGGAATACGCCGTGGCTTTGCTGCGGCATGACGACGTCGTCGGTGTATTGGCCCGCGCCCGTCAGGAAGCGATAGTCTTCCTTGCGCTTGACGCCGGCGCCGATCAGTTTCTGTTGCTCAGGGGCATTCATCGCGGTCTCCTTGCGCCAGGCGTCGGCGCTTTAGCGCCTTACTCGAGGCCCACGCAGGGCCGCAAGGCGCGATTCACGTTTTCGGAAGGGAGTCTGGCGTTACGTCAGGCGCCGGATTTCATCGCCTGCGCGCCCTGGAGAACCGCTTTCACGATGTTGTGATACCCCGTGCAGCGACACAGATTGCCGTCGAGCTGTTCGCGCACGTCTTCTTCGGAAAGCTCGGGCGATTGCGTGGCCAGCGCGCTCGCGCTCATCACCATGCCGGGTGTGCAGAAGCCGCACTGCAAGCCATGACATTCCTTGAATGCCGCCTGCATCGGATGAAGCTGGCCGTCTTTCGCCATGCCTTCGATGGTCGTCACGCTCATGCCGTCCGCCTGCGCGGCCAGGATGTTGCACGACTTGATCGCGCGGCCGTCGAGATGAACGGTGCACGCGCCGCACTGCGCGGTGTCGCAGCCGATGTGCGTTCCGGTGAGTCTGAGTTGATCGCGGAGAAACTGGACGAGCAGAAGATGCGGTTCGACGGTGGCGGTCACGGCTTTCCCGTTGACCGTCAGGCTGATGCTGAACGCCATTTCACTGTCTCCTTGGGGATAGGACCAGCTTCGCGCCACGCACCTGCCTACTGCCGCCGTGAGCGTTCAGCCGGATTTGGTGTTATGTGTTTGTGACATCGAGTAAAACACAAATCGGCGGGCGTCGCTATCGGCGCGAACGTCCGTCCCATAATTGCGGAATCGTGGCCGCCAATGCAAAACGCCGCCTCACGGGCGGCGTTTTTCCGATAACGATGACGCCTATTGCGTCACGGCTTCACGCTTTGTCGACGTTTCGCGCGACGCGTGCCCGAGCACCGAGTGGCGACGCGAATACAGGAAATAGATCGCAAGGCCGATGACGAGCCACACCGCGAATGCGATCCACGTCATCGCCTGAAGATTCAACATGAGGAACAGGCACGACGCCACGGCGAGAACCGGAACGACGGGCACACCCGGGCAGCGAAACGCGCGCGGCAGTTCCGGATGCGTGCGGCGCAGGATCAAAACGGCGATGGAGACCATCGAGAACGCGGCGAGCGTGCCGATGTTGATCAGCTCGGCGAGCACGTTGAGCGGCACGAGCGCACCGATCAGGCCGAAGAAGATGCCGACCATCCACGTCGTGAAGAACGGCGTCGCGAAACGCGGATGCACCTTCGACAAGCGCGCGGGCAGGAGTCCGTCGCGCGACATCGCGTAAATGATGCGCGTCTGGCCGTAGCTCATGACGAGAATCACGGTCAGCATGCCGAGCACCGCGCCGAGGTCGATGAAGCCCGCGACCCAGTTCTGGCCGGCCACTTGCAGCGCGAACGAGACCGGATGCGGACTGTTCGCGAACTGCGCCGCCGGCACGATTCCGGTCACGACGGCCGCGACCGCCACGTAAAGCACCGCGCACACCGCGAGCGACGAAATGATGCCGATGGGCAGATCGCGCTTCGGATTCTTCACTTCCTCCGCCGCCGACGACACCGAATCGAAGCCGATGAACGCGAAGAACATCACCGCCGCCGCGCCGAACACGCCGGACCAGCCGTTCGGCATGAACGGATGCCAGTTCGCCGGCTTGACGTGGAACACGCCCACGGCGATCACGAGCACCACCACCGTCACCTTGATCGCGACCATGATGTTGTTGATGCGCGTGGATTCCTTGACGCCGACCGAGAGCAGCGCCGTGATCGCCATCATCACGAGAAACGCCGGCAGGTTGAAGAACGTGGTGTGGCCGGGCAAGGCGCCGGGCGCGGCGGACAGCGCCGCAGGCAGCGAAATGCCGAAGCCCGACAGCAGCGACTGCAGATAGCCCGACCAGCCGACCGACACCGCCGACGTCGCGAGCCCGTATTCGAGCATCAAGTCCCAGCCGATGATCCACGCTGCAAGCTCGCCGAGCGTCGCGTACGAGTATGTGTAGATGGAACCGGCGACGGGAATCGTCGATGAAAACTCGGCGTAGGCGAGCGCGGCGAAGCAGCACGCGATCGCCGCGACGATGAACGAAATCATGAGCGCCGGACCGGCCTGCACGGCGCCGGTGCCGGTCAGCACGAAAATCCCCGTGCCGATAATGGCCCCGATGCCGAGGAAAGTCAGATCGAGGGCGCCGAGCGTCTTCCTGAGCGACGTGCTGTGCGCGCCGGCCAGCATGTGCTCGATATTTTTCTTGCGGAACAACGACATTGCGATGAGTCTCCTTCTGGCGCGCGGCGGCGCCCGGCTGCGGGAAAACCCGATATTTTATCGGAGACTCGGAGATTGCCCGGAAATCGGCAACGTGACACGTCGGTGCAGCGATTTTCTACAAATTTATCTTGTTCAAGATAAATTTGTTACCCGGCGATTGCGGGGTTCATATCGACCAGACGGTTGCTCATCACATAGAACGTGAGCTCGGCGTTGTTGGCGAGTTTCATCTTTTCCAACAACCGCGCGCGATAAACGCTCACCGTTTTAACCGAAAGCGATAAAGCGTTGGCGATGTCGGTCAGCCGCTTTCCCGAAGCCAGCATGCAAAGCGTCTGAAATTCGCGATCCGACAGCTTTTCGTGCGGCAGACGTTCGGTGTCGAGCGAAACGTAAGTCGCAAGCGCTTCGGCCATTTCGGGGCTCACGTACTTGCGGCCCGACGCGACCTGCTGAATCGCGCCGATCATCAGCGCGGGGTCCGCCGTCTTCGACAAATAACCCGACGCGCCCGCCTTCAGCGCGCGCACCGCGTATTGATCCTCGCGGTACATCGAAAACATCAGCACGGGCAGACGCGGGCTTTCGCGCTTCAGGCGCTTCAGCACGTCGATACCGTTGACGTCCGGCAGCGAAATATCGAGCATCGCGACGTCGAGTGGACGGCGCGCGGCCAGCGCGAGCGCCTGCATGCCGGTTTCGGCCTCCGTCACTTCGGATGCGACACCGCGTTCCAGCAGCAATTGCGCGACGCCGCGGCGCACGATGGCGTGGTCGTCGGCGAGCAGGATTCGGAGCATCGCGGGCGGCCTCAGGCGCTGAACACGTGAAGCGCGAAGAGGCCGGGGCGCGCCGCGGTCCATGGCAGACGCGCGCGCACGCATGCGCCGACGGGCTTCGCCGCCGCCACGCGCAGAGTGCCGCCGAGCGCCTCGCAGCGCGCGCGCATCCCGGAGAGGCCGAAGCGCCCGCTCTTGCGCCGCGCGGCCGCGCTGATGCCGACGCCATCGTCGGTGACGGTCAGCGTCACGCCATTTTCGTCGAGCGAAACATGCACGCTCGCGCGGGCGGCCTGCGCATGACGCGCGACATTGCCGAGCGCCTCCTGCATCACGCGAAAAAGCGCGAGCGCCATGTCGTGCGACATGCGATCGAGCCGCGCATCGTCCGGGCAGGAAAAATCGACGGCAATCGCCGCGCGCGCGCCGAAGCTCGCGATCCAGTCGGCGAGTGTGGCGGCGAAATTCGCGTCGAAGGCCGGCGTCTGCAGTCCTTCGACGATCCGGCGACTCGTCTCGCAAACTTCGGCGAGCGCGGCGCGCGCCTGATGCAGCGCATCGCCGAGCGCGGCGGGCGCGTCGGCTGGCAGCCGGTGCTCGGCGCGCGCGAGGGCGAGATTGGCGACGGTGAGCGCGGCGCCGGCGCTGTCGTGGAGATCCTGCGCGAGCGCCTGCCGCGCGCGCTCTTCCGTGGCGGCGAGCAGCGCGGCGAGTTCCTGGACGCGGGCGGTGAGGCGTTGAATCTGCCGATCGCCCTTGAGCTTGGCGTCGATCAGCGCGGAATACGGAGAGGCAAACGACGCACCGGAGCGTTCCGGCGCCGGTGACGGAACCCCGCGCAGCGGGGCGCGGCGAATCGGGCTCTCATCGAGCGTGATCGTGGCCGACGGATTCATTCACTATCCTCGCGTTGAGCGCAACTGGAGCTACGTCCTCGGCCACTCACGAGAGGCGTAACTGAATTTACACTCTGTAACATCGATGACGGACCACGCGTTTCGCGTTTCGCCGTCTCAGCGTAAACGGATCATATCTCAAAAATATTATAAATCTATGTCCGACAAGGCTTCGGCGGCGGAACTTCATGTCGTTTACCAAGTTCGCCGCACGCATTGCGTAGGAAAAACACCTACGAACGCCAGCCAATTTGTAACTGAGCAGCCGGATTCGTCAGGCGAAAAAAAAACCGGAGCGCGAGGCCCCGGTCTTTGCGACGTCGCTGTCGGACCGAATCAGCCGACGAACGCCTTCTCCACGACATAGTGGCCCGGATGGTTGTTGCTGCCTTCCTGGAAGCCCATTGTGTCGAGCAGTTCGCGGGTGTCGCGCAGCATGTGCGGGCTGCCGCAGAGCATCACGCGATCGTTTTCGATCGAGAACGGTTCGAGCGCGAGATCCGCGAACAGCTTCTTCGTCTCGATCAGATCCGTAATGCGGCCACGGTTCGCGAATTCCTCGCGCGTGACCGTCGGGTAGTACACGAGCTTTTCGGAGACGATTTCGCCGATATGCTCATGCGCCGGCAAGTGCTCGGTGATGAAGTCCTTGTACGCGAGTTCGTCGACGAAACGGCAGGTGTGCGTCAGCACGATCTTCTCGTAGCGGTCGTAAACTTCCGGATCTTTGATGATCGACATGAACGGCGCGAGGCCGGTGCCGGTCGAGAGCAGCCACAGCGTCTTGCCGGGCAGCAGGTTGTCGGCGACGAGCGTGCCGGTCGGCTTCTTGCCGATCAGCACCGGATCGCCGACCTTCAGATGTTGCAGGCGCGAGGTGAGCGGGCCGTCGGGAACCTTGATGCTCAGAAATTCGAGATGCTCTTCGTAGTTCGCGCTCGCGAGGCTGTAGGCGCGCAGAAGCGGCTTGCCCTCGACTTCGAGACCCACCATCGTGAACTGGCCGTTCTCAAAGCGGAACGAGCTGTCGCGGGTGCAGGTGAAACTGAAAAGCGTGTCGGTCCAGTGGTGGACGCTCAGAACGGTTTGAGAATTAAGGTTGCTCATGGCTTCTTGAACTGTGCTTTAACTGTGCAAAAGCGGTGACGCTCCGACGCTCGCGGCCGATTTGCGACCGATGCCACGCCGGGCCGGCGTCGAACATAAAGCGCGCTACGAGGGCGCTGCGCTGCCCGAACAGGACGATCGAATGGTGATGACAGCGTTTCACGCCGCGCCTTGCGTGAACGTCGCGCAAAAACCAGACAGCCCGGCGCAATCGGCTATTTTAACCCGATAGTCGTTTCGCGGTCCGAACGTCGTGATGGCGGCAAAGTCGCGCACGCACGCCTCGTGGGCGAACGTGCGTGCTGAAGAAGTGCGCTTTCGGCCGGCAGCAGGAACGGCAACGACCACTGCCGAAAAGCTGCCGAGTCCGCATGATAGCAACGGACACCGCGCCTATCCCGAAATACCCTTCTGGCGAAAGGCTCGGCGCGTCAGATGCGTTGATCCGTCGACGGCTTTTCCCACAGGTTGATACCGCCTTCCTGCGCGTGCTGGTCGATTTCCGCGAGTTCTTCCTTCGTGAACTCGAGGTTCTTCAGCGCTCCGACGTTCTCCGCAACCTGTTCCGCGCGGCTCGCGCCGATCAGCACCGAAGTCACGCGCCCGCCGCGCAGCGCCCACGCGAGCGCCATCTGCGCGAGGCTCTGGCCGCGCTTTTGGGCAAGCTCGTCGAGCTTGCGCACGTGTGCGAGGTTCGCGTCGCTCAGATGCTCCTGCTTGAGCGATCCGCCGCCCGGCTTGTTCACGCGCGCGTCCTGCGGGACGCCGTTCAGATATTTGCTCGTCAGGAGCCCTTGCGCGAGCGGCGTGAACGCGATGCTGCCCGCGCCGACATCGTCGAGCGTGTCGAGCAATTCTTCTTCGATCCAGCGGTTCAGCATGTTGTACGACGGCTGATGGATCAAAAGCGGCACCTTGTGCTCGGCGAGCAGCTTCGCCATTTCGCGCGTTTTCGTCGCCGAATACGACGAAATGCCGACGTAAAGCGCCTTGCCCGAATGCACGGCGGTCGCGAGCGCGCCGGCGGTTTCTTCGAGCGGCGTGTCGGCGTCGAAGCGATGCGAATAAAAAATGTCGACGTAATCGAGGCCCATGCGCTTCAGGCTCTGGTCGAGACTCGCGAGCACATATTTACGCGAGCCGCCGCCCTGACCGTACGGACCGGGCCACATGTCCCAGCCCGCTTTCGACGAAATCAGCAGTTCGTCGCGATACGGCCGGAAGTCGTCCTTGAAAATACGTCCGAAATTCGTCTCGGCGCTGCCGTACGGCGGGCCATAGTTGTTCGCGAGATCGAAATGGGTGATGCCCAGATCGAAAGCGCTGCGGAGGATGTCGCGTTGCGTGGAGATCGGCGTGGAATCGCCGAAGTTGTGCCACAAACCAAGCGACAACGCGGGCAGCTTCAGCCCGCTCTTGCCGCAGGTGCGGTATTGCATCTGCGCATATCGCTCGGACGCTGCTTCGTAGGCCATGACGGATTTCCTCTGCGGATTGCTAATTGATCGGACGGCGAGCGGCAGGAAACGCGCACGCGAAACACGTGCTCGCGCGCCCTGCCGGGGGCGTCAATGGTAAGCCAAACGGGGCTGAGCGCGCACGGCGCGCGTCGAAGTCCCGCTATTCGACATCGGCCGAATGATCAGTAAGGGGAACGATCCAACGCGAATCCGGACCAATGCAGATTCTTTTGCAAGGAACCTGACCCATGGATTCGATCGACCGACTGCGCCCCGCCTACGATTCCTTCACCGCCATCGCCGTGACTTACGGCATCGACATCTTGCTGGCGATCCTGATTCTCGCGGTCGGCTGGTGGATTTCGAACGCCGTCGCGAACACGATGCGCCGCACGCTCGCCCGCACGAACGTCGACGCCACGCTCACGCCGGTGCTGGCCAGTCTGGCGATGTGGGCGATTCGCGTCGTCGCGATCGTCGCGGCGCTCGGCAAGTTCGGCATCGCCGCGGCCAGCATCCTGACGGTGCTCGGCGCCGCCGGTCTCGCCATCGGCCTCGCGTTGCAAGGCACGCTGCAGAATATCGCGGCCGGTCTGATGCTCCTGCTGCTGCGGCCGTTTCGCGTGGGCGATTACATCGAAGGCGTCGGTACGACGGCGGGCACGGTCAATGAAATCGGACTGTTCACGACGCGCCTCACGAAAGCCGACGGCATCGTCATGTTCGTGCCGAACAGCCTGATCTGGGCGAATGCCATCACGAATTACAGCACGAACGATCGCCGGCGCGTGGTCATCAACTTTCAGGCGCAGCATGGGCTGAAGGTCGAGCGCGTGCTCACCGAGTTGCGCAGTCTGATGAGCGAAGATTCGCGCATCGTGCAGGACGGGCCGTCGGCGCCGTGGGTCGCGGTCACCGATTACACGGACACCGGCGTCAAGTACAACCTCGGCGCGTGGACGAGCCGAGGCGAACATCAATACGTGATGGCCGACTTGCTGCGCAAGATCCAGCCGTACACGCGCGAAGAAGCGCAAGCCGCGTAAGCGGCGGAGTGGACGCGCCCGCAGAGACCCGCTAACCTGACGCGCCCTCACGTTACGAGAACAGGATATGACCCGAGCGATTTCCGTTGCGCTGCTTGTCGGCGGCGTCGTGCTGCTGTATTTCGGCGGCCAGTCGTTTCATTCGCTCTCCAACGACGTCGCGCGCTTTTTCACCGGCTCGCCCACGAACAAGACCATCTGGCTGATCGCGGGCGGGATCGTCGCGACGCTCGCGGGGCTGATCGGCCTCGCGATCCCTTCGAAACGCTGATTCTCAGACCAGCGGCACTTCCGGCTTCGACGCCGAGCGCGTGCCGGGCAACGCCACGTTGCTCGCGCCGCGATACGTGAACACGAGCGAGAACTTCACCTGATCGGTGAGGTTCTTTCCCGCCGAGTGCAGCGTGTTGCAGTGGAAGAACACGACATCGCCCGGTTCCAGTTCGGGCGACACCGCCGCGCGGATCAACGCGGCGTTTTCGGGCAGATCGGAGCGGAAGAATTTGGCTTCGTCGAAGCGATCGGACGTGAACGGCAGCTTGTGCGACGTCGGCACGAACCACAGCGCGCCGTTGTCCACGGTTTCGTCGCCGAGTGCGAGCCATGCGGACACCAGATCGTCGCGCTCGAACGCCCAATAACGCACGTCGCGATGCCAGCCGGTCAGGCTGCCGTACGCCGGATGCTTCGTCATCATGCAGTTGTGATGCGCGCGCGACAGATACGGCGTCTCGCCGAAGTACAGTTCCATCCAGCCGCGCACCTCGGGCGAGGTCGCGAATTCCGCGAAGAGCGGATGCCGCACGTAGGCGTCCAGAAGACGGCGCACCGTGTGGCCGCCGGGCGCATTTTTCGAATCGGGCGCGCCGGGATACTTCAGATCGGCCTCGAACTCCACCGGCGCGGCCGCCTCGGCGAGCTGCAGGCGCGCCACTTCGCGCATGGCGTCGCAACGTTCTTTCGTGACGAGCCCTTTCACGATCACGTAGCCGTTTTCGCGCAGTTCACGCACCTGTTCTTTTTTCGATTTCAACACGTTTTGATCTGACATTTCAGTTCTTGCCTCCAACGGCTTTCGATTTTATTCATGCCGTCGACGCTATATCCGGAATTGGGGCGAATACGGCGATTGTAAATCCGGCAGCGCGGAAAGGCCCGCGCGGCAAGACGCCGGCGGATATTTATCAGCGAACGCTTCATAAAGCGGCAGGGAAAACGCGTACTTACCCGGGTAATAAAGGTCTTGTACATTGAGCGCGTCATTTCGGTGCAACTAAGCAAACGCTGTTGAATCGAATCCTTGAACGCTATTTTTGAGACGACTATCGTCGAGTCTGCTTCCAACGCAATCGACCTCCCGCCGACATGAACCACCGAATCGCTATTGGCCTGACTCGCGTCGCTTCGCGAGCGGCGCGTCCTGCCCGCCGCGGCGTGATCCGCGCGCTGCGTCATCATTCCGCCCGCACGCAGGCGATCGCCGAGCAATTGAAAAACGTGCATCCGGTCGATGGCATCCGGTCCTGGTTCCGCGGTTTCTTCTTCAATTTGCGCGTGCGCACGGCTTCGCGCCGCGTGTCGTTGCGCGCGCTGCTGCGCCGTCCGGTGCAATTGCGCGCGCCGGCGCCCAAACCGAAAGCCGCCGCAATGACGAGCCGCCGTCCGCGTCGCGTTTCGGCGAGCAGCGCGGGCTGGTACGCGTTCGCCGCGCGCTGAGCGGTTCAATCGGCTGCGGCGTCGAGTGACGGGTAGTCGGTGTAGCCTTTTTCTCCGCCGCCGTAGAACGTCGCCTCGTCGGGCGTGTTGAGCGGCGCGCCTCTGCGAAAGCGCTCGACCAGATCCGGGTTGGCGATATACGCGCGGCCGAACGCCACGGCATCGGCTTCGCCTCGCTCGATGCGCGCATTCGCTTCCTCCGCCGTGTACTCGCCGCAGACGATGATCGCGCCGTCGTAAGCGTCGCGCAGCGCCCGCCGATAATCTTCCGAAAGCGGCGCGCCGCCGGCCCAGTCGCCCTCCGCAAGATGCAGATACGCGATGCCGATGCGCTTCGCCTCCTGCGCCAGATACAGCGATGAAGCCTCGCCTTCGTCGTCGTGCAGATCGAATCCCGCAAAGTTCGGCGAAATGCGCATGCCCACGCGATTCGAGCCCATCACGCTAGCCACCGCTTCCAGCACGTCGACGACCAGCCGCACGCGATTTTCGATTCCGCCGCCATAGTCGTCCGTGCGATGGTTGGTGCCCGTCGCCATGAACTGATGCAGCAGATAACCATTGGCCGCGTGCACTTCGATCATGTCGAAACCGGCACGCTTCGCGCGATGCGCGGCGTCGACGAATTGCAGCACGATGCCCGGCAACTCGTCGGTTTCGAGCGCGCGGGGATCGTCGGCGTCGGTCATGGCGTATGAGCCGTCGTCGTTTTTCACGAACACCTGGGTATTGCGCGCGCGGACCGCGGACGGCGCGACGGGCGGCGCGCCGCCTTCCTGGAGCGATCGATGCGACACGCGCCCCACGTGCCAGAGTTGCGACGCAATGCGTCCATGCCGCGCGTGAACCGCTCCGGCGACGGCCTTCCATCCGGCTTCCTGCGCATCCGAATAGATGCCCGGCGTCGCGAAATAGCCCTGACCTTGCCGCGAAACCTGCGTCGCCTCGGTGACGATGAGTCCCGCGCTCGCGCGCTGCGCGTAATAGTGCGCGTTCATTTCGGAGGGCACGTCGCCCGGCTGCGATGCGCGGTTGCGCGTGAGCGGCGCCATCACGACGCGATTCGGCAGTTCGAGCGTGCCGAGGGTGACGGGCGAAAGAAGCGTGTCGTACGGCATGGCGGTTTCGGCGGCGGCGGTTGTATCGTCCGATGATGTCGCAAAAATCGCGCCGCGCGCACGAAAAAAAACCGGCGGGCGCAATGCCCGCCGGTTCGTTCCGCCTGTTCGGCGAATGGCGTTACGCCACGCTCGCGACCGGTTCCGTACCGGCTGCTTCCGCGAGGATGAGCGCCTTGTCCGCGGCTTCCCACGTGAATTCCGGCTCTTCGCGGCCGAAGTGGCCGTATGCCGCCGTCTTTTCGTAGATCGGGCGCAGCAGGTCGAGCATCTGGATGATGCCCTTCGGACGCAGATCGAAGTGCTCCTGAACGAGCTTCGTGATTTCGGCATCCGACACGCGGCCCGTGCCGAACGTGTTCACCATCACCGAAGTCGGACGCGCGACGCCGATTGCGTACGACACCTGAATCAGCGCGCGCGATGCGAGTCCCGCCGCGACGATGTTCTTCGCGACATAACGACCCGCGTAAGCCGCCGAGCGGTCGACCTTCGACGGATCCTTGCCCGAGAACGCGCCGCCGCCGTGCGGAGCCGCGCCGCCGTACGTATCGACGATGATCTTGCGGCCCGTCAGACCGCAGTCGCCTTGCGGACCGCCGATGACGAAACGGCCCGTCGGGTTCACCAGGAACTTGATGTCGCCCTTGATGAGTTCCTTCGGCAGCGTCGGCTTGATGACTTCCTCGATGACCGCTTCGCGCAGTTGCGACAGGTCGATGTCCGGCGAGTGCTGCGTGGAGAGCACGACGGTGTCGATGGAATGCGCCTTGCCGTCGACGTAGCGCACGGTCACTTGCGACTTCGCGTCCGGACGCAGCCACGGCAGACGGCCGTCACGGCGCAGGTCGGCCTGACGCTCGACGAGGCGGTGCGAGAGATGGATCGGCAGCGGCATGAGTTCGGGCGTTTCGTCGCACGCGTAGCCGAACATCAGGCCCTGGTCGCCCGCGCCTTGATCGAGGTTGTCGTCGTGCGCCTTGTTCACGCCTTGCGCGATATCCGGCGATTGCTTGTCATACGCGACGAGCACCGCGCAGCCGCGATAGTCGATGCCGAAGTCGGTATTGTCATACCCGATGCGCTTGATGGTGTCGCGCGCGACCTGGATGTAATCGACGTTGGCGGAGGTCGTGATTTCGCCCGCGAGGACGACGAGACCGGTGTTGCAGAGCGTTTCCGCCGCGACGCGCGAGTATTTGTCCTGCGACAAAATAGCGTCGAGGATGGCGTCGGAGATTTGATCGGCGACCTTGTCCGGGTGGCCTTCGGAAACGGATTCGGAAGTAAAGAGATAGTCGTTCGACACGCTTCAGACTCCATTTGAGTACGGTTGATATTCACGTAGCCGTCTTCGTTTGGAGTCTGAAGCGGCGACGCTTTAGCGGATGTCCTTCCAGGCCGGCGTCTTCCATTAACCCAAGAAGACTCCCGCCCGCTTCGCCCCGCAAGTTGTCCATTAACTCGGCGAAGGTTCTATTATACCGGTTTCCCTTGTTTTCACAGAGCCGAACGCTTGTCGCTATCTGCCACGCATCAATCATCCGCACGCCGCCGCGGCCCGTCCGCTCGCTGGAGCCGCTCATGCTAGGGCGCATCGGCGTGGCGCTCGCCATCGGCTTTCTCAAATTCCTGGCGCTCATTCCGTACGGCGTCACCGCGCGTTTCGGCGACGGCCTCGGCTGGCTGCTCTATCAGATTCCGAGCCGGCGCAAGCGCATCGTGCACACGAATCTGAAGCTGTGCTTTCCCGAGTGGTCCGATGAAAAGCGCGAGGACATCGCGCAGAAGCATTTCCGGCACGCGATCCGCAGTTATGTCGAGCGCAGCGTGCAATGGTTCGGCTCGGCGAAAAAGCTGGAGAAGCTGATTCAGCTCGACAGCGCCGTCGATCTCACCGATCCCGATCTGCCGCCCACGCTCTTTCTCGGCCTGCATTTCGTCGGCATCGAGGCGGGGTCGATCTTCCTGAATTATTCGCTGCATCGTCAGTGCGGATCGCTGTATCAGCCTTTTTCGAATCCGCAAGTCGAGGAACTCGCGAAGACCCAGCGCGCCCGCTTCGGCGCCGACATGGCGAGCCGCGCCGACAGCGCGCGCATCGTGCTGCGCTGGCTGCGCGACCGCAAGCCGGTGATGCTCGGCGCGGACATGGACTACGGCATGCGCAACTCCACGTTCGTGCCGTTCTTCGGCATCCCGACGTGCACGCTGACGGCCGTCGGCCGGCTGGCCAAGACGGGCAAGGCGCAGGTCGTGCCGTTCATCGGCGAGGTGCTGCCGAATTACAAGGGTTATCGGCTGAAGATCTTCGCGCCGTGGGACAACTACCCGACCGGCGACGACGAAGCCGACGCGCGCCGCATGAACGCGTTCCTCGAAGAGCAGATTCCGCACATGCCCGAGCAGTATTACTGGGTGCACAAGCGCTTCAAGACGCGGCCGCCGGGCGAGCCGGGCTTTTACTGAAGCGTGCGCGGCGCGAAACGCCGCACTTGCGGGTCACATACAATAGCGCCATGAAACTCAAATTCACCAAGATGCAAGGCGCGGGTAACGACTTCGTCGTGCTCGACGGCTACACGCAGGCGCTCGATCTGACCGCGGCCCAGGTGCGCGCGCTCGCGAACCGCCATTTCGGCGTGGGCGCGGATCAGTTGCTGCTGGTGGAAAAGCCGACCATCGATGGCGTCGACTTCAAGTACCGCATCTTCAATTGCGATGGCGGCGAGGTCGAGCATTGCGGCAACGGCGC
The DNA here is from genome assembly GCF_900258035.1 of Caballeronia novacaledonica. GTDB lineage: Bacteria > Pseudomonadota > Gammaproteobacteria > Burkholderiales > Burkholderiaceae > Caballeronia > Caballeronia novacaledonica. The sequence goes on along the minus strand of NZ_OGTP01000003.1, from coordinate 321,199 downwards.
GCGCTGCTTCGTGAAGTTCGTGCGCGATCGCCGGCTGACCGGCGCGTCCACCGTGCGCGTGCAGGTGCAGAACGGCATTATCACGTTGACGATGCAGGAGAACGGCGAAGTCGTCGTCGACATGAGCACGCCGGTATTCGATCCGCCGCGCGTTCCGTTCGACGCGCAAGGGCTCGAAGGCCGCAGGCAAGGCAACGACACGCTCTGGCCGCTCGACGTGAATGGCGAAACGCGCCTGATCTCCGTCGTGTCGATGGGCAATCCGCACGCGGTGCAGATCGTCGACGACGTCGAGGCGTATCCGGTCCTGAGCGAAGGTCCGCTCATCGAGCGCCACGCGCGCTTTCCGAAGCGCGTCAACGCGGGCTTCATGCAGATCGTCGATCGTCATTCGGTGAAACTGCGCGTCTACGAGCGCGGCGCGGGCGAAACGCTCGCGTGCGGCACGGGCGCGTGCGCGGCGGTCGCCGCCGGCATCCGGCGCGGCGTGCTCGATACGCCCGTGCGCGTCGAAACGCATGGCGGCACGCTCACGATCAACTGGGACGGCGCGCGCGACGGATCCGCCGCGCTCTTCATGGCGGGCCCCGCCGCGACCGTTTTCGAGGGTGAGATCGAGCTCGATCGCATCGTCTAACGCACACACGTCACCATGAATCCACGCGAAGTCGCCGACTATCTGCTCGACAACCCCGATTTTTTCGCCGAGCACGCGGAACTGCTCGGCACCATCCGGCTTTCGAATCCGCACGGCAAGGCCGCCGTGTCGCTGCAAGAACGCCAGATGGAAATGCTGCGCGACAAGAACAAGCAGCTCGAACGCCGTCTCGCCGAACTGCTGCGCTACGGTCACGAAAACGACAGCATCTCGACCAAGTTCAACCGCTGGACCGCGCGCGTGATTTCGCAGCGAGACCCGTATGCGTTGCCCGCGACGATCAGCAAAGGCCTGTGCGAAGTCTTCGACGTGCCGCACGCCGCGCTGCGCGTGTGGGATATCGACGAAGCGTATCGGCAGGCGGATTTCGCGCGTCAGGTCGGCGAGGAAGTGCGCATCTTCACGAGCGGACTCGCCACGCCGTACTGCGGCGCGAACACGGGCTTCGCGGCGGCGCAGTGGCTCGGCGCGGTGAACTCGGCCTCGGCGACAGTTCCGCCCAGCGACGGCCCGCCCGACACCGACCGCAAGATCGAATCCGTCTCGCTGATCGCACTGCGCGATCCGCAAGCCGGTCCGGACGCACCGAGCTTCGGCCTGCTCGTGATGGGCTCGCCCGATCCGCGCCGCTTCCACGACGGCATGGCCACAGATTTCCTCACGCAGATCGGCGCGTTGGCGAGCGCCGCGCTCTCGCGCTTGCTGCCGCACTGAACATGGACGCCGCCCCGCCCGAAGACAGCGTGATCGCGGAGTATCTCGCGATGCTGGAGCATCAGCGGCATCTCTCGGAGCACACGCTGCGCGGCTATACGCACGAGTTGAGCGAACTGCGCGCGCTCGCCAAGGGCCGTCCGCTGGAAACCCTGATCGCGAGCGACATTCGCGGCGCGGTCGTGCGGGCGCATGCGGGCGGGCTGTCGTCGCGTTCGATCGCGCATCGGCTGTCGGCGTGGCGCGCGTTTTATCGATGGCTCGCCGAGCGTGTCGAAATGCCCGCGAATCCCGTCGCGACGGTGCGCGCGCCGAAGCGCGAAAAAACGCTGCCGAAAGCGCTTTCCGTCGATGACGCCATGAGGCTCATGGACACGCCGCAAGCCGGCACGACCGAAGCGCAGCGCGATCACGCGATCCTCGAACTGTTCTATTCGTCGGGCCTGCGGCTCGCGGAACTCGTCGGGCTGGACGTGCGCCACGTCGATACGAAAGAACATACGTCGGAAGGCTGGATCGATCTGGAGAGCGCGGAAGTCACGGTTCTGGGCAAAGGAAAGCGCATGCGCAAAGTGCCGGTCGGCAGCAAGGCGATCGAAGCATTGCACGCCTGGATCGCCGTGCGCGGCGAGTTCGTCAAGCTCGATCCGCACGCGCTCTTTCTCTCGGTGCGCGGCAATCGCATGTCGCCCGGCGTGGTGCGCGAGCGCGTGAAGCGGCTCGCGCTGCTGGCGGGCATTCCGTCGAACGTCCATCCGCACGTGCTGCGGCATTCTTTCGCCACGCATGTCCTGCAATCGAGCGGCGATCTGCGCGCGGTGCAGGAACTGCTGGGCCACGCGAGCATCACGGCGACGCAGGTTTATACGTCGCTCGATTTTCAGCATCTCGCCCGCGTCTACGATGCGGCGCACCCGCGCGCAAAGAAGCGCGATTGATCCCGACAGCGCCTCGCGCGCTGCACTTGTCACCGCAATGAACACCATCACGCTCAAACCGGCGAAGGACAAATCGCTCGTCCGCCGCCATCCGTGGATTTACGCGAACGCCATCGCGCGCATCGACGGCAACCCGGCGCCAGGCGCCACCGTCACCGTGCGCGCCGCCGATGGCCGCTTTCTCGCGCGCGCCTCGTACAGCCCGCATTCGCAGATTCGCGCGCGCGTCTGGACCTTCGACGAAAGCGAGCCCGTCGATCACGCGTTCTTCAAGCGCCGCGTGCAGCGCGCGGTCGCGCATCGCCGGACGATGGTGAAGGACACCGGCGCCACGCGTCTCATTTTCGGCGAAGCGGACGGCTTGCCGGGACTGATCGTCGATTTCTACGTCGCGGACGTCGGCGAACACGCGCAGCTCGTCTGCCAGTTCATGGCGACGGGCGTCGAAGCGTGGAAGGAAGCGATCGTCGAAGCGCTGATCGCCGCGACCGGCTGCCCGAATGTCTACGAGCGCTCGGACGTGTCGATCCGCCAGAAGGAAGGCCTCGAACAGACGACCGGCGTGCTCGCCGGCGACGCGCCGCCCGAAACGCTCGTCACGAACGAATGCGGCGTGCGCTATCACGTCGACGTGCGCAATGGCCACAAGACGGGCTTCTATGTCGATCAGCGCGACAACCGCGTGCTCGTCGCGCAGAACGCGCAAGGCCGCGAAGTGCTGAACTGCTTTTGCTACACCGGCGGCTTTTCGCTTGCCGCGATGAAAGGCGGGGCGACGCGCGTGGTGTCCGTCGATTCGTCCGGAGAAGCGCTCGCGCTCGCGCGGGAAAACGTCACGGCAAACGGCTTCGACGCGGAAAAAGCCGAATGGCTCGACGCCGACGCCTTCAAGACGCTGCGCCGTCTCTACGACGAAGGCCGGCGCTTCGACCTGATCGTGCTCGATCCGCCGAAGTTCGCGCCGTCGAAGGAAACCGTCGATCGCGCCGCGCGCGCGTACAAGGACATCAACCTGAGCGGCTTCAAATTGCTGCGTCCGGGCGGGCTGCTCTTCACGTATTCGTGCTCCGGCGCGATCGATTCCGACCTGTTCCAGAAGATCGTCGCGGGCGCGGCCGCCGACGCGCGTGTCGATGCGCGAATCCTGAAACGCCTGGGCGCGGGCGTCGATCATCCGCTGCTGACGGCGTTCCCGGAAGGCGAATACCTGAAAGGGCTGCTGTTGCAAATCGACTGATCGGCCTAATTTAGCCGCGATGCACCGCCGCACGGCGCGCGGAAGCGTCGGCTTGACAAATATGTTTCAATAGCCGATTCAGTGCGATCTACGTATCACAGACAAGGACACAGGCGACACCATGATCCCCGTAACCATCCTGACCGGTTTTCTGGGCAGCGGCAAAACCACGCTGCTCAAGCGCATCCTGAACGAGAAACACGGCATGAAGATCGCCGTGATCGAGAACGAATTCGGCGAAGAGAACATCGACAACGAAATTCTCGTGCAGGAAACGAACGAGCAGATCGTCCAGATGAGCAACGGCTGCATCTGCTGCACGATCCGCGGCGATCTGGCGCGCGCGCTCGAAGATCTCGCGAACCGCAAGAAGGCGGGCACGCTCGGTTTCGACCGCGTCGTGATCGAGACCACCGGTCTCGCGAATCCGGGGCCGGTCGCGCAGACGTTCTTCATGGACAACACCGTCGCCGACGAATTCCTGCTCGACGCGATCATCACGCTCGTCGATGCGAAGCACGCGGAATCCCAGCTCGATCAACACGAAGTGGTGCAGCGCCAGGTCGGTTTCGCGGATCGCCTGTTCATCACGAAGTCCGATCTCGTTTCCGCCGACGAACTCGAAGCGCTGAAGCATCGGCTGCTGCACATGAACCCGCGCGCGGCGATCAAGGTCGTGAATTTCGGCGACGCCGACATCAAGGAAATCTTCGACCTGCGCGGCTTCAACCTGAATTCGAAGCTCGAAATCGATCCGGACTTCCTCGCCGAAGACGATCACGATCACGATCACGCGCATGACCACGATCACGATCATTCGACCTGCGGCCACGATCACAGCCACGATCACGAGCACGGACATCATCATCACGCGCACCACGACGACAAGATCAAGTCGTTCGTGTATCGCAGCGACAAGCCGTTCGATCCGAACCGCCTCGAAGACTTCCTCGGCGGAATTCTGCAGATCTATGGCGAACGCCTGCTGCGCTACAAGGGCGTGCTGTATATGAAGGGCGTCGATCGTAAGGTCGTGTTCCAGGGCGTGCATCAGATGATGGGCAGCGACCTCGCCGGCAAGTGGATGCCGGTCGAGAAGAAGAACAGCAAAATGGTGTTCATCGGCATCGAATTGCCGAAGGATTTGATCACCGACGGCCTCGACGCCTGCCTCGTGAAGTAATCCGGCACGCATCTCGCTTGGGTTGTGCAATTCACGCGAGGCGAGGAACGGGCGTCAGAAAAAATCGCCGCACGCGAATGCCTCGCGTGCGGCGTTTTTCATGATTGACTTTCGGTGCGCGTATGTAGTCGGGGCCACGAACCGACATCGCTTTTTGCACGTCCAAGCGTTATATTTTTGAAATTCCGGCGCGAATTGACAGGGTTTTCCGTAGGTTTAGCCGGAATTTGCGGTTCAGTTACAATACAGCCCCACTGGAGAAGGGCAGTTTCGCCGGATGCGCGTTTATCATGGCGCTCGCCCTGCGAATATTAGGAGAAGGGATGTCCCGTCGGGACGATGCCTCGATTTGCCGGGGGAAGGCAAATCAAGACAGAGCACCGGGGCCGGAAATCCGGGGCCATGCGAATGCGCCCGGTCTTCCGGAGCATCATCCAAGATCGGTTTCCAGAGGAGTTCGGCCCCGCATCGGCGCGTCGCGCGACCCAAGCGTATTGGCGCGCTGCATGCGGGCAACGCAAGTGCGGGCGTTGCGAAGACATCGCCTTACATTGAAGAAGCAAGCAGATGACAACGAAACTCTTGACCGAAGCCGAAATCCTGAAGATGAGCGAGAAGGACTACATGAACGAGGATCAACTCGCCTTCTTCAAAAACCGGCTCGAACAGTTGCAAGCGGACATTCTGAAGAATGCCGGCCAGACGACCGAAAATCTGCGGGAAACGGTGATCGTGCCGGACCCGGCGGATCGCGCGACCATCGAGGAAGAACATGCGCTGGAACTGCGCACGCGTGATCGCGAGCGCAAGCTTCTGAAGAAGGTGCAGCAGTCGCTCGCGCGCATCGATTCGGGCGATTACGGCTGGTGCGAAGAGACCGGCGAACCGATCGGCATTCCGCGCCTGCTCGCGCGCCCGACGGCCACGCTCTCGCTCGAAGCTCAGGAACGCCGCGAACTGCGCCAGAAACTTTTCGGCGACTGAAATCGCTGTCGGCAGGCGAGCGTCGCGGGACCAGCCCGCCACGGGGAAGACGCCGCCGCAAAAAGCTGCATGCAAGCATCCGCATCAGGAAAAAAGGCACTCATCGAAGGGGTGCCTTTTTTGCGTTCCGACACGTAAAAGCGACGGGCGTCGGCACCGCGCGACTTGATAAATCTCCCGCCGCCCTAAAATGCATTCGACGCGCCCCGCAAAAGCCGCATCGCGGCAGGCGCGTGCGCGGCGCCGTCCGCCAGGGCTCGATCCCGGACGGAACCCCGCGCCGTGCACTCCATCGAATTCTCGACTGCGCGGCGGCCGGTCGCTCGACGACGAAACCGCCCCGCGTCCTTCAGGTTTTCACAAGGAACGCACATGGAACAATTTCACGGCACGACCATCGTCTCCGTGCGCCGCGACGGCAAGGTCGCGCTGGGCGGCGATGGTCAGGTGACGCTCGGCAACATCGTCATGAAAGGCGGTGCGAAGAAAGTGCGCCGCATCTATGGCGGCAAGGTGCTGGTCGGCTTCGCCGGCGGCACCGCCGACGCGTTCTCGCTGCTCGACCGATTCGAAGCGAAGCTCGAGAAGCATCAGGGCAATCTGACCCGCGCCGCCGTCGAACTGGCGAAAGACTGGCGTACCGACCGCATGCTGCGCCGGCTCGAAGCCATGCTGATCACCGCCGACAAGGACACGACGCTCGTCATCACCGGCAACGGCGACGTGCTCGATCCCGAGCACGGCATCGCCGCGATCGGCTCGGGCGGCGCCTACGCGCAAGCCGCGGCGCAGGCGCTCATCGAGAATACCGATCTCGCGCCGCGCGATGTCGTCGAGAAAGCGCTCACCATCGCCGGCGACATGTGCATCTACACCAATCACAATCGCGTCATCGAGACGATCGAATAAAGGACCCAAGCGATGACCACCATGACTCCCTCCGAAATCGTCTCCGAACTCGACAAGCACATCATCGGCCAAGGACGCGCGAAAAAGGCGGTTGCCGTCGCGCTGCGCAACCGCTGGCGCCGCCAGCAGGTCGCCGAGCCGCTGCGCCAGGAAATCACGCCGAAGAACATTCTGATGATCGGGCCGACGGGCGTCGGCAAGACCGAGATCGCGCGCCGTCTCGCCAAGCTCGCGGACGCGCCGTTCATCAAGATCGAAGCGACCAAGTTCACCGAAGTGGGCTACGTCGGGCGCGACGTGGACAGCATCGTGCGCGATCTGATCGAGATTTCCGTCAAGCAGACGCGCGAATCCGAGATGAAGAAAGTGCGCACCAAGGCGGAAGATCGCGCCGAAGACCGCATTCTCGACATCCTGTTGCCGAGCGCGCGCCCGGTCGGTTTCGGCGCGGCGGAGTCGAGCAGCGAAGGCGATAACGCCACGCGCCAGACGTTCCGCAAGCGCCTGCGCGAAGGCGCGCTCGACGACAAGGAAATCGAGCTCGACGTTGAAATGCCGCAAGTCGGCATGGACATCATGGGGCCGCCGGGCATGGAAGACATGACCGAGCAGATCCGTTCGATGTTCGCGAACATCGGCGGCGGCAAGAAGACGCGGCGCAAGGTGAAGGTCAAGGAAGCGCTCAAGCTCCTCACGGACGAAGAAGCCGGCAAGCTGCTCAACGACGAAGAGGTCAAGAGCAAGGCGGTGCAGAACGTCGAGCAGAACGGCATCGTGTTTCTCGATGAAATCGACAAGATCGCGTCGCGCAGCGAGACGGGCGGGGCCGAAGTGTCGCGCGCGGGCGTGCAGCGCGACCTGCTGCCGCTCGTCGAGGGCACGACCATCAACACGAAGTACGGGATGATCAAGACCGATCACATCCTGTTCATCGCGAGCGGCGCGTTCCATCTGGCGAAGCCGAGCGACCTGATTCCCGAGCTGCAAGGGCGTTTTCCGATTCGCGTCGAGCTGGATTCGCTTTCGGTCGGGGACTTCGAATCGATCCTGAATTCGACCGACGCCAGCCTCGTCAAGCAGTACAAGGCGTTGCTCGCGACGGAAGACGTCGAGCTCGATTTCGCCGACGAGGGCATCCGGCGTCTCGCGGAAATCGCGTTTTCGGTGAACGAAAAGACCGAGAACATCGGCGCGCGACGGCTTTATACGGTCATCGAAAAGCTGCTGGAGGAAGTGTCGTTCGCGGCGGGCAATCATGCGGGCCAGCCGGTGCGCATCGACGCGGCTTACGTGGACCGCGCGCTCGGCGACGTTGCTCAGGACGAGGATTTGTCGCGCTACGTGCTGTAACGGCGGCGGCGCTGCCAAGAAAGAACCGGGCTGCGAGGCCCGGTTTTTTTGTGCCCGCAGCATTCCGAGCCGCAAAAAACGCGGACGAAAAAAAGCCCGCCTAGGTTGGCGGGCTGAATCCATATCAGGAGGAGACATGGAGGAGACAGTTCCAATCATACACAGGCGCTTGATGCGACGCAATAGAAATTTCGGTAAAAACCCCTATAGCTTCCATTTGTGGTATCTGCGCGTCACTTTTTGGATTTCGCCCGTCGATGACAGAGCAAGAAACGGCGCGTAACCTCATTTGCGCGGCTCTACAGTGGTCCCATACCCACGAGCCACCGAGGTCGTCATGAAAACCGCAGCCGATTCCGTATTTTCATCCGATGAATGCCGCTGGCAGGCCGTCGTCGATCGCGACGAGCGCGCCGACGGCGCCTTCTTCTTCGCCGTGCGCACGACCGGCGTGTTCTGCCGTCCGTCGTGCGCTTCGCGTGCGCCGCGTCGCGAGAACGTCGAGTTCTTTCCGACGACCGACGCAGCCGTCGCAGCCGGATACCGCGCCTGCAAACGCTGCCAGCCGACGAGCCTGCCGCGTGAACTGGCGATCGTCGAACGCGCATGCAAGGTGCTCGACGCCGATCCACAGCAGCGCATGACGCTCGCGCAATTGAGCGACGCCGTTCATGTGAGCCCGTTCCATCTTCAGCGCCTGTTTTCTCGGATCGTCGGCATTTCGCCGCGGCAGTATCAGGCGGCGCAACGCGCGGGCGTGCTGCGCGACGCGTTGCAGCGCGGCCGCGACGTCACGCGCGCGACGCACGACGCCGGCTTCGGTTCGCCATCGCGCATGTATGAGGCCGTGCCGGCGGAACTGGGCATGACGCCGTCGGCGTACAAGCGCAAGGGCGCCGGGCTGACCGTGCGTTTCGCGACCGCCGCGACGCCGCTCGGCACGGTGCTGGTCGCTGCCACTGACAAGGGCGTCTGCAAGATCGCATTCGGCGACGATGCGAACACGCTCGCCGAACAGCTCGCCGCCGACTTCGCGCAAGCCGAACGCGTCGAGGATTCGACGAAAATGGAGCCGTTCATCGCGCAGATTCGCGCTTATCTGCAAGGCACGCGCGAGCGTTTCGACTTGCCGCTCGATATCGGCGCGACCGCGTTCCAGCGGCGCGTGTGGGACGCGTTGCGCTCCATTCCGTACGGCCAGACGCGCAGTTACACCGAGATCGCCGAATCGCTCGGTTCGCCGCGCGCGGTGCGGGCGGTGGCCAATGCGTGCGCGTCGAATCCGGTGGCGCTCGCGATTCCATGTCATCGCGTGATCGGCAAGGACGGGGCGATCGCGGGTTATCGCTGGGGCAAGCCGCGCAAGGAAGCGTTGCTCGAAACCGAGCGCGCCCGCAACGAAACCAACGAAGTCGCATGAAGCTCGGGCGCTCGCCGTCGACATGACGCGCGAGCGCTACGTTTTCCCTCGCGAGCCGCCCAAAGCGGCTCCCCAACGCGCCGCGCGAATTCCCCGAAAAACCCGCAATCCCTTGCTGGTTCTGGGTGCAAGCACGTCTTAGATCGAGATGTTAAAGTGCCCGCTACCCTAAAAATACGACCGGGCGCACGCCGCTCGCGCTCCTCGCAGATCGGTTCAATGGCAAACAAGAATTCCGCTCACTCCAAGACCGGCGCTTACGAGCGCAGGCTTGCCGCGCTCGCGTCCGGCCCTCACGCCGACGCGTTGCGTCAGGGCTTGCGCGGCATCGAGAAAGAAAGTCTGCGCGTGACGCCGCAAGGCAAGCTCGCGATGACGCCGCATCCGCGTTCGTTCGGTTCGGCGCTGACGCATCCGCTCATCACGACCGATTACTCCGAGGCGCTCGTCGAGCTCATCACGCCCGCCGAGTCCGATGTGTCGATCACGCTCGATCGCCTCGACGCGCTGCATCGCTTCGCCTACGCGCACATGGGCGACGAGCTGCTGTGGAACGATTCGATGCCGAACTCGCTGCCGCCCGAGGACGAAATTCCGTTCGGCTATTACGGCACGTCGAATATCGGCAGGCTGAAGAACGTGTACCGGCGCGGGCTCGCGCTGCGTTATGGCCGCACGATGCAATGCATCGCGGGCATCCACTACAACTATTCGCTCAACGAAGCGGTGTGGCGCGCGTGGCAGACGCTCGACAACGCGAGCACGCTGTCCGCGAAAGACTTTCAGTCCGAACGCTACTTCGCGCAGATCCGCAATTTCCGCCGCACGAACTGGCTGTTGATGTATCTGTTCGGAGCGTCGCCGGCGCTGAATAAACGCTTCGTCGAAGGCAAGGCGCATCAGCTCGAAAAGTTCGATGCCGACACGTTCCACCTGCCGCACGCGACCAGCCTGCGCATGAGCGATCTCGGCTACGCGAACAATCCCGCGCAGGCGGATTTGCTGCCGAGCTACGACAATCTCGACGCCTATCTCGACGTGCTCGCCAAAGCCGTGAGTCAGCCGTATGCGCCGTATGAGGCCATCGGCACGCGGCGCGACGGCGAATGGCTGCAGATCAACGCGAACGTGCTGCAGATCGAAAACGAGTTCTACTCGACGATCCGCCCAAAGCGCGTCACGCATTCGGGCGAGCGTCCGCTGCACGCGTTGGCGGAGCGCGGCGTGCAGTACATCGAAGTGCGCTGCCTGGACATCGATCCGTTCGAACCGACCGGCATCTCGCTCGAAACCGCACGTTTTCTCGACGCCTATCTGCTCTATTGCGCGCTGGAAGACAGCCCGCTGCTGCCGTACGACGCGAGCATCGAAGCGAACGGCAATTTCAGCGTCGTGGCGAAGGAAGGCCGCAAGCCGGGCCTCACGCTGCAGCGCGACGGCGCGAGCGTGCCGATGCAGCAATGGGCGGAAGAGCTTTTCGACGCGATCGAACCCGTCGCGAGGACGCTCGACGCGCTCAACGGCAACGAAGAACACATGCGTGCGCTGACAGCGCTGCGGCCGCGTATCGCCGATGCATCGCTCACGCCGTCCGCTCGCGTGCTGCAAACGATGCGCGACAAGCAGCAGACCTTCGACGAATTCGCGCTCGAACTCAGCGCGCGTCATGCTGAAGACTTCCGCTCCCGCCCGCTTTCCGTCGACGAGGAACGCGCGATGGAAGAGCTTGCGGCGAAATCGCTCGTGGAACAGGCTGTGGTCGAAAGCAGCGACACCGAATCGTTCGATGCATTCATCGCGGCGTATCAGGTCTACACGCTGAACCCCGCAAGCGCGTGATCGCGCCGGCTCGCGACAGGCAGATTTTTCCGGACCGATATCCCTACGCGCCGGCAATGATTACCGGCTTCTGCAACAGAGGGAAACGCGTCACAACGTCATCCGATTTGAGGGGTCAAAATATGGCCGACTTTTCGACGATCGGGGGAGCAATGAAAAAGAAGATGTTCGGCGCGATCGCGCTGGGAGCGGCGTCGCTCGCGCTCATGGGCGGCTGCGCGGTGCAGGATCAGGTCAGCAGCACCGTCATGGAGCAGGCCACTCAGCCGCTCACGTGCATGAGCAAGGCCGAATGCGACGCCTGGTGGGCGCGCGCGCAAGTGTGGGTGACGAATCATTCGGAATACAAGCTGCAGACCGTCACGGATTCGATCATCCAGACCGCCGGACCGTCGAGCGGCAAGCGCGCGCTCGCGTATCAGATCACCAAGACGCCGACCAACGAAGGCACCGCGACGATCGGTTTCGCCGCGCATTGCGACAATCCGCTGGGCTGCCAGCCGAATCCGTGGGAAGCGGGCGCCGACTTCAAGCAGTTCATCCGGAACGGTCCGGGACTGCGCAAATCCGGCACGCCGCAAGCCGCGCCCGCACCCGCGCCCGGCGGCGTGCAGGTGACGCCGCTCGATCAGCCAGGACAGTCGGCGACGCCGCTCACGCCTCAGTAACTCAATGTCCCGTCGAGGCTGACGCGCCCTTCTTCGGCCGCGTCAGCCAGACCATCACGGCCAGCACGAGAAACGCATAGAACGAGATGCGGAAGAAGTCGTTGGTCGACATCATGTACGCCTGCGCCGACACCACGCGATCCAGTTGCGCCGTCAGCGATTGTCCCGACAAACCGAGTCCCGAAAGCAGATCCGAGTAAGCCGTGGTTCCCGCCGAATACGGCGTGACCGATTCCGTGAGCCGCGCATGATGGCGGATCATGTCGTTCTCCCAGAAGGTCGTGCTGACCGCCGTGCCGATCGCGCCCGACAAGGTCCGCAGAAAGTTCGACAATCCCGCCGCGCCCGCCAGCCGTTCGTCGGAGACGCTGGAGAGCGTGATCGTCGTCATCGGCACGAAAAAGCACGCAACGCCGATGCCCTGAATCAGGCGCGGATAGATGATCTCGTGGAACGGCGTGTCGAGCGTGAACGTCGAGTTCCAGTGCGACACGAACGCGAACGTCATAAACGCGAAACTGGCGACGACGCGCAGGTTCAGCCGATGCATGTTCTGCCCGATCATCGGCGAGAGCACGAGCGCGAGAATGCCGACCGGCGCCGTCGCGAGGCCCGCGAGCCACGGCGTGTAGCCGAGCACGGTTTGCAGCCACAGCGGCAGCACCACGACCGAGCCGAAGAACGCCAGGAAGCCGAGCGACGTGATGAGCACGCCCATCGCGAAATTGCGGTCGCGGAACAGCGAAAGATCGATGACGGGCTCCTTCTCCGTCAGCTCCCACGCGAACATGAACGCGAGCGACACCGCCGACACGATCGCCAGCGTCACGATGAAACTGGAACTGAACCAGTCGCGGTCCTTGCCGAGGTCGAGCATCATTTGCAGGCTCGCGACGCCGATCACGAGCAGCGCGAGCCCGACACCGTCGATGCGCTGTTTCGTCGTCTTCGTCTCATGGCCGCGCAGCAGAAAGAACGCGATCGCCGCCGAAAATACGCCGATCGGCACGTTGATATAGAAGATCCACGGCCAGGTGAAGTTATCGGTGATGTAGCCGCCCATCACCGGGCCGAAAATCGGCGCGACGATCACGGTCATCGCCCAGAGGCCGAGCGCGAGGCCGCGTTTTTCCGGCGGATAGCTGCGCATGAGGATGGTTTGCGACAGCGGGACCATCGGGCCGGAAACGAGACCTTGCAGCAGCCGGAACGCGATCAGCGATTCGAAGTTGTGCGCGAGGCCGCAGAGCGCCGATGCGACCGAAAACAGCAGCACGGAAATGGTGAACAGCTTGACCTCGCCGACGCGCCGCGCGAGCCAGCCGGTCAGCGGAACCGCGATCGCCGACGCGACGGAGTACGACGAAATCACCCACGTGCCTTCGCTCGTCGCCACGCCGAGATTGCCGGAGATGGTCGGCACCGCGACGTTCGCGATCGACGTGTCGAGCACTTCCATGAAGGTGCCGAGCGCGAGGCCCATCGTCAACAGGGCGAGAATGCCGCCCGTGAGCGGCATGGGCGCGGGTGGCGTGGCGGGCGTGCTGGTCGCGGATGTGGACATCTTCGGTTCTCCGGCGCGTGAACTGCGCTCAATAACGCGCATAACTCGCAAATTATTCTTGTCGCGGCATTCTCTGCTCAGACAGTGAAATCCGCGCAAGAAAACGCGGCTTTCGTCGGATCAATCAGGGTAATGCTTCATCGAACGAGCACGGCGCGCAATCTCCTGCCGGCGAATTATCGACGATGCGCACGAGCATCGCGATCAGCAGATCCAGCTCCGCGCGGCTGAAACCGCGCAACTGCTCGTTGAGCACCGCCGCGCCGATCACTGGCAATTGTCCGGCCGCGTCGCGCCCGCGCTCCGTCAGACTCAGTTCGACGATTCGCCGATCCGCCTCGCTGCGCGTCCGGCTCACGAAGCCTTTCTTTTCGAGGCGGTCGAGCATGCGCGTCATGGAGCCGCTGTCGTAGGACATTTCGCGCGACAACTCGAGCGGCGTGCGCGCCCGCCCCGACGCCAGCAGCAACATCACACCGATTTGCGGCGATGTGAGATCCAGCGGCTTCAGCGCCTGATCGGTTCGCATGACGAGCACGTTCCTCGCCTTGGCGAGATAGTAGCCGAGGCTCGTTTCGAGCTGAATCGTGGCGGGATCGTAAAGCGGTTCGCTATTCATTCGGCATCGATCAAACGGCTGATGCGTGGTTGCGACACTGCGTCGCGTCTCTATACGGCAACAGATGCGAAAAAGCAATCAGCAGTATCTTGAAAAGTAGTTGCTCAGTCAATATTATTCTATGCAACGAGTTACGCGCTCGATGCGCCGCCCGAGACTATGTTCTGACCCCCAGCCGTCGCTCGTCGACGCCCGAAGGACCATTCAATGACCCGCTTTGTTCGCACCGCTCGCCGACGTTTCGGCCCCGTTAGCAACTTGATCGTCAACGCTTCCCGCCACTTCGTCCCGCCGAAGCTGAGTTCGTGGAAACTCGCGTTGTATCTGATCGTGTTCCTGCTGCCGGGCGGTTCGTTCGTGGTGCTGGGAATGGGATGGTTCGAGAACCGGACCCGGCGCAAGGCGGCAGCATCCACGCCGAAGAAGACGCCCACCCGATCCCTGCTCGCCGCGCCGTGCCCCGGCGGTGGCGGCGCCAGCGGCGCGTGACGGCACCCGTAACGCGTCGTAACCGATTCCCGCTGCCGCGTAACACCCGCCTTACGGCGAACCCGTTACGCTAACGTCTGCCTGACGAGCGCGCAAAACGAGCGCCCGTCGCGTTCCGTTACCATTTCGGCTTGCCGCGTCCGTCGCATCGAACGGAGCGGCGCCGACAGGAATCCCGACAAGCAGATGCCGCATCGCCCCGCTCTTCCAGCCTTTCCCGCTCTCACCGTCACGCGCCCGCTGACCGCCACGGCGCTCGCCGCCGCGCTTGCGATGTTCATCGCCGGTTGCGCGGTCGGCCCCGACTACCAGCGCCCCACGACGGCGGTCCCGGCCAGTTACAAGGAAGCGCCCGAAGGCTGGAAGGTCGCGCAGCCCGCCGACCAGACCGATCGCGGCACCTGGTGGACCATCTACAACGACGAACGCCTGAACGAACTCCAAGGGCGCCTGAATCAATCGAATCAGAGCATCGCACAGTTCGCGGCCGCGTACCGGCAGGCGCGCGCGCTCGTCGGCGAAGCGCGTGCGGCGTATTTCCCGACCATCGGTGCGTCGGCATCGGCTTCGCGTTCAGGAACGGGCGCGGGCAACCGGTCGACCAGCAGTTCGAGCCTCGGCCAGCAGGGTTCGGTGAACAACCAGTACAGCCTCTCGCTCGACGCGTCGTGGGAACCGGACCTGTGGGGCAGCGTGTCGCGCACGGTCACTGCCCAGAAGGCCGGGCAACAGGGCGCCGCAGCCGATCTCGCCAACGCGCGCCTGTCCGCGCAGGCCACGCTCGCGCAGACTTATTTCCAGTTGCGCTCGCTCGACGCGCAGCAGAAGCTCCTCGACGAAACCGTCGCGGCCTACGAGCAGTCGCTCAAGCTCACGCAGAATCAATACGCGCAAGGCATCGTCGCGCGCTCCGACGTGATTCAGGCGCAGACGCAACTGCAATCCGCGCAGGCTTCCGCCATCGATAACGGCGTCGCGCGCGCGCAGTTCGAGCACGCCATCGCGGTGCTCGTCGGCGAGCCGGCGTCAACCTTCTCCATTCCGCCGATACCGCTCGACGCCACGCCGCCCACCGTGCCGGTGCAAATGCCGTCCGCGATGCTCGAACGACGGCCGGATATCGCGTCGGCGGAGCGCAAGGCGGCGGCGGCGAACGAGCAGATCGGCATCGAAATGGCCGCGTATTTCCCGACGCTCACGCTTTCTGCGCAAGGCGGCTTCGAAAGCTCTGTGCTGTCGCAATTGCTGCGCGCGCCCTCGCGCTTCTGGACGCTCGGGCCGGACATCGCCGCGACCCTCTTCGATGGCGGCCTGCGGTCCGCGCGCACCGAAGCCGCGCGCGCAGTCTACGACCAGAATGTTGCGACGTATCGGCAGACGGTGCTGACCGCGTTTCAGGACGTCGAGGACAATCTCGCGTCGCTGCGCATTCTGGAGAAGGAAATCGTCGTGCAGCAACAGGCCGTCGAATCGGCGCAGCAGGCGCTCGCGATCATCAACAATCAATACAAGGCGGGAACGGTCGCGTTCATTAGCGTGCTCACCGCGCAGACCACCGCGTTCACCGCGCAGCAGAAGCTCGCGAATATCGCGGGGCAGCGCATGGTGTCGTCTGTGGGACTGGTGAAGGCGCTCGGCGGCGGCTGGGATGTGGCGCAGATGGATCGCGAGACGGGCGGCGTGGAAGCGCCCGCCCCTGCGGCACAAACCGCGAATCGCTGATTGGCTTCTAGCGCATGAAGGTCAGCGCGACCGTATCCGGATCCGTATGGCGGCCGAGCAGGTTCAGCAGACCCGCGAGGTTTTCGCGCTGATCCGGCGCGGCCGTCGCGGTGCCCTGGAACGACGTCGATTCCTGCGAGATCGCGCCGTTGCCGGTGAGCATGAGCGGCCCTTTGCTGGTCGAAAGATCGATCGTCGCGGATGCGCCCTGCGCCTGCAGCGCGACGCGGTACGAGCCGAGCGGCTTCACACGCGACACGCGCGAAGCCATGTCGTCGAGCGTGACGACCACTTGCCCGTAAGTGTTTCGGTTCAGCAAGCGGAAGTCGGTCCACGAAAGCCGCACGTTGCCGTCGAAATCCAGCGTGTTGAACGGCGCGCCAAGACCCGCGAGCAGCGTCGCGGGCACGGCGATCTGTCCCGCCGTGACGGTCGCGCCGCGCGTGTTGGCGTCGACGGTCACGGCGTCGGGCATCGCGTCGGTCTGACGCATCGTCATGTGCACGCGGCCGGTGAAGAGCGGCAGGAACGACGTCGTCCATTCGATGCGCCCCGGCAGAAGCGTCGCGCCCGCGCCGTCGGTGCCCGCGGCGAGCATCAGCGTGGCCGAGCCGCTCCACAGCGATCCCGCCGGATCGACCAGATTCACGTGGCCGCCCGTCGCCTTCGAGAACTGCGGCACGATCCACGCGGCGGGCATCATTGCGAGCAGCGTGCCGGCAACCGATATCACGATCACGAAAAGCGCCGGCAACGCGAGCCGGAAACGTCGCGTCCAGTAGCTCATTTCGCGCCGGCCGGTTGCAGCGATGCCGTCAGATCCACCTGACCGTCCGGCTTCAGCGCCGTGACGTGCGCCTCCGACACTTGCACCTTGAATTGCTTGCGCGCGTCGTCGAGCCACATCGTCCAGTTCGGAAACGACGCATTCTTCAACTGAATCTGCACCGCCGCGCCGATCACCTGAATCTGCGCCGGCTGCATGCCGTTGTCGGCGAGCGATTTCGCGAGCGCATCGCGCAACGCGCCGCCCGTCGGCATCACGCCTTCGGCGGCGGGCGCGAGCGAGCGCGCGTCGTTGGCCTGCGCGGTCATCGTCGCGAGCTGGCGCTGCATCGCGGGCAAGCTCTCGCGCAGACGCGCGCGGCCTTCGTATGCGGGCGCCCACAGCACGAGATACACGAGCACGAGCACGAGCGCGAGGCCGCCCCACATCAGCAGCGTCTTCTCGCGCGGCGTGCGCACTTCCCAGAATTCCGACAGTGAACGTGCGATTTCCGCTTTCATTGGCCGCTCCTGATCGTCCATTTGCCGGTGTTGGTATCGATCGAACCGTTCAGGCCGTTCGCCGCGAGGCGCTTGCCCAGATCGGGATCGACCTTCGTTTCCGGCTTGAAAGTCACTTCCAGATGACGATCCCGGTAATCGAGCCCCGCCACGCCGTTCACCGGCACGGGCCCGAGCGAGCGCGCGAGTCCGTCCGCGAGCGACAGAAAATCCGACGGCGACAGTTCGCCCGACGCCACGCGCAGGCGATCGAGATTGCGCGTCATCTGATCGGGCGCGTCGAGCACGACGGTCGTCTTCGGGAACGCGTTGAGCAGCAGCTCGGTTTCCTGCGCGGCGATCGCGTCGCGCTGACGCGCGAGTTGCAGCCACTGCACGTTGACGCCGATGATCGACACGATGATCGACGCCGCCACGAGCGCGATCGGCACGCGCAGGCGCCGCATCGTCGCGCGGTCGAGCCGCCACGGCTGCGCGGCGAATTCGAACTGGCACAGGTCGAAGCGGCTCGCGACGGCGTTGCGCGCGAGCGCCTCGAACGTGACCGGATGCGCGCCGGCGACCGCCGCCGCAGCGTTGCGCGAACCGGAAAGGCGCGGCTCGTCGCCGGGAAGATCGGCGAGCGCATAAAGTGTCGCGGGGTGATCGCCTGCGAGCGCGGCGAGTGTCGCGGGGATCGAATCGGCGGGCAGCGCGAGGCCTTCGCCCAGCGCCGCGCGTTCGCCGCGCGCAATCGCGATCTCGATGCGCGGCGCACCGAACGCGGCCGGCGACGGCGCGGCCAGCTCGCCGATCAGCGCGGGCGCCGTCGACACGACCTGACCGAGCAGACCGGCGACGAACGGTGTCGGCGGCGCTTCGATTTCCTTGCCCTCGGTGGCTTCCTCGACGGGCGCCGAGGCCGGAACCGGCAGGCAACGCATCGCGGGCACGGCCTTCACATTGCGATGCCCCGCGCCCGAAAACGCGCCCAGCACGAAGCGGAACCAGCCGCGATCGATGACGGCGACCACGCGCTTGCCATCGGCGAGTGCGACGGGATCGACGGCGATGTGGCACGTCTGCGGATCCTGAATCAGTTGATCCTCGACGACGTTCGGCAGCGCCTGCCGCAAGCGCGGGCCTTTTAGCGGCGGCACGGAAGCGGCGAGCAGGAGCGTGTCGCGCGCCGCGACGATCAGCACCGTCGCGCTCGCACGCGGCAAAAGCCCGAGCGCCGCGCGGCCGGCGCGTTGCGGCTCGCCGCGCTTGTCGAGCAGCAAAAACGGCAGATCGGGCAGGTGCCACTCTTCCGAGCGCACCGCCGGATCACGCGGCGGCAATAAAACGATCAGTGTGCTCAATGGCCACTTCCTCTCATCAATGACTGCGGCACGACTTCACAGCGCATCGCGCGTGTAGACAATGCGCGTCGTATGCGTCGTCGGATCGCGATACACGAGCGTCGTGCGCTCCAGTTGCGCGCGTTCATGTTCGACGCGCCCGTGGATCACGAAATACTTCGTGGTGACGTCCATCTCGTTCGGATCGACCGACACCGTCTTGATGCCCGCGCCGGTCAGCGCGAGCTGCACGTTGCCGATATCGTGGAAGAACACGGTTTCCCGGCGCGCGATGAACGCCTGTCCCTGCGACAGGTTCATGCCCGGCACCACGGCCGCCACCACTTCGGCGGGCGCGGTGTTCATGTTCACGGCGGTCGTCGTCGGCAGCACGGTGACGAACGGGCGCAGCTTCGCGACCGCTTCCTGCGAAAAGCCCGGCACGTCGAGCAGCGAATCGACGGTGATCATCTGCAAAGGCGCGACGGGCGCGTTGCTGTCCGCGTCCTTCAGGCCGGGATCGTCCGTGAAATTGCCGCCGCCCGTGCCGCCGCCCTGCGCGATCGCCGCGAGCGTCGTCGCTTCGTTGTTGGTGCCGGTCGCCGTGGTCGCGTTGTTGCCCGTCTGCGTCTGAAAGCGCGTCGCGGAGCGCGCGAGGCCCGCGCGCATTTGCAGCGCCACCGTCTTCGCGAGCGAGCCGTCGATACCGAGCATCGCCAGCAGTCGCTGGAACACCTGAATCTGCGCGACGTTGATGGTCAGCACGCCGGGCGTCGGCGTCGAGACCAGATTGCGCAGGTTGAACTTCGCCTGCGCGTCCTCGATCGAGCCGGACAGATACGTCGATGCGCCCTGCTGCGCGCGCACTTCGCCGATCTGCCCGAGAAAATCCGACAGCTTCGTCTTCGCGATCGGAACGCCCCACACGCCGCCGAGATACGTGACGGTCGGCGAGGTATCGGCTTCCGAGCGCAGGATGAGGCGCGTCCAGTCGAGCGCACTGCGCGAAATCCACTGCGCCTGCGCGAGCAGCCGCTGATTCTCGATACGGCGAATCTGCACCTGCTGACGCCACAACATGCCCGACACGAGAATGGCCGCGAGCGACACGACCAGAAGCGCGCTGATGATCGCGACGCCGCGCTGCTTGTTCGGGTTCGAAGCGCGCATGCTCATTCTCCGACCAGAAATACGCGCGTGAGCGGCGACGCCAGCGTGCGCGCGCCGACCGCGATCTGAATGCCCGACACCGCGCGCGCCAGCGGCGCGTTGCCGATCTGCGGCACTTTCAGGTTGTTGTCGTTCTGGTTGATCTGCGCGAGCACGTCGCTCATACGCGTCGTCCAGCCTTTTTCCGGGATGTAGACGCGCGTCGCGAGCGAGGCCACGCCGCCCATCAGCGGAATCGAGCTCCAGCCGTCGCCCGTATCGCCCGACGACAACGCGCGCCGCACTTCACCGACATTCGACAGCGGCGGCGACGCAAACCGCACGATGCGCCCGTTCGACAGCCGGTAGCGCACCACCTGAAGGCGCGGCGGCGCGCCCGGCGCGAACACGCCGCGCACGATCTGCAGCGAGCCGTTGCCGACCTGCACGGCGGGCTGGCCGGCTTCGTCGTCGGTGGCGGCCTGGCGCGCGTCGATACGCATCTGGTCGAACAATTGCGCGACGACGCGTTCGTCTTCCATCGCGTTTTCGATCGTCGCGCGGCCGCGGATCACCGAATCGAGCGCGCGCCACGACAGCACCGCGAGCACCGCGAGAATCGCGATGGCGATCAGCATTTCCAGCAGCGTGAAGCCGCGCTGCCGTCTGCCGCGCTCAGAGCGAGCGGTTCGTTTCATTTGCCACCACCGTGACCATTTGCGCCAGATTGCCGGAGCGGCCCGGCGTCGACACGAACATCTCGACGCGCCGGAAAATCGGATTCGGCGTCTGACTCACGCGCTGCGTGCAGACGAGCTTCAGATTGCCCTGCGAGCAGTCGAAGGTGCGCGAGCCGATCGGCGGAAACTGATGCGAGAGCCGCAGTTGCGCGAGTTCGTTGTCCGCGCTCCAGCCCGCAAGCAGCCGCCGATGCAGATCCGCTTCGCCCGTCGCGAGCGAGCCGACCGCGCGCACCGAGGCGGCGAGCGCCACCGCGATGATCGCCAGTGCGACGAGCACTTCGATCATCGTGAAGCCGCGTTGATATCGACGACGTTCGCGCATCATCGCACCTGATAGCGGCCGTTGCCGCTCCCGACAATCGTCACGCGGCCCACGGCCGAGAAGAGCGTGATTTCCATCGGCGCGTCGATGGCTTCGGTGCCGAACACGAGCCGGCTCACCGTTTTGTCCGAGTCGAGGAAGTGGATCGACACGCCGGTCACGCCGCCTTCCCAGCGCCGCTGGCGCAAAAGGTCGTCGCGCAGCGGGCGCCAGCCGTCTTCGGTGCGGATGTCGAAGCGAAAGCCGCCGTCGAGCGGCTGCCAGGAGATCGGCCGCGCGCGCACCTGAGCCTCGTCGCCCGCCGATTCGAACAGCAGCGCGAGACGCTGCGCTTCCTCGTTGAGATCGGTGCGCGGGTTGCGCGTCAGTTGCAGCGAAGCAAGCGACACCAGCAAACCCGCGATCACCAGCACGACGAGCATTTCGAGCAGCGTGAAGCCTGCCTGACGCCGCGCCGACGAATGCCCGTTCACGATCTATGCCGCGAGACTTACTGCCACGAGCCGACGTCGGCATCGTTGCCTTCGCCGCCGGCCTTGTTGTCCGCGCCGTAGCTGAAGACGTCGACTTCGCCGTGCACGCCCGGATTCAGATACTGATACTGGCCGCCCCACGGATCGGCCGGCAGGCGTTCGAGATAGCCGCCGTCCTTCCAGTTGTTCGGCACCGGCTCGGTGGACGGCTTTTCGACCAGCGCGCGCAGACCCTGCTCCTGCGTCGGATAACGGCCGTTATCGAGGCGATACAGCTTCATCGCCTGCATGATGGTGCCGATGTCCTGCTTCGCGGCCACGCGGCGCGCCTCGTCCGGGCGGCTCATGATCTTCGGCACGATCAGCGCGGCGAGAATGCCGAGAATCGCGATCACGACCATGATTTCGATCAGCGTGAAGCCGCGTTGCCGGCGTCCTTGCGCCTGAGCCTGTTGAATTCGCATGCGGCGTTGTGTCCACATTTGCATGACTGCTACCTCTTGAATTGAAAATATCGTTTCCGGGCGCCATGCCCGGTGATGATTGGAAAATCGCGGCTTGCCGTCTTCCGCAAGCCGCCGGTCATTCTATCGATCCGCTTTCGTCGCGTGATTTGTGCCCGAGCGAGGCATCGTGTCGCGCTCAGCGCACCCAGATCGTCGGCCCGGGCGGATTCTGCGGCAGGAAGATCTCCGATTTCACGCCATTGCGATCGATGATGATCGACCGCGCGCGCACTTCCGAGAGCTTCACGCCCTGCGTGAGCGGCCCGCCCAGCGACACGGCCTTCGCCGCTTCGCCGCCGTAGCTCACGATGGCCGCCGCGCCGCCCTGCAACGCGAGAATGCCGAACAGATGCACATCCGAATTGGCCTGACGCTCCAGCCGTCCGCCGAAAATGGTCGCGGCCTGTTCCACCGACGGCGCGCGCGTCGCGACCGCCGCGGGCGACGGTTTGGTATCGCGCACGGTCAGCGTCACGACCCAGTACGTCACCGTCACGCAAAAGAGCGCGAGCGCGGCGAGCGTCAGTAAGCGAGTTTGAAGGGCGTTCATCACTGCACCAGATTATTCAGTTCGATGATCGGCAACATCACCGCGAGCACGATCACCAGCACCACGCCGCCCATCGCGAGAATCAGCAGCGGTTCGAGCAGGCTCGTGAGGAACATCGTGCGCCGTTCGAGTTCGCGCGCTTCGCCTTCGGACGCGCGGTCGAGCATCGTGGTGACGTCGCCGGTCGCTTCGCCCGAGCGGATCAGGTGAACCAGCACGGGCGGAAACGTCTTCGTGTTGCCGAGCGCGCGCGACAGCGACGAGCCTTCGCGCACGCGCACGATGGCGTCGTCGACGTTTTCGCGCATCGCCGTGTTGCTGAGCGTTTCGCCGGCGGCCTGCAGCGCGCGCAGGATCGGCACGCCGGCGGCGGTGAGAATCGCGAGCGTGCTGGCGAAGCGCACCGTGTTATAGCCGCGCACCAGCTTGCCGACGAGCGGCGCGCCGAGCAGCCAGCGGTCGAACGACATGCGCGGCCCGGGCCGCGCGAGGATGCTCTTCACGAGCCACGCGAAAATCACGACGCCGATCAGCACCGCCCACCAGTAACTTCGGACGAACGACGAGAGCGCCATCATCATGACGGTCAGAAACGGCAGCGACTGCTTCGTGCTCGCGAACACGTTCACGACCTGCGGCACGACATAGCTCAGCAGGAACGTGACGATGCCGAACGCGATGATCGTCACGATCCCCGGATACGTGAACGCCAGAATGATCTTCTGCTTGAGCGCGTTACGCTGTTCGATGTAGTCCGCGAGACGCGACAGCACGAGGCCGAGCTTGCCGGTGTGCTCGCCCGCCGCGACGAGCGCGCGATAAATCTCCGGAAAGTCCTTCGGATGCTGCGCGAGCGCGTTGGCGAACGAATGGCCGCCGAGCACTTCGGCGCGGATCGCCGCCATGAGTTCGCGGATGTAATCGCGTTCGGACTGCTCGGTCAGCACGGCGAGCGTTTCGCCGAGCGGCAGACCCGCGATCAACAGACTCGCGAGCTGGCGCGTGAGAATTGCCTGTTCGCGCTGCGACAGACGCCGCCCGAGCGACAGCCGCTGCTGGCGCTCGCCGCGCGTGCGCGTGCCCGCCGCCTCGACGACGAGCGGCGTCAGCCCTTGCGTGCGCAACTGGCTGCGCGCGGCGCGGGCGCTGTCGGCATCGAGCACGCCTTTTTGCGTCTTGCCCGCGTGATCGATCGCTTCGAAACGAAAAGCCGGCATACCGTTACTCTCCGCCCGTCACGCGCAGCACTTCTTCCAGCGACGTCACGCCGGCGGCGAGCCAGCGGTCGCCGTCTTCGCGCAGCGTGCGCATGCCCTGCTTGCGGCCTGCATCGAGAATCTCGGCATCCGCCGCATTGCGATGGATGAGCGGGCGGATTTCGTCGTCGATCAGAAGCAGTTCGTAGACACCGCGACGTCCCACATAACCCGACTGGCCGCATCGCTCGCAGCCGACCGGATGGTAATGCTTCGTGCCGTCTTCCTCGACGCGCTCTTCCTTGCATGCCGGGCAGAGCTGGCGCACGAGCCGTTGCGCGAGCACGCCGAGCAGCGACGAAGCCAGCAGATACGGCTCGACGCCCATGTCGGTGAGACGCGTGACGGCGGAGGCGGCGTCGTTCGTGTGCAGCGTCGCGAGCACCAGGTGACCGGTGAGCGAAGCCTGCACCGCGATCTGCGCGGTTTCGAGATCGCGGATTTCACCGATCATGATGATGTCCGGATCCTGACGAAGAATCGAACGCAAGGCGCGCGCGAACGTCATGCCGATGCGCTCGTTCACCTGCGTCTGCCCGATGCCCGACAGGTCGTATTCGATCGGATCTTCCACCGTCATGATGTTGGTGGTCGTGGTTTCCAGCCGCGACATCGACGCATAGAGCGTGGTCGTCTTGCCGGAGCCGGTCGGGCCGGTCACGAGCACGATGCCGTGCGGCTTGCCGATCAGCTTGTCGAAGTTGACGAGCGTGTCGCGCGCCATGCCGAGCGTTTCGAGATTCAGGCGCTGCGCGTCTTTTTCCAAGAGACGCAGCACCGCGCGCTCGCCGTGGCCGGTCGGCAGCGTCGAGACGCGCACATCGACCGGACGTCCGCCCACGCGCAACGTGATGCGGCCGTCCTGCGGCAGACGTTTTTCCGCGATGTCGAGCTGCGCCATGATCTTGATACGCGAGATCAGCGCGCCGTGCAGCGCCTTCTTCGGACGCACGACGTCGCGCAACGTGCCATCGACACGAAAGCGCACCACCGACGCGTTTTCAAACGGCTCGATGTGAATATCCGACGCCTGCTCGCGCGCCGCCTGCGTAAGGAGCGCGTTGATCATGCGGATGATCGGTGCGTCGTCTTCCGATTCGAGCAAGTCCTCGACTTCGGGAATGTCCTGCATCAGACGCGAGAGATCGACTTCGCCTTCCACTTCGCCGACCACCTGCGCCGCGCTGCCGTCGTTGCGCGCGTACGCCGAATTGATCGCCGCGGCGAGTTCGTCGGCGGACTTGCGGACGATCGACAGCGCGCCGAAATTGCGCGCGACTTCCGCGAGCGCCGCGTCGGTCGTGCGCTCGCTGATCCATACTTCGATGCTGTCGGCGTGCTGGTGCGCGAGCAGAATCTGCCCGCTGCGCGCGAAGCCGTAAGGCACGAGCCGGGCCGCCAGCGGCGACGCCGCGCTGCTCGCGCTCTCGACTGCATCGTTGACCGTGCTCACGGCCGTACTCCCTGTTGACCGTTCGTCGCGGCGTTACCCGGCAGGGTATTGGTCGCCGCGTTGCCCGGCATCGCGTTGGTCGCGCCGTTCGCGGGAAGCGGATAGCTGCCCTGCGACGGCGGCGTCGGCTGCGGCGCGAGACCCGAATCGGGATTCTGCGGCAGCGTCGTGCTCGGGCCGGGGCCGCGCGTCGTGTTGCTCCAGTCCAGCAGATTCTGCGCCGGCGCGCCGCCGCCCTCGCTCGGACCGAGCGGCTTCGGCGGCATCACCGGCACATTCTGGTCCTTGATGAGACGGTTGTCCGTCGTCGAGCCGTATTGCTGCTGACGCAAATAGTCGTAGCGCGTGTTCGCGATCTGCGTGGAAGTTGCCTGATCGCGCACGATCACCGGGCGCAGGAACACCATGAGGTTGGTCTTCGTGCGCGTCTTGCTTTCGCTTCTGAACAGGCTGCCGATGAACGGAATGTCGCCGAGCAGCGGAATCTTGCTGTTGTTGTTGTTGTACTGATCCTGCATCAGGCCGCCGAGCACGACGATCTCGCCGTCATCCGCGAGGATGGTCGACTGCACCGAGCGCGTGTTGATCGTCACGCCGCCCGGATCGTTCTTCGTGGTGGTATCGACGCTCGAATCTTCCTGATAGATCTGCATCTTGAGCACGCCGCCGTCGGTGATCTGCGGCTTCACGTGCAGCGTCACGCCGACGTCGCGGCGGTCGAACGTGTTGAACGCGGTGACCGATGTCGCGGCGTTCGCGGTCGGCGTTGCGTACGAACCCGTCACGACCGGCACGTTCTGGCCGACGACGATCTTCGCTTCCTCGTTGTCGAGCGTGATGAGGTTAGGCGTCGAGAGGATGTTCGCATCCGCCGACGTCGACAGTGCCTGCAGCAGGCCGCCCAGTCCGAACAGGTTGCCGAAGCGGTGCAGCAGCCCGATGTTCACGCCCTGCGCGAGCAGGCCCGTCGCCGATGTGAGCGCCGACGGATTCTGCGCGATCGCGTTGCCCTGCAAGGTCAGATCGACGATGTTCGTGTTGCCCGAACCGAAGCTCGTACTGCCGTAGAGCGCGTTGTTGCCGCTATTGGAAAGCAGCGCACCCTGCCACTGAATGCCGAGGTTCGCGCCCGAAGTCGCGGAAAGTTCGACGATCAGCGCCTCGATGTAGACCTGCGCGCGGCGCGCGTCGAGCTGGTCGATCACGGCGCGCAAGTTCCGGTAGACCGGGTCCGCCGCGGTGATGATCAGCGAGTTCGTCGCGGAATCGGCCTGGATCATGCCGCCGCCCTGGTCGTTGCCGGAATCGCTGTCCTTGTTCGACGAGAAGCCGGAGTCGCGGTTGCCGGTGCCGCCCGACATCGGATTGTTGCTGCTGCCCGAGCTGCCGCCGAGGCCGGAAGGCAGCGGCGGCGTGCCGGACGTGCCGGTGGACATCGACGAACTGCCGAGGCCGTTGCCGCTCTGGCCGAACGAATTCGAGTTCGAGCTGGAACTCGTGTTGTCCGAATTGCCGTTGCCCTTGCCGAGCATCGCGCGCAGCGTCTTGGCGAGGCGCGTCGCGTCGGCGTTGCGCAGCGCCACGACGTGCATGTTGCCCGGCTGCGACGTCGGCGAATCGAGCTTCTGCGCCAGTTGCTTCGCCGCGGCGAGGCGCGCGCTGCTGGACGCGCGGAACATCAGCGAGTTGGTGCGCGCGTCGGGCGTGACGGTGACTTTGAGCGTGGCGTCGGTGCTGCCGATCGCGCCGGGATCGAGCAGCTTGTTCATCTGCTCGGCGACGTCGATGGCGTTCGCGTTCTTCAGCGTGAGGACGTCGACGGAGCGGCCCGCCGCCGTATCGACGCCCGCGATGATGCCCGCGATGCGGCGCACGTTGTCGGCGTAATCGGTGACGACGAGCGTGTTGTTCGCCGGATAGGCAGCGATCGTGTTGTTCGGCGAGATCAGCGGGCGCAGCACCGGCAAAAGATTGTTCGCCGATTCGTTACGCAACTGAAAGACCTGCGTGATCACCTGATCGCCGCGCGCGGCCGGCGCATTGCCGACATACGTGGGCACGCCCTGCAGCTTGGCGTCGGCTTCGGGCACGACTTTCAGGACGCCGTGATCCTGCACGAGCGCAAAGCCCTGCATGCGCAGCGACGACTGGAGCGTCTTCAGCGCCTGATCTTCCGGAACCGAATTTTCAGAAACCAGGTTGAGTTGCCCCTTCACGCGGGGATCGACGATGATCGTTTTGCCGGTAGCGGCGCCGATCGCTTTCGCGACCTGGTCGATGTCCGCATTGACGAAATTCAACGTCACTTGCGCGTGCGCGGCTTGCGCGACGATAAGTCCCGCCGCCAGCAGTGCCGTCGCGATACGACGCAGTGCCATAGGTTGTCTTCTCATGAATGTGATGTCAGAGCCGGGTCTCTGGGGAGCCGGCTAAGGCAGCACCGCTCCTCAGCCGGGAGCGCTGCCAATCGCGGGTGGGACGGAATGGTTCCGGCCTCTCGCGATCATTTCAAAAAATGCGACGATAACAGCTTAATGTAACGAAATTGTGCCAAATCGTTCCGGATCGGCTGCATTTTCGTTACCGTCCAGCGCTCTCAAGCTTTCGAATAACTTGCCGATAGACCGTACTTGGAGCGATTCCAAAGGTCGGCCGATGCACGCGGGAGCCGAATTGTACCCCGTCTAGAAGTCTTATTATTCATACATTTAGAACACGTCCTGGCGGCGATCGGGCGAAGTCGCGTGCATGCGGCTTTCCGGCGGTCAACGGGGCGTATGTCTGATAGCCAACTTATGGTCTGAATCGTCAGCCGGTATGATACGGTCGGTTCCGCATTCCGGGCGGTCGTGAAATGGGCGGGTTTTCCCCATGCAGTCCGGCCGCGGGCGTTGCTTTGTTGGCGTTGGCGCCAAGGCGCCGCAACGGCGGCATGACGTTCCGCGTGGGCGGATGGAGTTGAACGAAGATGAAGAGAACACTGCGACTACTTGCGCTATGCGTGCCGCTCACGGCGGCTGCCTCGGCACACGCAGACTGCTTCGACGAAGCAGCGAAGTACCAGAAGGTCAATCCGCTCATCCTGCGCGCAATCGCATGGCAGGAATCGCACAACAAGCCCGACGCCATCAACAAGAACGCCAACGGCTCGACCGACTATGGGCTGATGCAGATCAACTCCATCCATCTGAACACGCTCGCCCAGTACGGCATTTCCAGCGGCACGCTGATGGAGCCATGCAAGAGCGTGTATGTCGCCGCGTGGCATCTGCGCCAGAAAATGAACAAGTATGGCAATTCGTGGCAGGCGGTCGGTGCTTACCATTCCGAAACACCCGCGCTGCGCGACAAGTATTCGTCGCAGATCATCGAGATCCTGCGCCGCTGGAAGCTGCTCCAGGCCACGCGCTGATCTTCGGCGCGCCGCGTCCGGTGCGCATTTGATGCAAAATCCCCTATTCGATCGCCTGCGCGGCCGAACGGCAACGCGCGCTCCCTTCCCCGTCACGCTCCACTGCGATGAATCAGACGCCATTGCCCATTACCGTGCTTTCGGGATTCACCGGCGCGGGTAAGACCACACTCGTCGATGCCTTGCTCGCCAACGCCGAAGGAATACGCATCGGCGCCGTGACATGCGCCAAGGCTGCGTCCGGCGCGGATCGCGAGACCACCGAACTGCCCAACGGCTGCCTCGTGCTGACGCTCGGCGACCGCTCGATGGAAGCGCTCGAAAGCGCGATCGCGTGGATCGCGGAGCAGCAGCGCTTCGATGCGATCGTCGTTGAAACGCCGGGCGTCGCTCATCCGATGACGATCGCCGAGCATCTCGCGTTCGGCGACGACGACGACGCGACGCTCGCGGGCCGCGCGCATCTCGACACGTTCGTCACCGTGATCGATGCCGCGAGCTTCCTGCGCGACTACGCGTCTTCGGATTCGCTCGCCGAGCGCGGACTCTCGCAAGAAGGCGACGAAGACGAAGATGAAGACGATAAAACGGTCGTCGAAACGCTCGTCGAGCAGATCGAATTCTGCGATGTCGTCGTCATCGACAAGATCGATCTCGCCAGCGCCGGCGACGTCGAAAGGATCGCGCGAATCCTGCACGGTCTCAATCCGCGCGCGCTGCAAGTGCGGGCGCAATCTGGCGATGTGCGTCCCGGCGACGTGCTCGACACCGGCCGCTTCGACTTCGATGCAACCGCGAGCGCGCCCGCCTGGCTCGCGATTCTCAACGGCGAGCATGCGGAAAACGACGAAGCCGATGCCTCCGGCGTCGGCCATTTCGTGTATCGCGCGCGCCGTCCGTTTCATCCGGAACGCCTCTGGAATCTGCTGCATCAGGAATGGCCCGGCGTGTTGCGCGCGAAGGGCTTCTTCTGGCTCGCGACGCGCAGCGATGTCGGCGGCTCGCTGTCGCAGGCGGGCGGCACGGTCCGGCATGGTCCGGCGGGGCTGT
The DNA here is from genome assembly GCF_900258035.1 of Caballeronia novacaledonica. Taxonomy (GTDB): domain Bacteria; phylum Pseudomonadota; class Gammaproteobacteria; order Burkholderiales; family Burkholderiaceae; genus Caballeronia; species Caballeronia novacaledonica. Next base: position 291,382 of record NZ_OGTP01000003.1, on the reverse strand, counting down.
GGTGGGCCGCGCAGGATCGCAGCGAATGGCCGACCGACGACCCCGAGCTCGAAGCGGAGATCGTCGCGGAATGGTATGGCGATCCGGATGACAACAGCATCGGCGATCGCCGGCAGGAACTGGTGCTGATCGGCGAGGATCTCGATCGCGGCGCATGGCAGACGAAGTTCGACGCATGCCTTCTAACCGACGACGAATGGGCACTCGGCCCCGATGGCTGGCAACGTTTCGCCGATCCGTTCCCCGCGTGGGAAATCGACGAACACGATCATGATCACGACCACGACCATGGTTCCGATTGCGATTGCGAGGATCATCAGCATTGAAGGCCGGCAGACGAAACGCGGCCGAAAAAAAACCCGCCAAAGGCGGGTTATGCATTACTGGCTACTTCGAGTAGCCGCACAATCGGCAAGAAGCTTACCGCTTGTTCACTGCGTCCTTGAATGCCTTGCCAGCCGTAAACTTGACCGTCTTTGCGGCCGGAATCTTGATGGACTCGCCGGTTTTCGGATTGCGGCCGGTGCGCGCTGCGCGCTTTCCCGAGCCGAAGCTGCCGAAGCCGATCAACTGCACTGCGTCACCTTTCGAGACAGCCTTCTTGATCACTTCGAGCAACGTGTCCAGCGTTTCGCCGGTTTGAGCCTTGCTGGCGCCGGTCTGAGCGGCTACGGCGTCGATCAATTCCTGTTTGTTCATTAAGGTTCCTTTATCAGTTTAGGTTGACACGAACAGCGCGAACGCGCCGATTATACGTGCGCAAGCCGTGCAGTCGAGTAGGGGCGGCCTTCTGGCGTGCCTGCCCGACGAATCGGCGTTCTCACGCGCCATCTCACCGGCATTGCTTCACTTCGTCGCCTTCACGCCGCCTCTATACGCGGCGCTTGGTATGATAGCGCAGCGCAAACCCAATCAGGATAAGGGTTTCAAAGATTTACCCTTATATTTTTTGGGCTCCCGGCGGTTTTTTTGGCGCAGAACAACTGGGTCCGATCCATGCTACGCGAGCTGATCATCGAATACGGCCTGCCGTTGGTTTTTGCCAACGTTCTGCTCGAATGCCTCGGTTTGCCGCTCCCAGCCTTGCCCACATTGGTTTTGACGGGTGCCATCACCGTCTCCGCGAGCTTCGCTTCGGGGGCCGTTTCGGGCTTCCCGGCGGCTGCATGGGGGCCGCTCGCGGCGATCGTCGTCACGGCGAGCATCGCCGCGCTTCTCGGCGACACGCTCTGGTTCTGGCTCGGACGCCGCTACGGCAGCCGCGTGCTGGCCTTCATGTGCAAGGTCTCGATCTCGCGCGATACCTGCGTGAACCGCAGCCTCGACTTCTTCGGGCGCTTCGGCGTGCGCATCCTCGCGTTATCGAAATTCATTCCCGGCCTGTCGACGCTCGCCATTCCCGTCGCGGGCGCGACCGGCATCGGCTTCGGCAGCTTCCTCTTCTATGACGCGCTCGGCGCGTTGCTGTGGTCGGGTATCGGCGTCGCGTTCGGCGCGATGTTCGCCGATCTCGTCGATCGCATGCTCGCCTGGCTCGACCTCTTCGGACGCGGCGTGATCGCGCTCGCGGTCATCGCGCTCGCGCTCTATCTCGCCGTGCGCTGGTGGCAGCGCGTGTCGCTGTTGCGTCGGCTGCGCATGGCGCGCATCGATATCGCGATGCTGCGCGCGTTGCTCGATGGCGAGCCGCCGCCGCTCGTCATCGACGTGCGCCGCCGCGAACGACGCGCGATGGACCCGTTCGCCATTCCCGGCGCGCTGCTCCTGCACGACGACGCCGCGTCGCAACTCGCCGGCATCGCCCGCGACCGCAAGCTCGTGACGTACTGCGACTGCCCGAGCGAAGTGTCCGCCGCGCTCGCCGCGAAGGACCTGGTCGCGCATGGCTTCACCGATGTCGCGCCGTTGCTCGGCGGCCTCGCGGCATGGCGCGCGGCGGGCTACGCGCTCGAGCCGCTGATGATCGAAGACGCCGTGAACGGCGCCGCGCCGGTCATCGCCAAGTCGTCTTCCGCTTGATGTCTCTCTTTGTCGCATGACCGAATCCCTGCTTTTCACGCCGCACGATCTCCCCGCGCGCTGGCGGCGCACGCGCGTCTTCACTTTCGTCGATACGACGTTCAGCGCTTTTCTCCCGCTCTGGCAGCGCTGGCGCGACGACGAAGCACGTTGCGACCGGCTGCATGTCGTGGCCGTTGCAACGCTGAACGCGCTGAACGATCCGCCTTCGACCGATGACGCATCGCCGCTCGCGGCCGAACTCGCGCGCGCGTGGCCGATGCGCGTGCCGGGCGTGCATCGGCTGGAGTTCGACGAAGGACGCGTGGTGCTGACGCTCGCCATCGGCGACGACGCCGAAGCACTGCTGTCGAAACTCTGGCTGCGCGCCGATGCGTTTCAACTGCACGCGACCGACGATCCGCGCAAGCTGTGCAAATCGCTCGCGCGTTTTGCCGGCGACGGCGCGACAGTTTGCGCGAACGCTTCCGGTCCGCTTCCGATGCCGTTGCGCCGCGCGCTGGAATCGTCGGGCTTCGAGTGTCTGCCGGCGGCGACGGACACGCGGCTCGTCGCGCGCTTCGCGCCGCGCTGGCGCGTGCGCCGCCACGAACCGCCGCTGCCGTGCGCGACGAGCACGCGTGAGGCCATCGTCATCGGCGCGGGACTCGCGGGCTGCGCGGTGAGTTCGCGGCTCGCCGATCGCGGCTGGCGCGTCACGCTGATCGATCGCCACGCGTTGCCCGCGCGCGATGCATCCGGCAATCCGGCGGGCGTGTTCCATCCGATCGTCTGGCGCGACGACAGCGTCGCCGCACGCCTCACGCGCGCGGGCTTTCTCTATGCATTGCGCCGATGGCAGGCGCTCGAAGACGCGCATCACGACCTGCGGCGCAGCGACGCGGGCCTGCTTCAGATCGCCGATACGCCCGAAGACGCCGATGCGCTCGCCGCGGCCATCGCGCGTTTCGCGTATCCATCCGAGTACGTGCAGCCGATGACGCGCGCCGATGCGTCGCACATGGCGGGCGTCGATGTCGCGCGCGGCGGATGGTTCTTTCCGCGCGGCGGTGCGATCTCGCCCGCAGCCGTTTGCGCGGCGCAACTCGCCGACGGCGCGGCCCGGATCACGCCGCGCATGAATACCGAAGTGACACGCATCGCGCACGATGGCCGCATCTGGACAGCGTTCGATTCGAACGGCGGCGAGATCGCGCGCGCGCCGGTGATGGTGCTCGCGAATGCGCACGACGCCGCGCGGCTCACCGGTCTCTACGGCACGCCGACGCGCAGCGTGCGCGGCCAGCTCACCGTGCTCGAATCGTCCGCGCTGGATGCCTTGCGCGCGCCGGTCGTCGGCGAAGGTTACGCGGTGCCGCTTGGCGCGGACGGCGCGCTCATCGGCGCGACCTATGACATCGACGATCCCGGCCGCGACATCCGCGAAGCGGGGCATCGGGAGAACATCGGGCGCGTCGCGGGCATGCTGCCGGAACTCGCGCACTCGCCGATGCACATTCGTGCGGGCCGCGTCGCGTTCCGCTGCGTGACGAGCGATCGCATGCCGATGATCGGCCAGTTCGCCGACGAAAGCGCCGCGCGCCGCGATGCGCGTCAGCTTGCGGGCGCGTGGCCGCTCGATCTTCCGCGCATGTCCGGTCTCTACGGCGCGTTTGCGTTCGGCTCGCGCGGACTCGTCTGGGCGACGCTCGCGGCCGAACTGATCGCATCGCAGATCGAAGGTGAACCGTGGGTCATCGAACGCGAACTCGCCGACGCCATCGATCCCGCCCGATTCTTGCTCAAGGCGCTCCGGCACGGAGAAATCGACGCAGCGTAGTTGTCCCCGGCATGCTGTGGATAAGCCGTCGAATTGCCGGTGAAAGTCGTGTGAACGCCGTGTGCACGTAAACGGGACAACTGCCACGCCGCGTTTACTCACTCGAAAGTTGTTCCGGGTTGGCCGCGTCGCGCCAACATGTTTACCGCCCGCTTCTGCTTAATCCAAATGATTGAATGAAAAGACAAAACAGCAGTTATCCACAGAAACGGCGGCCTCTTGTTAACTACTACTACGTTTATATACAGTAAACCTGTAAACACCTGACGGCGAGGCCATCGGGCAGACGTAAACCAAAAGTCCGGACGTCTCGGGAACGGCGACCGGTCAGCTTTTCCAGCCAGGTCCGAGCAGAGCAGTCGCTTTTACTTCATAAGAATCATGAGCTTGGACTTTCTGTCAGGGGAACCGAGGTATGGCACAATCGCGCTTCTTCCTGCGTCGCGCCGTTCGGACGGCGACCGCTTCAATGGAACGATGGTTGCGCGCCAAGAATCTGATCAACGAAGCCGCGCCGTCGTTTGCTGTGTTCGGCCCGGCATTCGAGCAGGCGCCGCATGTGTTACTCGTGTCACACGGATCCGAGACTTCCGGTGCGACATTGAGAGCATGCAAGGCGCATCGCAGCCAGCCGAACGCGTCGTCTAATTCGTGCACGGCCCGGCCGTGACGCCGTGTTCGTTCGCATTTCGTTTCGCCTGAATGAACCAACGCTCGCATAGCCGGGCGGACGCGCCTCGCCCGTGAGCGCGCGCCGTCGATGCGAACCACGCAACGGAACGTGCACGCTCTGCTGCAGCTACGAAGGAGAAGCCAATACGATGAATTCGGCATTTTCATTTTTGCCCGTCTGGCCGCTCGAACCCGACGCCATCTTCTGGGCCGGTCTCGCGCTCGTGACGGCGGGACTCGCCGGAGAGCTGTTATGGCGCGCATGGCGCCTGCCGCGCATCACCGGTTTCGCGGTGATCGGGCTGATCGCCGGTAACGCGGGCCTCGGTGTGATCGACGCGAGCGCGGGCGGCCTGTCGCGGCCGCTGCTCGATGTCGCGCTCGGGCTGCTGCTCTTCGAACTCGGCGGGCGGCTCGATCTGCGCTGGATCCGTCGCAATCCGTATCTGATTCTGTCGAGCATCGCCGAATCGACGCTCACGTTCGGCCTCGTTCTGATCGCGCTGACGCTGCTCAACGTGCCGACGATGCCCTCGGTCGTGATCGCCGCGATCGCAATGGCGACCTCGCCCGCGATGGTCATCCAGTTGAAGACCGAACTGCGCGCCGAAGGCCAGGTCACGCAACGTCTGCTGACGCTGACCGCGCTGAACAGCATGTATGCGGTGATCGTCGAGAAGCTCGCGGCCGGCGTGCTGCATCAGGAAATCTACGGCAACGCGCTCGCGACGATCCTGCAGCCGCTTTATCTGCTGATCGGCTCGCTCGTGCTCGCGTTCCTGCTCGCGCGCGCCTGCAACATGCTGGTGCGGCGTCTGCCCGCGAACGACGAGCATTCGTTCGTCGCGCTCTTCGGGCTCGTGCTGCTGGCGATCGCGGTCGCGCACATCTTCAAGCTGTCGACGATTCTCGCGCTGCTCGCCGCAGGCATCATCGTGAAGAACGCTGACGAGCGTCCGCAACTCTGGCCGACGCACTTCGGCTCCGCCGGCTGGCTGCTGACCGTCATTCTGTTTGCGCTGACGTTGACGTCGTTCCACTGGCGCGACATCGCGCTCGGCGGCGTCGCGGCGGTCGGGCTGATCGTTGCGCGTTTCGTCGGCAAACTGGTCGGCGTGCTGATTTTCGCGAAGCCGAGCGGCCTCGACTGGAAGCAGGGCGCGGCGCTCGGCGTCGCGCTGACGCCGATGTCGGCGCTCGCGTACCTGCTCGTCGACGACATGTACGTGCTTTATCCGGACTACGATCCGACGCTGCGCGCGATCATCATGTGCTCGATCGTCGTGCTGCAGATCGTCTCGCCTTTCGTCGTGTACCGTAGCCTTTCGGCAGTCGGCGAGCGGCGCGAGTGATCGCGCCCGCCCTGCTCAAGCATTGACTATTCAAGAGGCGTCATGGCACTCGAACCTTTCATCAACTCCGAACCGTTCACGTTCGGCGTGGAGCTGGAGATCCAGGTCGTCAACACGCACGACTACGATCTGACCCGCGCCGCGTCGGACCTCATGCGTCTCATCAAGGACGAAAAGATTCCGGGCAACATCACGCCGGAAATCACCGAAAGCATGATCGAGCTTTCGACCGGCATCTGCACGACGCACGAGCAGGCTGTGACGGACCTTCGCAAGATCCGCGACACGCTCGTCGCGGCGGCGGATCAGCTCAACGTCGGGCTCGCGGGAGGCGGCACCCACGCGTTCCAGCAATGGAGCGATCGTCAGATCTACGACGCGCCGCGTTTCCAGTACATTTCCGAACTGTACGGATACCTCGCCAAGCAGTTCACGGTGTTCGGCCAGCACGTGCATATCGGTTGTCCCGATCCGAACAGCGCGCTCTTCCTGCTGCATTCGATGTCGCGGTATATCCCGCATTTCATCGCGCTTTCGGCGTCGTCGCCGTACATTCAGGGCGTCGATACGGGCTTCCACTCGGCGCGCCTGAATTCGGTATTCGCTTTTCCGCTGTCGGGGCGCGCGCCCTTCGTGCTGACGTGGGACGGTTTCGAGGAGTACTTCTCGAAGATGGTCAATACGGGCGTCGTCAACAGCATGAAGGACTTCTACTGGGATATCCGGCCGAAGCCCGGCTTCGGAACGATCGAAGTGCGCGTGATGGACACGCCGCTTTCCGTCGACAAGGCCGCGGCGATCGCCTGCTACATTCAGACGCTGTCGCGTTATCTGCTGCTCGACAAGCCGCTCACGCCGCGCGAGGACGATTACCTCGTCTACACGTTCAACCGCTTCGAGGCGTGCCGCTTCGGACTGGAAGGCACGTGCATCCATCCGCAGACGGGCGAGCGGCACACCATCGGCGAAGACATCCTCGCGACGCTCGACGTGCTCGCGCCGCACGCCGAAGCGCTCGGCTCGCAAGCCGCGCTGGCCGAAGTGGCGGAAATCGCGCGCGGCGTGAACGACGCGACCTGGCTGCGCGGCGTGGTGGACAAGGAAAAATCGCTGCACGAGGCGGTCAGGCAGCAATGTCTGCAATGGCGCCGATAACACCGCGCTTACGCGAACGAGAATCAGCGAATCATGACGAAAGGCCGCTTCGAAAGCACGACGAAGCGGCCTTTATGTTTGGTCCGCATGAAACGTGTGCATGACAAGCAACGGAATAAAGCGCTCGCGACAACGTTTGAAGAGGAACCGATTCGGTTACTCCAAGGCTTGCTTCGAGAAATCCGTATCCATTGGTAATAGTCGTTAACAAGTTTTGCGCGACGCCTGTGGAAAACGTCAAAAAAAACTGCAGAGTCAACGCGCTAGAGCGATGATAACGATGTAGTCCGCGTTTGCGTAGCGACAAGAATTCTGGACAACGGAAGGGTGTCGGGCGGGCACTTAGTGTTATCAAGAATACGCCCACATACAAAGAACACGCTTTTCCACGGGTTATCCACAGTTCTGCGTGGATAATTAAGGTGTACGTTTGTTCTATGTCGCTTAGAATGGCGACTTCGCCGACATGGCGTTATAGTCGGCGGGAAAACAGCGCCACGGGCAGGATCAAAAGACGGCGCATAACGAAAGAGGGTTGCAAAGTCCCCATTCAGGCACCACAGGTTGGTTTGGTACGCCTGAATTTTGAGACGGCGGGGACCGAGACCGGAGTGCAGTTCGCAAGGGGTCGAAGTATTTGCTGCGGACGGCTTTTCGGACAAGGTGTTCGCGGAGGTTGCGCGAACGTGCCGTTAGAACACATAAGCGGAACAACAAGCGAAAGACTATGAGTGAAGGCGTTTACGGAGAGCAGGCGACGGGGCGGGTGACCCACGGCCTGCTGAGGCTGAGCACGGCGATGCGCAGCCAGGCATGGGAATGGGCGGAAGGCGCGGGGCTCACGCCAACCCAGGGTGAAATTCTCGTTCTGCTGATGCAGCGCAAGGGGCCGATGCGCCTCGGCGAGATCGCACGTGAAACGGCGCTGACCGCCGCCACGACGAGCGATGCGGTGAGCACGCTCGAGGGCAAGGGTCTCGTCGAGAAGCGGCGCGCGATCGACGACGGCCGCGCGCTCGCGGTGCGTCTGACCGCGCGTGGCCGCACGGCTGCGAAGAAGGCGCTGCAATGGCCGGACTTCCTTTCGAAAGCGGTCGGCACGCTGCGCGAGGACGAGCAGGTGGCGTTCTATCGCACGCTGCTGAAGACCATCCGTCAGCTCGAATCGCAGCAGCAGATTCCGGCGCACCGCATGTGTCTGTCCTGTTCGCACTTCGAAGCGAGCAAGAATCCCAAGAAGACGCCGCATCACTGCGCGCTTCTGCAGATCGACATGGCGGATACGGACCTGCGTCTCGACTGTTCGGTATACGAAGAAGCCGACGTCGCCACGCAGAAGAAGACCTGGAAGGTCTTCGCCCAGGTCGCCTGATTCGGGCTTCGCGGGTAGAAAGTCATTTGGCGTCATCCGGCGCTGTGAGGCCGCGGCGAGTCGGTTAGACTGTGCCCGTCGCGCCTCGCCGCGAGGCGCGGCTCGTCACAATTTCGTCCCGAGCCATGCGCAGTCGACCTACGGAATGCCGCCGATGAAACATGAAGTCCTGGCGATTCGCCACGTCTATTTCGAAGATCTGGGCAGTCTCGAACACGTGCTCGGCGATCGCGGCCATCTCGTGCGTTATCTGGACGTCGGGCGCGGCCGTATCGATGCGCCCAATCCGCTCGATCCTTCGCTGCTCGTCGTGCTCGGCGGGCCGATCGGCGCCTATGAAGACGCGCAATATCCGCATCTCGCGCCGCTGCTCGCAATGCTCGAAAAGCGCATCGCGGCGGGCTTGCCGACAATCGGCATCTGTCTCGGTTCGCAGTTGATCGCGCGGGCGCTCGGTGCGCGCGTGTATTCGTCGGGCACGCTCGAACTGGGCTGGTCGCCGCTCGCGCTGACCGACGCCGGACGCGCGTCCGCGCTGCGGCATCTCGAAGCCGACGGCGCGCCCGTGCCGGTCTTTCACTGGCACGGCGATACCTTCGATCTCCCCGCCGGCGCGACGCTGCTCGCATCCACCGATCTCTGCGCGCATCAGGCGTTTTCCTGGGGCGAGCACGTGCTCGCGTTGCAGTGCCATCCGGAAGTGCTCGTGGAGCGCTTCGAGAGCTGGCTCGTCACCTATCCGGGCGATATCGCGAGTAGCGGCACGACAGTCACCGCGCTGCGCGAAGACACTGCGCGTCACGGCGCGAAGCTCGAACGCGCCGCCCGCGCGATGTTCGGCGAATGGCTCGACCGCTTCGCCGCCGTGGATCCGCGCTGAACGTGTGATGGTATGAACCATCGCGCCGGTTTCGGCGTGGCGCACGTCCTGCACGAAAGAAATCGCGGTGATATTCTCGATCGCTCCTTTTCTAGCGACGAGCCACCGCCATGAGCGCGCTGTTCACTCCCACGACCCTCCGCAACCTCCAGCTTCCAAACCGCATTTTCGTGTCGCCGATGTGCCAGTACTCCGCCGAGCGCGGCGAGGCGACGGCATGGCACATGATCCATCTCGGCCAGCTCGCGTTGTCGGGCGCGGGCATGTTGTTCATCGAAGCGACCGCCGTCGAGCCGGACGGCCGTATCACGCCGGGCGATCTCGGTCTTTGGGACGATGCCACCGAAGCCGCGCTGCGTCCCGTGCTCGCCGCGATCCGCCAGTATTCGAAAATCGCGGTGACGATGCAGTTGTCGCACGCGGGCCGCAAGGCGTCGAGCCGCACGCCGTGGGAAGGCGGACAGTTGATTTCCGTCGCCGATGGCGGCTGGATGACCTTCGCGCCGTCGGCCATTCCGCATAAGCCGGAAGAAACGCCGCCGCTCGCGCTCGATGCCGCCGGCCTCATTCGCGTGAAGGAAGCCTTCGTCGCGACGGCGAAGCGTGCGGCTCGGCTCGGCATCGACGGAATCGAGGTGCATTGCGCGCACGGCTATCTGCTGCATCAGTTTCTGTCGCCGCTCGCGAATCAACGCACCGACGAATACGGCGGCTCGCTGGAGAATCGCATGCGCTATCCGCTCGAAATTTTCGATGCCGTGCGCGCCGCGTTTCCCGCCGACAAGCCGGTCGGCGTGCGCGTCTCCGCGACCGACTGGGTCGAAGGCGGATGGAGCATCGAAGATACGATCGCGTTCGCGTCGGAACTTAAGAAGCGCGGCGTCGACTGGATGGACGTATCGTCGGGCGGCGTCTCGCCGTTGCAGAAGATTCCGTTGTCGTCGGGCTATCAGGTGCCGTTCGCGCAGGCCGTGAAGGAAGCGACGGGCGTGAATACCGTCGCCGTCGGGCTGATCACCGAGGCGAAGGAAGCGGAGGAGATCGTCGCGAGCGGCAAGGCGGATTACGTCGCGATGGCGCGCGCGATGCTGTACGATCCGCGCTGGCCGTGGCACGCCGCCGCCGAGCTCGGCGCGACCGTCACGGCGCCGCCGCAGTACTGGCGCTCGCAGCCGCGCGACCAGAAAAATCTCTTCGGCGAGATCACCATCGGGCAACGTTGAAAAGCTTCGAACGTCATCCAAACGGTTGAGCATTCGCGCGCCGGGAGTGTAGGATACCGGTCTGTTGAGCGCGAGCGTTCAACCGAGCGAACGCGGCGCCTGAGAGGCCACCGCGTTTTTTTTCATCCCGATTTTTCATCCCGATCGCGCGGGAGCGAAGCGTCATTTAAGGATTCGTTCGATGAGTTCACGCAGGGTCACCGTTCGCCGCTCCGGCGTGCATGGCAAGGGCGTGTTTGCCGTGAAGCGGATTGCCGCGGGCGAGCAGGTGATGGAGTACAAAGGCGAGCGCATTTCATGGAAGGAAGCGCTGCGCCGCCATCCGCACAACCCGGAAGAGCCGAATCACACGTTCTACTTCGCACTGGACGACGGTTGCGTGATCGACGGCAAGATCGAAGGGAACAGCGCGAAGTACATCAATCATTCGTGCGCGCCGAATTGCGAGGCCGAAGAGGTTGAAGGGCGCGTGTTCATTCACGCGCTGCGCGACATCGAGCCGGATGAAGAGCTGAATTACGACTACGGTCTCGTCATCGAAGGCCGCATCACGAAGAAGCTCAAGCAGGAATACGAGTGCCGCTGCGGCGCGAAGAAATGCCGCGGCACGATGCTCGCGGTGAAGAAGGAGAAGAAGAAAAAGTAAGCCGCGCGCATGCCGCTTCGAGCCGAAAGAGCCACGTCGGAACGTGGCTCTTTTTCATTCCGCGGCCGGTTTTTCCGCCTTGAGCGGCATGCGCACGATGAAGCGCGCGCCGCCTTCGGGCGCGTCCTCGTAATGCACGGTGCCGCCGTGCAGCGCCATGATGTCGTGAACGATCGCGAGGCCGAGACCCGCGCCGCCTTCCACGTTTTGCCCGTCGCCGCGGAAAAAGCGCTTGAAGAGATCCGGCTGCTGATCCGGCGGCACGCCGGGACCGTTGTCTTCAACGACGACTTCGCCGAAGCGGCGGCCGTTCGCGTCGATCCATTCGGTGACGGTCATCGTGATGCGCGCGCCTTCGACGCGGAACGGCGGAATGTACTTGAGCGCGTTGTCGATCAGATTCGCAAGCACTTCGCGCGCGAGCACGACGTTGCCGCGCACGATCAGCGGATGCTCGTTCTCGGGATCGTCGAGACGCTGGAAGCCGAGATCGACCTGGGCGGCAAGCGCGCGCGGCACCCATTCCGCGCCGGTTTCGAACGCGAGCGCGGCGAGATCGAAATCGGCGAAACGTGCCGCCTGTTCGCCCGGCTCGGCGCGCGCGAGCGAAAGCAGTTGATTCGACAGCCGCACCGCCCGATCCGCCGATGCGCGCAACTCCTTCACCGCCTCGATGGCCTTGCCCGGATCGCGCGAACTGAGCGCCTGCTCCGCGTGCAGCTTGACCGCGGTGAGCGGCGTGCGAAGCTGGTGCGCGGCGTCGGCGATGAACTTGCGCTGCGCGTCGAGCGCGGCTTGCAGGCGCACGAGCAAGGCGTTCATCGCGCTCGTGAGCGGACGGATTTCGCCGGGCACGTAAGTCTCGTCGACGGGTTCGAGCGAGATGTGCGTCTGCTGATTAAGCGCGTCGGCGAGATCGGTGAGCGGGTTGAGTTGCTGATTCACGACGCGCCACACGATCACCCAGCCAGCGAGCAGCAGCAGCGCGAGCGGCATCATGATCGCGATCAGAAACTCGACCGCGATCCGATACCGCGATCCGACGCGCTGCGCCACTTCGACGACGATCGGATTGCCGGTCGGCTGCGGCACGCGCACCTGCGCCGCGCGCACGGAAACGCCCTGAAAGTGCGTCTCGAAGACATACGCGTAGTGAATGCGCCGAACGTTGGTGCCGGTGAGCGGCAGATCGGGTTCGCCGGCGATTTCCTCGTCGCCCGTGCTGATGCGGTAGATGAGCTGCTCGACGGGATCGGAGAACATCGCCTGCGCGAGCGGCGGGACGGTGACGGGCGCATCGACGCCCGCGAGCTGGATCTGCTTGGAGATGGCGGTCGCGAGATCCGCGAGCGAGCGGTCGACGACGTGCTGCGTGTACTGCCACGCGAGCCAGTACGCCATGAGGCCGCTCATCAGCGCGAGCAGGGACAGCGGCGCGGCGAGGCGGCGCAGCAGCGTGCGCCGCAGACTCGGAGGCGCCGGCGTCCTGGTGGCTTTCGATCGCGCCAGATCGAGCCAGTCTTCGCGGGCGAAACGCTGATCGCCCGCGCGGCGAGTGGGAAATCGCAAGGCGTTCTACGGCAGAAGCGTTACGCCGCTTGCCGGATCTCCTGAAGCAGATAGCCGAAGCCCCGCACCGTCACGATCTCGACGCGCGTGTTTTCGAGTTTTTTGCGCACGCGATGCACATAAACTTCGATGGCCGTGTCGCCGAGATCGCCGCCGAAGTGCGTCAGGTGATCCTGCAACTGCGCCTTGCTCACCACGCGGCCGTGGCGCAGCAACAGCATTTCGAGCACGGCGAATTCACGCGGCGAGAGCTCGAGCGGACGTTCGTCGTTGAAGATGCGGCGATCGACGCCCGACAGACGCAGGCCGCCCAGCGTGACTTCGGGGCGCGGCACGTCGCCGTGCGGGCCGCTGCGACGCATCACCGCGCGGATGCGCGCTTCGAGTTCCTGCGGTTCGAAGGGCTTCAGCATGTAGTCGTCGGCGCCGCTGTTCAGGCCTTGCACGCGGTCGTGCAACTCGTCTCGCGCGGTGAGGATGATCACCGGCGTGTGGCGGTTGCTCTGGCGAAAACGCGAGAGCAGCGTCATGCCGTCGATGCCGGGCAAGCCCAGATCGAGAATGACGAGTTCATGGCGGTTCTGCGCGAGCGCCTGCTCGGCGAAGATGCCGTCGTGCACCATGTCGACCGTGAAGCCGGATTGTTCGAGGCTGCTTTGAATGCCGCGCGCGATGGGGCGGTCGTCTTCGATCAGAAGGATTCGCATGGAGTGGCTCAAGTACAATGGGTTGAGTTCAAGCGGGCGGGGCGGTCGGTGGCATGCTCACATGCACGACGGAGCGGCGCGGGCTCGAGCCGGGTTGAATCTCATATTTCATGCGGCGCGCGGCCGTTTCCCGGAAGCCGCGCGTGGCCGTACAACAGATGTATTTCTGCCCGGACATGGCTGTCATCTCGATCAACGAACTCGAAGCCGCGATCAACTACTGGCGCGGCCGCTCCCCGTCTAGCGGCGACGAACTCAGCCTCTGCAAAGAGGCGAGCGCGCTGTCCAGGCCCTATGCGCTGCTGATTGTACAGCGTCAGTCCGGCGTGCCACCCGAGCAACTGGACAACGAAGCGCGCGCCGCGTGGGAAGCTTACGACCGTTTCAGGAATGGTATCCGAGACTGAAAGCTAGCTGTCGTTCGAGCTTTCTTTTTACTGTTCGATCGCTTTCATTTATCCCGTTTTCCCGCAATTGCGCGCGATTTTCGCCTTTCTCGGTGTCATGGTTGGTAACACGCACGTTACCTTGTTTGCCGCCGTAAGCAATTCGTTAACATGCGCGCGAAACGGCCCTTTCGCGCGAAGGGTCTGTGATCGGCGGCGCATCAATGCGATAAAGTCGCATTCGTCACCGCTCACGCGCATATCCGCCTCATGCTCGAACTCGACCATTTCGATCTCGCCCTGCTCGACGTACTTCAACGATTCGGACGCGCCACGCATCAACAATTGGGTGAGCAGGTGCCGCTTTCGCCGTCGCAGATCGGGCGGCGTCTGCAGCGGCTGGAATCGACGGGCGTGATCGAAGGGTATCGCGTGGTGTTGCGGCCGGAGAAGCTCGGCCTGGGCGTGACGGCGTTCACGAGCCTGAAGCTGAAGCATCACGGCGATTCGATCATCGAGCAGTTTCAGCAGCAGATCGAGATGCTGCCCGAAGTGCTCGAATGCCACGCCACCGTGGGCGACGCCGATTATCTGCTGCGCATCGTCGCGCCGGATCTGAACGCGTTGTCAGGTTTCGTGATGAAGAAGCTGATGCGCGTGCCGGGCGTCGACAGCGTGCGCTCGAACATCGTGCTCACGACATTCAAGCGCAACGGCCCGCTGCCGCTCTCTCACCTCGCCGACGACGAGTCGGGGCTGAGCAGATCCACGTAAGCCAGCGGCACGAGATCCGTCTGTGCGACACCCAGGCGCGCGAACATGGCGTGCGCTTCTTCTTCGCCGCCGGCTTCGTCGTCGTCCTCGCCAAGCAACACTTCCAGCTCGATGAAATCACCCAATCCGTCCACGCGGTCCAGATGGATGCGCGTGCGCCCGACGAGATACACATGCCGCTCCTTCGAGACGATGCCGCGCGTCGTCAGCGCCTGGGCGAGCAGCGCGTGCATCGCTTCCGGATTCGTCACCGGACTGCGCGAGTAGTACGAGACTTTCGGGCCGTCGCGGTCGTCGCGCTGATAGAAGATCAGCTCGGACGGCGTGCCGTCGTCGAACTGGCGCAGCTTGAGGCGTCCGGTCGGGACGTCGTAGAAGAAGTCTTGCTGGCGGAAAACCAGCGGCGTGTCGGTGGCGAGCGCGGCCGCCCGCTCGCGCAATTGGTCGAACTGATGCGCGCGCGCCTTGATTTCGATGTTGCGTGCCATTGAGACTCCTCGAACACGGTTGGATGAATGAGCAAGGGATCAGCCTAGCAAAAAATCGATGAAGGTCGCTTGAATGACCTTGCCCGCCGACTCGGGATTTGCACCGAAATGTCTTTTCAGACGGCCCATTGCGCGTCGATCAGCCGCAGCGCCGCCGCGATCGCCGGTTCCTCGCGGCGCTCCGCGAGCGTGACGAACGATAACTGCGTCGGCACGGTGACGCCTTCGACGATCGTCAGCGCGTGCGCATGCGCCTGCGCGAGCGCGATCGAATCCCGCACGAGCGAGAGACCGACGCCCGATTTCACGAGATCGAGCATCGACGGCTCCTGATCTACTTCAGCGACGATCATCGGCATCGCGCCCGCCTCGCGGAAGATGCGCGACAGGAGCCGGTTGTGCGCGGACTCGGGCGGCGTCCAGATCCACGGCAGTTTGGCGAGCGCCGCCCAGTTGCGCTTGCCCTTGTTCACGCGGTTGTGCCAGCCCGCCGGCGCGAGCACGCGATAGAGAAACGGCGTGAGCCTGACGACGTGAAAGCGCTCGCCGTCGCGCGTGCCGTCGATGGCCGGATCGCCGATGTAATAGCCGACGTCGAGATCGCGCGCCCTCACGCGCTCCAGCACCCAGCCGGACATGCCGTGCCGCAACGACGTCTCGATGCGCGGATGCGTCTCCACGAGTTGCCGCAGGAAACCGCCGAGCCGCAGAAATTCGGGATCGAGAATCGTGCCGATGCGAAGCGTGCCGCTCACTTCGTGACGCAGCGCGGCAGCGGCGCGCTGTACATCGGCGGCGGCGGCGAGCGCGCGTTCGGCGTGCGGCAGGAGCGCTTCGCCGTCGCGCGTCAAAAGCAGTCCGTGCGACGTCCGCGAGAACAGCACGACGCCGAGCATCTCCTGCAGATTCTTGATCTGCAGGCTGACGGCCGGTTGCGTGAGATGCAGTCGAGCCGCCGCGCGCGTGAGATTGCCTTCACGGGCGACGGTGAGAAAGGCGCGCAAAAGGATGTAGTCCATCGGCTGATATTAAAGCTTCTTATATCCCAGTTGAACATATCTCATTGGATTCCCAAGCGAAAGCGGAAGTACTCTCGACCAATAAACCGAACGCCCGCGACGAGGAGGCGAGACGACAAGCCGCAAAAACAAAAAAACGGCATCGAAAAGGAGACAACCTCAAATGAAGCAAACCGCCCGCAAGCTGGAAGGCGAATTCGACTACATCATCGTCGGTGCGGGCACGGCCGGCTGCGTGCTGGCGAATCGCCTCACCGAAGATCCGAACGTGAACGTGCTGCTGCTCGAAGCGGGCGGCAAGGACGACTATCACTGGATTCACATTCCGGTCGGCTATCTGTACTGCATCGGCAATCCGCGCACGGACTGGCTCTATAAGACGCAGGCGGAAGCGGGTCTCAACGGCCGCGCGCTGGCGTATCCAAGAGGACGCGTGCTCGGTGGATGCTCGTCGATCAACGGCATGATCTACATGCGCGGCCAGCGCGAGGATTACGACGACTGGGCGCACATCAGCGGCGATCCGAACTGGTCGTGGGACTCGGTGCTGCCCGTCTTCATGCGCAGCGAGGATCATCACGGCGGTGGCAATTCATGGCATGGCGCGGGCGGCGAATGGCGCGTCGAAAAACAGCGCCTGAAGTGGAAGATTCTCGAGACGTTCGCGCAAGCCGCGCAGCAAAGCGGCATTCCCGCGACGGACGACTTCAATCGCGGCGACAACACCGGCGTCGGCTACTTCGAAGTCAATCAGCGCGGCGGCATTCGCTGGAACGCGGCGAAAGCCTTCCTGCGCGAAGCAATGAAGCGCCCGAATCTCACGACGATCACCGGCGCGCACACGCAGCGCCTCGTGTTCGAAGGCCCGCGCTGCGTCGGCGTGGAATATCGCGGCGGCGATGTCGATTACGTCGCGCGTGCGCGTTTCGAAGTCATCCTCAGCGCGGGCGCCGTGAACTCGCCGCAGATTCTCGAACTGTCCGGCATCGGCAATGGCGCGCGTCTGCAACGTCTTGGAATCGATGTCGTCAAGAGCCTGCGCGGCGTCGGCGAAAATCTGCAGGACCACTTGCAATTGCGCATGGCGTACAAGGTCAACGGCGTGCGCACGCTCAACACGTTGTCGGCGCATTGGTGGGGCAAGCTGTTCATCGGCATGCAATACGCGTTGATGAGAAGCGGTCCGATGTCGATGGCGCCGTCGCAACTCGGCGCGTTCGCCAAGTCCAATCCCGACGATGCTTCGATCAGGCGCGCCGATGTCGAATATCACGTTCAGCCGTTGTCGCTCGAACGATTCGGCGAGCCGCTGCATGCGTTCAATGCGTTCACCGCGTCCGTGTGCAACTTGCGGCCGACGTCGCGCGGCAGCGTGCATATCGAATCACCGGATGCGCACGCGGCGCCGCTGATCGCGCCGAACTATCTTTCGACCGACCGCGATCGCGAAGTCGCCGCGAATTCGCTGCGCCTCACGCGCCGCATCGTCGGCGCGCGGGCGCTCGCGCCATACAGGCCGGAGGAAATTCTGCCGGGCATCCAGTTCCAGACGCAGGAAGAACTCGTCGAAGCGGCGGGCAAGATCGGCACGACGATCTTCCATCCGGTCGGCACGTGCCGCATGGGAACGGACAACGATCCGGCGGCGGTCGTCGACAGCCGTTTGCGCGTGATCGGCGTGCGCGGCCTGCGCGTGGTCGATGCCTCGGTGATGCCGACGATCACATCGGGCAACACGAATTCGCCGACGTTGATGATCGCCGAGCGTGCGAGCGACATGATCCGCGAAGACAGACGCGGCATCGAAGCGGAAGAAGTGATCGCCACGGCGCTTGCGTGACATATCGGTGAAACGGGCAGTTCACATGCCGGGATGGCACGTGAATGGCGCGCACATGACGCTGCGCGAACGAATGCTTATATGCGGATGCGATAAGCACTCTCCATGCCCTCATTGCGTGCATGCATGAGACTCCAAGCTTTTCGTTAGTAAGTGCAAATCCCAATGATTGCGCTGCATCATTGGCGCGACAATGGCCCCGGAATTAGTGATGCTCGGCATACCTCGTGCACACTTTGTGCGGGCGCAGCAGCGATGCATGAAGCGAAGCGGTACCGGAATGGAGACAACGTTCGGGTGCGCGCGGAAGAAAAAATAAGGCGCAGGCGAATACGGATTTGCTCAGCGCTTCACTTCGCATGGAAGGGGACATGATTCTCGGCGACACCATTCTTGAAACGCGAGGGCTCACGAAGGAATTCAAAGGCTTCACGGCCGTGAATGGCGTGAACCTGCGCGTTCGCCGCGGTTCGATCCATGCGCTGATCGGACCGAACGGCGCAGGCAAGACGACCTGCTTCAATCTTCTCACCAAGTTTCTCGAACCCACCGCGGGACAGATCGTTTTCAATGGCACGGACATCACGCGCGAGCGTCCGGCGCACATCGCGCGGCGCGGGATCATTCGCTCGTTCCAGATTTCCGCGGTGTTTCCGCACTTGACCGTGCTGCAGAACGTGCGCATCGGCTTGCAGCGGCAACTGGGCACGTCGTTTCATTTCTGGCGCAGCGAGCGTTCGCTCGACGCGCTCAACGACCGCGCAATGGATCTGCTCACGCAAGTCGGCCTCACCGATTTCGCCGATACGAAAACCGTCGAACTCTCGTATGGCCGCAAGCGCGCGCTGGAGATCGCGACCACGTTGTCGATGGAACCCGAACTCATGCTGCTCGACGAGCCGACGCAAGGCATGGGCCACGAGGACGTCGATCGCGTGACGGCGCTGATCAAGAAAGTGTCGGCGGGACGCACGATCCTGATGGTCGAGCACAACATGAACGTGATCGCGGGCATCTCCGACACCATCACCGTGCTTCAGCGCGGCGAAGTGCTCGCCGAAGGCAGCTACGCGGAAGTGTCGAGGAATCCGCTCGTGATGGAAGCCTACATGGGCAGCGCCGATGCGGCGCTCACCGGAGCGCATGCATGAGTACGATCGTGGAGGAGCGCCGCTCGCGGGAGGCGAACGGCGCCGCGGGCAATGTGCCCGCGCTGGAAATATCGGGTCTGCAGGCGTGGTACGGGGAATCGCACATCCTGCACGGCGTGGATCTCAAGGTGAATCGCGGCGAAGTGGTCACGCTGCTCGGCCGCAACGGCGCGGGCCGCACGACCACGCTGCGCGCCATCATGGGTCTGACCGGGCGAAGGACGGGTTCGATCCGCGTGGGCGGACACGAAGCCATCGGCCTCGCCACGCACAAGATCGCGCATTACGGGGTCGGCTATTGTCCGGAGGAGCGCGGCATTTTTTCGAGCCTGTCGTGCGAGGAAAACCTTCTTTTGCCGCCGATGATCGGCGACGCAAAAGACGCGATGCCGCTCGACGAGCTCTACGCGATGTTCCCGAACCTGAAGGAACGCCGCGCGAGCCAGGGCACGCGTCTTTCGGGCGGCGAGCAGCAGATGCTGGCGGTAGCGCGCATCTTGCGCACGGGCGCGAATCTGCTTCTGCTCGATGAGATCTCGGAAGGGCTCGCGCCGGTCATCGTGCAGACACTCGCGCGCATGATCCTCATGCTGAAATCGCGCGGCTACACGATCGTCATGGTCGAACAGAATTTTCGTTTCGCGGCGCCGCTCGCGGATCGCTTTTACGTGATGGAGCACGGGAACATCGTCGAGCATTTCGGCGCGGGGGAACTCGAAGCGAAGATGCCGGTGCTGCACGAACTGCTCGGGGTGTAATCGATCCCGTGCGCGGCACATCGGAAAGGGCAACACCAGTAAGACCGCATCAAATCAAAACTCATGGAGACTGGAATGAAAAAGAAGACCCTCGCGCGCCTCTCTACTCTGTGCTTTGCGGCTGCGGCGGCGAGTGTGGCGGTGATGAGCACGAGCGCCAATGCCGCCGACGGCAACACCGTGAAGATCGGCTTCGTCACGGACATGTCGGGCCTCTACGCGGACATCGACGGACAAGGCGGACTCGAAGCCATTCGCATGGCGATCGCGGATTTCGGCGGCAAGGTGAACGGCAAGCCGATCGAACTCGTGTATGCGGATCACCAGAACAAGGCGGATATCGCGGCGTCGCGTGCGCGCGAATGGATCGACCGCGATGGCGTGAACGTGATCATCGGCGGCACGAATTCCGCGACGGCGCTGTCGAGCGCGCAGGTCGCGGCGGAGAAGAAGACGCCGTACATCAACATCGGCGCGGGCGCGGACAATCTGACCAACGAGCAGTGCTCGCCCTACACCGTTCACTACGCGTACGACACGATGGCGCTCGCGAAGGGCACCGGTTCCGCGGTGACCAAGCAGGGCGGCAAGACGTGGTACTTCCTGACGGCCGACTATGCGTTCGGCAAGGCGCTGGAAAAGAACACGGCTGACGTCGTGAAGGCGAACGGCGGCCAGGTGCTCGGCGAAGTGCGTCATCCGCTGTCGGCGTCGGACTTCTCCTCGTTCCTGTTGCAGGCGCAAGGCTCGAAGGCGCAGGTGCTCGGCCTGGCGAACGCGGGCGGCGACACGATCAACTCGATCAAGGCCGCGAAGGAATTCGGCATCACCAAGTCGATGAAGATCGCCGCGCTGCTGGTCTTCATCGCCGATATCCACAGCCTCGGCCTCGAAACCACGCAAGGCCTGGTCGCGACGGACAGTTGGTACTGGAACAAGGACGACAAGACGCGCGCCTGGGCCAAGCGCTACTTCGACAAGATGAAGAAGATGCCGGGCAGCCTGCAGGCGGCGGATTACTCGGCCGTCACGACGTACCTGAACGCGGTGAAGGCCGCGGGCACGACCGACAGCGACAAGGTCATGGCGCAGCTCAAGAAGGCGAAGATCGACGACTTCTACGCGAAGGGCTACATCCGCGAAGACGGATCCATGATTCACGACATGTATCTGATGGAAGTGAAGAAGCCGTCGGAATCGAAGGAGCCGTGGGACTACTACAAGATCACCGCGACGATTCCGGGCGATCAGGCGTTCGGCACCAAGGCCGAATCGCGCTGCAAGCTCTGGAAGTAAGCGTTCGGTAGTGCGCAAGCGTCGCGCGGCGGGCGGCCGGAAGGGCCGCTTCGCCGTCGCCACCGCGTCAACACGTTTCTGACGGCAGGTTCAATGGAAATCTTCGGCATCCCGCTCTCCGCAATGATGAGCCAGTTGCTGCTCGGGCTGGTGAACGGCTCGTTTTACGCGATCCTGAGCCTCGGGCTCGCGGTGATCTTCGGCTTGCTCAACGTCATCAATTTCGCGCACGGCGCGCTCTTCATGCTGGGCGCGATGCTCGCGTGGATGGGCTATTCCTATCTCAACATCCCGTACTGGGCGATGTTGCTGCTCGCGCCGATCGTGGTCGGCCTGTTCGGCGTGGTCATCGAGCGATCGATGCTGCGCTGGCTCTACAAGCTCGATCATCTCTACGGGCTGCTGCTCACGTTCGGCCTCACGCTCGTGATCGAAGGCGTGTTCCGCTCCGCCTACGGTTCGTCGGGGCAGCCGTACGACGTGCCGTCGCTGCTGTCGGGCGCGACCAATCTCGGCTTCATGTTCCTGCCGAACTATCGCGCGTGGGTGGTCGTCGCGTCGCTCGTCGTGTGCTTTGCGACGTGGTTCGTGATCGAAAAGACGCGCATCGGCGCATATCTGCGCGCGGGCACGGAGAATCCGAAGCTCGTCGAGGCATTCGGCGTCAACGTGCCGATGATGATCACGCTCACCTACGGCTTCGGCGTCGCGCTCGCGGCGTTCGCGGGCGTGCTGGCGGCTCCGGTGATCCAGGTGTCGCCGCTGATGGGCCAGTCGATGATCATCACCGTGTTCGCGGTCGTCGTGATCGGCGGAATGGGCTCGATCATGGGCTCGATCCTGACCGGCCTGCTGCTCGGCGTGATCGAGGGCTTCACGCGCGTGTTCTATCCGGAAGCGTCCGCGACGGTCGTCTTCGTCATCATGGCGATCGTGTTGATGATTCGCCCGGCAGGACTCTTCGGCAAGGAAAAATGATGCAGAGAAAAGCGCTCTACGGCCTGTTGCTGATCGGCCTGATCGTGGCGCCGTTCGTCGGCGTGTATCCGCTGTTCATGATGAAGGTGCTGTGCTTCGCGCTGTTCGCGGCGGCGTTCAATCTGCTGATCGGTTATACGGGGCTGCTGTCGTTCGGACACGCGATGTTCCTCGCGACCGCCGGTTACGTCGCCGGCTATGCGATCCAGACGCTGAACGTCACGCCGGAGCTCGGCGTGATCGCGGGCACGGCGGCGGCGACGCTGCTGGGGCTCGTCGCCGGCCTGCTCGCGATCAGACGCCAGGGCATCTACTTCGCGATGGTCACGCTCGCGCTCGCGCAGATGGTGTACTTCGTGTTCCTGCAGGCGCCGTTCACGCACGGCGAGGACGGTCTGCAAGGCGTGCCGCGCGGCAAGCTCTTCAACATGATCGATCTCGGCAGCGACATCACGCTCTATTACGTCGTGCTCGTCGTGATGCTGCTCGCGTTCGCGCTGATCGTGCGCATCGTGCATTCGCCGTTCGGACAAGTGCTGATCGCGATCAAGGAGAACGAGCCGCGCGCGATTTCGCTCGGCTACGACACGTCGCGCTACAAGCTGCTGGCGTTCGTGCTGTCGGCGGGTCTCGCGGGTTTCGCGGGCGCGATGAAGACGCTCGTGCTCGGCTTCGAAACGCTCGGCGACGCCTACTGGACGATGTCCGGCCTCGTCATTCTGATGACGCTCGTCGGCGGCATGAGCACGATGTTCGGACCGTTGCTCGGCGCGGCGATCATCGTCGCGCTGGAAGACCGGCTCGGCGATATCGGCACCGGTATCGCGCGGGTCACGGGCGTCGCGTGGTTCAATTCGCTCGGCGAATCGGTGACGATCGTGACAGGTGTCATCTTCATCGCGTGCGTGCTGGCGTTCCGTCGCGGAATTGTCGGGGAGATCATCGCGCGGGTTCGGCCGCTGCAAGGCTGACGCGATTTGATTCGCGATACGAACGAATTTGCTATTTCGAAGAAGCGCGCCGTATTGCAAGAAATACGCCCCGTTAAGGTGCTTTTGTGCACCACTAGGGTAAATGCTAGGTTGTCGTGCAGTGTTGCGTTCTTTAACATGCGTCCTAGTTCTGTTGCACCCAGATTTTTGAGGTGGAGAACGAGGAGACATGAGGCACAAAGTGCCCGACCGAAAAGCGCTGTTGGATGAGTCCAACAGCGCTTTTTTATTTGCCCGCCGATAATACGAATTAAACTTCGCAGCGCATTTAAGGCGGGTTTTCCCGAGGGTTTTCAGCACACGTAAAACCCTTCAAAACGCTTGCTGCACGGCCGTTGCCTCCGCTAAACTGCATTTCCCGACCCGTTGGTCGGCGATTCCAGGCGGGCGCGAATCGGGTGCATATTCGCTGGCAATTCTTCACGCAGAAACACGATTTACGGGGCGCAAATCAATGAAGTGGGTTTCACGCGGCAAGGCGGTCGCAATGGCCGTCGCGGCATTATCGGCGTTATTCAGCAATCAGGTTTTGGCGGACGTGAAAATCGGCGTGACGGTCTCGGCGACGGGTCCGGCAGCCTCGCTCGGCATTCCGGAGAAGAACACGGTTGCTTTGTTGCCGAAGGAAGTCGCGGGGCAGAAGGTGGAATACATCGTCCTCGACGACGCCACCGATTCAACTCAGGCCGTGAAAAACGCGCGCAAGCTGACGAGCGAAGATCATGTCGATGCGCTCGTCGGTTCGACGGTCGTGCCGAATTCGCTCGCCATGATCGACATCGCCGCTGAAACGCACACGCCGATGATCTCCATGGCCGCGGCCGCGAGCATCGTCGAACCGATGGACAGCAAGCGCGCGTGGGTCTTCAAGACGCCGCAGAACGACATTCTGATGGCCACGGCGATCGCGCAACACATGTCGAATCATGGCGTGAAGACGGTCGCGTTCATCGGCTTTTCCGACGCTTACGGCGAAAGCTGGTTCAAGGAATTCTCGAAGGCGGCGGATCTCGCGAAGCTGAAGATCGTCGCGAACGAGCGTTTCGCGCGCAACGATGCATCGGTGACGGGCCAGGTGCTCAAGATGATGTCGCAGAACGCGGACGCGGTGCTGATCGCGGGCGCGGGCACGCCGGCCGCGCTGCCGCAGAAGACGCTCAAGGAGCGCGGCTACAAGGGCAAGGTCTATCAGACGCACGGCGTCGCCAATAACGACTTCCTGCGCGTATGCGGCAAGGATTGCGAAGGCACCTTCCTGCCTGCGGGCCCATTGCTCGTCGCGGAGCAGTTGCCGGACAGCAATCCCGTGAAGCAGGCCGCGCTCACGTACAAAAAGGCCTATGAAGGCGCGAACGGCGCAGGATCGGTTTCGACGTTCGGCGGCCACGCATGGGACGCGGGCCTCATCCTGCAGCGCGCGATTCCCGTCGCATTGAAGAAGGGCCAGCCGGGCACGCCGGCGTTTCGCGAGGCGTTGCGCGCGGCCATCGAAGAGACCAAGAATCTGCCTGCGTCGCACGGAATCTTCAACATGAGCCCCAACGATCACTCCGGACTGGACCAGCGCGCGCGCGTCATGGTGGAGATCGTCGGCGGCAAGTGGAAGCTCGCGGGCAACTGACGGAATCGCATGCGAACCGATCCGGAGAACAAAGGCGCGTCGTTTCGGACGCGCCTTTTTTCTGCGCGGTGCAGTAGCAGCCCGTAGCAAAGAAGAGGGCGCAACGGTCAGGGAAAACCAGCCTTGGCACGCAGTAACGCGGTAAATAGATTGAGGCGGCTCTTTGGTCGGCCTCGAAGTCGCATTAATAACAACTCGCAGCAACGCACCGCCAGTGTGCGCGTTTGGAGACAAGCAATGAAAACGAAGAAGGCATGGATGAAGACGGGCGTCGCGCTCGCCATCGCGGGCAGCGTGCTTGCGTCGGGCGCGGCGTTCGCTCAGGTGAAGATCGGCGTGACGCTCTCGGCGACGGGACCGGCCGCATCGCTCGGGATTCCCGAGAAAAATACCGTCGCGCTGTTGCCGAAGGAAATCGGCGGGAAGTCGGTCGAATGGATCGTGCTCGACGACGGTTCCGACACGAGCCGCGCCGTGCAGAACACGCGCAAGCTGATCGACGAAGATCACGTCGATGCGATCGTCGGCTCGACGGTCACACCGAACTCGCTCGCGATGATCGATCCCGCCGCCGCCGGCAAGACGCCGATGATCTCGATGGCCGCGTCCGCCGCGATCATCGCGCCGATGGATGCAAAAAAGGCTTGGGTCTTCAAGACGCCGCAAAACGATGCGCTGATGGCCGATGCGATCGCGAACTACATGGAGAAGCACGGCGTGAAGACGGTGGGCTTCATCGGCTTCGCGGATGCCTACGGCGACGGCTGGTACAACGTCTTCAACACGGCAGCGGCGGCGCACAAGCTGAAGATCGTCACGAACGAGCGCTATAACCGCACGGACACGTCCGTGACCGGCCAGGTTCTGAAGACGATGGGCGCGAACCCGGACGCGGTGCTGATCGCGGGCGCGGGCACGCCGTCCGCGCTGCCGGCGAAGGCGCTGAAGGAGCGCGGCTACAAGGGCAAGGTCTATCAGACGCATGGCGTCGCCAATAACGACTTCCTGCGCGTGTGCGGCAAGGACTGCGAGGGCGAGATTCTGCCCGCGGGTCCGGTACTCGTGACCGAGCAGTTGCCGGACAGCAATCCGGTGAAGAAGTCGTCGGCGGCGTACAAGGACGCGTATGAGAAGGCGTACGGCGCGGGTTCGCTGTCCACGTTCGGCGGACATGCGTGGGACGCGGGCCAGATGCTCCAGCGCGCGATTCCCGAGGCGCTCAAGAAGGGCCAGCCGGGCACGCCGGAATTCCGCGAAGCGCTGCGCGCCGCGCTGGAAAACCTGAAGGACTTGCCGGTGTCGCACGGCATCATGAACATGACGCCGACCGATCACAACGGCTTCGACACTCGCGCGCGCGTGATGGTGCAAATCGTGGACGGCAAGTGGAAGTTGCTGAACGACTAAGCGGCGCGTGAGACGCGCGGTCTCGTTTTTTATTTTCGAGATGGTCTCGTAGAACAGGCGGCGCACCGGCAACGGCGCGCCGCTTGACCATGTTTCACAAGAAGCTCCGAAGAGGAAGTATGGACTTATCGATTGCGGCGATCCTCGCGCAGGACGGGATCACCACGGGCGCGATCTACGCCTTGCTCGCGCTCGCTCTGGTGCTCGTGTTTTCCGTGACACGCGTCATTTTCATTCCGCAGGGCGAGTTCGTTGCGTATGGCGCGCTCACACTGGCGGCGCTGCAAACGCAGAAGCTGCCCGCGACCTGCTATTTGCTCATCGCGATGGGCGTCGGCTGCTTTGTCGCCGAACTTGCTGGCATCGTTCGGCATCCTGCGCGTTATCACCAGATCGCGCGCTTGCTCGCCGTGCTGGCGGGCAAGTATCTGCTGTTTCCCCTCGCGGTTTGGGGCATCACGCAGGCGACGTTCGCACAGCCTCTGCCGATGGTCGTGCAGATCGCGCTCACGCTCTTGATCGTCGTGCCGATGGGGCCGTTCGTCTATCGCCTCGCCTATGAGCCGATCGCGGAGGCGAGCACGCTGTTGCTGTTGATCGTGGCGGTGGCGGTGCATTTCGCGATGGTCGGCCTCGGGCTCGTGATGTTCGGCGCGGAAGGCTCGCGCACGACCGCGTTTTCGGACGCCACGTTCAACCTCGGCAGCGTGTCGATTTCCGGGCAGAGCGTGTGGGTCGTCGGCACGGCCGTCGTGCTGATCGTCGCGCTGTACTTCTACTTCGATCGCTCGATCTCCGGCAAGGCCTTGCGCGCGACGTCGGTGAACCGGCTGGGCGCGCGGCTCGTCGGCATCGGCACGACGCAGGCTGGCCGCCTCGCGTTCACGCTCGCGGCGGGCCTGGGCGCGCTGTGCGGCGTGCTCGTGGCGCCGATCACGACCATCTACTACGACTCGGGCTTCCTGATCGGTCTGAAGGGCTTCGTGGGCGCCATCGTAGGCGGTCTGGTGAGCTATCCGCTCGCGGCGGCGGGCTCGCTGCTCGTGGGTCTGCTCGAATCGTATTCGTCGTTCTGGGCGAGCGCGTACAAGGAGGTGATCGTCTTCACGTTGATTATTCCGGTCCTGCTATGGCGAAGCCTGGCAAGCCCGCATTCGGATGAAGACGAGGAGTGAGCCGATGAAATTCCGTTCTTTCTGGATCTTTCTGCTGATCGTCTTCGCGCTGCCGATTCTGCCTGGGCCGGTTGCCGTGCCCGAGTACTGGATCACGCTGCTGAACTACATCGGCCTGTATTCGATCGTCGCGATCGGACTCGTGTTGCTCACTGGCATCGGCGGAATGACGAGTTTCGGACAGGCCGCGTTCGTCGGCGTGGGCGCGTATGCGACGGCCTTCCTGACCACGCGCTATGGCGTCTCGCCGTGGCTCGCGCTGATTGCGGGTGTCGTGCTGACGGCGTTCATCGCGCTGCTGCTCGGACTCATCACGATGCGACTCTCCGGGCACTTCCTGCCGCTCGGGACGATCGCGTGGGGGCTATCGCTGTTCTACCTGTTCGGCAATATGGAGTTGCTCGGCAAATACGACGGCATCAACGGGATTCCCGTGCTCAACGTATTCGGTTGGGAGCTCGAATCGGGCCGCAGCATCTATTACCTGATCTGGGTCGTGGTCTTGCTCGCGGTGATTTCCGTTCAGAATCTGCTTAATAGTCGTCCGGGGCGTGCGATCCGCGCGCTGCGTGGCGGCAGCACGATGGCCGAAGCGATGGGCGTCAACACCGCCTGGATGCGCGTGGTCATCTTCATCTACGCAGCGGTTCTGGCGGCCGTTTCCGGCTTCCTGTACGCCCATTTGCAGCGTGCGGTGAACCCGACGCCGTTCGGGTTGAATCACGGCATCGAGTTCCTGTTCATGGCTGTGGTCGGCGGCGTTTCGCACGTCTGGGGTGCGATTCTCGGCGCGACGATCCTCACCGTTCTGCAGGACTATCTTCAAACGCTGCTGCCCAAGCTGATCGGCGCGAACGGCAATTTTGAGATCATCGTGTTCGGCGTGGTGATGGTGTTGCTGCTGCAATACGCGCGGCAGGGCGTGTGGCCTTTCGTGGCGCGGCTCTTTCCGCGCGGACCGCGTGCGCATGTTCCGAATCATGAAGATGTCTTGCCGCAGCGCAGCAAACCGAGCGCGGGCGAACGCTTGCTGGTGGTCGAAAAGGCGCGCAAGCAGTTCGGCGGACTCGTCGCGGTCAACGATGTGAGTTTCGAAGTGAAGGCGGGCGAGATTATCGGGTTGATCGGGCCGAATGGCGCCGGAAAGTCCACGACGTTCAATCTCGTCACCGGCGTGCTCCAGGCGACGAGTGGCGCAATCAGTTTTCACGGTGAACGGATCGAAAAGCTGACCTCGCGTGAAATCGTCAAGCGCGGCATCGGACGGACTTTTCAGCACGTCAAGATGCTGCCCGGAATGACCGTGCTGGAGAACGTGGCGATCGGCGCGCATTTGCGTGGCAACACTGGCGTCTGGCGTAGCGTCGTGCGATTGAACGCGGCCGAAGAGGCGAGATTGATGGCTGAGGCAGCGAGGCAGATCAAGCGCGTCGGTCTGGAGAAGCATATCTATAGCGAAGCGGGCAGCCTCGCGCTGGGTCAGCAGCGGATTCTCGAGATCGCCCGCGCGCTGTGCTGCGACCCCACGCTGCTGCTGCTCGACGAACCGGCGGCAGGGCTGCGTTATCAGGAAAAGCTGCAATTGGCCGATTTGCTGAGAAAACTGCGCGCCGAGGGAATGAGCATTCTTCTGGTCGAGCACGACATGGACTTCGTGATGAATCTGACCGATCGGCTCGTCGTGATGGAATTCGGAACGAAGATCGCGGAAGGATTGCCGACGGAAGTCCAGAAGGATCCGGCGGTTCTCGAGGCATATCTCGGCGGGGTGGAGTGATGGCGGATTGGATTCTGCAAGTGGAAGGGTTGTCCGTACGCTACGGCAAGGTTGAAGCATTGCACGATGGCAAGTTGACTGTTGGCGCGGGGCAAATCGTTTCGGTCATCGGACCGAACGGCGCGGGAAAATCGACGCTTCTCAATGCGATCATGGGCGCGTTACCGCAAACGGGGCACGCGAAAGGCGTCGTACGTTATCTCGGCGAAGATGTGTCCGCGCTGGCGATCGAGCGTCGTGTTTCACGTGGAATGTGCCTGGTGCCGGAAAAGCGCGAGCTGTTCGCGTCGATGACGGTGGAGGACAATCTTGTGCTCGGCGCTTATCGGCGCAAGAAGGCGGGCGAGCGAAACTTTCTCGATCAACTGGATCACGTGTTCGAGCTTTTTCCGCGATTAAAGGAGCGGCGGAAGCAAGCGGCCGGAACGCTGTCTGGCGGAGAGAGGCAAATGCTTGCCGTCGGTCGTGCATTGATGGGAAAGCCGCAACTTCTCATGCTCGATGAGCCGAGCCTCGGGCTCGCGCCGTTGATCGTGAAGGAGATTTTCCACATCATCAGCGCGCTTCGGCAGACAGGCGTCGCAACGCTTTTGATCGAGCAGAACGCACGTGCGGCTCTGCAGATTTCCGACTATGGATACGTCATTGAGACGGGCGAGTTCGGGCTGGAAGGAAATGCGGATGCGCTTCAGCACAATCCGCAGGTCATCGAAACCTATCTCGGTCTGACAAAGAAAGTCGCATAAGCGCTGTAGATCGGTTGCCGACACGAGGCGTGTTTCACGTGAAACACGCCTTTTTTTCGCCTTCGGCCGATCGGTCGGAATTCGAGGGGAAAGAAGCCGTTATAATCCAAAGCTATTCTCTCTTCAGGTTCGTGTCGTTCGCACACGAAATCCCAATGCTTTATCCCACAGAATTTGATGTGATCGTCGTCGGCGGCGGTCACGCGGGCACGGAGGCGGCGCTCGCCTCCGCGCGTATGGGCTGTAAAACGCTCCTTTTGACACACAACATCGAGACGTTGGGCCAGATGAGCTGCAATCCGTCGATTGGCGGAATCGGCAAAGGCCATCTCGTCAAGGAAGTCGACGCGCTCGGCGGCGCAATGGCTGCGGCGACGGACGAATCGGGCATCCAGTTTCGCATTCTCAACTCGTCGAAAGGGCCGGCCGTCCGTGCAACGCGCGCGCAGGCGGATCGGATTCTGTACAAGCAGGCGATCCGGCATCGTCTCGAAAACCAGCCGAACTTGTGGTTGTTTCAGCAAGCTGTAGACGATTTGATGGTCGAGGGCGATCGCGTTGTCGGCGCCGTGACGCAAGTCGGGCTTCGCTTCCGCGCTCGCGCCGTTGTTCTGACCGCAGGCACTTTCCTGGACGGGAAGATCCACGTCGGTTTGAATAACTACGTCGGCGGACGGGCGGGGGATCCTGCTGCGGTTTCGCTTTCGGCACGCCTCAAAGAGTTGAAGCTGCCGCAAGGCCGACTTAAGACGGGCACGCCGCCGCGTATCGATGGCCGTACGATCGATTTTTCCCAGCTCGAAGAGCAGCCGGGCGACCTCGATCCTATCCCGGTGTTCTCGTTCCTTGGGCGTGTGGAGCAGCATCCGCGGCAGGTGCCGTGCTGGGTGACGCATACGAATGCGCAGACGCACGACATCATTCGCTCTGGACTTGATCGTTCGCCGATGTATACGGGCGTGATCGAGGGCGTCGGGCCGCGTTATTGCCCGTCGATCGAAGACAAGATTCATCGTTTTGCTTCGAAAGACGCGCACCAGATTTTTCTTGAGCCGGAGGGACTGACGACGAACGAGTTCTATCCGAACGGCATTTCCACCAGTCTTCCGTTCGATGTTCAGCTCGAACTCGTCCGTTCGATGCGCGGCCTCGAACACGCGCACATCCTGCGCCCTGGTTACGCGATCGAATACGACTACTTCGATCCGCGCGCGCTGAAGGCGTCGCTCGAAACGAAGGCGATCAACGGACTGTTCTTCGCTGGTCAGATCAACGGCACGACGGGCTATGAAGAGGCCGCCGCGCAGGGATTATTGGCAGGTATCAACGCCGGTCTGCA
Source organism: Caballeronia novacaledonica (assembly GCF_900258035.1). GTDB lineage: Bacteria > Pseudomonadota > Gammaproteobacteria > Burkholderiales > Burkholderiaceae > Caballeronia > Caballeronia novacaledonica. Next base: position 260,221 of record NZ_OGTP01000003.1, on the reverse strand, counting down.
AGTTCGCGGGAAGGAGGCGTGGTCGCCGCGCCGGGATCAGGCGTATTTGGGCGTTCTCGTCGATGATCTTGTGACGCGTGGGGTATCGGAGCCGTACCGGATGTTCACGAGTCGCGCTGAATATCGCCTCTCGCTGCGCGAAGACAATGCCGATATGCGGCTGACGGAGATCGGGCGCGAATTGGGCATCATCGACGACGTCCGCTGGGACGCATTCAGCCGCAAACGCGACGCTGTTTCACGTGAAACACAGCGTCTTCGCTCGACGTGGGTGAATCCGAAGACCCTGCCAGCCGAAGAAGCGACGGCATTGCTCGGAAAACCAATCGATCACGAATACAGCCTCGCCGATCTCCTGCGGCGTCCCGGCGTTTCATACGACGGTATCTGTTCGCTTCGCGATGGAGCCTGCGGTCCCGATGCATCTCTCGCGGACGATCCCGTGCTGCTCGCGCAGATCAAGGAGCAGATCGAGATTGGCGTGAAGTATCAAGGCTATATCGATCGCCAGGCAGACGAAATCGTGCGGAATGGTGCGCAGGAAAATACGCGTTTGCCGGACGCACTCGACTACAACGAAGTCCGTGGCTTGTCCTTCGAGGCCCGTCAGAAGCTGATCCAGCATCGCCCGGAGACGATCGGGCAGGCTTCGCGCATCTCGGGCATCACGCCCGCTGCAATATCGCTTCTCATGGTCCATCTGAAGCGCGGCGCCGGCCGTCGCGGTCGCAATGCGGCTGGCGATGATTCCGCAACCGGCAGCCCGACGGCGGTTCAATGACGGAGCGCAATTTATCCCTGGCGACGACGCTCGAAAAGGGCGTCGCCGAACTCGACATTGCGCTGTCGTCGTCGCAAATTCAGAAGCTTCTCGAATATGTCGCGCTGCTCGGCAAATGGAACTCCGTCTATAACCTGACGGCGATCCGCGATCCGCATCAGATGCTGATCCAGCACATTCTGGATTCGCTCACGATTGTTCCCGCCGTAGCCGCGCGCAACCCGAAAACGCTGCTGGACGTCGGCTCTGGCGGCGGTCTGCCGGGCATCGTACTGGCGATTGCATTGCCCGAGTTGCACGTCACGCTCAACGACATCGTTCATAAGAAAACTGCGTTTCAGTCGCAAGCGAAGGTGCAGTTGGGTCTGAACAATCTGTCGGTCGTCACCGGTCGAGTCGAAAGTTTACGTACGGGAGTCGAAGTGCCGGGAAAATTCGATTTAATCGTGTCGCGCGCATTCGCAGAGCTCTCCGATTTCGTTACACTTGCGCGTCATCTGGTTGCCGACAATGGACGAATTCTGGCGATGAAAGGTGTGAGGCCCGAAGCCGAAGCGGCGAGCGTGCCGGCCGGGGCTAAGGTGCTTGGCATCGAGCGCCTGAATGTTCCGATGCTCGATGCGGAGCGCCACCTTGTCGAGATTGTCGTCGAGTCGGTTTGACGGTCCGCTGTACGGTTTCCATCAGGCATTCCAGGTACGCTGATCTTCTGACAGCGAAGAAACGAGGACACTAAACGATGGCAAAAATCTTCTGCGTCGCAAATCAGAAGGGCGGCGTTGGAAAGACCACGACGGCGGTCAATCTCGCGGCCAGCCTCGCGGGGCTCGGTCAGCGCGTGCTGCTAATCGACCTGGACCCGCAGGGCAATGCGACCATGGGCAGTGGCATCAACAAGGCCGCGTGCGAGAACACCATCTATGAAGTGCTCGTCGATGGCGTCACGCTGCGCGAGGCGCGCACGCGCCCGGAAGCGGTCGGATACGACGTGCTGCCGGCAAACCGCGAACTGGCGGGCGCCGAAGTCGAACTCGTGGAGATGGACAATCGCGAGGGCATTCTTCGGGCGGCAATCGCCGAAGTAGTCGATGACTATGACTTTGTGTTGATCGATTGCCCCCCGGCACTTTCCCTGCTGACGCTCAACGCGCTGTGCGCGGCGCACGGCGTCGTGATTCCGATGCAGTGCGAATACTTCGCGCTGGAAGGGCTGTCGGATCTCGTCAACACCATCAAGCAGGTGCACGCGAATCTGAATCGCGACCTGAAGGTCATCGGCCTGTTGCGCGTGATGTTCGATCCCCGAATTACGCTGCAGCAGCAAGTGTCGGACCAATTGAAGGAACACTTTGGCAGCAAGTTGTTCGACGTTGTGATTCCGCGCAATGTGCGCCTCGCCGAAGCGCCGAGCTATGGGCTGCCGGGCGTCGTGTTCGACAAGTCGTCGCGCGGCGCGCAGGCGTATATCCAGTTCGGCACGGAAATGATCGAGCGTGTGCGCGCGCTCAACGTGAACTGAGCAAAACCATTCGATGCGGCAGCGAACGCCGACGGAGGAACCGAAAATGAGCGCTGTGATGAAGAAAAAAGGTCTGGGCCGCGGCCTGGATGCATTGCTCGGCGGCAGCGTCGACATTACGGAAGCCGTGCGCGGCGAGGGCTTGCCCTCGGTGTTGTCGCTCGATAAATTGCAGGCCGGCAAGTATCAACCGCGCACACGAATGGACGAGGGCGCGCTGCAGGAGTTGGCCGCAAGCATTCGCGCGCAGGGTCTGATGCAGCCCATTCTCGTGCGCACGGTCGGCGACGATCGCTATGAAATCATCGCGGGCGAGCGACGTTTCCGTGCTGCGCGCCTTGCCGGCCTCGATGAAGTACCGGTTCTGGTGAAAAACGTGCCAGATCAGGCCGCCGCCGCGATGGCGCTGATCGAGAATATTCAGCGCGAAGACCTCAATCCGCTGGAAGAGGCGCAGGGCATCCAGCGTCTGCTCGACGAATTCAGCTTCACGCACGAGCAGGCAGCCGAATCCGTTGGGCGCTCGCGCAGCGCGGTATCGAACCTGTTGCGCCTGCTGAACCTCGCGACGCCCGTGCAGACGATGCTCCTCGCCGGCGATCTCGACATGGGCCATGCGCGCGCGCTGCTCGCCGTCGATGCGGCGACGCAGATTCAGCTTGCGAATCACGTCGTCAATCGTCGCTTGTCGGTTCGTGAAACCGAGCGCCTGGTCGCGGCAACGACCAAGGAAGCACCTGCGACAAAAGCACGCGCCGCAAACGACGGCGGACGTGATACGCGCCGTCTGGAAGAAGAGTTGTCGGATCTACTTTCCGCGAACGTCAAGATCAAACTGGGCGGACGAGGGCGCGGCAAAGTCACGATCGATTTCGGCAATCTCGACTCGCTCGAAGGCATCTTGACCAAGCTGCGCGGCAGCATCGAAACGCCGACTCCGGCAGCCTGATTCGCGCATCTTGTCCGAGTTCAACGCCAAGCGCACACGTTCCGACCTTCTCGCGCGCATCTGGAGAGCCGTCTCGAAAGAACCGGTTCTCGCGATCCTCGTCCTCGCTCTCGTCGTGCTCCAGATTGCGCATCCGCGTCCGTGGATGTCGCTGCCCGGTCTTGTCGACTGGCAGACGGTCCTCACGCTCGCGGGACTCCTGATTCTGACCAAAGCGATCGAATTATCAGGATTCCTGATGTGGGCGGCGCATCGGCTCGTGCATCACATTCACGGCGAGCGGACGCTGGCATTGCTGCTCGTGGCGCTCGCTGCGGGGCTTTCGACGGTGCTGACCAACGACGTCGCACTCTTCGCGGTCGTGCCGCTCGCGTTGTCGCTGCACAAGCTCGCACCGCTGCCGATCAAGCGGCTCGTCATCGTGATCGCGCTCGCGGTCAACGCGGGGTCGATTCTCACGCCGCTCGGCAATCCCCAGAACCTCTTTCTATGGCAGACCAGCGGGGTCGGCTTCCCGGCGTTCGTATGGGCGATGCTGCCGCTGTGCGCCGCGTTGATGGCGCTGCTCGCAATCGTCACGTTCGCGATGTTCCGTGCCGAACCGCTCGATCTGTCCGGCGATGTCGAAGCGCATCGCGTCGATCGCCTCCTGTGTGGCGTGAGTGTGCTTGCGTTCGCCGCGTTCGTGGCGCTCGCCGACGCGCATCACGCCGGTCCGGCGCTCGCCGTGCTCGCGACACTCTTTCTTCTGTGGCGTCGCGAGGTCGTATTCAAGATCGATTGGCTGTTGCTGCTCATCTTCGTGATGATGTTCATCGTGTTGCGCAGCGCGGCCGCGTTGCCGTCGATTCACGCGGCCATCTCCCAGATCGGTATCGGCACGCCGACGCGCGCGTATGCGGCCGGCGCCGTGCTTTCGCAAGCGATCAGCAACGTGCCGGCGGCCATCGTTCTCGCGGAGTTTTCCAAGGACTGGCGCGCGCTCGCGTTCGGCGTCAGCGTCGGGGGCTTCGGCGTCGCGATCGGTTCGCTGGCGAATCTCATCGCCGTGCGGCTGTCGGGTGAAAAGGGAATGTGGATGCCGTTTCACATGGTGTCGATCCCATTCTGGATCGTGGCAATGTTCATTGGCTGGGCGCTCGTTTGATGCTCGGCGACGTCTCTTCCATCGATTGAAACTCTCCTTGCAATTGCAAGAAAAGTCTCGCTTTTGAGACCGATTTTTAAGGTTCGTCCGCTTGGCTTTTGACGCACCTAAACTATTGAATCCGCGACAACAATCGCTTACAATCGCCCGGATTTATCAGCTAGGCCACCTCGAAAGCGCAGCGAAAGCGCAAGGTGATTTCCCGGACTCTTGGTTGAAGGTTTGAAGACGGTGCGAGGAGAAAGTCGAGCGCCGGACGCTCACGCAACCGGTGACGCAAACGCCTCCGGAAATCAGCCGCGCAGTTCGTCTGCCGAAGCGTGGGATGCCGCAGCGCAAGATAACAATATCGTTCCGCTCACGCGGGATCAGGCACAGAAGCTGTTTGGGCCCGAGGTGAGTCGTCCATCGCGTGTCACGCCGTTTAAGGTGGTGGCAGCGCAAATGGTTTTGTCCCTGGGTGCGACGCTGTTGTGGTGGCTGTTCTACAAGCCGCCGGGCGATGCTGCGCTGTCCGCATTTCTGGGGGGAGCAATCTGCTGGGTGCCGAGCGCTCTGTTCGCCGCGCGCCTGAGAGCAAAGAGCGGCGCGGAGACGATCATGAGCTGGATGATCGGCGAGGCGCTCAAGATGGGAGCGACGATCGCCATGTTCGTGGCCATCGCGTACTTGTACAAGAGCGCGTTGTGGTTGCCGCTGCTCGTCACGTACATCGTCGCTCTGAAGACTTACTGGGTTGCAATGGCGCTACGGTGACGATTCTTGACGTCCCAGGTAAGTGCCTTCAGCACGAGTTGTACGTAGCATCACGTTTGAACAGGTGCGGATTTCGTTCCGCACTCGGGCCTCTCGACCCGGAGCCGCAACGCGAAGCGGCGGCTCGGAATCGACAGGCGGCGAAAGATTTTTGACAATTTGGGTGGCTTTAACGATATGGCAGCTAGCGAAGGAACGCACGCTCTGGATCCGTCCGAGTACATTGCGCACCACTTGCAGAATCTTTCCACGCACGCACAGACGTCGATTTTCGATATTCACGTCTGGAATCTCGACACGCTGTTCTGGTCGATCGTGTGCGGTGTCCTGACCATCGTCATTCTCGGACTTGCCGCACGCAAGGCGACTTCCGGTGTTCCCGGACGTTTCCAGTGCGCCATCGAGATGCTGGTCGAAATGGTCGAAGACCAGTCGAAGTCGATGATCCACGGCAGCCGCCGCTTCATCGCTCCGCTCGCGCTGACCGTGTTCGTCTGGGTCGCCCTGATGAACTCGCTCGACTTCATCCCCGTTGATCTGCCGGGCCGCATCATCGGCTGGCTGGGTCTGTCGGAAGCGCTGCCGCATCATCGCATCGTGCCGACGGCCGACCTCAACGGCACCATCGGCATCGCGCTCGGCGTGTTCGTGCTGATGATCTACTACAACTTCAAGATCAAGGGCGCCGGCGGCTTCGTGCATGAGCTGCTGTCCGCTCCGTTTGGCGCGCATCCGCTCCTGTGGATTCCGAACCTCGCGCTGAACATCATCGAGTTCGTCGCCAAGACGGTTTCGCTCGGCATGCGGCTTTTCGGCAACATGTACGCCGGCGAACTGCTGTTCCTCCTGATCGCCCTTCTGGGCAGCATGTGGACGTTCGGTGCGGACGCTTCTGTGCTCGGTTTCCTCGGCCATGTGGTCGCGGGCACGGTTTGGGCGATCTTCCACATTCTGATCGTGCTGTTGCAGGCGTTCATTTTCATGATGCTGACGCTGGTGTATATCGGCCAGGCGCATGACTCACACTGACGCGTTGCGGCACGTTCCGGAATCGTTCAGGTTTTAGGTTTTCGCTTTTTATAAATCCAGTTCCAAAGTCTTTAATCAAAGGAGTGATCATGCAAGCTTTCATCGCCAACATCCAGGGTCTGACCGCCATCGGTATCGGCATCATCATCGGCCTGGGTGCAATCGGCGCCTGTATCGGTATCGGTCTGATGGGCGGCAAGTACATCGAAGCATGCGCCCGCCAGCCGGAACTGATGAACCCGCTGCAGACCAAGATGTTCCTGCTGGCTGGTCTGATCGACGCGGCGTTCCTGATCGGCGTTGGTGTGGCAATGCTGTTTGCGTTCGCGAACCCGCTGCTCTCGAAGCTCGCAGGCTGAGGTTCCTCGGAACTCTGTGCGTCTGACTTTTAAAGACGCCTGAACGGAACGGGTGAGGCGCTGATCGAGCTCAACAAGCCGATGAGCGCCTTTTAACCGTTTCACCTCCGATCAAGCAACGTTTAAGGAAACACCGTGAATCTCAACGCAACCCTGTTTGCGCAAATGGTCGTGTTTCTGATCCTCGCGTGGTTCACGATGAAGTTCGTGTGGCCGCCGTTGATCAACGCCCTCGACGAGCGCTCGAAGAAGATTGCCGACGGCCTCGCCGCCGCCGACAAGGGCAAAGCGGAACTCGAAGCTGCGCACAAGCGCGTCGACCAGGAACTCGCGCAGGCGCGCAACGACGGCCAGCAACGCATCGCCGACGCCGAAAAGCGCGCAGCCGCAGTCGCAGAAGAAATCAAGGCCAACGCTCAAGCCGAAGCCGCGCGCATCGTCGCGCAAGCCAAGGCGGACGCCGACCAGCAAGTCGTGAAGGCGCGTGAAACGCTGCGCGCCGAAGTCGCGGCGCTGGCCGTCAAGGGCGCGGAGCAAATTCTGAAGCGCGAAGTCGATCAGAAGGCTCACGCCGATCTGCTGAATCAACTCAAAACCGAGCTCTGATCATGGCCGAACTTGCAACCATCGCTCGTCCTTACGCAGAAGCGCTGTTCCGCGTAGCCGAAACCGGCGATCTCGCGGGCTGGTCCACCTTCGTCGAGGAGCTGGCACAGGTTGCGCGTCTGCCCGAAGTGGAAACGGTCGCTTCGAGCCCGAAGGTGAGCCGACAGCAGATCGTCGATCTCCTGCTCGCCGCAGTGAAGTCGCCGTTGGCTCAAGGCAATGCGCAGGCGAAGAACTTCGTCGGCATGCTGGTCGAGAACCATCGCCTGCCGCTGCTGCCGGAAATCGCCGTCCAGTTCGACGAGCTGAAGAACGCCCGTGAAGGTGCTGCCGATGCTCACATCGTGAGCGCGTTTCCCCTCGAAGGCGAACAGTTGAACGACCTCGTTGCAAGCCTCGAACGCAAGTTCCAGCGCAAGCTGAAACCGATCGTCGAAGTCGATCCGTCGCTGATCGGCGGCGTTCGCGTGACGGTTGGCGACGAAGTGCTCGATACCTCGGTCCGCGCGCGCCTCGCCAGCATGCAGACGGCTCTGACCGCCTAAGTGCGCTCAACCGTGTCTCAAGCTGGCACGCAACAGAATTGACTATCAGGAGCGAATAATGCAACTCAATCCCTCTGAGATCAGCGAGCTGATCAAGAGCCGGATCCAGGGCCTTGAAGCGAGCGCGGACGTTCGCAACCAGGGCACCGTGATCTCCGTGACCGACGGTATCGTGCGTATCCACGGCCTGTCGGACGTGATGCAGGGCGAAATGCTCGAATTCCCGGGCAACACCTTCGGCCTCGCGCTGAACCTCGAACGTGACTCGGTCGGCGCCGTTATTCTCGGTGAATACGAGCACATTTCGGAAGGCGACATCGTCAAGACGACGGGCCGCATTCTCGAAGTGCCGGTCGGTCCGGAACTCATCGGCCGTGTGGTCGATGCGCTCGGCAACCCGATCGACGGCAAGGGCCCGATCAACGCGAAGGCAACCGATGCCATCGAAAAGATCGCTCCGGGCGTGATCTGGCGTAAGTCGGTGTCGCAGCCGGTGCAAACGGGTCTGAAGTCGATCGACTCGATGGTGCCGATCGGCCGTGGCCAGCGTGAGCTGATCATCGGCGACCGTCAGTGCGGCAAGACCGCGGTGGCCGTCGACGCGATCATCAACCAGAAGGGCAAGGACCTCATCTGTATCTACGTCGCGATCGGCCAGAAGGCTTCGTCGATCATGAACGTGGTGCGCAAGCTCGAAGAAACCGGCGCGATGGCTTACACCATCGTCGTGGCGGCTTCGGCTTCGGAATCGGCCGCGATGCAATACCTCGCACCGTACGCCGGCTGCACGATGGGCGAATACTTCCGCGACCGCGGCCAAGATGCGCTGATCGTTTATGACGATTTGACCAAGCAAGCGTGGGCGTATCGCCAGATTTCGCTGCTGCTGCGCCGTCCGCCTGGCCGCGAAGCGTATCCGGGTGACGTGTTCTATCTGCACTCGCGTCTGCTCGAGCGTGCGGCTCGCGTCTCGGAAGAGTACGTCGAGAAGTTCACCAACGGTGAAGTCAAGGGCAAGAGCGGCTCGCTGACGGCGCTGCCCGTCATCGAAACGCAAGCCGGCGACGTGACCGCGTTCGTTCCGACGAACGTGATCTCGATTACCGACGGCCAGATCTTCCTCGAAACCGACCTGTTCAACGCCGGTATCCGCCCTGCTATCAACGCGGGCGTGTCGGTGTCGCGCGTCGGTGGTGCGGCTCAGACCAAGGTCATCAAGAAGCTGTCGGGCGGTATCCGTACCGACCTCGCGCAGTATCGTGAACTGGCGGCGTTCGCACAGTTCGCTTCGGACCTCGACGAAGCCACCCGCAAGCAGCTCGAGCGCGGCCGCCGCGTGACGGAACTGCTGAAGCAGCCGCAGTATCAGCCGCTGCAAGTGTGGGAACTGGCTGTCGCGCTGTTCGCAGCGAACAACGGCTATCTGGACGATCTCGAAGTCTCGCAAGTTCTGCCGTTCGAAAAGGGCATGCGCGAATTCCTGAAGACCAGCCACGGCGATCTGATTAAGCGCATCGAAGACAATAAAGACTTGTCGAAGGACGACGAAGGCGCACTGCATGCCGCGCTGAAGGACTTCAAGAAGTCGGGCGCTTATTGATCGGGATAGAGAGGCATCGCGCGAGGCATACGCTTCGCGCGGCTTCGATCAAGGAGTAAGCAATGGCTGGAATGAAGGAAATTCGCGGCAAGATCAAGAGCGTGCAGAACACGCGCAAGATCACGAAAGCGATGGAAATGGTCGCCGCATCGAAAATGCGCCGCGCCCAGGAGCGCATGCGTTCCGCCCGTCCGTATGCCGACAAGGTCCGCGCAATCGCATCGCACATGAGCCGTGCGAACCCCGAGTATCGCCATCCGTTCATGGTCGAGAACAAGGGCGTGAAGACGGCTGGCCTGATCCTCGTCACGACCGACAAGGGTCTGTGCGGCGGCATGAACACGAACATCCTGCGTGCGTCGCTGAACAAGATCAAGGAACTCGATCAAGACGGCGTCAAGATCGAAGCATCGGCGATCGGCGGCAAGGGTCTCGGGTTCCTGAATCGCCTGAAGGCCAATGTCGTGTCGCACGTCACGCAATTGGGCGACACGCCGCATCTGGAAAAGCTGATCGGCGCGATCAAGGTGCAGCTCGACCTGTATTCGGAAGGCAAGATCAACGCGGTCTACCTGGCGTACACGCGCTTCATCAACACGATGAAGCAGGAAGCGGTGATCGAGCAACTGCTGCCGTTGTCGGTGGATGAACTCGACGCGAAGGACGACGACGGTGACACGCCGAAGACCTCGTGGGACTACATCTACGAGCCGGACGCGCAAACCGTGGTGGACGAGCTGCTCGTGCGCTACGTCGAAGCGCTCGTGTATCAGGCGGTCGCGGAAAACATGGCGTCGGAGCAATCGGCGCGCATGGTCGCGATGAAGGCCGCGTCGGACAACGCGAAGACCGTGATCAACGAACTGCAGCTCGTCTACAACAAGAGCCGCCAGGCCGCGATTACGAAAGAATTGTCGGAAATCGTCGGCGGCGCCGCAGCGGTCTGATTTTGCTGACCGCTTGAAAGAACACAGTATCTAAAGGAAATGCGATGAGTACTACTGCTTTGGTAGAAGGCAAGATCGTACAGTGCATCGGCGCCGTTATCGACGTGGAATTCCCGCGTGCGCAAATGCCGAAGATCTACGACGCGCTCATTCTGGAAGGCACCGAACTGACGCTCGAAGTCCAGCAGCAGCTGGGCGACGGCGTGGTGCGCACCATCTGTCTGGGTGCATCCGACGGTCTGCGCCGCGGCACGATGGTCAAGAACACGGGCAAGCCCATCAGCGTGCCGGTCGGCAAGCCGACGCTCGGCCGCATCATGGACGTGCTCGGCCGTCCTATCGACGAAGCCGGTCCGATCAGCTCGGAAACGACGCGTTCGATCCACCAGCAAGCTCCGGCGTTCGACGAGTTGTCGCCGTCGACGGAACTGCTCGAAACCGGCATCAAGGTTATCGACCTGATCTGCCCGTTCGCGAAGGGCGGCAAGGTGGGTCTGTTCGGCGGTGCAGGCGTGGGCAAGACCGTGAACATGATGGAACTCATCAACAACATCGCGAAGGAGCACGGCGGTTACTCCGTGTTCGCGGGTGTGGGTGAGCGTACCCGTGAAGGGAACGACTTCTATCACGAAATGAAGGACTCGAACGTTCTCGACAAGGTCGCGCTGGTGTACGGCCAGATGAACGAGCCGCCGGGCAACCGTCTGCGCGTCGCGCTGACCGGTCTGACGATGGCCGAGCACTTCCGTGACGAAGGCCTCGACGTGCTGTTCTTCGTCGACAACATCTATCGTTTCACGCTGGCGGGTACGGAAGTGTCCGCTCTGCTCGGCCGTATGCCTTCGGCAGTGGGCTATCAGCCGACGCTGGCTGAAGAAATGGGCAAGCTGCAAGAGCGCATCACGTCGACCAAGACCGGCTCGATCACGTCGGTTCAGGCCGTGTACGTCCCTGCGGATGACTTGACCGACCCGTCACCGGCTACGACCTTCGGCCACCTGGACGCAACCGTCGTGTTGTCGCGTGATATCGCATCGCTCGGTATTTATCCGGCAGTGGACCCGCTCGATTCGACCTCGCGTCAGATCGACCCGAACGTGATCGGCGAAGAGCACTACTCGATCACGCGCGGCGTGCAGCAAACGCTGCAGCGCTACAAGGAACTGCGCGACATCATCGCGATTCTGGGCATGGACGAACTGTCGCCGGAAGACAAGCTGTCGGTCGCGCGCGCGCGTAAGATCCAGCGTTTCCTGTCGCAGCCGTTCCACGTCGCTGAAGTGTTCACGGGTTCGCCGGGCAAGTACGTGCCGCTGAAGGAAACCATTCGTGGCTTCAAGATGATCGTCGAAGGCGAGTGCGATCATCTGCCGGAGCAGGCGTTCTACATGGTCGGCACGATCGACGAAGCCTTCGAAAAGGCCAAGAAGATCCAGTAAAGGTCGGGTGTAACCAAGCGGACGCTGAATCGCAGATTCGGCGTCCAATTACGCTCAACCAGGAGTCGACATAAATGGCAACCATCAAGGTAGACGTCGTCAGCGCGGAAGAGCAGATCTTCTCGGGCCAGGCGAAGTTCGTCGCGCTGCCGGGCGAAGCGGGTGAGTTGGGCATTCTGCCCGGTCACACGCCGCTCATCACGCGCATTCGTCCGGGCGCGGTGCGCATCGAGGCGGAAGACGGCTCGGAAGAGTTCGTGTTCGTTGCAGGCGGGATTCTCGAAATTCAGCCGGGCATCGTGACCGTGCTCGCCGATACGGCCATCCGCGGCGCCGATCTCGACGAAGCGAAGGCCGAGCAGGCCAAGAAGCGTGCCGAGGAAGCGATTCAGAACAACACCTCGGAGCTCGAGTACGCGACCGCGCAAGCGGAACTCGCGTATGCGACGGCACAGCTCGCGGCAATTCAACGTCTGCGCAAGGCGCACGCGAAGCACTAAGCGTGACGCGCCAAGCGGCGTTCAGCAGTTCAAGGAAAGCAGCCTTCGGGCTGCTTTTTTTGTGCTCCAAATCGGCAAACCGCGCGGGCAAAAGTGCATATCGGTTGTGTGTGCGGCTGTCGGCTCGAGCGTAACTCACTGATTAAGATAGCATTTACCGATTGCCCTCCAACAGCGTTGCGGGGAAACACTCAATGCCCGCACGCGTCTTCGCGATGCACAATAGCCTCCAATTAGCCTTCATCGGGCGGCGATTCATATTGGCGGAGACCATCGATGGCAACTGAACCGACGCAGTCCGGCGCGCAGATCGAACCGCGCGACGGCATTTCCCATGTTCGCGGCGCGACCGACATTCCGCTCAGCGACGCAACCGTTTCGCGCTTTCTTCTCGAAACCGCGAGCCGTTCTCCGGACCGGCCTGCCGTGGTGTTCCGCGAGCAGAACATCCGCTGGACCTGGCGCCAGTTCGCGCACGAAGTCGATGTGCTCGCGAGCGGACTGCTCGCCCTCGGCATCGAGGCCGGCGATCGCGTCGGCATCTGGTCGCCGAATCGCGTCGAGTGGCTGCTCACGCAGTTCGCCACCGCGCGCATGGGCGCGGTGCTGGTCAACATCAATCCGGCGTACCGGCTCGCCGAACTCGAATATGCGCTGAACAAGGTCGGCTGCAAGGCGATCATCGCGGCGGAGCATTTCAAGACGTCGAAATATCTGGAGATGTTGCAGACGCTCGCGCCCGAACTCGCGGACGCCGCGCCGAACGCGCTCGACGCCGCGAAGCTGCCGGAATTGCGAACGGTTATCCGCATGGGCGAGGGCAAGACGCCCGGTATGCTCAACTTCGACGATGTGATGCGCCAAGGCCGCGATCAACTCGACGCGGCGCCGCTCGACGCGCTCGAAGCAAAGCTCGATCCGGACGACGCGATCAACATCCAGTTCACGAGCGGCACGACCGGCAACCCGAAGGGCGCGACGCTGACGCATCGGAACGTCGTCAACAACGCGCGCTATATCGCGATGGCGATGCGTCTCACCGAGCAGGATTCGCTCTGCATTCCGGTGCCGCTTTATCACTGCTTCGGCATGGTGCTGGCGGTGCTCGCGTGCGTGTCGACCGGCTGCGCGATGGTTTTCCCGGGCGAAGCGTTCGATCCCGCCGCGACGCTCGCCGCCGTTCACGAGGAGAAATGCACCGCGCTGCACGGCGTGCCGACGATGTTCATCGCCGAACTCGATCATCCCGACTTCGCGAAGTACGATTTGAGCCGGCTGCGCACCGGCATCATGGCGGGCTCGCCGTGCCCGATCGAAACGATGAAGCGCGTCGTGTCGAAGATGCATCTGAGCGAGATCACGATCGCGTACGGCATGACGGAGACGAGCCCGGTGTCGTTCCAGAGTTCGACCACCGATCCGCTCGACAAGCGCACGACGACCGTCGGGCAGATCCAGCCGCATCTCGAGGTGAAGATCGTCGATCCGTTGGGGAACATCGTGCCCGTCGGCGAGACGGGCGAACTTTGCACGCGCGGCTACTCGGTGATGAAAGGCTACTGGGGCGACGAAGCCAAGACGCGCGAGGCGATCGTCGATGGCTGGATGCACACCGGCGACCTCGCGACGATCGATGAAGCAGGCTACTGCAACATCGTCGGCCGCCTGAAGGACATGCTGATTCGCGGCGGCGAGAACATCTATCCGCGCGAGATCGAGGAATTCCTGTTCCGCCATCCGAAGATCCAGTCGGTGCAGGTGTTCGGCGTGCCGGATCAGAAATACGGCGAGGAAGTGTGTGCGTGGATCGTCGTGCGTCCGGGCGAGCAGGCGAGCGAAGAGGAAATCCGCGACTTCTGCCAGGGGCAGATCGCGCATTACAAGATTCCGCGCTATATCCGCTTCGTCGACGAATTGCCGATGACCGTCACCGGCAAGGCGCAGAAATTCGTAATGCGGGCGCGCATGATCGACGAACTTAAGCTCGCGGAGGCCAAGACAGCCTGAATTTCGCAGCAGTTCAACGCACGGAAACGACGAAGGGAGCGCAGCGGCGCTCCCTTCTGTCATTGGATGAAACGTCTGTCCCTAATCTCTCAAAGAACGCAAACGTTTGTCCAGGCGAAAAAAAAGCGGGCCTGGAGCCCGCTAAAAACCACACGCTACGGGGTTAGCGCGAGGAGACCACACTTGGGATTTCGAACCGATTACATTCGAATAACGATCCCAGCACCGATGCCCCAAATTTTGAGAGCTTAGCTATCAGACTACGCGACTTTCGAACAGCGCAGCCCAATACATCCGTGTTGAAACCGTTTGAACAGATTGTGGGCGAATTGATTCCGAGTCGCCGTAACAAAGTGTTTCAGGTTGTAACCCGCGTCCCATAAGGCGCGGAGGAAATTTTGTCGCGCGATTCACCTGATTTTCACGGATATATTGTCTGTTATTCGGATCAATTATTCGATCGGCCTGGCATGATCGATAAATGCCGCTTTTAGGACCAGCGCATTATTTCTGGTTTTCCGCGAAAATCGAACGGGTGGACGCATGAAATCGATGCGCAAGCCACCTGTGATGCACCGGTCAACCAGAAAACGCTACGGAGACACCCATGACGATCGACGCTGACCTGCTCCGTTATTACGATGCTGCCCAGGCGGCTTTTCCGGCTTTGCCGCCCGGTGCGGATGCCCGGACGGTGCGAGAGCGCTTCAGCAACGTTGCCAAAGCTTACGCCCGGGAACGCGACGAAAGCGTGACCGCGGAAAATATCGAGATCGCGCTCGAAGGGCGCACGCTCGTCGCGCGCGTCTACAAGCCGAAAGCCGCGCACGGCCCGCTGCCGCTCATCGTCTACTTCCACGGTGGCGGCTGGGTGGTCGGCGACCTCGACACGCACGACGGCCTCGTCGCACGTCTCTCGCGAGATTCGCAGTGCGCGGTAGCGAGCGTCGACTACCGGCTCGCGCCCGAGCATCCGTTTCCCGCACCGTGCGACGACGCGCTCGACGCGCTGATCTGGCTGGCGGAGCACCGGTCGCGGCTCGGTTTCGCGACAGGCCGGCTGGCCGTCGGCGGTGACAGTGCGGGCGCGCATCTGGCGGTCGTCGCGGCGCGCGGCGCGAACGAGCGCGTGGCTGGCCTTGTCGGCTTGCAATTGCTGCTCTATCCGGTGATGCGACGCCAGTTCGAAAGTCCAAGCTGCGTCGCCAATGCGAACGGTCCGGGCCTCACGAACGATGAGATGAAGTGGTACTGGACGCAATTTCTGTCGGCCGAAGCGCCGAAAGAGCACGACGTACGCGCATTCCCGCTCTCCGAGCCGTTCGCGCGCACGCCGGCGCCCGCGCTCGTCGTCGCGGCGGCCTACGATCCGCTCTACGACGACGCCTTCGAACTCCAGCGCTTTCTCGAAGCCAACGGCGGCCGCGTCGAAATGATCGACGCGCACGACATGACGCACGGTTTCGCGCGCATGCATTCGCAATCCGAAGCGGCGCTCGGCTGGCTGCGCAAGTTCGGCGCGCGGGCGGGCGAACTCATGCGCGACGAACGTTGAGCATCACTTCAGCCATTTGTCATACACCGCCTGAAACTCGCCCGACGACCGGGCGAGATGCAACCACTGATCGACGTATTGCTGCAACGGAACGTCGCCGCGCGGCAGAAGATACGCCTTTTCGCCGAACTGAAATGGCTTGTCCGGATGCACCGAGCACAAACCGGGATTGAGCTTTTGCTGAAGCAGCGTTTCGGAGGCGTCCGTGACCATCACGTCGGCTTTGTTTTCAAGGATTTGCTTGAAGATCGTCACGTTGTCCGGATACTCGATCAACTGCGAGTGCGGGAAAAACTGCTTCGCGAAACGTTCGTTCGTGCCGCCCGGATTGACGATAGTCCGTACGCTGGGCTGATCGATCTGCGCGACGGTCTGATACTTGTCGACATCGTCGCAACGGACGATAGGCGTTTTGCCATCTTCCATGTACGGCGCGGTGAAGAACGCGCGCTTCTGCCGTTCGAGCGTGGTCGAGACGCCGCCCACGGCGATATCGCACTTGGCGACGAAATCGTTCATCAGGTTCGACCACGACGTTTTCACGTACTCCGCCTTCGCGCCGAGCGACTTCGCGAGACTTTCGGCCAGATCGATGTCGATTCCCTCGAACTGCCCGTCCGGGCGCAGGAAGGAGTACGGCTTGTAGTCGCCGGTCGTGCAGACGCGCAGCGTGTGACGCGCGAGGATATCGTCGAGCCGCGAGGGTGTTGTGACGGAAGCCGGCGCGGCGGGCGTCGCGCCCGCTACCGTGCCGGCCCGAACCGTTTGAGCGTGCGCGACGCCCGTGAGCGCGAGCGACATGACGAGCGCCGAGGCGGCGAGACTGACAGACGTGCGTTGCATCGATTCTCCTGGTTCTAGTTGTTGGTTCCGTCGATGATACCGAGGCCTCCGCGCCTTCGGACACTCGTCCGAACGACATAGGCCGCGCCGCATGAGGCTCCCCGAATTGCCAGGCTCAGTCAACGAAAAGGCCCGCCCGCTCCGGTAGAATGGATGATTCTTTGCCTTCAGCATCGAGCGCCGTGGCACACACTCTTCTGAACGACACCTTCCTGCGCGCGCTCCTGCGCCAGCCGACCGATTACACGCCGATCTGGCTGATGCGCCAGGCGGGGCGCTATCTGCCGGAGTACAACGCGACGCGTGCCCGCGCGGGCAGTTTTCTCGGCCTCGCGAAGAATCCCGACTACGCGACCGAAGTGACGCTTCAGCCGCTCGAACGTTATCCGCTCGACGCCGCAATCCTTTTCTCCGACATTCTCACCGTCCCTGACGCGATGGGCCTCGGCCTGAACTTCGTGCAGGGCGAAGGTCCGCGTTTCGAGCGCACCGTGCGCACCGAAGAGGACGTGAAGCGGCTCGCCGTGCCGGACATCGGCGCGACGCTTTCCTATGTCACCGACGCCGTGAGCCAGATCCGCCGCGCGCTCACCGACGCGCAAGGCCGCCAGAAGGTGCCGCTGATCGGCTTTTCGGGCAGCCCGTGGACGCTCGCGTGCTACATGGTCGAAGGCGGCGGCTCGGACGATCATCGCACGGTCAAATCGATGGCTTATGCGCGGCCGGACCTGATGCATCGCATCCTCGACGTGAACGCGCAAGCCGTGACGGCGTACCTGAACGCGCAGATCGAAGCGGGCGCGCAGGCCGTGATGATTTTCGACACGTGGGGCGGCGCGCTCGCGGATGGCGCGTATCAACGCTTCTCGCTCGAATACATCGCGAAGGTGGTCGCGGGCCTGAAGCGCGAGCATGATGGCGCGCGCGTGCCGGTCATCACCTTCACGAAGGGCGGCGGATTGTGGATCGAGGAAATCGCCGCGACGGGTGTCGATGCCGTCGGTCTCGACTGGACGATGAACCTCGGCAAAGCGCGGGAGAAAGTCGGCTCGCGCGTGGCGCTGCAAGGGAACATCGATCCGAACGTGCTCTTCGCGCCGCCTGCCGCCATTCGCACCGAAGCGCGCGCGGTACTCGAGAGTTTCGGGAATTTTCCGGGCCATGTCTTCAATCTGGGCCACGGCATCTCGCAATTCACGCCGCCGGAGAATGTCGCGGAGCTCGTCGACGAAGTCCATCGGCACAGCCGCGCGATGCGTAGCGGACAGGCTGCCCGCTGAAACTGGCATGTTGCAGTGCAACGTCAGTGCTTCGGGGCGCGTAATCAAGGGCTGGAGCGTTTCGTCCGCATCGCCCATCTCAGGCGGCGCCCGTCGATGTCAAGACTGAACTTATGCACAATTTGTTCGCTGCGGCGCGCCATCAGACGTATGGCCTCCAGCAACCAATAACGTGTCTCTATGTACGCTTTAAGTCTATGATTTATCGGGAATTTTAAGAGCTTCGCCCGAAATGTGGGCTAACGCACATAAGGCATTCGTGACATTGTTTGCCGCGACGTCGGACGCACTTCTCAACAAAGTTATCCACAGGCCTGTGGAAAGCATCGGAAATCCAAAAATAATCGGCGGTTTACAGACGATTCTGATGTTTTACTTTAACTTCGCTTCGCTCAGGCGCAATTCACTGACGGACGGTGGTACGCGGGGTCGCGCACGGTGACTGGCCTCTTCGTACGCGTCGCCGTCGATCAGCCGATTCCCGCGCTATTCGACTATCGCTATGCGCTGCCGGACGCGCCGGCCGTCGGCATGCTGGTGCAGGTGCCGTTCGGGCGGCGAGAGGTCGTCGGACTGATCTGTGAAATCGCCCATTCAAGCGACGTGCCCGCCGAAAAACTGCGCGCCGTTACCGAAATTTGCGATGCCTGCGCGCCGCTCTCCGAAGCATGGATCGCGCTGGCCGCCTTCGCTGCCGATTACTATCAGCGCAGTCTGGGCGAAGTCGCGCTGCCGGCGCTGCCCCAGGCATTGCGCGACGCCTCGCGTTGGGACCGGCTTTTCGCCGTGGAGACGCGTTATCGGCTTCTGCCCGAAGGACGCGCGCAACTTCCCGACGCGTTGCCCGCGCGCGCCAGCGCCCTGCGCCGTCTGGCCGATGCTCTCGCGGAACAGCCGTCGCTCGGCCTGTCCGATGCCCGCGCGCTGCATCCCAAAGCGAGCCTGACTTTCGACGACTGGCTCGCGCGCGGCTGGATCGAGACGGCGGCGGCGCAGAACGTCGAAACCGGCGCTGACGTCGAACTGCTGCCGACCGGCGCCGTGCCACTGCCGGTATTGACGGACGAACAACGCGAAGCCGTCGATGCGATTTCCGGCGCCCGAGGCTTCGCGCCATTCCTGCTCCACGGCGTGACGGGCAGCGGCAAGACGGAGGTCTATCTGCACGCGCTCGCGGGTTTGCTTGCCGCGCGGCCGGACGCGCAAGCGCTCGTCCTCGTTCCCGAAATCAACCTGACGCCGCAGTTCGAAGCCGCATTCCGCGCGCGTTTCGCGGCGCTCGCGGACAGTTCCATCGTCACGATGCACAGCGGCCTCGCAGAAGGCGAGCGCGCGCGCAACTGGCTCGCGGCGCACACGGGCAACGCGCGCATCGTGCTCGGCACGCGCCTCGCGATTCTCGCGTCGTTGCCGAAGCTCGCGATGATCGTCGTCGATGAAGAGCACGATCCCGCCTACAAGCAGCAGGAAGGCCTGCGCTACTCGGCGCGCGATCTGGCGATTTATCGCGCGAAGCAACTCGACATTCCCGTCGTGCTCGGCTCGGCGACGCCATCGCTCGAAACCTGGTGGCAGGCGGAGCAGGGCCGCTACACGCGGCTGACGCTCGCGCGCCGGGCCGTCGCCGATGCGACATTGCCGGCCGTGAAGCTCATCGATCTGGAAGAGGAGAGACGGCGCGGCCGCGCATCGGTCGAAGGGCTCGCGGGGCCGCTCATCGCCGCGCTGAAAACGCGTGTCGAGCGCGGCGAACAGAGTCTCGTGTTTCTGAATCGGCGCGGCTATGCGCCGATTCTGTCGTGCGACGCCTGCGGATGGGTCGCCGGCTGTCCGCGCTGCAGTGCGTATGCCGTGCTGCATAAGCCTGAGCGCGCGCTGCGCTGCCATCACTGCGGCTGGGAATCGCGCATTCCGAAGTCGTGCCCGGAGTGCGGCAACATCGATATCGCGCCGATGGGCCGAGGCACGCAGCGCGTCGAGGAAACGCTCGCGAGCGTGGTGCCGGGCGCGCGCGTGCTGCGCATCGACGCCGACAGCACGCGCCGCAAGGGCAGCGCGCAGGCGCTTTTCTCCGGCGTGCATGCGGGCGAAGTCGATATTCTCGTCGGCACGCAGATGATCGCGAAGGGCCACGACTTCCGGCGCGTGACGCTGGTCGGCGTGCTCAATGCCGACACCGCGCTTTTCTCGCACGACTTTCGCGCGAGCGAGCGGCTCTTCGCGCAACTGACGCAGGTGAGCGGCCGCGCGGGGCGCGCGGGCTTGCCCGGCGAAGTGATGATCCAGACGCGCTATCCGCGTCACGCGCTGTATCAGGCGCTATCGCGGCAGGATTACGTGGGTTTCGCCAACTCGACGCTCGCCGAGCGGCGCGACGCACGCTTGCCGCCGTTCGTCTATCAGGCGATGTTGCGCGCCGAAGGCCGCACGCTGGAGGCGGCGCTCTCGTTCCTGGAAGATGCGGCGGCGGCGTTTGCGCCGCTGCCCGGCGCGGATCGCGTGACGGTCTACGACGCGGTGCCGCTTACGATCGTGAAAGTGTTCAACGTCCATCGGGCGCAACTGCTGCTGGAAAGCGCGTCGCGTGGCGCGTTGCAGGCGTCGTTGCGCGCATGGCAACCGGTGCTGCGCTCGCTCAAGGGCGTGCTGCGCTGGAACGTCGAAGTCGATCCGCTGGACGTGTGATCCGGGTCGCGCGCGGTCAGACTTCGGCGCCGGAAGCGTCCCGGGAAGCTTCATCGGATGGGTGCACATGCGGCGACGCGCCCCGCACGAACAGCACGACGCAGACTGCGACCATCGCCCAAATGCCCGTTACGACCATCCAAGTGCTCATGCTCGTTGCTCTCCCCGAGATCGCGAATGCCGCGCCGTGAGCGGCGCATTGCCCTTATATCGGCGGGCACCGAGGAATTACTTAGGGGATGTCTCAAAAATTCCAGATTAGGGAAACTACTAGGCGACAAGCGTCGGCGGTGCATCGCTCAAAGCCTTGTTCCATAAGGGTTTCATTGTGGTGCAACCCTAGCGAAAATCTCGGTTGCACCTTTTAAATCAGCGGAGTACGATTCGCCAACTTTTTAGTCATGGGCCGGGTTGGGCACGACCGGCAAACGAAGGAAATATGGCGAGCACAACCCTAGGCGTCAAAGTCGACGATCTGCTGCGTTCCCGGCTCAAAGATGCCGCGACGCGCCTCGAGCGCACTCCTCACTGGCTGATCAAGCAGGCGATCTTCGCGTATCTGGAGCGCATCGAACACGGCCAGTTGCCGCCCGAGCTTTCCGGCGCGAACGGCGCGTCCGAAATGGCCGACGCCGCGCCCGTCGATGGCGACGAAGACGGCGCGCCGCATCCCTTCCTCGATTTCGCGCAGAACGTGCAGCCGCAATCCGTGCTGCGCGCGGCGATCACGGCGGCGTATCGACGGCCGGAGCCGGAGTGCGTGCCGTTCCTCATTGGCCAGGCGCGATTGCCCGCGACCGTCGCCGCCGACACCGAAAAGCTCGCGACGAAGCTCGTCGAAGCGATGCGCGCGAAAAGCTCGGGCGGCGGCGTCGAAGGGTTGATCCACGAATTTTCGCTGTCGAGTCAGGAAGGCGTCGCGCTGATGTGCCTCGCCGAAGCGCTCCTGCGCATTCCCGACCGCGCCACGCGCGACGCGCTGATCCGCGACAAGATCAGCAAGGGCGACTGGAAATCCCACATGGGCCAGGCGCCGTCGCTGTTCGTGAACGCGGCGACGTGGGGCCTGATGATCACCGGCAAGCTCGTCACGACGAACAGCGAAGCGGGCCTTTCGTCCGCGCTGACGCGTCTCATCGGCCGGGGCGGCGAGCCGCTGATCCGCAAGGGCGTCGACATGGCGATGCGCCTGATGGGCGAGCAGTTCGTCACCGGCGAGACCATTTCCGAAGCGCTCGCGAACAGCCGCAAGTATGAAGCGCGCGGTTTCCGCTATTCCTACGACATGCTCGGCGAAGCCGCGACGACCGAGGAAGACGCGCAGCGCTACTACGCGTCCTACGAGCAGGCGATCCACGCGATCGGCAAGGCGGCGGGCGGGCGAGGCATCTACGAAGGCCCGGGCATTTCGATCAAGCTCTCCGCGCTGCATCCGCGTTATTCCCGCGCGCAGCAGGAACGCACGATGAACGAACTGCTGCCGCGCGTGCGTTCGCTCGCGCAACTGGCGCGCCGTTATGACATCGGCTTGAACATCGACGCCGAGGAAGCCGATCGCCTCGAAATCTCGCTCGATCTGCTCGAAGCGCTGTGCTTCGATCCGGAACTGGCGGGCTGGAACGGCATCGGTTTCGTGGTGCAGGGTTATCAGAAGCGCTGCCCGTTCGTGATCGACTATCTGATCGATCTCGCGCGCCGCAGCCGTCATCGTTTGATGATTCGCCTCGTGAAGGGCGCGTACTGGGATACGGAAATCAAGCGCGCGCAAGTCGACGGCCTCGAAGGCTATCCGGTCTATACGCGCAAGATCTACACGGACATTTCGTATCTGGCGTGCGCGAAGAAGCTGCTCGGCGCGCCGGATGCCGTCTATCCGCAATTCGCGACGCACAACGCGTTCACGCTCTCGGCCATCTATCACCTCGCGGGACAGAACTACTATCCCGGCCAGTACGAGTTCCAGTGCCTGCACGGCATGGGCGAACCGCTCTACGAAGAAGTGACCGGCCGCGACAAGCTGAACCGTCCGTGCCGCGTGTATGCGCCGGTCGGCACGCACGAAACGCTGCTCGCGTATCTCGTGCGCCGCCTGCTGGAGAACGGCGCGAACACGTCGTTCGTGAACCGCATCGCCGACGAATCGATTCCGGTGAAGGAACTCGTGCGCGATCCGATCGACGAAGCGCAGCAGATCACGCCGCTCGGCGCGCCGCACGCGAAGATTCCGCTGCCGCGTCAGTTGTACGGCAACGAGCGCTTCAACTCGATGGGCCTCGATCTTTCGAACGAGCATCGTCTGGCGTCGCTGTCGTCGGCGCTGCTGGCGAGCGCGCATCATCCGTGGCGCGCCGAGCCGATGCTCGAAGGCGCGAGCGCAGACAACGGCGCAGCACGCGACGTGCGCAATCCGTCGGATTTGCGCGATGTCGTCGGCGCGGTCGTGGAAGCGTCGCCGGAACAGGTGAGCGCCGCGATCGCCAACGCGGTGGCCGCCGCGCCGATCTGGCAGGCGACGCCCGTCGAAGATCGCGCCGATTGCCTCGCGCGCGCCGCCGATCTGCTCGAAGCGCAGATGCACACGTTGATGGGCCTCGTCGTGCGCGAAGCGGGCAAGTCCTTGCCGAACGCCATCGCGGAGATTCGCGAAGCCATCGATTTCCTGCGCTACTACGCGTCGCAGATTCGCGCCGAGTTCTCGAACGATACGCATCGCCCGCTCGGTCCGGTCGTCTGCATCAGCCCGTGGAACTTCCCGCTCGCGATCTTCATGGGCCAGGTCGCCGCCGCGCTCGCCGCCGGCAATCCGGTGCTCGCGAAGCCCGCCGAACAGACGCCGCTGATCGCCGCGCAAGCCGTGCGCATTCTGCGCGAGGCGGGCGTGCCCGCAGGCGCCGTGCAACTCTTGCCGGGCGACGGCGAAACGGTCGGCGCGGCATTGGTCGCCGACCCGCGCACGCGTGCCGTCATGTTCACCGGCTCGACGGAAGTCGCGCGCCTCATCAACAAGACGCTGTCCGAGCGGCTCGACCCGGACGGCCGTCCGATCCCGCTGATCGCCGAAACGGGCGGCCAGAACGCGATGATCGTCGATTCGTCGGCGCTCGCGGAGCAAGTGGTCGCGGACGTGCTGCAATCGTCGTTCGATTCGGCCGGCCAGCGCTGCTCGGCGCTGCGCGTGCTGTGCCTTCAGGACGACGTCGCCGATCGCACGCTCGAAATGCTGACCGGCGCGATGAAGCAGCTCGCGGTCGGCAATCCGGATCGCCTTTCGGTGGATGTCGGCCCCGTGATCGACGCCGACGCGAAGCGCGGCATCGACGCGCACATCGCCGGCATGCGCGACAAGGGCCGCAATGTCACGCAACTGCCGCTGTCCGACAACTGCGCGCAAGGCACGTTCGTGCCGCCGACGCTCGTCGAACTGGACAGCATCGACGAGCTCAAGCGCGAAGTCTTCGGCCCGGTGCTGCATGTGGTGCGTTATCGCCGTTCGAACCTTGATAAACTCCTCGACCAAATTCGCTCGACGGGCTATGGCCTCACGCTCGGCATCCATACGCGTATCGACGAAACCATCGCGCATGTGATCTCGCGGGCGCACGTGGGCAACATCTACGTGAACCGCAATGTGATCGGCGCGGTGGTCGGCGTGCAGCCGTTCGGCGGCGAAGGTCTGTCGGGCACGGGTCCGAAGGCGGGCGGCGCGCTGTACTTGCAGCGTCTGCTGGCCAAGCGCCCGACCGGTCTGCCGAAGTCGCTCGCGAACACGCTCGTCGTCGATCAGGCCGAGTCGAAGGACACGCCCGCCGCGGCGCTCACCGCGTTGCGCGACTGGGCGATCGGCGAACGCGATCCGCAGACGGCCGCGCGCTGCGACGGCTATCTGCAACACGTGATGGCCGGCGCGACGGCGGTGCTGAACGGCCCGACCGGCGAACGCAACACGTACACGCTCGGCGCGCGCGGCACGGTGCTGTGCGTGGCGGCGACTCCGAGCGGCGCGCGCGCGCAACTCGCCGCCGCGCTCGCGACGGGCAACCGCGCGTTGTTCAGCGGATCGGCGGGCGATCAACTGGCGGCGTCGCTGCCGGCATCGCTCAAGCCTTTTGCGACGGTCAGGAAAGCGGCGGAAGATTTCGACGCCGTCCTGTTCGAAGGCGACAGCGATGAACTGCTGTCGCTCGTGAAGGAAGTCGCGAAGCGTCCGGGACCGATCGTATCGGTGCAGGGCGTGGCTGCGGGAGCGTTCGCCGACGCTGGCCACGAAGGCGAAGACTATGCGCTCGAACGTCTGCTGACGGAACGCTCGGTGAGCGTGAACACGGCGGCGGCGGGCGGCAATGCGAATTTGATGACGATCGGTTGAGACAGCCCTCGAGCGCTCGATTCAAACGAATTCAAACAAGCGGCAGCAGGCACGGCGATCCCGGCACAAGCTGCCATCCACACTGGAACCAGGAGAAGCTATGAAGCACACGATGACCAAGCTGGCGGCAGCCATGACGCTCGCCGGCCTGTCGCTCGCGGGGACCGCATTCGCACAGCAAGCCGAGGACGTGAAGGTCGGTTACGCCGGACCGCTGACCGGTGCGCAGGCGCACTACGGCAAGGACATGCAGAACGGCATCACGCTCGCTGTCGAAGATTTCAACGCCACGAAGCCGATGATCGGCGGCAAGCCGGTCCGCATCGTGCTGAACTCGGCCGACGACCAGGCCGACCCGCGCACGGGCACGACCGTCGCGCAGCGCCTCGTCGACGACGGCATCAAGGGCATGCTCGGCCACTTCAACTCGGGCACGACGATTCCGGCGTCGCGCATCTACGCGAACGCGGGCATTCCCGAAATCGCGATGGCGACGGCGCCCGAATACACGACGCAAGGCTTCAAGACGGCGTTCCGCATGATGACCTCCGACACGCAGCAAGGCTCGGTCGCGGGCGAGTTCGCGGTGAAGAACCTGAAGGTCAAGAAGATCGCGATCGTCGATGACCGCACGGCATACGGCCAGGGTCTCGCCGACCAGTTCGAGAAGGCGGCGAAGGCGGCGGGCGGCACGATCGTCGTCCGTGAATTCACGAACGACAAGGCTGTAGACTTCAAGGCGATTCTGACCAAGATCAAGTCGACGAACCCGGACCTCGTGTACTACGGCGGTGCGGATTCGCAAGCCGGCCCGATGGTCAAGCAGATGAAGACGCTCGGCTTCCGCGCGCCGCTGATGGCGGGCGAAATGGTGAAGACCGACACGTTCGTCAAGATCGCGGGTGACGCGGCGGACGGCACGGTGGCATCGCTCGCCGGCCTGCCGATGAACGAAATGCCGGGCGGCGCGGACTACGAAGCGAAGTACAAGAAGCGCTTCAACGAAGACGTGCAGACGTATTCGCCGTATGCCTACGACGGCGCAATGGCGATGTTCAACGCGATGAAGGCGGCCAACTCGACGGACCCGGCGAAGTACCTGCCGTTCCTCGCGAAGACCGACATGCAGGGCGTGACGGCGAAGCACCTGTCGTACGACTCGAAGGGCGATCTGAAGAACGGCGGGATTACGCTGTATAAGGTTGTCGGCGGGAAGTGGACGACGCTGCAGAGCGTGGGCGGGAAGTAAGCGGTTCAGGCTTTCTGCGTTGTATCGAACGGCTCGGTTCGCATTTGCGGCCGGGCCGTTTTGTTTTGGGCGTTCACGGAAGTCAGTTCGTTCTGACTTTTCGTGCGAAGGGGCCCTTCTGCCCGACACCTTCCTGATAGCTCACTTCCATACCTTCCTCGAGTTCGTCCGGATCGATGTCAGTGAGCGCGGTATACGGAAAGAACATGTTCTTGAGGCCGATCTCTGGTCTGATGAGACCGTATGTCTCTTTCAGCACTTCGATGAAACCGAGTTTCCAATCCGCTTCAGCCGCGCCGGAAGGCAGTCGACCATCACGCCGACGCTGGAACAGGCCGCTCAGCACGATGCGTTCGTCACCGGAGGTGTTGTCCATCCTGTCGATCACCTCTGACATCGCGATGGAGTAGTTCACCTCTTTGAGAAGCATCTGGCTCGGCCGTGCCACTTTGATCTCGCCGCTGGCAGTTTCAAAGGTGAAGAACCAACTGACGGTCATGACGCGAATTCCAAGCGTCTTGAGCTTGCGCGCGAGGGGAATATAGTCGCCGTCGCTAGCGATCAGTACGACGACATCGAACTGTTTGTAGATCGCCAGTTCGAACGCTTCGAGAGCGAGCCAGACATCGACGCCCTTTTCCTTGCCGACGAAGTTCATCGGGAGATAGTGCGCAGTGACGTTTTCGCGCATGAGCATGTCGTCGACTACGCGCTCATTGAACAACGCTTTCTCACTGCTCTTTTGCGCGGAAAAGCGTCCACGAAAGTAATGCGCGTCGATGACCTGGCAACTACGGACATCGACGTTTTCGTTTTCGGAGACGGAATAACGTATGTAGTCGTGGAGGCCCGAGACTGAGATCCAGGCCTTCTTTTCATGTTGATGGTTGTAATACTTGCTGACGCGATCGAAGTAATTCCCGTCGTAGAACACGCCGATCTTGGTCAGTTGCCTCGCTGCGTGGGACATCGTGCAGTCGCTCCTTTTTATCGATCATCGAGTCCACTCTCTGTATCGAGAGTGCGGATTCGATTATCGGAAGCGGCGCGATGCCATGGGTAGTGCCGAATGCTGAATTAAAGCTGCCTCGAAGCAGGTCACTCGCGCTGATGCTTGTCTTGCTTATTCCCCGTCACCATCGCCCGGATCAAATTCTCCCGCGTCCACACGCTCATCAGCACCGCCGCCGCGACGTGCACGCAAACGCAAACCTCGACCGCAACGGAGAGCCACGCGTGAATCTCTTGTGGCCAGTCCTCGCCCCAGAACGCGTCGAGCCGCATGATCCAGCCGGACACCGCGAGCGCGAGGATCAAGAACCAGAGAAAGAGCGCCATCAAAGCGCCGAGCGGATTGTGCGAAACGTGATGCATCGGCTTGCCTTTCGCAAGCGATCGCAGATAGTCGACGAGATGCGAACGCGTCGGCCACCACGCCGAAAATCGCGCGTGACGCGATCCGACGAATCCCCACACGATGCGCGCGGCCACGAGCCCGGCCGCGACATATCCCAGCACGCGATGCGTGGAATCCGTCGGTCCGAACAGATTCCACAGCACGATGCCCGCGACGGCCCAGTGCGTCAGCCGGACAAAGCCGTCCCAGACCTTCACGATTCGAGCGTCATTCGACTTCCGACTTCACGACAGCCAGCGTCTTGGTGTCGTAATAAATCTCGACTTTCTTGCCGTCCTTGTCGTGGCCGTAGATCTCGTAGCAGTTGCCATCGACCTTGAACTTGCGAATCTTGTAGCCTTGCGCCTCGAGTTGCGCCTTGGCGTCCGACTCCTTCATCCATTCGCTTTTCGGATGCGCAGTGCAGTCGGCTTTCGCGAATGCCGCGCCCGAAAAACCCAACGCCAATGACAAGGCCAGAATCTTAAGCATCGCTAACTCCCGGTGTTTTTGAACTGGCTACTCTACTGCCACCGGGAGACGACTGCAAGAAGATTGAAAGTTTGTCGCTTAGCGCTGTCCTTGCTGGCGAATTTGTTCGAGTGTCGCGCCCGGCGTGCTCTGATCCTGCGGAATGCGGATTTCGATCACCGCGGGCAAGCCGGATATCCGCGCGCGTTCGAATGCGGGCATGAACTGTTCCGTCGTTTCGACGCGTTCGCCGTGCGCGCCGAACGCACGCGCATACGCGACGAAGTCCGGATTCGTGAGCCCCGTCCCATGCACGCGGTTCGGATAGTGCCGCTCCTGATGCATACGGATCGTTCCGTACTGCGCGTTGTTCACGACGATGAAAATCACCGGCAAGTCATATTGCATTGCCGTGGCGATTTCCTGACTCGACATCATGAAGCAGCCGTCGCCCGCGAACGCGATCACCGTGCGGTCCGGATAAAGCGACTTCGCGGCGATGGCGGCGGGCACGCCGTAACCCATCGCTCCGCTCGTCGGCGCGCACTGCGACCGGAAATGCCGGTACGAATAGTGCCGATGCAGCCACGTCGCGTAATTGCCCGCGCCGTTCGTGAGGATCGAATCGGCGGGAATGTTTTCCGCGAGCTGGCGCATGATTTCGCCGAGCTGGACATCGCCGAGCATCGGGCGCGGCTTGCGCCATTCGAGATACGCGGCGTGCGCGGCTTCGGCGCTTCCGGCCCAGGAAACATTGGCGGGCGGCTCCAAAGCGGCCAGAAGCGACGCGATTTCCGGCATGCCCGAGACCACGGGCAAATCGGCGCTGTACACGCGCCCGAGTTCCTCCGCGCCCTGATGCACGTGGATGAGCGTCTGCTTCGTCTTCGGGATGTCGAGCAGCGTGTAGCCGCCCGTCGTCGATTCGCCCATGCGCGGGCCGAGCACGAAGAGCACGTCGGCATCGCGCACGCGCGCGGCGAGCGCCGGATTGACGCCGAGGCCGACATCGCCCGCATAGTTCGGATGTTCGTTCGAGAGCGTGTCCTGATAACGGAATGCGCAGCCGACCGGCAACCGCCAACGCTCGACGAAGCGCGCGAAGTCCTGCGTCGCTTCGGTCGTCCAGCCGCTGCCGCCCGCGATCAAGAACGGTTTCTTCGCGCTGGCGAGCACATCGCGCAAGCGATCCATCTGCGCCGCCGACGGCGACGCCGCCACGCGCTGATAGCGCGGCACCGGCGGCACGGCGGCCACCGCTTCGGTCAGCATGTCTTCCGGCAGCGCGAGCACGACCGGACCCGGACGGCCCGACGTCGCCGTGTGAAACGCGTGGCTCATATATTCAGGCACGCGGCGCGGGTCGTCGATCTGCGCGACCCATTTCGCCATCTGCCCGAACATGCGCCGATAGTCGATTTCCTGAAACGCCTCGCGGTCCATGTGATCGCGCGCGCATTGGCCGATGAGCAGGATCATCGGCGTCGAATCCTGAAACGCGGTGTGCACGCCGATCGACGCGTGCGTCGCGCCCGGCCCGCGCGTGACGATCGCGACGCCCGGCTTGCCCGTCAGCTTGCCGACCGCCTCGGCCATGTTCGCCGCGCCCGCCTCGTGGCGGCAGACGATCGTCTGGATCTGCGAGGTTTCGTCGTGCAGGGAATCGAGCACGGCGAGAAAGCTCTCGCCGGGCACGCAGAACACGCGCTCGACGCCGTGATGCACGAGCGCATCGACGAGCAGACGCGCGCCGGTGCTTGGGT
Source organism: Caballeronia novacaledonica (assembly GCF_900258035.1). Classification (GTDB taxonomy): domain Bacteria; phylum Pseudomonadota; class Gammaproteobacteria; order Burkholderiales; family Burkholderiaceae; genus Caballeronia; species Caballeronia novacaledonica. Next base: position 230,429 of record NZ_OGTP01000003.1, on the reverse strand, counting down.
TTTCGGGAGAAACGGATTGCGCGGAGGGGACAGCGGACGCCATGCGAAGAAGTCTCCTGTGAGTGTCCGGACCGTCGCGGATGCGAGCCGGACCGTGAGCGAATTGCCCTAAAGCTTACGCCGTCGGCCACGCGTCCGGAAAGAAGCGAAGCGGAATCTCGTGCCGGCGCGCCGCATTTCCATCAGCCGAAATACCCCTTTTTCTCACCCTTTATCCAGCGATGGACGAATGGTGAAGTTCGCAATAATGGCCTCACTGAAAGCGGACACGGCAACGAGCCAGGTGGTTCCGCCTCGCAAAGATCGCAGTTTCACCTCATCGGGGGCAAGTTTGAACATTCGTAAATTCATCGGCGCGAACAGCCGCGACGCACTGCGCCAGGTTCGTGAAGCGCTCGGACCCGATGCCGTGGTGTTGTCCAATCGCACGCTGGATGATGGCTCCGTCGAGATCGTCGGCGTCGCGGACAGCGATATCGCGTCGATCTCGCCCGCCGCGAAGGAACAAGCCGCGCGTTCGGCAGGCACGTCGCGCGCCGCGCTGGCGGCAGCGGCCGCCGCGCTCCCGGCGAAGCAATCCGCCGCGAATCCGTACACGAGCGGCGACGTGTTCTCGTCGGTGTTCGGCGCGAACACCGATTTCGACGATGAAGACGACATCGCCCACGAACCCGAAGCCGCGCCCGCCGATGAAGCGCCGCGCACGATGGCCGACACGAACCCGTGGCTGATCGAGCACGCGAAGCGCATCGCGCAGCAGGCGGCGATGCCGTCGAATCGTCCGCTGACGGCGTCGGCCGCGATCGCTCGCGGTATGGGCGTGCCGGTTCCGGTCGTGGCGCAGGAGCCGCGCGCCGGCAAGACGCCGGAAGCAGGCAAGTACGTCGTTCGCCAGCACGCGCAGGCAGCGGTCCAGCCGCGCGTCGAATCGAAGGTCGACACGCCCGACTGGGCGCGCGAAGCCGCGCAGATCGCCGCGCGCCGCGCCGCGCAGAAGATCAACGCGAGCGCGCCGCACGCCGAAGCACCGGTCGCGAGCACCGCGCCCGCCGCGCCGGAAGGCGTCTTCGAAGGTTTGCCGGCCAATGCGGCGGCGGTCGTGACGGAAGCGGTTCGCGCACGCATGGAGCAGGTCGTCAACGAAACGGTGATGAACGAGCTTTCGTCGATGCGCTCGATGATGGAAGAGCACTTCTCCGGTCTGCTCTGGGGCGAGCGCCAGCGCCGCAATCCGACGGGCGCCGCGCTGACCAAGCGTCTGTTCGCCGCCGGTTTTTCCGCGCAACTCGTCCGCATGATGGTGGACAACATGCCGGAAATGGAAAGCGTCGAAGGCGCGCTCGAATGGGTGCAGCAGGTGCTCGAATCAAACATTCCGGTGATGGACAGCGAAGACGCGCTGATGGAACGCGGCGGCGTGTTCGCGCTGATGGGCCCGACGGGCGTCGGCAAGACGACGACCACCGCGAAGCTCGCCGCGCGCTGCGTGATGCGCTTCGGTGCGAGCAAGGTCGCGCTGCTCACCACCGACAGCTACCGGATCGGCGCGCACGAGCAACTGCGCATCTTCGGCAAGATTCTCGGCGTATCGGTCCACGCGGTGAAGGACGGCGCCGATCTGCAGCTCGCGCTTTCCGAGCTGCGCAACAAACATATCGTGCTGATCGACACGATCGGCATGAGCCAGCGCGATCGCATGGTTTCCGACCAGATCGCGATGCTGTGCGGCGCGGGCCATCCGGTGCAACGCATTCTGCTGCTCAACGCGACGAGCCACGGCGACACGCTCAACGAAGTCGTGCAGGCGTACAAGAGCGCGGCGGATCAGCCGCCGCTCGCGGGCTGCATCCTGACCAAGCTCGACGAAGCGACGAATCTCGGCGGCGTGCTCGATACGGTCATCCGCTACAAGCTGCCGGTGCATTACGTGTCGACCGGCCAGAAGGTGCCGGAGAACCTGTACGTCGCGACCAAGCGTTTTCTCATCAAGAGCGCGTTCTGCATTCCCCGCGACGGCTCGCCGTTCGTGCCGCAGGACGAAGAAGTGCCGGCGCTGCTGTCCGCGTTGTCCGCGCGCGCCACGACCGAACTGCATGGGGTGCACTTTGGATAAGTTCGTGCTCGACCAGGCGGAAGGTCTGCGACGGCTGCTCACGCGTGCCGGTTCGCGCGTGGTGGCGGTTGCGGGCGGGCCGGCGGGCATCGGATGCACGTCGGCGGTGGTGAATCTCGGCGCGGCGCTGTCCGCGCACGGCAAGGATGTGCTCGTCATCGACGAGCATCGGGACGCGGGCTCGGCGAGCCGCATGCTGGGTCTGTCCGATGCAGGCGCGCTCGCCGCGGTGATGTCGGGCCGCCGCGCGCTCGCCGATGCGGTCGAGCGCACGCCGTTCGGCTTTTCGCAGATCGCCGCGCCGCGCGACGAACGCATCAGCCACGACGCCGCGCAGTGCCGCGCATTGCTCGACGGTCCGGCGGACATCGTGCTGATCGATGCGCAACTGGACCGCCACGGCGCGCTGTCGACGCTCGCGGCGCAGGCGCATGACTTTCTCATCGTGACGCGGGTGGCCGCGTCGGCGATCACCGAGGCGTATGCGTGCATGAAGCGCCTGCACTACGCCCATGCGATCGGCCAGTTCCGCGTGCTCATCAATCACGTGCAGAACCCGGCCGACGCGGCGGTCGCGTTCGACAACTTGTCGGGCGTCGCGAGCCGGTATCTGGCCGTGTCGCTCGTGCATGCAGGGTATGTGTCCGAGGATGCGCGCGTCGCTCGGGCAAAGGATCTCTCACGCTGCGCAGTCGAAGCGTTCCCGGCCACGGCCGCGGCGCGCGACTACCGCGCGATCGCGGCGGAGCTCCTCCACTGGCCGATGCGTCCCGCCGCTTATCCGGCGAAAGCGGACGGCCAGAGAAACGCGCGCATTCCGGTAGGCGACTCTGATCGTGGCATGCGGGAGGTTCTCTTCCCCGCGCATGCAATGAGCAGCACGGCGTCGATGTGATCAAGATAGGTGACCAAGATGTATAACGCCCAAGGCAAACTCTCACAGTCGGACGTCCTGACGAAATATGCGCCGCTCGTTCGTCGGCTGGGGCTTCAGCTCGTCGCCAAGATGCCGGCGAGCGTCGATCTCGACGATCTCATCCAGGCCGGCATGATCGGCCTCCTGGACGCGGCGAGCCGCTACAAGGAAGATCAGGGAGCGCAATTCGAAACCTACGCGAGCCAGCGCATTCGCGGCGCGATGCTCGACGAACTGCGCGCGAACGACTGGCTGCCGCGCAGCATGCGCAAGACGTCGCGCGAAGTGGAATCGGCGGTGCACAAGGTCGAGCAGAACCTCGGCCGCGCCGCGAGCGAGACGGAGATCGCCGAGCACATGAAGATGCCGCTCGACGAATATCAGTCGATGCTGCAGGACTTGCACGGCAGCCAGTTGATCTATTACGAAGACTTCGACCGCTCCGCCGACGACGAGCCGTTCCTCGACCGCTATTGCGTCGATCGCTCGGACCCGCTTTCGGCGCTGCTCGACGACAGTCTGCGCGGCGCGTTGATCGAAGCGATCGACAAGCTGCCCGAGCGCGAGAAGCTGCTGATGAGCCTCTACTACGAACGCGGCCTGAACCTGCGCGAAATCGGCGCGGTGATGGAAGTGAGCGAATCGCGCGTGTGCCAGTTGCACAGCCAGGCGGTCGCCCGCCTGCGCACGAAGCTGCGCGAGCAGGCGTGGACGAGCGTCGAGGCGTAAGCCCGGCTAGGTGATCTCGAAGTCGTGCGTTTCGGCGAAGACTGTTTTACCTTCGCCGAGACTTTTCGCGCGATACATCGCGCGGTCGGCGGCGCGCAGCACGGCGGTGATGCCGGACTGATGCGCGGACGTCGCGCTGGAAAGCAGACACGCGCCGATGCTCGCCGATACCGACACCGGCCGTTCCTGCACCGTTGTCATCGCGGCGAGCACCGAGTGAATGCTGTCGGCGACGGACAGCACCGCCGCGCGGTCGCGCACGTGATGCGCGAGCACGACGAACTCGTCGCCGCCCAGACGCGCGATGGTGTCCGTCTTGCGCATGCGCCTCGCGAGCGATTGCGCGAAGGCTTGCAGCAGCATGTCGCCGACGGCGTGACCGTAGGTATCGTTCACTTCCTTGAAGCCGTCGAGATCGATGAGCAGGAGCGCGGTGGCATCGTCGCCATCGGTTTCGCGGGCGGACATCGCGCGATCGACGACCCGTTCGAGCGCGTATCGGTTGGACAGACCCGTGAGCGGATCGGTCGATGCCTGACGCGCGAGATCGCGATTCGCGTTGCCGAGCCGGTCGACGAGCACGCTCAAATACACCGATGCGCCCAGCACGCTCAACCCCAGCCCGATCGCGGCGGGGAGATTGGCGCGCCACCACGGCTGCCAGACGCCGAGCGCCGCGACGATGGCGAGCGCCGTCGCGCATGACACGGCGAGCGTGCGCTTGCCGTAACGGCATCCGGAGCCGATCAGAAACCAGAACATCACCCAGATGAGCGGCAGCGCGATCGCGCCGCCCGCCGCGAGCGCGAGCCCGAGCAGCGTTTGATCGCCGATGGTCGTGATGGTGAGACGCTTCTCCGAAGGCGCGCTCATGCGATTGACGACGAGCAGCGTGAGCGCGCCGTAACACACGTAGAGCGCGACGAAGCGCGCGACCGCGAGTGCATCGTACGACGGGCGGAGCCACGAATAGATGCCGTAGGCCAGAAGAACCGCCGCTCCCATCCAGACCCGCAGCGTGGCCTGCTCGCGTTCGGGATTCCGGTGCCCGGACCATGCGAATGCATAAGGCCGGCGTGCCGGTTGATGCGCCTGCTCCATACTGAACCCCTGGATGGTGATTTCTTTCTTTTATCTTGCTGTTGTGTACTGCGGCCCCGTCGCGTGGCATCGGCTGGATGAATTGATATCGAAGCGCGCCGAGCGAGCGATCCGCTATTTTGCAACGTTTTGCGAAGACGCTGTGTTTCGTGTAAGAACGCCTTTGGGACATCTATTTCCGATTCACCGCGATGCGCGACGAAACTCTTTCTCTGGCCGGCGAATGGCTGCCCGTTTGCAATAGCGAAGACGTTCCCGAGGGCGGCGCGCGCGGGTTCGTCGTCGCCGATGAGCGGATCGTGGTGTGGCGCGACAGCATCGGCGCGGCGCATGTGTGGCGCGATTACTGTCCGCATCGGGGCGCGCAGTTGTCGCTCGGACACGTGATGCGCGACCAGATCGTGTGTCCGTATCACGGCTGGCGCTACGACATCGAAGGACAGTGTTTGCGGATTCCGTCGAATCCGTCGCTGCGTCCTTCGAAGCGCGCCTGCGCGACGACGTATGTCAGCGCGGAGCAGTACGGCGTCGTGTGGATGTGCTTCGGTGAGCCGGCTTACGCGCTCGATTTCTTTCCCGAAGCCGGCATTGCCGGTGGCCGGCGCATCAATCTCGCGCCGCAGACGGTGCGGTCATCGGCGCCGCGCGTCGTCGAAAATTTTCTCGATATGGCGCACTTTTCGTTCGTGCATGCCGGGATTCTGGGCGAAGAGGCGCACACGGAAGTGCCGGACTATGACGTCGTGCAGACGCCCGATGGCGGACTCGAGGCGCGGCGGTGTCGATACTGGCAGCCTGCGGGCATGCCCGGTCAGGGCGGCGGCGCGATGATCGACTATGTGTATCGGGTGAAGCGGCCGTTGATCGCGAGTCTCACGAAGATGGCGTCGGGCGGGCAGGGCGCGCTGCATATCATGCTGGCCGCGTCGCCGGTCACGCAGACGGAGACGCGCGCGTGGCTCGTTTCCATTCATGAAGACGACACGGCGCACAGCGATCAGGAGCTTTACGACTTCAATATGGAGATCCTGATGCAGGACACGCCGATCGTCGAGTCGCAATGGCCTGCGCGGCTGCCGCTCGATCTCGATGCGGAGTTGCATCAGCGGTGTGACCGGATGGCGGTGGGGTATCGGAGATGGTTGGCGGGGATGGGGTTTGAGTATGGCACGGTCAGCGATGACCGGGCTCTTGAGTAGGCCCGGTCGATCAGCACACCTCCAGACGTGAAAACGCCCTGGGGTTCGGCGTGTCCGGGATAGGTGGACGGCTTACTGCCAAGGGCGCGATGTCCGGATAATAAACGAACCGGCAAATGTGATTGCCGCAAATTTCGTCGAGGAAGAATTCTTGGCGCGCCCGGCTGGGATCGAACCAGCAACCCCTGCCTTCGGAGAGAGAAATTGCCCCAGTGTATGTAAGGCCCTTTGACCTTAACGCGTTGATTCTACGATATTTCTGAGAAGCATGGGTTTGTTCATCTCAGCCCGTGCTAATAGGAATCTGACCCGTGCTACGCCATTTCTCCGCCGGCAACGCATCAAATGCTATTTGCCACGGTACCTTCGAAGTCGCAGCTTGCGTCGATAGTTCGGCAAGCCAACAGTCAGTGTCATCAACAGTGACGTCACGACCGAACTCCCAATCTTGGTCGTCTTCTGTCTCCGCGGCGACTGGCTGAGCACGACCACCGTTGCATTCGGGCTGTACGCATCGACGGTGGTAAGCGCTATACGGCATATCGCTCTCAGTCACGAGAATCAGCGTGTCAAGGAAGTCGTCCGAGTCCAACGCGTCATGAGCGTCCCAATAGTCAACCTCCGGCCAAATCCAAGGCGGACACGGAGCCTCGCCAGGGTGCCAAGCGCTGATCCAATGCCGAAAGAACTGCTCCATCGAACCCGCTGGATTGGCTCGTTCGAACCAATCTTCCCATCCCTCACGGTTCACGACATGGCAACCTAGGCGATCGATCGCGTCAAACCAGTTCTCGAACGAAGCCAACCGCTCCTCCGAGGATGCATTTGCCCACTTTTTGCGTCTACCGTTGTTTGACCAAGGAACTTCACCTCGGCGCACGTGAGCAAGTCCCGCGATAAATATCTTGTTTGCTTTGTGACGATTGTTGACCTGCGCCTTAATCGTCTCCTTCATCTTGTCCTTAGGTTCAACTTCTCTGCCTTCGGTTAAGCCTGCGCCACTGGACAGCTGGACATATTCAATAAGTTGCCCAAGTCCGAATTCAAAAACGAACCTATCCGTGAGCACGCCACGACCCTTGTCGTAGCCTTTGCCGACGATCCAAGCGAATTCCCAGTCTTCCAGCCCACTTGGCGACGATTCAACACGCTCGCCTGAATTCTTATTGAACCTTTTTCGCGTAGTTTTGCGACACATTTCTGTCAGTTTCCCCCAAGGAAGGCCGAGTTTTTCCTCAATCACAGCACGTGCGATCTTCCCGCCCAAGGTCAATGCGGCCACTAGATCGCAGGCTAGCGCATGCCTGTGGGCGCGCTCCTCGTCCTCGATCCAAGCACTTCGTCCCGTCATCCCAAAACCCCTTTGTATGCGCCATGTGCAGCGAGCGACGCGACCCCGAATATTTCAAATCAGATTACCTGATCCATATAGGAGCTCGCAATGCCTTTTGAGAGTAGTCCCGTCGGCGACTTTCGCGTGACGTTCGGACAGCTAGACCCGAGTGCGCTCATCTCGCCAAAGGAATTCGCTTGCCTCCTTGGTATCACGCCCGGCGCGTTCTACCAGCGGAACATGCAAGGAGAGTTTCCTCGCCCCGCGATAAGCCGAAATCGATGCGTACGATGGCGCGCTGCTGACGTGCGGGAGTGGCTGAATGGTCTAAACACTGTCGCACAGCGCCGTGGTCGCCCGCGTAAATCGGAGACAGCGTGACTCCTAAGGAAGTCGAGGCTGCGACGGGTGTTGATCCTGTAATCACGATCCGAAAAAGTCGTGAATTCGACTACCGAAGCATTCCGACATACCTACTCGAAGATTGGCGGTTGAGCCTGGACTCTCGAGCGGTAGCCAGCTGGCTTGCCGGCAAGGAGAACGGATGGGAAGTTCGCATCGGCCCATTGCGCCATATTCTGGGCATCAACGGCAACACCCGATGGTCGAGGATCGCGCGGGAGCTAATCGCGGCTGGATATCTTAATCGCTCTCGATACCAAAACGCCCGCGGTCACTGGCGGTGGGCCTATGTCTTTTCGCTTGTCCCGCCAGTGCCGCCTCATGAAGGGTTGAAGAATCGTAAGCGACCGGCTCCTGACGGTGAGCGTGAAGCGGCCGAAAACCTGTTTTCCGAACTCGGACAGTCCGAACTCGGAACGTCCGCATTCGGGAAATCCGCGCGCAAACAGAAACAACAAAATACAAAAGCTATTAGTAACAACAACACGACAAAAAACCGGTTTAGTTCGTTTTCAGATCTGATTTTCGAGTCGGAGGCACAACCCCATCGCGCAATTTTTCGTGAAGTTTTCGGTCAGTTTGACCCGATTGCACACTCCACTGCGCAGCAAATCGTTGACGAGTTCGTAGCCAATGCACGAAACGGGAAAGCCATCGCAGATGTTAAGGGATGGGTGCGGTCACTGGTTGAACGCGCACTCGGGCATCAACCGGGCGAGAAATTTTCACCGAAAGGAGGACTCGCGGTCGCGAGTGCAAGAAGTCGACGTGCTTTGGTTAACGAAGCTATCCGTATCAGAGACGCAGCACGCGAAAAGCGGTCCGCTGCGGAGCGAGCGGCGATTGGACTGCCGGCGTCTCAGGCTGGCCCAGATCGCGGACAACTTGATCGCTTAATACGGAACGGAGCCGAAAAGAAAAGGAACCGCGTCGCGAATGCAGATGGCGACAGTACAGCTTCCTGACGCGTCGAAATCGTGTCTGTCTCTTGTCCGGACGGCATGTCGGACAAGAGGGGGCTTGGCTGCTTTGGGTCGTAACACCGACATGCGAAGGCATGTCGTGGTGCGGCCCAAAATTGACGAGCCCTACCCCTCAGGGGTCGAGGCGCATAGCGACTCGGGGGTGGTTCTAAGTCGATTTCTAAGTGTGGAGGACTCGATACGCCCGACATCGAACAAGGAAAAATCCGCACGCTGTGAAACCTAACCATTGACGCACGCTATGGGAAAAGCCAAGAAACCCGCTCTGAAGGTGCTACCGCCAAACTGGCGCGAGACCCTATGGCGACAAGCATGTGAACCACAATGGCGAGAATCTAGGCCGCAGTTGCTTTCGGCGCTCGCTATTCTCTGGCTCACCGGATGTCGTTCGGCGGAACTCGCCATTGGCGCGCAGGTCGCTGTGCGCGGGGGACGTCTTTTAATAAAACTGGGAGGCGCGAAGTGTGTCGACGCTGGTGGACGGCAGCGAGGGCAGCCAACACGCATTATCGGATTTACGGCTGATAGTGATGCAAATCCTGCGCTGAAGCATTTGTATGCCATGGCTGCTCACTACGCAATCGACGGGACGGCTCAGTTCACCATTGCTCACGACAAGGACTATCTCTACAACAGCGTCGTGCAGTTGGGAAAAAGCACCTTCCCGAAGTTGCGAACGCGTGTCAGTCCCTATTGCTTCCGCCATCAAGTAGCTTCCGACATGAAAGCTGATCCCGAAATTTCGTTGGAGCATGCGGCCAAGGTCATGGGCCATTTGAGCGACTACAGCATTGGAAAGTACGGGCACGCGGCCCACGGACGTAAGGGAAAAGCTGGAAAGATCACCGCGCCTTTCGTTCAGACGTCGCGAGAGATCAAGCATTCGCCGAAAGTCGATCGGTTGGCTCGGTTCAAGATGGCCAGCGCGAAGCGCCGCGACTACAAGCCAAATTGATCCATGCCGTGTTACGGACGACCGATGCGTCGTTGCAGCGTTGTTCGTTCCGGCGTCGATGGCACCTTTCAAAGAAATCTTGGTCCTCACAATGCGTCGTTGCGGCGTCGTTGTCGGTCTCAGCAGCGGTGAAGGAAAAGTGTTCTGCAAACGAAATTTCAGGGGATACGAATGGCAGAATCAGATCCTTACCTTGACGTGGTCATGAACGGCACAAAGGAGGAACTCGACCGCTTCCTGGCATTCTTTCTCCACGAGTGCCCCACAAGCATGATCCCAACAAGGCAGCAAGTACTGCAGTGGGTCGATGCGTTGGAGAAGCGCGGCCCGGAATTTGCCTCGGACGCTGCCGCCTGCCGATTGATTGTTTCGGACGACGGAGGCTTGAAATCCCAAGACTAGTTACCGACGCAAGTGTTGAGTGATGCGATGCAAACGGCAATTCGCCTGACGCTCCACCAGCCTGTATGCTTGGGGCCGGAGGAAATTGGCGGCGGCGGCATGGCGATCTATGAGGCAATGCAGATGTGGGCGGACAGGTTGTCGGCATGGTTGTAGTCGCGGCGGGGGCCGTGGCACTTCTCTAAAACATGAATGCGCGACTCTCGCGCACGGGGACAGCATGAAATATCTGATGGCAGTGATTCTCTTGGCCGGTCCGGCTATCGCGATGGCGAAGGATGACGCGTCAACCGTAGGGAGCTCATCGAAGGGCGATGCGGCGATGGAGCGCGAGTTCGGCAGTCTCAACACCGGCCGGGTTCGGAACCTGTCGCCTGCTGGATCGCATCCGTCGGGCGACGCGGCCTTGGAGCACGAATTTGGCAGCCTCAATACCGGCCGCGTCCGTAATCTGAACAAGAAACCTTAGTAGCCTTGCGATCGGCGCTTGACGGCCAATCTCGGCCGGTCGATCACGCCTCCAACAGACGTTAGGAGGTCCGTTTTTACTCGTTCAACGGACATAAAAGACTCAAACGCTTGGATCGTCGGGGGGCGCTATCGATTCGCACCGGCTTAGGCTCCGGCATCCCTCAGACATGTTGCAAGTCCGATAACTTGAAGGTTTTGTTGTTCAGGGCTTCCGTCGGGCCGTACAAGCACATAGCAGGCAGGGGACGCTTGCCTGAGGTCGGAACCCAGTTGGCCTCCAATCCCTCTGGCGCTTTGGGCCTACGTAAATCGTTAAGCCACCGTCCGTATTCTTCTTCATGTTGTCGAGGTTGTAAGAAAGCGTCGTGCGGTTGGACTTGCCGTAGATAGATGTATTAGTGGCCCGCTCATATACCGTCAACGCCCAGAATTGCTTGACTGGCATCTGGCAGGAACGTCAAGCTTGTATAACTTGCCGGCCTCAAGCATATGTCCGTTACTGTCCGCCACGGCTATCAGATACTGCGTTGCGGGATCCGCAGCCAAGACCTTGGGCACGTAGGTGCGCCAGATGTACTCGGCTGCGCGGTCGATCAGGTCGATCCTGTCATCGTAAGTGAACTAAAGGTCTTGTTCGTGTCGGCCTGAAGAAGCGATGTGTAGTGCCCGATCCGGCCAGAACAGTTTGTCTTACGGAAAGTGGTCGAACCAGTACTGCATATAAAACCACGCATCGATCGCCGCCCGGTGCATTCGGAGGTTGAAAAGCAAGGAGTCCTTCCACCGTACCTGGACGATCTAACAAAAGCTTGCCCGGAACCATAATTCCCCCGTGCTGCATCGGCCGACTTGCTCTATTCTGGCATCCAGATGGCTATTTACCCGGCTTTGCAGTTTCCACGTTTCCACAAGCGACTAGCTCCGACAGGAGCACAACTGGCCTGAGCAGACTAACGGAACGCGTAGGCGGCACCTGCACCAAACGTGAGCTGATTCCGCGTTCCCCGCTGGACAACGATAGGACTATCTCCCGCAGGACCAGTCAGACGCTGATAGAAGACTAGCGCTCCCGCGTACCAGCTTCTATCGATTTGATAGACGCATGCGAGCCAGCTGGTGATCTGCTCGACTCCCGATGCAGGGCTGTAATAAGGCAGTCCGCTACGCATCGAGTCTTCACTGGTTACGCCAAAGTAGGTGTTGTTGAACCCGCCGCTGGCCCAGCTTGCACCAAGCCCGACACCGGTGAAGATGCGCGGGGACAGCGGCAACCATGCGCTACCGTTTAGGGACAGCCGTGAGCCTGTAAATACGGCGCCTGCGTTGGTGGTCACCGTGAGCTCGCCGCGCAGGCGGTAGGGCACTGTTCCGCGGTGAATGTACTCGTAACCGATGAACCCGCCGCCTTCGACGGTCGTCGGAATGGTGTGGATCTTCGAAACGACCGGGTCGTCGACATCGTGACGGCCGAGACGCAAGGAGGCGGCAGGTCCCCACTCAAAGCCGGTTCCACTTCCCGCATCGAACTGCGCGTACGGCCCGTACCATTCGAGTAAATGGCCGGAAGCGGTCGTATAGCGCAGCCCGGGCAGTCCTCCGACTATCCGCTCGTTGCCGCCGGCGTACTCTGTCGTGGTGCCAAGGCCTACGCCGAACAGGTTCGGCAACGAGCCCGGCAGATCAATCGGGCCGGCAAGCACGCGGTGAGCCACGCAAACGGTCACCGCAAAGAAGAGGAGGCGACGGGCGCCGAATCTTCTCTTCGATGTCATAGAGCCTCGCGGAATAAGGTCGACTCGGCAGGAAACCTCGATAAATAGCGACTATTCCGGAATAGTGGTAGCCCTCACAACGATCATTGGCATATTTGCGACATTGCGCCGACTACCTATAGCGTCCTCAAACGGAGCGACCTCACAATCGGAGCCAGTTGCGCCGTCGAAAAGCGTGGACAAGCCACGGACCAATTTGGCGAGGGCTTTCATGAAGCAGAAAATCTTACTTGCAATTCTGTTCTCCATGCTCTGCCTGATGTCAAACCAGGCGGCGGCGGGCGGACTGTACCTGTACGAAGTTGGCGGCGAGGATGTGGGTCTTGCCAGCGCAGGCCTGGCGGCAAGGGCGCAGGACGCCGGCACCATCCTTGGAAATCCGGCGGGCATGACACGCTTGAACGGCGACCAGCTCAGCACGGGGCTGCAAGTGCTCACCGGCAATGCAAACTATCACTTGAGCGATTCATCGGCGGTTCAAGGTAGCAGTCCCGGCAATGTGATAGAACCGTTCCCCTCTGCGAGCCTTTTCTACAGCCACAGCGTAGACGACCGTCTGAAGGTCGGCATTGGCATTTACGGTGATTATGGATTGGCGCTGCACTACGGCGACTGGGCAGCGCAGTCGCTGGTCAAAGATGCTGCGCTTACCGCGCTAACGGTTCAACCGACGGTGGCTTACAAGCTCAGCGACCATTGGTCAATCGGTGCGGGGTTGGGAATCAACTACGGCTATTTTTCGCTGAAACGGCAAACGCAGGACGGTGAGCAGAAAGACAGCGACCACGACTGGGCCACCAACGCACACGTTGGCGTCCTTTTCGAACTCAACCCGAGCACCCGATTTGGCCTTACCTATACCAGCGAGACAGACTACAACTTCAAAGTCAATCCGACCGGAACCGTGAGTTATATGTTTCATCCGCTGCCCGGTGGTGCTGGCTTCACGGTGACCCGTGACATCACCTTGCCTCTGGCCGGTCTGGTCAAGACGCCGCAGCAAGTCATGTTCAGCGCGTTTCACGAACTCAATGCGCAGTGGAACATCATGGGTAATCTTGGTTGGCAAAACTGGTCCAGATACAGTGCCAGTTCGATTTCGGTGGCTGGAAATGAACTGGCCGGCAACGACAGGCTGCGGGATACCTGGCACGCGGCCATCGGTGTCCAATATCAGTTTTCCAGTTTGCTGCGGCTTGATGGCGGCATTGCGTACGACTCGAGCTTCTACAAGAGCCAGAGCAACGCTTCTCTCACAATGCCATCGGGTGCGGCCTGGCGCTTCGGCATCGGTGCGCAATATCGAATGAGCCCGCAGTCCACGCTTGGCGCTTCCTTTGAATATCTGCAGATGCAGGGCAGCACGGTGCAGAGTCCGCTCATTGGCGGCCAGTTCAATACGAACCACCTTTATTTCGTCGCAGTGAATTACAGCCACCAGTTCTGACCGCAACAGTGACCCTATGTGCCAGTACGCCATTCGCGATGGCATTGAAGGACCGAACGATCTGCTCCTGTTGGCACGGTACGACTGAAGCAGGCTTTCGGGCTCGGCCGGGATTCAACAACCGGTGTTCCAAATGCCTGCGGTAAATGACGTCGAAAGCTTGCAGCGGCCCGAAGCTAGAATAGGTGCGTTGCAGATACGCCTGAACACTTCCCATACGGCCCTCAGATTTTTAACTTTTTGGGTAACACTTTTCCCATGCACCGTCTAATGTAGTTCAGGTGCGGTTACGTTTGCGAAACCGCAAATGGACATTTACCGCCGAGAGAAATCTGGTGTGCGCAAGCTCGTACCGGAAGCGGAGCGTGCGCGTTGGCACGAGTTGCGCGACGTGTTGATTGAGATGCGGTTGGAGATCAAAAAGTATGGAGTCGTTCCGACCAGTTATTCGGGCCGGATCTATCGGATACAGTGCGCTGCCGCGACCCTGACTCGGGAAAACGTGGAACGGTTTTCGGGCGGCCACCGGACTCGATAAGGGGTAAAGAGACAACCTCGTTTCGCATCGAATGAAGAATTCCTAATCGAAACAAGCGCAGAAAGCGCGGTCAACACGAGGGACGTTCAATTGACGAGCACCCGTCGGCTTGCCAACGTATTCGGCTATTTTGCCGCATTACTGCTGACAGCATCGGCCGCGCACGCCCAAAGTGATTCGGATCTTGCAAAGCAACTGAGTAATCCGGTTGCGGCCTTAATCAGCGTCCCGTTTCAGTTCAACTACGACGGCAACATCGGTCCAAATCGTGACGGGGACAAGTACTACCTGAATTTTCAGCCGGTCGTCCCATTTCAGCTGAACGACACGTGGAATCTCATTTCCCGGACCATATTGCCTGTCGTCTCCCAGAGCAGCGTCACGCCGGGTTCCGGCTCCCAGACGGGGCTCGGCGACGTCGTTCAGAGCTTTTTCTTATCGCCACAAAAACCGACCGAAAGCGGATTGATCTGGGGCGTGGGGCCTGTCTTTCTGTTGCCAACCGACACGGACCGGCTGATTGGTGCGGAAAAATGGGGTGCCGGGCCAACCGCCGTCCTGCTATGGCAATCCAACGGATGGACTTACGGCGCGCTTGCCAACCATATCTGGTCATTCGCCGGCAACGGCAATCGGCAAGGTGTGAGTTCCACGTTCCTTCAGCCTTTTCTCAACTACACGACCGCGGACGCGTGGACGTTCGCTCTTAACACCGAGTCAACCTATGACTGGAATCGTCACCAATGGTCGACGCCCATCAATGCATTTGTTACCAAGTTGCTCAAGTTCGGCACACAGCCAGTGAGTATCGGTGCAGGCGTGCGTTACTGGGCGGCCAGTCCTGATTCTGGACCGCACGGATGGGGCGCGCGCCTCGTGCTGACGCTGCTTTTCCCAAAGTGACTCCGCTTCTTATCCGTAGAAAGATGCCCGTCCATGCTTTTTCGACCCGTAACGGAGGCTGTCATGTCTGACCCGAAAGAACCCGCATACCCCGGTGCACGCAGAACGTTCTTAAGAAGCGTAGCGGTCGTCGGAGCCGCGACCGGATTGTCCGGTGTCGTTGGGGAAACGTTGGCGCAAACAGCGGCTGCCCGGCCTACCAGTGCGTCCAACAAACCTGCGACACCGGCAACTATTGACATCAACCGGCAATATGCGGAGTTCCTTTCGTTCGCCGATGCGCAGGACTTCGAGGACGCCAAACGCGGCCTCGTAGCGACCCTTCCTGATCCGGGCGTCATACCGGGTCCGGGTGGTGTCGCGGCTTGGGACCTCCAGCCATTCGCATTCGTGAATGGCGGCCCGGAAAACAACGCTCCGCCGACGGTTAATCCGAGCCTCTGGCGTAACGCCAAGCTCAACATGAACCACGGTCTCTTTAAGGTCACCGATGGCATCTGGCAGGTCCGCGGCTACGACCTGTCGGTAATGAGCATCATTCAGGGGGACAACGGCTGGATCGTTGTCGACCCGCTGTTGACGAGCGCGACCTCGTCCTACTGCTGGAAGAACCTCGTCATCCCGCATCTGGGTGACAAACCGATCACCCACATCATCCACACGCACAGTCACGCCGACCACTATGGCGGCGTTCGCGGCGTTGTAAGTGACGAGGACGTGCAGTCCGGCAAAGTGAAAATCCTCGCGCCAGCCGGTTTCACCCCAGCCGCTGTGGGAGAGAACGTGATTGCCGGTAACGCGATGAGCCGGCGCGCGAGCTATATGTACGGGGCGCTGCTGCCGCGCACGGCCACCGGCAATGTGGACGCGGGCCTTGGCAAGACGCTCTCGTTCGGTAACGTGACGATGATCGAGCCCACGATGTACGCCGAGAAAACCGGGCAGAAGATTACGCTCGACGGCGTGGAGCTCGTCGTGCTGATGGCGCCGGAATCCGAAGCGCCAGCCGAATTCATGTTCTATCTCCCGAAATTCAAGGCCTTCTGCGCGGCCGAGGATGCCACTCATACGCTTCATAACCTCTATACGCTGCGCGGGGCCAAAGTCCGCGACGCGTTGCTCTGGTCCAAGTACCTGCAGACTGCCATCGACATGTTCGGCGCCGACATGCAGGTCCTGTTTGCCTCCCACTACTGGCCGACCTGGGGTAACGAGCGCATCAACAGCTTTCTGCGCTCACAGCGCGACATGTACCGCTATCTGCATGACCAGGTTATGCGCATGGCCAACTCCGGCATGACACCACTTGAGATCGGGGAGGCCATGCGGCTGCCGGATAGCCTCGCAAAGCACTGGTACTGCCGTAGCTACTACGGCACCGTCTATCACGATTCCGTCGCACAGTACAACCTGCGCCTCGGCTTTTTTGACGGTGTTCCCGCCAATCTGCACCGCCTGCCGCCCACCGAAAACGGGAAGCGATATGTTGAATATATGGGCGGAGCGCCTGCGGTGCTTAAAAAGGCGCACGCATCCTATGACAAGGGTGATTACCGCTTCGTAGCGGAAGTCGTCAACCACGTGGTTTTTGCTGATCCGCAAAACGTCGCCGCGAAGCAGCTGCTCGCTGATGCGTATGAGCAGCTTGGCTATCAGGCCGAGTCAGGACCGTGGCGCAACTTCTACCTCACAGGGGCCATGGAGTTGCGTGACGGGGTGAGAAAGCTGCCCGCGGCCAATACTCAGAGTCCGGATACTATCAAGGCCATGCCGCTCGATATGTTCCTCGACTATCTGGGCGTTCGGCTAAATGGAGATCGCGCGGCAGGCAAAACGGTCACATTCAACCTCTCGCTCACTGACACGAACCAGAAGTATGTCCTCGGCGTGGAGAACAGCGCGCTGCATTACTCCCCCGACAAGACGACGAACAATGCCGACGCGACGATCACAATGACGCGCGCCGACCTCAACAACATCATGATGGGGCAGACCAACATGCAGAAGCTCGTGATGGCGGGCAATGCAAGGATCGACGGCGATAGCCAAAAACTCGGTGATTTTGTCTCGTGGCTCGATACGTTCGAGTTCTACTTCAATATCGTCACGCCGTGAGGTGATGCCATGTGTGCGATTTGTAATTTCAAGGTTGACTTCGGCGTCAGCCACCCATCGGCGTTAACCGTGGCGGTCGCAACGCGAAAGGCGATCGAGGCAGGACTCATCGAGCCGACCGATGCCGCAGAGGGCACGCTTGCTGCGGCACGGGCGCGAATGTCGGCTGTTGATGCCCTGAATCTGCTGCAAGCTCGTATCGAAGGCGCTCACTCCGACGACTTGCTGCTATCCGTTCCGGACTTCTACGTACTGCTCATCGAGAACGACACGTGGGGATTCTTCCACGCAACTTCGGAAGGTTTCGACCCGGACATTGTCCCCGAGATGCCCGACGTGACCGCGGCAGAAGAGGCAAAGCGCAGCAACATCCTTATTGCGTCAGAGGCGGCATTACGCGGATGGCTGGACGGGCGCGTCACTATACAGCACGCGTTGGGCGAATCGCTCTTCATCGTGGACGCGACCCCAGCTTGCGCCACATCACTGACGCTGATGCTCGCACACGCAGAGTCAAGCGTACCTGCCGACTGCTGATTCGCCTGCGAAATTCGCGGCCATCCCGGCGCGACCGAGATGAAACGCGCACCGCCCATGCAGTCAGAAGTCCCGGCTAGCCGACCGGTAGCGCATGCCGCCATCAATGAACGGCAGTTGCACTCTCGAACCATGCACAAGCAGGCCGTCACAATCTCGCGCCAATTCCGGAAGCTTCAACCGCTATTGTGGTTGCTTCTCGCACTGTCCACGCTGGCGCGCGGCGCCGACGGCAACGTTCCCCCTTCATCCTTCGACCCTACCGCTGGTCAATTCGACATGAGCGATATGCTTTTGCACCACAAAGGCGTGCTGCCGGTGCCGGACATCGTCACGGAGCCCGCGATCGGTTACGGTTTCGGGCTCGCGCTGCTCTACTTCACCATGCCCTCACAGCGCGAACAGGACAGCGTTGACGACGGCACGCAACCGAACAAGGTAGGGCCGCCGAACATCACCGGCGTGGGTGGCCTGGTGACCAACACACACAGTTGGGCCGCTGGCCTCATGCATTTCCACACGTGGGACGACGATCATGTTCGCTATCTCGGTGTGCTGGGCAAGCTTGACCTGCACCTGAACTACTATGGGCCGCAGGGCAACGCAAATGCATATCAGCTAACGGGTGTCGGCGTTATCCAGCAGGTGCTGTTCCGGCTTGGCGACAGCCCGTGGTATATCGGTCCTCGCTACACCTTCCTCGATTCGACGACGCGCTTTGGTCCGCTGATCCCGGCCGGCATCCAGCATTTCGAGCGTGACCTGAAGGTCGGTAAAGGCGGCATCGTCATCGACTACGACACGCGCGATAACATCTTTTACCCGAGTAGTGGCACTTATGGCGAACTCGAAGCCGAGCTCGCACGCGGAGCGCTCGGCAGCGACCGCTCCTTCGAGATGCAGACCGCCAAGGGCTATCACTGGATTCCGCTGTCATCGAGGTGGGTGCTTGGGTTGCGCACCGACCTCGGTTTCTCGCAAGGCGACATTCCGTTTTTTGCGCAGCCTTATGTGGATCTGCGCGGCGTATCGCAAGCGAAGTTTCAGGACCGCAACCAGCTGACCGGAGAGCTGGAACTACGGTATAACGTCACCCCACGCTGGTCGGTACTTGGCTTCGGAGGCGTTGGCCGCGCCTATGGCAATCTGCACGCGTTCTCCGACGCGCCGACCGCGTTTGGCTTCGGCACCGGTTTTCGCTATCTAATTGCGCGCAAGCTTGGCATATCGATGGGAATCGACGTTGCGCACGGCCCCGGGCAGAACGCGTTCTACATTCAGGTGGGAAGCGCGTGGCGCTAGCACCAGGTTCACATCCGGTTGTTCGTGGATCAAGCCCGCCGGCTTATGATAAGTAGCGCGCGAGGTTGGGCCGCAACGGACATAGTGCATGACACCAATGTTTCAAACCGTAGAGGCGTATCGGGAGGTTTACTAACGAACGTCGCCTTTACTTGCAGAAGCGGCCGCAGCTTGGCATGGCTTAGCCGTCCGCTGTGGTTCGACTGAACCCGTTGCGATGACACGACTGGTAGACATGTTCGACAATGCGATTTTTCAAGGCCGCGGCCATGGCTCGGCGAGGATCGGATGGTGGGGTAAGCTGACCGATGACTATGGAGCGGACTTCCGAAACTTGAAGATGAACCGGTCCGTGCGATAACGGATCCCTCTTGCGAAGATGCTCGATGTATGAGGATCGTCGCGGTTGCGCAGGACGTCGTGTTTGCCTGCGAATTCGAATCCGGCCGCCCCGACTTCCAGCAGAACGATAGCGGGATCGATCCGGTGCAGCTTCGTCGCTGCATCGGGACACGCGACGTGATCGACGATCACATAGGCGCCTTCCGGCTTCAACACTCGATAGACCACCTCGTTGAAGGCGCGCATGTCGACCGGACCGATGAACCCGTGGTGCAAGTCGTGATAATTCTGCCCGATGAAACAGAGGTCGATGCTGCCCGGCAACTCGCCGTCCGGACTCTCCAGCACTGAGACGTTTCCACTTTCACGGGTGATCTGGTCGACCTCCAGTCTGCCTTTGGTGATGCGGTCGATCTTCCGCGCCGACTCCGGGATGAGCGCGAAAACATGTCCACGCTCGCCGACCAGCGACGCGAACAAGCGCGTGAAATAGCCACGGAACGGCAGGAAATCAATGACGCGGTCACCCGGCGTCACTCCAATGAAATCAAGAACGTCCGCAGTGCGATCCCGTATGTCACGTGCGCGGTCGCGGCGAGGCCGCGACTTGTCTTTCATCGCAGCATCGATGCGCGCCCCTGACATGATCGCGGGCCTCATACCGCCGCGACGCAATCGATCTCGATGTCGAAACGGCCGGGCCACGCCGGCACGTTGACGAAGATGCGCGCGGGCGGCTGCGGCCCGAAGAACCGCGCATAGATCTCGTTGACCACCGGAAACATCTCGACCGACGTGCAATACACATTGCACTTCAGAACCTGGTCCAGCGATGATCCTGCCGACTCGACGCAAAGTTTCAACTGCTCGAGCACGCGCTGCGTTTGTTGCTCGATCGGCGCATCGAGCACTTCGCCGGTATCGGGATCGAAGGGCGGAAAGCCCGACACATAGATCGTGTCCTGGTGACGCGTCACGGCGGACGTCGGCGCTTTCCACCGTTCGAGCCAGCCCGACAGGGGTTCCACCCGAATAATTTCGCGAGTCATGACATGCTTCCTTGAAAAAAGATGACTGGAATGCTCAGGCGTCGCCTCCAAAGAGCGCGTTCAATTGCGCGCCCGCCGCGGCGCCTTCGAAACCGTCGAAGCGTCCGTTCGCGAGGCCTTGCGCGGCGCGCATGAAGCCGCCCCACGCCGCACGCGCGAGGCCGCCGCCGACGCTCACCCGTCGTACGCCGAGCGCGGCCAGGTCGTGAAGCGTGAAGGCCGAGGTCACGCCGACCAGCACGTTCACGGGTTTGGGCGCCACGACCGAGACGACCGCTTCGATCTGCTCGCGCGTCTGAATGCCCGGCGCGTACAGACAGTCGGCGCCCGCCGCCGCATAGGCTGCGAGGCGCGCCAGCGTATCGTCGAGATCGGGCACGCCGACGAAGAAGTTCTCCGCACGGCCGGTCAGCATCGTATCGCCGCCGCGCTCGTCGATCGCATGGCGCGCGGCTTCGAGACGCGCCACGGCCACATCGATCGGGAGCAGCGGCGCTGCGGGATCGCCGGTGGAATCTTCGATCGACAAGCCCGCCACGCCGGTGTCGACGGCAAGCCCGACGCTCTGCGCGACGGCTGCCGGGTCTGCGCCGAAGCCATTCTCGAAGTCGGCGTTGATGGGCAGGTCGGTCGCATCGACCATCGCGCGCAGATGGCCGAGAATGATGGCGCGTTCGACGCCGTTATCGGCGCGCCCGGTCGACCATGCGAAACCGGAGCTCGTCGTCGCGATGGCTTTGAAGCCGAGGCTCGCAAGATAACGGGCGCTTCCCACGTCCCACGGATTCGGCAGCACGAAGCAGCCGGACGTATGCAATGCGCGAAAGTCAGCGCGCTTTTCTGCGACGGTGCGTGTCATGACCTGCTCCAGAAGTATGGTCGTAGCCCTGCGCTCATGCGGTTTCCACGTCGACGACAGGAAAATCGATCTCGGTTTCGAAGACGTTGTTGACGAAGTTCGTCAGCATGAACTGCGCACTGAGCGCGATGATTTCGACTATGTTCGCGTCGCTGTAACCTGCGGCGCGCACCGCGTCGAGATCGCTGTCGGCGATCTTGCCGCGCGTCTGCATGAGGGCCCGCGCGAACGCGACCGCCGCCGCGATGCGCGGCGATTCGGACAGGCCCCGACGATTCAGGGCGATTTCGTCATCGGAAAGCCCGGCGAATCGGGAGGCGACATAGGTGTGCGCGCTTAGGCAATACTGACATTCGTTGATCTGCGACACGGCGAGTGCGATACCGTCGCGCGTTTTCACGTCGAGCGTCTTCGCGAGCGATGCTTGCAAGCCGGCCCAGCCGTTCAGTGCGGACGGGCTTTGCGCCATCACGCGGAAAAGATTGGGCGTGAGCTTCAACTGCTTTGAAATGGCGTCGACTACGGATTTCGATTCAGCGGGGATGTCTTGCGGAATGGCGATGCGGCTCATGACAATGCTCCTGTGTCCGGTTGGTCGCTGCGGGAATCCTGTGTTCCTGCATTGAGACGCAGTGTAGGAGCGGCCGCTTTGCACAGGGTCCGGCAAAGGTGCGCAAAAGTCCGTGGGCGTCGTCAGGCTGTCAGGGCCTTGGTCCGGAACTCGGCGGGCGGAGCGCCGTATATGTCGCGAAAGGCGCGCACGAAAGCGCCGCGGCTCGTATAGCCCGCGTTGCGCGCGACCTGATCGAGCGCGAGATCGCCGGCGCGGAGCTGGGCGGCGGCCTGACGCATGCGAATGTCGCGCAGCACCTGCATCGGCGACTGGCCGAGCGCCGTCGAAAAGCGCGCCATGAAGGCCGAGCGGCTGAGGCACGCAGTCTGCGCAAGGCTTTCGACCGTGTGAGGCGCGGAGGGTCGCGCGGTCATGTCGGCGAACGCGCGTGCGATCTGCGGGTCGCCGAGCAAGGCAAATCGTTCCATCCAGAGCGCGCTCGATTTCAGCGAGCGACGCACGAGCGCGACGATCACCTGCTTGAGGAGCGCACCGGACATCGCGCCCGCGCCAATTTCCTGCGCCATCAATTCATCGAATGCGGTCCGGAGGTAAGTGTCCAGGCGATCGGATGCCTCGAATTTCTCGACAATAGGCGCAGACAAGTGCTCGAAGAGATCGATCGACGCGCCGAAGGATGCGTTGAAATAGCCGCAGATCATCACGGTCATCGGCTCTGTCGAGCCGGCGCGGAACCGCTTGATCGAATCGACGACGCGTTTGTGCTCGCGCCCGGACACGACCGTCGGCGCGACGCCTGCGCCACGCGACGGCACTTCGAGCTTCAAGGGATGGCGCGGCGGTACGATCAGCAACGTGTGAGGCGAGAGCGTCAGTGTGGTCGAGCCGCCGATATGCAGCAGCCCGACTCCCGACAGAATGTAGTGGATGCCTGGCGCATCGTTGCCATCTAGCTCGAGAACGAAACCTTCGCTGACGAGACACTCAGACAGGCCGAGCACGCGAATCTCAAGCAGAGTGATCAACTCATCGATATCGGTGAGCGATAGTCGCGCCGACGAAAAAGGCGTCAAGGCTGGCATTCAGTAACTCGGCGAGATGCGAACGCGCGTTTGGTTCGGTGGACCATTCTCGCACGTAATTTCGGCGCGAGCGGATCAAGCTCGCCGGGTTTCGGCCAACTCCAGCCCTTCGCCGTCATCGGTGCATGGTCGTTCGAGCGGCGGTTCAGCTTTGGTAAGAGACGCTGAGACGGACGAGTACCGACGAGCAGGGATGGGGCGCAGATACGAAAATCTGACCAATCTGGCCGTGTCGGCTTCGATGTGCAACACCGTATTATCGGCCTGCGAGGCAGTTCGACAAATGCAGTAACTGCAGCGCTGCTCCCATCATAATGAACGTGATGCCGAGAGCGATTCTGATACGGATGCGCAATGCGCCCGTGGAAAGCGTATTCACTGAAAGTCTCCAATCACTAATTTCAAGGTGTCGCGGTGCGGCATTAGGCGTTTTGGCGACCCAACACGCCAACACTTCTCAACGAAGTTTTGGCAACGACGGTCCGTGCAGGATCGAGACCTCGTTACCTTACTGGGATAGGCGGCGGGCGCGGAACGCGTAGTAAATCTGCACCGCAGACGACACTGCGAGCAAACTCAAACTGGCAGTCCGCAGAAATTCGACGCTCGTGAACCGATCCCTCTCGTGGGTGAGAATCCAACCTGCCAACGCCGGACCCAATGCGATCCCACCGACCGCGACGATGTAGTAGACGCCGTTCATCTGACCAGATCGGTCTAACTTCGACAGCACGCCGAGGATCATTGGGTTGATCACCCAGTAGGCCAGGGCGAAGAGCAACACCGAGCAGATGAATATAACCAGCGACCGCGGAAAGAACAGCTGCAATACGACAGAGCCACACAATAAGAGAAAGAAAACGGTGATGATGGAGGCCGAGCCTTTGCGATCGCCGACAAAGACAGCCGTTGCAGACCCGAGGGCGCTCACGATTGCGGCCCATCCCAAAACGGTGGACATCGTTGCGGATGCAATTCCGGATGTCTCGCCCAAGACGGATATGAAGGGCCAGAATGTTCCAACGCCGAGGTAGAACACTCCGAACGTCGTAGCGAGAATCGCCTTCTCGCTGAGTCCGAGTGCGTGCGCGGCATCGACGACTGCCTTTTTCTTCTTCTCATTGCGCACGTCGCTTTCCGGGATGAACGCGATGAGCGCCAGCCCGAGAGGAACAGTGCCGGCCAGGATCAAGAAAATCGCATTCGAACCGCAGAGTCTAACGATGAACGGCATCGCGAACGCTGCCGCCGCGCCGTATAGCTGAGTGCTCGTCGAATACAGCGCTGCCGTCTTGCTCGGGCGTCCGGAGAGGGCGATCAGAATTCCAAGCCGTCCCAAGCCGAAGCCCGCGCCCACCCCCGATAGGCAGCGCAGGACATAGAGGAAAAAGCCCGGGTCGGTCTTGAACGCGATGCTTCCCACGTTTGCCAGCATCATCATCGCGAGAGCGGCGAACAAATACTCCCGCCGACGCAGAGCGAATGGAAAAGCCGTTGCGAGAACGGTCCCCGCGCTTGTCGAAATCATTTCGGCGGTAAGGAGGTAGCCGGCCGTTGCCTTGTCAAAGCCGACAGACTGAACGAAAGCTTGGATGATCAGCGGTTTGAGGGAGGAGGCTGCGTGCCCTGCAACGCCGACCATCACGATTGCGAGGATGGGCAATGCCATCCACAGGCCGCTGCGAGCCATGCCATGGCCTCCAGAAAGGTCGAAGGAATTGGTCTCCGCCTTTTGCAGTTTGGCTCCAGATGGATCGCTCATTCAAGTGTCTCCCTTTGGTACGACCGGCTCGTAACGCGATCCCAACGAACGTCCTTTCGATGCTGACGGTGAAAAGGGGATCGATCGCGGCGTTTTCGACGAAACCGTCCGGGGAACACGCTATGCCGTTCACTCGGGTAAATCCTAGGTCAGTATTCAGCCTGCCTGTCTATATTTGTGTTCAGTCTGCCTGTGTATTTTCGGCGCGTATGTAAGGGAATTCACTGATGTCCGCTATAGCAAGCCAGCCTGCGCCATTGCGACTACTCGGCAGCCTTCGGACGCGCCCAAGCGCGTTGACAACGAGCGAATATTGCATTGACAATCCGGCCCATCGAGATCAATGTATCCCAATTTGGTACACCAGGAAGGAGCTCCATTGTGTCAAAAGTAAGTGTTCTTGCCACGGGCGACGCCATGCTCACGCAGCGCATCTCGCCCAACCCCGATGCTGATTTCCTCGCTCTCGTCGAGATGCTGAGGAACACCGACGTTGCGATAACAAACGTTGAGATGGTTTTCCCCGGCCGAGGCCGGATGGCATCGACGACCATGCATGGCATTCCGTGCGGTGTGGAGCCCGAGTTGTTGTCGGAGTTTGAATGGCTCGGAATCGATATCTACGGTATGGCGCACAACCACGCCACTGACTACGGAGTCTCCGGACTCGTGTCATCGATCGAGGCGCTCGAGGCGCGTGGATTGACGTACGCCGGAGTGGGCCGAACGCTGCGTGAAGCGCGTGCGCCGCGCTATTTCAGCGCGCCCGGTTGCCGAGTCGCGTACATCGCTGCGGGCTCAAGCAATGCACGCCTGAACCTTGCTGCGGATCCGAGCGTGGGTGACGTTGGGCGCCCTGGCATTGCACCAGTTCGAGTCCAGAAGACTCACTACATCAAGAAGGAGCGATTCGACGAGCTGCGTGAAATCCTGGCAGAGGCCGGCGTGAACGTGGCCGCAACAGGGACGACTGCACCGGGAATTCATTTCCCTTATCCGGACAAGAACGTCTACGATCCGCCCCCGGAGGGAGGGTTTGCGGTCGAGGGCGTCAACTTTGCTCCGAGCGATACCTCCCGAGTGGTGACGGACGCGTTGGAGCGAGATGTTGACGAACTGACGGCCTCGGTGCGCGAAGCATCGCGCCAAGCTGACCTCGTGTTCGTCGGGCTCCATTGTCACGAAGGACTTCAAGGCCGCTGGAATAGTGAGACGCCCGCGGAGTTTCTTCAGCCGCTCGCCCACAAGTTGATCGATGCCGGTGCCCATGGCGTCTTCGCCCATGGTCCCCACATGCTTCGTGGGGTCGAGCTCTATGCCGGTCGTCCTATCTGCTATTCGCTTGGCAACTTCATCTTCAACGTGGAGACGTTCTCTTCGTTCCCGCTCGAAGTCTATGAACAGCAAGGCATGCCACTGACTTCTACGCCTGCGGATCTCTTCGATGTGGTGACCGGTTACGGCAAACAACCGCTCTTCTGGGAGTCCGTTGTCGCCAGGTTCACGTTTGAGAATGGAGTGCTCGCTGATAGTGAGCTTCATCCGATCACGCTTGGGCGAGACGCGCCGAGAAGTCGGCGCGGGTGCCCGCAACTGGCCTCCGGAGATGAAGCTGCACGAATCCTGTCTCGCCTCGACGGTCTCTCCCAACCGTTCGGCGCGAGCGTCGAGATCGTGCGAGAGGGTGACCGCTGCGTCGGAAAGATCAGGTCGAATCTTTAACTGAGGGATTCCGCTCGCGTTTCTCCCGCTGCTCGGGAGGACGCGAGCATCCTCCCGAGACGCAATGAACAAATCGGATTTTGTGATCCGGAGGTGTACCAGGGCGTCTGGTTCATCAGGGCGTCTGGACTTCCACTCGTGACGGAACTGACTCTGTCACTTCTCTCCATCACATCCGCCTGCGGCCGCCGGGAACACGACTACCTCGCCGGATGAGCGCCGACAGGACCGCACGCGCGAGGCCCTTCAACGGCCGCATCAACGTTTCAATCATTTAGGGAACTTCCCTATCCGCCGCCTGATTGACACCCTCAAAGTATACAGGCAGACTGAGTATATCGACCGGTGCGCATCGTCGCACGCCGATTGAGTGGGTGACTGCATCCGTGCACCTCGGGTGCCGCAGCCGTCACCCATCAGCGACGACGAAGTCGGCAAACGAGCCTTCGAGACGCTGCGGCGTCTCTGCTCAGGCGACCCGCCAATCGTTTCAACCTGGTCGCCAAAAATCAACTCACAGTCCGCGGAACCATGAACACGTTCGTACTCAATCAGACAGGGTCAACTGATTTGCCGGCCCCCAACTGTCTCCCGGAAACCGGAAGCAGGCGTCGAGGCGAGCCACCCAAAGGATCCCGAGGTGCTCGTGGGCGCTGGTCATCGTTTATCGGTGCCGGGGCTCTAGTGGCTGTCGGCTACATGGATCCGGGTAACTGGGCCACGGCGCTCGGAAGTGGAGCGAAGTACGGCTATCAATTGTTAAGCGTGGTCCTCGCAGCGAGTTTGATGGGTTTGCTGTTGCAGTGGCTCGCGTCGAAAGTGGGCGTCGTAACGGGGCGGGACCTGGCTCAATTGTGCCGGGAGCGTTACAGCCGTCGAAGCACACTCTTCCTGTGGATCACCTGCGAGATCGCGATTATCGCGTGTGATGTTGCTGAAGTTGTTGGTAGTGCGGTCGCGCTGCAACTTCTGCTTGGCGTGTCGCTGACGGTCGGTGTGATGATGTCCGCAGTCGCCACATTCGCTATGTTGGCGCTGCAAAGCCGCGGACAACGTCCGCTGCAAGTAGTGATCAGCTCGTTGATCTTCTTTGTTGGCCTCTGCTTCGTCGTCGAGCTTGCGCTCGCGAACCCGTCATGGCATGCAGCGCTCGCCGGCATCAAGCCATCGACCGACTTGCTCCGCGATGCAGGAATGCTCTGGTTTGCCGCTGGCATTTTGGGTGCGACCGTGATGCCACACAATCTGTATCTTCATTCCGCGCTCGTGAAGCATCACGCCAGCGAGCGAGACGAACCGTCGATCGACCACGCCATGAAGGGCGTCAATATCGACACCTTTGCATCGCTGGGTCTGGCTTTCACTGTCAATGCCTCTCTCTTGATCGTTGCGGCCGCTGTGTTTCACGCAAGCGGCCATTACGACGTCAACGATCTTGCGGACGCCCACCGTCTGATCGCGCCTCTCGTGGGCAGCCAATGGGCAGGCGTCATTTTCGCTGCAGCCCTGCTTGCATGCGGGCTCAACGCGACCGTGACTGGAACGCTTGCAGGACAGGCGGTGATGGAAGGGTTTTTGCAAATGAAGAGCGCACGTTGGGTCCGCGCTCTTCAGACTCGAACGCTGGCGATCGGACCGGCATTGCTTGCCGTTTGTGCCTTCGGGGAACACGGATCGAACCAGTTACTGGTCGCGAGTCAAGTGGTGCTCAGCGTGCAACTGCCGCTGGCCGTCATTCCGCTGGTGACCTTTGCATCGGACCAAAGGTTGATGGGTCGATTCCGGATTCGAGGCATTCCGCGAGCATTAGCGTGGCTGTGCGCCGGCACTATCGTGGCGCTGAATGCGATGCTTCTTTGGCAGTTGATAGTGAACTAGCGCTTGCGCGACGGGAGATGAACGATGAGCTATCGCGAATATTCGTTGCGTGCCCTTGTGGACAGATGGCTGGGCCACAAGGACTGTGTGCACATGCGGATCACGAATTTCAGTCATGGACGAAGCAAACCTTGGCGATACGTGCAGGTTATGGCGACCCGTCCTTCGGGAACGATTGAGTTCGTCTTCTTTCGTCATGACGATGGGTCGTGGGGAGTGTTCCCGCCCAATGATCGAGGGCCGATGATGACATTCTCGAGAACGGCCGCATAAAGCGTGATGCCACGCCATCTCACGCATCTGAAAAATCCAAGAAGAGACAGATGTGAGAGTGCACCATCGCCACCTCTGCTTGCAGAGGGTAACGGTAGCTGCTGCGATGAGCGACGCATGGCGCGGCTCATCGCGTGGATGCCGCGCGCTCAGCCTGAAAGATCCTCGCGATCCGCTGTTCTCAAAAAATTCGTCCGCGTGTCCTCTGGTAAGTAAATCCCCTTACATACGCGCTCCAAGTATACAGGCAGACTGAATAAACGGTGACGGCAGCGAATCGGAGATCACATCGCGGTGAAAGTATCCGATTAAAGAGCTTCGGCATCCTACGTAATATGAATGAGGCTTGATGATCCCATCAGGACCTGAGGACGATTGCGGAAAGCGAGATCACATGAAGTTTCACTAGTATTACCACGAACAGGAGACAGTACAAATGAGCGACCCCGCAGCAACCAACCTACGCGACGCGGAGTCCATCTCCGCATTATCCACCGAAGACAGAGGACTATTTTCGCGCGCCAGTTTCTGGGTGACTTTACCTATCATTGCAATCGTGATGGTAGGCGTAGCAGGACATGCAGCTTCCTCCCTCAAACCGCTCATCATCCAGGCCTTCGTTCAGTCCGTCGGCTTCGATAAGGCTACATCTGGCTATCTGCTGACGGCCGAAATGATCTCGACGAGCGCGGGCACAGTCCTGGCGACGGCTTTCCCGTTCTTTTTGCGCCGACGGGGATATCTGTTCGGTGCGCTGGCCTTGATGATGATGGCCAACATCGCAAGCATCCCGTTTAAAGCAGATCCCGGCGTCGTTCTGTACGGTCTGAGATGCCTGTCCGGGCTGGGTGCTGGCTTCGGTCTCGGACGCCTCGGGATTCTTATTGCGCTTTCCGGCCGCCCGGGAAAAACAGCGGCACTGTACTCGACGACCACGCAGCTCTATGGTGCCGTTGCCGCGTTCGCGATGCCGTTCATCGACCGGATGTGCGGAGCGAACTCGATTTTCGTGATTCTGGCCGGTACTGTGCCGCTGGCGCTGATCCTGATCGGCTACGTTCCCGAAAGTCACGAGCGTGTGGAGAAGAAAAAGGCGGTGTCAGTCCAAGGCGTGCGAACGATCGGTCTGTCCGAGAAGGTGATCCTTGCATTGACCTTCTTTGTCTTCTACCTCGGTATTGGCACGTTTTATCCGTTCATCGCTGTGCTTGGTGAAACGGCCGCGATCGGAAAGTCGCAGATGTCTATGCTACTGGGTTGGGCGGCAATCGTCAGCGCGCTCGGATCGGCCATGGCGGTCTTTGCCGGAGACCGGAAAGCGTCGGCTCCGATTATTTCGCTTTTTTTCGTTTCACTGTGTAGCGCTGTCGTTCTGCAGCTCGGCTTCCCGCGCTCGCTCGTCGTCTTCATCGCATCCGTGCTTCTGTTCGCGTTCTCTTACTGGGTCATCAATCCGCTGATTCTTGGCGTGTTGTCGAAACTGGATAAGACCGGGCAGATGAACGGCGTCTACTACGTCGTAGCGGTCGCAGGTATTTCTGTGGGCCCGGCGCTGGCCGGCTGGGTGCTGACGCATCAAGCAGATCGTTTCACGGGGGCGGAGTTTCTGCGAGCAGTGAGCTTCGGTTTTCTCGCTGTCTCTTCCGCGGTCCAGATCTACTATGCCTACCGCGCGCGACGCCTTCCTGACTAACGTGCAATAGCCCAGACTGAACTGGCTCTCCGAGCGCCTGCAACGCCTTGGTCCTGCGACTGTACCTTCGCAGATCGACCATGGTGTGCGGGCGCTCGTTCCGTTTGACGCTGCCTCGGCATAGGGCCTTCGATCATCAGGAAGGCCTCGATTGATCCAATAGGGCCTGAGGTACCTGGTCACCTCTTCAAGCCGTCAAAGCGCCCAACGCAGCGATGCTGCGCGCTCGATGTCTTGTACATTACCCACGCGTCTGCGATGCAAGATGCAGCGAGGGGCGAGCGCCGATTCGCGACGCCTTTTCCATCGGCATCACGTCCACTTGGTATAGGCAAGCGGCTACAGAAAAGAAGTCGAAAAAAACCGTGACGGGACAGGAAGATTCGTACGCTCGTCGCATTACCCAGAGGGTCGATGGGCGCCACTTGAGCGAATCGTGTGCGGAGGATCTGGGCCGAGATTGGGCCGTTTCGGTGGACGAGGTCTCGAAAATTTAATGTGCAGTCTGCCTGTATTTATCATCAGTTTGCCTGTATATCCACTTTTTGTATCTACGGGAATGTCCCTAACGTGTTGGATACGTCGCCCGCGGCACTGTGCGCAACGTGGCGGAATCGTCACGCCGCATCGCTTCGCATGAAGCGATGCATTTAATGCCTAAAACGCCTGAGGCGCCTTTCTGACAAAGGGAAACCGGCGCCGCGTGCTGATCCCAAACTGCATGATTAGAGCTGATTTTTGGCGGTCGAAAGCCTCTGATTTCTCAGCTCACGGCGTCGCGCGTATCGCGCCAAATACCCAAACCCGTGATGCTCCGGACTTTTCCCTAGGTCGGATTCGTTGACACTTCAAAACTATACAGGCAGACTGAATATCACGACGAACCCCACACGTCGCAACTTAACGAATTGACGACGACAACCCACTGTCGGGAGGAAACATGATGACGACGGCAACACTCGAACGGCCGGAATCGAAGGACTCGCAAATCGAACACGTCGAGATCAAGGTGATCGATACGGACGTTCACGTCGAACCGCGTTCTTTCGAAGAACTGATCCCTTATCTCGATGCGCCCTGGCGCGACATGCCGAACCTAATCGACAGCGTGCCGTTCAGCCGCTCGACCTACAAGACGCTTGATGGTGGTGGTCGCAAGGATGCGTATCCGTCCATCGGCGACATCGGCTCGGATCCGGAACTGGTCGGCCAGCAGATGTTCGTGGATGATCCGACCGACTACGCGATCCTCCTGCCGTGGAGCTTCCGGGGCTTTACGACCGATCCCAAGCTGGACACCGCGCTGGCCGGCGCCGTGAACAGCTGGATGGCGGATACCTGGCTGTCGAAGTACAACGCTGAAAACCGTTACGTCGGTTCGATCTCCATCTCCGTGGATGATCCGCTGGGCGCTGCGAAGGAGATCGACAAATGGGGCGGCCATCCCGGCTTTCGTCAGGTGATGATCGGTCACTACGGTCCGCGCCCGTTCGGGCACCCGATGTATGACCCGATCTGGGAAGCCGCTGCGCGCCACAATCTGCCGATCTCGATGCACTTCCGAGGCGGCGCGACTCAACCGCTCGGCTGGACCTCAACCGGCCCGCTGCAGTACTTCGTCGAGTATCACTCGCTGATTGCGCCGATGGCTTATGCAGCGCACCTCGCAAGCTGGATCTGCAATGGCGTATTTGATCGCCACCCCGACATGAAGGTGCTGTTCGTCGAAGGCGGATTCTTGTGGTACCGGCCGGTGGTGGATCGCATGCAGCGTCACTGGGCGATGACCTCGAAAGAGCTCGGACTTAAGAAGACGCCGTTGCAGTACGTCCTCGATCATTGCCGCTTTGCGACGCAGCCGATCGAAGAAAACACGGACCCGCACAAGATCGCGGCGCTGTACGAAGAAGCGAATGCAGCCGAGCTCGTGATGTTCTCGAGCGACTATCCCCACTACGACTACGACCCTCCGAGCAAGGCGCTGCCGCGCTCCTTGGATGCCGATGTGAAGAAGCGAATCATGTCTGAAAATGCCCGCCTGGTGTACAACCTGCCGACGACCCGTCCGGTCGACCGTTTCGATCTGGCTGCCGGAGGTGCGCGATGATTATCGATTGCGCAGTCCACCCGGTTCTGGACAACATCGAATTCAACAAGGCCGTCGGTTCCCCCTGGAATCTGCTCAAGTTGCCGCCGCTCTTCGGCGAAAAGTACCGTGCACCGTTCGATCAGATGACCGTGCCGGCCGAACAGGCATCCAGTCCGGCCGCCGTCGCTGAAGACCTGCGTCGCCGCGGCGTCGACTACGCGGTGCTGAGCCCGACGACTCGCGGCTACTGGCCCAACCCGCAACAGGCTGCCGCGGTTGCGAGCGCCGCCAACCGGCTGATGGCGGAGAAATGGCTGGACGCCCCGGAATCCGAAGGTCGCTTCCTCGGCTCGATCCGTATCGCACTGAATGACACCGACACGGCATTGCGCGAGATCGACAAATGGGCTGACGACGACCGCTTCGTGCAATTGGTCGTGCCCGCTCGCGCACTCGCCACGTATGGCGAGCAGCGCTTCTTCCCGATCTGGCGCGCCGCAGCCGAGCGAGGTCTCGTTGTCTTCGTACACGACGACTTCGCCACGCTGGTCGAGCCGGCGCCGTCGCAGGTTGGTTTCCCGAGCTACTTTGCCGAGAACCACGCGATCCGCCCGATGTCGGCGATCGTCCAACTAACCAGCTTCATCGTTGCCGGTGTGTTCGAGCGTCTGCCCGAGCTGCGGGTGGTGTTCGGCGACCTGAGCGTGCATGCCGCCCGCTCGCTGGTTATCCGCACGGACAAGGACTGGCAATCGGATCGTGTCGAAGTGCCCTGGGTAAGCAAGGAGCCAACGACGTATCTCGAACGTCAGGCCCGCTTTGTCACGCAGCCCGACGACGAAATATCGCCGCACAGCACGGCTTCGGCCGGCACGATCGGCGGCGACAACTCCTCGCTCGTGGTTTTCGGTAGCCGCCATCCGTACTGGGATGGAGTCAACGAAGGCGATGTGTTCCTGACGTGGTCCGAAAGGGAACGTGCCCGAGTCCTCGCCGACAACGCGGCGCAGTTCTACCCGCGCCTGGCAACGCGCGTTTCAGCTGAATTGAGCTCGTGAATCCGCACGAAGCGAAGGAGACAAGATCATGCGTTATGTAGTGGGTGCTGTCAGTGATTTGCCGCCGGGTTCGTCGACCATCGTCTATCCGGACAAAGTGAAGAGCGGTATCGGTGTCTTCAATGTCGAAGGCCAGTTCTACGCGTTGAAGAACACCTGCCCGCACATGGGTGGTCCGCTGTGCAAAGGCAAGGTGCGCGGTACGTCCCAGGCCGAGCTGCCGGCAGACCGGCTTCCGGAAATGCATTGGGTGCGTGATGGCGAAATCGTCGCTTGCCCCTGGCACCACTGGGAGTTCGAGATCAAGACCGGCCGCACGATCTTCGAATCGAAGCAGAAAGTGCGCAGCTATCCGGTGAAGGTCGCATCGCCGGAAGAGCTCGAGCGTCTGAAGGGAGGTGTGGAGACGGTGCCGGTGACGATCGAAGGTGCAACGGTAGTTCTGGAAGTCTGAGCGTCTTCAGGGACTGCGAGGACTTTTTGATGGGCGAGTCGCGGCAGACGCTTGGGACTCGCCTGATAAATGAGGGGCTTGTTATGTCGGAGCGTGACTTCGAACTTGTGATCACCCGCAAGGATATAGTAGCTGATGGAGTCCATCGTTTGACGTTCGCGCGCCGCGATGGAGCCGATCTTCCGGTCTGGGAACCGGGCGCACACGTGGATCTCCATTTCACTTCCAACGGCGTGGACTACGTGCGGCAATACTCACTGTGCGGGCAGACCACTGACCGACAACACTGGCAAGTCGCTGTGCGCCTCGCGTCGGACGGCCGCGGTGGCTCAGCCCACATCCACGAGGGCGTGGCGGAAGGTGACACGATTCGCGTTTCCTCCCCCCGAAACAACTTTCCGCTGGTCGCCGCAAAGCGCTACCTGTTCATTGCGGGCGGAATCGGCATTACGCCCATTCTCCCGATGCTTACGAACGTCTGCGAAGCAGGAGCGGATTGGCGTCTTTTTTATTGCGGACGTTCGGCGGAGTCGATGGCTTTCATCGATGACGTCGTCGCGATCGGTGGTGATCGGGTGTCGCTGCACGAAAGCGACGCGAGCGGACAGGCGGATTTGAATACGCTGATCGCGCAGGCCGATCCCGACACGGTCCTGTATTGCTGCGGACCCGAACCGATGCTCAATGCCATCGACGATAGTTGCGCGTCGTGGTCGAGCGATCGCGTGCACTACGAGCGTTTCTCGGCGCGAGCGGACGGCTCCATCGATGAGGACACGGAGTTTGAAGTTGAATTCGCGCGCTCCGGAATCGTTGCGACTGTGCCGCCGGGCTGCTCGATCCTGGACAAGGCCGAGGAGCTTGGCGTCGACATCGACTCGTCTTGTCAGGAAGGGGTGTGCGGCTCGTGCGAAACCCGAGTCATTTCAGGCACGCCCGACCATCGGGATTCGGTGCTGAGCCCCAAGGAACGGGCGGCAGGGAAGACGATCATGGTGTGCGTATCTCGATCGTGTTCGTCGCGATTGGTACTGGACGCATAAGTGCGCGTGAAATCAGCGCGATCCACAGAACATTGAATACAGGAGATTTTTGCTATGGCTGATTTGACCACGGAGAAGGCTGCCGCTTCGCGCGCCGAAACGATTCCGGGCCACCGACGTGTCCTGCAGGAAGCGGGGCCGGCAGCGGGCCGGATCTCGGGCATCAATCACCTGGTGTTTTTCACGCATGACATGAATCAGGGTGTGCGGTTCTACCGGGATATCCTCGGGATGAAGGTCGTGCGCACGGTGCGGTTTACTTCCACGGGCGAAGGATTGCGCACCGCCGCTCACCATTCGAGCGGCTCGGCAGTGAAGCCGGCCGATACTTCGGCCGTTGCAGTGAACATTTCGTTGCGGCAGGTGTTCTTCGAAATGGGTAACGGCGAACTGTTTTCGCTTTATGAAGCGCCGGGTGTGTCAGAGCGTCCGCCAGCGCCGGTCAGTTCGGTACTGTGGCCCGCGTCGGTCAAGGAGCGCTGGAGCAAGCCGGTCGAACCGCAGAAGCTGGACCATTTGTCCTTCGATGTACGCTCGCATGCGGACGTCGTGTGGTTCCGCGAGCATCTCCAAGCCAACGGCGTCGACGTGTCCGAGGTCTCCGAGCGGCGCGGCGCAAACAACGCGCATCGGTTCATTTCATCGATTTACTTCGCCGACCCGAGCGGCAACCCGCTCGAAATTTCGTCTTTCGACCCGGCGGATACTGCGTGGCAGTCATACGACTTCTCGGACTGGCTCATGGACGAAAACCCCGTTCCTGCGCTGCTCGAAGGCGCACCGGAGGAAGTTCAGCCGCACGTTCCCAACTGGGTGCACGCGTCCAAGGGGTAACAAGCGTGATGAATTTCGAGCTGGTGGCGGGCTGGGGTGGTCAAACCTGGGAAGAAGACGTCACGGGCGTGGCGGTGGACGCCGAGGATCGCGTGTATGTCCTGCGACGCGGCTCCGATACCGTGACGGTGTTCAGCCCGGACGGCACGGTTCTGAACCGCTGGGGCAACGACTGCTTTTCGACTCGCCCCCATCTGATTTCGGTCGGTGGTGACGGAAGGATCTACGTTGCTGACGACGGTGCTCATCAGGTCTTCGTGTTCGATCGCTCGGGTCGCTTGCTCGAAACGATCGGCAGCGGCGTTCCGGCCGATACCGGTTATGACGCAACAGCGCCAAGTGCCGAGGTCGCGTACGAGCGCCTGGAAGGTGGTCCGCCGTTCAACAGGCCGACTAAGGTCGCCGCCGCGGCCGATGGAGAGTTGTTCGTCAGCGATGGCTATCGGAATTGCAGGATTCATCGCTTTTCGGTCGATCGTCGACAGGTCTGTTCGTGGGGTGGCCCGGGATCGGATCCCGGCTGCTTCGTAATCCCGCACAGCGTGATGCTCGACGACTCGGGTCGGGTCTTCGTGTGCGATCGGGAGAACGACCGCACCCAGATCTTCGCGCGCGACGGTCAACTGGTCGGGACATGGACGAACGTCCAGAGGCCAACAGACCTGGCTTTCGGCCGGAACGGCTTGGTCTACGTGACCGAGCTTCCCCGAGGCCCCAAGGATTTGAAGTCGTGGCGACTCGGTCGAGCGCAGAGCGAAATGGCAGGGCGAGTCACGGTCCGCACGTCCGACGGAGCCATCGTGACAGCGATCGATTGTCCAGGCGTTGAATTCCCGGCACCTCACGCAATCGCGGTGGACTCAACGGGAGCCGTCTACGTGTCGGAAGTGCCGGAGTCGTTCGCAAACTACACCGGAAGACCGCTTCGTCGTCATCGTTGCCTGCGTAAGTTCATGCCGACGCAGCGGTAGAGCATCTCTCAAGGAAGAAAGGAAGATGACAAAGGAAGGTGATCTGTTGCCCGACGCGAGGCTGTTCGAGTTTATCGATGAGGCCTCTGAAGGGTGTGCTGTCGGTCCACAATCGTTCTCGACGCGGGAGAGAACCGCGGGAAAGCGCGTGGTGATATTCGGCGTGCCCGGTGCGTTCACGCCGACATGCTCGGCGAAGCATGCGCCGAGCTACGTCGCGACGTCTTCGGAACTCGTCGAAGCTGGCATCGATGAAATCTGGTGTGTATCTGTCAACGATGCTTTTGTGATGAGCGCGTGGGGGCGGGACCTCCGCGCAACGAGCAAGGTCAACATGATCGCTGACGGCTGTGCTCACTTTGCTGAAGCAATCGGGCTGACTCAGGATTTGACCGAGCGCGGAATGGGCGTACGTTCGCAGCGCTTCGCGATGATCGTGGAGGATGGCGTGATCAGAACGCTGAAGGTAGACGCACCCGGAAAATACGAAGTCACCGATCCCGATACGATTCTCGCCGCCCTGCGCTGATTCGATTGACCGCGCTCGCCAGGCTGTAGAGCGCCGTCGCACCCACCCTAAGTACCCTAAGTACTCGAGCAAGCAATATGACCCTGACAAACCGACTCAAGGATCCGACGCTGCTGCGTCACGCGGCCTTCATCAATGGCGAATGGCAGGACGCGGAAAGCGGAGCGACGTTCGAAGTGCATGATCCGTCTAATGGGGACTTGCTGGGCCGCGTGCCGCGTATGGGCGCGAGCGAGACACGTCGCGCCATCGATGCCGCCAATGCCGCCTGGCAGGGATGGCGATCGAAGACAGCGAAAGAGCGCGCCGTCATCCTCAGACGGTGGTTCGATGCGATTGTCGAGAACACCGACGACCTTGCGTTGATTCTTACGACGGAGCAAGGCAAGCCACTCGCCGAAGCAAAAGGCGAGATCGCCTATGCCGCATCCTTTATCGAGTGGTTTGCGGAAGAAGGAAAGCGTGTCGCCGGAGACACGCTGGCGACTCCCGTAGCGGATAAGCGCCTCCTGGTGACTAAGGAGCCGATAGGGGTGTGCGCCGCCATTACCCCGTGGAACTTTCCAGCCGCGATGATCACGCGAAAGGTCGGTCCCGCCCTGGCGGCTGGATGTCCGATTGTCGTCAAGCCTGCTGAAGCGACGCCGTTCACTGCGTTGGCACTGGCCGTTCTGGCGGAACGTGCTGGGCTACCGAAGGGCGTGCTGAATATTCTTACGGGCGACCCAAAAGAGATCGGTGCCGAGCTGACCCGTAATCCGGTCGTGCGCAAACTATCGTTCACAGGGTCAACCGCGATTGGACGCCTGCTCATGGCGCAGTGCGCGCCAACGGTCAAGAAGGTGACACTGGAATTGGGCGGTAATGCGCCGTTCATCGTGTTTGACGACGCCGACATCGACGCGGCAGTGCAGGGTGCGATTGCCTCGAAATACCGCAACAGCGGCCAGACCTGCGTCTGCACGAACCGGTTCTATGTGCACGAAAGCGTCTACGACAGCTTTGCGCAGAAGCTGTCCGAAGCTGTGAGCAACCTGAAGATTGGTCGCGGAACCGACGAGGGTGTCATGCTCGGGCCGCTTATCAACGAGGCTGCCGTCTCAAAAGTGAAGGAGCACATTGCCGACGCGGTGTCGTTGGGTGCCCGCGTTTCGACGGGCGGCAAGCGGCACGGGCTTGGCCACGGCTTCTTCGAACCGACAGTGCTGACGGGCGTCACTTCGGAAATGAAGGTGGCGAAGGAGGAAACTTTCGGGCCACTCGCGCCGCTCTTCAAGTTCGCATCAGATGATGAGGTCGTGCGAATGGCGAACGACACGGAATTCGGGCTTGCCGCGTATTTCTACAGCCGTGACGTTGCGCGCGTCTACCGCGTGGCCGAAGCCCTGGAGTACGGCATGGTTGGCGTCAATACCGGCTTGCTCTCAAACGAGGTTGCTCCGTTCGGCGGTGTCAAGCAATCGGGTCTTGGCAGGGAAGGGTCACACTACGGGATCGATGACTACGTCGTGATCAAGTACGTGTGCTTGCAGGTCTGACAATCCGCGCATATCGGACGACGGACGCGCAGTCTATTCGCGCGTCTCGATGATCCTCTTGATCAGCGACAAGCCTTTCTGAAGCTCCTGACGTTCGTCTTCCGACAGCTTCTCGACAATCACGGCGTTCAACCAATCTTCCCGCACCGCGAATATATTCTCGAGGGTCTTGCTGCCTTTCTTTGTCAGTTGGATGATGGTCGCTCGACCATCAGTCGGATGAGGCTTGCGGCCGACTAATCCCGCTTTCTCCAATGCCTGCACCGTGAGCGACATCGACTGAGGCCGGACGCGCTCGGCTATAGCCAGATCGTTCGTGCTCATGGCTCCCTGACGCTGCAGATGACCCAATACGGTGAGTTGCGAAAGCGGAGGACCCGACTCGACCCGAATCAGTCTTGCTCCTCGTCCTAATGTCTCGCGAAGATCGAAGGCGAGCTCCGCAACAGAATCTCGATTTTTCAGCATAGTTCGTAAGACTTCTCGCTGCACGACCTGGTTTCTGATTGTCTGCGCCAAATGGATCAGACGCTGGAATTTAGCATACGGTGTAGTACGCAAGAACGGACTGCGACCAGCGCCGCCTATTCCGATCGACCTATGCCTACGAAATGACGATTCCACGGGCACGCAGGCTTCGTCGGCCTGCTGTTAATGCTTCGAGTAATCGGTCCCTGGCCGCACTGATGTGGCTTCTGGTGAGCTCGATCGCCTTGTCGACCTGGCCTTTTTGAAGCGCGCGCAAGACCGCACGATGTTCGGCCGTGCCGGGAAGTGAGGCGTCGTTCTCGATCCAGCGAACACGAAGCAGGCGCGTCATGCAATCGGCAATGCCTCGGGTCACGAATTCGTTCTTTGCGAGGCTCCCGATCCTGAGATGAAACTGGCGGGCCGCAAAATCGCACTCCTCAGGCGTTGAGTCCTTTGTGACAGCGTCGAGTATCGCTTCGATCTCAGCAAGCTCAGCGGCACTCGCTGTCAGGCCACCGATCTGAAGGGCTGCCACCTCCAGAATCTCCCGGTAGATGAAGAGCTGCTTGACTTCCTCCAGATCGATTGGCGGGATGATCCAGCCACGCCCATTGCGACTCACTAACCCCTCGCCCTCGAGTCGGAGAAGCGCTGTGCGCACCGATGTTCGCGAAATCTGGAACTGGGTCTCCAATCCGCGTTCGGTCAGGCGCTCACCCGGACCGATGTCCATGTCCAGGATCATTCGTCGAAGCTGCTCTTCGACCAACTGGGTCTGCGTCGTCAACTGCACATCTCCGGTATCAACCGTTAATCATCATAAGCCACATTGGTACACCAAAAAAGTATACCATGTCGGTGTGTATCTTCGTCTTAAGCATCAAGTATATGGATTCTTCCAACGACAGCTACTGGCAACGCAATCTAGCGATCTGTCTGTTCGGGTCGTTTGCGACCGTCTTCGCGATGACTCTGGTGTTGCCGTTCTTGCCGCTTTACGTCGGAGAACTCGGCGTGAGGGGCCATGCTGCCATCGTGCAGTGGTCAGGGATCGCTTTCGGTGCCAATTTTCTGGCCGCAGGTCTAATCGCGCCGCTTTGGGGTCATCTGGGAGATCGATTCGGTCGTAAGCCCATGCTCGTGCGCGCCAGCCTCGGCATGGCTCTGACCATGCCGCTCATGGGTATGTCGACGAACATCTGGCAATTCGTGGGGTTACGGCTGTTAGCGGGGATCGCGGGAGGATACTCGTCGGGTGCGACGATTCTCATCGCCGTTCAGACACCGAAGCACAGAGTAGGATGGGCGCTCGGTGTGCTCGCGTCTGGCGTGATGGCCGGCAATCTCCTTGGTCCTCTTGCCGGTGGCTCGCTACCGTCATTGATCGGAATAAGGGCCACTTTTTGGTTTTCAGGGGCGCTGATCCTCATCGCCTTCCTGGCGACCGTGCTGTACCTTCGCGAGGAGCCAGGCAAGTTTCGGGTCGCCAAAGAGCAGCGCAGTGGCGGCTGGTCACAGGTTCAGAACAAGTCGATCGTGCTTGCCATGCTCGGCACCGGCTTGCTGCTGATGATCGCGAACATGTCGATCGAGCCGATCATCACCGTCTACGTCGCGACGCTGGTCGACCATCCCGCTCGCGTTACGTTGTTTTCCGGATTCGTGATGTCTACCGCGGCGCTCGGTAGCATCGTTTCGGCGTCCCGCCTCGGAAGAATTGCAGATCGCGTCGGGCACACGAAGGTGATCATCATTGCGCTGACGACCGCTGGAGTCTTGCTTATACCGCAGGCATTAGTTACGAGCGCGTGGCAGCTTATCGTGTTGCGTTTTCTAATGGGCCTTTCGCTTGGCAGCCTGCTCCCCTGCATAGCGGCGGTTATTCGGCACAATGTGCCAGAAAACTTCGTCGGGACGGCGATGGGCTATTCGCTGTCGTCGCAATTCAGCGGGCAAGTTCTCGGACCACTCATTGGTGGGTTTATCGGTGGCCAGATCGGCATGCGTGCCGTTTTCGTTGGGACCAGCATCTTGCTGCTGTCGGGTGCCGCCATCAACAGAAGGATAGGCGTGTTGCCGGCCGCTCCCAAATCTATATCCCTCAAAAACTGAGCCTACTCTTCATGTCTGACGTGCTCTCTATCGATCCAAAAAAGTCCGCCTTGTTGTTGATGGACTTTCAAAATTCTGTTCTCGACAATTTCGTTGCGCGGGATGCCGCGGACCAAGCGATAAGCAATGCATCAACGCTTCTTGAGGCTTCTCGTGCGGCGTCCAT
This sequence comes from Caballeronia novacaledonica, assembly GCF_900258035.1. Lineage (GTDB taxonomy): Bacteria > Pseudomonadota > Gammaproteobacteria > Burkholderiales > Burkholderiaceae > Caballeronia > Caballeronia novacaledonica. The sequence continues at coordinate 188,712 of NZ_OGTP01000003.1, read as the reverse complement.
GCTGACGGTCCACGTCAACGTCGGTTTCCGACCCGGCTACCCTGAGATTAGCTCACGGAATAAGCTATTCACGATGCTTAAGGGAAGTGGCCTGATTGCGCCCGGCAGCGAGGCAACGAAGATTCACTCGAAGCTCGCGCCTCTCGAGACTGAGCCGGTCGTGGTGAAGCATCGAATCGGAGCTTTCAGCGGGACTGACCTTGAGCGCATTCTTCGAGCGCAAGACATCGATACCCTTATTCTGGCCGGCGTCACAACGTCTGGCGTAGTGCTTTCGACGGCAAGACAAGCGTTCGATCTCGACTTCAACCTTGTCGTTGCCGGCGATGCTTGCGTGGATTCAGAGGAGCAAGTCCACGCGGTTCTGCTTGAAAGGGTGATTTCGCAGCATGCGTTGATCGCATCGAGCGCCCAACTGGAAGCTGCTCTGAGTGACGAGGCAGAGTAGGGCGCTGATCAGAACTCGGCTACGCAGTCATAGTTCGTCGGCGCCTTCGCGCGATCGCACGGCAGTTCGGTAGTCCGGCTGTGCCTGGACGCGAATGACACTTGTTTGCCTGCATGCGGCCCTTGCAAGAGCACGCGTATCAGTGGCCGAATTGGGTCGAAGATTGCCCATTCCGCAAAGCGCACAATCGATCTCCCTTCGTTGAAGAGGAGATTGTCATGGAAACGCTTAATTCGTCTGACGCTCGTCGGGTGCCGTGGAATAAGGGAAGGCTAACCGGCCAGAAGCCTCCGCTGAAGCTCCGGGAAATCTGGGCGATCCGAACTAGGCTACAGATGTCGTCCAACGCACGCGAGTTGGCGATGTTCAATCTTGCGATCGACAGTAAGCTTCGAGCGTGCGATTTGACGCGCCTGCAAGTGCAGGACGTCTACATGGGAGGCCATGTCGTAGCTCGCGCGACTTTCATGCAGCAGAAAACCCATCGACCAGTGCAGTTCGAAATCACGGAGCAGACTCGTCAAAGTGTCTCTGTCTGGATTTCGGCGCGGGGATTGAAGCCTGCCGACTATTTGTTTCCAAGTCGACTGCATGCCTCAGCGCACGTGTCGACGCGCCAGTATGCGCGCATCGTTCATCGTTGGGTCGCGTCGATCGGGCTCGATGACACCGCGTACGGGACGCACACCATGCGACGAACGAAAGCGTCGTTGATCTATCGACGCACCAAGAACTTGCGCGCAGTTCAATTACTCTTGGGCCATACAAAAATCGAAAGCACCGTGCGATACCTCGGGATCGAGGTAGACGATGCTCTCGAAATGGCTGAGCAAACCGAAGTGTGACCGCCGGTGGCCGGTGAGCGAGCGCTTGCCGGCCATCAACAGCCGGTCGCCTCCGAGCCGGATTGGACATTCGCATGTCCGATGTGCCAGAACTAGCGGGCGACCTCCGACGGTCGCCGGACCGCGTCCCCGACTGTTTCCTCCGCTCACCGCACGAGCGCACAGGGTGGTTCCACGGCAGCCTGCCTAGGTGCAGGCTTCCTTAAGTGGCCCTCAATTGCCGCGGCGGTTGTTTTCAAGCCAGACAGATCAGGGAACACGCTTCAGTTCCGGGATCTGCCATTTCCCGCTCAGGATGTCGTCGCTCGGTTGATACATACGGAGAATCACGTAAAAGCCGCCTTCGGGCGCCGGTAGCCAGTTTGCCGCCGCATCTCCAGTCGGTTTGGTGTGTTGGATAGGGATCGTCACAGAGCCGTCTGCCGCTTTGACAAGACCTTGCGTGTCGGAGCCGACCTTATAACGCTTGATCTCGTTGGGCACCAGCATCTTGTCGCCAGCGTTGTACATGGTGATCGACCAGAATGCGTTGACCGGTGGAAGCGAATCGAACTTGATCACATACTTGTTGGCCCCGTCCAGAGCTTTGCCGTCGCTGTCCGAGTAGCGGATGGGATACATCGCTTCTTTCTCGCCGTTGCCGCCGAGGTAAGGGCCCGCAACTACAGCGCGCAGCGGGTAGTTGTAGCCAAAGCTGTCCAGTCCCGTAACCCAGTCCCAGCCATTGCGCTTGCTGGAGGTGCTCGCAAGTGAAGCGACGGCCACCGCGGGCGCATCGGCAAGCCCGCGCACCATGCCTTTGCGTACTGCGGGATCAAGCTTGGAAGGATCAAGCCCTTGCTTCGTCAAGCCAATACGCGCGAACTGGGCGAACAAGGCCTGATCGGCCGGCTTGATCGGGTTGAGCTTGACTGCCTCGCCCAGATGCACGAAAAAGCCGAGTTCATCGCCATCGATGGCAGGCAATGGCTCAAGAGACGCTTTCGGTGGTACGTAGTTCGTTTTGTTGATCGCACTCAGGGGCACGAGCTTGAACTGCTTTTGCAGGGCCGCCAGATGGGCCGGGGACTCGCCAGGCAGGACCCGCAGGCGCCCCCAGAGCCACACTTTATTGGTGCTGACGTCCAACCTCTTGACGCCCGTCGGCAGCGTGCCCTTCCAACCCGGCGGTACGAGCGCGTAACGCCCGGCCTTCGTACCCGTGGTGCGACGGCCAATATAGTGTTCGAGTTCCTGATACATATCGAATACGTCAACAACGTAATATCGGTCGTGCGTGTCGGGCACCGTAAAAATCCATGGCTCATCGAGCTTCACCACCGCACTCATGTAGTACGTGTCATTGTTCGCGGTCGGCATATCTTTCGCATCGGGCGATGCCAACTCGGTGGCCCAACCGATCGTGTCCAGCGGTGCGCGATAGCTGGTGGGCGGCTTCGGCGAAGGTACGTCGGTGTACTCGCGCATTGTTCGCTCCATGCGAACGAGCGGATAGCCCCAGATATAAGCCGAAACCGCCAGTTGATAGCCGTCGGTCTCCAGACCTTTGGCGACCACGTCGGGCGTCCCCGGCGTCGTCAACAGGGCATCGGGGAATGACGCCGCCAGTGCGTCTGACTGCCCCGCCAGCAAGGTGGAAAGCATGGCCGTCGTGAAAAGTGCCAACGGTACAGAGGCGAATTTCGATGTGCCTGACGAGAAGGGTCGGATATCACGCATCATTAATTCCCTGAGTATGTGTAGGAACATCAAACCTTCAGAGCATCTGACAAGCCGAGCTATTTGACATTAAGGTTGGGTCGGAGGCAAGGGAAATGCCCATTGGGGCAATGGCATCGCCAGCACGCGAGGAGGTCGCTGTCGAATATAGCGACTCACGTTTCGGACAACTTTAGGGGATGACTCTTCCGAATCTCCAATCAGCCGTTGGATTTGCGGTGGGTGATCGTCTCATAGGGGTTGAAACAGCGACCGCTTCCCCAGCGCGCAAAATCAATCTCCCTTCATTAAAGAGGAGGTTGTCATGAAAACGCTTAATTCCTCGGACGCACGCCGGGTGGCTTGGAACAAGGGAAGGCTGACCGGTCAGAAGTCACCATTGAAGCTCCGTGAGATCTGGGCAATTCGGACGAGGCTCCAGATGTCGTCCAACGCTCGTGAATTGGCGCTGTTCAACCTTGCAATCGACAGCAAGCTTCGGGGGTGCGATCTGACGAGACTGCAAGTACAGGACGTCTATATGGGAGGTCATGTCGTAGCTCGCGCGACTTTCATGCAGCAAAAAACGCATAGACCAGTGCAGTTTGAAATCACGGAGCAGACTCGTCAAAGTGTCTCCGCCTGGATTTCCGCGCGGGGATTGAAGCCTGCCGACTATTTGTTTCCAAGTCGGCTGCACACCTCGGCGCACGTCTCGACCCGCCAGTATGCGCGCATCGTTCATCGTTGGGTCGCGTCGATCGGACTCGATGACACTGCGTATGGCACGCACACGATGCGACGCACGAAAGCGTCTTTGATCTATCGACGCACCAAGAACCTGCGCGCGGTCCAACTGTTGTTGGGCCATACAAAAATTGAAAGCACCGTGCGATACCTCGGGATCGAGGTAGACGATGCACTCGAGATGGCCGAGCAGACGGAAATCTAATAGCCGGCGGCCGGCGAGCGTGCGCTTGCCGGCCAATTAAGGACATACAATCAGTACCGGCGACCAGCATCTCGATGGCTGCTTCGCTCTCGCGAGCAGCCATTGCTGTTTTCCTTCACTTTTGTTTGGTCTGAGCGACCGCCGCCCGCAAGGCGAGCAGATAGCTTTCCACCCCGAATCCGCAGATCTGCCCCTGGACCACTTCCGCAAGCACGGAATAATGTCGAAAAGGCTCCCGCGCGTGGATGTTCGACATGTGCAACTCCACGACCGGGCAGGTGAGAATCGCCAGCGCGTCGCGGATGCCATAGCTATAGTGAGTCCACGCGCCGGCGTTGATCAGCACGGCGTCACAGCGTTCCTCGAAGGCCTGGTGAATGCGCTCGCACATCGCCCCTTCGCTGTTCGTCTGGAACGATTCCACCTGTACGCCGATTTCAGCGCCAAGAGCCTGCAAACGACCGTCAATTTCAGCCAGCGTGATCGTTCCGTACTGCATTGGATCGCGCTTGCCGAACATGTTGTGGTTAATACCGTGAAGCATCAGGACCTTTTTCATTCGTCTCTCCATTGCACAATCAATCGAGCGGCACCGTGAGGCGGTCGATCACCGCTCGCGTCGCCGGGCGCACGCCGCGCCACCAGTCGAAGGCTTCCGCCGCCTGTTCCACCAGCATCCCCACGCCATCCGCGATGCCGCGCACGCCGGCATTGCGCGCGAGCCGAAGAAAAGGTGTCAAGCGCTTTCCGTAAGCGAGTTCGTAGGCCGTGCCTTCAGGACTGAACACGCTCGGAGGAACGGGCGGCAGGTCGCCCGTGAGACTGGCCGACGTCGCGTTGACCACGAGATCGAAGCGTCCCATGGCCTCCAGATCGCCATATCCGCAGGTGGAAATCGGACCGCGCCCGCTCACTTGGGCTGCGAGCGCACGGCCTTTGGCGATGTCACGATTCGCGAGGACCAACTCGGCCGGCCGCGCGGCGAGGAACGGCAGCAGCGCTCCGCGCACGGCACCGCCCGCGCCGAGTACCAAAACGCGCTTGCCGGCCATCGGCAGGCCGAGATTCACCTCGATATCGCGCACGAGTCCGATGCCGTCAAAATTCTCGGCGATGATCCGGCCGTCCTCGAACTTCAGGGCATTGACGGCTCCCGCAAGCTCCGCTCGTTCGCTGCGCTTGTCGGCCATGGCGAATGCCTTCAGCTTGAACGGAGCAGTGACGTTCATTCCCTTGCCGCCTGCGTCAGCGAACGCGCGCACGGTGTCGGCGAAGGCCTGCTCGGGTTCCAGCGGGCCTTCGATGGCCGTATAAGCCATATCCTGCTGCGTCTCCTCGGCAAAGAGCCCGTGAATCAGGGGAGACTTGGTGTGTCCGATCGGATTGCCGATCACCGCGTATTGGTCCGTCATCGTGTCCTCACTTCGAAAAAAGAACGCCATCGGTCTGCATGGCGTCGATCTCGGCAGGCATGAAGCCCAGCAACTGCGCCACTTCCGCGTTGTGCTGACCGAGGTCCGGCCCGACTTCACGAATCGTCGTGTCGCAGTTGGAAAAGCGGAACGGCAGGTTCGGTAGGCGCAGCGTCCCGAAGCGCGGGTGCTGCTGTTCAACGACCATGCCGCGCGCGATGATCTGCGGATCGGCCAGCACTTCGTCGATACGTTGAACTTTCGCGGAAGGCACATCGACGCTGTCCAGCAGTTCGAGCACCTGCGCAACGGGCCGCGCGGCCACCCAGGGCTTCACCACTGAAAGAATCTCAACGCGATTGGCGTTGCGGCCGTTGAGGTTGTGGAAGCGGGTGTCGGTGCCGAAGCCCGCCGGTCCGCCGTTCGCCTCGACAAGCGCGGCGAAACGCTTCCACGCGTCGTCCACTTGCGCCGCGATGACGAGATCACCGTCGGCGGCGCGAAACACGCCATAAAGGGTCGACGTGGGCATGTCGTGACCCGTCTGTTCGGGCAGGATGCCTTGCATCGTGTAACACTGCACTGCGTACTCGTGCATCGACACGAGCGTGTCATAGAGCGCCATGTCGATGTGCTGGCCCCGGCCGCTCGTCACGCGACCGAGCAGCGCGGCGTTGATCGCGGCAACCGCGTGGATGCCGGTGTACATGTCGCCGAGTGAGATGCGCATCAGCGGCGGCGGCGAACCGGGCTCGCCGATCATCTGCATGATGCCGCTCTTCGCTTCGGCGATCAGGCCGAAGCCTGCGCGATGCGCGTCTGGCCCGGTATGTCCATACGCCGAGATCGAGCAATAGACGAGGCGAGGATTGCGCGCCGACAGCGCTTCGTATCCGAGGCCGAGCTTGTCCAGCGCGCCCGGTCGATAGTTCTCGATGAACACGTCGGCCGAATCGCACAGGCGCTGCATGAACTCCTTGCCGCGCGGATCCTTCATGTTGACGCTTACGCCTCGCTTGCCCATGTTGAGCTGCAGGAAATAGGCGCTTTGCTGGTCATCGAGCACGGTGGCGTGCTGCCGGCCGGCATCGCCGCTGCCAGGACGCTCGACCTTGATGACCTCCGCGCCGAGCGCCGCGAGGCAGCGTCCAACATAGGGACCGGCAAGGAAATGGCTGTAGTCGACGACGCGAATACCTTCGAGAGGACGGGCTTGCATCAGAACGCTCCCGGACGGCGCGGCACCATCAGGCGATGCTCGCCGCGCTGGACGACCTGGCCGTCCTGGTTAGCCAGCTCGGACGGCAACACAACGATGCCCCAGTCCGGACGACTTTTGCTCGCGCGCATCGCGCCCACGCGGAACTTCACATGCAGCACATCGTTGACCTTGATCGGCAGCAGGAAGTCCCACGTCCACCCGAGCGACATGCCCGGCAAGAAGCGATATTCGCTTTGCGTCTTGAGCCCGTCCGCGATCGACAGTCCAAACAGGCCGTGCGCGACGATCGAACCGAAGTGGCTGGCGTTGGCATAGGCTTCGTCAACATGAACGGGCGTGTGGTCGCCCGTGAGGTCGGCATAAGCCAGGATGCGTTCCTTAGTGACCGTGTAGGTCGGGCTCAGGCATTCGTCGCCTTCGCGGGCGTCGTCCCAATATTTCTCGATGATCGTCATGGTCACGCCTCCGAGCGTGGATTGATCGCCAGCGCCTGCGTGACGCATGCAGCGGGTTTCGCCTGAATCAGTTCGACCGCAAGGCCATCTGGCAGACGCAGCCAGTTGCGTCCCTGCGGCATTTCAGTAACGCCGAACGCTTGCGCTACAGTAAGCGCGGCTTCGAGGTTTTCGCACATCACGCCCAGATGGGCGAGCCGGCCTTCAGGGCCTTCGTAACTCGAATCGCCGATGAATTGCAGTCCACCAAGCGTCCAGTACTGACGCGGTGCTTCGACGGTGCCGTCGACTTCGCGCATGGTCATGCCGAGCACTTCTTCGAAGAAGCGAATGTGCCAGTGGATGTCCTTCACCCAAATCGCGACGTGTTCCAGATACGCTTTGGTGCCGCTCATGCTGTCGCTCCCTCTCGTTGCTGGTCCATCATGGCGCGCTCGATGCCCTTGATGCATGCGACCAGCGTCGAGTTGACCGGTGTCGGCACGCCGAGCCGTTCGCCCCAGCGCACGACCGCCCCATTGATGAAGTCGATCTCCGTGACCGAAGCCTTCTCCAGGCTCTGCAGCATCGAGGTCTTGAACGCGGGTGAAAGCCCTTCGGCTGCCAGATTCCACGCCTGCTCGGCATCCGTCATGGACAGTTTGATGCCGGCCGCCTTCGCGGCAGCCATCGCCTCGGACACGGCGGCCAGCGCGGTCGCTTTGAGAATCGGCTCTTCGTAGAGTTGGCCGTAGGTGAGACGCGTGATGCCAGTCAGTGCGCCTGTCGCGACGTTGATCAGCAACTTGTCCCACATCGTGCCGAGGATGTTGTCGCTGACCCGGGTTTCCAGGCCCGACGCGTTGAATTCTTTCGCGATCGCCTGCGCCCGGCTCGTGATCTGGCCGTCCAGTTCTCCGATATACGTGAGTTTTCCACTCACGCCGCGCTGGATATGGCCCGGCCCCCGAAGCACGCCTCCGACGTACGTCTTGCCGGCCAGCACGCGTTCACGGCCTACGATTTCGGCGAGCACATCTTCGTGCCCGAGGCCGTTCTGCAACGAGAGCACGAGCGTATCCGGCCCGATCAGATCCAGCGCGCCGCGCATGGCCGAATCCGTGTGAAAGGATTTCACCAGGACGACGACCAGGTCCACGGCGCCGACTTCAGCGGCTTGCGTCGCCGCGCGGACCTTGACGCGCAGGGAACCGTTGGCATCGTCGACTTGCAGGCCGCCGCGGCGCATCGCCTCGACGTGTGCCGGCGAGCGGTCAATCAGCCAGGTCTCGTGGCCGCCTTCAGTCAGTGTGGAACCGATGGCGCAGCCCAGCGCGCCTGCCCCCAGAATTGCGATCTTCATTGGCGTCTCCAGATGTGTTGACGCAACGATAGAAGTCGCCGCTCATCGTGGCAATGCAATGGTTACAATGACCTCATTATCAAACGTAATAATGGTCATGATCCCCGCCGAACTGCCCGACCTGAAGCTGTTGCAGCTTTTTGACCTCCTGTACGACACCCGCAGCGTCACCCGTGTGGCGGAGCAGCTCGGACAAAGCCAGCCGACGATCAGCATCTGGCTCGGACGTCTGCGTGAATTCCTGCAGGATCCTTTGTTCATCCGCACGCCTGGCGGCATGGCGCCCACGCCGCAAGCCGACGCGCTGATCGGGCCATGCCGCGAGATTCTCGAATCGCTGCGACGCTTCGCTGCGTGGGAGATCGCGTTCGATCCCGCTACCGCGAAGCGCCGGTTTCGCATCTGCATGACGGATGCGAGCCACGTCACGCTACTTCCCCGAATGCTGGCGCACATTCGGGCGCAGGCGCCAGGCATTCGTCTGGAGGTGGCGAGGATCGATGGCAACACGGAACGGGCGCTCGAATCAGGGGAGGCGGACCTGGCAATCGGCCATGTGCCGTGGCTCAGCGGCAGCATTTACCAGCAGCAGTTGTACACGCAGGACTGGGTGTGCCTGACCAACCGGCATCATCCTCGCGTGCGCTCCAAGCTTGGGTTGAAGCAATACCGCACAGAAGGACATGTCGCCATCACAGCGGGGACGGGCGCCCAACTACTGGAACAGGCGCTTTTGCGCGAACAGATTCAACGGGACGTTGTGCTGGAATTGCCCGGATTTCTCGGGCTGGGCGCGATCATCCAGACGACCGACCTGATTGCCACGCTGCCGCGCCACATTGGCCAGACGCTTGCGCAGGTCAACGATCTGTCGGTCCATCCGTGCCCCGTTCCAGTGGAGGGCTTTGCCGTACGGCAGCACTGGCATGCCAGGTACCACCACGAAGCTGGCAATCGCTGGCTGCGGGAGACGGTAGCGCAGTTATTCAGCAGCGTGCGCTGAGGCCTCGGTCACGGTTTCCACAATGCAAACTCGCCGTCCGCGAGCTCCTGTTTGAGAAAGTCGATACAGACGCGCACCTTTGCCGACTGCGCGGCGCGTGCTGCGGACATCGCCCATACGTCCGCGGGTTGCTCCCATGCAGGCAGTACGCGCTCGAGGAGGCCTTCAGTGAGTGCGTGAGCCACATACGACTGCCCGACCATCACGATACCGTGACCATCGCGCGCCCAGCGCAAAACGACGTCGCTGTGATTCGAGGCGAGCGGACCCGTGACCTTGACCGTACTCCAGCCGCCCGGGCCGAGCAGACGCCAGACACCGAAGGGCTCGTCCCGCTCCCGAAAGACAAGGCAGTCGTGCTGCGCGAGTTCGTCGACGCTCCTCGGCCGGCCGTGCGTTTCGAGATAGGCGGACGCTGCGCACAGCACGCGTGGACTAACGGCGATGTGATGCGCGATCAGTCCCGGCTCCTGTACCGCGCCCACGCGGATGTCGAGATCGAAACCCTCGTCGACGAGATTGACGCGACGGTCAACCAGTTCCAGCCAGATTTCGAGTTCGGGATAGCGCTTCTTCATCAGCGACACGATTGGCGCGATGTGACTGCGCCCGAGACGCTGACTCGAACTGATGCGCAGCGATCCCCTAGGATTTACCCGCAGGCTGGACAGGTCGTCACGCATCGCATCGACATCCTGCAGGATCGCGCGTGCCCAGCGGTTCACCGTTTCGCCATCAGTCGTGAGCGACACACGGCGTGTCGTGCGGTGCAGCAACTTCACCCCGAGCGTCTTTTCCAGCAAGGCTATGCGCTTGCTGACGTGCGTCTGCGAATTGCCGAACTCGTGCGCGGCCGCCACGAAACTAAGCCGGCGCGCGACTTCGCAGAACAGGCGGAGATCGCCCAACATCGGTTCATTAAGCATGATCTGGTGATTATGGTGTGCCGGATCGAATAATAATAGTCTGAATTGATGATAGTAACCTTCGATCATGCTTTGATAACGGAGACGAGCATGATCAATGGCAATACCGGGCTCATCGCCCACATCGGCTATCCGACCCACGCCTTCAAGTCGCCGATGATCTACAACCCTTACTTCGAACACGCCGGTGTGAACGCCGTCGTCGTACCGATGGGCTGTAAACCCGAGCATTTCCCGACCTTCCTGAAGTCGATCTTTTCTCTCGAAAACACTCGTGGCGCGCTTGTCACGATGCCGCACAAGGTGACGACCGTTGGCCTGCTCGACGACGCTTCGCCCACCGTGAAGATCGCTGGATCGTGCAACGCAGTGCGGCGCGCGGATGACGGACGACTCATCGGCGACATGTTCGACGGCGAAGGCTTCGTGCGGGGCGTGCGACGCAAGGGTTGCAAGCTCGAAGGCGCGCGGGTGCTGGTCGTCGGCTGCGGCGGCGTGGGGTCGGCGATTGCCGCATCGCTGGCCGCAGCAGGCGTGGCTTGGCTCAGTCTTTTCGATGCGCGGACCGAAACGGCGTTGGGGCTGAAAGAGCGTCTCACGGCCCATTACCCGAGGCTCGAAGTCACGACGGGCAGCAACGACCCGGCGGGTTACGACCTTGTCGTGAATGCAACGCCGATGGGCATGAACGACGGCGATCCGTTACCGGTCGATGTTGAGCGCATCGCGCCGGACACCTTCGTCGGAGAAGTCGTGATGAAGACGGAAATGACGGCGTTTCTCAAGGCCGTGCAGGCGCGCGGCTGCCGTTTCCAGGTCGGCTCCGACATGCTGTTCGAGCAGATTCCCGCTTACCTCGAGTTCTTCGGCTTTCCGACAACCACGCCGGAAGTGCTGCGCTCGGTCGCGAAACTGAGCTACTGAACTCATCGAAAACCAAGGAGACGATATGACGAAGACCCCTCAATTCGGCTGGTGTGGGCCCCTGCAGAACGCTGCATTGATGAAAGAAGCTGGGCTCGACTACATCGAGGCGCAGCTTGTGCCGATGAAGCTCGAAGACGATGCAGCGTTCGACGAGGCCAAGGCACGCGTCAGTGATTTGCCGTTGCCCGCGCTTGCGTTCAGTTATCTCTTTCCCCACGATGCGCGCATCGTCGGACCGGAGAAGGATGAGCGCCGCAATCGCGCCTATTTCGATCGTGTGGTGGAACTGCTGGCGCAGGCCCGAGCGCGCGTCGTCGTGCTCGGCAGCGGCTGGACGCGCAACATTCCGGAAGGCTGGACTCAGGCTCAGGCTGAAGACGAATTTCTGACGACGCTCGCTTGGTGCGCCGACGCCTTGCAGGGCAGCGGCACGACGCTGGTGATCGAGCCATTGAATCGCAAGGAGTCGAATCTGGTGAACAGCGTCGCCGATGGAGCGCGGCTGGCAAAAACGCTGAATCGGAAAGAGGTGCGCGGCCTCGCGGATTTCTACCACATGGACGAAGAAGCCGAGTCACTTGATGAATTGCGCGAGCACTGCGCATGGCTCGCGCACATCCATCTCGCCGACAGTGGCCGGCTGAATCCAGGCACGGGTTCGTACGACTACCCGACGTTTCTCGGGCATCTCAAAGCATGCGGTTATCAGGGCCTGCTCAGTGCCGAATGCGGTTTCAAAGGTGAACCGTTGGCGTCGATGCGCGAGAGCGTGGCATTCCTGCGCGCGGCGTGGAACGCCGCATAAGGTTTGCCAATTCAACAAGGTTCGCGGCACGCGGACCGACCTCACTGGAGGAGACAATCATGGAAGTCGCCATCAATGGCACGACGGCTGCCGACCGCGCCGTCCGAAAGTCGACCAAACGCCTCATACCCTTTCTGCTTCTGATGTACGTGCTGGCATTTCTGGACCGCGCCAATGTGGGTTTCGCGAAACAGGCCTTGCACGACGTCGTCGGCATTTCCGATGCGGCGTTCGCGTTTGGCGCCAGCATCTTTTTCATTGCGTATGTCCTGCTCGAGATCCCGAGCAATCTAGCTATGCACAAAGTGGGCGCGCGCGTCTGGATGTGCCGGATTATGGTGACATGGGGTCTCGTGTCGGCAGCGACCATGTTCGTGCAGGGTTCGACAAGCTTCTACACGTTGCGTTTCATTCTGGGGGCGTGCGAAGCGGGCTTCTTTCCCGGCGTGATTCTGTACCTGACCTACTGGTTTCCGGATCGCACCCGCGCAAAGGTCATGGGTCTTTTCTACTTCGGCGCGCCGCTCGCGTTTATGTTTGGTTCGCCGCTGTCCGGTTATCTGCTGCGTTTCGACGGTGTGCTTGGATTGCACGGCTATCAGTGGATGTTCATGCTTGAAGGACTTGCGGCGACTGCTGTCGGCGTATGGGCCTACTTCTATCTCGATGACAAGCCGGCCGACGCCAGCTGGCTCGATTCCGATGAAAAACGCGAGCTGCTTGCTGTGCTCGAGGCGGAGCAATCGTCGAAGATTTCACACGGCCCTCACGGCGCTGGGTCCGCACTCTCCGATCGGACCGTGCTGTACTTCGGCCTGATCTTCTTTCTCATCCAGATGGGCGTGTCGGTGGTCGTGTTCTACCTTCCGACCTTCGTGGGCAAGCTGCTCGGTACTGGACCGAATGCGCTCGTGGGATTTGTGGTTGCGATTCCCTGGACATGCGCGCTCATCGCGACCTTTGCCGTGCCGAGATGGGCGGCACGCGGAAACAGATTGATTAGCTTTGGCTGCGCGAGCCTGCTTGTCGCCGCACTATCGATGTTCGTCTCGGCAGGTGCGTCTCCGCTGGTGTCCATGATCGCGTTGTGCCTCGCGGTAGCAGGCCTGTGGGCCGTCCAGCCAATCTTCTGGTCGATGCTTACAAACTACCTCGGCGGCATGGCGGTTGTCTCCGGCGTCGCGATGGTCAACACGATCGGCAACATCGGCAACTTCGTCTCTCCGAACGTGAAGGCGTGGGCCGACGCGAGCTTCGGATCTGGCGTTGCCGGACTGATCCTGCTAAGCGGTGTTGTCGTACTCGCGGCACTGCTATTTATCGGTGCGCGGCGTTCTTCACAACCGGTAGGTGTTAAGGCGCTCCGCACGTGAAGCGATGGAACGACGCGGCGGCGAGTATCGGACATGATACGTAATTGGCCCGGTGCTTTTGTCGTCGCGTTCTCGCATCCGGCAAGGCTCTATCGATCAAGTCCACTCCTGTAACGGGCGACCGTGCTGCATCCTCGCCCGGTCAATCGTCCGCAGTACCCTTGGAAGCCGTCATCGAAAGGAGCGTAGGCTGGACGGCTGAATTGGGTCGAATTTGTATATTCGACTTTTGAGGAGGAAGCGTTCGATGGGGTGGCGCCGTGAAGGATCGTTGTCCGGACGACAGCCGTCCCAGCGTGCATCAATGAACGTCGGCTAAAGCCGAAGCGAAATTGTCGGCCATCGGATACGCTTCACGGCTTTCGGCTTGCGAGGCATACGTGCTCCTTTTCGTACATGTCATGCCTCGAACACGAAATTTATGAGAGGCTGCTACGAGTCTCAGAAAACGAACCTAAATAGCCAGTAGAGCGCGGCGGCCAGCGCGATCGACGCCGGCAAGGTGAGGACCCATGCGAGCACAAGGTTGCGGACGGTGTCCCACTGCAGCCCTGAACCATTCGCGGCCATTGTTCCTGCGACACCAGACGACAGCACATGAGTTGTAGAAACAGGCAAGCCATACATGTCTGCGGCACCAATCGTCAACATCGCAACAAGCTCAGCCGAGGCACCCTGACCGTAGGTTAGATGCTGCTTGCCGATCTTTTCGCCTACGGTAACGACGATGCGCTTCCAGCCCACCATTGTCCCGAGTCCCAGCGCAATCGCAACCGCCACCTTGACCCATGTCGGGATGAACTTGGTGGCATGGTCAGTTTGCTTTTTGAAGTTATCGATAGTCTTGAGGTCTGCGTCAGAGAAAGCAGGCCGCTTGGCTTTCTCCATCAAGCGGATAGCTTCCGAGGCGACATACATGTTATTCCGGACATTGTCGACGCTGTCTTTTGGAACATTGGCGAGCGATCCGCCCGATGCGTCGACCTCCCGGCCTATCAAAGCGATCAACTGCTGAAGCGCCGGGATGGTAGCTGGGGTAAGCTGGTGCGTTTGCACGTATAGCTCGACGTCCTGACGCGGATTTGCCGACGACGCAGCGCCGTTCGAATATCGGGCAATAGCCGCGGATGCATCGCGAGCGACGGAAACGAACGTCTGCGTTTCTTCGGTCGTGACAGCTTTGTTAAGCGCATAGGCAGTTGGAACAGTCCCGATCAGAATGAGCATAATGAGTCCCATGCCTTTCTGACCATCGTTCGACCCATGGGCAAACGATACCCCCGTGCAGGTCAAGATAAGAAGGCTACGGATCCAGAATGGCGGGGGCGTGTTTCCTGATGGTGCGGTGTAAAGCGCCGGGATCTTTACGACTGCCTTGAGGATAAGAAGCAGAAGGCCTGCCGCCAGAAATCCTATGATGGGGGAGAAGAGCAGCGATTTGCCGACACCAAGTGCTTGCCCCCAATCAACGCCACTGGTCCCGCTGGGACCGTGCATCATCTGATTCATCAGCCCCACGCCGATAATGGAGCCGATAAGTGTGTGGGAACTGGAGGAAGGTAAGCCGAAATACCATGTGCCGAGATTCCAGATGATTGCCGCGATGAGTAGTGCGAATACCATCGCGAAACCTCCGCTGCTACCCACCTGCAAGATCAACTCGACCGGCAAGAGCTGCAAGATACCGAAGGCGACCGCGCCACTCGAGGTAAGCACGCCCAGAAAGTTCCACGCGCCTGACCAAATTACGGCGAAGTTTGGTGCAAGCGAGTGTGTGTAGATCACAGTCGCGACTGCATTTGCGGTGTCGTGAAATCCATTTACGAACTCGAAGCCGAGGGCGATCAGCAGCGCGATTGCAAGTAACAGGTAGGGAAGCGCAGAGCCTCGCTGGAGCGGTTGAAGATCACCTACGAGATGAATGATGACGTAGAGCAGGCCGACTGCGATGACGACCAAGAAAACAATCAAACTTAACAGTCGATTTCTGCCGTTTGTTGTATCGACTTGTGGAAAAGAAAGTTCTGGCATGGCGCAATCCCGTGTGATCCTGCTTCCAAACAGACTAGTTCATGACACGTAAAGCAGCATGACAATCGTAGCGATCGGCGATGGCACATCCATGGAGCAATTGTTACGAGCGTGCAGTGCCATCTCGTCTAGGACTGGACCCCGAAAAGAGCGCCTACGAAGCGTCACCGCGGCCGACGATCTTGCACTTAAAATAGCGGTAGGCGTACGACAGTGCTTTTTGACTATCAAGCTAGAAGTGATGGAAGTGTTGACGGGGCCAGAGCGCCGGCGACAGTGGTCAGCGGAAGAGAAGCTGACGATAGTGCGAGAGAGTTTCGAGCCAGGCAGTCGCTCTCGATGGTTGCACGCCAGCACTGTGTTGAGCTCGGCAGCCGCTCAAAGTCTGCTGCCCTGTTATCCATCCGGAAGCTCTGCTTCTTGCCTCTTGCCCGTCCCATCAGCACGGCATTCCAGTAACGACCGACATCAATTGCAACCAGATTCAAGGGTAGTTCCTCAGCCATTTCGTTCTCTCCGGTGGTGAACAGGCAATCCGAAGGATGCCCGTTACACCGATGGCCGACATTCAGCACGTATTACGGGGCGGGTTCATCTCAAAGGCAAGGGACCGTTGTGCGCACGAAAATCGTGTTGAACTGGACTTCAGTCGCCCAGGCACGCATCATGTCCGGGGCGAGATCAAGCCGGACCTGCATCTCATCGAGCAATCCTTCGTGCTCCCAGCGCGTTACCCGGCGTTCGGTGCTCGGTGAGCCGCAAGGCCCGCCTGCAAGATCCTTTTTGCTTCAGCGTTCAAGCTAATATGGGGCCGCGCGCTCTGAGCGGGTCGTGACGAGCGAGTCTTCAGATGAATTTGGAGGGATCTATGGCTGCGGAAATTGTTGAGTCCGGTTCGTCGGACAGTGTTAGGTTCACCCCTCCGATCTTCTCGCCTCAGGACGGCGTTCTGTTTTCTGCCTTTTGTCTGCACCGAGGCTACGTGGCATTCACGCTCTCGTTCGATGCAGCCTGTCGTGGCTTCGGAACGTGCAGTCAGCAACGCGACGAATTGCTGTTAGCTTTCGAATTAAACCAGTCTCGCATCGCCGAGATAGCGGAAGGAAAGCTACGGCGCGCAGATGGCAGCCGAATTGTGCTACATGCGTCCGACTTCAACTGAGCAAGAGGCTGCCGCTAAAAGCATGGCGGTCGTCTTAAATGCCGGAGCGGTCATTGTGTTGCATCGACCGGTTGAATCCGCCGCCATAAAAAGGACGATCGCGACAGCTTGCGGCGCGACCGTAGGTCACCTACGGTTACTAGCTGCGGAAAGTGCGCAGTCCATCTTCAAGGCTGGCGCGGCAATCGGCAACCATACGCGAAACCAACTCGGCACAATTGGGAATGTCGTCGATCAAGCCGATCACCTGACTGGCGCAGATCAGTCCACCATCGATGTTGCCCGCTGCCAGCGCTTGGTTACCCCGGTTGCCAGACAACAGATCTTTCAGATCGTCATAGGTCGCACCTCCCGGCCGGCGTTCGAGCGCGACAATCTCCTCAGACACCACATTCGCATAGAAGCGCGCGGTCCGCTTGAGGGTGCGCTTGATCAGCGTCGTGTCGAGTTCACTGGCCGCGACGAGTGTCTGCTTCACGTTCTCATGAATTGCGCTTTCGCGCGTGAGCATGAAGCGGGTCCCTATATTCACTCCGTCGGCGCCAAGCGCCAATGCTGCTGCCATGCTTCTTCCATCGGCGATCCCGCCTGACGCGAGCATCGGAATTTTGAGCTTGCGCCGTGCGGCCGGGATCAAAACCATGCCGGGCACGTCGTCTTCGCCTGGATGGCCGGCGGCTTCGAATGCATCGATCGAAATCACATCCACACCAGCCTGTTCGGCCGACAGCGCGTGGCGCACCGAAGTGCACTTGTGAATGATCCTGATCCCGTGCGACTTGAGTCGGTCGATCACTAAATGCGGTTTGTTACCCGCGGTCTCCACCACTCTCACGCCACTCTCGATGATCGCGTCCAGCCAGCCGTCGTAGGACACGTCATGCGCCATTAGCGAGAGGGTGAGGTTGATGCCAAATGGCTTGTCGGTCAACTCGCGAGTCCGGTGAACCTCCTTGAGCAGGTCCTCCGGCGTCGGAAGGCTGCGCGCCGTCACCATGCCAAAGGCGCCCGCGTTGGAGACGGCTGCCGCCAGTTCCGCGCGTCCTACCCACTGCATGCCGCCTTCGACAATCGGGTATTGGACCCCGAGCAGTTCGGTGATTCTTGTCTTCATGCCTAGTCTCCGTCAGGCGAACGAATCGCTCATACCCAAAAGTAGACCCGATTGACACAAGATCTTCCCCACCCCTGGCGGGGGGCGTGCAGCCAGTATCAGGCTACGAGAATTGCCTGAACACATTCCACGCTCGCCAAGGGACCGTTGGCTCGCTTGATTCCGCGAATGACTGTTTCACTTGATTTTTCGGACGCGGGGCATAAAGCGTTCGAGGGTCCCTTATGGGTCGAGTTGCGCCGGTCAGCATCGGACCCTGATCGGCCAGTTTCTGCCGCTCGCCGGCGCATGCGCGCGGACACTCAAACGGCTGCTCCGCCCTTGTCAACGGACTGTCCAACCTCACGCCGAAGAAAGCAATCGTGATCGGAGTGAGTTTTATGGCACGCGCCGATCAAGATTGAGCCGCGATCAGTGTTCATTGACGGAGGCGTGAGACTGCCCGAACGGGAGCCGACGGGTTGAATTGCGGCGGTTTATCGACGGGAAGACCTACCGACGCGGGTGTGGCTTTTACTCTGGAACGCGGGGCCGCCCGCCGCAATAAGCAGCCAGATTCGTAGCTGTTGGGCAGCTTCCAACGAAGCAGACTTGTCCGCCAACAGATCGCAACTCACGAAAGGAGTTCTGCCGCGAAGACGGCCATGAAACCGAGAAAGAAGAGCGAAGTCACGAGGCGCGTCTCGCCCAAATCATGCGCCCGGATGAGTAACTCCTCCGTGACCAGGTAGAGTAGAGCCGCCGAGCCGAATGCGAGCAGGGTCGTGAGAATTGCTGCGGGCGCGCCTGCCAGCAGGGTGAGGCCGACTACGGCCGACAGGCCGAGGATCAGCGCAAGGCCGATACAGGTCGCAACGACCGTGGCAACGCCGGTGCCGCCGCCACGCATCGTGTTCGCGGTCGCTAGGCCAAGAAAGAACATCTCCAGTGCGAGCGATGCCGCGACCAGCACGCCTTGTCGGGCACCGACCGCGAAGCCGGTGCCGATCACGACCCCATCGATCACGCAGTCGATTGATACCGCAGCCAGAAAGCCGAGCGGCAGTATAGCGGTGCCGCTATCTTTTGCCTCGAGTCGATCCGCCAGCCAGCGCATCGCAAACATGGCAGCGACGCCGGCTGCGAAGCCAGCGAGCGCCGAACCGGGGGTTCCGGCACGCATCACGTCAGGAATGATCTCAGTCGCAATGGCCGCGAAGACAACGCCGGCTGCGAAGTGCTGAACCGCGCTACGCCACAAGTTCGATAGCGATCGCGTCGCGCCAAGCAAGCCTGCCGAGATCACAGCCGCGGACGGGATTAACATGATGACCAAGGCCTTTGCTTCCATAACTACTCCCTCAATGCTGGGGCACATGTACGCCCGGATATCTGCCGGTCAGCACCTGACCGGGTCGCATGGCCTCAAACTGTGACAACGTGGCGGCAGTCCGCCGGGATCCTGCATCCATATGCAGAGATCGTTCACCAAGCCAGATAAGTCTGAGCTATATTGCGATCCACGTTCCCGGAATGGGAATACATGCAGCGCGAACTTGCCGCAGCGCTCGCAGAGCATGATCCCGGCAGGCTCTGCGGCAGGTTCGAGGCAAGATGACCGGCGTTCTGATTGCGGACATTGCAGTTTTCATCGTTGCCTCCCTGTGGGCTATCTATGCACGCCTGCAGTGGACCGGCATATCTTCCGCAGCAAAATTATTCGTTTGCATACTTGGAGTCGCAGTCCTTGTGCATGGTGGATGCATTGCAACTTCAGCAATGCTTGAAATGAAGGCGCGTCGCACAAGGAGAAAGTTGCTGGAGCAAAAAGCGGCGCTAGATGCTGCCGCGCGTCGAGACGAGACAGTTGTTGCGACGTTCTCGCCCACTGATCAGGGTTTGTGAAACAAGCGCCAACGCGTATTTTCTGATCACTTCGCGATCTGCTCAGCAGTACGCTACAGCGGTTGAAGGTGCGAGCTGTTCGCCGTCCTGTCGAGCTCAGATTTCCGGCGCTCAAGCGCAATGCGAGGCACAGTGTCGATGTCCTCGTGGCGCACCGACAAATGTGGTCCAAGATCGATGCCCATCGAAGTCAAGCCCGCCGTGCCATGCGAACGTCGTAGCTCAGCTCTTCGGAGCGGAAACTCTCATGCGCATCCGTGCGGCGCAGGCGTGCGCTCGTAGACCCTCGCCTTCCGCAAGCACCGATGCGATTTCTCCCAAGGCTTGCGCGCCTGTCTGGCTCACCTCGATGATGCTGCTTCGTTTTTGAAAGTCGTAGACCCCGAGCGGACTGGAGAATCGCGACGTGCGCTGCGTCGGCAGGACGTGATTGGGTCCTGCGCAATAGTCACCGAGGCTTTCGCTCGTCCATGCGCCGAGGAAGATCGCTCCCGCATGCTTCAACAGGGGTTCCCATCGACCCGGGTCGTGACTGGCAATCTCGAGGTGTTCGGGTGCTACCCGATTGCTGAGCGCACACGCCTCTTCCATGTCTCGGGTGAGGATCAGCGCACCGCGGTTGTTCAACGAGGCGAGGATGATCTCCCGGCGCGGCATGGAAGGCAGCAGGCGCGCCATTTCCGCTTGCACCATGTCGAGATACGCGGCATCCGGACAAAGCAGGATGCTCTGCGCGAGTTCATCATGCTCGGCCTGCGAGAACAGGTCCATCGCTACCCAATCGGGCGGTGTGGTTCCGTCGGCGAGCACTAAAATTTCGCTCGGCCCGGCAATCATGTCGATACCCACGGTTCCAAACACACGACGTTTTGCCGCCGCGACATAAGCGTTTCCGGGCCCTGTGATCTTGTCGACCGCCGGCAGCGAGGCCGTGCCATAAGCAAGCGCGGCAATCGCTTGTGCACCGCCGATCGTCAATACGCGATTTACCCCCGCGACGTAAGCGGCGGCCAGCACCAGCGCGTTGCGCTCGCCCTTCGGCGTGGGGACGACCATCACGATTTCCTCGACGCCCGCGACGTGCGCCGGTATCGCGTTCATCAAAACACTGGAGGGATAGGCGGCACGTCCGCCGGGAACATAGATGCCAACACGATCCAACGGCGTCACCTTCTGTCCCAACAGACTGCCGTTTTCGTCTCGAATGCTCCAGCCTTGGCCGCACGCCCGCTTCTGCGCTTCGTGATAAGTCCTGATGCGATGCGCCGCTTTCTCCAGCGCATCTTGCTGCCCCGGAAGCTGGTCGAAGGCGAGTTTCATATCCCGCTGGCTCACCTCAAGGTCAATCATCGTCGCAGGCGTGAAGCCATCGAAACGACACGTGTATTCAAGAACGGCTTCATCGCCGCGTGCTTGCACGTCCGAGAGAATATCGGCGACCGCCGCTTCGATAGCGCGATCCGTGGCGGCAGACCAGTGCAGTCGGGCGTGAAAGGCGTCCTCGAAACCAGCGTCCCGGGTCGACAGGCGCAGAGGACCAGGCGTATCGGTCATTGCAGAACCTCCAGTGCTCGTGTCTTCATTTGCTTCGCGGCCACTTCGGATGCTTGTCGTCGATATTGAACGCGTGTGCGTGTTCCGTCGCTCCCGTTTTTTGCCCCGAAGCGAAATGTTCGTCATCTTCCGTCTCCGCGTGCGTGTGCTCGACGATGTCCGGATCGTTGGCCGGCCACAACCACCATGCGACGCCGACGCCCACCGCTGTGAGCAAGGCGAGCACGACGAACGTCAACGGCATGCCGATCTTCGCGCCAACGAAGCCCGCGATCGGATACGCAATCAGCCAGCAGACATGAGACAGCGAGAATTGCGCGGCGAATACCGCAGGGCGGTCGGAAGCGGAAGCCGAGCGCCGCAGCAGGCGGCCACTTGGCGTCAGAGTCATCGAGTAGCCCAGTCCAATGACGAACCAGGTCACGAGGAACGCGGGCCATTCGCTGGGGCCGCCGATTGCCGAGAGGATCGATCCGGCGCAGAGAGCCACGGCCATTAGGGAAGAACCGAAGAGCATGGCGGGGCGGTCCGGACGCTGATCCAGCAGCCGGGGTAGCAGAAGCGCCATCAGCATCGATCCGAAACCGAATGCAGCGAGAGCGAACGGCACGTCGGAGCTCGGCCGTCCGAGCTTGTTTTCCACATAGACCACGGTATTGACGATCACCATGGAACTGGCCGCTGCGGCGGAAAGATTCAGTCCAAGCAGACCCAGCAGGCGCGGCGTGCGCAGATAGATAGAAATGCCGCGGAACGTTTTCGCATAGATGCCACTTGCAATCTCGACCGCACGCGATTGCGGGATCCGCACGGACACCACGAGCGCCGCCGAGCACAGAAAGCCGATGACCGTACCGCCGAACAGCCAATGAAAGCTGATCACCGTCAGCAAGGCAGCTGCCAGCATGGGGCTGACAAGACTCTCCATGTCGTAGGCAAGCCGGGACAGCGAGAGCGCACGCGTGTAATCCTTCTCGTCGGGCAATACGTCAGGAATGGTCGCCTGGAACGTCGGCGTGAATGCAGCCGAGGCTGATTGCAAAACGAAGATGAGAATGTAGATTTGCCAAGCCTGGGTCACGAAGGGCAGCGAGACGGCCACGGCCGCGCGCACGAGATCCATGGCGACGAGAAACGCTCGACGCGGCAAGCGATTAGCAAATGCACCGACGATCGGTGCAATGACGACATACGCCACCATTTTGATGGCGAGCGCCGTGCCCAGGACGCTTCCGGCCTGAGAGCCTGCGAGGTTGTAGGCGAGCAGGCCGAGCGCTACTGTCGCCAGCCCGGTACCGACGAGCGCGATGATTTGCGCGAGGAAGAGATGCCGGTATGTCCGGTTCGATAAAACGTCTAGCACGTGTTGCTCCAGATTTTGCGTCGCGACGCAGGGATGTCAGTTCCCAGCGCGACTCGCCCGCGATGACTGCGGCCTGTACGGCTGTATATCCGCTACGCTCTAGTTAATAAGTCTAACCTGTCTGGGAGGATAGGATGAGATTGTGACCGGAGATGCATTTCGGACGATCTTTGCTGCACGACGATTCTTGTGATGGACTCAACTTTCGTTGACATTACAAAAGCGTTACACTAGAATCACATCCTCCCGCAGGGGATATGTAAGGCTGCGCCAAAGGTCCGAGCCTCATCCAGATTCGCAACCAAGCACCGATACCCAAGAATGAAGCTTTCTCAACGAACAAGGTCTGTCGCAGGCTGGTCTGCCGCACGATCGCCCTTTGTTCGATGGGTCGTCATGGTGTTGCTTGCTCTGGACCTGATGAGTTCCCCGCTCCATGGTCATGGTCACAATGGTCCGAATTCCGGCACGAGTAGCCCGTCGGGCTGGGTCAGCGCTCCGGCGAAGCCGGCAGCCTCGGCGGCTCGTCATATGCATGCAGAAGAAGCTTCGAGCTTCAGTCATTCCCTTGTCGTTGCCGAGCCGACCGAGAGGCCGGCGTCTGACTCTCAGTCAGTGCTGGCCATCGCAGTGCTGCTCGCGCTGGCTTTGCGCGCTGCATGGCTCGTCACCGGGCGCAGGACCTGGCGTGCGCTATCCGGTCTGATCGTTCGACCCACTCCCAGACACTGGCGGCCCGTCGGGCGCGCACCTCCCTTCTTCGTTAGCTAAGCACTCGCAGGCGTCATGCCCTGACGCCCATTTAATACCGCCCTTGTTGGGCCGGTAGCTAACGGAGTTCTCATGAAATTGCTTTGGCAATCGCGCGCCGGGTCGCGCGCGCTCGTCTGCGCGCTTTTTGCGGCGCAGGCTATCTCGTGTCACGCAGCAACGGCGCCCGCCGCGGATTTTGAAGTTTCGCACGCGCAGATGCAGTCCTTGGGCGTCAAAGTACAGCGCCTCAAGAAACCCGCACCGATCGACGGTGCTGCCTATCCCGCCAAGGTCGTCCTGCCTCCCAGCCAGGAGCAGGTTGTCAGCGCGCCGATTGACGGCGTCGTCGATCGCTTGCTGGTCAGCGGGCAGGAGCCAGTGAAGAAAGGGCAAGTCCTGGTTCGCCTTGTCAGCCGCGATTACGGTGAACGTCAGCTCAGGCTTTTGGAGGCCACGGACAAGGCCCGTTTGTCCCAGAAGACACTAGCGCGCGAGAAGGCGCTGTTCGAAGAAGGCATCATCGCCGAGCGACGCGTGCAGGAAGCCGAGAGCACGGCACGAATGGATGCCGCTCGCATGAGGCAGGCACAGACCGAACTGCGCTTCCTCGGGGTCGATCCCGCCGCGATCACGCGCGCCGCGGACGGCGGACGTATCGACGATGTCCTGGCCATCCGCGCGAAAAGCGATGGCCTCGTGATCGGCGTGGATGCAAAGCCGGGCCAGCGCGTCAGGGAGTCAGACAGCCTCGTACGCATCGCCGATCCAAAAGAGTTGTGGCTGGACATCCAGATTCCGTCCAACCGTGTCGCTCCTAAGGCGGGCGAGATTCGTGTCGTCGGGCGCGATGTCATCGCAGCGCCCCAGTCGGTCGGCGCGCTGGTCGGAGACGGCCAGATGCTGACCCTGCGGGCGCGCGTCACCAGCGGCGCGCAATCGCTTCGCCCGGGTGAAGTCGTGCAGGCACAAGTGCCGTTCGCCGATCAGCAGGGTTGGGCGCTTCCGCTCTCCGCCATCACGCGTCAGGACGGCAAGGCTTACGTCTTCGTACGAAGCCCCAAAGGCTTCTCGGCGACGCCCGTCAACGTAGTGGCGAGCTCTGAACAGGCAGTTCAGGTGACTGGCAACTTGCGCTCGGATCAGGATGTCGCCGTGACTTCGGTGATCGCGCTAAAGGCCGCCTGGCTTGGCAAGGGCGGAGGCGAATGAAATGCTGAACCGCCTTATTCAATTCGCGCTTTCGCAGCGCCTGTTCGTGATGCTGGCGGCCGCCTTGCTCGCCGGGCTGGGATGGTATTCGTTCCGTTCCCTCCCGATCGACGCTTTCCCCGATGTATCGAGCACGCAGGTGAAGATCATCATGAAGGCGCCGGGCATGACGCCGGAAGAAGTCGAGACGCGCATCGCCGCACCGATCGAAGTCGAAATGCTCGGTATTCCGCGTCAGCGCATGCTGCGCTCGGTATCGAAGTACGGGCTGGTCGACGTCACCGTCGACTTTCAGGACGGCACCGATGTGTACTGGGCGCGTCAGCAGGTCGCTGAACGGCTTGGCAACATTCAGGCGGACTTGCCGCCCGGTCTGTCTGGCGGGATGGCGCCGATCACGACGCCGCTCGGTGAAATGTTCATGTTCACCGTCGAAGCGCCCGGTATGTCACTCGATGAGCGTCGCAGCCTGCTCGACTGGGTGATCCGTCCGGCGCTGCGTACCGTCCCCGGCGTCGCCGACGTGAACGCGCTGGGTGGAACGGTGCGCAGTTTTGAAATCGTTCCAGATGCGGCGCGGCTCGGCGCGCTCGGCCTCTCGACAGCGACGCTCAAGCGTGCGATCGAAGCCAACAATCGCAATGATGGCTCCGGGCGCCTGGGCGAGGGCGACGAAGTGCTGCTCGTGCGCGCGGAAGGCAGCATCCGGACGGCCGACGACCTGCGCGCCATTGTGATCAGCGCGGAGAACGGCACACCCGTACGCCTTGCCGATGTCGCGCAAGTGCGCGAAGGCAGCGTGACGCGATATGGTGTCGTGACCAAGGACGGCAAAGGCGAAGCCGTCGAAGGATTGGTGTTGGGCCTGGCGGGTGCGAATGCGAGGCAGGTCGTCGAGGGTGTCACACGCAAGCTCGACGAATTGCAGCCCACGTTGCCCAAGGGCGTCGCCATCAACGTGTTCTATAACCGTGCAGCGCTCGTCGACAAGGCCGTCGGCACGGTGTCAAAGGCATTACTCGAAGCGACCGTACTGGTGCTTGTGCTGCTCGGCGCGTTTCTCGGCAACGCGCGCGCGGCCATTGCCGTGGCGCTCATCCTTCCGCTCTCCGCGCTCTGGACGTTCATCGCGATGCGTCTGGTCGGCATGTCCGCCAATCTCATGAGTCTAGGCGGGCTCGCCATTGCGCTCGGAATGCTCGTGGATGCGGCAGTGGTCGTCGTCGAGAACATTGTTCAGCATCTGAGCCACGATCGCGCGGGCGGCCGCTTGCCACGTCTGCACGTGATCCTGCGCGCAGTGAGTGAGGTTGCGGCGCCCGTCGCGGCGGGCGTGCTCATTATCGTGACCGTATTCCTGCCGCTGCTTACGCTTCAGGATCTTGAGGGCAAATTTTTTGTGCCCGTCGCGATGACCATCGTCTTCGCGTTGACTGGTTCGCTGATTCTCTCGCTTACCGTCATCCCGGTGCTCGCCTCATATCTGCTTAAGAACGTGCCGCATACCGAGCCCTGGCTCGTTCGCAAGCTCCTCGCCCTCTACGAGCCGTTGCTCAAGGGTGCGATGGAGCGTCAGCGCATCGTGTTCGCCGTATCGGGCGCGATGCTCGTGATCGCCGCTCTCGTCTATACGCTCGTGGGGAAGACATTCTTGCCCACCATGGATGAAGGCGATCTGATCGTCGGCATCGAAAAGCTGCCCTCGGTGAGTCTGGAAGAAACCGCCGCGCTTGATCTGAAAATCCACCAGGCGCTCATGACGAAGATCCCCGAAATCACCGGCGTGGTCGCGCGCGCGGGCTCTGACGAAATCGGTCTGGACCCGATGGGCCTGAACCAGACGGACACGTTTCTCGTGCTCAAGCCGCGCGATGAATGGAAACTTGCCAACAAGGACGAACTGATCGAAAAGGTTCGCGGCGTGCTCAATGAAATGCCGGGCATCAGCTACAGCTTCACACAGCCGATCGATATGCGCGTCTCGGAGATGATCATCGGCGTGCGCGGCGATCTGGCCATCAAGGTGTTCGGCCCCGATCTCAAGACGCTCAATGAACTGGCGAGCCAGATCGAAGCGGTCATGAAGAAGGTTCAGGGCAGCCAGGACGTGTACACGGTCGAAAACGATGGCGTGCAGTACCTGCGCGTGTCCGTCGACCGGCTCGCTGCCGGCGCGCACGGGTTGTCTGTGGAAGATGTGCAGGATTCGCTTCGGACGCAGATCGAAGGCCAGCGCGCGGGCACCGTGATCGAAGGCGTGCGGCGTATTCCGATTCTGCTACGCGGCCCGGATCGCGTGCGGCTCTCGCCGGCCGAGTTCGAGAGCCTGAGCGTGGTCACGCCGAAGGGCTATAGCGTGCCGCTCCAGGCCGTCGCGAAATTGCAGCGTGATGCGGGTCCGGTGAAGGTGGATCGCGAGATGGGAAGCCGCTATAGCGTCGTGATTGCGAACGTAAGCGGCCGGGATCTTGTCGGGTTCGTGGAGGACGCCAAGGCTCAGGTCGCAAGAGACGTAAAGCTGCCGGAGGGCTATCGCATCAGTTGGGGCGGTCAGTTCGAGAATCAACAGCGGGCGGCTTCGCGTCTTGCGCTCGTCGTGCCGCTCGCGCTCTGCTTCATTTTTGTCATTCTGTTCTCGACGTTTGGCTCGGTTCGTCAGGCGCTCCTGGTCCTCAGCAATATTCCCTTCGCGTTGGTGGGCGGCATCGTGGCGCTCTGGGTGACAGGCGAATACCTGTCAGTGCCGGCATCCGTTGGCTTCATCGCACTGCTGGGTATTGCCGTGCTCAATGGCGTGGTGCTGGTGAGCTACTTCAACCAGTTGCGAGCGGAAGGGCACGACCTCATGACGTGTGTGGTCGATGGCGCGCGCAGACGACTTCGGCCCGTGCTCATGACGGCGTCGATCACGGCGTTCGGCTTGATCCCGCTGCTGTTCGCGAGCGGCCCGGGCTCCGAGATCCAGCGGCCGCTCGCAATCGTCGTGATCGGCGGGCTGATTACCGCCACGGCACTCACGCTGATCCTGTTGCCCATTCTCTATCTTCGTTTCGCGAATCCGCGCGCGCCGAAGGTCAATCTATCCGAAGTGAAGGAATTCAAACATGGATGAGTATTGCCTGACGATCATCTGCCCGCCGACTGTCGAGGAACGTCTGCTGGATACCTTGCTGGCGACGCCCGGCTGCGACCTGTTCACCAGCACCCCGACGCACAGCCACGGCATGGCGCCCGCGCGGCTCGCGCTTGCCGAACAAGTGATGGGCCGCAGCCGGGCCATCCAGGTCCAGGTGCTGTTGAACAAGACTGAGCTGGATGAACTCAACGCGTTGCTAAAGAACAGTTTCGCGGGCGTTGGACTTCGCTACTGGGCGATTCCCGTGACAATCAATGGAGAGTTGGCGTGAAGAAGAGCATTTTCGTCACGGCGATAGTGCTTGCATTCGCGCTATCGTCGATTAATGCAGCAGCTCAGGAACTGGCCGCGCCACACGATCTGCCCCCTGCGGATCAAGCCAACGTGTGGATCGAGAACGATTTGAGCGTCATGCAGGCGAGAAGCGCGCTCGATGCTGCGGGTTATGAAGGCTCGGCCATCGCGCGGTCGAGCAACGAGTGGAACGCCACGCTTCAGGCACAGCGCCGCCGCTACCGCGATACGGGAGAGAACTCGAACGAGTACCTCGTGCAGATTCAGCGCGCGATCCGCATCAACGGCAAAGCAGGTCTCGACCGGCAATTGGGCGGCGTCCAGCAGGACGTTGCCATGGCGAGGCTCGGCGAGGCCCGCCACGAATCCGCGCGGGCATTGGCCCGGCTTTGGGTCGATGTCATCACGGCGAGCGGACATGAGGCGCTCCTTGCCGAACAAGTGTCCTTTGCCGAGAAGAATCGATCGGTGGTCGAGCGCCGCAAGAAGGCAGGCGACGCGTCGGCACTCGACGAGAACGTCGCGCGCACGGATCTGTACGAGGTGCAGCGTCAGCACAGTCTCGCGATCACGCAACTGGAAACGGCGCGCACTCAACTGAAGACGCGTTTTCCGGAGGCTGCCGTGCCGCCGGGGTTCTTGTCGGACCCGACTGCGCCGATGTGGGAAGGACCGCAATGGCGGGATCGCATCCTGGAGCGCGCCGACCGGATCCGGGTATTCGAAGCCGAGTGGAACCGAGCAAAGCTGAGTGCGGAACGAGCGAGCAAGGATCGAATTCCCGATCCCGTTGTCGGCCTTTATGGTTCGACGGAAGCGCGCAATAACGAACGCATCGTCGGCATCAACGTGACCATTCCGCTGCCGGGCGGCTATCGCAAGGACAAGGAGATGCAAGCAAGGCACGAAGCGGAGACTGCCCGCGCCGCGATGGATCAGCAGCGCCAGACGCTCGGGGGCGAAGTCATGCAGACCTATCTCGAAGCGGTGGGCGGCGTCCAGCGATGGAGAGTCGCCGAACAGGGCGCCGTGATCGCGGCGGATGGTGCGCGGCGGTCGCAGCGCGCTTACGAACTCGGCGAAATCGACCTGCAGTCGCTTCTCATCGCGCGACGCCAGTCGCTGGAGGCTGCGCGCGCCGCGCTCGATGCGCGCGCTGATGCACAGCGTCGCAATCATGAACTGCTCGTCGATGCGCATCTTATCTGGAGCCTCGCGCAGGAATAAAGGGAGAGAAATCATGCACAGAAGACTCGTGATGGTCGCACTGTTCGCCTTGTGCGCGGGCTCGACGGTCGCTCGGGCGCAAGGAGTATCCGACGGCCAAGGTAAGACACGGGAAGAGGCGAGGCGAGAGCTCGAGCAGGCTTGGCGCGAAGGAGAGTTGCCATTCCGTCGGCGGGAATATCCGCCTACTCCCGAGAGCAAAAAGCGCAACAAGGAGCGTTACGAGCGCACGCATCCGGAGGAACGAGGCGCGGAGCCGAAAGAGTCCAGTCATCGTCCCATGACGTGAGCAAATGACGGGCGTTGCCGAACGTGAACGCTTACCCGGCCGCCCTCTGAATCAGTTAAGGAGGATTAACAGCGATGCGCATTCTGCTCGTTGAGGATGAACAGAAGACCGGAAGATATCTGCAGCAAGGATTGAAGGAGGCGGGATTTCGCGTCGACTGGGTTCACGATGGGCCGACCGGATTGCACTTGGCGCAGAGCGAGGAATACGACCTTCTCATTTTGGATGTGATGCTTCCAGGTCTCGATGGCTGGTCCGTACTTGAGGAATTGCGTCGCACGCGTTCGACGCCGGTGCTGTTCCTGACCGCGCGCGACGAGGTGGGCGACCGGGTCAAAGGTCTGGAACTCGGCGCGGACGATTATCTTGCCAAACCCTTTGACTTCGTGGAACTGCTCGCACGCGTTCGATCGATCCTGCGTCGTGGCCAGTCACGGGACGCGACGGTGGTGGTCGTTGCAGACCTCGAACTGAATCTCACGCGACGCAAGGCAACCCGCGAGGGCGAAACGATCCTGCTGACGGCGAAGGAGTTTGCGCTGCTCTGGCTGCTCATGCGTCGCAATGGGGAGGTGCTCCCGCGTGCGCTCATTGCTTCGCAGGTGTGGGACATGAATTTCAGCAGCGACACAAACGTCGTCGATGCCGCGATCAGGCGTCTGCGAGTCAAGATCGATGATCCGTTTGAATCCAGGCTCATTCATACAGTTCGGGGGATGGGCTACGTTCTCGAAGAACGCAGCAAGAGGTGAGCGGGTGTTCAAGCTAAGACTGCCGCGCACGCTCAGCACGCGGCTTACGCTCTTGATAGCGGCAACGAACTCGATCATCCTCGCCTTGAGCGGCTTCGCGCTTTATCAGGCGCTGCATACCCGCGTCGACACGTCGACCAACCGAGAACTGGCCGTTACGCTCGCGTCCGTGCGCACGCATCTGAAGGAAATGCGTGGCTTGGTTGATGTCATGCAGGGCGAGGGAATCTGGCTGGACCAGTTGCACGGTCATTCGAACATGGATTTGGCGTTGTTCGCTTCTTCGGGCGAAATGCTGTTTGCAAGTCCTGGCTTTAGCGTAGGCGCGTGGAATCAGGATACGAAAACGCCCCGATCGCTCGTCGCGTTCAACGGGCTAACGCTGCGATTCATCGCATCCGATAGCACGCTCGCGGGCGACATTAAAGCGTCCGTCCGTGTCGTGCTCCAGTACAACGCCACCGCCGACGTGGACCTCCTACGCGCCTACGCGATCATGATCATCGTGATCGAGATCCTGGGCGTCATGCTGGCGGCAGGTCTTGCATATGGAACGGCGCTGCTCGCTCTTAAGCCGCTGCGGCAACTCGTCAGACAAGCCGAGGACATGTCGGCGAGTCGACTGGCATTACCGCTTCCCGCGCCGGACACCGCGAGCGAGCTGCGCGAACTGGCGCACGCATTCAACGGCATGCTGGCGCGACTGGACGAGTCGTTCAAGCGTATCAGCCAGTTTTCGGCGAACCTCGCCCACGATATGCGTACGCCGCTGACGAACCTGCTTGCAGAAGCGCAGGTCGTCCTTTCGGCACCGCGGAGCCCGGAAATTTACCGGGAGGTGATCGAGTCGAGCGTCGACGAATATCGTCGCCTATCGATGATGATCGACGACATGCTGTTTCTCGCGCGGTCTGAACACGGCCGAGATTCGCTGGTCATCCGGACACTCGATGCGCTCGTGGAGGTGCATAAAGTGCTCGGATATTACGAGGCGATAGCGGAGGAAGCCGGAATCATTCTCCAAGTGATTGGAGCAGGCACTGTTCAAGCCGATCGCATGATGTTGCAGCGTGCGCTCAGCAATCTGATCTCCAATGCGCTCAAGCATGCGCCGGCGCAGTCCGTGGTCACGGTCGCCTGCTCACGAAACGCCGACGGAACGACGATCGCCGTGTCCGACCGTGGTGCAGGTATCGCCGCGACGGAAACGGAAAGGATCTTCGAACGCTTCTATCGCGTCGACCAGGCGCGTCATTATTCAACGCCCGGCGCCGGTCTGGGCCTCGCGATCGTTCGTTCGATCATGGCGAATCATTCGGGCCAGTGCAGCGTGACGAGTGATCCGCATGTTTTGACCACGTTCTCGCTGCGCTTTCCTGCGCGCGCGGTTTGAGCGCGCGCCTTCACACTCGATCAGCGCGCCGACACCGTGTCATGCAAGGCCGCTGATGCGTCTGAGCGCGAGGTGTGCTTCGAAATCTGGTGAAGCTCCTTGTTACGCGCGATGGTGGTTTCGGTGGGCGGATAGTTATGCTTGCCGGTGGGAATGATCCCATCGTGCTGTGCCTTTAGCAGTTCCTGCTTGACTTGCTCACGTGTCTTGCCTTGTGCTTGTGCAGACTGGGCCCAGACGCTGCCCGACAGCGCTGCGATGACGAGGGATGCAAGTAGCGTGGACGACTTCATGATGATGCGCTCCGTAAGTTTCGTGACGGCCGGTCGGCGAGTCAGTAATAATTTTGAAAGCTCATCGGTGCGTGAAGATGATCTAGAGATTACAAATTTTTCATCTCGGCAGCGTGGATTGCGCGAACCGGCTCCGTTACGGACGGACATGCGAGAAGTGGTGTATCCTCCCCTATAGGATAGGTTGGGCGTCGTCCATGGACAGGCCACTGCGGTTCGTCGCGGTGACTTCGGACTGCCTTCTGCGATGTGAGGGAGGGGCGGTATGTGGTCAAAGATCAAGGCGTGGTTCGGCTACGGCGAGGAAGCGAGCGGGCACGGAGATCACGGTCATTCGCATGCCGCTGGTTCGCATGGCCATACACATGGTGTGATCGATCCGGGTCTTTCCTCTTCTGAGCGCGGTATTTGGGCGATCAAATGGTCGTTCGTGATACTGGCGATCACCGCCATCTTTCAGTTGGTTGTAGTGTTCACCTCGGGAAGCGTCGCGTTGCTCGCCGACACGATTCACAATGTCGGCGACGCGACCACCGCCATCCCGTTGTGGATCGCTTTCGTTCTTGCGCGCCGCAAGCCGACGGCGACGTTCAACTACGGCCTCGGACGCGTGGAAGACATGGCCGGTATCGTTATCGTCGTCATCATCCTGATCAGCGCGTTGGTGGCGGGATATGAAGCAATCGACCGACTGATTCATCCACAACCGATTACGCAGTTGCTGGCGGTTGCCGTAGCGGGTTTGATCGGCTTTGCCGGGAATGAAGCGGTTGCAGTGTTTCGGATTCGCGTCGGCCGGGAGATGAACAGCGCTGCGCTTATCGCGGACGGGTATCATGCGCGTACCGACGGTCTGACCAGCCTTGCGGTGGTAATTGGTGCAATTGGTGTATGGGCGGGGTTCCCGCTGGCTGACCCGATCATCGGGCTTTTGATCACCATCGCCATCTTCGGTATCGTGTGGCAATCCGCGCGCGCAGTCATTACGCGCAGTCTGGATGGCATCAGTCCGGGTGTGCTCGAGGAGATTCGCCATGCGATTGCGCATGTGCCGGGCGTGATACGACTGGTGGATGTCAAGGCACGTTGGCTTGGCCACCGGCTTCGTGCTGAACTGACCGTGGCGGTGGATCCGGCGCTCTCGGTCGCGCAGGCGAGCGGCATCGCGCTGGCGCTTCAGAACGAATTGCACGATCACTTGCCGCCACTCGATGCTGCGACCGTCCAGTTCGACACGACGGGTGCGCAGGCGGTCGCGGTAACCGCCGTGGCGGCGGGACATCACCACGCGCCCGAACCATTTCGGTTTCACTGCGACTTTGGAACAGGGGAGTTGCAAATCGTTGACACGCCCTCCGGTGAACGCATGCGCTTATCGTTCGACAGACGCGTCGAGGGACTGCGGGCAACGGTCGAAATCAGGCGCCCGGAGAACCAGGTGGAGAATTTAGCCCTCGTTGAGATCGGACAAGGGCAGAATGCCTTCGAAAGCATCGTGGCGCCGGCGGAGCCACACGAGTTCGATGCGGAACTCAGACTGAATACAAAGCACGCGGAACAACGTTTGCCCTTCCGCATGGAAGAACCGGAAGGGCACCAACATTGAGTGGGACGGGGCAGCCCGGAACGCGACAAGGAAGCAGAGAATCATTCATGGGTATTCATACATCACACCCGGACGTCGTGAAGCGCTTGAAGCGAGCCGAGGGCCATCTGCGTAGCGTGATTGCGATGATCGAAGAGGGGCGGGCGTGCGTCGACATCGCTCAGCAACTCCAGGCGGTAGAAAGCGCGATCAGCAATGCGAAGACCACGCTGATCCACGACCATATCGATCACTGCCTGGAGCAGTCCCTGCGCAACGAGGAGCAATCGCCCACCAGTGCGATCAAGGAACTTAAATCGATCACGAAATATCTTTGAAGATCGATGCGGCCGAGGCCGGCTTGTGGCCCGATGACCAGTGTGCTTTCGCGACAAACAAGCGTGACAGGCGCGACGTAGTCCGGGTAGGGCATAGGCAACCCTTGTTTGCGCTCGAACCGCCGATATGCTGACGTTTTCCGTCTATGGAGGGCTCTTTCTGGCGGCCTTCGGCGCAGCGACCCTCTTGCCGCTCCAGTCCGAGGCGGTGCTGGCCGGATTGCTGCTGAGCAGGCAGTATTCCGTGAGCGCGCTGCTCGCCGTCGCAACGGTTGGCAATGTGCTTGGATCGATCGTCAATTGGGTGCTAGGCCGCTACATCGAACGCTGGAAAACTAAACGCTGGTTCCCGGTTTCTGACGAGAAGCTTGAGAAAGCTCAACGGACCTATCAGCGTTTTGGACAATGGTCTCTTCTTCTTAGCTGGGCGCCGGTGATCGGTGACCCGCTCACGCTGCTTGCCGGAGTAATGCGTGAACCTTTTATGCACTTCGTGATGCTCGTCACGATCGCAAAACTTGGCCGATATCTCGTGCTAACCGTGGTCACTGTCGCGTTCATCTGAATAGCGTCCCGACGCAAGACTGCGTATTTGGATTTTCAAAGCGTGGCGGGCGCGAAGTCAAAGCGAACCAATTCAAGCCTTTTTTACGCTCCGGATCAACACATCCTAAAGCGTCAATCTGCGTAGGCATGAGCGATGTAGTAACCGACTGCTACGCCTCCGATCACCGCGATTAAAACCGCCGCAACAACGATGGTGACGATCCCGCGGCTTTTCATGAATCTGCGCCCTGGTCGGAAAGAACTGCGGCACCATTGGCTGAAGATGCTTTTAGTCTAGTGCTAGCGTTGACGACCGGCAAGAGGAACGTTTTGACGAGTATCCCCCTGGTGGGGAGAGACACAAGAATCGCTAACAAGCATTCTGCTTTTCTTCCCGCCACCAGCGAGCCAATGGAAATCTGGCTTCTTGGCATGAAATCAGGATCGCGTTAGCGTTTCGGCCTCGGCTGGAGACGGGCTACGCCGAAAGCCGAAATACGACTATCGTGTATTATCCTATCCAGGGGGGGAGGTTGTGAATTTGGCGGCTGGAGTCTCGTGCACGTTACCCAATCGTCCCTTCCGTTCACGGCGTGTACGCCGAGTCTCAAGCAATCTCCACCACAGATGGGCATTTCATGACTGATTTTTCCGCCCTGCTGCAGCAGGGCACCTCGAGTGCATGGCTTTTCATACCAAGTGCCGTCTTGCTCGGCGCCTTGCACGGACTAGAGCCAGGGCACTCGAAAACGATGATGGCGGCGTTCATCGTCGCCATTCGCGGTACGGTCGGACAGGCGATCCTGCTTGGCCTGTCCGCGACGGTTTCACATACTGCGGTGGTGTGGGCGGTCGCTCTGGCGGGCATGTATTTCGGGAGAAACCTGAATCCGGAGACGACTGAGCCCTACTTCCAGCTCGCCTCCGCGGTGTTGGTCGTGTGCGTGGCCGCCTGGATGATCTGGCGCACGTGGCGGGATCAGCGATTGGCACGCGAGCACGACCATCACCACGATCACAGTGATGAGACGAAACGTATCGACACAGGGCACGGGATCATCCGCCTGGAAATTTTCGAGCAAGGCGTCCCACCTCGATTCCGCCTGTTTCAAGAAGGTCACCACCACGACAAGATTGGCCCCTACCAGGTGACCTTCGAGACAAAGCGTGCCGACGGCACGACCCAGACATTCAGCTTCGCCCAGCGCGACGGATACCTCGAATCGGTGCAGGAAATTCCTGAACCCCACGAATTCCAAGCTCGCTTGCAGATCGTTCATGGTCATCACAGCCACGACTACGATTTGGAGTACGTCGAGCACGATCATCACCACCACGACCATGGTGAAGATGTCGGGCTAGACGTGTCTTCGCAGGGTTATGAGGACGCTCATGAACGCGCTCACGCAAACGACATCAAGCGGCGTTTCGCAAATACGGACGTGACAACCGGACAGATCGTCATGTTCGGCCTAACGGGCGGCCTGGTACCTTGCCCCGCCTCTATCACCGTGCTGCTACTGTGCTTGCAACTGAAACAGTTCGTCCTCGGAGCGAGCCTCGTGCTGTGTTTCAGCATTGGATTGGCCCTCACCATGGTGGCTTCGGGGACGATCGCCGCGCTGAGCGTAAGACAGGTGTCCAAGAGGTGGAGCGGCTTCGGTGAATTTGCGAGAAAAGCGCCTTACGTCTCGAGCGCGCTCATCCTGTTGGTGGGTTTCTACATGGCCTACCAAGGGGCCAGCGCACTGAACTGGGTTTAGTTTGACTGCTGGACGAAAAAAATCCGGGCATGTAAGCCCGGACAAGGCGTAGAGGGACGCGGTGTCCCTCTGCGCGCGTGGCTCGCCGAGAGTATCGCCTCAATGCGCGGTGACGCGATCATGCGTCGCGCGATGCTACAGATTCGAAACTGACGTCGGGGCTTCGCGCCCAACCGACACACTCACGCGCTATCGTAATGGAAGCCTCCATCGTCTCGATGAGCGCCAGATTACAAATTTGTCATCGTGGCATCATTTTCTTTGCCGGCTGTAGATTGGAAGCCGAAGGTCCCCGAGATCAACGAGCTTTGAGAACGCCACGCGCGGACTAG
The DNA here is from genome assembly GCF_900258035.1 of Caballeronia novacaledonica. Lineage (GTDB taxonomy): Bacteria > Pseudomonadota > Gammaproteobacteria > Burkholderiales > Burkholderiaceae > Caballeronia > Caballeronia novacaledonica. The sequence goes on along the minus strand of NZ_OGTP01000003.1, from coordinate 152,286 downwards.
CGTGGCTTGCCTGAGAGCTATAGGACGATCCTGCTGAAATTTTGAGGAGTGGTTTCGCTCAGGATTGCTGATTGTGGATAGGTGCTGAGAATAAAAATCGAGAGTTCCCCTGCGGCGCCTGCGTCGTCGCGGCGACGATCGTCGTATCACCGCCGCAGACTATGGCATTCAGCGGCCTTCGCTACAAGATCACCCCCGCGTTTCAAGTGTCGGCGGCTTCCTACTATCACGCGTTTCGCACGGTGTCGGCTCACTCGGTGAGTTCAGGTGCCAACCAGACTACCTACTGTCCAAGCGCACCACGCTATACACGGACGTCATGTACGTCATCAACAGCGCGAAGTCCGCTTTGAGCGCGACCGGGGCGACAACCGTAGTGGCGACCGGAGCCAATCAGCTCGCGGTCGTGGTCGGGATCGTTCACGCATTCTGATTCGCACGGCGGCAGCGGATCGTCGGGTAGCTGATCGGAGGGCGCACAACCAGCTGTTCCACTCGGAAAGCGGACGTTCGGTTCTGGAGCCGGCGAACGGCCGGGATGGGTCCGAAAGCGGTCCGCTGCGATAGACCGCGTTGGGTCGATGCTGTTGAAAAAGTCGCCCTAGATGCGAAATGCTGAGTATTTACGGAGACATCAAACGACAGGAGTGAATCGTCATGATGCGTCGACTGGATAGCAGACGGGAAAACGACAACCACATCCCGCAATCGCACCCGTTGGAGGTATCGATCGCTTCCTTGACCCGCGAGATCTCCGTCAGCGCCTCGCACTGTTCTACAGCCCGATGGGCCATCCTTCAATTGACCCAGAACTCACGACCCGCATATTGATCGTAGGTAGTGGCTCTGGCATCCGATCCGAGCGACGTCTATGCGAAGAGGTTCATCTGAACCTCGCATACCGTTGATTCTGCCGGTTAAGTCTGGAGGACGCCGTACCAGAACACTCGACGTTCTCAAAGGACCGTCACGGGCGCTTTCGCGATAGCCATCTATTGCGTCACGTGTTCGAGTCTGTGCTGAGTCGCTGCATGGCCGAGGAGCTCGTCAAGGGTGGGCGCATTTGGCCAGTGGCGCGGGCATGCGCACGCCCTAGAGCAACACTCGATTCATCCTCGTCCACCATCCGTTTCGTCTGGTCGTTGTAGGTGGATCGCTTGCATACCGGCGCCCAGTGCGCCGTCGCGGTCCGCGCTGAGCGTATCGCCGATCATGAGCGTGTTTTCGGGGGCAACGCCCAGCCGCTTGCAAGCCCATTCAAAGATCCGGCGATCTGGCTTCAGATAGCCCACCTCAAACGACCAGGCATATGCGTCGAGCTCGAAGGGCAGTAGAGCAAGCACAGGGGGCGCGTAGGGTTTTGCCAGATTGGACGCGATAGCGAGCTTGATGCCGCGAGCACGTAGGCCGGTCAGCACATCATGCACTTCAGAGTAAAGCTCGATGCTCGTCAGTTCCGCCGTCAGAGCAGATTCCAGCGCCTCCATGACTTCGGGTTTCGGATCGAGCCCTAAGACGGCAGCTCCTTCACGCAGGTCGACGGGTCGCGTCATAAGTACCTTCCGCGCAGCCCAGAACCCGGTTCCCCCGCCGTGGTTAATGAGCCGATGGAACGGTTGCTGCAAATCGGTGATCCGGCAAAGTGTCCCGAAGGCATCAAAAATAACCGCCTGCACGTCGGGATCGAACGTCACCTCAGCAAGAGAGGACACGACTGGGAGTTGCCTGAGTGCTTCGATTGCCTTTGCGTCTCGATATTCAGCGATGGCGTTGCGTAGCCGGGTTGCGTTCTTCGGCGATTCGAGCAGATGAAGTGTTTCCCGCATGCGTGGCAACCCCTTCTCGGAAAGGTACACACTGAGGCGAGCGTGCTCCGGCAGCTGCTGAAGGACAGTTATCAGTTCCGCGGCGGTCATCCGAGTTTCGCGGCCCAAAGACACGTCTTTCAGCGAGCGAATGCTTGCGATCGACATTTCGAGACGTTTGAAATGCTTTGTCATTGTTTTAGCGTCCCGACGAAATGTTCCCAGTCTCCGCTCCGAGCAAGCTTGACGCGCGGATCAAGGAGGATAAAGGCAGGTCCGTGCTCATGCAAAAACGCGTCACGAATGGCTGGCGGCAATGCACCGATAATGATGAATTCCGTTACTTCCGGCTTGTATGTCTCGGCGGAGTCGATGTCCCAGCGTGGTACTCCCGTCGAGTAGGCCCGAATCTGCGGACACGCCAGTAGTTCCGTACGCCCCCTGAGGAGAGCCGCAAGCACGACATCTTGGGCGTCGCGCAGGTCGTCAGACTCGAATCCACGCGGGCTCCCGGCGATGTCGCTACCGCATACCTTCTTCATATCCTTCTTCCGAGTTTCCATTGCCGCTCCCATCTCAGACGAAGCCGATCTTCTGTCGCGCGGTAGCCGATGGTGCGATCATTTCACCCACCGTGCCGACGTTCATGCGTCCACCAGACTGGAGCACACGCCCTAAAATCCGGCGAAGCACGCGATCGACGTCCCGCCCGGATTCCATCGCACCGACGAGCGCATCGGACACGTCAGCCGGCAGTTGCTCATCGACGTGCGAGCGTACGCCAGGATTTTCGTCAATCAGGCGCGCATACATGCGCTGGACGAGCGCGGCCATTTCGTCCGCCGTTAGTCGACGAATCTCGAACGTGTTGAAGCGCGACAGCAGGGCCGAGCTTAAGTCTTCGGTCGAGTTAGCGGTAGCAATCCAGTTCATGTGCGAGGCATTCAGGTGAACGTCGGGCAGCGCCGCATCGGCAAACTGCCTTGCCGTCCGGCGTTCCAAGAGCGTGTACAGACCGGCTAGCGGATCCCAGCGCGGATCCTTGGCGGCTTTCTCGATCTCATCGAGCACCATGATTGGATTGATGACCTGAGAGCGAGCCAACAGTCTGAACACCGCTCCAGGCTGGGTGTTCGCCCAGTGCTGTTCGGTGCCTGTTAAGAACGAGCCGGCCTGCCGCTGATTCATCGCGACCACCTCGGACGGCACGCCCAGCACGTCGGCCAGTTCTAGGCCAAAAGTAGTCTTGCCAGTGCCCGGTGGCCCGACGAGCAGCAGCCGCTGGAAGTCAAGACCTCGCCCAGCGACCTTGGCGAATGCCAGCTCGGCTTCGATCCAGCCGATCACCTCAGCAAAGTTCGGGTGATGCTGCGCGAGCTTATCAAGGCGCACGTCAAGTACGTCTGTGCGCAGTGCGCCGAATGTCTTTCGGCTGTTTTCAAGCAGCATGGTGGCCCAGCGACTGACCGTCTTTTCCTCTTCCTTCCCAGGATTGCACCTCTCCAGGAGGCCGACGAATTCGCGCACATCCACAAATTCCACGTGATTATTCATGGCGACCTCAACATTCGAGGTACATCGACGAACTGCCGAACAGGCACGCCGACTCGACTAAGTAGTTCGAGCAGGCGGTCCCAAGCTCATCAAGACGTGCCAACGACATGAGCGGCGGATCATCACTCTCGAAGACGTTGGACAGGTCGGCTTCCAGTGGAATCAAGGCCAGCCGGTGGGACACAATGGATGAAGCCATATTCACCTCGTTGATAGGTGGGTATATTCCAGCGTCTGACGCGTATGCCTCTCCTGTCAGTTGGGCCACGCGAACTGAGTAAAGTCACTCAGCGTTGAGTGGAGTTCAGTTACTCCAGTATTCGATCCTTCAGGTCCTTCAATAACAATTCCCGCACATACTGCGCGCCAGTGAGCCGCAGATCGGCTGCACGGCGTCGAACTCGTTCATGCATATCCGGCGTTAGGTCGAGGTTGAGACGCACGGGTTTCAGAGGCCGTTGCGGCTGCTGCGAATGGACCATTCCGGCACCATTGGCAAATTCCTCGGGGTTGGCGGGGCGCGGCTCCGGCGAGGCTGTGCTTGGTGCAAGCTTGAATCTACTGGTCATGTGAATCGGATCCTGTCAGCTGAGGTCGAAAAATTCCTGCGCCAGAAGCTGGATCTCCGCGCGCGCCTGGCTGTTGTCGAGCTCGATGACGCCCTTGCCGGCCAGCAGAGCATCGCGATAGACCTTGCGGTCCCGAATGATCGTGTTCGCCAGTTCGAGCTGATCGAACTCGGCCAGCAGCTTCCGTGCGTCCTCGACTTCACGAATCACGGGGTTGGACGGTGCGATAGAAAGGACTGCTACTGCCTTCAGCTCGGGATTCAGTCCGCGCGCGAGGCCGACCAATTCGTTAACCTTCGGTAGCGTCTCCAGGTCCGCCTGACTGGCCTTGGTCGGAACTAAGACCAGACTTGCGACGGCCATTGCACTGCGCATTTCGCGCGAGTCCCTACCGCCTGCATCAACTACGACCACCTGGTAGTGACGCGCAAGGTCCCGCAGCGTCGATGCGACTTCGCCAGTGCGTTGAACGCAGGGTACGCGGGGCGTGATGCCGGCCTCATCACGCCGCTCTACAAACCGCGTTGCCGTGGCCTGTCCATCGGTGTCCAAGAGGACGACATCTACGCTGCCGTGTGCCAGACACACCGCCAAATTGCTTGCGATGGTCGACTTTCCCACGCCCCCTTTCTCAGCAGCGACCAGCAGGATCATTGCTTCGCTCCTTGATGAGATGAGTTACTTCCCGTTGAACTACCTGGAGTTGAGTCAAGTGGCTCGGAGTTAAGTTACTCACCGTTGAGTCGTCCTCTGCGGACTGCGCCCAGCGACTCTGAGTTGAGTTACGTTCAGCGCATCCTATGCGGCCACACTCATAGCCGTACATGGCGCATAAACCAGGGTTTCATCTCAGTCCTGAGCGCGTAAATGGTCGACTGGTGTTAGCCCAGCTTCTTCGCCAAGTCTGTCGCTCGCGGATGGTAGTAACGTTTCAAGAGCTGGACGGATTTATGCCCGGTAACTGCCGACAGTTCGAGGATGTTGTCGAGCCTTTCGGCAATGCGGCTAGTAGCCTCGTGGCGCAGATCGTGGAAATGGAGATCTGCAATGCCCGCGCGCTTGCATGCGCGCATGAACACTCGCTTCAGGGCTTCACCACTAATGGGAAAAACAAGGTCGCTGTCGTTTCGGGGCAAACTTTTAAGGGTTTCGGCTGCGCGGCTTGAGAGCGGCACATCTCGCGCTTCGCCATTCTTGGTGTCGTGGAGACGTACAAATCGCTCATCCAAAAACACGTCGGCCCAAGAAAGCGAAAGAATTTCACCTCGGCGCATGGCGGTTTCAATCGCGACGATTACCGCTGGAAGAGCCCACTCGTTTCGACATCCCCCTTCTGCGAACCGGCCATGCTCATCGCGCTGACTGAGCTCTAACTCTGCAAGGATGCGCTGCTCCTCGCCGGGTGACAGCCGCCGGGTACGGGCACGATTTTCACGCGGACGACGAATGACCGAAACCGGATTGACGTCCATATGCACGCCCCATTCTTTCCGGGCCACGTTCAACACATGTGACAGTAGAGTCAGCTCACGGCTGACTGTCGAGCCGCTGACAGGGCGATGCCTCGCGTCTCCTTTGAGGCGGCGATCACGATAGTCAGCGACAACTTTGCCACTGAGCGCGGCGACCTTGTATTTGGCAATCGGATCCTGTGAGATTTTCCGAATCCGTAAAACTTCCTCGGCCTTGCCTTTCTTCTGAGAAGATACTTCTTCTGCATAACGCTGCAGCAGATCGCCAAAAGTATTGCGCTCAGCTTCGGTGCGGTCCACGAAGGTTCCGCGATCCATCTCCGACTCGATACGACGAGCCCAAGCTTCTGCTTCGACCTTTGTGTCAAAGGTACGCCACTGGTGCGGATAGCCGCCACGGCGGATTTCAGCGCGCCAGTATTTGCCGCGTTTCCAGATCCCTGCCATTTCTGCTCCAGACAATAATTGGTAGTTATTGGGTCTGGACTATTCTCAACTCCGCCCCTTCTCCGCCAAATGGCGCATAAAGGGAGGTTCCTGGCGACACGAGAATAAAAAAGGCCCTCGGCTTGCGCCGTAGGACCTTGATTTCTCTGGGTTTAGATCACCCAGCAACATTCTCAAATTCTTGGTGCGCCCGGCTGGGATCGAACCAGCAACCCCTGCCTTCGGAGGGCAGTACTCTATCCATTGAGCTACGGGCGCATCGGAGAGAGGCCTTGCGTGAGGGAGACGCTAAAAAACAGCGACTGCAAGACCCATGCGAATCCGAGAGGATACCTGTTTTCCGTGTCTTCGTCCATCGCACGGGGGTTGGACGCCTCGCGCGAAGCGTCACACGATTCGGGTAAACGCCCGCACCACCGCCTCCGCCACCTCGCGCCGACAGTTAAGCGTTCCGTCTATAATCGACCGTGCCTTTCCCCAAGGCGCGCCCAAGCGCAATGCGGTAGCTGTCACGCTGTCACTGAACCGACTCACACCAAAAAACGGGAGACGAGACAAGCATGAGCGAAGCACCCCACGGAGCCCCGATCAAGACACCCGGCCAACTCATCGCCGCGGTCATCGCGGGATTCGGCATTCCCGTCGCCATCATCATTCTGCTCGCGGTGTACGTGAACAACTCCACGCGCACCGGCGCGGGCACGGACATCGAGCAGTCGGTTAACACGCGCATCGCGCCCGTCGCACAGGTCGATATCCGCGATGCCAACGCGCCGCGCGTCTACAAAACCGGCGAGGAAGTCTTCAAGGCCGTCTGCTCCGCCTGTCACGCAGCGGGCACCGCCGGCGCACCCAAGTTCGGCGATGCCGGCGCGTGGGCGCCGCGCATCGGCGAAGGTTACGACACGCTTCTGCACAACGCGCTCAACGGCAAAGGCGCGATGCCCGCGCGCGGCGGCACCAGCCCCGACGATTACAGCGACTTCGAGATCGCCCGCGCGGTCGTCTATATGGCGAACGGCAGCGGCGGCAAACTGGCCGAACCGGCGCAACCCGCGCCGGGCGCAGCGGCGAGCGCTGGCGCATCGGGCGCGGCGGCTCCGGCGGCTGCGAGCGCGAACGAAAACGCGCAGGCGGCGGCAGCCGTCGCGGCGCTGGCGTCGGTGCCGCAGGCTGCGGCGCCGGCAGCGGGCGGCCAAAGCGCGGATGCCGCCCAGGCCGGCAAGGCGCTCTACGAGCAGGTCTGCCAGGCATGTCACGCGGCGGGCGTGCTCAACGCGCCGAAGTTCGGCGACAAGGCCGCGTGGGCGCCGCGCCTGAAAGAGCCGATGGACACCGTCTACAACTACGCATTGCATGGCAAAGGCGCGATGCCGCCGAAGGGCGGATCGAACGCACCGGATGCGGATGTGAAAGCCGCCGTCGATTACATGGTGAACGCAGCGAAGTAACGTTCCCGCAATAAGAAAACCCTGCGTCGCGGCGCAGGGTTTTTCATTTGGAGCCCAAGAAACATCAGCTTTTCTGCAACATCGCCTTGAGCATCGCCATACGATCCTTCGGCGACAAAGGCGCTTCCTCGGCCGTCGGCGGCGGCGCGTCGTCGAGCAGCATCTCGGGGATGAAACGCGACGGCTCGCACACCACCGTCTCCCGCGCGCGCTTTCTCTTTTTGCACCAGTTCAGATGCAAACTGCGTTGCGCCCGCGTGATCGCGACATACATGAGCCGGCGCTCTTCCTCGATGCGCGAATCGTCGACGGGCGCGTCATCGTCCGAAGCGCCGCGATGCGGCATGATGCCTTCCTCCACGCCCACCAGAAACACGTGCGGATATTCCAGTCCTTTCGACGCATGCACCGTCGATAGCCGCACCGCATCCGGATCTTCTTCCTTGCCTTCGAGCATCGACATCAGCGCGACAGTCTGAATCAGGCCGAGCAGGTTCTTGCCTTCGTCGGCGAAACCGTCGGCGGTGTCGTAGCCCGTCTGCTCCGCTCCCGGCGCGGCTTCCGGCTTCGTGCCCTTGCGCTTGAGCCATTCGAGAAATTCGAGCACGTTCTGCCATTTCGATTGCGCCTGCCGCTCGTCGTACGCATCGTAGAGATACGACTCGTAGTGGATGGCTTCCATCATGTCGTCGAGCACTTCGGTCGCGGGATCGCGCGCCGCGCGGTCCGACAATCGGCGAATCCACTCGCAGAACGTGCGCAGCGGCTCGACCTGCCGCGCCGACAGCCGCGCCTCGATGCCGCCCATGAACACCGCCTCGAACAGCGACACCTTCGCCGCGCCCGCGAACGCCCCGAGCGCTTCGAGCGTCGTATTGCCGACGCCGCGCCGTGGCGTCGTGATCGCGCGGATAAACGCGGGATCGTCGTCGGGATTCGCGATCAGGCGCAGATACGCGATCAGATCCTTGATTTCCGCCTTGTCGAAGAACGACTGCCCGCCCGACAACACATAAGGAATGCGCTCGCGCCGCAGAACCTGTTCGAAGATGCGCGCCTGAAAGTTGCCGCGATAGAGAATGGCGTAATCGCGAAACTGCGTGCGCCGCTCGAACTTGTGCGCCGACATCCGGAACACGACGGATTCCGCCTCGTGCTCCTCGTCGTTGCAGCCGGTGACGGTGATCGTGTCGCCCATGCCGTGCTCGGACCACAGCTTCTTCTCGAACAGCTTCGGATTGTTCGCGATGACGTTGTTCGCAGCCGTCAGAATGCGCACCGTCGAGCGATAGTTCTGCTCCAGCTTGACGACGTGCAGCTTCGGGAAATCCTTGCCGAGCTGCGCGAGGTTTTCGAGCGTCGCGCCGCGCCAGCCGTAGATGGCCTGATCGTCGTCGCCGACGGCCGTGAACGCCGCGCGCGGGCCGGCAAGCTGCTTCAGCAATTCGTACTGACAGGCGTTCGTGTCCTGATATTCGTCGATCAGCAGATAACGCAGGCGGTTCTGCCACTTGTCGCGCACCGGCTCGTTCTCCGCGAAAAGCTGCGCGGGACGCAGGATCAGATCGTCGAAATCGAGCGCCTGATACGCGTGCAGCGTCGCCGCATAGCTGCGATAAACGATCGCCGCCTGATGCTCGTCCTCGTTGTTCGCGAGCACGGACGCCTGATCCGGCGACACCATCGCGTTCTTCCACAGCGAGATGATCGACTGGATCTTGCGGATCAGGCCCTTGTCCGTCGTGCCGAGCTGCTCCTGCACCATGCCGAAGCAGTCGTCCGAATCCATGATCGAGAATTGCGGCTTCAGTCCGACGTGTTCCGCCTCCTGCCGCATGATCTGCACGCCGAGCGAGTGAAAAGTGCAGATCGTCAATTGATTGACCGGAATCTTGCGGCCTTCCTTGCCGGGCGTCGTGAGCGTCTTGCCGTCGAGCAGCTTCGCGGTGCGCTCGCGCATTTCGAGCGCGGCCTTGTTCGTGAACGTGAGCGCGGCGATGTGCTTCGGCTCGAAGCCGCGTCCTTCGATCAAATGCGCGATCTTCTGCGTAATCACGCGCGTCTTGCCGCTGCCCGCGCCGGCGAGCACGAGACAGGGACCATCGAGATAGCGCACGGCTTCGCTTTGCGCGGCGTTCAGACCAGCGGACATCGTTTTGGGCGTTTGGAATTGAGGCGCGCTTTGCTGTTACCGGCGCGCGAAGGAGAGCGCGATGTTAACACGATAGCGGCGGCGCGGTTCCGGCCCTCGTTCGTGCCACAATATCCGATCGAATTCACGACAGGACGATGCCTGCATGAGCACAGCACTCAAAGTCGGCGTTATGGGCTACGGCCTCGCCGGCGCGACGTTTCACGCGCCCGTCATCGAGCACTGCGGCCGGGCCGAAGTCACGGCCATCGCGACGAGCCAGGCCGAGCGCGCGACGGCGGATTACCCGAACGCGCAGATCGTCGCGGACTTCGACGCGCTGCTCGCCGTCGAGGGGCTCGAATGCGTCGTCGTGGCGACGCCGAACGACACGCACTTCGATCTCGCGCATCGCGCGTTGTCGGCGGGCAAGCACGTGGTCGTCGATAAGCCGGTTACGCTGTCCGCGCGCGACGCCCGCACGCTCGCCGATCTCGCCGCGCAACGCGGGCTCGTGTTCGCGCCGTTCCACAATCGCCGCTGGGACGGCGATTTCATGACGGTGCGCGCGCTCGTCGAAAGCGGGCGGCTCGGGCGCATCACGCATTACGAATCGCATTTCGACCGTTTTCGCCCGAAAGTGCCGCAGCGCTGGCGCGAGGAAGCGGAGCGCGGCGGCGGCCTGCTGTTCGATCTGGGGCCGCATCTGATCGATCAGGCGCTGACGCTTTTCGGCGCGCCGCAGACGGTGACGGCGTTCGTGAAAGCGCATCGCGATCACGCGCACGCGCCGGATTACGTGCATCTCGTGCTCGGCTACGACGATAAGGAAGTGATCCTGCACGCGAGCGCGCTCGCGGCGCTGGAGCCGCCGCGTTTCGCGATCCACGGCACGCGCGGCAGTTACGTGAAGAACGGGCTCGATACGCAGGAAGACCAGTTGCGCTCGGGCATGCGGCCGGGCAATCCGGAGTTCGCGAAGAATCCGCCGGGCGTGCTGCGTGAAGTCGATGGCGATCTCGACCTGCGTCACGAATTCGCCACGAAAGACGGCGCGTATGTCGAGTTTTATCGCGCGCTGGCGGCGTCGATTCAGGATGGCAAGCCGTTCCCGGTTTCGCCGCAAGATGCCGTCGACACCATGACGATCATCGAGCTGGCGATTCAGAGCGACAGGGAAGGGCGGCGCGTGGCGTTTCAGCGGCTCGGCTGAACGCGGTTCAGCAGGCGTGTCCGGTGTCCATCGGATGCGCCCGAATCCGTTTGACAACCCCAATTCGGTCGCGTAAATTCTGCCGCACGCGTCGGGAGAGCGCGTGGCCGCTGCTTGTTCGAATCGCAGCCATGGCCGCGCCGCCGAAGGGGCACACCCGCAAACTCTCAGGCAAAAGGACCGACTGCGTCGAGGAATCATTTCCTCGCACTCTGGAGAGCGGCAGCGGCTTCGTCTGAAGCCAGTTGCCCACCGAAGGGGCGCGCGATGAACCATCAGTCACGCTGATGGTTCGCGCAATCTCTCAGGTACCGAGGACAGAGGGGTCACGCATCGCATCCGCTTCGCGGCATGAGCCTTGCGCGCTGCTTCCGGCAGCACGAAAGGCGCATCCGGCAAGCGAAATGTGCGCTGCGTGGCCTTTTTTGTTTCGCGAACCGAGGCCCCGATGACCGAACTTCAACACACGCCCCTGCACGACGCCCACCTCGCGCTCAACGCGCGCATGGTCGATTTCGGCGGCTGGGACATGCCCGTCAACTATGGTTCGCAGATCGACGAGCATCGCGCGGTGCGCACCGACGCCGGCATGTTCGACGTGTCGCACATGCGCGTCGTCGATTTCGAGGGCGACGCCGTCCGCGAATTCTTCAAGTACGCGATCGCCAATAACGTCGACAAGCTCACGACGCCCGGCAAAGCGCTCTATTCCTGCCTGCTCAACGGCGACGGCGGCGTAATCGACGATCTGATCGTCTACTACTTCTCCGAAACGCGTTTCCGCGCCGTCGTGAACGCGGGCACGGCGGAGAAGGACATCGCCTGGTTCGGGCAGTTGAACGCCGAAGGCGAATTCAATCTCTCCATCACGCCGCGCCGCGATCTCGCGATCGTCGCCGTTCAGGGCCCGAACGCGCGCGAAAAGACCTGGCAAGTGCTGCCGGGCACGCGCGCGCAAACCGAATCCATCAAGCCGTTCAACGCGGTCGTCTTTCCGTCGACGCAATATGGCGAGTTGATGCTCGCGCGCACCGGCTACACCGGCGAGGACGGTTTCGAGATCGTCGTTCCGGCGACGCATGTCGAAGCGCTCTGGAACGCGCTGCGCGACGCAGGCGTGAAGCCCGCCGGTCTCGGCGCGCGCGACACGCTGCGCCTCGAAGCCGGCATGAATTTGTACGGCCAGGACATGGACGAGCAAGTCTCGCCGCTCGACGCCGGCCTCGCATGGACCGTCGATCTGAAAACGGAGCGCGATTTCATCGGCCGCAGCGCGCTCGAAGCGCACGGCTCGAAGGCGAACTTCGTCGGGCTCGTGCTGATCAAGGAAAACGGCAAGGCGGGCGGCGTGCTGCGCGCACACCAGAAAATCGTCACGCCGCACGGCGACGGCGAGATCACGAGCGGCACCTTTTCGCCGTCGATGCAGGAATCCATCGCGTTCGCGCGCGTGCCCACGGGCGTTGCCATCGGCGACACGGTGCAGGTCGTCATCCGCGACAAGCAACTTCCGGCGCGCGTGGTAAAACTTCCGTTCGTGCGCAACGGCAAGGTTCTCGTCGAGCTGTCGTAACGCCGTCGCGCCCGTTTCCTCCGATCAAGACCTCACGAAAGAACCACGCAAGGAGCATCCAATGAGCATCCCGGCCGATCTGAAATACACCGAATCGCACGAATGGGTCCGCACCGAATCCGATGGCACGCTGACCGTCGGCATCACCGATCACGCGCAGGAAGCGCTCGGTGACATCGTTTTCGTCGAACTGCCCGCGGCGGGCAAGACCGTTGCCGCTGGCGACGCGATCGCCGTCATCGAATCGGTGAAAGCGGCATCCGACATTTACGCGCCGGTTTCGGGCGAGATCGTCGAATCGAACGACGCGCTCACCTCGGCGCCCGATCAGGTGAACGGCGCGCCGTACGAAAGCTGGCTCTTCAAGATCAAGCCGGCGGGCGACGCCGGCCTGGACAAGCTGCTCGACGCCGAAGGCTACGGCAAGTCGATCGGCGAATAACTCATCTCAATGACGATTGCGGCTCGACCGCGAGCCGCGATCGCAGGAAATCACATGAAGCTCGAACACCCGGATCGCCTGATGAACCGCACCTCCCTGTCACTCGCCGCGCTCGAATGTCACGACGCATTCGCCGAGCGGCACATCGGCCCCGATGAAGCGGACCAGCGCGCCATGCTCGACGCGCTCGGTTTCGCGTCGCGCGCGGCCTTCATCGATGCGGTGATTCCTGAATCGATCCGCCGCAAGGAAACGCTGCCGCTCGGCGCGTTCACGCAGCCGAAGAGCGAAGCGGAAGCGCTCGCGTCGCTGCGCAAGCTGGCGGACGAGAATCTGGTGTTTCGAACCTGGATCGGACAGGGTTACTACGGCACGCACACGCCGGCGGTGATCCTGCGCAACGTGCTCGAAAATCCGGCGTGGTACACGGCTTACACGCCGTATCAGCCGGAGATTTCGCAAGGCCGTCTGGAAGCGCTGCTCAATTTCCAGCAGATGGTGATGGACCTGACGGGCCTCGCGATGGCGAACGCCTCGCTGCTCGACGAAGCCACCGCCGCAGCCGAAGCGATGACGCTCCTGCAACGCATCGGCAAGCCGAAATCGAACGTGTTCTACGTCGCCGACGACGTGCTGCCGCAGACCATCGAAGTGGTGAAAACGCGCGCGAAGCCCGCGGGCATCGAAGTGAAGGTCGGCCCGGCCGCCGATGCCGCGAGCGCGAATGCGTTCGGCGTGCTGCTGCAATACCCCGGCGCGAATGGCGATGTGCGCGACTATCGCGCGCTCGCGGAAGCGATTCACGCGGCGGGCGGCCATGTCGTCGCGGCGGCGGATCTGCTCGCGCTGACGCTCGTCACGCCGCCGGGCGAATGGGGCGCGGATGTCGCGATCGGCAACACGCAGCGTTTCGGCGTGCCGGTCGGCTTCGGCGGTCCGCACGCGGCGTACATGGCCGTGCGCGACGAATTCAAGCGCCAGATGCCGGGCCGTCTCGTCGGCGTGACGGTCGATGCGCAAGGCAATCCCGCGATGCGCCTCGCGCTGCAAACGCGCGAACAGCACATTCGCCGCGAGAAGGCGACGTCGAATGTCTGCACGGCGCAGGCGCTGCTCGCGATCATGGCCAGCATGTACGCCGTCTATCACGGCCCGCGCGGCCTGAAGACGATCGCGCTGCGCGTGAACCGCGTGGCGTCCGTCTTTGCGGCGGGCGTGCAGAAGCTCGGCTACACGATCGCGAACGACACGTTCTTCGACACGATCACGATCGAAAGCGGCGCAAGCACGACCGCGCTGCATCAGGCCGCTTACGCCGCGCACATCAATCTGCGCCACGTGGGCGCCACGCAAGTCGGCGTATCGCTCGACGAAACCACCACGCGCGACGACCTGCTCAAGCTCTTCGCGCTGTTCGCGGAAGTCGCGGGCAAGACCGAAACGTTCGATATCGACGCGCTCGATCAGGCCGCGGCCGATTCGATCCCGGCGAATCTGCATCGCACGAGCGAGTACCTCACGCATCCGGTCTTCAACCGCCATCACTCCGAGCACGAAATGCTGCGCTATCTGCGCAGCCTCGCCGACAAGGATCTCGCGCTCGACCGCACGATGATCCCGCTCGGTTCCTGCACGATGAAGCTCAACGCGACATCGGAAATGCTGCCTGTCACGTGGCCCGAGTTCGCGCAGATTCATCCGTTCGCGCCGGCCGAGCAGACGCTCGGCTATCGCACGATGATCGATCAGCTCGAACAGATGCTCGTCGCGTGCACGGGTTACGCGGCTGTTTCGCTGCAGCCGAACGCCGGCTCGCAAGGCGAATACGCGGGCTTGCTCATCATTCACGCGTATCACGAATCGCGCGGCGAAGCGCATCGCAACGTGTGCCTGATTCCGGCGTCCGCGCACGGCACGAATCCGGCGTCGGCGCAGATGGCGGGCATGCAGGTCGTCGTGGTCGCGTGCGATGCGAACGGCAATGTCGATATCGACGATCTGAAGGCGAAGGCCGAAAAGCATTCCGCGAATCTCGCGGCGATCATGATCACGTATCCGTCGACGCACGGCGTATTCGAGCGCAACGTCCGCGAAATCTGCGACATCGTGCATTCGCACGGCGGGCAGGTGTATGTCGACGGCGCGAACATGAACGCGATGGTCGGCCTGTGCGCGCCCGGCCAGTTCGGCGGCGACGTCTCGCACCTGAACCTGCACAAGACGTTCTGCATTCCGCACGGCGGCGGCGGACCGGGCGTCGGCCCGGTCGCGGTCGGCGCGCATCTGGCGAAGTTTCTGCCGAATCAGGCATCGACCGGCTATAAGCGCGACGAGGCGGGCATCGGCGCGGTATCGTCGGCGCCTTATGGTTCGGCCGCAATCCTGCCGATCTCGTGGATGTACATCGCGATGATGGGCGCGCAAGGTCTCACCGCCGCCACCGAAAGCGCGATTCTCGCGGCGAACTATGTCGCGAAGCGGCTCGCGCCGCACTATCCGGTGCTGTACAGCGGCGCGGGCGGACTCGTCGCGCACGAATGCATTCTCGACGTGCGGCCGATCAAGGAATCGAGCGGCATTTCGGTGGAAGACGTGGCGAAGCGTCTGATCGACTACGGCTTCCACGCGCCGACAATGAGTTTCCCCGTGCCCGGCACGCTGATGGTCGAGCCGACGGAATCGGAATCGAAGGAAGAGCTCGACCGCTTCATCGACGCGATGATCGCGATCCGCGAAGAAATTCGCGCGGTGGAAGAAGACCGCGCCGATCGCGACGACAACGTGCTGAAAAACGCACCGCACACGGCGACGGTCGTGACGGCGGACGAGTGGACGCACAAGTACACGCGCGAAGCGGCGGCGTATCCGGTGAAGTCGCTGATCGCGCGCAAGTACTGGTCGCCGGTCGGCCGCGCGGACAACGCTTACGGCGATCGCAACCTGATGTGCGCGTGCGTGCCGGTATCGGAGTACGCGGACGAGTGACGTTTCGCGCAGGAGCCTGAGAGAGCGCCGCCCGAAAGCGTAAAGCATTGTCGGGCGGTTTTGCGGCGCGTTCCAGAACAGCTAACATCTCACCCCGGACCAAAAAGCCAAACCAGGGAGTTCACATGGCGTTCAAGGTGCGAGAGGTGAAAGGGACGTTCCGCGCGTGCGCGGCGCGCGCGATGTTCGGCGCGATGCTGGTCGCAGCGTCGTCCGCGCAGGCCGCGATGAATTTCTGCGCCGCGCCCGCGATGCAGACGAGCGAGCGCACCAACGCCGATCCCGGCGTGAAGGCGCTCGTAAAGATGGTGCAATCGCACGTGAACGATCAGCCGAAGCCGCGCGCGAAGCTGCACACCGAAGGCACGCTGCCGCACGAAGGCATTTACGACGAGAGCGTCGAAGCGGAAAAAGACCTCGGCCTGATGCGCGATGCCGCGCTCGCGTGGCGCGCAACGGGCGACGAGCGCTATCTGCGGCTCGTCGAACGCTTTCTGTTTGCCTGGGCGACGACTTATCAGCCGAGCTTCAATCCGATCGACGAGACGAACTTCGAATCGCTGATCCTCGCGTACGACCTCACGGCGAGCGCGTTGCCGGTCAAGACGCGCAACGCGGCGAACGCGTTCATCACGAAAATGGTGACCGGCTACATCACCGACATGGACAAGCAGCCCCGGCCGCTCACGGGCACTTACCGGAACAACTGGCAGAGTCATCGCGTGAAACTGGTGGCGATGGGCGCGTTCACGATCGACGACCGCAGGCTCATCAACGCGGCGCAACGGTTGTTCGTCGAGCATATCGGCGACAACATCGCGCCGGACGGATCGACGGTCGATTTCGCCGAACGCGATGCGCTGCGCTACGTCACCTACGATCTTCAGCCGCTCGTGACGGCGGCGCTCGCCGCGCGGCGGCACAACCGCAACTGGCTGCCGGAGCGCGCGCAGTCGGGCGCGACGCTGGCCGTTGCGCTCAACTGGCTCACGCCCTACGCGCTCGGCACGAAGACGCACGATGAATTCGTGAAGTCGTCGGTGCCGTTCGACGCCAAGCGTCGCGAGGCGGGCTTGCCGGGTTTTTCGGGTCAATGGGATCCGAAGAACGCGGCGGAACTCTTTCATCTGGCGGCGCGGCTGGACGGCCGCTATGCGCCGGTCGCGCTGCGGCTCGCACCGACACCGCCCGCGTGGCTCGCGGTGTGTCTGCCGCTGCCGGCGCGCTAACACTTACACGCAGGAGCAGTCATGGCAGTCAGCGTATTCGACCTCTTCAAGATCGGCATCGGACCTTCGAGCTCGCACACCGTCGGACCGATGCGCGCGGCGTTGATGTTCGCGCAAGGGCTCGAGCGCGACGGGCTGCTGGAATCGGCGGCATCGGTGAAATGTGAGCTGTACGGCTCGCTCGGCGCGACGGGCAAGGGCCACGGCACCGACCGCGGCGTGATGCTCGGCCTGATGGGCGACGCGCCCGATACCGTCGATGCTTCGAGCATCGTGCCTCGACTGGAGCAGGTGCGGACGTCGAAAACGCTCGCGCTGCTCGGCGTGCGCAAGATTCCGTTCACGATCAAGGAGAACATCGCGTTCTATCGGCAGGCGCTGCCGGAGCATCCGAACGGCATGAAGCTCCACGCGTTCGATGCAGACGGCGCGTTGTTGCGCGAAGCGACGTATCTCTCGGTTGGCGGCGGATTCGTCGTGACGGCGGGCGCGGCGAACACGGCGGTGCTGACGGCTCACGAGCAGTTGCCGTATCCGTTCCAGACCGGCGACGAGCTGATGAAGATGTGCGCGGAATCGGGCAAATCGATCGCGCAGTTGATGTGGGAAAACGAGCGCGTCTGGCACAGCGAAGACGAGATTCGCGCGGGCCTGCTGCGCATCTGGGACGTGATGCAGGATTGCGTCGCGCGTGGATGCGGTATCGGCAATCCGGAAGCGGAAGGGCACTTGCCGGGACCGTTTCAGGTGAAGCGCCGCGCGCCGCAGTTGTACAAGGCGCTTGCGGGCAAGCCGGAGCAGGCGCTGCGCGATCCGCTTTCGATGATCGACTGGATCAATCTCTACGCGATCGCGGTGAATGAAGAAAACGCGATCGGCGGGCGTGTCGTCACGGCGCCGACCAACGGCGCGGCGGGGATCATTCCGGCGGTGCTGCATTACTACGACCGGTTCGTGCCGGGGTCGAACACGCAAGGCGTGATCGACTTTCTGTTGACGGCGGCGGCCATCGGCATTCTGTACAAGATGAATGCGTCCATCTCCGGCGCGGAAGTCGGGTGTCAGGGCGAAGTCGGCGTCGCGTGTTCAATGGCGGCGGGCGCGCTGGCGGCCGTGCTCGGTGGCACGCCGGCGCAGGTGGAGAACGCGGCCGAGATCGGCATGGAGCACAACCTCGGGCTGACGTGCGATCCGGTCGGCGGAATGGTGCAGATTCCGTGCATCGAACGCAATGCGATGGGTTCCGTGAAGGCCGTCAATGCCGCGCGCATGGCGATGCGCGGGGACGGGTCGCATTATGTTTCGCTCGATTCGGTCATCAAGACGATGAGGGAGACGGGCGCGGATATGAAGACCAAGTATAAGGAAACGTCGCGTGGCGGATTGGCGGTGAATATTGTGGAGTGTTGAGGGAGACTACTGCGTCGGCGCAGCGATCATCTACGTGGACTGAAACATTCGTTAAACGAAGTATTGCGTGCCAGTGGATGCGGTTACCATCGGGTCGAATTACCGAGAGAGCCGCATCTTGAATCCGAAAGAGCTTGCCGCACATAAGAGCGCACCCAAGCATCTCGCGCGAACTCCGCAATTCACTAAGCTGATCAGAAACAGACTGCCATAGCCGTTCAATAAGATCGGGCGACAAAGCAGCCAGGCTACCGACCTGATATCCGTGTCGGATGAGCATCGGGTGATCTTCATCTGGCACGACGGCCCCGAGCGCACGGACCGCTCGTTCTACGGGTACTTGCTTTGCGCCGTTCACAACGGCGATTTATATCCCGTCTTCGAGCTCCATTACCATCCCAGCCACAAAGGCTTGCATTGCAAGACGCCTTGCAAGACGACGATCGACTACCGGAATCGCTTGCTGCCGCGAGCACCCGAGCTTAATCTTAAGCCGCATCGTGACTTCGATCCTCGACTGGAAGCGGACAGAGCCGAGTTAATAAGGATTTTCTGCAAAGCCGTCGGAGTCGAAACGTCGATCAAAATCAATCGCCAAGGTGAGCTATGGAGTTAGCCGAATCGCTGAAGCGAACCATCTGTTCCCTTTTCGAAGTGCATGCCGATACCAACGGCATGCATCGAATCGTCACGCCACTCGAATATCCGGGAACCGGGGATCGCGTGGTGGTCCGAGTTCGTCCGCAGCAAGGGACGTATGTAATCGATGAAAATGGGGAGGCCTGCTTGTACGCAAGCATGGCAGGGGGCGATGTGGAGTCGGCAGCGGTCGGACGGTGGTCGCGCGAATTCGCCGATTTGAGCCCCGCGAGCCTTTGCGACGACGAAGTGATACGCGCCACGGCGCTCGATGAACGAAGTATCGCGCCGTATGTGTTTCGCGTCGCCGAGGCTGCCCAGCAACTCTACGGCATCGCAACTTCGCAGGCAGAGCGGCAATCGAATAGCGACTTCAAGGAGCGGCTGTCGAGCGTTCTCGAGGAGATCGCCGGGGAAATCGGCCTCACTCTTCGCTCCGATGTCGAGCTTCCCATTCCGGGCCGCCTCGTGGCGGACCACGTCATCGAAGCCAGCAAGCCGTTGATCATCATCGGTGCATCGAATGCCACGCACTTGCTCGAGGCCGAAGTGATCTATATGCAGTACAAGGTACAGAAGATCAGCGGTTACGTTCTGGCAATCGCGGAGAGCCAGAAATCGGTCACGAAGAAGCAATTCGAGCGGGCGAACTATTACACGGACAAAACCGTGGCGTTCGACGCCGACAACCTCAAGGGAATGATCGCTTCATCGCTTCAATAGGCGGCGCCTCACGCCCCAATCAAATTCACCACCTTCACATTCCTGGTATCCGGCACTTCCGCATACGACAGCACCTTCAACTGCGGCAGACTCCTGCGCAGAAACCGCGCGAGCATCGCGCGCAGCGAGTGCTGCACGAGCAACACCGGCGGCAACCCGAGATTCTGCTGACGCATGATCGCGTTCTGCGTCGAATTCATCAGCGTCTGCGCGAGGCCCGGCTCCAGTCCGGGATTCGTCCCCGTCGACAAAGCCTGCGACAACACACGCTCCAGCGTCGGATCGAGGCCCATCACCTGCAGATCGTCGGTGCCCGGATACCACTGCTGCGTGATCGCGCGGCCCAGCGCGAGACGCACCGCCGCCGTGAGATCGTACGGATCCGAAATGCGCGGCGCGTGTTCCTGCAGCGCGTCGAGGATCGTGCGCATGTCGCGGATCGGCACGCTTTCGTCTAGGAGATTCTGCAAGACCTTCTGCAGCGTCGTGAGCGAAATCACCTTCGGCACCAGATCGTCCGTCAGCGACGGCGTGTCCTTGCCGATGCGCTCCAGCAGCGCCTGCACTTCCTGACGTCCGAGCAACTCGGCCGCATGCGTCACCACGAGATGATTCAAATGCGTCGCGACGACCGTGCTCGCGTCGACGACCGTGTAGCCGTACACCTGAGCCTGCTCGCGCAGATTCGTGTCGATCCACACCGCCGGCAAGCCGAAGGCCGGATCCTGCGTCTGCGTGCCCGGCAGCGCGGCCGAAACCTGTCCCGGATTGATCGCGAGCCACTGGCCGGGAAACGCTTCGCCGACACCCACCTCGACGCCCTTCAGCGCAATACGATATCCATTCGGCCGAAGTTCGAGATTGTCGCGAATGTGAATGACCGGCGGCAGAAATCCGATTTCCTGCGCGAACTTTTTGCGGATGCCCTTGATGCGCTTGAGCAATTCGCCGTCGCTGTTGCGATCGACGAGCGGAATCAGCCGATATCCCACTTCCAGCCCGAGCGGATCGATGAGCGACACATCCTCCCAGCTCGCTTCCGCATTTTCCGCCGACGCCGCCGCCGCGCTCGCCGCGAGCGGCGTGACATCGGTGACGTTGCTCGCTTTCTTCTTCGCCTCGGCGCGCTTGTTCATCGTGCGCGCGGCGTAGATGAGGCCGCCGCCGAGCAGCATGAACGCGAAATGCGGCATCCCCGGAATCAGACCCATGATGCCGATGATCACGCCCGTGATCATCAACACGCGCGGATTCTGGAACAACTGGCCGGTCAACTGCGTGCCAATGTCCTCTTCGGTCGCGACGCGCGACACGATCACGCCCGCCGCCGTCGAGATGATGAGCGACGGAATCTGCGCGACGAGGCCGTCGCCGATGGTCAGCAGCGTGTAGTTGGTCGCCGCGTGCGCGAAGTCCATGTCGTGCTGGAGCATGCCGACGATGAGCCCGCCCACCACGTTGATCACCATGATCAGAAGACCGGCGATCGCATCGCCGCGCACGAACTTGCTGGCGCCATCCATCGAGCCGTAGAACTCGGCTTCCTGCGCCACGCCCTGACGGCGCTTCTTCGCGGTTTCCTCGTTGATGAGGCCGGCGTTCAAATCGGCGTCGATGGCCATCTGCTTGCCGGGCATCGCGTCGAGCGTGAAGCGCGCGCCCACTTCCGCGATACGCCCCGCGCCCTTCGTGATCACCATGAAGTTGATGATCATCAGAATCACGAACACGACGATACCGACCGCGAAGTTCCCGCCGACGAGAAAGTGCCCGAACGATTCGATCACCTGACCCGCCGCGTCCGGGCCGGTGTGGCCTTCGAGCAGCACGATACGCGTCGACGCGACGTTCAGCGACAGGCGCAGCAGCGTCGAGAACAGCAGCACGCTCGGGAACGCCGCGAAGTCGAGCGGCTTTTGCGTGTACATGCTGACGAGCAGCACCATCACCGCCAGCGCGATATTGAAGGTGAACAGCAGGTCGAGCAGGAACGCCGGCAAGGGCAGAATCATCATGCCCAGGATCATGCAGATCAGGATCGGGCCGGCGAGGGCTCGCAGGTTCTGCGTGCCCAGCGCGTCGGGCCGTTTGGCGAAAAATCCAGCGCGCGCGTTCATGCGGCGGCTCCATTGTCAGTGTTGTCGCCAGCCAGGGCCTCTGCGGCTTCCTGATCGGCGTCGGCGTCGGATACGCCGCCTTTGTCGAGTTCCTTCGGCACGTCGAGATCGGACGGTTCGTCCGGCTCGATGCCACCATCTTCCTGGTAGCGCTTCAACTGGTAGACCCACGCCAGCACCTGCGCGACCGCGCCGTAAAGCGCGCCCGGAATCTCGCGGTTGATCTCGACGTTGTGATACAGCGCCCGCGCGAGCGGCGGCGCTTCGAGCAGCGGCACGTTGTGCTCGCGGCCCAGTTCGCGGATGCGCGCCGCGACCAGATTCACGCCTTTCGCGACGACCTTCGGCGCGCGCATCTGGCCGTCGGTGTACTTCAGCGCGACGGCGAAGTGCGTCGGGTTCGTGACGATCACATCGGCGGTCGGAATCGCCTGCATCATCCGGCGACGCGCGGCCGCGCGCTGCTGTGCGCGGATCTTGCCCTTGATGTGCGGATCGCCTTCGCTTTCCTTGTGCTCGCGCTTCACTTCTTCCTTGCTCATGCGCAGCTTTTTGGCGTGCGAGTAGAGCTGGTAAGGCACGTCGACGGCGGCGACGAGAAACAGTCCGCCGATCGCCATGCCGCAACACACGTAGATCAGATGCATCGCGTCGGCGAGCGCGAGATCGAGCGGCTTCGTCAGGAGGCCGAGCACTTCGGCCTTGCGGCTCCAGATCGCCGAGCCCGCCATGCCGCCGACGACGATCGTCTTCAGCATCGACATGCCCAACTGAACCGGCCCCTGCACCGAGAAAATCTTGCCGAGGCCGCTGATCGGATTCAGCCGCCCGAAGTTCGGCGCGAGCGGCTTCGTCGTGATGAGCCAGCCGCCGAGGGCCATCGGCGCGGCGAGCGCGGCGAAAGCCGTCAGCAGCAGCACCGGCAGCACCGCGAACAAACCTTCCCTGCCCGCGTTCGCCGCGCCGATCATCATCTGGCGTGTGTCGAGCACGGTTGCGTGATCGAACGTGAACGCGCCGCGCAGAATCGATTGCAGATGCTGGCTGATCGCGCCCGACAAACCCCACACGCCGAAAAATCCCGCCGCGAGCAGCGCGAACGACGCAAGCTCCCGCGAACGCGCAACCTGGCCTTCCTCCCGCGCCTTTTCCAGGCGCTTGGGCGTGGCTGATTCGGTTTTTTCGAGATCGCTTTCTTCTGCCACCGGGCCTTACTCCGTTGCTTCCATCGTTTGCACATGCGGGCGGCGCGAAGCCGCTTTTTGATGAAAGCGATTATTGCGGAAGGCGTCGAGCGGCCATCGGCGGATAAAGCCGGGGAAAAGGGGGTTATTCGGTAGATGAAAGCGCGGGAAACAAAAGCGGCGCGTGCCTCGCGGGAAGCACGCGCCGTTCGGCAGGCGGGAAAGCGGCGATCAGGCGCCGGGCACGCGGCCGTCGGGGCCGTAGAAGCCGCTCTTCGCCGGCGCGACCTGCAAGGCGGCGAGCGTCTTGCGGTTGTATTCCATGCGCGTGCGGATCAGGACGCCGTTGTTGTTGTTGCCCTGTTTCGCGCGGCGGGCGGCGGCGGTGAGCAGCGCCCATTGCGCGGCGATCGCGCCGTCGTTCGCGGCGGCGGCTTCCATGCCGACGAAGCCGCCGGGAAAACCGAGCGCGTTCAACTGCTCGTCGCGCGCCTTTTCCAGCGCGGAGATGCGCTCGGTGAGTGCCGTCTTGTTCTCGATGATCTCGGGCAGCGCCGGAAGCGGCTGCGCGGCGATCAGCGCTTTTTCCTCATCGGCGAGGAGGGATTCGAAGGCCTGAACAGCGGCGACTTCTTCGGTGACAGTGGCAAGCAGGGCGTCTCTCATTGCATCGCTCATGAAACGGAAGCGGTTTCAAAAAGCCGCCCGGTTTCGCGAACGCTCGCCGTCACGCGCTCGTCGCGCGCCGGGTGAGCGTTCAGCCGCCGGTCGGCGGGGTTCTCGTTTGCAGCAGGTCGCGCGCGGTGCTCAGAATGCCGTCGGCGATCTTGCTCGTGTCCATCTTCAGGCTGCCGTCGCGGATCGCGGCCTTGATCGATTCGACTTTCGCCGCGTCGATGTCCGAGCCGTTCGATGCGCGCAGGTCCGTCGACAGCGACGACAAGCTCACCGTCGAATTCTTCGCCGTGTTCGTGCCGGATTGCTGCACGGTGTCCGCGGCGCCCTTTGCGTCGTTTTGCGACGCGCGTTGCAGGTTGTCTTGCAGGCCTGCCAGCGTGGTGTTGCTATTCGTATCGATCTTCACGATGTCCATTCCCGAACGTGTTGAGTCCTTTAACGGCGAGGGCCTTGAAAACTTTACCCTGCCGGGGAACCGCAACCGCCGTTCGGCGCGCTCATCGCCCGCAAAGCCTTATCTGGCGGGTATTCGGCGCATTTGCAACAAAATGAAACAAACGTGGGGAAACGAACATTGCCTGCTTCAGAGGGCGATTTCCACGGTCTGACTGTCCTTCACGATGCCGGTGATGATCTGCCCGGCGGCAGTTTTTACACGCACTTGCTGGCCGGGCGCCGCGTTGTTCATCGCGGTGCCTTCGGCCGAAATCGAAAAGCCCGAACCGCCGGCAACCACGTGCACGCTTTGGCCGATCGCCACCGAACTCGCCGCGCGCAGCATGTCCGTGCGCAGCGGCAGGCCGGCGGGCACCCGCGACAGCGCGACCGCGCCGACGGCCTGCGCCGGATCGGTGACGATGGCCTGCGGCATTGCGGTGATGTCGCCGTCGCGGGCGACGAGATCGGCGTTGCTCAGCACTTCGCCCGGCGCGATCGCGCGCGCGGCCGTATAGAAAGTCGCGTTGATCGACACGCGCGCCTGCACGTACAACGTCCACGGGCGTTCGCCGACGCAGCGCACGCCGACGGTCATGCGGCCCCAGAGACGCGCGCCGGTCGGCATGAACGGATCGAGCGCGGAGCACGCGGCGAGGCCGCGCGGGAAAACGGGCGTCACGGTGATCTCGACCTTGCCCGGCAAGCCCGCCGCCTGCTGCTGCAGGAAATTGAACGCGGCGACGCGGATCGATTCGCCGTCCTGCATCGTCGCGGGCGCGGCGGGCGCTTGCGGCACTGCCGCGTTCGACGGATTGAAGCTCACGCGTCGCATCGGCGAAGCGGCGACGGGCGTCGCGGGACTGGCCGCGACGGGTTTCGCATTCGTGTTGCGCGCGATGCCGTCGTCGCGGTTGACGACGACAGGCATCACATCGCGCGAAGCCGACGCCACCGGCGCTTTCTGAAGCGCTGGCGCCGGCTTCGCTTCGCCCGGTCCGGGAATCACGATCATGCCGCTCGCGTCGTTCATCGAGTCGTCGGCGGCGTCGGCGCGGGCGTCCAGTTCGAGCGCGGCGTTGCGCATTGCGGCGTCGGCGGCTTTCGTCGCGGCGCGATAGCCGGACTGCATCGCCGGAGCGGGCGGGCGTGACGCCGCAGCCGGGGCGGCGTTCAGCTTCTGCGCCATATCGGCGGCCGCGGCCGGATTGGTTTCGGCGTTGCCCGGAATGACGATCGGGCCGTCGCCCTGCTGGGCATGCGCGACGAGCGCGACGCCCATGAAAAGCGACGCGCCCAGCGTGCGGCGCGCGAGCGTCGCTGCGACGCGAGCCTTGGGGTTCGATGCACGCTGCGCGGACCTGCTCATCACCTTTCTCCGTACCTTGATCCGATCGAGCCGCGAAACACGCGGCAACTGCCAACGACACGAATTCTAGATACCGGCCGTCGCGGGCAAGCGTCGAATAGAGGCCCCGTTTCCCGGTTATTCGTCGGATTAGTTATTGCGCGCCGCTCCTAAGATGCGTGTCATGCAAAAAGCCCTCGGCCCCGCCGACAGGAGAAACCGCAATGCTAGACAGACTCGACAAGGAATTCGCTTTTGGCCGTGAGGCGCTCGACGTGCGCGCTTACCGGCAGGAATTGCTGTCGTCGAATATCGCCAATGCCGACACGCCCGGCTACAAGGCGCGCGACGTCGATTTCTCGAGCGCGCTCGCCGGCGCGCTCAAGCAAGGCGGCGGCGCCACGAACAACGCGACGCTCAAGATGGCGCAGCCCGTCAGCGTCAGCACGAGCGGCGGCCTCGCCACGACGTCCAAAGGCCACATGAGCGGCACGTCGACGCTTTCGGCGTCGGGCGGTTCGAGCGACGACTACGGCAAGCTCGCCTACCGCGTGCCGAGCCAGCCATCGCTCGACGGCAACACGGTCGATCTCGACGCCGAGCGCGTGCAGTTCGCGGACAACGCGCTGCACTTCGAGGCGGGCATGACGGTGTTGTCGTCGCAGATCAAGTCGATGCTCTCGGCGATCACGTCGAACAGTTAAGGAACAAGCGATGCCCTCTTTGATGAACATCTTCAACGTCGCCGGCTCGGCGATGTCCGCCCAGGCGCAGCGCCTGAACGTCACCGCGTCGAACCTGGCGAACGCGGACAGCACGACCGGCCCGGACGGCCAGCCGTACAAGGCGAAGCAGGTCGTGTTCGCGGTCGATCCGCTCGGCGGCGCGCGCACCGCGTCGGGCCAGCAGGTCGGCGGCGTGCAGGTGACCGGCGTGATCGACGATCCGAGCCCGATGAAAACCAGCTACGACCCGAGCAATCCGGCGGCGAACGCGGACGGCTACGTGACGCTGCCGAACGTCGATCCGGTGCAGGAGATGGTCAACATGATTTCCGCGTCGCGTTCCTATCAGGCGAACGTCGAAACGCTCAATACCGCCAAGCAATTGATGCTCAAGACTTTGACCATCGGAACCTGATCGAGACATTCAAGGAACACAACGTGAGCTCCTCCAACACCACCATCGGCAGCAACGGCACGACCGTCTCGCAGACGCTGCTCGACACCATGAACGGCGCGTCGTCGAGTTCGTCGACGTCTTCGTCGAGCTCGGCGACCGGCGCGCAATCGGCGTCCGATCTGCAGAACACGTTTCTCACGCTGCTCGTGACGCAGCTCAAGAATCAGGATCCGACCAATCCCGCCGACAGCTCGCAGATGACTTCGCAGCTCGCGCAGATCAACACGGTGACGGGCATCGGCCAGTTGAACACGTCGCTGTCCTCGCTCGCGACGCAGCTTTCCGCCGGCCAGCAGACGCAGGCCGCGCTGCTCATCGGCTCGAACGTGCTCGCGGCGGGCAACAGCATGACGGTGTCGAAGGGCGCGTCGTCGAGTTTCGGCGTGCAACTGGCGAGCGACGTGAGCGACTTGCAGATCGTCGTGAAGAACGCGTCGGGCCAGATCGTCAACACGCTCGATCTCGGCGCGCAGGGCGCGGGCGTCGTGCCGGTGTCGGGCTGGACGCCGGTCGATTCGAAGGGCGCCACGCTCGCCGACGGCAGCTACACGATCACCGCGCAAGGCACGATCAACGGCCAGCAGGCGACCGCGACGACGCTTTCGGCTTCGCAGGTGCAAAGCGTCGTGCAGATGTCGGGCGGTGCGCCGGGCCTCAAGCTCTCCAACGGTTCGACGGTTGCGCTGTCGAGCGTCGCGTCGATCCTCTGATTCCCCATTCCATTTAGGGCGAGCGCGGTCTCGTCACGGAGAAACATCAAATGAGTTACCAACAAGCACTGAGCGGTCTGGGCGCTGCATCGAGCGATCTCGACGTGATCGGCAACAACATCGCGAACGCGAACACCGTCGGCTTCAAGCAGGGCGCCGCGCAATTCGCCGACATGTACGCGAACTCGATGGCCACGGCCGTCAGCAATCAGATCGGCATCGGCACGCGTCTCGCCGAAGTGCAGCAGCAGTTCTCGCAAGGCACGATCACCACGACCAACCAGGCGCTCGACGTCGCGATCAACGGCAACGGTTTCTATCAGTTGTCGAACAACGGCTCGATCGTGTACTCGCGCAACGGCGTGTTCCATCTCGACAACAGCGGCAACATCGTCAATTCGTCGGGCCTGCAACTGATGGGCTACGCGGCGGATTCGGGCGGCGTCGTCAACAGCGCGAGCACGGTGCCGCTCACGGTGCCGACGGCGAACATCGCGCCGACCGCCACCAAGAAGATCACCGCCGCGTTCAACCTGAACTCGCAGGACGACGTCAAGGCGGCCGCCGACTTCGACCCGACCAACGGCAACACGTACAACGCATCGACGTCCGTCGATGCATACGACTCGCTCGGCGGCACGCAGAAGGTCTCGGTGTATTTCACGAAGTCCAGCACGAACACGTGGGAAGCGTTCGCGGGCTATGGCGATCCGGTCACGCAGAAGACGGATCTCGGTCCCGTCACGTTCGATTCGTCGGGCAATCTGAGTTCGGGCAACACGTTCTCGTTCACGATCCCGGACGGCGCGAGCGCGACCGCCGGCGCGACGCAGACGCTGACGCTCGATCTCTCCGGCACGACGCAGTACGGCGCGAAGAGCGGCCTCACGAACCTGCATCAGGACGGCAACAGCACGGGCGAACTGACGGGCTTCACGGTCGGCAGCGACGGCATGCTCACGGGCAACTACTCGAACGGCGAAACCAAGGCGCTCGGCCAGATCGCGATTGCGAACTTCAACAACCAGAACGGCCTGCAGAACCTCGGCGGCAACGTGTACGCACAGACGGCGGCTTCGGGCGCGGCGCAAGTGTCCGTGCCGGGCTCGACCAACCACGGCACGCTGCAGGGCGGCGCGGTGGAGAACTCCAACGTCGATCTGACGAGCGAGCTCGTGAACCTGATCACCGCGCAGCGCAACTATCAGGCGAACGCGCAGACGATCAAGACGCAGCAGACCGTCGATCAGACGCTGATCAATCTGTAAGCACCGTTCGCACGCAATAGACGCATCAGGAAAGAAGGAAGCGATTCATGGACCGTCTGATCTACACCGCGATGACTGGCGCAAGCCAGGCGCTCGAGCAGCAAGCCGTCGTGGCGAACAACCTCGCGAACGCATCGACCACGGGTTTCAAGGCGCAGCTCGCCGCGTTCCGCCAGGTGCCGATGTCGTTCGAGAACCAGTCCGCCGATGGCACGACGCGCACCTTCGTGCTGTCGTCCACGCCGAACGCGGACTATTCGGCGGGACCGGTGCAGCAGACCGGCAATCCGCTCGACGTCGCGATTCAGGGCCCCGGCTGGCTGTCCGTGCAGGCGGCGGACGGCAGCGAAGCGTACACGCGCGCGGGCAACCTGCACGTGGATCAGAACGGCCAGCTCGTCACGGCGACCAATCAGCCGGTGCTCGGCGGCGGCGGTCCGCTGTCGATTCCGCCGGGCGCGGAAGTGACGATCGGCAAGGACGGCACGATCTCCGCGCTGATTCCCGGCGACCCGCCGACGGCGATCGCGGTCGTGGATCAGTTGAAGCTCGTGAATCCCGATCCGTCGACGCTCACGCGCGGCGACGATGGCCTCTTCCGGACCGCGGACGGCGACCCCGCCGATGCGGACCCGAACGTGGTCGTCGCCGGCGGCGCGCTCGAAGGCAGCAACGTGAATCCGGTTTCCGCGATGGTCTCGATGATCACCAACGCGCGGCAGTTCCAGATGCAGACCAAGCTGATGGAATCGGCCGACCAGAACGAACAGTCGGCCAACAAGCTGCTCAACTTCTCCTGAGCGGCGAACGCAAGTTACACAGGAAACGAAAGAACATGAATCGCTCTCTCTACATCGCCGCGACGGGCATGAATGCGCAGCAGGCGCAAATGGACGTCATCTCGAACAACCTCGCCAACGTGGGCACGAACGGCTTCAAGGGCTCGCGCGCGGTGTTCGAGGATCTGCTGTATCAGACCACGCGCCAGCCGGGCGCGAACTCGACGCAGCAAACCGAACTCGCGTCGGGCGTGCAGCTCGGCACCGGCGTGCAGCAGGTCGCGACGGAGCGCCTCTATACGCAGGGCAACCTGCAACAGACGGGCAACTCGAAGGACGTCGCGATCAACGGCCAGGGCTTCTTCCAGGTGACGATGCCCGACGGCTCGACCGCCTACACGCGCGACGGCTCGTTCCAGACCAATGCGCAAGGCCAGCTCGTCACGTCGAGCGGCTATCAGTTGAACCCGGCGATCACGATTCCGCAGAACGCGACGGCGATCACCATCGGCTCGGACGGCACGGTGTCGATCACGCAGCCGAACAGCACGGCCAGCACGACGGTCGGCTCGATTCAGCTCGCGACCTTCATCAACCCGGCCGGCCTCGAAGCGCGCGGCGAAAACCTGTTCTCCGAGACGGGCAGCTCGGGCGCGCCGAACGTGTCGCAGCCGGGCCTGAACGGCGCTGGCTCGCTGCAGCAGGGTTACGTGGAAGCGTCGAACGTGAACGTGGTGCAGGAACTGGTCAACATGATCCAGACGCAGCGCGCCTACGAGATCAACAGCAAGGCCGTGACCACGTCCGACCAGATGCTGCAGACGCTCTCGCAGATGCAGGTTTGACGTAACGCTTAACCAGAGTCACCAAGATGTCGCCTACTCAAATCCTCTCGCGTGCAACGGTTGCCGCGCTCGTCGCAGCGCTCGGCGCGTGCGGCCTCGTGCCGAAAGAGCCGATCGTCCAGCAGCCGATGACCGCGCGTCCGCCGCAGCCGCCCGTCGGCACGCGTTCGCCCGGCGCGATCTACAACGCGGGCTACGCGGGCCGGCCGCTGTTCGAAGATCAGCGTCCGCGCAACGTGGGCGACATCCTGACCATCGTGATTTCGGAAAACGTCAACGCGACGAAGTCGTCGGCGGCGAACACCAATCGCGGCAGCACCGCCTCGTTCGCGGTGCCGACGACGCCGGGCATTTTCGGCGGCCTCTTCAACAACACGAACCTGTCGGCCTCCGGCGCGAACAAGTTCACGGCGGCGGGCGGCGCGAGCGCGGCCAACACGTTCAGCGGCACGCTGACCGTCACCGTCACGGAAGTGATGTCGAACGGCAACCTGATGGTGAGCGGCGAAAAGCAGATGCTCATCAACCAGGGCAACGAATTCGTCCGCTTTTCGGGCGTCGTCAACCCGACGACGATCTCGGGCAGCAACACCGTGTTCTCCACGCAAGTCGCCGACGCGAAGATCGAATACTCGGCGAAGGGTTATATCGACGAAGCTGAAAACATGGGCTGGCTCCAACGCTTCTTCCTCAACGTCGCGCCGTTCTGATCATGAATCCGTTTCTCCGTTTCGTTTCGTTCTCGCTCGCGGCCGCGCTCGTCGCGATTGGCTCGGTGCCGCACGCGCGCGCCGAGCGTCTGAAAGATCTCGTCTCGTTCCAGGGCGTGCGTGACAATCCGCTGATCGGCTACGGTCTCGTCGTCGGTCTCGACGGCACCGGCGACCAGACGATGCAGACGCCGTTCACCACGCAGTCGCTCACCAACATGCTCGGCAATCTCGGCATCACGGTGAACTCGGCGACGACGCAGAACATGCAGTTGAAGAACGTCGCCGCCGTGATGGTGACCGCGACGCTGCCGCCGTTCGCGCGCCCCGGCGAAGCGATCGACGTGACCGTGTCTTCGCTCGGCAACGCAAAGAGCCTGCGCGGCGGCACGCTGCTGATGTCGCCGCTGAAGGGCGCGGACGGCCAGGTGTACGCGATGGCGCAGGGCAATCTCGTCGTCGGCGGCGCGGGCGCGAGCGCGAACGGCAGCAAGGTGCAGGTGAACCAGCTCGCGGTGGGCCGCATCTCGGGCGGCGCGATCGTCGAGCGCGCGGTGCCGTCGGCGTTGCAGCAACAGGGCGGCGTCATGCAGATGGAACTGCGCGAGATGGACTTCGACACCACGCAGCGCATCGTCGCGGCGGTGAACAATCAGTTCGGCATGGGCACGGCGCTCGCGCTCGACGGCCGCACGATTCAACTGCGCGCGCCGCAGGACGCGAGCGAGCAGGTGTCGTTCATGGCGCAGTTGCAGAACATCGACGTGCGTCCGGCGCAGGCCGCGGCGAAGGTGATCCTGAACGCGCGCACCGGTTCGATCGTGATGAACCAGATGGTCACGCTGCAGAACTGCGCGGTCGCGCACGGCAACCTTTCGGTCGTCATCAACACGAAGACGGCGGTGAGCCAGCCGGGCGCGTTCTCGAACGGGCAGACGGTGGCGGCGAAGGAATCGTCGATTCAACTCAAGCAGGACAGCGGCGCGCTCAAGATGCTGAACGCGGGCGCGAATCTCGCGGATGTCGTGAAGGCGCTCAACGCGCTCGGCGCGACGCCGGCGGATCTCATCTCCATCCTTCAGTCGATGAAGGCCGCGGGCGCGCTGCGCGCAGACCTCGAAATCATCTAAGGAACGAAGGCTCATGAACTCGAACACGACCGGCATCGCCAGCACCGCGTTGGCATCGACCGATACGGCGAGCGGCTTTTCGAGCCTGTCGAACCGTTTCGCGCTCGACACGCAGGGCTTCGACGCGCTGCGCGCGCAGGCCAGCGCGAATCCGCAGCAGGGACTCAAGGAAGCGGCCAAACAATTCGACGCCGTCTTCACGCAGATGATGCTCAAGAGCATGCGCGACGCGACGCCTTCGGACAGCCCGTTCGAATCGAACGATTCGAAGTCGTTCACGTCGATGCTCGATCAGCAGCTTTCGCAGCAGATGTCGTCGAAGGGCATCGGCGTCGCGGACATGATGCTCAAGCAGCTCATGCGCAACGCGGGCGGCCAGCCCGACGCGAAGGGCGGCGCGGGCGCGATGCAGGCGCTCGGCGGCATGTCGGGCGGCGGCGGCGATCTCGAAGCGAACGCGGGCAATCTCGCCGCGATGAACGCGATGGCGAAAGCGTATGCGGCGGCGCAGGCGAACAGAAGCAACGCGTCGCTCGCGGGCAAGGGCTACACGGCGGCGGATTCGCTCGAAGCGCCGGCGCGCGGCAACGGCTCGGACAAGGTCAACGCGTTCGTCGATCGTCTCGCCGTGCCGGCGCAGGCCGCGAGCGCGGCGACGGGCATTCCGGCGCGCTTCATCATCGGCCAGGCGGCGCTCGAATCGGGCTGGGGCAAGCGCGAAATCAAGCACGCGAACGGTTCGACGAGCCACAACATCTTCGGCATCAAGGCGTCGAGCAACTGGACGGGCAAGACTGTCGATTCGGTCACGACCGAATACGTCAATGGCCGTCCGCAAAAGGTCGTCGAGAAATTCCGCGCCTACGATTCGTACGAAGAAGCGCTGACCGATTACGCGAGCGTCATCAAGAACAATCCGCGCTATGCGCCGGTCATTCAGGCTTCGCGCGACGTCGCGGGCTTTGCGCACGGCATGCAGAAGGCGGGCTACGCGACCGATCCGCAGTACGCGAAGAAGCTCATCTCGATCATGCGCCAGATCGTCTGACGCGATCAGCCGGTTTTCGCGGCCGCTTTCTTGCTGACGAAAAGACGCCGCACGCGTGAATTCCGCCGCGCGGACAGCGCGATTGTTCGGACTTTTTGCGACAGCAAACGTTTTACGTTCGTAGGGACGGCGCACCACATACATTTTTCGCCGGACGACCCTAAACTTTTGAAGACGTATGCCGCTAACCTGAATAATCGAAGTGCCGGACCGATTGGGTTCGGATCGACGCGACGCCCGGAGATTCGGGCGGCGCGAGCACAATGAACACGGCTAGCACCATGAACACTTATCACAAGCATGACGTTGCCGACGATGACATCGCGCCGAACGTGGATTTCGGCCGGCGGAATCCGCTCGAAATCGGCGTGGCGCTGCGTAATCTCGCCAATCGTGGCGACTTCCTGACGGCGCAATACGGCGACGGGCAAATCGTCACGCGTTTGCTTGACGTCGATGTGACCGCGCATCGATTTACTTTCGACTGGGGCGGCGTGGCGGATCAGAACCGCGGCGTGCTTGCCTCGCAGAAACTCGTTTTCAACGCGGCGCCGGAAGGCGTGCGCGTGGAGTTCACGACGCCGACGCCGCGCGAGACCGTGTTCGACGGACGACCGGCGTTCGAGGTCGAATTTCCGACGGTGCTGTATTACATGCAGCGGCGCGAATATTTCCGCGTCGAGGCGCCGGTGCTGGATCCTTATATTTGCACGGGCTTGCTGCCCGAGGGCGAGCGATTCCGCTTCGAGGTGCATGATTTGTCGCTGGGCGGCGTTGCGTTGCGCACGACGGATGAACGCATCGCGAATCTCGAGATGGGCATTGTGATTCAGGATGCCGAACTGCATTTCAGCGCGAATGGGAAAGTTACGCTGGATATGATGCTGGTTTCGCATCGGGAATCGACCACTGCGAAGGGCGATCGTCGATATACGATCGGGTTCAAGTTTGTTTCGATGCCGGGGTCGGCGGAGAATACGCTGCAGCGGCTGATTACTCAACTGGAGATGAAACGGCGGTCATTGGCAAAGTAGTTTTTGCTTGCGCTTTTGGGGGGCGCTGGATCCCGTTTTGTTATTGGTCTATTGGCGTTGCCCCTGTGCGGGGTGTTCTTGCTGCTGCAGGTTCCGTCGCTTGCTTTCTTTTGTCGGGAAACTTGTATTCGCGTCGGTTTATTGGCGTTGCCCCTGTGCGGGGCGGCAGTCACTTTCTTTGCTGCTGCAAAGAAAGTAACCAAAGAAAGCAGCTTTTCCATCCAAAGTGCTTCATGCCGGCCGCGGCACAGGCGATTGGCTGAATGGCCCCCAGAGTAGCGAGTGCCCTCACAAGCAGAACACGGCGTGGACCGCGCACGGTCTGACACATCGCACCACATAACAAACTGGTTCAGCACCAAATAGCGCCAGCCCGCTTCGCGGCCGACCGGTCAATCGGGTGGGCGCGCGCTTTCTTGCTAACGCCGCCATCTCACGGCGGTCGTTATTCGTCGGTTTCCTTCGCATACCCAACGGCAGCGCGCAGCGCTGTGCCGAAGCTATTTCGTGCTGAACCAGCGCCCTAAAACATGTGGGGCGGCAGACCGTGCGCGAGCCAAGTCCGATTGGGCCTGTGAGGGCGACACTTAGGCGAGTGCCATCGACAGGGAGAAAAATGGCCAACGTGCGTGTGACAGCGGGCCTGAAAAGCTGCTTTCTTTGGTTACTTTCTTTGCAGCAGCAAAGAAAGTGACTGCCGCCCCGCACAGGGGCAATGCTAATAGACCGACACGAATATAAGTTTCCCGACAAAAGAGCGAAAGCTGCGATCCCCGCAGCAGCAGCATGGAAAGCCCAACGCGAATAAACCAAAAGCAAATCGGAATCCGGCGGGCGAGCGCAAAAAAAACGAATTAGCGCCAAAACCCCAAGCTTCTCGCGCAATAGCCATTGCGCCAAGACTCCGATAATGGCCCCATCGCGACAACCGTCTCCGTAACGCGCAAACGCTCAACTTCCCCGGCCATCGGCCGATATACAAGTCAGCCGTGCGGCAGCACGATCCAACGCCGCTTCACCAGGATTCACGCATGTCCAATAACATCTTCAGCATTGGTCTTTCCGGTCTGAATGCGGCCCAGTGGGGCCTCACGACAACGGGACAGAACATCAGCAACGCCGCGACGCCCGGCTATACGCTCGAAAAAGTCTCCTATCAGGAGTCAGCCGGCCAGTTCACCGGCTCGGGTTATCTCGGCAACGGCGTTCAGGCCACCACCGTCACGCGTCAGTACAGCCAGTACCTGACGACGCAGGTGAACAACACGCAATCGTCGAGCAGCGCGGCCAGCACGTATTACTCGCTGATCTCGCAGTTGAACAATCTCGTCGGCGATCCGACCAAGGGCATCGCGCAAGGCATCACGAATTACTTCTCCGGCCTGCAGTCCGTGGCGAACTCCGCGAGCAGCACCGCCGCGCGCCAGTCGCTGATGAGCAACGCGCAGACACTCGCCGATCAGATCAACTCGGCGGGCCAGCAATACGATCAGTTGCGTCAGAGCGTCAACACGCAACTGACGAGCGCCGTCTCGCAGATCAACAGCTACTCGCAACAGATCGCCGATCTCAACAAGCAGATCAACATCGCCAGCGCGGGCGGCCAGCAGCCGAACCAGTTGCTCGATCAGCGCGATCAGCTCGTCAACAATCTGAGCTCGATGATCGGCGTGCAGGTCGTGCAGCAGGACGGCAACTACAACGTGTTCATCGGCAACGGGCAGCCGCTCGTCGTCGGCAATACGCAATACGGGCTGCAAGCGGTGCCTTCGGCGGCCGATCCGAGCGAACTCGCCGTGGCGTTCCAGAGCAGCAACGGCGCGACGCAAACGGCCGCGACCATGCAATACGTCGACAACTCGGCGCTCACGGGCGGCGTGCTCGGCGGTCTCATCGACTTTCGCACGCAGACGCTCGATCCGGCGCAGGCGCAACTCGGCGCCATCGCGACGAGCTTCGCCAACCAGTTGAACGATCAGAACGCGCTCGGCCTCGACCTGAACGGCCAGCCCGGCGGCAAACTGTTCGCGACGAGCGATCCGAACATCATCGCCAATGCGCGGAACAAGGGCACCGGCTTGCCGACGGCGACGATCGCCGACGGCTCGCAGCCGCCCGCCAACGATTTCACCGTCACCTACGACGGCAGCAAGTACACGGTGACCGATCCGGCGACCGGCCAGCAGCTCGGCACGATCGATCCGGCGACGGAGACGCAGAAGACGATCAACGGCCTGAACATCGACGTGTCTTCGCTGAGCGGCGTGCAAAAGGGCGACTCGTTCACGATCCAGCCGACGCGCGGCGCGCTCGACAACTTCAAGCTCACGACGAGCAACGGCGCGGCGATCGCGGCGGCATCGCCGGCGGTGACGTCGGCGGCGACCACGAACACCGGCACGGCGTCGATTTCGTCGGCGACGGTGACGCAGAACGCGATGTCGTCGGACATCAACCTGAAGTACAACGCGACGGCGAACGGCTTCACGTCCGACGTGAAGGTGACGGTCAACGGAACCGACTACGATCCCGGCACGACGATTCCCTACGACGCGTCGAAGGGTATGACGGTCTCGGCGAATGGCGTTTCCGCGACCATCAGCGGCACGCCGAAAGACGGCGACGCGTTCAAGATCGCGCAGAACAAGGGCGGCACGAGCGACGGCAGCAACGCGCTCGCGATGTCGAACCTGGTGTCGGCGAAGTCGCTCAACGGCGGCACCGACACGCTGACGAGCTCGTACGCGAACTACGTCAACACGATCGGCAACTCGACCAATCAGCTCAAGGCGACGAGCACGGCGCAGACCGCGCTTCTGACCCAGGCGACGTCGGCGCAGCAATCGGTGCAGGGCGTGAACCTGAACGAAGAAGCGGCCAATCTGATTCAGTATCAGCAGCTTTATCAAGCGAACAGCAAGGTGATCCAGACCGCCGCGACGCTGTTCCAGTCGCTGCTCGGCATGTTCAACTGAGGTTAAACGCGATGCGTATTTCCAGTTCCCAGTACTTCAATTTGAACGTCGCTTCGATGAGCGACCAGCAGAGCACGCTCGCATCGATGTATCAGCAGATTTCGTCGGGCAAGCGCATTCTCACGGCGTCCGACGATCCGCTCGGCGCGGCGCAGGCGGTGCAGCTCACGATGAAGAGCGGCGCGCTCGCGCAGTACGGCACGAACCAGACGACGGCGCTGTCGTCGTTGCAGCAGGAAGACTCCACGTTGGGCGACGTGAGCAGCGTGATTCAGAGCATTCAGACGCAGATCGTGCGGGCGGGCGACGGCTCGCTCACGGATTCGGACCGCACGTCGGTCGCGAACACGATTTCGGGTCTGCGCGATCAGCTTTTCAGTCTCGCGAACACCACGGACAGCGACGGCAACTACATCTTCTCGGGCCTGAAGGGCGGCACTGCGCCGTTCTCGAACAATTCGTCGGGCGTCGGCGCGAGCTATTCCGGCGACCAGGGCCAGCGCACCGTGCAGATCAGCGACGGGCGATCGATTCCCGTGGGCGACACGGGCCAGTCGATTTTTCAGAGCGTGTCGCCGGTGGAAAGCGATCCGGTGTCGCGCGCGTCCGATACGAATACGGGCACGGGCACGATCAGCGCGGTGAGCGTGAGCGACACGAGCAATCCGGGCAACGCGAGCAAGTACACGATCTCGTTCTCGGTTTCGCAGACGGATGGTTCCACGACTTATTCGATCACGTCGGACCCGGCGGACAGCACGCTGCCGACGAATGTCGCTTACACGGGCAAGACCGACATCGCGCTCGGCGGCCAGAAGGTGACGATCGACGGCACGCCTGCCGACAAGGACTCGTTCACCGTGCA
The DNA here is from genome assembly GCF_900258035.1 of Caballeronia novacaledonica. Classification (GTDB taxonomy): domain Bacteria; phylum Pseudomonadota; class Gammaproteobacteria; order Burkholderiales; family Burkholderiaceae; genus Caballeronia; species Caballeronia novacaledonica. The sequence continues at coordinate 114,335 of NZ_OGTP01000003.1, read as the reverse complement.
GCCGGCCTCGACCGACAACAACGACATCTTCGCGACGCTCGATACGATCGTGAGCGCGCTCAAGCAGCCGACGGGATCGCCGGGCGCGCAGGCCGCGTTGACGAATGCGCTGACGACGGCGGGCACGAAGATCGACAACACGTTCAACAACGTGCTGTCGGCGCAGACTGTGGTGGGCGGTCGCGAGCAGGAAGTGCAGTCTACGCAGACCGCGATGCAGACGAGCCAGACGCAGACGGCGAGCGATATTGCGAATTTGACGAGCATCGATCTGGTTTCATCGATCAGCCAGTATGAGTTGACGCAGAACTCGTTGCAGGCGGCGCAGATGGCATTTTCGCAGATTCAGAAGATGTCGTTGTTTGATTACATCGGGAGTTGATTGCTGGCGCTTTAGGCCTTTTTTTGTCGCTGGATCCCGATTTGTTATTGGTTTATTAGCGTTGTCCCTGTGCGTGGCGTTCTTTGCTGCCGCAGGGGCTTCGGGAAACTTGTATTCGTGTCGGTTTATTGGCGTTGCCCCTGTGCGGGGCGGCAGTTACTTTCTTTGCTGCTGCAAAGAAAGTAACCAAAGAAAGCAGCTTTTCAGGCCCGCGGTCACACGCAACTTGGCCAATTTTCTCCTCCAAGGTGGCACTCGCCTAAAGAGTGCCCTCATCACAATCACCGGGCTTGGCTCGCGCACGGTCTGACGCACCACATGTTTAAGGGCGCTGGTTCAGCACGAAATAGCATCGGCACAGCGCTTCGCGCTGCCGCTGGGTCTGCAAGGGAAACCGACGAATAACGAGCGCCGTGAGATGGCGGCGTTAGCAAGAAAGCGCGCGCCGACCCGATTGACCGGTCGGCCGCGAAGCGGGCTGGCGCTATTTCGTGCTGAACCAGTTTGTTATGTGGTGCGATGTGTCAGACCGTGCGCGGTCCACGCCGTGTTCTGCTTGCGAGGGCACTCGCTACTCTGCGGGCCATTCAGCCAATCGCCCGTGCCGCGGCCGGCATGAAGCACTTTGGATGGAAAAGCTGCTTTCTTTGGTTACTTTCTTTGCAGCAGCAAAGAAAGTAACTGCCGCCCCGCACAGGGGCAATGCTAATAGACCGACGCGAATACAAGTTTCCCGAAGTCCCTGCAGCAGCAAAGAACACCCCGCACAGGTCCACCGCTATTAAACCGAAAGCGAATCGGGATCCGACAACACAAAAAAACCCCTCAAAACATCCCCGCCGCAACGCGGCCCACCTCAGCGATACCAACATCGAAAATCCGCTGAAAAAAAGGCATAAGATTCGGCACCATGAGCTGCAACAAAAGCAGCCCGACGAGCATCGTCACCGGAAAGCCGACCTGAAAAATCCCGATCTGCGGCGCGGCGCGATTGAGAATACCGAGCGCGAGATTGGCGATCAACAGCGCCGCGACAATCGGCAATGCCAGCAGCAGTCCCGTCGAAAAAACGCTCCCGCCATAACCGACCAGCACTCGCCATCCCTGCGCATGCGACGCCGCCGCGACGACATTCGCCTCGATCGGCACGCTCTGAAACGTGGCGACAAGCGCACCGATCAACTGCAAATGCCCATCGAAAACGAGAAATGCGAGCATCGCGAGCGTGTTCAGATAGCGCGATACGACCACCGCATTGCCGCCCGCGCGCGGATCGTAAAGCATCGCGAATCCGAGGCCCATTTGCTGGCCGATGAACTCGCCCGCCGCATCGACGGCGGCGAACGCAATCTGCATCACCATGCCGATCGCCGCGCCGATCAGAAACTGATTCACGATGATCCACACGCCGGCCGCGGAAAATACCGTCGCCTGAGGCATGGCCGGAAGCGTTGGCGCGACGATCAGCGAAATGAACGCGGCGACCGCGATTTTCACGCGCATCGGAATCGCCATGTGGCTCAGCACGGGCGCCGTGGCGATCAACGCGAGGATGCGCACGAACGGCCACAGAAACGCCGTGAGCCAGCCGTTCAGTTGCGCGTACGTGACGGAGAACATCGAACGAAGCTCAGCCCGTGATCGCAGGCGTGATCGTGAAAACGTGGCGCATGTAGTCGAGCAGCGTCGAGAGCATCCACGGACCCGCGATCACCAGCGTCACGGCAACCGCGATCAGCTTCGGAATGAACGACAACGTCGACTCGTTGATCTGCGTGGCCGCCTGAAACAGGCTCACGACCAGACCGACGACAAGCGCAACCAGCAACAACGGCGCGGCAAGCAGCAAGGCGACGTACATCGCCTGATGCGCCATCGTCATGACGGATTCGGGGGTCATGCGCGTCTCCTCAGGATACGAAACTTTGCGCGAGCGAGCCGATCAGCAACTGCCAGCCATCGACGAGCACGAACAACATCAGCTTGAACGGCAGCGCGATCGTCGTAGGCGAAACCATCATCATGCCCATCGACATCAGCACGCTCGCCACCACCATGTCGATGATGAGAAACGGAATGAAGATCGTGAAGCCGATCTGAAAGCCCGTCTTCAACTCGCTCGTGATGAACGACGGCACCAGCAGCGACAGCGGCACGTCCTCGGGACCGTTCATCGGCGCGGCGTGCGAGATGCGCGCGAAGAGCGCGAGATCCGATTCGCGCGTCTGCTTCAGCATGAACTGCTTGAACGGCGCGACGCCGCGCGTCATGGCCTGATCCAGCGCGATCTGGCCTTCGGAGAAGGGCTTGTACGCGTCGGTGTACGCGCGATCGAGCACGGGCGACATCACGAAGAACGACAGGAACAGCGCGAGGCCGACGAGCACCTGATTCGGCGGCGTGCTCGTCGTGCCGAGCGCCTGGCGCAACAGCGACAGCACGATGATGATGCGCGTGAAGCTCGTCATCATCAGGACCATCGCCGGGAGGAACGAGAGCATCGTCAGCAGCAGCATCGTCTGCACGCTGAGCGAGTACGTCGTGCCGCCGTTCGGGCCGGGGCTCGTATTGAAGGCGGGCAGACCCGCCGTGCTTTGCGCGAACGCGAGATACGGCATCAAACCGATCGCGACCGGTAGCGCGATCTTCACGCCGCGCACGATGTTACGACTCAACTGCATGACTTGCTCCCGCCGGCGATGCTTGCGAGGGCATCGAGAATGCGCTGACCTTGAAGAACGACAAACGTGATGAACATGAAATCCTGCCTCTTTCGATAGCGTGAATTCTCGGCTATCGCGGCATGGAACGATGGCGCGAAAAGAGGGGAAAAGCCGGGCTAACTCGTTCTATTGCAAAGCGGCCCGGTAAACGCGCATCGGGCGTGGTCCTCGCGGAGCACGCCCGATGTCATCGTCGAACGAACTTACTTGACGAACTTCTGGAGCCGCTTGTTCGCCTCGCCGGCGAGGGCGTCGCGGAAGCGCGCGCCGAAATTTCCGGACGACGACGGCGCCGGAACGCTCACGCCCTCCACGTCGGCCGATCCGGCGGGCATCGTGTGGAGCAGACGCACGTTGCCGGGACCGGCGCCGAGCACGAGCCATGTATCGCCCACTTCGACGACCGCGACGCGCTCTTTATTGCCGAGCGACGCGCCGCCCACGACCTTCACGAGACCGCCGCGCTTGCCGCCCTGATAGCCGAACTTGCGTGCGAGCCACGCGCAACCGAACACGAAGCCGATCACGACCACGAGCCCGACGAGCGTCTGCAGCACCGCGCCGAAACCGAGCGACGGCACCGCCGTGCCCGCGCCGACGCCCGAGGCGATCTGCGCGGCGTGGTTCACGGCATTCATGTCCGCGGCGCGCGCAAGAAGCGGCGCTGCGGACAGCAAGGCGGCAAAGCGTTTCATCGATTCAATTTCCGGATGCGTTCGGACGGCGTGATGATGTCGGTCAGGCGAATGCCGAACTTGTCGTTCACGACGACCACTTCGCCCTGCGCGATGAGACAGCCGTTCACGAGCACGTCCATCGGCTCGCCCGCGAGGCCGTCGAGTTCCACGACCGAGCCTTGCGCGAGTTGCAACAGGTTGCGGATCGCGATCTTCGTGCGCCCGAGTTCCACCGTCATCTGCACGGGGATGTCGAGAATCATGTCGATGTCGTTGCGCGTCGACGGCGCCGCCGCCTTCGACAGCGGCTGGAACACGCCTGCGCTCGCCGCCACCGGCGCGTCGTTGCCGTTTTGCTCGGCGAGGGCGCTGGCCCAATCGTCCAGCATCAGCTCGTCGTCCTTTTCCTGCACGCCGGGCGAACCCGGCTGCGTGCCTTCCTGCATCAGATCACTCATATCCACCTTCCTTCATCGTGTCGCTCGCGCTGATCATCTTTTGCACGCGAAGCGCGTATTGACCATTGAACATTCCGTAGCCGCATTCCATGACCGGCACGCCATCCACCTTCGCGACGACCTGCTGCGGGATATCGATCGGCAGCACGTCGCCCGCGCGCATGTTGAGAATCTGTTCGAACGACGAGCGGATCTCGGCGAGATCCACCGTCAGTTCCACTTCGGCCGACTGCACCTGCTGCGACAGCACGCGCACCCAGCGGCGGTCCACTTCGAGCGCTTCGCCCTGAATCGGCGAGGAGAGCACGTCGCGGATCGGCTCGATCATCGAGTACGGCATGCAGATGTGCAGCGTGCCGCCGATCGAGCCGAATTCGATCGTGAACTGCGTCACGATGACGATTTCGTTCGGCGTCGCCACGTTCGCGAACTGCGTGTGCATCTCCGAGCGCATGTATTCGAACTGCAGCGGCTTCACGCTGCGCCACGAGGTCGCGTAGTGCTCGAACACGAGATTCAGCAGCTTGCTGATGATGCGCTGCTCGGTCTGCGTGAATTCGCGGCCTTCGACGCGCGTGTGAAAGCGCCCGTCGCCGCCGAACAGGTTGTCGACCACGAAGAACACGAGGTTCGGATCGAACACGAACAGCGACGTGCCGCGCAGGGGCTTCACGTGGACCAGGTTGAGGTTGGTCGGGATCGGCAGGTTGCGCGTGAATTCGCTGTACTTCTGCACCTTCACGGGACCGACGGAGATTTCCGCCGAGCGCCGCATGAAGTTGAAGATGCCCACGCGCATGAGGCGCGCGAAGCGGTCGTTGATGATTTCGAGGCCGGGCATCCGGCCGCGGACGATGCGTTCCTGCGTCGCGATGTTGTACGGACGTACACCGACGGGCTTTTTTTCGTCAGATTCCTGATCGATTTCGCCGGTGACGCCTTTGAGGAGGGCATCGACCTCCTCCTGCGACATGAACTCTTCGTGGCCCATGGCTCTTTACTCGATGATGCGGCGTTACTGAACGACGAATTCGGTGAACAGCACTTCCTCGACGCGCACCGGCTTTTCGGCCGAGCTCGCCGCGGTTTCGACCGCTGCGCGCAGTTCGCCCGCGAGCTGCTTTTTGCCGTCGACGGTCGCGAGATCGTCGGGGCGCTTGCCGGAGAGCAGGAGCAGCACGCGGCTGCGGACTTCGGGCATGTGCTCGGTGACGAGCAACTGGACCTTTTCGTCCTTCAGCTTGAGCGTGAGGCCGGCGCGCAGATAGTGCATGGAGCCGTCGTCGGACTGGAGGTTCACTGTGAGCGATTCGAGCGGGAAGAACACGGGCGGCGGTTCCGGCGCGGGCTTGGCCGGGCCGTGATTTTTGCCGAGAAAGAAATAAGCGCCGCCGGCTCCCGCGCCGAGGAGCACGATCGCGCCGACGGCGATGATCAGGATCTTTTTGAGCTTGCCGCTTTTCGCGGGAACGATGGGTTGCTGGTTTGCGGTCGTGGTAGCCATTTGCTTGCCTCTTTCGATAGGGTGAATTGTTGGCTATCGCCGTGTAAAGCGATGGGTCGAACAGAGGGGGGATTTGGGGTTATTCCGTCTGATTGCCGGTGGGTCGCTTTCGCGACGGCGGTTTTAGGGTTAACGGGGGATTTTCGGGAAACTTTTATTTGGGGTGGTTGTTGGTGGTGCGCCCACTGTGGGGCTTTCTTTGCTGCTGCAGGGACTTCGGGAAACTTGTATTCGCGTCGGTCTATTAGCGTTGCCCCTGTGCGGGGCGGCAGTCACTTTCTTTGCTGCTGCAAAGAAAGTAACCAAAGAAAGCAGCTTTTATCGCGCTCGGCGCGGGGCTTTTTGAGGCTTCGGGGGGCTTCGGGAAACTTGTATTCGCGTCGGACTATTGGCGTTGCCCCTGTGCGGGGCGGCAGTCACTTTCTTTGCTGCTGCAAAGAAAGTAACCAAAGAAAGCAGCTTTTCAGGCCCGCTGTCACACGCACGTTGGCCACTTTTCTCCCTGTCGATGGCACTCGCCTAAGTGTCACCCTCACAGGCCCAACCGGACTTGGCTCGCGCACGGTCTGCCGCACCATATGTTTTAGCGCGCTGGTTCAGCACGAAATAGCTCCGGCACAGCGCTGCGCGCTGCCGCTGGGTACGCAAGGGAAACCGACGAATAACGACCGCCGTGAGATGGCCGCGTTAGCAAGAAAGCGTGCGCCGACCCGATTGACCCATCGGCCGCGCAGCGGGCTGGCGCTATTTGGTGCTGTACCAATCTGGCGTGTGGTGCGATGGTTCAGACCGTGCGCGAGCCAAGCCCGATTCTGCTTGCGAGGGCACTCGCTATGGCCGGGCCATTAGGTCAATCGCCCGTGCCGCGGCCGGCATGAAGCACTTTGGATGGGAAAAGCTGCTTTCTTTGGTTACTTTCTTTGCAGCAGCAAAGAAAGTGACTGCCGCCCCGCACAGGGGCAACGCCAATAAACCGACGCGAATACAAGTTTCCCGAAGTCCCTGCAGCAGCAAAGAACGCCCCGCACAGCCGCTATTAAACCGAAAGCGAATCGGGATCCAGCGAACGACACAAAAAAACCGTCAAGCAAACGTATCGACCAGTCCCACATTCCGCCGCACCGGCGCACTCACACTGGCGGTAGCCGAATCGACACCACCACCACCAAACCCACGCCCGCTCCCCGAACCGGAGCGCTGCCCGCCGCCATCCTGCGATTGCCGTCCAAACGCCGATCCATCCGAAACCGAAGCACTCCCGAGACTAATTCCGTTCGCTTCCATCGCCTCACGCAGCTTCGGCATGGCGGCCTCGACCGCCTCCCGCACCTGCTGATGCTGCGACACGAACAGCGCGTGCGCGTGACTCTCCGAAACCTGCAACGTCACCTGCAACGGCCCCAAGTCCTTCGGATTCAACGTCAGCTCGGCGCTCTGCTGATCTCCCTTCGAAAGAAACACGACCTTCTGGCTGAACGCATCGTCCCAGCCGGACGCGCCCACGTGCGGCGCAATCGCCGCGCTCGTCGCCGCCGCCATCGCGCCCTGCGGACTCGACACCGCCGAATTCGCCGATGCCGTCTGCATCGCCACCGCATGCGCAGCCGCGTCGGCGGCTTGCTTGTACGCGGCGGTCGCGGCATCCGCAGGCGTCGCCGGGACGGCCAGCGCGGTCGCATCGGTCGTCTTGGCATCCGCGTTCACGCTGCTCGCCAGCCCGGTCAGACTCTGCCCCTTTCCGCCCTTGGCGAAAAGACCGCCCTGGTCCTCGCCGTTCGTGCCTTCGCGCGCCGTCGTCACGGGAACGTTCGCGGGCGGCGGCGTGTTGGTCATCGCCGCGAGCGCCGATTGCAACGCGTCCTGCGCCGTCTTCGGGTCGCCGCTCTTGTGCGTTTCGCCCGTCGATTTGGTGTCGTCGGTCGAAGCGGTCGCCGTCGCAGCAGCAGTCGCCGCGTCCGCCAGATCGGCGAGCGTGGCGTCCGTGCCGGTATCGTCGGCATCGGCGGCGTCCGCGCGTGCTTTCGCCTGCGCCGCAGCCGTCGCGGCATCCGACGCAGAACCGGCCGCCTGCGCCGCCGGCTTCGATGCCTCCGCCTTGTCGGTCTTGCCCGTGTTCTTCGACGCCTCTTTCGGCGCGTCGGCCTGATCGGGTTTCGCGGCGGCCTGCGTATCCGACGCGTCATCGCTCTTCGATGCGGCATCGGACGCGCTGTCGTCCGGCTTCGGCGCGTCGTGCACACTCGATTTGTCGGCGGACGAATCCGCCAGCGCCTTCGCCGCCTGTGCGTCGGCATTGGCCTTGTCGGTGATGCTTTGCAGCGTCATGCCGAACGACGCGCCCGCGCTCGCCGCGCGCTGCGTCGCCGTCTTGCTCGATGACGTGGCGCCCGACATCGCGCCAAGAAGGGATACGGAGGACATGCGTGACCTCTAAAAATCGAAAAAAATTAAGACGAAGCCCGCTCGGCGCGCATGCGCAGCACCTTCGCGGCGTGCTCGTCGGCTTCGCGCTGTTCGACGCGCGCCGCCTTCTTCGCGAGCATCGCCTCGCCGCGCGCGGCCAGCACTTCATAACTGCCCAGCTTCTGCTTCTTGAGACGCCAGTCGGGTTTCGCCGCCTCGATGCGCTGATCGGCCATCACGAGCGCCGTGCGTTGCTGCGCGATCGCCGAATCGAGCGTGTCGACGAACGCCTGGAAGTTACGCAGCGTCTGCGCCGTCGTGCCTTCCTGCGCCGATGCCGTGAATCGCGCGTGGTACTCGTCACGGTAAGTGACGAGCGAGTTCAGTTGCGTCTCGATTTCGTTCCGTTCCTGCTGGAGCTTGCCGAGCTTCTTCGTGGCGGCGTCGAGTTCCTCTTCGGCAAGTCCGATGAGGGTGTTGATCGGCAGATTCTTGGACATGGCGTGGCGGTCCCGTGTGGTCTTTGGCTTTCTTGTGACGAATGCTTCGGATGCTAGTCGAAAATTATTCGAACAGTTGATTCAACATCGCGATGCTCGGCTCGAACGGCGCCTGCTCGCGAAAACCCTGCTGCAAGAACGACTCCATGCGCGGATACAACGCGATCGCGCGGTCCAGCAACGGATCGCGGCCGCTCGAATACGCGCCCACGTTGATCAGATCCTTGTTGCGCTGATAACGCGAAAGCATCTGCTTGAACAGACGCACGCGTTCGAGATGCTTGTCGTCGATGAGCGCGGTCATCGCGCGGCTGATCGACTGTTCGATGTCGATGGCCGGATAGTGCCCCGCCTCGGCGAGCGAGCGGTTCAGCACGATATGGCCGTCGAGAATCGCGCGCGCCGAATCGGCGATCGGGTCCTGCTGGTCGTCGCCTTCGGTGAGCACGGTGTAGAACGCCGTGATCGAGCCGCCGCCTTCCGGGCCGTTGCCGGTGCGCTCGACGAGCGCCGGCAGCTTCGCGAACACCGACGGCGGATAACCCTTCGTCGCGGGCGGCTCGCCGATCGCGAGCGCGATCTCGCGCTGGGCCATCGCGTAGCGCGTCAGCGAATCCATCAGCATCAGCACGTGCTTGCCCTGATCGCGGAAATATTCGGCGAGCGAAGTCGTGTACGCGGCGGCCTGCATGCGCAGCACGGGCGACACATCCGCCGGCGCCGCGACGACCACCGAGCGCGCGAGACCGTCCTCGCCCAAAATCTGCTCGATGAATTCCTTCACTTCGCGGCCGCGTTCGCCGATCAGCCCGATCACGATCACTTCCGCGCTCGTGTAGCGCGCCATCGTGCCGAGCAGCACCGACTTGCCGACGCCCGAACCCGCGAACAGGCCCATGCGCTGGCCGCGCCCGACCGTCAGCAGCGTGTTGATCGCGCGCACGCCGACATCGAGCACCTTGTGAATCGGCTCGCGATTCAGCGGATTGATGACCGGCGCGGACAGCGGCGCATCGACTTTCGCGCCGAGCGGGCCGAGTCCGTCGAGCGGACGGCCGGATGCATCGACCACGCGGCCGAGCATTTCCCAGCCGACGGGCAAGCGCTTCGCGCCCGCCATCGGATCGTTGATCGGCGCGCTTTCGAGCGGATAAACGCGCGCGCCGGGCAACAGGCCGGCCACTTCGGTGGTCGGCATCAGAAAGAGCTTGTCGCCCGCAAAGCCGACGACTTCGGCTTCGGCGGTCGGAATCGCGCTGCCCGGCGGCAGTTCGATCATGCATTCGGAGCCGACGCCCATCTTCAGGCCGACCGCTTCCAGCACGAGACCGGCCGCGCGCGTGAGACGCCCACACGGACGCAGCGGTTTCGCGATGGCATTGCGCGAGCGCAGCGCGTCGAGCTTCTCGCGCCATGAATCGATGTGCGGATTGCCGGCGATACCGGCAAGTTCGGCGATGGTGCGCGCGGCCAGCTCGTCGGCCGAATCTTCGCCGGCGGATTCATCGGCGGCGAGCGGGCCGAACGACGCACGCGCGAGTTCCTGTTCCAGCTCGCTCAAACCATCCTGAGTGATTCGGCTCACCACGGCTTGTTTCTCCCCAGCGCAGCCACGACGCGCTCCCATCGCGACACGATGGTCGCGTCGATTTCGCCGGTCGCGGCGTGCGCCTTGCAGCCGCCGCGCTCGACGTCCGGATCGGGGCGCACGGTCCAGCCGGCGGCCTCGAGTTCGTCCTTCAGATAGGCATCGACGATCGGCATGTCGGCCGGATTCACGACGAGCGTCGGCGCACCCGAAAGCTCGGGCTCGGCGGCGATCACTTCGCGCGCCACGGCGACGAGCGCGGTCGGATCGAGCGCGAGATGCTGGCGCACGACCTGCTGCGCGATATCGATCGCGAGTTCGGCGAGCGACTCCGCGATGGCCGCATCGGCGGCTTGCAGCGCGGTCTTGAACGCATCGGCGATTTCGGCGAGACGCGCGGCCTCTTCGAGCGCTTCCTTGCGGCCGTCCTCGAAACCCTTCGCCTGACCTTGCTCGTAACCGGCCTGATAACCGAGCGCCTGGCCCGCGACATGACCTTTCGCGAGCCCCTGCTGATGCGCGTCTTCCTCGACGCGGCGCAGGTGCGCTTCGAGCGCGGCCTGTTCCGCCGCGCTGTTGTCGACCTTGATTTCGACGGGATCGAACGACGCCATTTCCCAGCGCTGATACGCCGAGAGCGGAGTCTTCTGCACGCGGGCGTCAGACATATGCATCCTCCGCCTTGCCGCCTAGCTGGATCTGCCCGTTTTCCGCGAGATTGCGGACGATCTGCAGAATCTTGCGTTGTTGCTGCTCGACTTCCGACACGCGCACCGGACCGCGCGAATCGAGGTCTTCGGCGAGCAGTTCGGCCGCCCGCTGCGACATGTTCGACAGGAACTTCTGGCGCAGCGCCGGCTGCGCGCCCTTGAGCGACACGATCAGCGTTTCCGACTCGACTTCCTTCAGCAGAAGCTGGATCGCGCGGTCTTCCAGGTCGAGCAGGTTCTCGAACACGAACATCTGGTCGATGATCTTCTGCGCGAGCTCGGCGTCGTATTCGCGCACGTTCGCGATGACGCCTTCCTCGTGATTGCTCGACATGAAGTTGAGAATCTCGGCTGCCGTGCGAATGCCGCCCATCGGCGCGCGCTTCAGGTTGTCGCTGCCGGAGAGGAGCGTCGTCAGCACGTCGTCGAGTTCGCGCAGCGCGGCGGGCTGAATGCCGTCGAGCGTCGCGATGCGCAAGAGCACGTCGTTGCGCAGGCGGTCGGCCAGCAGCGACACGATTTCCGAAGCCTGATCGCGGTCCAGATGCACGAGGATCGTCGCGATGATCTGCGGATGCTCGTTCTTGATCAGTTCCGCGACCGCGCCCGAGTCCATCCACTTCAGGCCTTCGATGCCGCTCGTATCGCTGCCTTGCAGGATACGGTCGATCAGCGCGCCGGCCTTGGTTTCGCCGAGCGCCTTCGTCAGCACCGAGCGGATGTACTCGCTCGAATCGAGCGACAGCGCGGTGTGCTGCTCCGCTTCCGAAACGAATTCGGTCAGCACGTTGTCGAGCTGTTCGCGCGTCACGTTCTTCAGCGCCGCCATGGTCGCGCCGATCTTCTGCACCTCGCGCGGAGCGAGATACTTGAATACTTCGGCGGCTTCTTCCTCACCGATCGACATCAGGAGGAGAGCGGCTTTGTTCAGGCCTTCAGCGTTCATCGGACACCCAGTTCTTTACGACCGTCGCAACGATTCGCGCGTCTTGACGCGCCACCATGCGCGCGTAGTCGAGGTTGCGATCGAATTTGGCCTTCTTGCTTTCATGACCGAGGAGACTGACCTCGGCATCCTGTTCCTCGTCTTCCTTCGTCTGGCCGCCGTCGAGCGACGGGCCATCGAGCAGCGAGAGTTCATCCGGTGCGCCGAGCGTGGGCGCGGCTTCGGGCGGCGGCGGGAAGGCGCGGCGCATCGCCGGCTTCACCATGCTGAAGTACAGGAACAGCCCGACGATGCCGATGCCCACGTACTTCGCCGCCTGAATGCCCCACGCGATCATCTGCGGGGTGCGCCACCACGGCGCGTCCGGCGTCACGTTCAGATCGGCGGAGAACGCGCTGTTGACCACGTTCACCGAGTCGCCGCGCTTCTCGTCGAAGCCCATCGCGTCCTTCACGAGCTGCTGGACTTGCGCGAGCTTGTCCGCGGCGAGCGGCGTCATCGTGACGTTGCCTTTCGCGTCGACCTTCTTGTCGTAATTCACGACCACCGCCACCGACAGGCGCTTGATGCCGCCCGTCGCCTGCTCGTAATGACGCACGGTGCGATCGACTTCGTAATTCGTCGTCGTGTCGCGGCGCTGGTTCTGCGGCGTGGACTTCGCGCCGGCCGCGCCCGATGCCGCCGCGTCGATCGGCGCGGACGCCGGCTGCGGCGGCTGGTTCGACAGCGCGCCCGGCACGCCCGACGCGCCGCTGCCCGTCGTTTCGCTCGATTCGCTCGACTGCTGGCTGCGGATCGCCGTGCTTTGCGGGTTGCCGTTCGGGCCGTAGCTTTCGGCGGTCTGTTCGAGCTTCGAGAAGTCGATGTCGGCGCTCACCTGCGAACGGGCGTTGCCGGCGCCGAAGAGCGGCGCGAGGATCGCGTCGATGCGCTTTTGCGTGTTGTGCTCGATCTGCTGCACGTACTTCAGTTGCGACGCGTCGAGGCCGCTGGCGGCGCTCTGGCTCGTGAGCAGGTTGCCGTCCTGATCGACGATATTCACGTTCTTGACCGGCATGTCCGCCACGCCCGAAGCGACCATGTGCGCGATCGCGACCACCTGGCCTTCGTCGAGCACGCGGCCCGGATACAGATTGACCATCACGGAGGCGGTCGGCAGTTCCTTGTCGCGCACGAAGACGCTCGGCTTCGGAATCGCCAGATGCACGCGCGCCGACTTCACCGACGAAATCGCGCCGATCGTGCGTTCCAGCTCGCCTTCCAGCGCGCGCTGATAGTTGATCTGCTCGGCGAACTGGCTGATGCCGAACTTCTGGTTGTCCATCAGCTCGAAGCCGACCGAGCCGCTTTTCGGCAAGCCCTGGCTCGCGAGACGCAGACGCGTTTCGTGAACCTGCTCGGCCGGCACGAGAATGGCGCCGCCGCCGTCGGACAACTTGTAGGGAATGTTGCCCTGCTGGAGCGCGGTAACGATTGCGCCGCCGTCCCGATCGGAGAGATTGGAGAAGAGGACGCGGTAGTCCGGCTGGCGCGACCACATGACGAGGCCGGCGATCACCATCACCAGAATCGCGACGGCCACGATGAGCGGCACGCGCGGATTCGAGCGGAACTGGTTGAGCATCGGCACGCGCTGCGCGAAGCCGCCGAAGTCGGCGCCCGCGCCACCCGCGAGTCCGGGGGCCGCGGCCGTGCCGGCTGCACCCGGTTGTGCGCCCGCCAGGCCCATTCTGGCGTCGGGCGTGATGAGTGAGTTGTTGGGCGTATCCATTTAGCGTCGAAGCTCCGAATCCTGAGGTTCTCCTCCCGCCGCTTCCCGCTTCTCATGTAAGCGGCGGTGGAGGACTTTTCACGATGGGGATTATCCGCAGAAGATTGCAAGTCGATTCGGCGAATAGAGCGGGGTTTTCCCCGTTCTTCCCGCGCTTTGAAAAACCGCCGGCTGCTAATCTTTTTCGTACTCGGCGAACCTCCGCACATGCGGCGCCGAAACCCAGGCCACCGCCACGAGCGGCGCGGCCCGTCCCGCCTTCGGACGCGTTTCCGCCGGCTATTTCCTGTCACCGGAGTCAACATGAACTTTCCGATCAATCCGCTTTCCGCCGCGCTCTCCGCCATTCAGTCGATGGCTTCGCAAGCCGCCGGCGGAACGTCCGGTCCGACCAGCGCGTCGGGCGCCGTCACCGGACAGAGCGGGACATCGGGCGCGGCGAGCGTCGGCAGTTTCTCGGAGGCGCTGAAATCGTCCATCGACAAGATCAGCGACAACCAGACCAAGGCGCTCGGCGAGGCGCACGCGTTCGAGATCGGCGCGCCGAACGTGTCGCTCAACGACGTGATGGTGGACATGCAGAAAGCGAACGTCGGCCTGCAGTTCGGGCTGCAGGTGCGCAACAAGCTCGTGTCGGCCTACAACGACATCATGCAGATCTCCGTCTGACGCCGCCTTCGCGATCCAGCCCCATCTTCGCAGCGACGGCTCCAGAGCCTTGAGTCCTAAAGCTTTGCCGCGTTTCTCCGATAACCCCGATAACGGCACGGCGAACGATGGTTCGTTTGCCCGGACCGGTTTTGCCGGGCGCACACGGATCAGGACGAGCGGCACGGCGTCCGTTTGAAGCGGAATGCCGCGGCATCGCATAAGGAGAATCGAGAGATGTATTCCCCAGGACACGCTGGAGCCAACGCCTACGCACGCGTGGGCGTGCAGACGGGGGTGATGGGCGCGAACCCGCACCGGCTGATCGTGATGCTGTATCAGGGCGCGCGCCAGGCGATCGCGCAGGCGCGCATGCACCTGCAGCAGCACAACGTCGGCGCACGCGGCACGGCGATCAGCAAGGCCATCAGCATCATCGAGAGCGGCTTGCAGCAGGCGCTCAACAAGGATGCGGGCGGCGAAATCGCGCAGCGGCTGGACGCGCTGTACACGTATATGACGCACCGGCTGCTCGAGGCGAATCTGAAGCAGGATGAGGCGATGCTCGTGGAGGTCGACAATCTGCTCGCGACGCTCGAAGAAGCATGGGTGGGAATTGGACCGGAAGTGGCGCAAATGACCGCCGCGCCCGTGTGACGGGATGCGAGTCGACTGCCTCGAAAGAATGAAGACGACACAAGAATATTTCGCCCACTACGAAGCCATCGCCGCGGTTTCCGGACAGATGCTGGCGGCCGCGCGCGGCGGTGAATGGAGCGAGCTGAAGGCGTTGCAGGGCACCTACCGCGAGTTGATCGACCAGCTCAAGCAGGTGGATTCCGGCTCGGACCTCGACGACAACGCCCGGGCGCGCAAGCTTGACCTCGTGAAGAAGATTCTTGCCGACGATGCCGCGATTCGCGATCTGACGTCGCCGAGCCTCGCGCGTCTGTCGGCGCTTTTCACGGTCAACCGCCCGGCTCGCGTACTGAAAAAAATGATCGGACTGCGCTAGGCGTTGTCCGCGCCCGGCCGAGGCGCATATTGAGGATGTGGGCATGACAGGACTCGATACCGCGATCGCATCGTTGCTCGCCAACCGCACCGAGCTCCTGCTGTCCGCGATTCGCGCGCCGGGCGGGGTGAGCGGCAGCGGCGTGACCGGCGCGAGCGTCGGACAGACGACGACGCAAGCGGACATCCCGCAGACCGTCGGCACGCCGCCCGGAGCGGCCGCGCCGGCGGCATCGGCGCAAACTGCGTTCTCCAGCGTCGCGCGCACGCTCGACGTTATCTCGCGATTCGGCGGCGCGACGCCCGCGCTGACCGGCGACGCCCCGCTCTGGCCGACGCCGCCGCGCCCGGCGAGCGCCTTCGCCGCGCTCACGACCGGCCTCTTCGATACCGCTTTCTCTTCCAATGCCGCCGCCGTCGCCGCTGCACGCGCCGCGACGCAGAATCTGCCGCCGCTGCCCGCCGCCGCCATCGCGACCGCGCTGGCGAAAACCGTCGACGAAAGCGGGCTTTTCTACGAATCGCATCTGGTGCAATGGCTCGCGGGCCAGCGCAGCGCGGCGTCGCTCGGCAACGAGCCGCAGGCGCGCGCCGATGCGCGTTCGATGGCCTTGCCGTTCGATCTCGCTAACGGCGCGACGCCCGGCGACGCATGGCTGGACGACGCCCGCGCGCCGCAATTCACGCCCGATCTGCCCGACTTTCACGGACGCCCGGTCGCCACGCCGCAGACGCCACAGCAGGCGGCGGCGCTCGCGGCGTCGGTGCGCGATGCGCCGCCGTCGGCGCTGTCGAATTCGCAGAGCGGCAATTCTGCGAACGCGCTGGCCGCGCAGCCGAGCCCGCAGGAATCGGCGCTGCAGGCGTCGGTGGCGGCGGGTATTCATCCGGCGACGCTCAATGTCGTGCGCCAGCAACTCGACGTGCTCGCGAACCAGCAATTCCGCTGGCAGGGCGAGGCGTGGCCCGGCACGCGCTTCGAATGGGAAGTCGCCCGCGAGCCGCGCGATGCGCGCACCGCCGACGACGCCGCCGACGAACGCGCGTGGCGCACGCGCATCACGCTGTCGCTGCCTGCGCTCGGCACCGTCGATGCCGAACTCGTGCTGACGGGCGAAAAGCTCGTCGCGCGCATCAAGGCGGGCGATGCGGGCGCGCGCCGTCTCGCCGCCGATGGCGCCGCGTTCGCGCGTCAGCTCGAAGCGGCGGGCATCGCGCTGGCGTCGCTTTCGGTTCGCTCGATGGACGGCGTGACCGATCTCGCGCTGTCCGGCGACAATGCCGCCGCGAAAAAGCCGGTGCGCTCGCCGCTCGAACATCTGTTTCGTCCGCAGCAGGGCGAAGGGAGTGACGCATGAGCGGCCAGGATCATCCGCCGTACACGCGCAGGCAGGCGACCGCGCTCGCCTACGAGGCGGGCAATCGCGAGGGCACGCCGCGCGTCGTCGCGAAGGGCTATGGCATGGTCGCGGAAATGATCGTGCAGCGCGCGAAGGAAGCGGGCCTGTACGTGCACGAGTCGCCGGAAATGGTGTCGCTGCTCATGCAGGTCGATCTCGACGCGCACATTCCGCCCGCGCTGTATCAGGCGGTGGCGGAATTGCTGTCGTGGGTTTATCGGCTGGAGAACGAGGAGCCGATGCGGGAGTCGGGGCGGGGGATTCGCTGAAGCCTTCGGCTAGACGCCAAACGCCCGCGCAACCATCCCCGCATGATCGAACCGCACGGGCAGCGTGCCGTACACGCGCCCGGTTTCACCGCGCGCATCGCCGAGCCGCGTTTCGGTGAACGCATCCGCGACTTCCTGCGGCGCATGCCGCGCCAGCAACACGCCTTGCGCGCATAGCGCGAGTTGCTGCGCGATGCGCCGCGCCGACGCCTCCCGCGCGGCCGGATCGCCCGTCAGCATGCCGACCAGCGACGACAACGCGCCCGCCAGCGCCGGATGCGCACCCGCCGTCGTCTTCCAGTCGCCCAGAAGCGCGTGCGCGGCGTCCTGCTCGCGCTCGAACGCGCGCAGCACGTCGAGACACATCACGTTTCCCGAGCCTTCCCAGATCGAATTGACCGGCGCCTCGCGATAGAAACGCGCCATCGGCCCGGTTTCGACGTAGCCATTGCCGCCCCAGACTTCCATCGCTTCGCCGGTGAATTCGAGCGCGCGCTTGCACACCCAGAACTTCGCGGCGGGCGTCACGATGCGCCGCCACGCGCGCTCGACGAGCGCTCCGCCCGGCGCGGCGCTCTGCTCGAACGCGCCGGCGAGCCGCATGAACAGGACCGTCGCCGCCTCGGATTCGAGCGCGAGATCGGCGAGCACGTTGCGCATCAGCGGCTGGTCGGCGAGATGCGCGCCAAATGCACTGCGATGCCGCGCGTGATGGATCGCCTGCACGAGCGCCGCGCGCATCAGCGCCGCGCTGCCGATCACGCAATCGAGCCGCGTGAAGTTCGCCATCTCGATGATGGTCGGCACGCCGCGCCCTTCATCGCCGATCATCAGGCCGTAGGCATCGAAGAACTCCACCTCGCTGCTCGCGTTCGAACGATTGCCGAGCTTGTCCTTCAACCGCTGGATCTGGACCGCATTCTTGCGGCCGTCCGGCGCGAAGCGCGGTACGTAGAAGCAGGACAGGCCGCCTTCGTCGGCGGTGCGCGCGAGCACGAGATGCGCATCGCATTGCGGCGCCGAGAAGAACCATTTGTGACCGACCAGCCGATAAGCGCCGCCACGTCCCGCCACGCCGAGCGCATGCGCACGCGTGCGGTTGCTGCGCACGTCGGAGCCGCCCTGTTTTTCGGTCATGCCCATGCCGATCATCATCGAATGCTTGCCGGCTTCGAGCGGGATGTCGCGCGGATCGTGCTCACGCGACAGCAGCGGCCCCGCAATGCGCGCGAACAGGTCGGGCTCGTTGCGCAGGACCGGAATGCTCGCGAAGGTCATCGTTATCGGACACAGCGAGCCGGATTCGAGCTGGCCGTGCAGATAGTAGCTGGCACAGCGCGCGGCCATCGATCCGGCGCGCGCGGACGGCTCGAACGGCAGCGAATGCAGGCCTTCGTGCCGCAGACGCCGCAACAATTCGTGCCACGCCGGATGAAACTCCAGGGCGTCGATGCGCTCGCCGCGCGGATTATGCGTCGCGAGTTCCGGCTCATGGCGATTGGCGAGATCCGCCAGCGCGACGACGTCCGGCTGCGTCAGCGCCATGCCGTCGCGCGAGAGCGTTTCCGCGTGCCATTGCGCGCCCTCGCGCCCGACGGCGGCCACGAGCGCCGGATCGAAGGCGAACGCGTCGTAGCCGACGAGCGGCGGCGCCTGATTGGTGACGTCGTGTGTCTGCCCGAACGGGCGATCGGCGGAATCGGACATCGTCGGTCTCCTTCTTTTCGCGCGGGTCGGCGGCGCGCTGATGCGTCACTGTCGGGCGGGCGCAACAGCCGTTCCACTGTTCCGGACGCCATCTCGAATTCAGGAATCATAGGCCGCGCATAGATCGGACGTGTAGACGGATCGTTCTTTTCACAAATACGCACGTCTTTCCGATGATCGGTCCTAAAGCGCCAATCACTGAGACAAATCCGATTGTTAATCCTGCCCCAATGACGCGCAGGAGGCCGAACCTATAATCGGCGCGCCTATTCGGGCGGATGCAATAACGCCTTTCACGGAAGCATTCTCAATGAGCATCAACCTCAATCAGCTTGTCCAGGGCGCTTTGTCAGAAAGCGTGCTGCAGCATATCGCCGGGCGCATCGGCTGCACGCCGGAATCCGCCAAACGCGTGGTGTCGCTCTCTGGTCCGGCGCTCATCGGCGCGCTGATGAACAAGGCGTCGTCGCTGGAGGGCGCGCGCGCTCTGTTCGCGTCGATCATGTCGCCGGGCACGAACGCGCTCATCGCCGAAGAGCTGCCGCATTTCGCGATTCACGACGACGGCTTCAAAACGCTCGTCGATGCCGGCGCGAAAGCCGATACGGCGATCGCCTCGACTGACGGCATCAACGTGCTCGCCGAGCGCGTCGCCGAATACACGGGCGTCGCGACGAGCGCCACGCGCACGCTGATCGGCGTGGTCGGCGCGACGCTCCTCGGCGTGCTCAAGCGCCATCTCACGCAGCACGCCGGCACTGCCGACCAGATTCCGGCGCTCCTCGGCCATCAGTTGCCCGTGGTGCGCGCGAACCTGACGGACTCGTTCGCGCATGCGCTCGGTCTCGGTTCGGTCGGCACGTTCCTCGCCGGAGCCGCGTCGCGGCTGAAGGCCGTGGCAGCGCATCTCGAGCATCCGGCGACGCTGGAAGCAGCGGCGTTCTCGCAGCCGCTGGATGCGCCCGTCGCGCCCGGGCAGCCCGTGAAGGAGAACGCCGGCAAGAAGACCTGGTGGTGGATCGCGTTCGCCGCCGCGCTCGCGCTGCTCGCGGCTCTGCTCGGCCGCGGCTGCTCGACGAACACGCCGGAGCAGGACGCCGCGCCCCAGGCGAAGCCCGATACGCTCTCCGATTCGAGTTCGAGCGCAACGGCCGCTTCCGAACCGGCGCCGGCGGCAATCGCCACGGCCGATCCATCGTCGGCGCCCGTCGCGCTGCCGAGCAAAGATTCGACGATGTCCTTCGCCGTCGATTCGTCCGGCGTTCCCACGCTGAGCGCCACGGTCAACAGCGAGGACGAGAAGCGCCAGTTGATCGACCTGCTTGCGGCCAAGCTCGGCGCGGACAAATTCCACGCGAACATCACGGTCGATTCGGACACGAAGCCGGCCACGTGGATCGGCAAACTCGGCGGCCTGCTGCCCGTCATGACGCTGCCGGGCGCGCAAGTGCGCATCGCGGGCGGCAAGATCGATCTGAGCGGCCGCGCGAGCGATCCGAAGCTCGGCTGGCTGGACAAGCTGAAGGCGTTCTTCGGCAACGGCTGGGCGATCGCCGCAACGGACACCACGGCCGCAGCGAAGCCCGTCGCCGCCGCCGAAGCGCCGGCCACCGCGTGCGCACCCGGCGACGCCGCGAAGAATCTGAATCTGCATCCGATCAACTTCGGTTTCGCGTCGAACGCGCTGCCGCGCGCGGCGCTGAACGAACTTGCCGAATCGGCCAAGTCTCTGAAGGAATGCAGCGCGGCCGGCAAGCCGATCAAGCTGCGAATCGGCGGCTATACGGACAGTTCCGGCGACCACGCGGTGAATCTCCGCTTGTCGGAAAAGCGCGCGCAGGCCGTGCGCAGCTATCTGATCAAGCATGGCGTGCCGGCGGACACGCTCGCGGCGGAAGGTCTCGGCGACGCCGATCCGGTCGCGGACAATTCGACTCGCGGCGGTCGCGCGGCAAATCGCCGGATCGCATTCACGGAGTTGAACTGATTCGGCCAACGCCCGGAAGTAGCAGAAAAAACGCGCCGGCCCGCTCAATGCGGCCGGCGCGTTTTTCGTTTTTGTTTCGGCGCGTCAGTTTCCCGGATCGCCGGGTCGCGCACGCGGGAAGCCGTCGGCCATGAAATCCTGATCGAGATTCGCGGGCAGCATTTCACGCGCGACCTCGATCCACGCGCGCGCCGCATGGGACAGATAACCGTTGCGTCGCCAGCCGAGCGCCATGTCCCAGTGAATCTCCGGCGCCACGACGGGACGACAGGTGAACGCGTTCGCGTCGAGCCGCCGGCAATACGGCGCGGGCAGCAGCGCAATGCCGATGCCCGCCTGCACGAGCGCCGCCATGAAATCCCAGTGCCCGCTGCGTCCGACGATCGTCGGCGCAAAGCCCGCCGCGCGACACGCGTTGAGCACGACGTCGTTGAGCGCGAGGCTCTCGCCGTAGAACACGAACGGCTCGGCGGCGAGATCGGTGAGGGCGACTTCGCGGGCATCGTCCCAGCGCGATCCCTTCGGCGCGACGAGCCACAGGAGCTGCCGGCTGACGGGGAGGACGTCGAACATCGCGGTATCGACGGGCTGCAATACGCCGCCCAGTTCCAGTTCGCCGTCGATCAGCGCCGCTTCGATCGCCTTCGAGCCGCGCTCGAACAGCTTGAGCTCGACCTTCGGATAGCGGCGCCGGAATGCCGCGATGGCGGGCGTGAAGAGCGAGCCGCCCATCGGCGGAATGCCGATCGTCAGCGTGCCGCGCCCGAAAGTGCCGAGATCGTTGAGTTCGGCCTCCAGCCGCGCGTGCGCCGCCAGCACCTCGACGCCGCGCTGATAGACGATCTGCCCGGCGTCCGTCAGCACCATCTGGCGGCCTTCGCGCAGAAGCAGCGGCGAGCCGACTTCATCTTCCAGCGCCTTCACCATCTTGCTGATGGTCGGCTGAGTCACGAACATGTGCTCGGCGGCGGCGGTGAAGCTCTTCTGCTTCACGACTTCGATGAAATACCGCAACGCGCGCAATTCCATGATCAGCTCCAGAATTCCAGTTCAGAATATTTCGGATAAGGTTAATTCATTTTTATTATGCTTGGTGCGCCCATATACTCGGCTACAGGTTAACCCTAGGTCAAAAGCCCGCCATGTCCGCCGTCCTCACGAATCCCTCGCAATCCGCCTTCGGCCGCTTTCTGCGCGTCGCGGTGCAGTCCGCCGCGCTCGCGGCGATCTGGGTCGCGGCGGATTTCGTCGCGCGCAAGCTGGCGCTGCCGGTGCCGGGCGGCGTGGTCGGCCTGGTCGCGCTGCTCGCGCTTCTGTTCTGCGGCGGCATCGCGCCGCGCTGGGTGAAGGCGGGCGCGGACTGGCTGCTTTCCGACATGCTGCTGTTCTTCATTCCGGCGGCGGTCGCGGCGGTCCAGTACGGCGGCCTCTTCATGGAAGACGGCTGGCGGCTCGCGCTGGTCGTCGTCGGCGGAACGTTGATGGTGATGGTGGCCGTCGCGTTCGCGGTGGACCGTGCGGCACGCCTCGAACGCCGCCTCGCGCTGCGTCGCGCGCTCGTGGCGCGGCATGCCGCGCGCGCCTGAGCGAGCCGACATGAACCACTTTTTCGCCACGCTTATCGAAGACGACGCCGCGCGGCTCATCGCGGCGGGCTGCTTCGTGCTGACCGTCGCGCTGTATTTCGCGGCCAAGCATCTCTACGCGCGCTTCCGCCGGCCGTGGCTCACGCCGCTTCTGGCGGTGCCGGCCGTGCTTGCGCTCATCGTCGTGATGGCGCGCATTCCGTATTCGGTTTACTACGCCGACACGCGCTGGCTCATGTGGCTGCTCGGCCCGGCGACCGTCGCGTTCGCGGTGCCGATCTATGAATATCGCGAGCTCATCAAACGTCACTGGATTTCGCTCACCGTGGGCGTGACGGTCGGGATTCTGGTGGCGGTCGGCGGTTCGCTGATGCTCGCGAAGCTGCTGCATCTGTCGCCGGAACTGCAGCGCAGCCTCGCGACGCGCTCCGTCTCGACGCCTTTCGCGCTCGCCGTCTCCGACAAAATCCACGCGCCGAAAGACCTGACCGCGCTTTTCGTGATCGCGACGGGCGTCTGCGGCATGCTGTTCGGCGAAATCGTGCTCGCGCTCGTGCCGTTGCGCACGCGGCTCGCGCGCGGCGCGTTGTTCGGCGCGGCGGCGCACGGCGTCGGCACCGCGAAGGCGCGCGAACTCGGCAGCGAAGAAGGCGTCGTCGCGAGTCTCACCATGATGATCGCGGGCGTCGCGATGGTGCTGCTCGCGCCGCTTCTCTCCGCGCTTCCGTTCTGAGCGCGCAAAGCCCGCATCGCAGCGACGGAATACGATTGGTCGCATAAAGCTTTGCTACAATCGGCGTTCGTTTCCGAGGAGCGTTGCGACGGGCAATTGTCGAAAATTGGCCCGCCAGGCTCGGAAGCATTCAATCCGGACGGTTCGAAAGCGCCACGCAATCAAGGCGCCCGCTGAGCCACCGCATCGAACGGCGCTCACGTCAACATTTCTAGTCTTTTTAGAAAAGGAGGGCGTGATGAACGCCGCAGTTCTCGATTCAAATTCCAAAGATTACGTCGTCGCCGACATGTCGCTCGCCGCATGGGGCCGCAAGGAACTCGACATCGCCGAAACGGAAATGCCGGGCCTCATCCAGACGCGCGAGGAATACAAGGCGCAGCAGCCGCTGAAGGGCGCGCGCGTCGCCGGTTCGCTGCACATGACGATTCAGACGGGCGTGCTGATCGAAACGCTCACGGCGCTGGGCGCGGACGTGCGCTGGGCATCGTGCAACATCTTCTCGACGCAGGATCACGCAGCCGCGGCAATCGCCGACGGCGGCACGCCGGTGTTCGCGTTCAAGGGCGAATCGCTCGACGAGTACTGGGAATTCAGCCACCGCATCTTCGAATGGCCGAACGGTCAGTTCGCCAACATGATTCTCGATGACGGCGGCGACGCGACGCTGTTGCTCATTCTCGGCTCGAAGGCGGAGAAGGACCGCTCGGTCATCGCCAAGCCGACGAACGAAGAAGAAGTCGCGCTGTACAAGTCGATCGCGACGCACCTCGACGCCGATCCGACGTGGTACTCCACGCGCCTCGCGCACATCCAGGGCGTGACGGAAGAAACCACGACGGGCGTGCATCGCCTGTATCAGATGGAAAAGGACGGCCGTCTGCCGTTCCCGGCCATCAACGTGAACGATTCGGTCACGAAGTCGAAGTTCGACAATCTGTACGGCTGCCGCGAATCGCTCGTCGACGGCATCAAGCGCGCGACCGACGTGATGATCGCGGGCAAGATCGCGGTCGTGGCCGGTTACGGCGACGTGGGCAAGGGCTGCGCGCAATCGCTGCGCGGTCTCGGCGCAACCGTGTGGGTCACGGAAATCGATCCGATCTGCGCGCTGCAAGCCGCGATGGAAGGCTACCGCGTCGTGACGATGGAATACGCCGCGAGCCGTGCCGACATCTTCGTGACGGCGACGGGCAACTACCACGTCATCAACCACGACCACATGAAGGCGATGCGCAACAACGCGATCGTCTGCAACATCGGCCACTTCGATTCGGAAATCGACATCGCTTCCACGCGCCAGTACACGTGGGACAACATCAAGCCGCAGGTCGATCACATCGTCTTCCCGGACGGCAAGAAGATCATCATTCTGGCTGAAGGCCGTCTCGTGAACCTCGGTTGCGCGACGGGCCATCCGTCGTTCGTGATGTCGAACTCGTTCACCAACCAGACGCTCGCGCAGATCGAACTGTTCACGCAAGGCAAGAAGTACGAGAACAAGGTCTACGTGCTGCCGAAGCATCTCGACGAGAAGGTCGCGCGCCTGCACCTCGGCCGCATCGGCGCGGAGCTGACCGTGCTGTCGGATGAGCAGGCCGGCTATATCGGCGTCGACAAGAACGGTCCGTTCAAGCCCAACCACTATCGCTATTGATCGCACGCGGCGGCCGTAGTTTGCGCGGGCGTGAGCACCACGCCCGCGGTTCAATGCATCAACCGGAGATTCCTCGATGACCGTGCTGCTGACATGGCTGATCAACGCGCTCGCGCTGCTGATCATCACGTATCTGGTGCCGTCGATTCACATTCGCAGTTTCGGCACGGCGCTCATCATCGCGGTGGTATTGGGGCTCATCAACGCGATCATCAGACCGGTGCTCATCATCCTCACGCTGCCGGTGACGATCGTCACGCTCGGGCTCTTCATACTCGTCGTGAATGCGCTGTGTTTCTGGCTGTGCTCGTCGCTGCTGAAGGGCTTCGAAGTATCGGGCTTCTGGTCCGCGTTCTTCGGCTCGATTCTGTACAGCATCGTGTCGTGGCTGCTGTCGGCGCTGATATTCGGGAATCGCAATTTCGGGTGACGTTGAAGCACGGACGCTGCCGTCCGTCATAAAACATCATGAAACCGATCGAACTTTCATTCGAGTTTTTCCCGCCGAAGACACAGGAAGGCGTGGACAAGCTGCGCGCGTCTCGCGCCGAACTGAAGACGCTCTCGCCCAAGTTCGTCTCCGTGACGTTCGGCGCGGGTGGGTCCACGCAGCAAGGCACGCTCGACACCGTGCTCGAAATGGCCGCGGAAGGCTTTGAAGCCGCGCCGCATCTTTCGTGCATCGGTTCGTCGAAGGAGAATCTGCGCGCGATTCTCACGCAGTACCGTGAGCACGGCATTCGCCATATCGTCGCGTTGCGCGGCGATCTGCCCTCGGGCATGGGCGAAGTCGGCGAGTTGCGCTATGCGTCCGAGCTCGTGGCGTTCATTCGCCAGGAGCACGGCGACTGGTTCAACATCGAAGTGGCCGCGTATCCGGAGTTTCATCCGCAATCGAAGTCGCCGCGCGCCGATCTGGAGAACTTCGCGCGCAAGGTGAAGGCGGGCGCGAATTCCGCGATCACGCAGTACTTCTTCAATGCCGATTCGTACTTCAGGTTCATCGAAGAAGCGCGCAAGCTCGGCGTGGACGTGCCGATCGTGCCGGGCATCATGCCGATCACGAACTTCTCGCAACTGATGCGCTTCTCCGACATGTGCGGCGCGGAAGTGCCGAAGTGGATCGCGCGCCGTCTCGAAAGCTTCGGCGACGATCGCGAATCGATTCGCGCTTTCGGCGTCGAAGTGGTGACGGGCCTTTGCCGTCGCCTCCTCGACGGCGGCGCGCCGGGGCTGCATTTCTACACGCTCAACGGCGCGTGGGCCTCGAAGACGGTGTGCGAGCGTCTCGGATTCAAGAGCGCCTGAAGCTGCACCAATGTTTCACCCGCGCGGCGCTCGCCGCGCGGTTCTTTCGTTTCTTTTAAATTTTCTCCATTTTTCTGCCGATTTTCGCTGCAACGCGCAATATTTCTTCGCTCGTCCATCACCTTCGCGCATGGCCGATAACCTACCCTTATCGAAGCGTCGTCGACAACAAACTCTAGTGGGGAAAACCAAGCGCGCATGTCACTTTTGTTCGTGCTAGGGTAGCGCCCGACTTTGCGCACATGCGTCGAAAAAATCGGGCGGTGCGATCAAGTACACTCGCGCTACGCCGGCCAGAAGCCGGTATTGACCTGGAGGAAACATGAACAAAAACAGCCTGTTGCGAGCCGTCCGCATGTCGGCGCTCGCGGGCGCCGTGGCCACGGCATCGCTCTTCGCCGCAAGCGCGGCAAACGCCGCCATCCCGAACAAGACGCTCGTGTACTGCTCGGAAGGCAGCCCGGCCGGCTTCGATCCGGCGCAATACACGACCGGCACCGATTTCACCGCGAACACGTTCACCGTGTACAACCGTCTCGTCGAGTTCGAGCGCGGCGGCACGAAGGTCGAGCCGGGTCTCGCCGAAAAGTGGGACGTGTCGTCCGATGGCCTCACCTACACGTTCCATCTGCGCCACGGCGTGAAGTTCCAGACGACGTCGTTCTTCAAGCCCACGCGCGAATTCAACGCGGATGACGTGATTTTCACGTTCAACCGCATGCTCGATCCGAACAATCCGTTCCGCAAGGCGTACAACGTGCAGTTTCCGTACTTCACGGACCTCGGCATGGACAAGCTGATCTCGAAGATCGAGAAGGTCGATCCGTACACCGTGAAGTTCACGCTGAAGGAAGTGAGCGCGCCGTTCATCCAGAATATGGCGATGGAATACGCGTCGATCCTCTCCGCCGAGTACACGGACAAGCTGCTGAAGGACGGCAAGGCCGCCGACATCAACCAGCAGCCGGTCGGCACGGGCCCGTTCATCTTCCGCAGCTACACGAAGGACGCGACCATCCGCTTCGACGGCAATCCTGATTACTGGAAGCCGAACGCGGTGCAGATCTCGAAGCTGATCTTCTCGATCACGCCGGACGCCGCCGTGCGCGTGCAGAAGCTGAAGAACAACGAATGCCAGGTGATGAGCTATCCGCGTCCGGGCGACATCGCGGCGCTGAAGGCGGCGTCGAATGTCGATACGCCGTCGCAGGCGGGCTTCAACGAAGGCTATGTCGCGTACAACGTGACGAAGAAGGACCTCGGCAACACCGACGTGCGCCGCGCGCTCGACATGGCGATCAACAAGAAGGCGATCATCGATTCCGTGTATCAGGGCGCGGGCCAGCCGGCCACCGCGCCGATGCCGCCGACGCAATGGTCCTATGACAAGAACCTGAAGGGCCAGACGTACGACACCGCGAAGGCGAAGGCGCTGCTCGCGAAAGCGGGCTTCCCGAACGGCTTCGAGATCACGTTGTGGGCGATGCCCGTGCAACGCGCGTACAACCCGAACGCGCGCCTGATGGCGGAAATGATCCAGGCCGACTGGGCGAAGATCGGCGTGAAGGCGAACATCGTGTCGTACGAGTGGGGCGAGTATCTGAAGCGCGCGCACGCCGGCGAACATGACGCACTGCTGATCGGCTGGACGGGCGACAACGGCGATCCGGACAACTGGCTCGGCACGCTGCTCGGCTGCGACGCGGTGAAGGGCAGCAACTTCTCGAAGTGGTGCTACAAGCCGTTCGACGATCTCGTCGTGAAGGGCCGCTCCACCACCGATGTCGCCGCGCGCACCAAGGCTTACACCGACGCGCAGCAGATCTTCGCGCAGCAACTGCCGTTCTCGCCGATCGCGCACTCGACCGTGTATCAGCCTGTCAGCAAGAAGGTGACGAACATGAAGATCGAGCCGCTCGGCTACGCGCGTTTCGATGGCGTCGGCTTGCAATAAGCTTTTGCTGCGGAACGGTTTTTGCACTAAACCATAACTAATCGAAAAGGTCCGGCGGCGCGGGTCGACAGCGATCCAAGCCGCCGGACACGTTTTAGTCCCTCCAATACCGAAAAGGGCGATCATGTTCCGATTCGTTTTGCGACGCATAGGAATGGTGATACCGACGTTCATCGGCATTACGATTCTCGCGTTCGCGCTGATCCACCTGATTCCTGGCGACCCCATCGAAGTGATGATGGGCGAGCGCGGCGTGGACCCGGCAATGCACGCCGAAGCCATGAAGCGCCTCGGCCTCGATCAGCCGCTTCCGCTGCAATACCTCACTTACGTCGGGCATGCGCTGAAAGGCGATCTCGGCACCTCGATCATCACGAATACGAGCGTGATGGGCGAGTTTCTCGCGCGCTTTCCCGCGACGGTCGAGCTGTCCATTTGCGCGATGATCTTCGCGCTCGTCGTCGGATTGCCGGCGGGCGTCGCGGCTGCGCTCAGGCGCGGCACCGTCGTCGATCACGGCGTGATGGGCACCGCGCTCACCGGCTATTCCATGCCGATTTTCTGGTGGGGCTTGATCCTCATCATGTTCTTCTCGGCGAAGCTCGGATGGACGCCGGTCTCGGGCCGCATCGCGGTGGAATACGACATTCCGCACGTCACGGGCTTCATGCTGATCGATGCGCTCTTTTCCACCGATGAAGGCGCGTTCACGTCGGCGCTGTCGCATCTGATTCTGCCGACCATCGTGCTCGGCACGATTCCGCTCGCGGTCATCGCGCGCATGACGCGTTCTTCGATGCTCGAAGTGCTGCGCGAGGACTACATCCGCACGGCGCGCGCGAAGGGTTTGTCGCCGCTGCGCGTGGTCGTCGTGCATGCGTTGCGCAATGCGCTGATTCCTGTCGTGACCGTGATCGGTTTGCAAGTCGGCACGCTGCTCGCGGGCGCGGTGCTGACCGAGACGCTGTTCTCGTGGCCGGGCGTCGGCAAATGGCTCATCGATGCCATTTCGCGTCGCGACTATCCGGTCGTGCAAGGCGGCATTCTGATGATCGCGACACTCGTGATCGTCGTGAATCTGGTCGTCGATCTGTTGTACGGCGTGTTGAATCCGCGCATTCGCCATACTCGCTGAGGAAACACGACAAATGGCTGACGTTCAAAACAATCTCCCACCGGGCGCGCTCACGCCGCCTTCCGGCCGCATGGTCGCGGCGCGCGAATTCTGGGCGAACTTCTCGCGCAATCGCGGCGCCGTCGTTGCGGGCCTGATCGTCGTCGTGCTGGTTCTGGTCGCGATCGCCGCGCCCTTGATCGCACCGCACAGCCCGATCGAGCAATACCGCGATTACGTGAAGATTCCGCCCGCGTGGCTCGAAGGCGGCAACCGCATGTTCCTGCTCGGCACCGACGAAGCCGGCCGCGACATCCTCTCGCGTCTGATGTACGGCGCGCGGCTGTCGTTCTGGATCGGCTTCGTGTCGGTGGTGCTGGCGCTGATTCCGGGCGTCGTGCTCGGTCTCATGGCCGCGTTCTTCAACTGGCTCGATACGCCGATCATGCGCGTCATGGACGTGCTGCTCGCGTTGCCGTCGCTGCTGCTCGCGGTCGCGGTTGTCGCGATCATCGGGCCGGGACTCGTCAACACGATGCTCGCGATCGCGATCGTCGCGCTGCCGGGTTATGTGCGCCTCACGCGCGCGTCGGCGCTCGGCGAATTGCAAAAGGAATACGTGACGGCATCGCGCGTTGCGGGCGCGGGCACCGTGCGGCTCATGTTCTCGCAAGTGCTGCCGAACTGCGCCGCGCCGCTCATCGTGCAGGCGACGCTCGGCTTCTCGTCCGCGATTCTCGACGCCGCCGCGCTCGGCTTCCTCGGCTTGGGCGTGCAACCGCCGGCGGCCGAATGGGGCGCGATGCTGGCATCGGCGCGCGATTACATCGAAAGCGCATGGTGGATCGTGACGATGCCGGGCCTGTCGATTCTCGTTTCGGTGCTCGTCATCAACCTGCTCGGCGACGGTCTGCGTGACGCGCTCGATCCGAAACTCAAACGGATGGGCTGACATGAACGATCTTCTGACTATCCGTAACCTGCAGGTGACGTTCGGCGGCACCCAGGCCGTCGATCGCATCGACCTTTCCGTGAAGCCGGGCGAAGTGGTCGGCGTCGTGGGCGAATCGGGCTCCGGCAAGAGCGTCACGATGATGGCGCTGATGGGCCTCATCGACGCACCCGGCAAAGTCGCCGCCGATCAGATCACGTTCGACGGCAAGGACTTGCTGAAGGCGTCGGCGCGTGCGCGCCGCAGGATCATCGGCAAGGACATTGCGATGGTGTTTCAGGACGCGCTCACGAGCCTGAACCCGAGCTATACCGTCGGCTATCAGATCAAGGAAGTGCTGAAGCTGCACGAAGGCTTGCGCGGCGATGCGCTCAACAAGCGCGCGCTCGAACTGCTCGATCAGGTCGGCATTCCGGACGCGAAGAGCCGCATCAACGCGTTTCCGCATCAGATGTCGGGCGGCATGAACCAGCGCGTGATGATCGCAATGGCCGTCGCGTGCAATCCGAAGCTCCTGATCGCCGACGAGCCGACCACCGCGCTCGACGTGACGATCCAGGCGCAGATCATGGAACTGCTCGTGAAGCTGCAGAAGGAGCGCGGCATGGCGCTCGTGCTGATCTCGCACGACCTCGCGGTCGTGTCCGAAGTGGCGCAGCGCGTCGCGGTGATGTACGCGGGCGAGATCATCGAAACGAATCACGTGCCGACGATCTTCAGCGAGCCGCATCATCCGTACACGGAAGCGCTGCTTGCCGCGATTCCCGAGCATAGCCGCGGCGCGGAGCGTCTCGCCGCGCTGCCGGGCATGGTGCCGGGCAGGGACGACCGGCCGAGCGGATGTCTTTTCGCGCCGCGCTGCAAGTACGTCGTCGACGATTGCTGGAAGGGCCGGCCGAACCTGTTTCAGCTCGACAAGCACGATCCGGACGTGCGCGCGCGTTGCATCAAGCCGTTGAACATCGATGTGGTGGTGGAAGGAGGCGCGCGATGAACGCCGTACCGAAGGAAATCAATCAGGACATCGTGCTCGCCGCCGACCAGCTCACGAAGCACTACGACGTGAAGCGCAGCGCGTTCCAGCACGGCACGGTGAAGGCGCTCAACGGCGTCTCGTTCGAACTGAAACGCGGCCGCACGCTCGCGGTCGTCGGCGAATCGGGCTGCGGCAAGTCCACGCTCGCGCGCCAGTTGACGATGATCGAGCCGCCCACGTCGGGCCGCTTGCTGATCGAGGGCGACGACGTCGCGGGCGCGAGCAAGGCGAAGATCGCCGAGTTGCGCCAGCGCGTGCAGATGGTGTTTCAGAATCCGTTCGCTTCGCTGAATCCGCGCAAGACCGTCGAGCAGACGCTCGGCGAGCCGCTCGCGATCAACACGCCGCTTTCGTCGACGGAACGCGCCGAGCGCATCGCGAAGATGATGCGCACCGTCGGCCTGCGACCCGAGCATGCGTCGCGTTATCCGCACATGTTTTCGGGCGGGCAGCGTCAGCGCGTGGCGATTGCGCGGGCGATGATTCTCGATCCGCAGATCGTCGTCGCGGATGAACCCGTGTCCGCGCTCGATGTGTCGATTCAGGCGCAGATCCTGAACCTGTTCATGGATTTGCAGGCGCAGTTCGGCACGAGCTACGTGTTCATTTCGCATAACTTGTCGGTGGTGGAGCATATTGCCGACGACGTGATGGTGATGTACTTCGGCGGCGTCGCCGAAGTCGGCGACAAGAAGACGATCTTCGCAAAGCCGCGCCATCCGTACACGCGCGCGCTGATGTCCGCGACGCCCGCGATCTTCGAGGAAGACCGGCGCATCAAGATCAAGCTGCAGGGCGAGATGCCTTCGCCGCTCAATCCGCCGTCGGGCTGCACATTCCATCAGCGTTGCCCGTATGCGATCGAGCGATGCCGCGTGGAGGAGCCGAAGCTGCGCGCGGTCGATGGACGTCAGGTGTCGTGCCATCGCGCCGAGGAGGTCGGCGAAATCGAAGTCTGAAACGCGCCGTGCGGGTGTTCGGCGCGTCACGCGAATGTTTTAAGATGTGAGCCGTGCCGGATTCATACGACAAGCCGCGCTTTCGGTGCGTGGCGTTCGCCAAAACGACAGCCATCGTGCTGTCGTTCGTTCTGTTTACGGCGGGAATGTTCGTTTCGCCGCCGGGCTTCGCGGTGGTCGGATCGCGCACGCCGCAAGCGGCGGGCGATGCCGGGTCCGCCGCCGCGCCGCCTCTTCCCGCTTCGCCGCCGCGCGCGGATCGCTCGAACGGCACGACCGCGAGCGGTCCGGTGCGCGCGCAGCCGCCGCGCATGCCCTTCTACGTTGCAACCAAGGGCACGACGACCCTCTATGTGCTCGGCACGCTCCATGTGGGATTCGCGAGCGACTATCCGCCCGAGCAGCCGTTTCGCAAATCGATACTCGCGGCGCTCGATGCATCGCCCACGCTGGCGCTCGAAATTTCTCCCGATGAACTGCTGCTGTCTCAGGACGACGTGAATCGCTATGGCATGTGTCGCAGCGAGTGTCTCATCGACTATTTGCCGGACGCGATGTGGAAGAAGGTCGAGACGCGCATGCGCGGCAATCCGGCGGCGTTGAGGGAGTTGCGGCATACGCGCCCGTGGCTGGCGTCGATGCTGATCGAAACCTACGATACGTTGAAGGCAGGATTCCAGAGCGAGTACGGCACCGAGGCGCAGTTGCAGAATGTGTATCTGCGGGCGCGCGGGAAGATCGTCGGGCTGGAGACGTTGAACGAGCAGATATCGACGTTTACGCGGCTCACATCGGCGCAGCAGCGCGAGATGCTGGCGCAGGATCTGGTGCAGACGCCCGCGGAGAATGTCGCCGATGTGAAGGAGTTGCACAGGCTATGGCGTATCGGCGATGCGGATGCGTTGAAAGCCTGGGACGATGCGAAGAGCAGCAAGCTCGCGAGGAACGCGCCGCTGGCGGCGCAGGTCGATAATCGCGTGGTTTATGAGCGCAACCGGCGGTTCGTCGCGAGGATGGTTGCGCTGGCTGCGCCGGACAGGCCGGTTTTTGTGGCGATCGGGGCGCTGCATCTTGGAGGGGCGAGGGGGGTGCTTGAGTTGTTGAGGAAGAGGGGGTTTGTGGTGGTGGGGGGGTGAGTGTGCCTATCTACGTGCTAGATATGCCTTCGCAAGCATCACGGCAAACTGTGCGTTGGTCACCAGGTAGCGCTTCCACATTCGATTAGGCTCCTGACTCACACGAAACAGCCATTCGAGTCCACAACGCTGCATCCATACCGGCGCCCTGCGAACCTTGCCAGCGATCACGTCGAAGGTTCCGCCCACGCCCATTACGAAGTCGACCCCAAGTTGGTTCTTCCAGCGCTCGATGAATGTCTCCTTTTTGGGTGATGTGATCGCGACGAACAGCAGCCGCGCACCGGAATTTCGGATGGCTGTTACCGCCGCTTCTTCATCGTCCCAGAAATATCCGTTGGCATAGCCCGCAACTCGCAAACCGGGATAATTTTTCGTCACAAGCTCAACCGTCTTTGATACGACCGCATCCGTCGCTCCCAGTAGATACACAGGCCAGCATTGATGGGCAGCAGCTTCGAGCAGACGGCAGAACAGATCGATTCCTGCTACTCGTTCGGGTACATCGTGTCCCAGCATGCGCGCGCCCCACACAACGCCCATGCCGTCAATATTAATCACGTCGCAAGCTTGAACCGATTCAGCAAGCGCGCGATCACGTTTCATATGAACGAGCTTGGCAACGTTCACGACAACGTGTTGCGTGAACTCCCTCGCCTCCAGTCTGTCAGCGATGAGCGAAACGGTTTCATCCATGGTTCCGGCATGCATCGGAACTCCCAAAAATTCAAGGAGCTTCATTTTTCGATTACCTTATATTTGCTGGTCCGAACCGACGGCGACCGCTTCGAGCCTGTCGCGCTCATTGACTCGTCCGGAATCATGCATTCGGAGATAGAAATGCTTCCGTACTCGATGGTTCGTATCTCTACATCGGACGCCCGTCACGCGGAGCTTCTCCTTGCTCGTCTGCGCTCTTAGGGAAGCTAAGGTGCAGGCCATTAGACCCATCGAGAAGAAGAGTGAATAACTTCCCATACCGACGTTGGCGTCATAACGGTTTTCGTAGCCGCCCTCTTTCAGCAGCACTGGACCACCTGAGCCAATCAGGTAAACGAGCATGGACAGAATAAACGCCCCACTCAAGATTCTCACGGACCATCCTGTGCCGGTTCTCCAATCGATCTTCGTCCGCTTGGATATCAATCGACGCAAGGGGCTGGCCATCCAGTAACCCAGGACGAATAGAAGAAGGCACCCCTGCGCCAGCAGAACGAGCTCCCGCGTCGTGGCATCGGATGCGCTGATCTTGTTGATTCCGTAGCTAACGTACAGCGCGTTTGCCAGCAGCACGCCGCCGAAATACGTGAAGATGTAGCACGAGATGAATATCGTTAGATAGACTCGGCGCAAACTATTGATCCCAAGCCGGAACCAGTAAAAAGTCAGTCCCGCCAGATTTGCGACGCAGATCAAGTAAATCATTTTTTCTCGCGCCCTCGTCGAGAGTTCCAC
The DNA here is from genome assembly GCF_900258035.1 of Caballeronia novacaledonica. Classification (GTDB taxonomy): domain Bacteria; phylum Pseudomonadota; class Gammaproteobacteria; order Burkholderiales; family Burkholderiaceae; genus Caballeronia; species Caballeronia novacaledonica. The sequence continues at coordinate 79,758 of NZ_OGTP01000003.1, read as the reverse complement.
CACCATGTCGCGCAGGATTGCCTCGGCTTGGTTAGTCCGTATCGGAAATTTCGGTGATCGCTTCTTCCACGATTCGAGTCACGCGAGACAGACCGAAGTGATCCTCGATCCAACGGCGCCCGCTGCCGGGCTCGATCGATCCTGCTAGCCGCGCCGCGTCGATAACGGCTCGCGCAAGCGTGGCCGGATCGAGCGAATCCACATACACGGCCTGTTCGCACCGAATAACCTCGAGGACGGGGGGATGCCTGAACGCGACGATAGGCAAGTCGTGGTACTGCGCCTCGACAAAACTCATTCCGAACGAATCGACGCGACTCGGCAGACAGAAAACGTCCACGCAATCGAGCAGTCGCTGCTTCGCGTCCCCCGAAATCCATCCGACCCATTCGACGCGGCTCATGAGGGCCAGCTCCTGACCTTCCGCGCGCATCGCCTCGACTAGTGGTCCCTCCCCGGCGACAATCAGGTGGAAATGTTCGGGCAGTTGAGCGAACGCTCTCAGCGTCTCGAGAAACCCCTTTCCGGGAACGATTCGACCCATGACGAGCACGCGACAGATGCCATCTTTTTCCTTCTTTGCGCGAGCGACAGAAGTCTCCTGGCGATAAGGATTCGGGATGACTTTGATCTTCTTCGATAACCCGTGCCGTTCAAGCAAATCCTTCGCGTGACGGGTCAGAGCGACAGTACGCGTGGAAAGTCGCACGAGGGCCGCAATCAAGTGCCTCCAGAAACGGCTCTCGAGATAACGCTCGAGGTACGGCGTATGCAAATAGACGAAGACGGACTGACGAAGGAGAAGGCGCAGGAATGCGGTCAACGCAAGCATTCGCAGAAGACAGAAGCCTGATCCCGGATGTACGTGAAAGAGCTTCTTTGTTCCGGCATAGCGCCGCGTCACGTTGATGCAGCCAAAAAACGAGATCAACCAGGGAACCAGCTTTCCCCATACCGGTATGGACCGATGCGTCGGAATATGGACCACCCCACCGAACGCGCCTAGCAGTTCGAGGTGAAGCGGGATTACCGTTGCGACTCCACCCTTTCCACCCTTGGGCTCGGTGGATAGAACGACGTGAATCGCAGTCATTGGAACGTCTCTTCGGGACATTGGCATTGGATGGAGATTCAACTGCGGTTAGCTGCGCGACACCGAGTTGGCCGGTGTGCACAACGACGTGCTTTTTGCTTTCAAGAGGAGATTTCGCATAACCGTCACGGCGATGCAGGCCGTCAGCACCGCGAAGAAGTGCAATCCGCCGGATACGTAGAGAAGAAGGGTGGTGCCGATGTAAGCCCCGCATGCGATCAGATTGATCAGCACGGCCGATCTGCTCGCTTCCCGGACCATGAGCACGCTGCTGTGAGCCATGCTCGACATGCTGATACACCCGATAGCCGATATTGCGAGGCCGCACTTAAAGGCGTTGAAGAACTCGCCTGCCGTTGTGTTGCGATAACAGATCGCAGCGATGAAAACGGCATTTCCGACGAAAGCCGCGATGCTGGCAAATTGGATCGCGCGGTTGGTTCTTCGCGTCAGGTCATGTAGTGACTCGCCGGCCGCTGCAATTCGACTTAACTCCGGCAGTCGATACATTGTGATCGCCCTGGGGATAAGTGCGCTGATCGCACATATCGACCCGATCAGAGACATCAATCCCGCGAAACGGACACCGTCCGTATAAGACGCAATTGGAACCAGGCTTAGCGCAATGCCGCCCGAAAGGAAGTTGGTGAAGCCGAATTCGAGTCCTTTGGGGTCGTAGCGAGGCACTTCGAACTTGCGAGGCCTGCCGATGCGCGCAAGCATCAATAGGCCCGAAAGAGCCAGCGAGAAAGCCAGCGGCAACCCTGCAACTGCATTTATCTTGCGGAACCCGAAGATGCTTAAGAATGTGATGAGCAGTAACACAACGTCGCTCAGCACAATGAAGCGATAATCGCGATAAGACAGAAAATAGTGACGTGCAAGCTGATAGATTGTCCATCCAATTAGGATGACGACGGTCTCCAGAACCGGAAAATCGAACTGATGCAACCTCCCGACTATCGCGATCATCGCGCTGCACACGCCTAGCGTCATTATCCCCATGAAGGCGAGTTCGTAAAATCGCTGCACGCGACTTGCATGATCGGGCGCGGCCGGGACGCGTACGAGAATGAGTCCGGCCCAGCCGATTGCAGTGAAGAACGCGAGGCTCTGAGCAATTGAGAAGGCGACGCCGGTGCGACCGAGGTCGCCCAGGCTATAAAGCTTCTGGACGCCGAAAAACGCTATGACCCGATAAAGTCCCGGCAGTCCGGTGGCGAGAATGGCATCCAGCCTGCGCGTCGCTCCGCGAACGTTTGGCACTATCTGCGTCCAGCGCTTCATCATGCCTGCGCCAGCATCCCGCGCGTATCGATCACGACCTTCGTCTGGAGTCGAAGCGGATCGACGTTCTTGAACGGCGAATGATCGACCAGAATCACGATCACGTCAGCGCGCAGCAAGGCCTCGTTTAGCGAACACAGTTCGACCTCGTCCTTCAGCCGCGCCGGCAGTTCGGGAATATTCGGTTCGACCGCGAGCACGCACGACGGATACCGCCGCGCGAGTTCAGCGGTAATCTCCACCGCCGGACTCTCCCGCAAATCATCGATATTCGCCTTGAACGCCAGCCCCAGACACGCGATCACCGGTTCCTTGAAACGCTTCGCCGCGCGCTCGACGCGCTCCATGACCCAATGCGGCTTGGAATCGTTGACAACGCGCGCCGTGCGAATCAGTCGCGCCTCGTCCGGTGCGGAATCGACGATGAACCACGGATCCACCGCGATGCAATGCCCGCCGACACCGGGTCCCGGCTGCAGAATGTTCACGCGCGGATGGCGGTTGGCGAGCTTGATCAGTTCCCACACGTTGATGTCGAGCCGGTCGCAGATCAGCGACAACTCGTTGGCGAACGCAATGCCCACGTCGCGCGACGCGTTCTCGGTCAGCTTGCACATCTCGGCGGTGCGCGCATGCGTCAGCACGCACTCACCGCGCACGAAGATCTGATAAAGCTCGCGCGCAGTTTCTCCGCAACGGCGCGTCATACCGCCGATCACGCGGTCGTTTTCAACCAACTCGCGAATCACATGACCCGGCAGGACACGCTCGGGACAGTGGGCAATGCGAATGTCGGAGGCTTCGCCACGTTGCTGCGGAAAGCTCAGGTCCGGCCGCATTTCGGCCATCCAGGCTGCCATCTGCTCCGTCGCGCCGACCGGCGACGTCGACTCCAGCACGACGAGATCGCCCTTTTTGAGCACCGGCGCCACGGCGCGGCTCGCGGCTTCGATGTACGAAAGATCTGGCTTGAAGCCATCGGAAAAAGGTGTCGGCACCGCGATCAGGAAGGCATCGGCGGCTTGCGGCGTGGTCGTCGCCTTGAGATGACCTTGCGTCACCGCGGCGTGCACCAGCATGTCGAGCTCAGGCTCGACGATATGAATCTCGCCGCGATTGATCGTGTCGACCGCGTGCTGATTCACGTCGACGCCAATCACGCTTTTTCTGCGCGCGGCAAATGCGGCTGCCGTCGGCAAACCAATATAGCCAAGACCGATGACGGAGATAGTTTCGAATTCCATGAATTTGCTTTTCTATTTCGTGATATTCAGGCGGCCAAAGCGGAGGAAAGCTCCAGCCCTTGCAGGACGGCGGCGATCCGGTCGCATGCGTGACCGTCGCCATAGGGGTTCGCGCCGCGACTCATTGCGGCGTATGCGTCCGCATCGCGTAGCAGGTGCATGACGTTCTCGACGATGGCCCGCGTATCCGTGCCGACGAGTTTCACCACGCCCGCATCGACGGCTTCCTGACGCTCGGTTGTCTCGCGCATCACGAGCACAGGCTTGGCGAGCGATGGCGCTTCTTCCTGAATGCCGCCCGAGTCGGTCAGAATGAGATCGGCGCGATCCATCAGTCGTACGAACGGCAGGTAGTCGAGCGGCTCGATCAGATGAACATTGCCGATGCCGGTCAGGAAGCGATTCACTGGCTCGCGCACGTTAGGGTTCAGATGCACCGGATAGACGATGTCGACATCCGCCGACCCACGGGCGATCTGTGCAAGCGCCTCGCAGATCCGCTCGAAACCGCCGCCGAAGCTTTCGCGACGATGCCCGGTAACGAGCACGAGCCGTCGGCCGGGCGCGAACGATGGCAACGCGAGATCGGCGCGCGCACGCAGGGCGTCGTCGTTCGCGAGGCGCTCGCGCACATGCAGCAGTGCATCGATGACCGTGTTGCCCGTCACGACGATGGACTCGTCACGTATGCCTTCGGCGAGGAGGTTGTCGCGCGCACGGCCTGTCGGCGCGAAATGCAGCGACGCCAGCGCGCCCGTCAGTTTGCGGTTCGCTTCTTCGGGCCACGGCGACGCCAGATTGCCGGTACGCAAGCCTGCTTCGACATGCCCGACGGCTATGCGCTGATAGAACGCGGCAAGCGTCGTCGCCATCGTGGTCGTCGTATCGCCGTGAACCAGAACCATGTCCGGGCGATACGTCGAAAGCACATCGCGCATACCGCTCAGAATCGCGGCGGTGACGTCGTAGAGATCCTGCCCGCGCTTCATGATGTTCAGGTCGAAGTCGGGACGAATATCGAATAGAGCGAGCACCTGGTCGAGCATCTCGCGATGCTGGCCCGTGACGCACACGCGATACTCGATGCCAGCCTCACGCGCAAGGCGCTTGACGAGCGGCGCCATCTTGATCGCTTCGGGACGCGTGCCGAATGTAAACAGCAGTTTTTTCACAGAAGTCGGGCTTATTGGGTGATTGAGTGAGTCGGAGCGCTTCATTCGCCGCGGCTCGAGTATTTCGAGAACGCCCCATACGACGTCCCCCGCGACGGCGTGTCGGTGAGCAGCACGCCATCCACTTGCACGCCCGCGCTGGCGAGCTGACGCGCGGCCTGCCGCAGTTCCGCCGCGGTGTGAAGTCCATGACGCACGACGAGCAGCGACGCACCCGCGTTTCGTCCGATCAACCCGGGATCGGTCACCGCGAGCACCGGCGGTGAATCGATGATCACGAAGTCGTAACGCGCGCGCAGTTCGTCGAGCACGCGCACGAAGCGCTCACGCATCAGCAACTCGGCGGGCAGTTCGGGCGCGGCGCCGCCAGTGATCACATCGAGATTCGGGAGCGCGCCGCGATGAATCGCGGCATCCGGTTCGACGCCGCCCAGCAACTCCGCGAGCCCCGGCTTGCGAGGCAGCGCGAACGTGCGATTGAGGTCGCCACGACGCATGTCGCCGTCGATCAGCAGTACGCGCTGGCCGCCCGCCGCGAGCACCGTCGCGAAGTTCGCGGACACGAACGACTTGCCGACGCCGGGTCGCGGTCCGGTCACCATGATCACGTTGTTGCGCGGCTTGATCACGCCGAACTGAAGCGCAGTGCGCAGGCTGCGCAAGCCTTCGACGGCCACGTCGTTCGGCGCGATTTCCGCCAGCACTTGCGGCTTCGTCGGCGTCTGTCGGCGCGACGTCGGCAGCGACGCCTGCCGCTCGGAGTGCGAGATGATCGTGTAGACCGGCAAATTGACCGCCTGCTCGATTTCCGCGGGCGTTTCGAGACCGCGATCGAACAGGCGCCGCGCGAGTGCGAGCGCACAGCCGGCCATCAGGCCGAGCGCGACGGACAGAGCGAGGGTCAGCGCTTTCTTTGGCGCGACGGGCTTCTCCGGCGTCACCGCGTAATCCACGGTGCGGACGTTGCCGAGCTGCCCGGCCTTCAGCACGCGCAACTGTTGCGTGCTGTTGAGGAGGCTCGTGTAGAGATCGTTGCTGACCTTCACGTCGCGCAGCAGGCGCACGGCGTCCTGCTGCACCGAAGGCAGCGCGTTGATCTGCCCGTCGGTCTCGTCGGACTGGTGCCGAAGTTCGCCGATGCGGGCATCGATCGCCGTGACCGACGGATGCATCGCGGTATAACGCTGCACGAGCTCCGCACGCTGCTGCTGCAATTCGACGATCTTCGAGCGATTCTCGACGACCGTCTGCAGCAGCAACTTGCTTTGCTCTTCCAGATCGACCGCGCCGTTCTGCGCGCGAAACGCGTTATAGCGCGCTTCGGCGCGATCGAGGTCGGCGCGCAATTGCGGCAGTTGATCGCCGAGGAACGCGAGCATCTGTTGCGCCTGCGCGGACTTCCGGTCGACGTTGCGCTGCACGTAGAGCGTCGCGATCGTATTCACGGTCGTCGTGATGCGTTGCGCGTCGGGACCGTCGAGCGACATGCCGATGATGCCCGATTGTTTCGTCTGCTCGCTGATCGCGAGCGCCTTCTGCAAGTCCGCGATGGTCTGCTGCGTCGATGCGCGCGTCAGGTCGAAACGCGTGCCGGGACGCGCGAGCAGCGACGTCACCATCAGCTTCACGGGTCCGGCGCTGCCTTGCGCCGTGGCCGTTTCACCGACGCGGCCGCGCAAGACCGTCGTGCCGTCGGGCGCTTGGAGTTCGTAGCGCTCGCCTTCGCCCGCAATCAGCGTGAAAGTCGCGTCGAACTGGCGCGGCGCAACGTCGAAGGTCGAGACGCCGATGCGCTCGCCGCCCCACGCGAAACTTTTGAGACCGAGCGGCGCGCTGGCGACGCCGTCGCCGGCGGTGTAGCGGACGTAGGGCGCGCCGACGAGCGGCAGATAGTGCGGACGCGCATTGATGTCGAGATGCAGGCGCGAGACCGCTTCGCCGACCACCATGCGCGAGCGCATCAGTTCGATCTCCGCATCGGCGCTCGCCTTGCTCTGGAACAGGGCCGCGAGGTCGCCGAGCTTGTCGTTGAGCGTGCCGGAGCCGCTGTCGTCGTCGACCTGAATGAGCGCGTCGGCGCGATACGTCGGCGTCCAGACGAACGCATAGAGCGATCCGGCCGCCAGCGTGCAAGCGGTGACGACCGCGATGAGCACGCGACGCTCGCGCAACACGGAGACGATCTCCGAGAGGCGAATTTCATCGTCGCCGGTCGAGGCTTCGGGCCGGGAAGGGTTGAAGGTAATGTCGTTCATCGTTGTCCCGCCAGTGAGCGGGTCCAGTGCGAAATGCCTTCTTGGATCTGAGCAAAGGCCAGGTCGAACACCGTGCGGTGCCGCCGGTAGGGATCGGTGACGTCCACGCCGAATGTGTCGCAGAGTCGGAACACCTTGCCGCGTGTCGATGGAAACATCGCCTCGACCCATTCGCGCTGCGGCTTCGTCATCGTGAGAATCAGGTCTGCGGCGCGAGCGAGCGGCGCGTCGAGTTGCGTGGCGACGTGCGCGCCGAGCGCGATGCCGTGCGCCCGCGCCAGTTCGGCGGCGACCGCGTGGGCGGGTGCCCCGACCAGCGCGTGTGTGCCCGCCGACGTTACGTCGAGCGCCGGCAGCTCCCGCCCCAGCAACGCCGCCGCCATCGGACTCCGGCAAATATTTCCCTCACAAACCATCAACACCGACCGGATCATTTCGCGATCACTCCCGCCGTAAGCCCGGTGCTGATCAGCGGCATCAAAAGACTGAGCACGCGATTGAAGCGCACGAGGCCGCTGCCATCGACATAAACGATGTCCTTCGGCTGCAGCTCGAACTCGTTCGCGACCAGCATCGATACAGGCGAACTGCTGTCGAGGTGATAGACGCGCGGGGTGTCGTCGCCTTGCCGGATCACGAACATCTGCGCGGTGTCCGCCGTGCTCGAATTGATGCTGCCGACCTGAGAAAGCGCATCGGCGAGCGTAAGCCGGCCATCGCGGCGCGGCGCGGCCGACCCCGGTTTGCTGACTTCGCCCATCACGTAGACGATGTTGTCGTTGCGCGACGCGACGCGCAGAAGGTCTCCTTCGCGCAGATACAGCTTCGCCGGATTGAGCCGCTGCGCAAGCAGTTGCGGCAGATCGATCCGATACGAATCTCCGCCGCGCACCAGCATGATGTCGCTCTGATCGGCGTTTTCGTTGAAGCCGCCGGCGCGCGCGATCGCGTCGTAGAAACTGAGGGGCACGTCCGTCAGCGAGAGCGCGCCGGGGTCGCGGACCTGGCCATCGACATAAACCTGCCGCGCGCGATACGACGCCATTCGCACGGTGACTTGCGGCTTGACGAGATACGTCGAGAGCGCGGCGGTCAGCTCTTGCTGAATCTGGTCGGTGCGCAGCCCGGCCACGGCCAGCGTGCCCGCGTAGGGAAAGCGCAGATTGCCGTTCTGATCGACGACGAAACCGGCCGCCGGATCGCTCGCCTTCGCGCTCGCCTGATTCTGAGCGGAGCCGAGCGCCGCCGCGAACTCCGGATGATCCCAGACGACGATCTGCAGCACGTCGCCCGCGCCGACCGTGTAGGCCGTCGGCGCGCCGAGCAGCCGCTTCGCCTGCTGGTCCTGATTCGTCTTGCGCTGTTCCACGTCGCGCCTGACGAGCGCGAGATCGAGTTCCGTGACGGGGATCTCGGGCGTGGCCGCGGTCGCGTCGATGTGCGGGGCGGCATCGCCGCCCTCCGCGGCCTCGTCGGAATCGACCGGCATGTGAAAGCCCGGCGCGATCGCGCACGCGCTCAGCATTGCCGCGAGCGCGAGAGTTGCCGCTGTCCGCGGAAAGGACGCGCGCCAGTTAGCCGAAATAACGCGTTCGATGATTTGATTCATGGGTGAGTCCTGCAAGTCAGTACGCGTTGCGATGAACGAACCCGCGCACGATCGTCGCGAGCACGATGCGCATGTCGAGCGCGAACGACCAGTTGCCGATGTAGTGGAGATCGTGTTCGACCCGCCGCTCCATCTTGTCGATGGAGTCCGTCTCGCCACGCAGCCCGTTGATCTGCGCCCAGCCGGTGATGCCCGGCCTGAAGCGGTAACGATGGATATAGCCGTCGACGACATGCTGATAGAGCGCGTCATGCTCCATCGCATGCGGACGAGGGCCGACGACCGACATCTCGCCACGCAGCACGTTGAAGAACTGCGGCAGCTCGTCGAGGCTCGTGCGGCGCAGGAACGCACCGACGCGCGTCACGCGCGGATCGCCGCGCGTGGCCTGCACGAGCACGCCGCCGTGCGTCGCATGCGTGCGCATCGTGCGGAACTTGTAGATGTCGAAAGGCTTTCCGTTCGCGCCCCGGCGCCGCTGCCTGAAAAACACCGGTCCGGATGACGTCAACTTGACGGCAAGCGCGATCGCGACCAACACGGGCGCAAGTGCGACGACGGCGCAAGCGGAGAAGAGCCAGTCGAACACCGCCTTGCTGGCGAAGGCGCGAGCGCTGAGCGGCGAGGCGACGAGGTTGATCGCGAGCGCGCCGTCGAGATCGACGCGATGGCCGTGAAAGCGCACGACGCGGCTCACGTCCGGCACGAAGCGAATGTTCAGCAGGTCGTCGCGGAACGCGTCGAGACAGCGCAGGAGCGCCGCCTCGTCCGCGAGCGGCAGCGCGAGCCACAACTCGTCGGTATGTCGCGCGCGCAACTGGGCAGCGAATGTCTCGATGTCGTGAAAGAGCGGAACGCCGCCGACTGTCGCATCGGCATCGGCGTTCAGGTCGAGGAGCGCGTCGACGCGGCAAGTCGAATCGTCCATGGCGGCGATGGTTCGCGCGAATGCCGCGCAGCGCTCGCCTCGCCCGACCACCGCCACCGACAAGCGCCGGCCCCAGCGCGCACGAGCGATCCGGTCGATGAGACGGCAGAGCATCACGCCGATGGCCGTCGGCGCGAAAAGACTGACGAGCCATGCGCCCGAAGGGTGGTATTCGCCATGCATCCACTCGATCACGAATACCGCGCCGGCCTCGCAGATCATCCAGCCAAGCGCTGGAAGGAGAACGGCACACGGCAGCGACACGCGGCGCGCCAGGCCCGTCATGCGGAGTCCTGACGACGCGCTCCACGCGAAGATGACGGTGAAGGCAACGACCGCGCTGTCATAGCGGGCGGCAGCGCCGTCGCCGGAGATTCCTGAGGCCGCGAGCACACTGGCCGTGACGATGATCGTCTCGAGCCAGCGAAGCAGCAGATTGGAACCCGAGGGCAAGGCGAGCAGACGGGAGTAACTCGGCAAACGCATGAAAGAATCTTTGACGGAAAGAATGCTCGCCAACGCTCGCGTTAATAGGTGCGAAACCGCAAACCGACGCCCCGGTCAGTCCGGGAAATGCGCGGAGGGATGCCGTGTCACGCTTGATCGGTCAAGCGGCGAAGATGTCGCACGCCATGTTTTCCTTAAGCGCCACAGAAAGCGCAGGAGTCTCCGTCATGCATCCGGTACGGACATATAAGAGCAGTCCGAATTGCTGAGCGTCAGCGATATACGATGCAGGTTTGCGATAACGGATCGATGCACGACGCGCGGCGAAGATGCAGCCAGTCATGCATGAGGAAGGGCAAGGAGAAGGGAGATGACGCAATCACGCGCGCGTATCGCGGCCTTGTTCCGCGATACGCGCGCGGGTCAAACGCTTTCGCTTAGATGAACATCAACCAGTTCAACAGAAAGATATTGACGATCATCAACGTGACCGCCGTCGGCACTTGAACCTTGATCACCGCGTTCTTGTCCGGCAGTTCCAGCAAAGCGGCGGGCACGATGTTGAAGTTCGCGGCCATCGGCGTCATGAGCGTGCCGCAGTAGCCGGAGAACATGCCGATCGCCGCCATCGTCGCGGGATTGCCATGGAACACGCCGACGAGAATCGGCACGCCGACGCCGCCCGTCATCACCGGAAACGCGGCGAAGCCGTTGCCCATGACCATCGTGAAGAGCGCCATGCCGACGACATACACGGTCACCGCGACGAGCCGGTAGTCCATGTTGACGTAAGCGGTCGTCACATGCGCGACCGCCTTGCCGACGCCCGCATCCGAGAACACGAGGCCGAGCATGCCAAGCATCTGCGGCAACACGGCGGCCCACGAAAGCGCGTCGATGAGACGGCGCGTCTCGCGCATCGACTGGCCGACGGTGTCGCGCGTCATCACGCACGCGATGGCGAGCGCGATCACGCAACCGACGCCGAAGCCGATCAGCGTCACGTTCTTCAGCTCGATCAGCGGCACGCCGCCGAACACGAGATACTTCGCGCCGAGCGTGAGAATCACGGTGACGACCGGAATCGTCAGCGCGGGCACGAAGAGCCTGTTGCCGAGCCGCACGGCGCTCTGGCGGCGCGTTTCGTCGGAGAGCATTTTCGGCTTCGCGCCCGTGACGCCGCCCAGGCCCGCGATCAGCGCCATCGCCACGACGAGCACGCCGACCACCGGCACCGGAATCCAGTCGCCGATCAGAAAGATCAGCGCGTAAATGAGCCAGAACACGCCCGCGCTGAATCGCTTCGGATGCGCCTTGTCGGTGAGAATCATCCCGCCGACGACCAGCAGAATGATGCCGACGAGATAGAACAGATAGTTGATCGTGAGCGTCATGCTTTTTCTCCCGCAACATTGCGCGTGAGCGCTTCCAGTTCGCGGGCGAGCCTGCGGTCGAGCAGCCACAGCCGGAAGCCGTGGATCAGGAACGCGCAGATCGCCGTGGGGATGCCCCACACGGCGACGTGCATCGGCTCCACGACGATGCCCGCTTCCTTCAGGAACGTGACCATCAGCACGATCGCGCCGAACGCGACGAAAATGTCCTCGCCGAAGAACAGGCCGACGTTGTCGGTGGCCGCCGAGTAGGCGCGCAGCTTGTGGCGCGTCGCGTCGGAGAGCTTGCCGTAGCGCGCTTCGGTGGCGCCTTCGGCCATCGGCGCGAGCAGCGGGCGGACCATCTGCGGATGTCCGCCGAGTCCCGTCAGGCCGACCGCCGCCGTGATCTCGCGCACGAACAGATACACGATCAGCAGACGGCCCGCCGTCGCGGCCTTGATGCTCGAAATCCACATCTGGGCGCGCTCGCGCAGGCCGTGCCGTTCGAGCAGACCGATCACCGCGAGCGGCAACAGGATGATGAGCGGAATGTTGCGTGTCTTCATGAAGCCGCTGCCGATCGCGGTCAGAATGCGCTCGACGGGAAAGTGCGCCGCGAAGCCGGTGATGATCGCGGCGGCCGCGACGATCAGCATCGGATTGAAGCGCAGCACGAAGCCTGCGATGATGACGGCCACGCCGATGAGCGGCCATAGATTCACTGCATTCGTCATTTTTATCTCCGTACTGACAAGAAACACTCGCGTCTCGAATCGGGCGCTTGCTTGTTAAAACGCCCCGGCATGCGGGGCGTCGAAATTTGCTGCGGGATGCTTCAGGCGGCGGCGTGCGCGGCGCGGACTTCGATGCCCGCATCGGCCAGCGCATCGCGAATGCGCCGGGCGAAGTCGAGGGCGTGCGCGCCGTCGCCGTGCAGGCAGATCGTCTGCGCGTTGAGCGGCACCCATTCGCCGGACACGGCCCGCACGCGCTGCTCGCGCACCATCGCCAGCGTTCGGTCGAGCACGAGGTTTTCGTCGTCGAGCAGCGCGCCCGGCTCCTTGCGCGGCACGAGCGAACCATCCGCGCGATAGCCGCGATCCGCGAACACTTCCTCGATCGCGATCAGCCCCGCGCGCCGCGCCGCTTCGACGAGCCCGCTGTTCGCCAGCCCGAACACGAGCAGCGACGGATCGAAGTCGTGCACGGCGGAGACGATCGCATCGGCGATCGCGGTACTTTTCGCGGCCTGGTTATAGAGCGCGCCGTGCGGCTTCACGTGCGCGATGCGCCCGCCTTCCGCCTGCGCGATCGCCGAGAGCGCGCCGAGTTGATACAGCACGCCCGCGTAAATTTCCTCGGGCGGCAGGTCCATTTCCTTGCGGCCGAAGTTCTCGGGATCGTTGAAGCTCGGGTGCGCGCCGATAGCGACGCCCTTTTCGACGGCCCAGCGCACGCAATCGCGCATCGCGGTGGCGCCGCCCGCGTGCCATCCGCACGCGATGTTCGCGGAACTCACGAGATCGAGCAGGGCTTCGTCGGAGCCGCAGCCTTCGCCGAGATCGGCATTGAGATCGATTTCCATGATGTTTTGTGCAGTCGTTCCGTTAGTGTTGAAGTGATGCGCCGCGTCTCTCGCGCGGCTTTCAACTCAGGAGCCCGCGCGCGCGATGCGCTCCTCGTGCATCGCGATGGCCGTTTCCACCTGGCTCACGTATTGCCGCTCGTCGGCGAGCGCGTGGCGCGCCTCTTCCACCGATGTCTCGATAAAGCGCACGCCGCCGTTCAGCTTCACTTGCGCGAGCTTCCACAGGTCCGCCCTGATCACCGCGCCGATCTTCGGATAGCCGCCGGTGCTCTGCGCGTCGCCCATCAGGATGATCGGCTGGCCGTTCGGCGGCACCTGGATCGTGCCGGGCAAGACCGCGTGCGACAGCAGTTCGATCTTTTCGCGCCGCTCCAGCGCCGTGCCCGCAAGCCGGAAACCCATGCGATTGCTGTTGGGCGTGATCGTCCATTCCTCGTTCCAGAAACTCGTTTGGGCCGCGTCGTTGAAGCTGTCGTATTCCGGGCCGCGCAGCACGCGGATCGGCACCGCCCACGCGAGTCCCGGCGAATGGCGGCCGCGCCGCACGGGTTCGTCGACGAGCACGAACTTGCACCACGCGGGCGCCTTCACGCCGAACGCGGGTTCTTCCGGCGAAAACGCGATGCCCTTGTGCGGCTGCGGCACGCCGACCGGCAGACGGTCGCCGTCGCGCAACGCACGCCCGCCGAGGCCGCCGAAGCACGCGGCGAGATCGGTCGAGCGCGAGCCGAGCATCGGCAAGACGTCGATGCCGCCCGCGATCGACACATAGCCGCGCATGCCGCGCTTCGCCACGCGCAGCGTCAGTTCCTGGCCCGCGCGCACGGGCAGGCTCCACCACGAATAGACGGGCTTGTCGTCGAGCGTCGCGCCGAAATCGGTTCCAGTGATGGCGATGCGCGTTGCATGTTTGAAGCGCAGCACCGTCGGCCCGAACGTGACCTCGATGCCCGCCGCGTCCGGCCGGTTCCCGACGATGCGATTGCCGATTTCCAGCGACAGCGCATCGAGCGCGCCACCCGAACTCACGCCGAGATGCCGGTAGCCGCGTCGTCCGAGATCCTGCACGGAAGTGAGCACGCCTGCGCGAATCACGTCGATCATGCGCGCACCTCCAGCGCGGTGAAGCGCACGCGGTCGCCAGGCTGCATGAGCGTCGGCGGGTTTCTGGCCGGGTCGAAGAGCTTCAGCTCCGTGCGTCCGAGCAACTGCCAGCCGCCCGGCGACACCGCCGGATAAATGCCCGTCTGCGCCCCGCCGATCCCGACCGATCCCGCCGGCACTTCGAGACGCGGCTCGGAACGGCGCGGCATCGCGAGCGCGGGATCGAGCCCGCCGAGATAGGCGAAGCCCGGCTGGAATCCGAGAAAGAACACGACGTACTCGGCTTGCGTATGACGCTTCACCACTTCGTCGACGGAAAGGCCTGTGTGCTGCGCGAGCGCGGCGAGATCCGGGCCGTCGGCGCCGCCGTAGCGCACCGGAATCTCGATTTCGGCGCTGTCCATGTCGGTTGGCTCGGCGGCGTCCCAGCCGCTGTCCAGTTCGGCGGCGAGCGTTTCGTAGTCCGCTTCGAGCGGATCGAACACGATCGTCAGATTGTTCATGCCCGGCACCACCTCGACGACGTGCGGCATGAGGCGCGCGCGTTCCGCCAGCGCCCAGATACGGCGCTGGCAGTCGAGCGTGGCGGGCGGCGCGGCTTCGCACACGAGCGCGGCGTCGCCCAGCGAATGAATACGTGGTCTTGTCATGCCTGAAAATTTGCCTTTTCGGGACGCGAAATTCGTCTATCCGATGCGCTTCGCGTCGTCGCAGAATGTTACATTGTCAATAAATTATCAAGAAATTATCAATTCACGTTTTTGCCGAGGCATGCGTCGCTCGCAAAAATGACGTTGCGCTACACTCCAACGCACTGCAAACCGGTCATCGCCATGCCGCGTCATCCCACCAAGATCGTCTCGTCCGAGCATCTCGTCTCCGAAGCCAGCGCGGAACTGTCGGAATTCGAATACGGCCTCATCATGGCGGGCAATGCGTTCAATCGCTGGATGGTGCGCTGCATGTCCGCGGCGGGCGCGAAGGACATGACGGCGGTGGAAGTGTCGCTGCTGCATCATGTGAGCCATCGCGACCGCAAGAAGAAGCTCGCCGACATCTGCTTCGTGCTGAACATCGAGGACACACACGTTGCCACGTATGCGCTGAAAAAACTCGTCGCTCGCGGTTACGTGCAGAGCGAGAAATCCGGCAAGGAAGTGTTCTTTTCCGCGACGCCGGCGGGACGCGAACTGTGCGGCAAGTATCGCGAAGTGCGCGAGGCGTGCCTCATCGAGACACTGCGCGAAAGCGGTCTCACCAACGAGCAGATCGGCGAGGCCGCGCAATTGATGCGCAATGCGTCCGGCCTCTACGATACCGCCGCGCGCGCGGCGGCATCGCTCTAATAGATCGCGGATTCGGTGACGATCGCGTCGAGCGGCATGTCGTGAACCTCGCGCGGCAACGCGCCGCATTTCCCCGATTCGTACGCGATGCCGATCGTCACCGGCCGCGCTTCGTTCGGCCAGGCGGCGAGCGTCCGATCGTAATAGCCGCCGCCATAACCGAGCCGGTACCGATCCGTGTCGAAACCGACGCACGGAATCAGCAGCAGTTCCGGCACCACGACCTTTTCTTCAGCGGGCACCGGAATCCGGTAGCGGCCTTCCTTCATCGGCGAGTGCGCGCTCCATGCGTGGAAAACCATCGGCGCGTGCGGTTTCACGACCACCGGCAGCGCGGCGCCGCGCGTTGCGTCGGCGTCGAGCCAGCGTGCGAGCGCGTCGCGCGCGTCGAACTCGCCCGCGACGGGCCAGTATAAGCCGACGCACCGCGCGTCGTGCCGCGCGAGCACGGCCTGGATGCGCGCCGCGAGCGAGTCGTTTATCGCGGCCTGGCCGGCTTGCTCGCTTTGCGCCTCGCGCGCCGCGAGAAGCCTTGCGCGCAATGCGCTTTTCGGCTGGTTCTTGGGTTGATCGCAAACGTTGCGTGCTATGCTTTCCTCCGATCTCAGGACCACCTCGCGCTCCAGAAAATAGATGTCAAAACGCCTCAACCGAGTATATCTCGCGGTCGGCGCGGCCCTTGCCGCAGCGGCGCTCGTCGCTTGCGGAACGGCTTCCGCCGTCCGTCCCGATGCCGATCTCCCGCCCACGTCCGACGACCGCATCTTCCTGCAATTGCGCGAAGCCGCGCGTGCGAACGATGCCGGCAAGGCCGCCGCGCTCGCCGCGCAGATTCCGGATTATCCGGCGCCGAGCTATATCGAATACTTCACCATCAAGCCGCAGCTTTTCGATTCGCAAGGCCACGCGCGCATCGACGCGCCCGACGCGCCCGTGCTCTCGTTCCTGCAGCGCTACGACGGTCAGGCGATCGCCGACCGCATGCGCAACGACTATCTCGTCGTGCTCGGCAGCCGTCACGACTGGAAGAACTTCGAGCAGCAATATTCCCGTTTCGTTCTCAATGACGACACGCAGGTCAAGTGCTACGCGCTCGAAGGGCGCCTGTCGCGCGGCGAAAACGTCGCGGAAGCGGCGCGCGCGCTGCTCGTCGATCCGAAATGGTACGGCGACGGCTGCGTCGACCTGATCGGCGCACTCGCGCAGTCGGGCCAGTTCACGAGCGACGACATCTGGCAGCAAATTCGTCTCGCCTACGAGCAGAACTACACGTCGACCGGCTCGAACATCGTCGAAGCGCTCGGCCAGGAAAAGCCGAAGGATTCGCTGCTGGACGACGCCGTCAACAAGCCGCCGCTTTATCTCGCGCGCGGCGTGATGCCCAATACGCCGGCGCATCAGTTGACGCTGCTCGCGATCACGCGCATGGCCCGCAACGATCCGGCGATGGCCGCCGCCACCTTTCCTTCCGTCGCGCCGAGCCTGACGCCCGCCGAGCGCGCGGTCGGCTGGGGCACCATCGGCTATCAGGCGGCGCTCAAGCGCATGCCGGCGGCGGCGGACTGGTATCGGCTGTCGGCGAATGCGCAACTGTCGAATCCGGCGTACGAATGGCGCACGCGCAGCGCGCTGCTCGTCAACGACTGGAACATGGTGCGCTGGTCCATCGAACAGATGCCGCCCACATTGCGCGCGCAACCGGCGTGGATCTACTGGCACGCGCGCGCCGTGAAGCAGGCTGGCGACACGGCCACGGCGAACCAGGAACTCCAGACCATCGCGGATCAATACAACTTCTATGGTCAGCTCGCGCTCGAAGAACTCGGTCAAAAGATCAGCGTGCCGCCGCGCACCACGGTTTCGGACGCCGAGATCGCGCAGATGCAATCGGTGCCGGGCTTCGCGCTGTCGCAGCGTTTCTACGCGCTGAACATGCGTCTCGAAGGCAATCGCGAATGGAACTGGCCGCTGCGCACCATGACCGACCGGCAACTGATCGCGGCTGCGCAGTACGCTAAGCGCATCGAACTGTTCGACCGCACCGTCAACACGGCCGACAAGACAAAAGCGGAGCACGATTTCACGCTGCGCTATCTGTCGCCGTTCCGCGATATCGTCGAGCGCGATGCGCAGAACACCGGTCTCGACATCGAATGGGCGTATGGCCTCATCCGCCAGGAGTCGCGCTTCATCATCAATGCGCGCTCGGAAGTCGGCGCGGGCGGCCTCATGCAGTTGATGCCCGGCACGGCGCAACTCGTCGCGAAGAAAATCGGTCTCGGTCCGGTGTCGCGCGCGCAGATGAACGACATCAACACGAATATCCTGCTCGGCACGAATTACCTGTCGATGATCTACAATCAATTCGATAACTCGGCCGTACTCGCCACCGCGGGCTACAACGCCGGGCCGGGCCGTCCGAGCCAATGGCGGCAAGGCTTGCGCGCACCCGTGGAGGGCGCGGTTTTTGCTGAAACGATCCCGTTTACCGAGACTCGCGATTACGTGAAGAACGTGCTGTCGAACACCGTCTATTACGCGGCACTGTTCGAAGGCCGTCCGCAGTCGTTGAAGGCGCGTCTGGGCTACATCGCTCCCTGACCGTCTTGCAGCGAAACCTCACGCCCGCGCGTCGAACGAAAGGACGCGCGGGCGTTTTCATTTTCGGCCCCCGCCGTTCTGAATCGAAGCCGCATTCGTCAGGCCGCGACCCAAGAGGCGAACTATGCGACACCAACATGTAGCGCTGATCGGCGGTTCGGGTTTCATCGGCAGTCATCTCGTCAATGCGCTCGTCGATCTCGGCAAGACCGTGCGAGTCGCGACGCGGCGGCGCGTCAACGCGGCGCATCTCACGCTGCTGCCCATCGATGTCATCGAAGCCGATGTGCACGATCCCGTGCAACTCGCCGCGTTTATCGATCAATGCGATGCGGTGATCAATCTCGTCGGCATTCTTCAGGGGCGCCGCGACGATCCATACGGACCGGAGTTCGCGAAGGCTCACGTCGAGCTGCCGCGCAAGATCGCCGCCGCGTGCGAGGCGAAGGGCGTGCGGCGTCTCCTGCACATGAGCGCGCTCGGCGCGGACCCCGAAGGTCCGAGCATGTACCTGCGCTCGAAGGGCGATGGCGAGAAGATCGTCCGCGAATCGGGACTCGACTGGACCATTTTCCGCAGTTCCGTCGTGTTCGGGCCCGAGGACAATCTGCTCAACCAGTTTGCCTTTCTCGAGCGCATGTTCCCGGTGATCCCGCTCGCGTGCGCCGACGCGCAGTTCCAGCCGGTGTTCGTCGGCGACGTGGCGAAGGCGATGGTCAACGTGCTCGATCTCGACGCCGCCAACGGCCAGGTCTACGAACTCGCGGGGCCGGGCGTCTACACGCTGGCGGAGCTCGTGCGTTTCGCGGGTGCGACCATCGGCAAGCATTCGCGCATCATCAAGCTGCCGGAAAGCCTCGGCCGCCTTCAGGCGATGACCATGGAAATGGCGCCCGGCGAGCCCATCATCTCGCGCGACAATCTCGATTCGATGAAGACGCCGAACATCGCGAGCGGACCGCTCGCGCCGGAACTGGGCATCGACGAGCCGGCGAGCATCGAGACCATCGCGCCGCTGTATCTGACCGGCAATTCGTCGCGCTCGCGCTTCAACACATTCCGCGCAACCGCGCATCGTTAAAACTTTTTGTGATCGCATGAAACTCGTTATCGGTGACAAGCTCAACTCTTCCTGGTCGATGCGGCCGTGGGTGCTGCTCAAACATTTCGGCATCCCGTTCGAGGAGGCGCTGATCCCTCTCGGCCATCCCGACACGAAAGCGAAGATTCTCGACGTCTCGCCGTCCGGCAAGGTGCCGTGCCTCGTCACCGACGCGGGCGATTCGGTGTGGGAATCGCTCGCGATCGTCGAAACGATTGCCGAGCTGCATCCCGAACACGCGATGTGGCCGCGCGACGCCGCCGCTCGCGCGCGCGCCCGAAGCGTCAGCGCGGAGATGCACGCGGGTTTTGCGGACCTGCGCCAGAACATGCCGATGGAAATCACGACGCACGCGCCGGGCGCGGGCGCGACGCCGGATGCGCTTGCGAATATCGCGCGCATCGAGGCGATCTGGGCGGAATGCCTCGGCAAATCGGGCGGGCCGTTTTTGTTCGGCGAGTTCGGCATAGCGGACACGATGTTCGCGCCGGTCGTCATGCGTTTCAACAGCTACGCGCCGAAGCTGAGCGCGACATCGCTCGACTATGGGAAGCGCGTCACGGCGCTGCCGGCGGTCGCGGCGTGGATCGACGGCGCGCGCGAGGAAGCGCGATGAACATCTACGCAGTCGGCGGCGCGATCCGCGACGCGTTGCTGGGCGTGCCGGTGGTGGATCGCGATTATGTCGTCGTGGGCGCGACGCCGGAGCAGATGGTGGCGCAGCGGTATCGGCCGGTCGGGAAGGATTTTCCGGTGTTTTTGCATCCCGAAACGCACGAGGAATACGCGCTCGCGCGCACCGAGCGCAAGACGGCGGCGGGCTATCACGGCTTCCAGTTTTACTTTTCGCCCGATGTGACGCTCGAGGAAGACCTCGCGCGGCGCGATCTCACGATCAACGCGATGGCGCGCGAGGTCACGCCGGCGGGCGAGCTGACCGGACCGGTCATCGATCCGTTCGGCGGTGCCGCGGATCTCGCGAACAAGCTGTTTCGGCATGTCGGCGATGCGTTCATCGAAGATCCGGTGCGCATTCTGCGGCTGGCGCGCTTTGCGGCGCGTTTTGCCGATTTCGACGTCGCGCCGGAAACCGCCGAACTCATGAAGAAGATGGTCGCCGCGGGCGAAGTCGATGCGCTCGTGCCGGAGCGCGTCTGGCAGGAAGTGTCGCGCGGACTGATGGAAAAGAAGCCGTCGCGCATGTTCGACGTGCTGCGCAGTTGCGGCGCGCTCGCGCGGATTCTCCCCGAAGTCGATGCCTTGTGGGGCGTGCCGCAGCGCGCGGACTATCACCCGGAAGTGGACACGGGCGTGCATGTGATGATGGTGCTCGACTACGCCGCGTCGCAGAGATTCGCGTTGCCGGTGCGCTTTGCCGCGCTTACGCACGACCTCGGCAAGGCGACGACGCCGGAGGACATCTTGCCGCGTCACATCGGCCATGAGGGGCGCAGCGTCGATTTGCTGCGGCCGCTGTGCGAGCGCTTGCGCGTGCCGAACGACTGCCGCGATCTGGCGATGCTCGTCGCGCGTGAGCACGGCAATATTCATCGCGTGATGGAGATGGGCGCGGCCGCGCTCGTGAGACTGTTCGAACGATCGGATGCGTTGCGCAAGCCGGCGCGGTTTGCCGAGGCGCTGCAGGCGTGTCTCGCGGATGCGCGCGGGCGGCTTGGAATGGAGCAGCAGGCTTATCCGCAGGCGGAGCGGTTGCGGGAGGCTTTGGTGGCTGCGCGGTCGGTGGATGCGGGTGCTGTCGCGGGGCAGTTGGCCGATCGGCCTGCCGGGATTAAGGATGCCGTGCATGATGCGCGGGTCGCGGCGGTGAAGGATGCTTTGAAGATTTGAATCGCCGGATCCCGTTTCGTTATTGGTCTATTGGCGTTGCCCCTGTGCGGGGCGGCAGTCACTTTCTTTGCTGCTGCAAAGAAAGTAACCAAAGAAAGCAGCTTTCCCCATCCAGAGTGCTTCATGCCGGCCGCGGCACAGGCGATTGGCTGAATGGAACCCAGAGTTTTGACTCTTTGCCGGATCCCGATTTCGTGTTGGTCTATTAGCGTTGCCCCTGTGCGGGGCGGCAGTCACTTTCTTTGCTGCTGCAAAGAAAGTAACCAAAGAAAGCAGCTTTTCAGGCCCGCGGTCACACGCAACTTGGCCAATTTTCTCCCTCAAGTTGGCCCTCGCCTAAGTGTCGCCCTCACAGGCCCAACCGGACTTGGCTCGCGCACGGTCCGCCGCACCATATGTTTTAGCGCGCTGGTTCAGCACGAAATAGCTCCGGCACAGCGCTTCGCGCTGCCGTCGGGTCTGCAAGGGAAACCGACGAATAACGAGCGCCGTGAGATGGCGGCGTTAGCAAGAAAGCGCGCGCCCACCCGATTGACCGGTCGGCCGCGAAGCGGGCTGGAGCTATTTGGTGCTGAACCAGTTTGTTTTGTGGTGCGATGTGTCAGACCGTGCGCGGTCCACGCCGCGCGAGACCTTTGAGGGCACTCGCTACTGCCGGGCCATTCAGCCAATCGCCCGTGCCGCGGCCGGCATGAAGCACTTTGGATGGAAAAGCTGCTTTCTTTGGTTACTTTCTTTGCAGCAGCAAAGAAAGTGACTGCCGCCCCGCACAGGGGCAACGCCAATAGACCAAAAGCAAAACGGGATCCGGCGACAAAAAAGGCCTAAAGCGCCCGCGCAATCAAAGACAACAAAACCGACAACAACAACGTCGACATAAACGGAAACGAATACTCGCGCCCAAAAATCCGCAATGTGAAGTCCCCCGGCAACCGCCCGATTCCGATTTTCTTCAGCCACGGCATCGAGCCGGAAAGAATCGCGAGTGCGATAAACGTGGTAAGCAGCCAGCGGATCATGATCGCGCACTCATAACGTGTGAGAACGATCGCCCGTCGCGAAAGCGTCGAGCGTACCGGGAATGCCGCGCGAAAACGCGATCACCTTGAAAAGCTCGCCCATCTCCGCTTCCGACAGCAGCTTCTGCACCGCATTTGCAGCCGGCAAAAAGCGCTTCACATCGGCGGGATCGAGGTCGCTCAAAACATCGGTGATGCCCGCGTTCATCAGAAAACGCGCCTGCGACGTAAAGCCGAGCAGATCGGCGCCAGTTTCGACGCCAGCCTCCGCGATGCCCGTAAACTCAACATGCGCGGTGATGTCCTGCAAACCGGGATACAGAAACGGATCCGCGTGCGCCCGATGCCGGTAGTGACACATCAGCGTGCCCGTCGCGCGCTGCGCGTGGTAGAACTCGCGTCGCGGAAATCCGTAATCGATGAAAAACGCCGCGCCGCGCGTGAGCATCGTGCAAATGGTCTTGGTGAACGCCAGCGCCGCTTCGTGCGTTTCGGTGACGTACTCGGCGAACGGCTCGTCGTTGGCGTCGTCGATGGCGGTATCGATCAGATCGACTTGCGCGTCCGGCGTAATCGGCCGGTCGTCGAAAGCGAGACGTTCGCCCTGCACGACGACGCCGCGCTCATGCCACGCGCCGAGCTTGCGCACGACGAGGCGCACAGGCATCGCGTCGAGCACTTCATTGCCGATCACGACGCCCTCGAATGCCTCGGGCAACGCGTCGAGCCATTTCACCTTCGCGGCGAGCGCGGGCGCCTGCTTTTCGATGGTCTCGCGCTGGCGCTCGCGCAACTCGCCGGACAGATCGACGATCGCGTAACTGTCGAACGGCACGTCGAGATCGGCGAGCGCGGTCAGCAATCCTGCGGCGAGTTTGCCGGTGCCCGCGCCGAATTCCATCAGTTGCCGCGTGCCGCTTTGCTGCAACGCCTGCGCGACGGGCCGCGCGAGCGTCGTCGCGAAAAGCGGGGACAATTCCGGCGCGGTGACGAAATCGCTGCCGTCTTCCGCGCGTCGGCCGAATTTCATCGCCCCGCCGCTGTAGTAGCCGAGGCCCGGCGCGTACAGCGCGAGGTCCATGTAGCGGTCGAACGGCAACCAGCCGCCCGCCGCGGCGATGCGTCCGCGCAGCAGGTCGGTCAGCGCTTCGGACTGCGCGAGCGCATCGGCGCCCGGAGCAGGTAAACTATCGGTTTGTCTGGCTTTCGGATTCATCCCAGTATTGTAAATGAGCGCTTCCACGCCGTTTTCTTCCCCCAACTCGCCGTCTTCCGGTGCCGTTTCTCGTTCCCGCGCCGTGCTCGTGACCGGCGGGGCGAAGCGCATCGGGCGCGGCGTCGCGCTGGAATTCGCGCGGCAAGGCTGGGACGTGGCCGTGCACTACGGCGGTTCGGAGCGTGAAGCGCGAGAAACCGTCGCGGATGTCGAGGCGCTCGGGCGGCGCGCGATCGCGCTGAAAGCGGATCTGGAAGTCGAGGCCGACGTCGTTCGCCTCGTGCCGGCGTGCGTCGAGGCGTTCGGCGGGCTGAACTGCGTCGTGAACTGCGCGTCGCGTTTCGACGAAGACACGGCCATCGACTTCGGCTACGCGAAACTGCTCGCGATGACCGCGATCAACGTCGCCGCGCCGCTGACGCTCGCGCGCATGCTGCACGAAATCATGCCCGATGCCGCCGCCGCGGACGACGCGCAACGCGGCGTCGTCATCAACGTGCTGGACCAGAAGCTGTACAACATGAATCCGGATTACCTGTCGTACACGCTGACGAAGGCGGCGCTCGACAACGCCACCGTCGCGCTCGCGCAGGCGCTCGGGCCGAAGTTGCGCGTCGTCGGCCTCGCGCCGGGGCTGACGCTCATTTCCACCGGGCAGACGCCCGCGTCGTTCGAAGCCGCCCATCGCGTGACGCCGCTCAATCGCGCATCGACGGTGGAAGACGTGGCGCAGGCCGCGTGCTATCTCGCGAACGCGCACGGCGTGACCGGCACGACGCTCGTGGTCGATGGCGGCCAGCATCTCGTGCCGAGCCCGCGCGACGTGATGTACATGATCGGCTCTCGCGCGCCCTGAAACGCGCTTATTGGATATTGGAAACCTCATGCTTGCCGCACTTTCGCATCCCCGGCTGACCGATTGCCGGCGGCTTTTTCTGCGCAACTACGAAGTGCGCATCAACATCGGCGTGCATGATTTCGAGAAGCGCGGCGAGCAACGCGTCGTGATCAACGTCGAACTGTACGTGCCGCTCGCGCTGTCGACGCCCGTCGCGGACAAATTGTCCGAAGTCGTCGACTACGACTTCATGCGCTCGACCATCGCCGCGCGCGTGAAGCAGGGCCACATCCACCTGCAGGAAACGCTGTGCGACGACGTCGCCGCCGCCTTGCTCGCGCATCCGAACGTGCGCGCGGTGGCCGTATCGACGGAAAAGCCCGACGTCTATCCCGACTGCGACGCGGTGGGCGTCGAAGTCTTTCGCATCAAAGAGGAACGAGCATGAACGCGCGTGACACGATCGAGGCCGCCGAGCCGCAAAAACCCACGCGCGAGGCGCTGACCAAGCGCCAGCAGAAGGAAGCGTACGAGAACAACAAGCTCTTCAAGCGCATCGCGCGGCAGGTCGGCGAGGCCGTCGGCGATTTCAACATGATCGAGGAAGGCGACAAGGTGATGGTGTGCCTGTCCGGAGGCAAGGACAGTTACGCGATGCTCGACGTGCTGATGCGCCTGCGCGAGCGCGCGCCGATCAACTTCGAGATCGTCGCCGTCAATCTCGATCAGAAGCAGCCGGGCTTTCCGGAGCATGTGCTGCCGGATTACCTGAGCAAGCTCGATATTCCGTTTCACATCGAAAATCAGGACACGTACAGCATCGTCAAGCGCCTCGTGCCGGAAGGCAAGACGACGTGTTCGCTCTGCTCGCGCCTGCGTCGCGGCATTCTGTATCGCGTGGCGGGCGAGCTCGGCGCGACCAAGATCGCGCTCGGTCATCATCGCGACGACATCCTCCAGACGCTGCTGCTCAACATGTTCTACGGCGGCAAGCTGAAAGGCATGCCGCCCAAGCTGCAATCGGACGACGGCAAGAACGTCGTGATCCGTCCGCTCGCCTACGTGAAGGAAGTGGATCTCGAAAAGTACGCGGAACTGCGCGAATTTCCGATCATTCCGTGCAATCTGTGCGGCAGCCAGCCGAATCTGAAGCGCGCGGAAATGAAAGCGCTGGTCCGCGAATGGGACAAGCGTTTCCCTGGGCGCGTGGACAACATGTTCAACGCGCTGTCGAACGTGGTGCCTTCGCATCTCATGGACAGCAAGCTGTTTCCGTTCGCGGGACTGCGCGCGACGGGCGAAGCCGATCCTCAGGGCGATATCGCCTTCGACGAGGAACCGTGTGCAAGCGAACCGTCAGGAACGTCCGGCGCGGTTTCAATTGTGCAGTTCGACGACCTGTAACCTTTGTCCAATAAGGCGCAGCGTGGGATTCGCCGCATTGCGCCAAAGAGCCGGGTGATATATTGGCGGCTCGTCATACCCAGCAAGGCTTCCTGCGATGAACATCGTGATTCTGGCTGCCGGCATGGGCAAGCGCATGCGCTCCGCTCTGCCGAAAGTACTCCATTCATTGGCGGGCAAGCCCTTGCTCGCCCACGTCATCGACACGGCCCGCACGCTGTCGCCGACGCGTCTCGTCGTCGTCGTCGGGCACGGCGCGGATAAAGTCCGCGAAGCCGTCGGCGCGCCGGACGTTCAATTTGCCCTGCAAGACAGGCAACTCGGCACGGGACACGCCGTGCAGCAGGCGCTGCCGCTGCTCGATCCCTCGGTGCCGACGCTCGTGCTGTACGGCGACGTGCCGCTCACGCGCGCGAGCACGCTCAAGCGTCTGATCGATGCCGCGGGCTCCGAGCGTTACGGCGTACTTACCGTAAATGTCGGGAATCCGACGGGTTACGGCCGCATCGTGCGCGATCATCAAGGCAAAGTGCGGAAAATCGTCGAGCAGAAAGACGCGTCGCCCGACGAGCTCGAAATCGACGAAATCAACACGGGCATCGTGATTACGCCGACGCGCACGCTCGAAACGTGGCTCGCGTCGCTGAAGAACAACAACGCGCAAGGCGAGTTCTATCTGACGGACGTGGTCGAGCGCGCGATCGAGGCGGGCGTCGAAGTCGTGACCGCGCAGCCGGACGCCGAGTGGGAAACGCTCGGCGTGAACAGCAAGATCCAGCTCGCGGAACTGGAGCGCGTCCATCAGCGCAACGTGGCGAACGCGCTGCTCGACGCGGGCGTGACGCTGATGGACCCGGCGCGCATCGACGTGCGCGGCGTGCTCGAATGCGGCGCGGATGTATCGATCGACGTGAATTGCGTCTTCGAAGGGCGCGTGACGCTCGCCGACAACGTGACGATCGGTCCGAACTGCGTGATCCGCGATGCCGCGATCGGCGCGGGCACGCGTGTCGATGCGTACACGCATATCGAAGGCGGCACGACCGGCGCGAACGTCGTGCTCGGGCCGTATGCGCGGCTGCGTCCGGGCGCGCAGCTCGGCGACGAAGCGCACGTCGGCAACTTCGTCGAAGTGAAGAACGCGGTGTTCGGCCACGGCTCGAAGGCGAACCATCTCAGCTATATCGGCGATTCGGATATCGGCGCGCGCGTGAATATCGGCGCGGGCACGATCACGTGCAACTACGACGGCGCGAACAAGCATCGCACGGTCATCGGCGACGACGTGTTCGTCGGCTCGGACACGCAACTGGTCGCGCCGGTGCGCGTGGGCCGCGGCGTGACGATCGCGGCGGGCACGACCGTCTGGAAGGATGTCGGCGAAGGCGAGCTGGTGCTCAACGAGAAGACGCAGGTCGGCAAGACGGGCTACAAGCGCCCGGTGAAAAAGAAGTCGTAAGGCTGTCGAGAGATTCAGCCCAACGCGCGCGGCGCCTCGGTACCGCGCTTTCGAATGCAG
Organism: Caballeronia novacaledonica; assembly: GCF_900258035.1. Lineage (GTDB taxonomy): Bacteria > Pseudomonadota > Gammaproteobacteria > Burkholderiales > Burkholderiaceae > Caballeronia > Caballeronia novacaledonica. The sequence goes on along the minus strand of NZ_OGTP01000003.1, from coordinate 52,762 downwards.
GTTTCAAAGGTGAACGTCCATGTGCGGAATTGTCGGCGCGGTAGCGCAACGTAACATTGTCCCGGTGCTGGTGGAAGGTCTGCGCCGCCTCGAGTATCGCGGCTACGACTCGTGCGGCGTGGCCGTGCTGAGCAACGGCGAGCCGCGCCGCGCGCGCAGCGTCGCGCGCGTGTCCGATCTCGACGCACAAGTGCGCGACTCGAATCTCGGCGGCATGACGGGCATCGCTCACACGCGCTGGGCGACGCACGGCGCACCCGTCACCGACAACGCGCACCCGATCTTCTCTTGCGATACCGTCGCGCTCGTGCATAACGGCATCATCGAGAATTACGAGTCGCTGCGCGAGATGCTGAAGGGCAAGGGCTACGAGTTCGTGTCGCAGACGGATACCGAAGTCATCGCGCATCTGATTCACAGCATGTATCGCGGCGACCTGTTTCAGACGGTGCGCGAGGCGGTGAAGCAACTGCACGGCGCGTACGCGATCGCCGTGGTGCACAGGAATCAGCCGCACACGGTCGTGGGCGCGCGCCAGGGTTCGCCGCTCGTCGTCGGTGTGGGCGAGGGCGAGAACTTCCTCGCGTCGGATGCGCTCGCGCTCGCCGGCAGCACGGACCGCTTCGCGTTCCTGGAAGAAGGCGATGTCGTGGAGATCGCGCTGGACGGCGTGAAGATCGTCGATCGTGAAGGCCTGCCCGCCGAGCGCGAAGTGCGCGTGGTGACGGCGTACGGCGGCGCGGTGGAACTCGGGCCGTATCGACACTTCATGCAGAAGGAAATCTTCGAGCAGCCGCGTGCGATCACCGACACGATCCCGCAAGCCGATCAGTTCGATCCGAGCCTCTTCGGCGAAGGCGCGCGCGACGCGTTCTCGCAGGTCGACAGCGTGCTGATTCTCGCGTGCGGCACGAGCTATTACTCGGGCGTGACGGCGAAGTACTGGCTCGAATCGATCGCGAAGATTCCGACGCAAGTCGAGATCGCGAGCGAATATCGCTATCGCGAGTCGGTGCCGAATCCGAAGGCGCTGGTCGTCACGATCTCGCAATCGGGCGAAACCGCCGACACGCTCGCCGCGCTCAAGCACGCGCAGTCGCTCGGCCACAAGCACACGCTCGCCGTGTGCAACGTCGCGACGAGCGCGATGGTGCGGCAGACCGAGTTTGCCTTCCTGACGCACGCCGGCACGGAGATCGGCGTGGCATCGACGAAGGCGTTCACGACGCAGCTCGTCGGCTTGTTCGTGCTCGCGGTGACGCTCGCGAAGATGCGCGGTCATGTGAACGCGAAGCAGGAAACCGCGTATTTCACGCAACTGCGGCACTTGCCGGCCGCGTTGAACAGCGTGCTCGCGCTGGAGCCGCAGATCATCGCGTGGTCGGAGGAGTTCGCGCGCAAGGAGAATGCGCTGTTCCTCGGTCGCGGGCTGCACTATCCGATCGCGCTCGAAGGCGCGTTGAAGCTCAAGGAAATTTCGTACATTCACGCGGAAGCGTATCCGGCGGGCGAGTTGAAGCACGGGCCGCTCGCGCTCGTGACCGAAGCGATGCCGGTGGTGACGGTCGCACCGAACGACACGCTGCTCGAAAAGCTGAAGTCGAACATGCAGGAAGTGCGCGCGCGCGGCGGCGAGCTTTACGTGTTCGCGGATGCGGATACGCGCATCGTCAGCGAGGACGGCATTCATGTGATCCGCATGCCGGAGCACTATGGGGCGCTGTCGCCGATTCTGCATGTGGTGCCGCTGCAGTTGTTGGCGTATCACACGGCGTGTGCGCGTGGGACGGATGTCGATAAGCCGCGGAACCTCGCGAAATCGGTGACGGTTGAATAAGGTTTGCAGCGGCATGTGGCAATTTGTGGGGAGCACTATTAGTTTTGGTTAATGTGCGCTATCAGTTTCGGTTATCGGTCGCAGAAACTCACCCCGAAACGCCCGCGTGAGAACGGTTAACCGAAACTAATAGGTCGAGAAATCGCGGAATCTGGCGAAGTCGGTGACGTTGGAGGTTACCGAGCACCTAGCAGTCTGCGTGCTTGCCCGCAAAGAATGAAAGCGTCCCTTACCCCTCTGCTAGAAGTGTCCCTCGAGGGGGGTGAAATTTCCCGCAAACCGTTACGGGGCAAGGCTGGGGACACTTTCATTCGGCGCGGTGCACGTTGAAGAAAAATCCCCCTTTTAACCCCCCTTGATTCCAGAAAAAATCGCCCCCTGCGCCCTCGAGGGACACTACAAGCGGGGGGTGATTATCGGGGCGTTTGAGGTCAGAAAGCCGAACTCCTAGCCCGCCGGCCGCTCCATCCCATCGAGAATCGCCACTCGACCGCCCCCTCTGGGTAGTCCTGTGGCCACTCCTTTGCGAGCAATTCCACCGCACCCCGAACGCGTTCCATTGCGTCTAGCGCATCGTCTCCCATGTGGTCATCGGCGGCGGCGACAACTTCGCGGCCACAACGGCCTGGCTCTGCCGACACATCCGCCGGCCTCCGGCCGGACTGCCTGACGCCAGCCTCCCGCATTGCCTGCAGGACGCCCTTCGCACAACCAACCCGGTCGAACGCCCGCCGAAGCCGCTCTCGCATCTCATCCTTGAGCCCAAGGTCCCGTGCTACCACCTCAACGTCGCTCGCGACATCTGTGACCAGGACCTCCAACAGCTCCAGCATCCTTGCCGGCAATCCATCCGCGAAACCGGCGTGCGACACGACGTCGTTGATTTCATGAGAGTCATCCATGAACCTAGATAGAGAGCTGACTTATATGGCCTGCGCGCATTGACCGGACGACGGTGTCGCGTTCCATGAAAGTCGCGCATTGAGACGCAGCGCGTCTCAATGCGCGACGACACTTGCGGACACGGGAGAAGCCGTGCCGGCAACCCGACCTCGCAATCGGGCGCGTTTCAGAACGGACATGAGCGCGTGGCAGAATACGGCGCGCAGATTCGATTCGGATGCGCGCAAACTCAGGAGGAAGCGTTTGCTAAGAACCCTAATCTTCAGCGCACTTTTGACGACAGTTGGGACGGCGTTCGCCGGGCAGCATTACGTGGAAGTTTGGGAACCGCGTGAAGCTCGTACTTCGGCACCGTCGAACGTTGCAAGCCAACACAAACTGGCTAAGAAGCGCGCGGCGCCCACAAAGCGAACGGCGGCGCGCAGCAAACAGCGAGGCGTAATGAAGTCTGTAGCGGCGCCGCTGCCGATTCGGCCCGCCACCGAACATCGCGTGCCGACATTTGACGACATCCCTCGCAAGCGGACGCCACATGGTGACGTGTTGGGGGTGCATGTCGGGATGATGCAGGCAAGCGTACAACGTTGAGGTCATGACGTGGCACAGGGTCTCCACATGGCGCTCCGGTCCGTGTTGCCTGTGCGTGCCACCCGCGATAAACGCGATGTGCTTACATATACAATAAGCTCAACGCCACGCGCTTGACGGGTTGCAATATAAATACATGACGGTCTCAGAAAAGCAAACGTACCTGTCCTCGACCTTAGGCGAGGCGCGACATTTCTTGGATTTGGATGTGGCCGCACGCGCAGAGTCTGATTGGTACAAGAACTTCCTGACAGAGCCCAGCGTGCGGAGTTTCTTCAAGCGGTCAGTCTTCGAAAAGGGGACGGTCTTGAAGGTCAGCGCGATTACTCAAGTGGCGCTGGCGTTCGTTGCTTGCGTGGACGACGAGCCCTTTGAAATCTTGCCTACTGCCGCAGCAGTCCAAGGTGTGATGAAGCGCGCGGATGCATTTGAGTCCGCCTTGCAGGCTGAAACGTCCTCTTGGGTGCCGTCGGGTTTGCAGAAGAGTTTCTCCGGTCAATTCAGACATCTTCGCGAGGCGGCATCTGCGGTCAAGACTCGCACTGCCGGGCGCCCGGCGTTCGAAGAGCGGCGCACCTTCGTTTTGCATCTTGCACGCGCGCTATATGAGATGTGCGAAGACTATCCCACCAGCTTCATTGCTACGGTCGCTGCTCGCGTATGGGAGGACACCGAATCCCGTGCTGTCCGGAGAATTTTGAACGACGATGAGCGAGCCGCCATCGAACGTTACGTCGAGGACAAGCGGCGTCAAACTGCCGAGAGCGAGCAGGTTGCGCACCTTCTAGTTGCTCGAGCGAGTATCTCTCCGAAGGTGCTTCCTTCGGTCGCACAGCCGCAAACGACCGGCGAACTATTCGAGGCGATGTTGGCACTCGCAAACCGCTTTCCGGATGAGACCGACAAAATCGTTGCCGTCGACTACCTGGATATGCTCCGTCGTGACATCGGGTTAGAGCCCGACTTCCCTGAGCAGTAAGAGGCGGTCGAAATTGGCCACAAAAGGGACCTAATTTTGGCCGGATGAAATCCGCGCCCATTTTCTTAGTATTTCGGTAGCTAGGTTTTGAAGTGCGTCGCCAACAATAGGCCTCGTCTTCACTACCTTTGCTTCGAATGCTCAACCAACCCGTACGGCTGGACCTTTTGTCGTTCAGCAGAATCATCGCCAACTGGCCTGAAAATACCGCTGCGCATCAGCGCGCCCGCCTGCTCGAGGCGATGAAGGTCCGCGGCGGGGTGACCACATTGGAGGCGGTGCGGTTCCTCGACATCGTTGACCCTCGGGCACGGATTGTTGAACTCCGCAAAGAGGACTACCGCATCGAAACCTCGTGGGCACGTCAGCCGTCCGAGTGCGGCCGGCTGCATTATGTTGGCCTTTACACGCTGGTGAGCAACCGAGGCAGTTTCGTTGTTCTGAAGGGGGCAAGTGCGCTGCACCGGGGCTCTGTCCGGCAAATGATGCTCGCGTTCTAGTCCCTCAAACACTCCTTTCTGCCCACGACTCGTGCCGGTTCGTCGGCTTGCGTCGAATAATGATGGAGAGCCCTTACCCTCCGCGGATGCTTGTCCTCGACCGCTGTGCGCAGCAAGCAATATGAGCAAGGCGCAGTCACTCATCCAAATGCTTTACATCTGCATACGACGGTCGAGAAACAACAGGAAAACACCAGTGAGCCAATTGCAGGCGATTGAGCGCGGGCATTCCCGAGGCGCGGCGCAAATCGTACGAAGCAGTTTTTCACGACATCTACGTCTGGCATTGCATCCAGCGCCAGCGCGACCTGCAATTGTCGTCGCCGCTTGACGCCAAGGAGTGGTTCGTCACGCTCGACCGTCGCTTGGTCGGCTTTGATGCATACAAGGGCAAGGGCAATTCGGGGTGGGTTCCGGTGTGCGTGGACCCGAGCACCTTCATTCAGTTTGCGCAGTTTTGGATGCCGCGCTCGGCGCAGTTCGAGAAGGCGTTGTTCGGCAGTCTCAAGCTGCCATTGTTGTTCCGCGAGTTCGACAGCGAAACCGAGGACGTGAGCCTTGCCATCATCAACCGGCTGTCGCGCATCGAAGCGGTCGGCGACTTCACGGCGGACGAAATCCATACCCTGCTGCTGAACGACGCGGTTCGAACACGTTTTCGCGAGAGCCCCAGCGACGCGGAGCAGACCGCCATCGTCCGGGACGAGCTTTTGTCGATTCACCGCGATACAGTCGAGAAGTCGAAGAAGCTCGAGCACGAGTTGTCCGAGGAGCGCACGCGCAAGGACGCGCTGGTGCAGCAGTTAGACTCGGTGTCTCTCTCGAGCGAGGCCGAACGAGTCGCAAGTCAGGAAATCTCGACCAAGCACAAGGCGGAGATGGCGGAACGAAAGCGCAACGAGGAAGCGCTTCGCCTGCAGTTGGAGCAAGAGCGGCAGTCGCGTATCCAGCTTGAAGAGGCCGCCCAGCGCGCGAACGAGCAGAAGGAACTCGCCAAGAAAGCGCGGAAATACTTCTTTCTGTGCATGTTGCTCCCGTTCGTTGGGTCTTCATTGATTTTCGGCGCATTTGCGTTGATTTTGTTCACGCCCCTACGCGCGGTCGGCGTCGGCTCGGCACTTGGACTCGGCACCACGGCCGGCGTCGTGAAATTTACTGCGGCCAAGCGGCTCGCGGTGACGGAGACGTCGTGGCTTCGCCGCGTCTGCTCGGTATTGACAGTTGGATGGGCGATGGGCGTCGCGGGTGTCGCAGCTACAGCCAATGCTGTCTACTCGAACTATTTGAGCAATCACCAAGACGACTTTGTGAAGCAGGCTGTCGCGACTACGACAATCAATCGCGATGCGCCCACTTCCACTGGCAAGGCCCCGTCACTGTCACCGCCAAACGGAAACTGACGACAGACGCAGTGCGTTGCGGTTGCCGCCGCAACGCATCCCAAGCCTGTCAGCAACGCGCATCGAGAGGTGGACTTCATCCACGACCTGTCCACGCCTCCTGCTTACGAGACGCAAGCGATTTGCAATAGAATCATCTTGCTAACATCGACCGGCAGCACAGTCATGCTGTTCGACGAACTGGTCATGGTTTTTTGTTTGCCCGCGGCTCAATGAACAGGGCGAGGACGTGAATCACATCGACGTCTGTTTCACTTCCTGCCCTCGTCTGCACGAAATCCGTCTCGTGACGGCCAAACAGACAAAGTCCCGAAGTCGTAGCCTGGTCCAAGATTCGATTTGTTTGTTCTTTTAAAACCGCGTTTTTCTCGGCCTCGTTTGCCTTCCCGTCGAGACTACATGCGATTTCGCGTTGGCCATGAATCAGAGTTCTTACCTCCTGCATGATTCGGCGCGCGTGCGATACGGCTGCCTCGTCGAGTCCCTGACTAATTACTTCACGTAGCTCATGCACATCGTCTACCAGATACACTAGGCTGTCAGCGCTTGTGACCGGGTGCTTGTACCCGTCGGTACGTGTGATGTCTTTGGGCGCAACGCGAAGGACGCTGGCCAGGTTCAGAAAGAAAGATGCGGTTACGCTGTGACCTCGGCCCATGGATTCGACGGTTCTGAACGCTACGCCCATCTTTGCCGCCAGTTCATTCAGCGATAGGTCTTGAACCTCAAGCAGGTTCTTGATAGCATTCTTATTAGTGTCGATTGTCCATTCTCTGCCGAAGTACATCACGTCGTACAGCTCCTCAACGGAACATGGTTGACTTCGAATCCAACGCACAAAACGTCTCATCAGTAGTTCGAAATCCTTCTCGTTGGGTGCTTCGCGTTCGTGCAAGTCTTGACCAGAGAAAAAATGGTCTTCCCAGACCTGCTTGATTTCCAAGGTGTCGGTTTTCCCTTCGAAGCGAGCGACGCCGTCTTCGTAGCTGAACGTCGTCTTAACGCCGACATCGATAAATCTCTGGAAAAGGTAGTTCTCGCTTACGGACCCAGCTCCGGGCTCGCCATTCCAATCGGAGTCTTTGCTTCCCTTCACGTCCCAGAACGCAGTGTAGAAAGGGTGCAGCGTTTCCGAAAGACTTCCGCCATCCATTAGCATCGCCGGTCGCGCACGGTCGAAGCCGCGAATGATGCGTCTTAGCGCCCCCCGCAACTCGTTGTCGTCATATAGCTCTCGCTCCGGCTCCGGTGTATCGGTTCGAAACTTTTCCAAGTAGATGGTCACGGCTTTGACAGTTGCATGCCAGATTTCGAGTCTTATAAGGCTCTTCTTCTTATGCAGCTCAATCAGGCCAGGTTCGTGCGCGGGGAGAGCGGCGAAGGCAACTTTGAAGAGGTGATGCACCGCGTGGCCCAACGACCGAAACGTATCGTGCGTTTCGACGTCGCCCTGCCATAGTCGCACCTCGTACTGAACGGGTGTGACGATGTTCTCGTCACACCTAACGCGCATCCAGTTCGGATGTCCGAGTACGTGGGATAGCACGTGAACTGCGTGCGTGTGCCGTATGTGGATGGACCTCTCCGCCAGGCGAGATGCAAGCAGTCTGGCAGCTTGTGTCGAGTCTCGTTGAGCGGCCTCGTGCAGGTCAGCGACAATACGCTGGGCCTCTTGCAGAGGCAGCGAATGGCCTCGAACTGCAAGAAAGGAAAGAAGTTTTTCTGCGGCGGATGTGGAACGCATCGGCGCGCCGTAAGCGAGGGCCATGACTCTACTCCGTAACGTAGCGCTCACATCAGGCGATTCAGAGGCGGCGTCGCGCGTTGCCGAGTGCCTGATGTAGGCGACTACGGTAGGAGGTCATGGTCGCTTCGAGCGACCTGCGCCGGATTTGCCGTCTCCGCATAAGCGGTTGCGCGACTGACTGGCCCCGGGGTGCACAGGCGCTATCTCATCACAAAATTTTGGGGTAAGCAATAGCATGGACCTTGCAGCGAAGGTTGCAGCATCGCTCAGAAGATTTTGCTGGAACTGGTTTCCGAACATCGCTGAAACCGGATGTGGAGGGTTCCGGCCACCGAAAATCTTCGTACACACTGCGAACATCTCGGCACGGGCGAAAATGGAATCGGGCGTGCTCGCCATCGAATGCCTTGTACTCAAACAAAAGGAATAATTATTGCGCATGGACCACCTTGATTTGTCGTTTGACCACCTTTTCGAAGCCCGTCAGCAAATTAAGTGGTGGCCCTGGGTCGGCAGAGAATTCTCACGGTCCGCTGTCAAAACGATGATTCTCGGCGAGAGCGTGTATCGATGGGCCGCAGGCGAAGCGTTCGACAATCGCTATGCATTAACGTCCGGTCTGCGTGTTACCCATAAGAACCATGCATTGAAGTTCGACAGGGACTCGCGCTACGTGCGCAATATCGAACGCGCAATATTCCAGCGGCGCAACCCAAGCGATGTTCAGAAGCAATCGCTCTGGTCATCCGTCGCTTACCACAACCTAGTGCTTGATGTCATGGAGTCGGTAGAGCGTCGACCGACGGAGAAGCAGTATCAAGCGGGATGGAGCGCAGCGCTGGACTTGTTCGACGTGATGGGCGTGGAGCAGTGCTTGGTCTTTGGAGTAGAGTCACTCAACGCGCTTCGGCTGGCCTCCCGTGAAGAAAATCTGCACTGCAGCGGTGAACGACATCCGACGAAAGTCGGGCGATTTTGTGCGCGCTCGGCGTTGGTCCACACGAGGAGCGGGAGGCCAGTGAAGCTCTTGTTTGTTCGCCATCCAAGCAGCTTCTTCAGCTGGCGAAAGTGGGCACCGGTTGTCCGCGCTGGGCTGGACTGGGAGTTTGCCGAGGCTCAGCCGATTCCCGAGGCGCACGCACCAGAGTCAGTTTCGCTGCCGTTGGATGCAGAGGACAAGATGCGCGTGAGTGCGACTCGGGACGTCTCGCATTGACGGTAGGTGAGAAGAAGTGAGTAAGTCTGAGCGAAAGAGTGACGAAGCTGCTGCCGTCGAGCGCGTTGCAAGTGCGGCTCGAGAAGTCCAGTTGGCATCGCAGGCGCTCGAAAAGGAGTTTAATGCAGAGATGCCTTCTCACTGACCGCGTCTGCCATGGCAGCTCAGCTGACCTTCGTCTCGTGGGGCGGCAACTATCAGGACGCTCAGGAAAAGACGGCAACGAAGCCTTTTGCAACGTCGGAGCCTGCAAGCGCACGTGCTCGATGAACAAGACATCTTGACCACTATTGCTGAGGAAGCAGGGCGGTGCGGTACAGAAGGTCACGTCTAAAGCTTCATAGTCGCTGAGTGCGCGGAAGCGAGTCGCTGTCGAAGTGTCGAAACGCTTCGACGCGACTTCGAAGCGCGCGCCTGTGGACAACCTTGTTGGCACCTGCCTGCGTTAACTGTTGGCGATTTCTGAACAACTCGGCGATCACCGATTTAGCGCCAAAGTTGTCCCACGTCCAATCCGAAACCGGATGCGCCATACCGGACTTGTTGTTTCGGTAAACATCTGATGTAAAACGCGCATCCGCGGTTATCCACCGATTTGCGACGAGCTTGTTAACTACTACTACGTATACATACGAACTCTTTTGTTTACTTAAGCAACGTGGCCGCAGCGCTCAAAACCTCAGCGCTCAAGCCGTCGCGCCATGCACCTGTCTCAACCGCTCCCGGCTATTGCTCAGATGCATGCGCATCGCGGCGCGCGCATCGTCGGGATCCTGACGCAGAATCGCCTGATAGACCGCCTTGTGCTCGCTGAGCACGTTGCGCAAGCGCTCGATCTGATCCAGTTCCGCAATCTCCGCCTTGCCGAGTCTCGTGCGCGGACTGACGCCACGTCCCATCTGACTCAGCACGTCATAGAAGTAGCGGTTGCCGCTCGCCCGCGCGATCTGCAAATGAAACTCGACGTCGTGCTGAAGCACATCCATGCTGCCGTTCGCCAGTTGTTCCTCGAAGCGTTCGAGCGCGCCGGCGATCAGCTTGAGATGCGCGTCCGTGCGACGGCCCGCTGCCAGTGCGGCGGCCGCGCCTTCCAGATCGATCCGAAATTCGATGATCGCCATGATGTCGAGCAAGCTCGACAGATCCGCATCCGGCAGACGCACCGCCTCGCGATCTTCGGGCGCGCGGATGAACGTGCCGACGCCATGACGCGTTTCGACGACGTTCGCCGCCTGCAGGCGCGACACCGCTTCGCGCACGACCGAGCGGCTCACCGATAGCTGTTTCATCAATGCGACTTCGGTCGGAATCTTGTCGCCGGGACGGAGAACGCCGCGTTCGATATCTTCGAACAGGCTTGCGATGACTTTTTCGGTGAGACTTGCCATGGTATTTGGTCTGAAAAGAGGTGCAGTTTCGTTGTCGGACGTCTTCGCTTCGCCTAGGATTAAGACTCGGACAGGCACGGCGAAACGGCTTTTGCGGATGTCCGACAACGCATCTTCCCGCCACGGCGCTGTCGCGTCAATTCACGACTCTTTTACAAGTAATAAGACATCGTATAAGTTTGAGGCGATCAAATCGGGCGAAAACGGTTGCAAATCAACGAAATCAGGGTTTACGTGCCTGTCGTGAAGCCCTAGACTAACGCTACTCTGTGTTAAGACGTCTGATGACATAACGGTCTCGGACGTGCCGCTTTCCAATCAGATCGCCGTCGTCACAGGGAGGCATCATGCCGACTTCGTCACCGTATCAACCGCTGCCCAATTCATTCCGAACGTCGCTGCGCGAACGCAAGAAGCTGATCGGCTGCTGGATGTCGCTTGCAAGTCCGATCGTCACCGAACTCGTCGGCGTGGTCGGCTTCGACTGGATGCTGCTCGACGCCGAGCACGCGCCCAATGACGCGCTCACGCTCATCCCGCAGTTGATGGCGCTGAAGGACAGCCCGAGCGCGCCCGTCGTGCGCCCGCAGGCGAACGATCCCATCGCGATCAAGAAACTGCTCGACTCGGGCTTCGTGAATTTCCTGATCCCGTTCGTCGATAACGCCGCCCAGGCCGAGCGCGCCGTCGCCGCGACGCGCTATCCTCCGCTGGGCATTCGCGGCGTGTCGGTCGGGCATCGCGGCAACCGTTACGGCACGGTTCCGAACTATTTCGAAGTGGCGAACGACAACATCAGCGTCGCGGTGCAGATCGAGAGCCGCGCGGCGGTCGAAGCGATCGACGAAATCATCGCGGTCGAAGGCGTCGATGCGCTGTTCGTCGGTCCGTCGGATCTCGCGGCGGCGTACGGTCATCTCGGCAACGCCAATCATCCGGACGTGCAGGCGGCCATCAAACATGTGTTCGAGCGCGCGCACGCGGCGGGCAAGCCGAGCGGCATTCTCGCGCCCGTGCAGGAAGACGCGGAGCGCTATCTCGCGATGGGCAGCACGCTCGTCGCCGTGTGCGCGGATCTCGGCCTGCTCAGAAACGCCGCGCAAGGCGTGAAAAAACACTTCATCCCGGCGTGAGCGCGACACGCGCTATCCTCGACCGGGCCGACACCGACAATCGACATCTAGGAGCGATACATGCAAAAAGCAGGCTTCATCGGGCTGGGCATCATGGGCAATCCCATGGCGGCCAATCTTCTCAAGAACGGCGTCCCGCTTGCGGCGTTCACGCGTAGCGGCGTGCCGGCCGACCTTTCCGGCGCGGGCGCCACGGCTTGCGATTCGCCCGCCGCCGTCGCCGAGAAGGCGGACGTGATTTTCATCATGGTGCCGGACACGCCGGACGTCGAGCGCGTGCTGTTCGGCGAGAACGGCGTCGCCAGCAAGCTGAAGAGCGGTCAGATCGTCGTCGACATGAGTTCGATTTCGCCGATCGCCACGCGCGAGTTCGCGGCGAAAGTGCGCGAGAAGGGCGCCGATTATCTCGACGCGCCCGTGTCCGGCGGCGAAGTCGGCGCGAAGGCCGCGTCGCTCACGATCATGGTCGGCGGCGCGCAGGCAACCTTCGACAAGGTCAAGCCGCTCTTCGACATGATGGGCAAGAACATCTCGCTGATCGGCGAAGTCGGCGCGGGGCAGGTGTGCAAGGTCGCGAATCAGGTGATCGTCGCGGCGACCATCGAGGCGGTCGGCGAGGCGCTGCTGCTCGCGTCGAAGGCCGGCGTCGATGCCGAAAAGGTCCGCACCGCGCTGATGGGCGGCTTCGCGTCGTCGCGCATTCTCGAAGTGCACGGCGAGCGCATGACGAAGCGCACCTTCAATCCGGGCTTTCGCATCGAACTGCATCAGAAGGATTTGAATCTGGCGCTCGCCACCGCGCAGGCGCTTGGCGTCGCGCTGCCGAACACGTCGACGTGCATGCAGCTTTTCAACGCATGCGCGGCGCACGGCGGCAAGGCGTGGGATCACTCGGGCATGGTCCGCGCGCTCGAAATCATGGCGAATCACGAGATCGGGCAGAAAGCCAAGTAAGCTCATCGCTTCGTCAGCGCGCGCTTCTCGATTCGAGCGAAATGCTCGATCGCGAAGCGCCGCACGTTCTCCGCGGCGGGATTCGTCTGCTCCTCGCTCCACGCGAGATCGATGTCCGCGTGCGCGTCCTGCGTCCATAGCGGCCGGAACACGACTTCCTCGAAACACAATTCCCGCGCCGACGCCGGCACGATCGCCACGCCGATGCCCGCGCGCACCAGCGCGACGATCGTGTGCGTCTGGTCGATGAATTGCACGTAATCCGCCTGCACGCCGCTCGCCGCGAACAGCCCGGCGATGAGATCGTGAAAGTACTTCCCGCCGTCGTGCGAGTACATGACGAAGGGCAGGGCGTCGAGATCCCGCGCGGCGATCGTGCGGCGCGTCGCCAGCGGATGCTGCGCCGGAATCGCGAGCTGCAACGGCTCGCGCGCGATGCGCTGAAACTCGATGCCATGCATGAAGAACTGCGCCCGCATGACGCCGAGATCGATCTCGCGCGATTCCAGCGCCTTCACCTGCAGCAACGAAACCATCTCCTTGAGCACGACGCGGATGCCGGGCAATTCTTCGCGCACCGCCGTGATGAAGCCCGGCACGAGGTGATAGCCCGAAACGGCGGTGAAGCCCATCGTGACCTGGCCGGCGTCGCCGCGCGCGACGCGCCGCGCCGAATCCGCCGCCTGCGTCGAAAGCCGCAGGATGCGCACGGCGTCCTCGTAATACGCGCGGCCCGCAGCGGTGAGTTTCACGCTGCGGCTGTTGCGCTCGAAGAGCACGACATCGAGCGCCTGTTCGAGCAACTGAATCTGCCGCGAGAGCGGCGGCTGCGTGATGAAGAGCCGCGCGGCGGCGCGCCCGAAGTGCAATTCCTCCGCCACGGCCACGAAACAGCGCAGATGATTCAGCTCGATGATCATGTCAATTTAGGTATTGATCGATGCGGAATGTAGCTTAGACCTCAATCGATCGCGTGAATATACTGATTTCCGAGATAAGCCGACCTTCCAGGGAATCCGAATGTTCGACGTGCTACTGATCAATCCCGTGCTTCCATCGCTCGACAAGGCGCTGAGCGCGCGCTACACCGTGCATCGTTATTACGAGCACGCCGACAAGGCCGGCTTTCTGCGCGAAGTCGCGCCGTGCATCGGCGGCGTGGTGACGGGCGGCGCCACCGGCATCGGCAACGCATTGATGGACGAGCTGCCGGCGCTGCGCATCGTGGCGATCAACGGCATCGGCACCGATGCGGTCGATCTCGCTTACGCCCGCGCACGCGGCATTCACGTTTCGACGACGCCCGGCGTGCTCACCGACGACGTCGCCGACCTCGCCATCGGCCTCCTGATTTCGGCGTGCCGTGGGCTGTGCATCGGCGACAGCTACGTTCGCGACGGCGAATGGGGCAAGAGCGCTTTGCCGCTCGCGCGCAAGTTCAGCGGCATGAAAGTGGGCATCGTCGGGATGGGCCGCGTCGGGCGCGCGATCGCGCAGCGCGCGGCGGCGTTCGGCTGCCCGATCGCGTACACGGATCTGCGCGAATTCGCCGATGTGCGTTATCGCTTCTTCGCCGAGTTGCGCGAACTCGCGCGTGACAGCGACGCGCTGATTCTCGCGGCATCGGCGGACGACGCGGAAGGTATCGTCGATGCCGCCGTGCTCGACGCGCTCGGTCCCGACGGTTTTCTCATCAACGTCGCGCGCGGCAAGCTCGTGAACGAAGCGGATCTCGTGCGGGCGCTCGAAGAGAAGCGCATCGCGGGCGCGGGCCTCGACGTGTTCGTCGACGAACCGAACGTGCCCGCCCGGCTCTACGCGCTGAAGAACGTCGTGCTGCAGCCGCATCGCGCGAGCGCGACCGTGCAGACGCGCACCGCGATGGGCGAAATCGTCCTCGAAAGCCTCGCGTCCAGCTTCGCGGGCGAGCGTCCCGAAACGAGCGTCACGCCCTGAACGGGGCATCGCCCGAACCAAAACCATCCCGACGAGAACAGGGAGGAGACACATGAAAAACCTCGATATCGCCACGTCCGCAACGAGCGCCAGCCTGGCCCGGGTCGGCCATTTCCGCTATTACATCCTCGCCCTGATTTTCTTCGTCACCGTGCTGAACTACGCGGATCGCGCGACGCTTTCCATTGCGGGCACGTTCGTGTCGAAAGACCTGGGCTTGTCGGCGTCCGCGCTCGGCATCGTGTTTTCCGCGTTCGGCTGGGCTTACGCGATCGGCCAGATTCCCGGCGGCTGGCTGCTCGACCGCTACGGCGCGAAACGCGTGTACGGCGCGAGCATCGCGTTGTGGTCGATCTTTACGCTGAGTCAGGGCACGGTGTCGCTGTTCGGCACGGCGGCATCGGCGACGGCGGCGCTCTTCGTGATGCGCTTCATGCTCGGTCTCGTCGAGTCGCCTGCGTTTCCGGCGAATGCGCGCGTCGTCGCCACGTGGTTCCCGACCAACGAGCGCGGCACCGCGAGCGCGCTCTTCAACTCGGCGCAGTATCTGGCGGTCGTGCTCTTCACGCCGTTGATGGCGTGGCTCACGCATGCGCTCGGATGGCATCACGTGTTCTTCTTCATGGGCGGGCTCGGCATCGTCGTGGCGGTCGTGTGGTTCGCCGTGATGGACGATCCGAAGTCGCACAAGCGAATGAGCCGCGCGGAGTACGACTACGTCGCGGGCAACGGCGCGCTCGTGAGCCTCGACGCGAGCGTCGCGACGACCCGCCGCCGTTTCACGCGCCGCGAGCTGTCGACGCTCTTCACGAGCCGCATGCTCTGGGCAATCTACATCGGCCAGTACTGCATCACCGCGCTGACCTATTTCTTCATCACCTGGTTCCCGATCTATCTGATCAAGGAACGCGGCATGAACGTGATGACCGTCGGACTGGTCGCCGCGCTGCCCGCGATTTGCGGATTCTCCGGCGGCATTCTCGGCGGATTGCTGTCCGATTTCCTGATCCGGCGCGGCGTGTCGGTGTCGCTCGCACGCAAGACGCCGTTCATGATCGGCATGTTGCTCGCGACGGCGATCATGGCCGCGCCGCTCGCTTCGACCAACACGGCGATCGTCGTCATCATGTCGCTCGCGTTCTTCGGCAAGGGACTCGCCGCGATCGGCTGGGCCGTGCTGTCGGATGTCGCGCCGCGCGAGATGACGGGGCTGTCGGGCGGCGTGTTCAACGGCATCGGCAATACGGCGGGCATCGTCACGCCGATCGTGATCGGTTATGTGGTCGCGAGCACCGGTTCGTTCGATCGCGCGCTGTGGTTCGTCGGCGCGCACGGCATCGCGGCGATGGTCGCGTACGGGTTGCTTGCCGGGCCGTTCAGGCGGATCAAGCTGAAAGCCTGACTGCCGAGAGAGTGAAGGCAGGACCGACGAAGCCGGCGCGAGCCGGCTTCGTCGTTTCAGTCATCAGACCTCTTAACTCATTTCCGGACGCGACACGCGCTGCGACGGCAATTTCGAACCGAATGCCCGATCTAAAGGCCTCGAAGCAAAAGGGTAAACGCGCAATTGG
Organism: Caballeronia novacaledonica; assembly: GCF_900258035.1. GTDB lineage: Bacteria > Pseudomonadota > Gammaproteobacteria > Burkholderiales > Burkholderiaceae > Caballeronia > Caballeronia novacaledonica. The sequence continues at coordinate 36,590 of NZ_OGTP01000003.1, read as the reverse complement.
CATCGAAAGATCGTCGTCATACAATGTCATCAGACAACGTACCACGCGATTCGATCAGGAGACGTTCTTGAATTCAGCCATCGCCACGCCCGCCGCCGACCTGCTCGAATCGGCCAGTTCCAAGGTCAAGCGCCACGTGCTGCCCTTGTTCCTCATCATGTTCATCGCGAACTACATCGATCGCGTGAACGTCGGCTTCGTGAATTCGCACATGCAGGCCGATCTCGGCATCGGCGCGGCGGCGTACGGTCTCGGCAGCGGCCTGTTCTTCGTCGGCTATGCGCTTTTCGAAGTGCCGTCGAACGTGCTGATGCAGAAGTACGGCGCGCGCGCGTGGCTCACGCGGATCATGGGAACGTGGGGCATCGTCGCGGCGGCGATGGCCTTCGTCTGGAACGACACGTCGTTCTACGTGCTGCGCTTTCTGCTGGGCATCGCGGAAGCGGGCTTCTTTCCGGGCGTCGTCTACTACTTCACGCAATGGCTGCCGCAGAAGGAGCGCGGCAAGGCGGTCGCGATTTTCCTCGCCGGCTCGGCGTTCGCATCGGTGCTGTCGGGGCCGATCACCGGCAGTCTGCTGTCGATCAGCGGTTTCGGCCTGCACGGCTGGCAGTGGATGTTCCTGATCGAAGGCGGCTTCTCCGTGCTGCTGTGCGGCGCGAGCTGGATGCTGCTGAAATCGCGCATCGGCGACGCGCACTGGCTCAGCGCCGGCGAACAACGCGCGCTGCAACAGGCGATCGCGACGGAGCAGGCGGAACGCGAAGCCGCGAGCGGCAGCGCGCACGTTTCGGCGATCAAACTGCTGAAGGATCCGCAGATCGTGCTGTTCTGCTTCCTGTACTTCGCGATCCAGCTCACGATCTACGCCGCGACCTTCTGGCTGCCGACGATCATCCGCAAAATGGGCGGTCTCACCGATTTCCAGGTCGGCCTGTTCAACGCCGTGCCGTGGATGATCGCGATGGTCGCGATGTACTGCTTCGCGCTGCTCTCCGCGCGCTGGCGCTTCCAGCAGGCGTGGCTTGCCGTGGCGCTCGTGATCGCGGCGTGCGGCCTGTTCGCTTCGACGACGGGCAACGCGGTGCTCTCGTTCGTCGCGATCTGCTTCTCGGCGATCGGCTTCAAGGCGGCGGCGTCGCTGTTCTGGCCGATTCCGCAGGGCTATCTCGATGCGCGCGTCGCGGCCGGCGTGATCGCGCTCATCAACTCGGTCGGCAATCTCGGCGGTTTCTTCGCTCCCGCGACTTTCGGCTATCTTCAACAACATACGGGTTCGGTGTCGGGCGGCTTGTACGCACTCGGCTTCGCGTCGCTGATCGCGGCGGCCGCAGCCTTCCTCACGCGCAAACGCGGCCCGGATCGCTCGCGGGACGGGCACGCGGTTCATCGCGGCGCGCACTGACACCGAATCATTCGCTCAACTCACAGGATCACGCTCATGTCCACGAAAGCCAGTTCCACTCCCAAAGTCACCGAATTGCGCGTCGTGCCGGTTGCCGGCCGCGACAGCATGCTCATGAATCTCTCCGGCGCGCACGGCCCGTTCTTCACGCGCAACATCGTGATCCTGAAGGACAGCGCGGGTAACACGGGCGTCGGCGAAGTGCCGGGCGGCGAGAACATCCGCAAGACGATCGACGATGCGCGCGCGTATGTCGTCGGGCAATCGATCGGCAACATGCAGGCGGTGCTGAACCAGGTGCGCACGGCGTTCGCCGATCGCGACGCGGGCGGGCGCGGACTGCAAACCTTCGACCTGCGCACGACGATCCACGCCGTCACCGCGCTCGAAGCCGCGCTGCTCGATCTGCTCGGCCAGCATCTGGGCGTGCCCGTCGCGGCGCTGCTCGGCGAAGGCCAGCAGCGCGACGAGGTCGAGATGCTCGGCTATCTGTTCTACATCGGCGATCGCAACAAGACGGACCTTCAGTACGCATCCGGCGCGGACGGCAAGGACGACTGGGAGCGCGTGCGCAGCGAAGTCGCGCTGACGCCGGAAGCGGTCGTGCGTCTCGCGGAAGCGGCGCAGGCGCGCTACGGTTTCAACGACTTCAAGCTGAAAGGCGGCGTGCTCGCCGGCGACGCGGAAATGGAAGCGGCCACCGCGCTCGCCGAGCGGTTCCCCGAGGCGCGCGTGACGCTCGATCCGAACGGCGCGTGGTCGCTCGCCGAAGCGATCCGCCTGTGCCGCGACAAGCACGGCGTGCTCGCCTACGCGGAAGATCCGTGCGGCGCGGAAAACGGTTATTCGGGCCGCGAAGTGATGGCGGAATTCCGCCGCGCGACCGGCCTGCCGACGGCGACCAACATGATCGCGACCGACTGGCGTCAGATGGGTCACGCAATCCAGTTGCAATCGGTCGACATTCCGCTCGCCGATCCGCACTTCTGGACGATGCAGGGCTCGGTGCGCGTCGCGCAGATGTGCAACGACTGGGGCCTCACGTGGGGCTCGCACTCGAACAATCACTTCGATGTGTCGCTCGCGATGTTCACGCACGTCGCCGCCGCCGCGCCGGGCAAGATCACGGCCATCGACACGCACTGGATCTGGCAGGACGGCCAGCGTCTGACGCGCGATCCGCTGCAGATCGTCGGCGGCAAGGTGAAGGTGCCGGAAGTGCCGGGTCTCGGCGTCGAACTGGATATGGACGAAGTGGAGAAGGCGCACGCGCTGTATCAGCAGCACGGCCTCGGCGCGCGCGATGACGGCGTCGCGATGCAGTATCTGATCCCGAACTGGAAGTTCGACAACAAGAAGCCTTGTCTCGTGCGCTGAACGGCGGCTATTTCTTCAACCGCTCGATGAGCGCGATCGCAGCAGCAGGATTGCGCTCCTTGAAGCCGCTGATGACGTAGAGAAACACATCGCGGGACGCCGCTTTCGGCGCCGCCTTGCCGAAGCTCTGCAAGTCGTCCGGCGAACCGCCCGCGGCCCACGTTTTCGCGCGCTCGGTCCACTGATCGAGCGCCGCTTTCGCATAGCCTTTCGCCTGCTTGTCCGTCGTGCCCATGATGCGTGCATAAACGAATGGCGCGGTCACATCCGCGATCTGCGGATACTTCGAATCTCCCGCGATCACCACCGCGACGCGATACTTCCGCGCGAGCGCGACGAACGCCGGATCGCAGAAACTCTCGTGCCGGACTTCGACCGCGTGACGAATCGCGCGTCCTTCGACTTTCGCCGGCAGCAGTTCCAGAAAGCGCTCGAAATCTTCGGGATCGAATTTCTTGGTCGGCGCGAATTGCCAGTTGATCGGACCGAGCTTGCCGTTCAGTTCGAGCACGCCGCTGCCGAAAAAACGCTCGATCGTATCGCCGGCTTCGGCGAGCACACGGCGATTCGTCGCGTAGCGCGGCGCCTTGACCGAGAACACGAAGTCGTCCGGTGTTTCGTCGCGCCACTTGATGAACGTCGCGGGCTTTTGCGAGCCATAGAACGTGCCGTTCACTTCGATGCTCGTGAGCGCGCGGCTCGCGTGTTCGAGTTCGCGCTTTTGCGCGAGGCCATCGGGATAAAACGTGCCGCGCCACGGCTCGAACGTCCATCCGCCGATGCCGATGCGAATGCGCGCGCTCTTGCTCTTCGAGGTCGCCATGAACGCGCTTATTTCCGTCCGGCGAGATAGCCGACGCGCTCCGGCGCGTACTGCTCCGAGTGCGCGATGTTCGTCGCGAACGGATAAAGCGCAAGAAATGCGTCGCGGTGCATGATGGCCGTTCCGTGGACAAAGAGATAGCGCGTCCGTTCGTTTCGAGCGGACGCGCGTGGGTCATGCACGCATGCTAACGCAGTTGAACCGGCTTCGTTGCCCGCTCAGTTGCCGAAGAAGATGTTGCACTGCGGCCCGCGCGTGCAGGGCTTCGATGCGGCGCTGTCCATCGTGCCCATCGTGGTCGAGCCTGCCGCGCCGCGTGTCATCGGGGCGCCGCCGTACGACATGTCGGTCGACTGTTCCTGTTGCATCGCGCTTTGCTGGGGCGCGCCGGGATCGGTCCAGGTATCGGCGGTGGCCTGTCCGGGCACCTGCGCGGTGCGATAGTAAGTCTGCTGGGCCGAGGCGAGGCCCGCCGTGGCCAGTAACGAGGCGGCGAGCGCCGCCATGGCGATACGTGATTTCATGTCGACTCCTTGATCGGAAGGCGCGCTCGCGTAGAAGCCGCGTAACGCTATTCGCTGATTCGGATCGTTGGTCCGCACGGAACGTGCCACGTGCGCTGCTCATGCCATGCGTGGCGCGCGGGCCGGACGGACATCGGTGCCGGTTCCCGGCGCGGCTGCGTGTGCCTTCGCCGGTTTCCCGAACTTTTTGGTGTGCGATTCACGCATGGCATCCCGCCAATGCGATGCAGACGGAGCGCCGGTGCGCTTGCCGGCGAAAGGGACCCGCGGGTCCGCAGAAGACGCATGCCGCGCTGCAACCTTCGTTATAGGCCGTGGATACCGGAATGAACAGCACAATTGATCTTGCATGCGAGACACGGGCGCGCGCGTGGCGCGAGGCTGTCGGTCGCGTCATCGTGGCTTCGGTTCTAAAATGCGAGGCGTGTCATCACGCTCACTCACGAACGCAGGGACATCGCGACATATGACCGTCACCATCTATCACAACCCGAAATGCGGAACCTCGCGCAACACGCTCGAACTCATTCGCAACGCGGGCATCGAGCCGGCCGTGATCGAGTATCTGACGCATCCGCCGAGCCGCGAAACGCTCGTCGCGCTGATCGCGCGCGCGGGGCTTTCCGTGCGCGAAGCGTTGCGCGAAAAGGGCACGCCGTACGCCGAACTCGGTCTCGACGATGCGAGCCTCACCGACGATCAGCTCATCGACGCGATGCTCGCTCATCCGATCCTCATCAACCGGCCCTTCGTCGAAACGCCTAAGGGCGCGCGGCTGTGCCGTCCGTCGGAGCGCGTGCTCGACATCCTGCCCGAGGCGCAGCAAGGACCGTTCACGAAGGAAGACGGCGAAGTCGTCATCGACGGTTCCGGCAAGCGCGTGCGCTAAACCACATTCGCTTTGGCTGACCGTTACCTGACGTTACCTTTCTGGCAGACCCGTTGCACCTGTATCCGGCATCGCTTTCTAGACTGCACTGACTCACAGAGCACTCGGTGCAAGGAGAAAGCGACATGAAAAAGAAACTTCTTGGAACGGTTGTCGGGCTGGCGGGGATCGTGGCACTGGCCATGTCGGCGTCGGCGAATGCGCATGTCGATGTCGCCGTGGGCGTCGGCGTGCCGGTGTATGCGCAGCCTGCCGTGCCGGTCGGCTATTACGGATACGGCGATGGTTACGGCTACCAACGCGATCAGTGGCGCGAGCGCGAATGGCGCCGTCACGAATGGCGCGAGCGCCGCTGGCATCATGAGATGCGCCGCGAGGAACGCTGGCACGAGCGTCGCGGATGGTAAGTCGCGGCAAATCGCACAATCGAACGCGGCGGGCCGAAAGGCTGCGCCGCGTTTTTGCTTCCGGCGTGCGACCGCGTGCCGCACGCCGGTTCGTTCAAGCTGCGCCGATCCATGCCGTAAACACGTGGGCGATGTCGGATACTCGTGCTTCCTGCGCCGCGACGCCGCCTTCCGCAAGCACGCGCGATATCCCGTCCACTTTCAGCGATGTTCAGTCCCGTCAGCATTCTCGTCGTCACCGCGCTATCGAGCATCCTCTCGATACTGGTGCTGATTTCGCTGCTCTCGCATGCGATCGCGGGCGTGCGCCGCTGGCTCCTCGCGAACGTGCTCGCGATCGTTTCGCTCGTGCTCTTCGCCGCGCAGAACGTCGCGCCCGCGTGGCTCGGCGTCGTCGCGGCGAACCAGTTGCTCGCCGCGACCATCCTGCTCATCTACGAAGGCTGCAACGATTTCTTTGATGTGCGCACGCGCCCCGCGCAGCGCTGGACCGGCTGGGTCATGTGGCTCGGCGTGATGGCGGGCATCGTCTACTTCACGTATGTCGTGCCTGCCGTGCATGTGCGCGTGGTGATCGTGTCGGCGTTTCATGCCGCCTGTTGTCTTGCGATCGCCGGCCGCGTGCTGCTGGAGCGCCCGAAAGAGCGGCCGCGCTACAACTATCTGTTCGTCGTCGGCGCGGCCGCGCTCGGCGCGCTCGGGCATACGGTGCGCGGCGCGATCTACGCCGTGAAGCCGCCCGCGCAGGCCGCGCTGCTGCAACCCGGCGCGATGCAGATCACGTTTCTCGCGCTCGGCATTCTCGTGCTGCCGTCGCTGTGCATCGGTCTCGTGATGATGGCGCACGACCGGCTCGCGCAGCGGCTCGAACGGCTCGCGCGCTTCGACGATCTCACCGGCGCGCTGTCGAGAAAAGCGTTTCTGGCGACGGCCGCCGAACGTCTCGCGCGCGCCGGACAGAAACGCGAGTACGTCGCGGTTGTGGATGTCGATCACTTCAAGAGCGTCAACGACCGCTACGGTCACGCGGCCGGCGACGAAGTGCTGCGTCATTTCGCGTCCATCGTGCGCGCGCGCATCCGCGATGACGACGCGTTCGGGCGCATCGGCGGCGAGGAGTTTTGCCTTTTCTGCACGGCGGAGCGTATCGAAGATGTGACCGCGCTCGTCGAGCGTCTGCGCAAGACGGTCGAAACGACGCCGTGCGCAGTGCCCGGCGGCGTGCTGCATTACACCTTCAGTGCGGGCATCGCGGCGTGGGACCGGCGCGAGCCGCTCGCGTCGCTGATGGCGCGCGCCGACGGCCTGCTCTATGCGGCGAAGGTCGCGGGCCGAAATCGCGTGAAGGCGCCCGTCGCGGACGCGCTCGCCTAGACTTCTTCGACGTCGGCGTACTTCTGGCGCTCGTCTTCCGGCTTGTCCATCCAGCGGCGCAGAAGCCGTTTTTCGACGACACGTCCGATCGTCAGCAGCCCGATCATCAGAATCATCGCGATGAACGCGACGCTCCACAGGCCCAGCCCGCAGACGATGCCGACGGCCGCCGTCACCCAGATCGACGCCGCCGTGGTCAGCCCGCGCACGCGATTCTCGCGCGGATTCTGCAGGATCACGCCCGCGCCCAGAAAGCCGACGCCCGTCACGATGCCCTGCACGGCGCGCGAAACGCCCGTGTCGTCGGAGAGGGACATCGAGAAACCTTGCGCGCACATTGTCGCGATGCACGCGCCGAGCGACACGAGCGCGAGCGTCTTCATGCCGGTCGGCTTGCCGTGCAGATCACGATCGATGCCGATGACGCAGCCGATCAGCATCGCGGTCAGCATGCGCAGCACGGCGTCGGCGAGAAGCGGGTAGGGAAGCATCGGGTGTGAGAAGGTGAACGTAAGGCGCACCATCTTCGCACGGGCCGAAACACGCGTGCAATTCTGGCGCGCTAACGTGCAGGTTCCGGACGATACGAAAGCAAAACGAGGAGAGGAAGTGAGCCAGTTGCCGAAATTCACGATGGTCCCCGCCGCGCCGACGCCCGTCGGCCCTTTTTCGCACGCGGCGGAAGCGGACGGCTGGGTGTTCCTCACCGGCCAGATGCCGACCGATCCGGACGACGACGCCGCGCCGCTGCCCGAAGGCGTCGCGGCGCAGACGCGGCGCGTCATGGACAACCTGAAGCTCGTGCTGAACGGCGTCGGACTGACGCTCGACAACGTGGTCAGCGTGCGGATCTTCCTCACCGAATTCAAGCGCGATTACGACGCGATGAACGCGGTGTATCGCTCGTACTTTCTGCCGAAGCCGCTGCCGGCGCGCACGTGCGTCGGCGTGACGGGGCTTGCGCGCGATGCGCTCGTCGAGATCGATTTCGTCGCCAAACGTCCGTAGCAGGGTTCACTTGCGCTTCGACGCGTCGACCCAACGAAACGTGAGATTGATGCGTTCGCCGCGCGCGGAAGGCTCCTTCGGCACGCGATGCACCCATTCCTGCTGCGTGCGTCCGCGCATCACGAGCAGGCTGCCGTGCGTGAGCGCGAGCGAGTGCGTGGCGTGCGTGCGCGCGTGACGGAATTCGAAGCTGCGCGTCGCGCCCAGACTCACCGATGCGATCACCGGCTCCGGGCCGAGTTCGCGTTCCTTGTCGGCGTGCCAGCCCATGCTGTCGAGCCCGCCGCGATACCGGTTCAGCAGCACGCTGTTGAAGCGCGCGCCGCACGCGGCTTCGGCGCGCTCGCGCAGACTGGCGACCGCGGGCGTCCACGGCTGCGGCACGTTGCGGATGCCCGAATAGACATAGACCGCGTCCGCCTCGCCTTGCCACGCGGTCAGGCGCGGCAGCGGCACGCGGCCGCCGGGCGTCGTCATCGTGTCCTGTTGCCAGCCGACTTCCGCGATCAGCGCGCCCATCAGATCGGACGCTTCGTCGGCATCGATCCAGTCGGGATGCCACACGATATCGGGCTTGGGGATGTCGTCGAAAAGATCGAACATGGCGGCGGTGCAAAACGGCGGCGGATGAAACATTCACGATAGCAGAGCCGTCGCGCGCCGTGATTGCGGGTTCATTTTCTTGGCTGCGAACGCGCTGTGCTACATTTCCCGAATCATCTCAATAAAGTCGTGCGAGGGTCGGAACATCCGTTTCGCGCGACGACGACCACGGGGTTTTGCATGGACATCACCGCCGAAGCAAGCGGCGGCGCGGCGCGAGGCCGCCGCATACTGCTCGTCGACGACAGCGTCGATGCGGCGCTTGCCATGTCGATGCTGCTCGAAGCGCTCGGCCATGAAGTGCGCACCGAGCATGACGGCCCGCGCGCGCTCGCATCGATCGACGATTTCAAACCCGATGTGGTCGTGCTCGATATCGGCTTGCCGGGCATGAACGGCTTCGACGTCGCGCGCGAAATGAGAAAGCGCGACGTGACGCGAAGCGCGTTGCTGCTTGCATTGACCGGCTGGGGCAGCGACGCCGATCGGCAGACCGCCATCGACGCGGGCTTCGATCATCATCTGACGAAGCCCGTCATCATCACCGATCTGGAAGCGCTGCTCGCCGGACCGCGAGCGTAAGCGCCGTCATTCCACACGCAGCCGCGCCATGTACGGCAGGTGGTCCGAAAGCCACGCCGTGTCCTGCGTCGGCACGAGCCATTCGACGGGCTTCAGCCCGCGCACGAACATCTTGTCGAGCGCGAGCGCGGGCGAAAACGCCGGGAACGTGCGGCCCGATTCGCCGAGCATCGTCGCGACTTCGTGCATGCCGAGTTCACCGAAAAGGGGCACGGAGTCGTTGCGCCAGTCGTTGAAATCGCCGGCGAGCATGAGCGGACCTTCCGGCGCTTCCTTCGCGATCCAGTGCGCGATCCAGTTCATCTGACGCAGCCGCGCCTGACGCGTCAGCGCGAGATGCGCGCACAGCAGCGTGATGGACTGGCCGGCGAACGTCGCGCGCGCGACCAGCAAGCCGCGTTTTTCGAAACGATGCGCGGAGATGTCCCAGCGCCCGGAAAGATCGAGCGGATGCGGCGACAGAATGGCATTGCCATGCCGCCACGACGGTTTGAACACATTCGGCCCGAGCGCGATCTGCAATTCGAGCGTGGTGGCGATTTCGGTCGCCTGGCAATGCCAGACATCGTCGAGCGGCGCATTGAGCGGCTTGCCGAAGCCGCTTGCGAGCATCGGCTGCGGCATGCGCCGCGCCATCGCTTCCTGAAGGAAATAGACGTCGGCGTTGGTGGTTTGAACCCACCGCTGCATCGCGGTCCACGCGCGCAAGCCGAGGGGCGAACGTCCCTTGTGCAGATTCCAGCTCACCGCCGTGAAATCCGGCGTGGCCGAATGAGCGGACGGGCCTGGCGGAAGATGTTCTGGGTTTCGCATGCGTTGTCGGAGTCTATGTCACCGCGATTGTCATTGCGCCGCCGTCGATGAACCCAGGCTCGCGCGCACCCGATAGGCGAGCGACGGGTTGCTGTCGATGATCTGCCATTGCCCCCATTCGCCCGGCTTGAGCAAGAGGCCCGGATGCGACCCGCTCACCTGACGCGGCACCGGCGGCAGCTTGCAGCCGGACGACGTCACGCGGGAGCTGTCTTCCTGCAAGGTTTCCTGCGCGTCGATGGCGAGCGTGATGTCGTCGGCGCTCGCGTGCGTCGGCGAGACGGTGATCGTGCGTTGCAGATCGATATCGCCGGCGGGCTGATCCGCGCAGCCGACGCGATTTTGCACCTTGTTGTGATGCGTATCCGTGCGCGCCTGCCCGACGTTCGTCGTGCCGGAAAACGAGTCGATCTGTTGCCCGTCGCGCACGACCTGCAATTCCCAACTCACCGGCTGCGTGGCCGTGGATTGTGCGTGGGCGCCGAATGCGGCGAGACATGCGCCCGTCACGAGCGCGGTATTCAGAAAGGCGGTGCGTATCGATTTATGCATTGAAAGCGACTCCTGCGCGCGGACTGTTCGGATGGCGGCGCGCTTGAACGAGCGGCCGCCGGATCGGCGATCCTGGCGACTTCCTTGTGACATGGCGACGCGGGTCGGGTTCAGCCGCCCGCTGAAATACACGATTGTGCAAACAGCAGATTTCGAACCCGCCCCGCATTCGATCCCGACGATGATACTAGCGCGCGCCGATCACGGCTTTATCGGTGGAAACGGGCGTCCCAATTAGCAGCACACGTGTGCGACTGCTCGCTTGCACGCGGTTTTGGCGTCGATACACTGAACTCGTCGACCATAAAAATGACGGGGTGTGACATGACGACGGCCGTGGTCAAACAGGAACTGGCGGTGGCATCGTTCAGCAAGGTCTACAGTCTCGACGACGTGGAAACCGCGCTCAACGACCTGTCCGAAGGCGCGAGCGACGCCTTGCGCGCCACCTACGAAAAAATGCTCAAGGTGGGCAATCTGCGCTTTTGCGTGAAGCCGAACCGCATGCCGTCCGTCGACGATCTCGCCGCCGATCTGCCGAATTTCGAAGAGCCGCTCGCCGATATCCGCAAGCAGATCGCGCTGTGCCTCGAAACCGACGACCGCCTCGAACTCATGCCGATGCTGCTGCTCGGCGAGCCGGGCATCGGCAAGACGCATTTCGCGAAGCAACTCGCGCGGCTGCTCGGCACGTCGTGTCATTACGTGGCAATGAGCTCGCTCACGGCGGGCTGGATCCTGTCGGGCGCGTCGTCGCAATGGCGCAACGCGAAGCCCGGCAAGGTCTTCGACGCGCTCGTCAACGGCAGTTACGCGAACCCGGTGATCACCGTCGATGAAATCGACAAAGCCACCGGCGACGCGCAATACGATCCGCTCGGCTCGCTCTACGCGCTGCTCGAACACGACACGGCGCAGACTTTCATCGACGAATTCGCGGAAGTGCCGATCAACGCGGGCAATGTCGTGTGGATCGCCACGGCCAACGACGCGCGCGCGATTCCCGAGCCGCTCCTGAACCGCCTGAACGTCTACGAGATCGCAGCGCCGGATCGCGATGGCGCGCGACGCATCGCGCAGTCGATTTACGCCGAAATCCGCAATGCCCACACGTGGGGCGCGCGCTTCCCGGAAACGCTCGGCGACGCGCCGCTCGACGCGCTCACGCAGGCGTCGCCGCGCGGCATGCGGCGCGCGATGCTCAACGCGTTCGGCAACGCGCGCATCGACCAAAGGCATCACGTCGAGGCGCGCGACATCCAGCTCGACCGTCAATCGCGCAAGAAAGCCATCGGTTTCTGAAAAGTCCTCAATGGCGAAATTGCCAAAAACGCCGCCAAAACCTGTCATTTTTGACATCTGGCGGCCAGATTCTTGCCTTTTTCCGAATTGCACCGGAAAACGATGCAATCGACGTGTGTTTGTTGTGTATCCCGCAATAGTCCCGAACGTAAAATAGTTGAGACAAATCTGCGGCGGAAAAAGACATGGATCGGATCGAGTGCGTAGTGATCGGAGCGGGCGCCGTCGGACTGGCGATCGCTCGCGCCCTGGCGATGCGCGGACGCGAAGTCATCGTGCTGGAATCGGGCGAGGGCATCGGCATCGGCACGAGTTCGCGCAACAGCGAGGTGATTCACGCCGGCATCTACTATCCGCGCGGATCACTGAAAGCCGAACTGTGCGTGCGCGGGCGCGACATGCTCTACGAGTTCTGTCGCGAGCACGGCGTGCCGCATCGGCAATGCGGCAAGTTGCTCGTCGCCACCGCGCGCAATCAGGTGCCGCAACTGGCGGCGCTGCAACAGAAGGGCGTCGAGAACCGCGTCAAGGGGCTGGAGCGCATCAGCGGCGCGCAGGCGGCGGAGATGGAGCCGCAACTGCAATGCGTCGAGGCGGTGTGGTCGCCGCTGACGGGCATCGTCGACAGTCATCAGTTCATGCTCGCGCTACAGGGTCACGCGGAGAATCACGGCGCGAACATCGTGTTTCATACGCCGGTCGTGTCGATCGATGCGCGCGAGGGCTGCTTCATCGTCGAGACGGGCGGCGAGTCGCCGGCGCGTTTCCGGGCGTCGTATCTGATCAATAGCGCCGGACTGCACGCGAACGCGATCGCGCGCGGCATTCGCGGCCTCGACGACCGTCACGTGCCGCCGCTCTATTTCGCCAAGGGCAATTACTTCAGCGTGAGCGGACGCGCGCCGTTCGAGCGGCTGATTTATCCGATGCCCAACGAAGCGGGCCTCGGCGTGCATCTGACGATCGATCTCGGCGGGCAGGCGAAGTTCGGCCCGGACGTCGAATGGGTGCCGGCGCTCAACTATGACGTCGACCCGCGCCGCGCCGATTCCTTCTACGCCGCGATTCGCGCGTACTGGCCCAGTCTGCCCGACGACGCATTGCAGCCCGCCTACGCGGGCATCCGGCCGAAGCTGTCGGGTCCGGGTCAGGCCGCCGCCGATTTCGTGATTCAGGGCAAGTCGGCGCATGGCGTGCCGGGGCTCGTGAATCTGTTCGGCATCGAGTCGCCGGGACTGACGGCATCGCTTGCGATCGCCGAGCGCGTGGCCGACATGGCGCGCTAGCTGACATGCGACTTTCCGCCGTCCCTTATCTCTAAGATTTGACGTCGTCGAGCCGCTTCCAGGTTGTTATGCTCGGATTTCGCCGTCGCCAAGAACGGCGCCATCCCCCAATACAACATGGAGCGAGTCACCATGAAGACATCACGTCGCGCGTTTCTCATTACCAGCGCGGGCGTCGCCTCGACGTTCGCGCTCGGCTCCCGGGCAGCCTTCGCCGCCGATGCGCCGAAAGTCGCCGAAAACGATCCCACCGCGCAAGCGCTCGGCTACAAGGAAGACGCGAGCAAGGTCGACAAGGCCAAGAACGCGAAGTACGCCGCCGGGCAGGACTGCGGCAACTGCCAGTTCTATCAGGGCAAACCGACGGACGCCTACGCGCCGTGCCCGATGTTCAGCAACAAGCAGGTCGCATCGAAAGGCTGGTGCAGCGCGTATGTGAAGAAGGCATAAGCGCGAAGCACATCACACGAAAAGCGCGCCCGGCCGTGAGGCCCGGCGCGCTTTTCTTCGTGCGCGATTAGCTTGATCGGGAGAAAAACCGTCTTTACACTCGCCAAGGCAAAAAGAGCCGCGCGTACGCATTTTTAGAACAAAGCGCGGACAAACAGACCAGTGGCCGCCGCCTCAGCACGACACCCATTGACCCAGGGGATCGCATGCCAGGAATACCATTGAACGCGCGCGCCGTGACGGCTGCGGTCATCGGCAACGCGCTGGAGTGGTACGACTTCACCGTGTTCGGCTTCATGACGGTCGTCATCGCCCGTTTGTTCTTTCCGAGCGAAAGCGATTACTCGTCGATTCTCCTGACCACCGCCACCTTCGGCGTCGCGTTCGTGATGCGGCCGGTCGGCGGCGTCGTCCTCGGTCTCTATGCCGATCGCGCGGGGCGCAAAGCGGCGCTGACGCTCGTCATCGGACTCATGACGCTCGGCATCTTGCTACTCGCGATAGCGCCGCCGTATTCGGCCATCGGCATCGGCGCGCCGCTCGTCATCGTGTTCGCGCGCCTGTTGCAGGGATTTTCCGCGGGCGGCGAGTTCGGCAGCTCGACGGCGCTGCTGATCGAAGCGGCGCCGTTCTCGAAGCGCGGCTTCTACGGCAGTTTCCAGATGGCGAGCCAGGCTCTTTCGCTGCTGCTCGGCGCGCTCGTCGGCGCGGCGATTTCGCGCGGGCTTTCGCCCGAGGCGCTCGATTCGTGGGGATGGCGCGTGCCGTTCATCTTCGGACTCGTGATCGGGCCGATCGGTTTGTACATCCGCCGCAACATGGCCGATACCGAAGCGTTCCTGCACGCGAAGCGGACCGCGCGCCGCGCCACGCTCGGCGAAGTGTTCGGCACGCATGGCCGCGAAGTGCTGTGCGGGCTCGGCTCGGTGATCGCGCTGACGGTGAGCGTGTATGTGTTGATCGCCTATCTGCCGACGTTTGCCGTCAAGCAACTGAAGCTGCCGTTCGGGCAGTCGTTCACGGCGCTGATCGTCGGCAATCTGCTGTTGACGGTGCTTTCGCCGGTCGCGGGCGCGTGGTCGGATCGCATCGGGCGCAAGGGGCTTGCGCTGTGGTCGCTCGCGATCACGTTCGTCGTGATCTATCCGCTCTTCGCGTGGCTCGCGGCGCAGCCGAGCGTGATGCGGCTCGTGATCGTGCAGGCGGTGCTGTCGATCGCGCTCTCGGGCTACTATGGGCCTTTCGGCGCGCTCATCGCCGAGTTGTTTCCCGCGCACGTGCGCTCGACGGGGCTTTCCATCGCATACAACATCGCGGTCATGATCTTCGGCGGCTTCGGGCAGTTGATCGTGACGTGGCTCATTGGCGTCACGGATTCGCAACTCGCGCCCACTTTCTATGTGATGGGCGGGCTCGCGCTTTCGTTGATCGCGGTGGCGTGCATTCCGGCGACGCGTCACGCGGACGTCGATGAAGCGCGCGATTTCACACGCTAGGCGGCATTCGAATGAAAGTAATCGAAAGTGGCAAATTCACGGCTGAACGCGCCTGGGGCGCGCTCGATATCTGCGTGATGAACGGCACGTCGTGCCGTTTGCACTGGACGGACAAGCCGTACAAATGGCACGTCAACGACGGCGAGGAAGTGTTCGCGGTGATGCAGGGCGAAGTGCGGATGCATGTGCGCGGCGCCGAAGGCGAGCGCGTGTTGACGCTGCGCGTGGGCGACATTTTTCACGCTCAAGCCGGCGATGAGCATTTCGCCGAACCCGTCGGCGAGGCGCGCATTCTGGTGATCGAAAAGGAAGGAAGCGTGTGAGGAACGTGGAGCCTTACCGCTCCAGACCCGCCTTCACCAGCAATTCCGCCAGCACTTCCGTCATCCCGCCTTCATGCGCTTCTGCGCGGTCCTTCAGTTGCTTGACGAGCTTTTCGTCGAGCTTGCACGCGAACGGCACGAGGCCCTTCGCCTGATCGAGCTTGCGCTGCTCGCGGCGATCGGTCTTTGGCGCATCCGCAGCGCCCGCGCGCGCGCGGCCGCCTTGCTTCAGGTCGTTGGCCAGCTTGAAAGCCTTGGTTTGTTCCAGTTGAAATTTGTTCACGTGATGCTCCGGGGCGACGATTTAACGAGAGGGCTCGTATTGTACGTGGACGAAAGGCCGCGCTAACGGCCCGCTTCCGCCAGCGCGTCGATCCGCGCGCGCATGCGCCGCCAGTGCGAGCCTTCCCAGAACACGCGGCGGCACACGTCGCAGGTGACGAAACGCGTGTGCCGTTCGCGCACGCCGTCGGGCACGCGGCCATCGATTTCACCGGGCACGGCCGGACGCAACGGCGCGTTGCACATCAGGCAGAGACGAAACGCCCGCACGTGCTCCGCGAGGTCGAGCCGCTCGGAGACTTCGCGGAACTGTTCGTCGGGTTGCAGCGCGCGCACATAGCAGCCGCGCAACACGGTGCGGCGTTTGAGCAACTCGCGATCGCGCGTGAGCACGATGCGCGATTCGTCGTGCGCGAGCTGCTCAATTTCATCGTCGGGGAAGTTGTTGTCGTAGTTGGTGTCGAAGCCCGCGAGCCGCAGCAGTTGCGCGAGCCCGCCCAAGTGCGCGTCGGCGATGAAGCGCAGATCCGAAGCGCGCAGCGGCGGCCGGAGCGGCGGCGCGCCGTTCGTCATTCCTTCGGGCGCGCGATGCGCGGGATAGACCTCGATGAAGTCGTCCGCCTCGATCTGCGCGTCGAAGCCGACCGGGTGGCCGTTCCTGACGATCAGATCGACTTCCGTGTGCGGAACGCCGAGCGCTTCGATCATGTGCTTCGTCGACGAAGACTTCGCGCACGCCCACACGAACGCATGCCCACGCAAGGATCGAGCGAGGAAATCGTTCAGTTCGCGATGGAAGTGAAAGCGCGCCTTGACCATTCGGCCAGTATCGCATTGCGCGCCTCTGCGCGCTTTGCGTCGATATGCTCTACTGGCGCTCGGGCCGCGCGGCTTCCCGCGCGCGGCGGGCGAACAATCCAAAGGAGCGCGCGAGCATGGACATCGGATTCATCGGACTGGGCGAAATGGGCGGCGCGATGGCGAGCAACGCGCTCAAGTCGGGACACACGGTGCGGGTCTGGAACCGCTCGCGCGACAAGACGCGGGCGCTCGCGGATCAGGGCGCATCGGTGGTCGATACACCCGAGCAGGCGTTCGCCGGCGATGCCGCGTTCTCCATGCTCGCCGACGACAACGCACTGCGCTCGGTGCTCGTCGACGGCGGTTTGCTCAAGCGCGCGCCGAAGGGCCTCGTGCACGTCAACATGGCGACGATTTCGGCGGCGCTGGCCGTCGAACTGGCCGAACTGCACGCGCAGCACGGAGTCGCGTACGTCGCCGCGCCGGTGCTCGGGCGGCCGGATGTCGCGGCGGCGGGCAAGCTCAACATTCTCGCCGCGGGCGCGAGCGAGGCGATCGACCGCGTGCAGCCCGTGCTCGATGCTATCGGTCAGAAAACCTGGCGTGTCGGCAGCGAACCGCAGCACGCGAACGTGCTCAAGCTCGCGGCGAATTTCATGCTGGCCTCGGCGATCGAAAGCTTCGGCGAAGCGGCGGCGCTCGTGAGCGGCCACGGCATCGAATCGCAGACGCTGCTCGACGTCATCACGAATTCGCTGTTTCCCGGCCCGGTTTATCAGGGCTACGGAAAGATGATCGCGGAGCGCCGCTACGAGCCCGCGCTCTTCAAGGCGAAGCTCGGTCTGAAAGACGTGCGTCTCGCGATCGCCGCGGGCGATGCCGTGAACGTGCCGCTGCCCGTGGCGAGCGTCGTGCGCGACAACCTCGTCGATGCACTCGCGCACGGCGACGGCGACAAGGACTTCGCCGTGCTCGGTCAGGTGGCGGCGCGGCGCGCCGGGCGCTGATTCCACGCGCGCGGTGTGGCGAAGGCGGCGTTCTGCCTGAACCGGCGCGGGCAGACGGCATAATGCGAATCCCGTACTCTTCTCCGCCACGCCGCAATGAGCCTGCATCTCTGGTGGCTGTTCGTCGCCACCGTTTTCGTCGTTTCCGCGATTCCCGGTCCCAACATGCTGCTCGTCATGACGCACGGCGCGCGTCATGGTCTCAAGCGCTCGACGGCCACCATGGCCGGCTGTCTCTCGGCGCTCATCCTCATGTTGTCGGTATCGGCGGCGGGGTTGGGCGTGTTTCTCGAAGCCTGGCCGCGCCTCTTCGACACGCTGCGTCTGATCGGCGCGGCGTATCTCGTCTGGCTCGGCGTGAAGAGTTGGCGCGCGAAGGCGAACGCCGCCGATATCCGCGATAACACCGGCGCCGCGCATTCCGCCCGGCGCTTCACGCTTTTTCGCAATGGTTTTCTGGTCGCGAGCAGCAATCCGAAAGCGATCCTCTTCGCGGCGGCGCTGCTGCCGCAGTTCATCGACGCGAGCCGGCCGGTCCTGCCGCAATTCGCGGTGCTCGTGTCGACGTTCGCCGTGATCGAAGTGAGCTGGTACGCCGTGTACGCGGGTCTCGGCGCGCGCATCGGCGACAAGCTGAAAAGCGCGAACGTCGCGCGGGCGTTCAATCGCTTGACGGGCGGCGTGTTCGTCGGCTTCGGCGCGATGATGGCGCTCGTGCGCCACTGACGCGCCAAACGTCTGCACGAACGGGCGCATGATTTGCGTGGCGCTTGATGTGATTCATTCGCTGTCGAACAGACAGGCGCGGCCGGCCGGCGCATAGTCGCGCTCGTCCCGGTTCACGGCGAACCAAAAAGAACAGCAAAAAAGGAGGCGCCTCATGCATCCGATTGGCCGACGCGCCGCGTGCGCCGCGCTTTTGCCGCTTTGTTTCGGCGTACTGGCGACGACTTCCGCGCGCGCCGACGACACCCCGAGCCCGTGCGACGCGCTCAAGCGCATCGTCGCTGCCGCGCCGAATTTTTCATCGCTTTCCGCGATCGATGGACGCGCCGTCGCGCTGCCTTACGGCGACGACGCGAAGTGCGCGGCATCGCAGACGAACTATCGATGCACGTGGACGCCGCACGGCGGCTCCAGCGCCGACGCGTTGCAGGGTGTCGCGGCGGACATCGCATCGTGCCTGCCCGACGCGACGCACGATCAGAATTCGCCCGCGCGCCAGCATTTTTATCTGGGCGCTCGCGGCGCGCGCACGGAGATCGCGGCGGCGCAGGCGGGATCGAACAAGTTGAAACTCGAAATCTACGGTTCCCGGTGAGGCCATCGTGAGCAAGCGCATCCTGATAGCCGATGACGACGACGACGCGCTATCCGGCCTTGCGAACCTGCTGACCGGCATGGGCCACGAAGTCGCGCTCGCGGCGAACGGCGCGCAAGCCGTCGAAGTGGCCGCGCAGTTCGATCCGGAAGTCGTGATTCTCGATCTCGGCATGCCGCTCGTCGATGGCCTCGCTGCGGCGCGCGCGCTGCGTGAAACGCCGAACGGCCACGCGATGATGCTCGTCGCGCTGACGGGTTGGGGACAGCCGCAGCATCGGGAAATGACGCTCGACGCCGGTTTCGACGTCCATCTCGTCAAGCCGATTTCGGCGGATCAACTCCAGTTCATTCTGTCGATGATGCAGCCGTAACTCGCATCGATCGGATGTGTCGGTTCGTCGCAACACGCAATGTTGCGATGCACCAATATACTTGTTACCATTGCTCCTGTCTCCTCCATGTCTCCACTGATATGGATTCAGCCCGCCAGCTTGGCGGGCTTTTTTTCGTCCATAGCATTCGATGCTGCGTTGCATCGAGAGACGCAAAAAAAGGCCGACTCGCAGTGAAGCGAATCGGCCTTCAGTATTTCTGCGAAACGTAATCAGCGGGCGAGACCCGTCTCCTCATCCGCGCCGATCGCCAGATTCATGCACTGGATCGCCGCGCCCGATGCGCCCTTCCCGAGATTGTCCAGACGCGCGACCGTCACGAAGCGCTCGTCGTTGCCGAACACGAAGATATCGACGCGGTTCGTGTCGTTGCAGGCTTGCACGTCGAAGAAGCCGGCGTCGAGGTTGCTTTCGGCATCGAATGACATCACGCGCACGAACGGCTCGTTGTTGTAGTACTCGGCGAGCATGTCGCGCACGTCTTGCGGCTTCGCCGGGCGCGAAAGCTGGTCCGGCGAGAAATACGTCGTCACCGCGAGGCCCTTCAGGAACGGGCCGACGATCGGCGTAAAGACCGGCGCGCGCGCGAGACCCGTGCGCACCGACATTTCCGGCAGATGCTTGTGCGTGAGGCTCAGCGCGTACGGACGCGGACTCATGAGCCGCTCGTTGCCGCCCGCTTCGAACTCCGCGATCATTTTCTTGCCGCCGCCGCTGTAGCCGGTGATGGAATAGGCGTGCGCGTCGAAATCGGCGGGAACGAGACCGCCCGCGACGAGCGGCTGCACCGACAGCACGAACGCCGACGCGTGGCAGCCCGGCACCGCGATGCGCTTCGACGTGCGCAGACGCTCGCGCTGCGCGCGCGTGAGTTCGGGCAGGCCGTACGCCCAGTCGTCCTGCGTGCGGAAAGCCGTGCTCGCGTCGATCATCACGGTGCGCGCGTTGTCTTTGTCGACGAGCGAAACGGATTCGCGCGACGCGACATCCGGCAGGCACAGGAACGTCACGTCCGACGCGTTGATGAGCCGGCGGCGCTCCTCGATGTCCTTGCGCTTCGCTTCCTCGATACGCAGCACTTCGATGTCACGGCGCTGCGACAGATATTCGAAAATTTTCAGGCCGGTGGTGCCTTCCTGTCCGTCGACAAATACTTTCGTGGTCATCTCGATCTCGCTGGTTCGTGCGGGCGCTCGCCGCAAAACCAATATTCTAGTGCGATTCCGAGGCGGGTTGATGTCCGCCGTCTTCGACGCACGCCCGACCGCCGATCCAGCGCGCCGTCACCTCGGCGACGCGCGCGCCGAAAGCCTTCGCCGTTTCGAGATCGCCGGGCGGCGGCGCTTCGTCCGGCGAGGCGTCCGCGGGCGACTGCGTCAGCAGACCGGTAAAGCCGCCGACGAAGTTCAAATCGTTGCGCGTCGCCGCCTTCGTGTTCGACGGCATCATGCCCGTGCCGATCCAGACCATGCCGTGCTGCATCGCCAGCGTGACGAAATAGGAGATGGTCAGGAATTTGTCGCCGTTCATGTGCGCCGAATTGGTGAATCCGGCCGCGATCTTGTCCTTCCATTTCTGCGCGAACCAGGGCTTCGAACTCGCGTCGGCGAACTTCTTGAAGTCGGCGGACGGCCCGCCCATGTAGGTCGGCGCGCCGAAAACGATGGCGTCGGCGGCGTCCAGTTCGGCCCAGGCGGCGTCGTCGAGATCACCGACGGCGATCAGTTTCACGTTCGCGCCGGCGTCGGTTGCGCCGCCGAGCACGGCTTCCGCGACTTTCCTCGTGTGGCCGTAGCCGCTGTGATAAACGATGATGATGTTCGGCATGGTTTTCCCGAGTCGTTCCCTGCGTCGCGCCGCGTGTCTTGCGGACGGGCCGGGCCAGTCTAGCAAAGACAATTTTTCACCGAGCGGAGCGAGCGCACGGCCGCTGACTTCAGGTTAACGGCCGTATGTGAACGTGAGCTGTGCGCTGGCGATCGTCATCGTGCGGATTTCGTGCTCGAACATGAGCGCGGGCGTGCCCTGGCGCAGGCGCAGATCGGCGCTGTCGAGCGCGTAGACGGTCACGATGTAGCGATGCGGCTTGCCGGGCGGCGGGCACGGGCCGGCGTATCCGTCCGTGTCCCAGTCGTTGCGTGCCTCGACGGCGCCCAGCTTGCGCAGCGCGCCCGATGCGCTCGCGTTGTTCGGCAGACGATCCGTGCCCGTCGGGATGCCGGCGACCGCCCAGTGCCACCAGCCGCGCCCGGGCGCGTCGGGATCGAAGATCGTCACGGCGAAGCTGCGCGTGTTCGCGGGTGCGCCGTGCCAGGAAATCTGCGGCGAGCGGTTGCCGCCTTTGCATTCGGATTGATCGAAGAGCAGATCGCGCCCGATGGTCTTGCCCGGCGCGAGATCCGTACTGGATACGGTGAACGCGGGGTCGGCCGAGGCCTCGTGCGGCTTCCCGAAAACGGCCGCGAAAGCGAGGAAGAGTGCTGATGCGACATGGCCAGTCGAACTCACGCGTCGGCCGGTGAGGCGCATGGGCTGAACTCCTGTCAGTATCGTCGCGCGTTATAGCAGCGTTTCGCTGGCTGCAACGATGTTTTTTGTCTCAGTGATGCGCTTCGTACCAGCTTGCAGTTTAACATTGCAACAAAGCATAAAAAGTCTTAAATCCTTGGGACTTACCGATGGCACGCTTTGCGCCAACCGGTTTGGACGTAGCGCGCAGCGCCTTGACGGCGGTGACTTCTGACTCTATTGAACGTAGAAATGAGTAATTCGACGCAGATTCGCGCGGCAACTAAACGATCGCAATACAGGAGAAGTTAAATGAGCCAGCGAATAAAAGTCATCATTGCAGACGACCATCCGGTCATTCTGTTTGGCGCGACGCAGGCGCTCAACAAGTTTCCGGAGGTGGACGTCATCGGTCAGGCGCGCCAGTCGACCGAACTCATCCAGTTCCTGCAGAAGGAGCCGTGCGACGTCCTCGTCACCGATCTCGCCATGCCCGGCGGTTCGTACGGCGACGGCATGCCCTTGCTCGGTTATATCGGCCGGCAGTTCCCGCGGGTGAAACTCGTCGTGCTGACCATGCTCGAAAATCCGGCCTTGCTCAAACGATTGCGCGAAGTGGGCGTGATGTCGATCATCAACAAGGCCGACGACATGAACCACATCGGCTGGGCGATCCAGCACGTCATGCGCGGGCAGGAGTATCTGGGCCCGTCCGTGAAGGCGGCGCTCGACAGCATGGGGCTCGGTTCGAGCGGGCAGCAGCGCAGCGTGATCCTGTCCAAGCGCGAACTCGAAGTGGTGCGCCTTTTCGTTTCGGGCATGACGATCACGGAAATCGCGGGACAATTGCGTCGCAGTATCAAAACCATCAGCACGCAAAAGAACACCGCAATGCGAAAACTCGGCATCGAGCGCGACTCCGAATTGTTTCAGTATGCGCAAAGCAACGGATTAATGAATCTCTCGGCCTATTCCGGCGACGGCTCGCTCGACGATTCACTACCGAATCCGAATTCGCTTTAAGCGATTTCGTTTGCCAAATAAAAAAGCCGTTGATTTCAGTCAACGGCTTTTTTTCATCAATTGATTCGCGAACGTTAATACTTATTGCGGGGCAGCGGTCACACCGCCATGCGCAGCCGACCATTCCGCCGGCGCGTGGAGAAATTTCTCGACTTCATCGAGCGTCTTCGATTCGAAATAGCCTTGCTCTTTCGCCACGCGCAGCACGTCCCACCAGGTGGCGAGCGCATGCAGATCCACGTCGATGTCTTTCAGCACCGACACGCTTTCCTTGAAGATGTTGTAGTGGAAGAGCACGAAGCAGTCGCTCACCTTCGCGCCCGCGGTTCGCAGCGCGTTGATGAAGTTGATCTTGCTGCGGCTGTCCGTGGTCAAGTCTTCGACCAGCAGCACGCGCTGGCCTTCGGTCAGCAGACCTTCGATCTGCGCGTTGCGGCCGAAACCCTTCGGCTTCTTGCGGACATATTGCATCGGCACCATCAGGCGGTCGGCGATCCACGCGGCGAACGGGATGCCCGCGGTCTCGCCGCCCGCGACGGCGTCGATCTGCTCGTAGCCGACGTCGCGCAGAATGGTCGCTTCGGCCATTTCCATCAGGCCGCGACGGACGCGCGGATACGAGATCAGCTTGCGGCAGTCGATATACACCGGGCTCGCCCAGCCGGACGTGAAGATGTACGGTTTTTCCGCGTTGAAATGCACCGCCTGCACTTCGAGCAGCATCTTGGCGGTGGTGTCGGAGATCGTCTGGCGATCGAAGCCTGTCATGGGCGAATCCTTGGACTTGTGTGGCGCTTGCAAAAGCGGGGAGGCGGCCGCGAGGGCCTTTGGCGCATGAATCGAAGCAAAACGGGCCGTTTTGGACGACGTTTTCGCATTCACTGCGCGCGTAGCCGGCCATTTTACCCGAGCGGAAGGATGCGGGCGAGCAGGCTTTTTTCGATCGATTGAACGATTCGCGCGCTCGCGCGTACACTCGCGGCACTTTTCGCCGAACGCTCCGATGACGCCCGCTTCCTCTTCCGCTTCGTCCGAACCGCTTTCCCGCCACGCGATGCAGGCGCTCGTCGCGTCCGTGCTCGGCTACGCAATGGACGGCTTCGATCTGCTGATCCTCGGCTTCATGCTGCCCGCGATCGCCGCCGACCTGCATCTCACGCCCGCGCAATCCGGGGCGCTCGTCACGTGGACGCTCGCCGGCGCGGTCGCGGGCGGCGTCGTGTTCGGCATGCTGTCCGACTACTTCGGGCGCGTGCGCATGCTGACCTGGACGATTCTCGTATTCGCCGTCTTCACCGGCTTGTGCGCGCTCGCGCAGGGCTACGGCGACTTGCTGATCTATCGCACCATCGCGGGGATCGGGCTGGGCGGCGAGTTCGGCATCGGCATGGCGCTCGTCGCCGAGGCGTGGCCCGCGCGGCTGCGGGCGCGCGTGTCGTCGTATGTGGGGATCGGCTGGCAATTGGGCGTGCTCGCCGCCGCGCTCATCACGCCGATGCTCCTGCCCGTGATCGGCTGGCGCGGCATGTTCGCGGTCGGGCTGCTGCCGGCGGTCGCGTCGTTCTTCGTGCGGCGACACGTGGACGAGCCCGCGCTCTTCACCGAACGCCGCGCGGCCGCCAAAGCCGCCGCCGTCCGCAAGCTGCCGCTCAGCCGTCTTTTCGACGACGCCCGTACCGCGCGCGCGAGCCTCGGCGTCATCGTTCTGTGCTCGGTGCAGAACTTCGGCTACTACGGATTGATGATCTGGCTGCCGAGCTATCTGTCGAAGACATTCGGCTACTCGCTGACGAAATCCGGCCTCTGGACCGCGGCCACCGTGCTCGGCATGGCGTTCGGCATCGGGTTGTTCGGTCTGGCGGCGGACCGCTTCGGACGCAAACCGGCGTTTCTCGTCTATCAGATCGGCGCGGTCGTCATGGTGTTCGTCTATTCGAATCTGACGAGCCCGGCGGCGCTACTGATCGGCGGCGCGGCGATGGGCGTGTTCGTGAACGGCATGCTCGGCGGCTACGGCGCGCTGATCTCCGAAATCTATCCGACCGAAGCCCGCGCGACCGCTCAAAACGTGCTGTTCAACATCGGGCGGGCGGTCGGCGGACTCGGGCCGGTCGTGGTCGGCGCGCTGACGGCGCGCTATTCGTTCGCGGTGGCGCTGGCGTTCCTCGCGTCGATCTATCTGCTCGACGTCGTCGCGACGCTCTTTCTGATTCCGGAAAAACGCGGGGCGGCGCTCGACTGAGCGCGGCCTCATCGGACGGCATTGCGCTGAAACGTTGCATCGCGTCATTTCAGGCGTGCGGTGTACACTGGACATCCCAAAAAAAACCAAAGGCTCCGTCCGCTCGTTCGATCCCGGCGAGCGGCACGCCGCGTCTATCCGGCGCGCCGAGCCCATGAAACTTGGTCCATCGATTCACATTCCCGCATTCATTGCAGCACGGTCGACGGTCGTGTGAACCCTGTTCAAATAATTCCCAAACGTCTCAGGTCAAATCATGGACGAACAACTGAAGCAAAGTGCCCTCGCGTATCACCAGAATCCCCGCCCCGGCAAGATTTCGGTTACTCCGACCAAGCCGCTTTCCAATCAGCTCGACCTTTCGCTCGCGTACTCGCCCGGCGTCGCGGCGGCGTGCATGGCGATCTACGATGAACCGCTCGACGCGCAGAAGTACACGTCGCGTGCGAATCTCGTCGGCGTCGTGACGAACGGCACGGCGGTGCTCGGTCTCGGCAACATCGGCCCGCTCGCGGCCAAGCCGGTGATGGAAGGCAAGGGCTGTCTCTTCAAGAAGTTCGCGGGCATCGACGTGTTCGATATCGAGCTGGCGGAAACCGATCCGGACAAGCTCGTCGATGCGATCGCGATGCTCGAGCCCACGCTCGGCGGCATCAACCTCGAAGACATCAAGGCGCCGGAATGCTTCTACATCGAGAAGAAGCTGCGCGAGCGCATGAAGATTCCCGTTTTCCATGACGATCAACACGGTACGGCGATCATCGCGTCGGCGGCGATTCTGAACGGCCTGAAAGTGGTCGGCAAGAAGCTGGACGAAGTGAAGCTCGTGTGCTCCGGCGCGGGCGCGGCGGCAATCGCGTGTCTGGACCTGCTCGTCCACCTGGGTTTGAAGAAGTCGAACACGCTCGTGATCGATTCGAAGGGCGTGATCTACGAAGGCCGCGGCAATCTGGACGCATCGAAGGAACGCTATCAGGCGACGACCGACGCGCGCACGCTCGCCGATGCGATGCACGGCTGCGACGTCTTCCTCGGCTGCTCGAGCGCGGGCGTGCTGAAGGCGGAAATGGTCGAGACGATGGCCGACAAGCCGCTGATTCTCGCGCTGGCGAATCCCGAGCCGGAAATTCGTCCGGAAGAGGCGAAGCGCGTGCGTCCGGACTGCATCGTGGCGACGGGCCGTTCGGATTATCCGAATCAGGTCAACAACGTGCTGTGCTTCCCGTTCATCTTCCGCGGCGCGCTCGATGTGGGCGCGACGACCATCACCGAGGAAATGAAGCTCGCGTGCGTGCGCGCGATCGCCGAACTCGCCGAAGAAACCGATCAGGGCGATGAAGTCGCGAAGGCCTACGAAGGCCATTCGCTGGAATTCGGTCCCGAATATCTGATTCCGAAGCCTTTCGATCCGCGCCTCATCATCAAGATTGCGCCGGCGGTGGCGCAAGCCGCGATGGATTCGGGCGTCGCGACGCGTCCGATCAAGGACATGGACGCGTATCGCGAGACGCTCGGCGCGACGGTGTATCGCACGGGCATGGTGATGCGTCCGGTGTTCGCGGCGGCGAAGGCGGCCCCGGCGCGCATCGCGTTCGCGGAAGGCGAGGACGAGCGCGTGCTGCGCGCCGCGCAGTTCGTGCTGCTGGAGAAGATCGCGAAGCCGATCATCATCGGTCGTCCGGCGGTCGTCGAAATGCGTCTGCAGAAGATGGGCTCGAAGCTGAAGCCGGGCGTCGATTTCGAGATCGTGAATCCGGAAGACGATCCGCGTTATCAGAAGAGCTGGCAGGCGTATCACGCGATCGCCGCGCGCCAGGGCGTGACGCCCGAAAGCGCGAAGGCCGCGCTGCGCAAGTTCAACACGCTGATCGGCGCGATCCTCGTTCACACCGGCGATGCGGACGGGATGATCTGCGGTCTCATCGACACGTATCAGGATCACCTGAAGTTCATCGAGCAAGTGCTCGGCAAGGCGGAAGGCGCGGAGAACTTCGCGGCGATGAATCTGCTGATGCTGCAAGGGCGCAATCTCTTCATCAGCGACACGTACGTCAACGAAACGCCGACGCCCGAACAACTCGCCGACATGACGATTCTGGCGGCGCGCGAGATCGAGCGTTTCGGGATTCAGCCGAAGGTCGCGCTGGTGTCGAATTCGAATTTCGGCAGCGTGCAGACCGCGTCGAGCAAGCGGATGGCGGAAGCGCGCAAGCTGATCGCGGAGCGTGCGCCGGAGCTCGAAATCGACGGTGAGATGCACGGCGATGCTGCGCTTTCCGAAACCGTGCGCAAGGCCGCGTTTCCGGGAACGACGTTGCATGGCGAAGCGAATCTGCTGATCATGCCGAACGTGGAAGCGGCGAACATCACGTACAACCTGCTCAAGATGGTGAGCGGCGAGGGCGTGACGGTCGGGCCGTTCCTGTTGGGTGCGGCGAAGCCTGTGCATATCCTGACGCCGGCCGCGACCGTGCGGCGGATCATCAACATGACGGCGGTGGCGAGCGCGAACGCGCGGGTAGCGAGGTAACGCGTAGTCGCGTTCATTGGGAAGAGGAACGGCGATCCGGGTGACTGGATCGCCGTTTTTTATCGACGGCGGCAAACGAACGCTGAAGAATCAAAGTTTGCCGACAAAGATCAAACCCTTTCCCTACAATGTCGCTCCGCTTGAGGACGCTGGGTCGCCGCCCAGGCTCATCTCACAACAACGCAACAAGATGAACTTCGTAAAAAAGTTTAGCTTATCTAAGCGATATGCTCGCATCGGCGCGCTTTCGACGATTGCCGCATATGTGCTCGTCAGCCCGCCTTCCGTTTTCGCCGACGATTCAACGAAAGAACAGACGTATCAGGCGACGCGGAGTTCGATGACGGTCGATCGGACCAACGCTTCGGCGGAAAGGTGGTCCGATGTGTCGGCCCAAAGTTACCCGCTCAAGGTGCAGCGACGCGTCGCTCCAAACATCGCTTGGAAGGGGCCAACTGAGGGTTTGGAGACGGAAGTGGCCGTACGCTGCGCACCCAGTGGCATGCTGCTCTCGGTAACTATCACTCGCAAAAGCGGCGATGATGCTTGGGACGAAGCTGCGTTGAGGGCAGTCCAGCGTTCGGATCCAATGCCATTGGACGTCGGAGGCGTTGCGCCGGCGGAATTTGTCATCCGCTTGAGGCCGAGCGCTCGGTAGAAGCGTTACCCCAAATCCTGCTAGACGCAAAGCAAAAGAGCGATCCGCTTCCGCGAATCGCTCTTTTTTCTTCAACGGCGAACGGTCAAGCCACGTGCCGCTTTTCCCCGCCTTCATTACTCCGCCAACGCGCCAGCAACTTTTCCCACTTCACCTTCGCCGCCTTCACGTTGTTTTCCTTGACGTGGCCATATCCGCGCATCGAGTCGGGAAGCGTCGCGAGTTCGACAGCGAGCGGCAGCTTCTGCGCCGTGAGCCCGCCGATCAACTCCTTCACCAGCGCCTCGTACTCGCCGATCAGCGCGCGTTCCATCTTTCGCTCTTCCGTGCGTCCAAACGGATCCAGCGCCGTTCCGCGCAGAAACTTCAATCGAGCGAGCACGCGCATCGCCGACATCATCCACGGGCCGTACTGCTTCTTGACCAGATGTCCGTGCGCATCCTTCTTCGACAAAGACGGCGGCGCGAGATGCATCTTGATCTTCCAGTCGCCTTCGAAACTCGCGCGAATCTTCTCGATGAACACCGGATCGGCATACAGGCGCGCGACTTCGTACTCGTCCTTATAAGCCATCAACTTGTGCAGATTCTTCGCGACGGCTTCGGTCAGCGAATAGTCGCCGCCTCCAAGCTCGGCCTCCGCCGCACGAACCGACGCCACCAGCCGCCCATAACGCGCCGCATAAGCCGCGTTCTGATAACGCGCGAGATAGTCGAGCCGCTTGTCGATCAGCGCGTCGAGTGACTTCGGCGTGTGAAGCGCGATGACCTTGCTCGGCGCCGCATCCTGCGTCCCGGGCGCGAGACGCGTCAAAGCGGAAGGATCGTGCGCCGCGCGCCGGCCCCATTCGAACGCCGCGAGATTCTTTTCGACCTGCACCGCATTCAGCTCGATCGCCCGCACCAGCGATTCATGCCGCAGCGGCACCCAA
The DNA here is from genome assembly GCF_900258035.1 of Caballeronia novacaledonica. Taxonomy (GTDB): domain Bacteria; phylum Pseudomonadota; class Gammaproteobacteria; order Burkholderiales; family Burkholderiaceae; genus Caballeronia; species Caballeronia novacaledonica. The sequence goes on along the minus strand of NZ_OGTP01000003.1, from coordinate 7,678 downwards.
CCCTTCTGCCACGCGAAGCCGAGCACGAACGGATTCGTATAGATCGCATCGCCCATCAGCGCCACGGCGAAGCGGTTCGCATCGACGAGCGAAACGTGCTCGCCCGCCGCCGCGCGAATATCCGCCTCCGCGCTCGCGCCCGGGAAACTCCAGTTCGGATTCTTGATGAACTCGGCAGTCGGCGTCTGCGCGCTGTTCACGACGACCTTCGTGTGATCCGGCTGCATCCGCGAGCCGCATTCGTTGCTCGCGGTGACGATCGCATCGCAACCGATGACGAGATCCGCTTCGCCCATCGCGATACGCGTCGCGTGGATGTCGGCCGGACGGTTGGCGATCTGCACATGGCTCATCACGGCGCCGCCCTTCTGCGCGAGCCCGGTGACATCGAGCACGGTGACGCCTTTTTGCTCCAGATGCGCCGCCATGCCGAGCAGCGCGCCAATCGTCACGACGCCCGTTCCGCCGACGCCCGTGACCAGCACGCCATACGGCCGCGCGATCTCCGGAAGCTCGGGCGTGGGCACGGCGGGCATGGCATCGGCCGCGACGCTCGTCGCCTTCGGCTTCTTCAACTGACCGCCTTCGACCGTCACGAAGCTCGGGCAGAAGCCGTTCAGGCAGGAGTAGTCCTTGTTGCACGTCGACTGGTTGATCTGCCGCTTCGTGCCGTATTCGGTTTCGAGCGGCTCCACCGACAAACAGTTGGACTTCACCGAGCAATCGCCGCAACCTTCGCACACCGCTTCGTTGATGACCACGCGCTTCGCCGGATCGGGAAACGCGCCGCGCTTGCGACGACGACGCTTTTCCGTCGCGCAGGTCTGGTCGTAGATCAGGATCGACGTGCCCGGAATCTCGCGCAACTGACGCTGGATATCGTCCAGTTCGTCGCGATGATGCACGTCGATGCCCGGCGCAAGCCCGACGCTCGGCGTGTACTTTTCCGGCTGATCCGTGACGATGACGATCTTCGCCGCGCCTTCCGCCGCGAGCTGATGCGTGATCTGCGGCACGGTCAGCACGCCATCGACGGGCTGTCCGCCGGTCATCGCGACGGCATCGTTATAGAGAATCTTGTAGGTGATGTTCACCTTCGCCGCGATCGCCGCGCGGATCGCGAGCAGGCCCGAGTGGAAATACGTGCCGTCGCCGAGGTTCGCGAAGACGTGCTTGTCGTTCGAGAACGGCGACTGGCCGACCCACGCCACGCCTTCGCCGCCCATCTGGCTGAACGTGCTCGTGTTGCGGTCCATCCAGACCGTCATGTAGTGACAGCCGATGCCCGCCATCGCGCGCGATCCTTCCGGCACGTTCGTCGACGTATTGTGCGGACAGCCCGAGCAGAACCACGGCTTGCGCTCCGCTTCGACACGCGGCCGCGCGAGCGACCGCTCCTTCGCCTCGATCACGGCGATGCGCGTCGCGATGCGGGCGCGCACGTCAGCGGGCAGGTCGAACTTTTCGAGCCGCGTGGCGATAGCCTTCGCGATGATCGCGGGCGAGAGTTCGTAGTGCGCGGGCAGAAGCCAGTTGCCCATCGGCACGGACCATTCGCCGCCGGCGCCGTCTTTTTCGTCGAACTTGCCGTAAACGCGCGGACGTTGCGCATCCGGCCAGTTGTACAGTTCTTCCTTGATCGCGTATTCGAGAATCTGCCGCTTTTCCTCGACGACCAGAATCTCTTCCAGCCCGCGCGCGAATTCGTGCGCGCCTTGCGCTTCGAGCGGCCAGACGCAGCCGACCTTGTACAGGCGGATGCCGATTTGCGAGCACGTCGCGTCGTCGAGACCGAGATCGGTCAGCGCCTGACGCACGTCGAGATACGCTTTGCCGCCGGTCATGATGCCGAAGCGCGCATGCGGCGAATCGATTTCCACGCGGTCCAGCTTGTTCGCGCGCACGTAGGCGAGCGCGGCGTACCACTTGTAGTCGAGCAGACGCGCTTCCTGCACGAGCGGCGGATCCGGCCAGCGGATGTTCAGGCCGCCGTCGGGCATCGCGAAATCGGTCGGGAGCACGATCTTCGTGCGATGCGGATCGATATCCACCGAAGCCGACGACTCGACCACATCCGTCACGCATTTCATCGCGACCCACAGGCCGGAATAGCGCGACATCGCCCAGCCGTGCAGGCCGAAATCGAGATATTCCTGCACGTTCGACGGAAACAGCACCGGCAAGCCGCACGCCTTGAAAACGTGCTCGGACTGATGCGCGAGCGTCGATGATTTCGCGGCGTGATCGTCGCCGGCGAGCACTAGAACGCCGCCGTGCTTCGCCGATCCGGCGGAGTTGCCGTGCTTGAAGACATCGCCCGAACGGTCGACGCCCGGGCCTTTGCCGTACCACATCGAGAACACGCCGTCGTATTTGGCGCTCGGGTACAGGTTCACTTGCTGCGAGCCCCACACGGCGGTGGCGGCGAGGTCTTCGTTCACGCCCGGCTGAAACACGACCTGATGCCCGGCGAGATGCTTCTTCGCCTTCCAGAGCGACTGGTCGAGACCACCGAGGGGAGAACCGCGATAGCCGGAGATGAATCCGGCGGTGTTGAGGCCGGCGGCCTTGTCGCGCTCCTGTTGCAGCATCGGCAGGCGCACCAGGGCCTGGATGCCGCTCATGTACGCGCGGCCGCGTTCGAGCGTGTATTTGTCGTCTAGCGTGACGGACTTCAACGCGGCTTCTAGCGAAGCTCTTTGTTCTGCGTCTAGCGGGGCGTTCATTATTTGCCTTCCTCCACCCGAGGTTTGGGATCACCAAAGCATGTTTCGGGCCGTCGCGTCTTGTGAACGGTCGAGCCGGGATTCCAGTGTGCCGTTCTAAGGGTTTTCGAGACAGTGGGACAAACCCCGTTAAAAATTCCTCGCTTACCGATGCTTTGCGTCAATTCCTTGACGATTTGACCGTCGCGGAGAGAGTTGTGTTACAGCGTGTAAATCCGACCGATTCGCGGAACCCTGCCGCTCATCTCTGTCTAAAATGTCGCTTCCGGAAATCCCGTGCCGGTTTTTTGTGCACGTTTGAATTTCGGAAGCAGGTCGTACACGTGTAGTTAGAAGGAGATAACGATGAAACAACGCCACATCCAGAATTTCTTGATGGTTTCGGCGGCCTTTTTCGCCATCAGCGCGCCGGTGGGCGGCGCGCGTGCGAATAATGGCTCGCCGTACGGGGCGTCGTCGGTTGCACAGGTCGCGCAGGTGCGCGTTCAGTCGGTTCAGGCGGGCGCTCAAAAGCGCCGCGAATCGGAAAGCAGCGACGACGAGACGGCGGGCTGACCCGCTCATCGCGGTCGGTGCGGGGTGCATCGGCCGCTGAAATGCAAAAGGGACATGCCATGCATGTCCCTTTTTTACGCCTGCCGTTTTTGTCAGTTCGCCGTGGTGTCCTTCAGAACGCCGCGACGCATCTGGTCCAGTTCGATCGATTCGAACAGCGCCTTGAAGTTGCCTTCGCCGAAGCCCTGATTGCCCTTGCGCTGAATGATCTCGAAGAAGATCGGCCCGATCTGATTCTCCGTGAAAATCTGCAGCAGGATTTCGTCCTTGGTTCCGTCGATCAGAATCTTGCGCTTTTTCAGCTCCGCGACCGTTTCGCAGTGGCCCGGCACGCGGCGATCCACCAGTTCGTAATACGTGTCGATGGTGTCGAGCAGCGCGATGTTCGCGCCGCGCAGACCGTCGACGGTGCTGTAGATATCGCCCGCGCCGAGCGCGATGTGCTGAATGCCTTCACCGTGATACGCGTCCAGATATTCCTGAATCTGGCCCGCGTTCTCGGAGCCTTCCTCGTTGATCGGAATGCGGATCTTGCCGCACGGTGACGTCATCGCCTTCGACTTGACCGCCGTGACCTTGCCTTCGATATCGAAATACCGCGCTTCGCGGAAGTTGAAGAGCCGCTCGTAGAACTCCGCCCACTCGACCATGCGGCCGCGGTGCACGTTGTGCGTCAGATGATCGATATAGGTGAGTCCGTGGCCGACCGGATTCTGCTCGGCGCCGGCAATCGGCTCGAAATCGACGTCGTAGATGCTGATATCGCCGATGCTGCCCGGCTGCGCGCCGTTCTTGCCGCGCCAGCGATCGACGAAGTAAATCAGCGAATCGCCGATGCCCTTGATCGCCGGAATGTTCAGTTCCATCGGGCCGGTCTTGTTGTCGAAGCCCCACGCGCCGAGATCGAGCGCGCGCTTGTACGCCTTGGCGGCATCGGCGACGCGGAAGGCGATCGCGCAGATCGACGGACCGTGCAGACGCGCGAAGCGTTGCGCGAAGGAATCCGGCTCGGCGTTGACGATGAAGTTGATTTCGCCCTGGCGATACAGCGTCACGTCCTTATGACGATGTTTCGCGATCGCGGTGAAGCCCATTTGCTCGAACAGCTTGCCGAGCGCGACGGGGTCCGGCGCGGTGTATTCGATGAATTCGAAGCCGTCGGTGCCGACGGGATTTTCCCAGGTCGTTGCAGTCATGCATGTCTCCAGATTTGGATGCGGCGCGATGTGGAGACAGTTTAGTCAGGCAACGCTGGCAAAAACTTGCGAAACAAATCGGCGATTCATAAGATTGCGCACGATGCTGCCAATTTCCATCGGCAGGGAGCTACGAAATGGCTGAACCCGAACTGGACACGATCGACCGGCGAATCCTCGCCATCCTTCAGGAGAATGGGCGGCTTTCGAATCAGGAAATCGCGGATCGCGTCAATCTGTCGCCGAGTCCGTGTCTGCGGCGGATTCGGCGGCTGGAAGAGATCGGCGTGATTCGCGGTTATGTCGCCTTGCTCGACGCGAAGAAGCTCGGGCTCGGCCTGCTCGCCTACATCAATGTGCGTCTGGAAAAGCGCGGCGGCACGCAGGCCGCGGCGGGCACGCCGAAAGCGCCGACGCACGGCGATCTGTTTCGCGAAGCGGTGCGTTCATGGCCGGAAGTCGTCGCCTGCGACGCGATGACCGGTGAGATGGACTTTCTATTGCGCGTTCAGGTCCGCGATATGGATGACTTCTCGCGCTTCGTGCAGGACGAATTGCTGCACCATCCGTCCGTGATCGATGTGCGCTCGAGCTTTTCGCTCGAGCGCATCAAGGAAACGACGGTTTTGCCGCTGCGCTAAAACGACGAAGGGCGGTCAATGCCGCCCTTGTTGGTCTCGCTCGCAGCGCAATCCCCGCGCTGTTCCTGATGAAGATTACGCGGCGTCCGCTGCCGGAATGAACGCCTGAAAAACTTGCGACGCGCGATGCGCCTGACGCTTGATCGCGTAGTCGAACACGGCGGCCTGCTCCTGAAGCATTTCGGCCACGATGCTGGTCTGGTCGGCAGGCGCGAGCGAGAGATAGGCATCCGCTTCGCCATAGGCGTATTCGATCTTCATGCCCGACTTTTTCGCGATGTGCATCATCGTCGAGTTGCGCGACAAACAGTGCATATAGAGCACCGAAACGTGCGTGTTGCGGCTGCGCATGGCCGCGCGCTCGAACAGTTTCGAGCCGATGCCGCGGCCACGCGCGCTTTCGAGCACCGACACGCCGAACTCGGCGGTTCGCTTGTCGCCCTCGGCGGGCAGATAGGCCAGATGGCCGACGCCGATCAATTCCAGAGCGCCGCCGAACACGCCGAACACCTTGTCGTTCGAAAAGTTGATGTTGCGCACATAGTTCTCGATGACGTGATCCGGCACGATCTGCCCGAAGCGCAGAAGCCGGTCGTCTTCGTCGAGTGCGAGAAAGTGCGTGAGGAGACGTTCGCGATCCGCCGACGACAGCTCGCGAACGAGAACCGGCATACGCGCGTCTTTGAGCGGCTGATCGTGCGCGACGATCGGCTCGGCAGTGCGGTTGATGGTCAGTTCCATGGTCGTTTCTCCTTCATTCGTGATGCAGCGTGCTGCAAAGCAAAACGAATTTTAGCCGATTGCGGAGAAACGAGTACGGGAAAACCCTTAAAAAGCCGTAGGTAGAGCGTTCTAAATATCTACTGAAAATGGCGAATTTTCAGCAAAATCATGTATTTACAGATGATGCCGAAACACAACGTTTCACCGACCGGTCGGTTTGTTGTGCTGCAGCATCGGTCTAGTCGCCATTGAGGCCGTTTTCGATCATATCGACGACCTGTTCCGCGAACTCGCCGTATCCCAGCTTGCCGCCCGGCTTGAGCCACGTGAACGTCCAGTTGATCATGCCGAACACCATCATGGTGAGCGCGGTCTGGTTGTCCTTGGTCGCGCGTTTCGGGTAAGCGCGCGCGAGCTGGCGCGCGAACGCCGCCACGATGTCGCGCTGACGATCGAGGACGATTTCGCGCTGCGCCTCTTCCAGATACTTCACGTCGTTCAGCAGCGCGACGTGCCGGCTGTGCGACGTCTCGTATTCTGCGAGAAACGCGCGCACGAGATCGGCGAAAGCCTCGCGCTCGCCTAACCCGCGCCGCTGGCTGGCGCCTTCCACTTCCGCGATGATCAGCATCAGCCGCTTGGTGTATCGGTCGAGCAGGTCGAAGAGGATCGCTTCCTTGCTCACGTAATAGTGATAGAGGCGGGCCTTCGACGTGCCGCTCGCGGCGGCGAGATCGGCCATCGAGGTGCTGGGATAGCTCGTCTGGGCGAATTTCGCGGCGGCGAGTTCGAGGATCTGTTCGCGTTGCGTCTCGTGATCGGGCGCTTTGGTACGGGCCATGTGTTCGAAAGTGCGTTCTTTTAGCTATGGATTCAGCGGCGCAGTTCGGCCTGACTGATTTCGGACGGCGTGCCGCGGATTTTAAGCCGTCCCGATGTGACGAGTTCGCGGCAGCGCCAGAATGCGACCGCATCGGAAAGCATGAAATCGAAGCGCTGCGCCATCGCCGCGCCGGCGATCTCGCGCGCCGGTTTCCATTCGGGACCGGCGAGGTCGAGCAAGGCTTCGTCGATGTCGATCCACGTTCCCGAAACGAGCATGTTGTCGCGCAGGCGGCGCGTTTCCGCGTTCGCGTATTTCGCTTCCTGCCATTCGAGCGCGAGCCGGCTGATACGCAGCACGGAAATCGGCGCGGCGGTCGGCAGCTTCGCGAGCAGTTGCTTCGGCGAAAACATGCCGACGGCCGTCGCACGGTCGGCGCGGCCGACGCGTTCGGGATCGCTTTCGTCGGCGGCAATCGTCAGATCGTCGTGCGTGAGCTTTGCTTCGTTCAGACGCTGCGGCGCATTGCGCAGGTGATAGGCGACGCGTCGCAGGGTGAGCTGATCGCTGGCGCTCTGGCCGTGCCATACGACGATTTGATCGTCGCCGCGCGCGAGGCGGCCGAACAATGCTTGCTGTTCTTCGAGTTCGCCTTCGAAGTCGACGGCGCTGTTCATGACCTGACGCCAGAACGTGGCGCGCACGAGCGGCGATTCGTCGATGTCCCTGATCGGACCGACGGCGAGATCGTCGCGCAGCACGATGACGCGCTCGTCGCGTTCCGCGCGCCGCAGCGCGTCCGTGAGCGATTGGGCCGCGCAATCGCCATTCGTGACGTGAATCATGTTCATCGGTGTCGGGATGCCGGAAAGACGAAAGGACCGCTCGGGTGAGCGGTCCTAGTTTACGCGAATCGAGTGACGGCCGGCTGTGATCTAGCGCTCGTCGAAACTCACCACCACCCGCTCGCTCACCGGATGACACTGGCAAGTCAGCACGAAACCATCATCGATT